>CACZCQ010000006.1 GCA_902779765.1 uncultured Bacteroidia bacterium
ATAAAAATAATCTATATTTTTCTTTAAGAAAAAAAGTTGGCAAATCAAAAAATGTTGAGTTGCCATGGAAGGGACAGGGAATCTATCTCTAAGCAGGAATGTTGGTAAATCAGGAAATGTTGATTTTCAGGCAAAAAAAGGAGGGTACCGAAGTACCCCTAAAAACAAATGTTTAAAATTATATTATATGCCCTTAATATACAGTACAAATATAAGTATATTTTTTGAATTTTCCAAATATAATTCACTTATTTTCAATTGGTTCCGCAAATGACGCGGAGTGATGATTGGAGTGATGGAAGGGGGATTGGGAGAGGAGAAAAAAGCTGGAAAAGCCGAGAATCATTGACCGGTTTCTCAAATAATGGCTATCTTTATTGAAAACCACAGATATGAGCGATAAGTTTTCGAAATTTGAGTATGCCGCAAAGCTGGCTTGGGAATTCCCGTCTGTAGACTTTGAAGATGACGGAACCCCTTATGAGCAGCCTCATTATACCTTCGATACTTTCTACTCTTTTTCAGAGAAGAAGATTGCGGAGATGGATATCTCGGAAGATGACTTTTACAAGCAGGAAAGTATCATTCCCGTTTTGGAAGCCTATGGATTAGATAAGGAGAAGTTCTGGTATGCCGTGGCATACATTAACTTACTTGTCAGCTGCTGGACAGATCAGAAACATCTGTCAAATGAATTGCCTTCTATTCAGGATCAGCTTACAACTATGCGGGACGAGATACAGAATCGAAATGAATTCAAGATTGTTATTGACAACAAATTAGAAAGTCATTCATTTGTAATGGCTGGCAAGATTCTCATACGGGAACTCGTTGGAGCGTTGGATGAGCTAATATGCAAGGTAAAGTCATCATCATTGGCGGACGTATTTGAGATACCAATATGGAGAGAAGAGGATCGGAGAAAAAAGACGGAGCAGACCTGGTATGCGGCTTCATTGTTCTCAATTCTATTGAAAAAATTAAATCTTCCAACCATCAGGTCCAGGAGTGTCAAGGAAGAGTTTAAAGAAAAGGCAGGGGAGTTGGTTAAAGTAAAGGGGCGTGAGGCCGTTGTCTCTTACGACAAGAATCAACTGATTGCGGAACTTGTTCATTTCCTAGGACTTACAGATAATGAGTGCCTTGATGGGAACTCCATTAAGGGTATATTAAAGAAGCCTTTGAAGGGTATCGGCTTCTTCTAGTTTTTATTCTTATCACTATGCAATCAAACAGGGTCGTATCCTAAGGATACGACCCTTATTTGTGTCATTAAGGGTAGTAAATCTAATTCTTAAAAGCTACTGTTCTCGACCTCAAAACTCCCCGACCTTTGCAGACGTAAACAACAGCTCTTTGACAAGTCGGAGGTTTGCGAGGCCACCACAAAAGGCCGAGGGAGAGATAGGAGCCACAGTGATCGGCTGGACTAAGCCGGGAAAGACAGAAGGGGAGAGAGATTGAGGGGTCAGATCCAAGGGGACGCGGATATGATCAAGTGAGAACTCTGACGATTACCGGCAGACGTCCGGTTAATGATATGAACACGAAGATTATAAGGTTGCCGGTGACCAATGATACCGGTACGGAATGAGCTGCCGATGTAAAGTGCCAGAGGAGAGGAAACCTCTGAACCTCCCTATTTAATAATATGAAAACAATGGAACATAAATTAAATTCAGTTATGACTCAAGCTCATTACAACAAGTACAACAACATTCTTCAGAGCTTTACAACTCTGGTTAACAGGAAAGAGCTCCGCTTGGACATTTCCGAGTGGATCGAAACCGTCAGCAGGGACATCTCATCTTCCTGCTTCATTCTGACCGTTGTTCAGAGGCCAGGTTCTTCTGAGCAGCAGGTTCTTCCTCAAGAGTACAAGAACACTTCAGTTGCGTGTGTTGAGAGCACAAGACTTCTCGCCGAGGTCGTGGAGGAGTATGGTGCGAGGCACATAACCACCGAGATCCGCAACGACCGGTTCTATGTCACCACGGACAACAATGTCACGATAACGATGGTTTTTGACTAGGCCAGCCTGCCATGGTGGACATATCAAAGTCCACTAGTTTTCGGGCCAGCCGGAGCCTTTAATCCGGCAACACCTTTATTTATTTAACCAAGGAGAGGAGCGAGCCCGGATGCTCAAGACTGAGCGCCTTAACAGCCCACCTTTTATTTAATTATGCGTTACAATATTAGACGAAATGGTAAGTCTCGCAAGGCGAAAGCTGCCAACAGGAATCAGAACAATCGCAAGGATTCAGTCAACAATGGTCTCAATCAGAAGGGGAATGACACAAAGCAAGAGCAACCGTCAGAGGAGACCCCCGAGGAGAAGATCGTCCGAAAGGCTTATGAGTTGGCCCCGGAGTGGAAGATCAGTCAATCTGCCAAGCGCAGATTCCTGAATCTCCCCTCTGCGTTCCAGACCAGCAAGGGCAAGGAGGCCTGCATCAAGGAGGCCCTCTCTGCGCATAAGGAATGGATCCCGGATCCAACACGTTACTGGATCTGGCTCATCGATGAAACCTCGAAACTTATCCGCGTGTGGGATTTCGAGGATACCTGCAAGGAAGCTGGAGTTAAACCTCTCACGGTTGCCCAGCACCTTATCCTTGAAGGGAAGATGGTCTGCAACGCCATCAGGATGGAAGGCCTAAAGGCTTACGGGTCAAACATCAGGATGTTCGTCGATCCTCTCTTCGAGGACGAGTTCAATTTCTTCGGTGGAAATAATCAGGAGGTGTCCAATGAGTAGTGACACCCTTATCCTTGGCTTGAAAGAGCTGATTGAAAACATTGTCAAGGATGCCGTCAAGGAGGCTTTTCAGCGTCAAGCTGAAGAGTCTCCCCGGTATCCGGAGAGAGTAGCCGTTGAACTGGCATCAGAGATCACCGGTTACACGAAGAACAGTCTTTATCAGATGCACAGTAGGGGGCAGGTTCCTGGTGCAATAAAAGTTGGTGGCAAGCTGATGTTCGACACAGCTATTCTTCAACAGTGGGTAGCAGAAGGGGGAAGACGATGAATAGGTTGTACACAATCATTGTAGGGTCACATGTGGTTAGAGGACTTATCTCTCCAGGAGAGCTTCCGGATCTGAAAACCGATTTCATCAGGATGGCAAAGCGGTGTGGGGCGACAGTAGATTTCGGCAAAGGCAGTCTGATAGCAAGAAAGGAGGGACTTGAGCTGATTCTCGTTCTTGGCGGCTATCATTGCTCAATGCCAGGATCAACTGCTAGGGATTCGCTGTCGCGAGAGATGAAGGATATATTCACTTAATTAATTGAAAAACCCGTATGCCGGATGATAACTGGTGTACGGGTTTTTGTTTGTTTTTATTTCTTGAAGCATTGAGAAACCTCATCTATTATTCTGTTTTTTAACAACTTGGCGTAGTGCTGAGTTTGCCGGATATTAGTATGCCCCAGTAGTTTTGAGACAACCTCTATTCTTACTCCTGCGTTAAGGCATCTTGTTGCATAGGTGTGTCTGGCAATGTGTGTGTGAAGGGGTTTGTTTATGCCGCTAAGGTCCTGTATTATCTTTAGATAAGCATTGACTTTCTCGATAGATATCAGTGGTAGCCGGAAGTTGTACTTCTTTAATATCTCCATCCCATCTGGGAGAATTACTGAGATGAAAGGGATCTCAGTCTTTACCCTATTCTTGGCGATGTAGCACTGCCCGTTTTCATTAAATAGGAAATCCTCCTTTTTCAGTTCTTTCATATCTGCGAACGATAATCCGCAATTTGCTTGGAAGATAAAGAGGTCTCGTATTTTGGCAAGACTTTGGTTCGCAAGCGGCAATTCTTTGATTCTGTTTAGTTCACTCTCATTGAGGAACTGAACCTCCCTGTTCCATCTTCTTATTGGTATCCCTTCAAATGGATCCTGTGAGAGCATTTTGTTTCTTACGGCGTAGAGCAGCACGCTTTTTAACTTTGAAGCATAGCCCATTACGGTCTGATATTCATATACCTTTTCAAGTTCGGTCATGAAGTTTCGTATCGTCATTCCATTTATGGAAGAGACTGGATCAGTTGGAGATACCATTTCCAGGAACTTGTCCCTGGAGAGCTCGAATTTCCTATAGGTCTTGTAAGTAAGATTCACTCCGATTCTTCTTTTTAGCTGGCTCATGTATTCTTCAAAGAGTTCGCTAACAGTGATAGGACGTATGCCTCCATGGAGTACGAAAGATTTTACCAGTTCGATGTCGAACTTTGTATCATTCTGAAGGGCAAATAACTGGCAGCCCCTGATCTTACTCCTGATCTCTTCGAGATACTCTTTGATTGCATTGTTCCGTTTTGACTTTAGAGCATTCTTGAATACTTCAGGATTCTCTTTTTGAGGAAGTGAGAAGATCCATCTCCTGCCATTCATGACGATTGATGTTTCAATGGGCGAAAGGCCTTGCCGGTTCTTTTTTGCTTCCCGGCAGTAGAAGCTCACCGAAAAAGTGGTGTAATTGCCTGGTTTCATTTTAGTTAACCTTGAATTTGTGACTGACTTTTATTACTTGCATGACCAGTCACAGATTCTGACAATAAAACCTGGAAAAATGGCAAAACCCACATGACCGGAGGGCCGTGTGGGTTTGATTTGCCTATTTAAATCGCTGATTTAGAGCCACTTAACAGACTTGAACTGTTGACCTGCGCGTTACGAATGCGCTGCTCTACCGACTGAGCTAAAGTGGCCTGCTGCATTTCTCGTGGAAATGGACTGCAAATATAATGATTTTTTCTGAAGTTAAGAGTAAATTTGCAGCATAGGAGAAAAAAGATGAAATCTGACATTATCATAATCGGAGGTGGAGCGGCAGGTCTTCTGGCTGCTTACGGAGCTGTAAAGGCGCTTCCGGCCGGCAGCAGGGCCAGGATTACCATCCTTGAGAAGATGCCCAGGCCGGGGAGGAAAATCCTTTTCACCGGCAAGGGACGCTGCAACATCACGAACATGAAGGAGTGGAATGAGTTTTCCAGGCATATCCGGACGAACCCTAATTTCGTGAAAGCTGCTTTCTACAACTTCACTCCGGAGAATATGCTGGGTTTCCTCGAAAGCAACGGCCTGGAGACGGTGATCGAGAGGGGAGACAGGGCGTTCCCATATTCACACAGGGCATCTGACGTTTTGGATACGATAGTGGAAGCTGTCCTGCGTCACGGGGTCATGCTTCTCACGGAAAGGGAGGTCGAGTCTTTAAGAGTTTCGGCTACCGGTGCCGGAGGATTCGAGATCCAGTGTACCAACGGAGAATCCTTCGAGTGCTCGAAACTGATCATCGCTACCGGAGGCCTCTCATATCCGATGACAGGTTCGACCGGGGACGGCTATCGATGGGCAGGGTTCTTCGGACATCAGGTTACACCCTGCTTCCCGTCCCTGACCGCACTTGTCCCGAAGGGTTACAAGGTGATAGAGAAGGTGGATGAAGAGCTTAAGGGGCATATCGACCGTGGGACCCCGATGACTGGAAGCGGAGAGGCCCTGCAGGGAGCCAAACTGAAGAACGTCAACCTTACGGTCACCTATGACGGTTCCGCCACCGAGACCGAGTTCGGGGACATAGATTTCACCGATGGTGGTATTGAAGGCCCTATAGGGTTCCAGGTCAGCAGGAAATGCGTAAAGACACTGATGAACGGCGGAAGGGTCGCTTTCTCCCTGGACTTGAAGCCGGGAGTGCCGCTACCTGAACTGACGGACAGGGTCAAGACTCTGTGGAACGAAATCAAGAACGATCCCAGGACGCGTCAGGCTAAGGATGGACGGGGAATCAACGGCAAGGAGATGTACAGGATACTCCTGGGCAAGCTCATGCCGTGGGACCTGATACCCGGATTCCAGACCTGGAACCCCGATATCCTGAAGACCACGGTCAAGAAAACAGCCAGGTTCCACTCTCCTCAGCGCAGGTTCTATGACGTTGACCTTGAGTTGCTTGCCAGGTCCCTGAAGGACTGGAAGTTCGAGATAATCGGTTATGTGGGTTATGAGCGCTGCGTCATCACCGCAGGTGGGATATCCACTGACGAGATAACCGCCAAGACCATGGAGTCCAAGCTCCAGTCCGGACTTTACTTCTGCGGTGAAGTCCTGGACATGGACTGTGACACAGGTGGCTACAACCTTCAGTGCGCCTTCTCTACCGGCTACCTCGCCGGCCAGTCCGCCGTCAAGGCGCTTCAGGTATAGGAATACCTACTTTCCTTCGGAGAAGATATCCAGGAGCTTGTTGGCGAGATTCAGGTTGTCCTTCGAGGGACGGAGCTGGCGCCAGGCGCCGAATACTCCGACAGCGGCGAAAACCAGCACAATCCAGGCATTGCCTTCAGACAGGAACCAGCCAAGCATGGCCCAGATGATTATAAGGGCCAAGTGGACATATATTCCTACATTGGTGTTCCGGTTCCCCTCCTTGAGGGAGGCTGCAAAGCGGTGGATCTCCTCACCGTCAGCGGTCTTCCCGACTGTTCCGGCATCTTCCACCCTGCAGGAGAGATACTTTGACTTGAACCTGGTGGACCTGTCCAGGAACAGGTCGCAGTCCCCTGTTGTCGCGGGAAGCTCTTCCGGGTCGATCTCGTTCCGTCTCATCAGACGGCCATATCGTCCCATCTCGTTCTTGATTCCTCCCAATACAGTGCCCAGGGGCTTCTCGCTCTCGAAAAGCCTCATTCCGGCATCCATCATCTGAACATTCCTGTCTATCATAGATATCTGCTGAAAAACGACCAGATCGCATCACACGTATCCATATCCTTGTCTGACCAGCTGTGATTGCCGCCTATGACCTCATAGAGCAGCACATCGGCAGCGGGACCTCCCTTGAAAGCCGGTTTTCCGCCCTGGAAATGATGCAGTATCACCTGGTTGCGTCCCTCCCTGAGGGGAAGCCTGGTCGTTGTTTCGGAAATGCAGCCGTTAGCTGCGATTATGTAACTTATGCTCACAGGGACGGCCAGATAGGCTCCCCATCCGCCCTTGTTTTCCGGATCACCCGTCCATTCGGACGTACGGTCTTCAGTCCCGTGTACCTCCATGAAAGGAACCGGCCTCCGATATCGAAGGGGCATCATGTCCGTAAGTGTAAGACCGGCGATCGAGGCTATTGCCTTGAAAGCTTTCGGTTTCTTCTGCGCGGTAAGGTAACACATTTCTCCGCCATTCGACATCCCGGTGAGGAATATGTTCTCGCGGCTGAGACCGAATTCCCTGGAGATATGCCGGGAGAGTTTCACTATGAAATCCACGTCATCGGTCTTCATCCCTTCCTGGGATGGATAGCCTACGTTCCAGCTGGAATTTCCTTTTGGGTCCTTGAGGCCTTGAGGATAGCATACAGCGAAACCGTTACGGTCAGCGACATCCATCAGTCCGGACTTGCCGTTGGCCGCCGAACCGGTGTAGCCGTGGAGGCAGATCACGACGGGTGAGTCCGGTGCCAGCCCGGCAGGCTTGTAAAGATAGAACTCCCTCTCCACTCCACCGTGCCTGAATGTGTGGTAGGAACACCTTTGCTGGACGGGGGTCCTGTCCTGCGCCTGAAGTCCAAGGCAGATTGCCAGGACAATCAGGGTGGCCATGGTTTTGCTGATGGGTACTTTGATAGCTGTCATGAATACAAGATACGAAGTTTTTTCGTAATATTGGGAAACAACTCTTGTGTTTATGGACAGAAGATCATTCTTGCAGATAGGCGCCGGGGCGGTTGCCGCCACAGGCCTGGGCGGAATCGCATCCGCCTTGCCGGCCGGCTCGAAAGGTATGGACCAAACCGGGAGAGAGCCGGTTCATCTTCAATACGGAAGCGTGGGGTCAGGTCCCTTGAAAGTGCGCTTCCTGGGCACCGGTGCAGCGGATTGGAAAGGCCGGGATGAGAGGGGAGAGTTGAGGCGCCTCAGCAGTATCCTCCTGGAAGACAGGGTACTTATAGATTTCACGCCATCGGATGCCGACATGCTTCAGGACGGCTTCCGCCCGGAAGCCATTTTCTATACCCACTCCCACGGCGACCATTACAACCCTTCCGCAGCCTTGAAACTCGGTCCCGGACGAGTCTTTCTCGGATCGACCTGGGTGGACAGGGCCAGGGAGGATTTCAAGGCGGCTTCTGCCCAAACCGGACTTCCTGTCCCTGAGATAGTCCCGCTCGCTCCGGGGGACATGGTGACTGTCGGAGGAATGACTCTTACGGCACTTCCTGCCAACCATGCGACCGGTGACCGGAATGAATTGACTATGATGTATCTGATAGAGAAGGACACGGCCAGGGTCCTCTATGCGACTGATACGGGAGGCATCCCAGCGACTGCCGCCCGAATAGTCGGTATAGACCCCCATGAGAAAGGCAGGCCTGTAACGGGTATCATCATGGAAGCCACGATGGGCTTGGGTGGTGATGAGGATTTCCGGATATTCACCCACTCAAGTGTAGAGACGGTTCTGCGTACCGTCCACATGCTCCTGCGGGAGGGCCGTTACACACCTGAGGAAGGGCAGCATGTATATCTGACCCATATGGCCCGGACCCTTCATCCGACCCAGGCGGAACTCGACGCCACCCTGCCGGAACCTCTCAAGGCAGCCTATGACGGTCTGGAGGTCCGTTTCCTGTAACTCTCTGTAGATTGATATATTAAAAGAAAATGCATAGATTGTCAGTCTATGCATTTTCTGTAAATAAGTATTACTCAAATAGTTCCGAAAAACGGTCAACTATGAGAAATTGTCGTAAAGGATGCTCTCGGGCTGGACGCCGAGGCTGTCAAGCAGATTGTTGACAGAGGCGACCATCATAGGCGGACCGCACATGAAGTACTTGATGTCCTCGGGAGCCTCGTGGTTCTTGAGGTAGGTCTCGTACATCACGTTGTGGACGAAGCCGGGAGTGTACTTCACACCAGCTGCATCGGCTGCGGGATCCGGACGGTCGAGGGCGAGGTAGAACTTGAAGTTCGGGAACTCCTTCTCGATCTCGGCGAAGTCCTCCAGGTAGAAAGCCTCGACGAGGGCGCGTGCGCCGTAGAAGAAGCTGACCTTCCTGCCGGTCTTCAGGGTCTTGAACAGATGCATGATGTGGCTCCTCAGAGGTGCCATACCGGCACCGCCACCGACGAAGATATACTCCTGCTCCTCGGGATCGTCCTTCGGGAGAAGGAACTCTCCGAACGGACCGCTGATCCAGACCTTGTCACCCGGCTTGCGGGTGAAGACGTAGGATGAAGCGACTCCCGGAGGAACCGGCAGCATCTTGAATACGCCTCTGGGCTGGCTCCTGTCGAAAGGAGGTGTGGCGATACGGACGTTGAGCTTGATGACATTCTTCTCTGCAGGATACGAGGCCATGGAGTAGGCGCGGATGGTAGGGACGGTGTTCTTGTGCTTGATGCCGAAGAATCCGTATTTCTCCCAGTCGCCCCTGTACTCGGGTGCCACGTCGATGTCGGCGAAGTCGATATCGTACTCGGGGATGTCGATCTGGATGTACTCTCCAGACTTGAATTCGATGTTCTCTCCCTCAGGAAGCTTGACGGTGAATTCCTTGATAAAGGTCGCAACGTTGTCGTTGCTGATGACCTCGCACTCAAGCTTCTTCACGCTGAGGGTGGAATCGGGAACCTGGATCTTGATATTGTCCTTGATCTTCACCTGGCAGCCGAGACGGTATCCGTCCTTGATCTGCTTGCGGTTGAAGAACCCGGTCTCGGTGGGAAGGATGGTTCCGCCGCCTTCGAGAACCTGGACCTTGCACTGGCCGCAATTGGCCTTGCCGCCGCAGGCTGAAGGGAGGAAGATCCCCTGGTCGCCGAGGGTGTGCATGAGGTCGCCTCCAAGGGGTACCTCGAGGGTCTTCTTTCCGCCGTTGATGTCGATGCTGACCGATCCGGACGGAGTGAGTTTTGCCTTGATGACAAGGAGGAGGGCTACCAGTATCAGCGTTACGACTACTATTGTAGCGATTGCTCCGATGATTGTATTGAACATAGTCTTGCCTCCTTGTTAAATTGAAATACCCATGAAGGTCATCATCGCGATAGCCATAAGGCCGACGGTGATGAAAGTAATGCCCAGACCCTTGAGAGGTGCGGGAACGTTGCTGTAGGACATCTTCTCACGGATGGCCGCAAGAGAGACGATGGCGAGGAACCAACCGATTCCTGAACCGAGCGCGTACACGGCAGACTCTCCGACATTGACGAAATCCTTCTGCTGCATGAAGAGCGATCCGCCAAGGATGGCGCAGTTGACTGCGATCAGCGGGAGGAAGATTCCCAATGCGGAATAGAGAGAGGGACTGAACTTTTCGACAACCATCTCGACTATCTGTACGATGGCGGCGATGACGGCGATGAAGATGATGAAACTGAGGAAGCTCAGGTCGACACCTTTGATCAGAGCGTCAGGGGCCAGGACATATTTGTTGAGGAGATAGTTGATCGGGAGGGTGACCAACAGTACGAAGATAACTGCAACACCAAGGCCGGCAGCCGTCTTCACGTTCTTTGATACCGCCAGGTATGAGCACATACCGAGGAAGTATGCAAAGATCATGTTGTCAACGAAGATTGACTTTACGAATAAGCTGAGATATTCCATAACCTTAATGTTTTAATTATTTCTCCTGCAGGTCTTTCTGGATGCTCCTCTGTACCCATACGATGCATCCGAGGAGGATGAGCGCGAAGGGCGGGAGGATCACCAGGTTGTTAGGAGTGTAACCGAGCCAGTTCAGGACGTCGAAACCGAAAAGGGTTCCGCTTCCGAGAAGCTCGCGGAAGAATGCCACTATCAGGAGGATCATTCCGTAACCCGCTCCGTTGGCTACTCCGTCAAGGAAGGAGGGCCAGGGCTTGTTGCCGAGGGCGAAAGCCTCGATACGGCCCATGACGATGCAGTTGGTGATGATCAGGCCGATGTAGACGCTGAGCTGCTTGTCGATTGCGTAGGTCGCCTCGAAGGATTTCAGGATCTGGTCCACAAGGATAACCATCATGGCTACTACGACAAGCTGGACGATGATACGCACACGGCTGGGAATGGTATTCCTCAGCAGCGAGAGGATCAGGCTGGAGATGCCGCAGACCACGATGACCGAAAGAGCCATCACGAGTGCGCCCTTCATGGTCACGGTAACGGCCAGTGAAGAGCAGATACCGAGCACAAGGACGGTTATGGGATTGCCCTTGAAGATCGGATTCAGTATTGTTTCTTTCAATTTAGCATCCATGATTAGTCCTCCTCGGTTTTAGGTTCGACATTGTTGACACCCTTGAAATAGGCGGCATAGGCTCCCAGCCAGGTATCGATGGCGGCGTCAAGGCCGTTGGAAGTCATCGTCGCACCGGTGATCGCATCGATCTTGTTGTCGATGACGGAAGTACCGTCTGCGTTCCTGGGAGCTCCTCCCTTCACGATGTCAAATACATTGGCGGTGGAGAAATCAGCATTCTCGCCGTTGAACTCAGCCTGGAACTCAGGATCGTCCTTGATCTTGGCACCGAGTCCCGCGGTCTCGCTCTCATGGTCGAAATATGCGCCCTTGATAGTGTTGGATGAAGGCTCGAAGGCGATATATCCCCAAACCGGTCCCCAGAGTCCGGCGCCGTAGACAGGAACCACGGTCACGCCGTTCTTGAAGATGAATACGGGGATTTCAGCACCGCTTCCACCCTTGATGTTGTAATTCTGAGCCTTGAGTTTCTTGGGGGAGAAGACCTCGTCGAGCTTGATGTCGGAGATTTTCTTCCCGTCGGTTCCGACGGTGAACGCCTCACCGATCTCTTCGGCATACTTGGCCAGTACAGCCGTATTCCCCATCTTCTGGAGGTCGGCCTTGGTGGCAAACTGTGCGGCCGTCATCATCTGGGAGATGGTGTCAGCTTTCTCATTGGCTTCCTGCTTTGCCTTGAGGGACTGTGATACGAAAGCCAGGATCGCCGCGACCAACGTTACTATGATGGTCGTGTAGATTATCGTATATGTGTTACTGTTAGTATTCATATCCATAGATAATTAAGCGACATAGACTTTCTTTGCCCTTCTCTTCGTGGCGCTGGAGGTGACGCAGTGGTCGATCAGCGGGGCGAAGGTGTTCATGAGCAGGATGGCCAGCATCATACCCTCGGCATATCCGGGGTTGAAGAGCCTTACGGTGATACAGAGAGCTCCGATCAGGAATCCGTAGATCCACTTGCCGCACTCGGTCTGGGCCGAGGTAACGGGATCGGTGGCCATGAATACGGTACCGAAGGCGAAGCCACCCATGACGAGCTGGTAGTAAGCAGGGACATCGGTCACACCGAAAGCGGTTCCGAGCCAACCCACGAAGAGAGCTCCGGCAACCGAAGAGGCCATGACCTTCCAGCTGGCGACTCCGGTCCAGAGGAGGATGAAGGCGCCGATGAGGATTGCGATCACGGAAGTCTCACCGACTGATCCGGGAACGGTACCTGCGAACATGTTCCAGAAATTGTATCCTGCTCCGGAGATGGCATCCAGGGCGCCCTGTCCCTCGGACATGTAGGAGAGGGGAGTCGCACCGGTAATGGCATCGGCTCCGCAACGGCGGGCGATCCAGACCTGTGATCCGGACATCGAGCTCGGATAGGAGAAGAACAGGAATGCACGGCACAGAAGTGCAGGGTTGAGGAAATTCATTCCCGTGCCTCCGAAGACCTCCTTGCCGAATATGACTGCGAATGCGACTGCAAGCGCAAGCATCCAGAGGGGAACGTCGACAGGAACGATAAGGGGAATGAGCATACCTGATACGAGGTATCCCTCATTCACTTCCTCGCCCTTGATCTGGGCACCGGCGAACTCGATGCCGAGACCTACGATGTAAGCTACGAGATAGAGGGGAATCACCTTCCACAGACCCCACCAGAACTGGTTCCAGAATCCGGGGAGGTCATGCATGGCAAGGTCGTGCTGGTAACCTACGTTCCACATGCCGAAGAGGGCAGCGGGTACGAGGGCGAGCACGACGATGATCATGACTCTCTTTATGTCGATGGAATCCCTGACGTGCGAACCCTTGGAGGTCACGGTAGCAGGGACACGGAGGAAGGTGTCAAAGGCATCCCATGTGGAATGCAGCCATCCCAATTTGCCGCCTTTTTCAAAAAGGCCGGGTTTTACTGTATTTTCTTCCATAGTCATTGCCTTTATGCCATTTCCTTAATCATGAGATCGATTCCGTCGGAGAGGATGGCCTGGATGTCGATCTTGGAAGGATCCACGAATTCGCATAGTGCCAGGTCCTCGGGAAGGACTTCATAGATACCGAACTGTTCCATCTTGTCGATGTCGCCGGCGAGGCAGGCCTTGATCAGATAGACAGGGAAAATATCCATGGGAAGCACCTTGCCGTAGACATCGGAGCAGACGAATGCCCTGACTCCGCCGTGGGTGTTGGTGTCCATGTCGTACTTCTTCTTGGGCTTGAGCCATGAGAAGTAGGCCATCGAAGAACTGAACTGGTTGAACCTGAAAGGCTTCGCCCATCCGAACCATTCTCTTTCACGTCCTTCCTTGATGAGTGTCAGCTGGTTGTCGAAGAAACCGAGGTAACCATCCTTGCCGATGCTCTCTCCGGAGAGGACGTCTCCGCTGATGAACCTGGTCTCGACTTCTTTGTCGAAGCAGCCTTCAAGGGCGCAGACCGGAGTTCCGGGAAGTGCGTCCACATAGCCGGTTTTGAGGGCTCCGGGGCCGGTGACAGCCACCTTGCGTTCAAGGACGAGCCTGCCCTGGGTGAAGAATTTGCCGATGGCAGCCAGGGAAAGGAGGCTGAGTGTCCATACGGTCTCACCCTTCTTGATGGGGGAGATGTGGCTGATCTGGACACCGACGTTACCTGCAGGATGCTTCTTGGCATCGACGAGGTGGATCGTGGCGTTCTGCAGCTTTGAGAAGATGGAAGATTCGCTGCGCACACAGACATGAACCTTGGCGATCTTGGAGACGGCGGTGATTCCGGCCTGGATGGCGTCGACTTCATCCTTGAAAACGAATTCGGCATCAGCGGCTAGCGGAGCCGTGGAGAAAGCCGATACGAAAACAGCCTTCGGAGTCACGGCGGGATTGGCGATGATTCCATAAGGCCTCTGAATGATTGATGGCCACAAACCGCTCTTGAGAAGGGCGTTCCTGACTCCGTCGGCATCCATCGCTGACGGGTCCTTTACTCCGAAGTCAACTGCCTCGGCAGCGCCGTCAGCCTTGACGAGCACTGCGAGGAGTTTCCTCTTCTCGCCCCTGACGATTTCCTGTACCGTACCGCTGACGGGGGAAGCCAGGAGAATGTCCGGGTTCTGTTTGTCTGCCAAAACAGGTGATCCCGCAAGGACCCTGTCGCCTTCCTTGACCAGGAGTCGGGGGGAGAACCCCTTGAAATCCGTGGGTTTAACGGCGACAACGTCAGGCGCGATCGTTTTCATTGTTTCGAGGGCCGCCTCTCCGTTGATCGGAATGTTCAGGCCCTTTTTCAATACGATTGTGTTTGACATTATGTGTGTGTATTGGTTGCATATCTTCGATATATCATGCAAATATACTCATTATTTCGCGAAAAAATGAGTATTTTCGTGCCACTATGGAATTTAATGAGAAAGCGATTTTCGAGGGGCTGAACGCGGAGCAGGAAAAAGCCGTCAACAGCATCACCGGACCGGTACTGATCGTCGCCGGAGCGGGTTCAGGAAAAACCAGGGTGTTGACGAGCAGGATCGCCTGTATCCTGGCCAGGGGAGGGGATCCTTCCCGGATCATGGCATTGACTTTCACGAAGAAGGCGGCCAACGAGATGAAGGAGAGGATCGCCCTGATGGTAGGCAGGAGGAATTCCTGGAGACTCCAGATGGGAACGTTCCATTCGGTCTTCGTGAGATTCCTTCGGGAATATGCCGCCTCGATCGGGTATCCCGCTACTTTCACGATATACGATACAAGCGATTCGACCAGCGCCGTCAAGGCCTGCATCAAGGAACTCCAGCTGGATGACAAGGTCTACAAGCCCAGGGACGTCCTGTCAAGGATATCCCTTGCCAAGAATAACCTGGTGACGGCTCAGGCGTACAGGAACAACGTACAGGCCGTCCAGAAAGATACCGCCGCGAGGAAGCCCAGGATCTGCGACATCTATTCCCTGTATGCTGCCAAATGCAGGCAGTCGGGCGTGATGGATTTCGACGATATCCTCCTGAATATGAACATACTTCTGAGGGACAATGCCGAAGCCCTGCAGGATATCGCCTCCAGGTTCGATTATGTCCTTGTGGATGAGTACCAGGATACAAATTACGCGCAGTACGTGATCCTCAGGAGGCTGTGTGAAAACCACAGGAATATCTGTGTCGTCGGGGACGACTCGCAGTCCATCTATGCTTTCCGCGGAGCCAGGATCGAGAATATCCTGAATTTCAAGAAAGACTATCCTGACTGCCAGCTGTTCCGCCTGGAACGGAACTATCGTTCCACATCCAATATAGTCAATGCCGCCAATTCATTGATATCCAAGAATGAGGATAGGATCCCGAAGACTTGCGTGGCGGTGGCCGGCGAAGGTGAGAAGATCAGTCTGGTGAAGAGCTACAATGACCAGGAAGAGGCCATAAGGATCGCTTCCGAGATCATCTCCAGGATGCAGACAGACCACGCAAGGTATCAGGATTTCGCCGTACTGTACCGGACGAATTCCCAGTCGAGGGCCATTGAAGAGGCCTTGAGGAAGAGGAACCTGCCATACGTCATCTATTCGGGCAACTCCTTCTTTGAACGTGCCGAGGTCAAGGACATGATGGCATACCTGAAACTGGCCGTGAATGTCAATGACGACGAGTCTTTCAAGAGGGTCGTTAACATGCCCGCAAGAGGAATCGGCGACACTTCCCTCGGCGCCCTGGCAGCAATGGCGCGTTCCAAGGGCATCTCCCTGTTCAAGGCGGCATACCAGCCGGACTTCGCCGATTTCGGACTGAAGGCTCCGGCCGTGGCCAGGATCCGTTCATTCTGCGAGATGATTTCCGACCATGCATCCAGGGCAGCCGTCACGGATGCCCATGAGCTTGCCGTCAGTCTTTCCGATGCCTGCGGTCTCCTTGCCCATTTCAGGGCGGATACATCGATAGAAGGCCAGTCCAGGGCATCCAACGTCGAGGAATTGTTGAACAGCATATCCCAGTTCGTGGAGGAGCGTAGGGATGAGTATCTTCAGGAGCTTCTGGCGGACAGGATGGTGGAGGATGTGACCGATGTCGAATACCCTGTGGTCACTGTCGGTGAGTTCCTGGAGAACGTATCCCTGCTGACTAATGTGGACTTTGAGGAAGAGGAGGATTCCAACAACAAGATAGCCCTTATGACCGTCCATTCTGCGAAGGGTCTCGAATTCCCTTATGTCATAGTCGCCGGATTGGAAGAAAACCTCTTTCCGTCATCGGGGATGCTGGCATCGAAGGCTGAAATTGAGGAGGAGAGGAGGCTGTTCTATGTGGCGATCACGAGAGCCAAGAAGGCTGTATGCCTGTCCTTCGCCAGCAACAGGATGCGTAACGGGAAATATGAATCGAATTCTCCGAGCCGTTTCATAAGGGAGATAGACCAGCGTTACATCTCCAACCCTCTCCAGGACGAAGACAAGGACGGACGTGACGATGATGACTTCGGATTCGGCAGGGGATTCCGGGGCTTCGGATCCGGCCGCGGCACGAAGCCTTCGGGAATCAGGTTCGGGATGTCTACCGGTGGGGTGAAATATTTCCCGGGTCAGAAACCGAAGGATGCGGTAGAGTCTTTGAAAAACCGTCCCCTCCCTCCGAAGATACCGGATTCAGAATTCATCCCGGTGCCGATGACCGAACTCAGGACCGGACAGAGGATCGAGCACAACCGTTTCGGTTTCGGCAAGATACTGGAGATAACGGGAAATGTCCCCGACCTGAAGGCGAAGGTGGTTTTCGACGACTATGGAGAGAAAATATTATTGCTTAAATATGCAAAAATTCGCTTGGAATAAATAAATAATCGTATATTGCGGAAGAAATGTACTTGAACGCATCTCATAAGCATCATCATTCCCGGGCTGTACAGGTCTGGTAAGTGATGGTGTAATAAATAGTTTAGTTGTATTACATCGGCTTGCCGGACAGGGCAGGCCGATTTTTTTATTTTCAGGATATGATAAGATTTGCGGTTCAATCAAAGGGAAGACTTAATGAGGAGAGCCTGAAACTGCTTAAGGATTCCGGTATCGATGTGGATGATACCAAGAGGAAATTCATTGGGAAGGCCTCGGATTTCCCTCTGGAACTTCTTTATCTGAGGGATGATGACATACCGGGAGTCGTGGCCGGAGGATCGGCCGATATCGGAATAGTCGGTTTCAATGAAATCGCCGAATCCGGAGCCGATGTGAATGTGGTCAGGAGGCTTGGGTTCGGCAAGTGCCGGTTGTCCCTGGCCATTCCCAAGAATGCGGATTATAATGGGCTGGAATGGTTTGAAGGTCGTTCCATCGCCACATCCTATCCATCCATCCTGCGGCGTTTCCTGCAAGGGAAGGGGATATCGTCCTCTGTACGTGAGATCCGGGGTTCGGTGGAGATCGCTCCGGCGGCCGGGATAGCGGATTCGATTTTCGATATCGTATCGTCGGGAGGGACCCTGGTCTCGAACGGCCTGAAGGAGGTCGAGTCAGTCCTGGAAAGCGAGGCCGTACTGATCTGCAGGAAGGATCTTCCGGAGGACCTTAAGCCGGTACTGGATTCCATCCTCTTCCGTTTCGATGCCGTGCAGGAGAGCCGGGGCAAGAAAAATGTCCTTATGAATATTCCCACAGGAAGGCTTTCCGAGGCCATGTCGTTGCTGCCATCCATGCGCAGTCCTACAGTGATGCCCCTTGCCATCGAGGGTTGGAGTTCCATCCATACAGTGGTGGATGACTCCACTCTGTGGGAAACGGTGGAAAGACTCAAACGCATCGGAGCCGAAGGCATCCTTATCCTGAACGTTGATAAAGTAATTGATTGACCATGAGATTATTCATAGAACCGGACAGGGCCCTTTGGCCCTTTATCGCCAGACGGGTGAACCGCGATGACTCGGAGTTGAACTGGCGGGTGGCAGATATCATGAAGCAGGTGGAAGAAGGAGGGGATGCCGCACTCAACAAGCTAATAATGGAAATCGAAGGCGCAGTCCCCGGAAAGCTCAAGGTGACTCCGGAGGAATTCGAGGCAGCCGCTGACAACCTTCCGGACGAACTGAAGGAAGCTATCCAGGATGCGGCTTCCAGGATCAGGGCGTTCCACGAAAAGCAACTCCCGGGTGAAACCAGTTGGGATGATGGTAACGGAATAGTCTGCCGCAGGAGATTCCTGCCGATCCGGAGGGTGGGTCTCTACATTCCGGGAGGCACCGCCCCTCTGTTATCGACGGTCCTGATGCTGGGAGTTCCTTCCGGAATCGCCGGCTGTCCGGAGAGGATAATATGTACTCCTCCATATAAAGATGGCAGCGTGGCTCCGGCAATCCTGTATACTGCCCGGTTGTGCGGGATTACTGATGTTTTCAAGGTAGGAGGTGCCCAGGCGGTCGCAGCCATGGCCTACGGTACGGGAACGATCGCAAAGGTCGACAAGATATTCGGCCCGGGTAACCGTTATGTGCTGAAGGCAAAGAAGCTGGCCAGCCGCGAGGGAACTGCCGTGGACATGCCTGCTGGTCCTTCTGAAGTTATGGTCATCGCAGACGATACCGCCGACGCGAGGTTCGTCGCCTCAGACCTTCTCTCGCAGGCGGAGCATGGGACTGACAGCCAGGTTATCCTGGTATGCCGCAACCTTCGGTTCGCCAATGCGGTCCAGGAGGAGATCAGGAGGCAGAAGGCGCTCCTGCCTAGGGAGAACACCATCGATGCGGCGTTGAAAGACAGCCGGATAGTAGTCATGGAAAACCCGGATGAGCAGATCGAGCTCGCTGATTTCTATGCTCCTGAACACCTGATCCTGGCAGTACGGGATCCTGAGCTTGCCGCCAGCAAGGTCACTGCCGCAGGCAGCATATTCCTGGGCAATTATGCACCGGAGAGTGCCGGAGATTATGCCAGCGGCACCAACCATATCCTTCCGACGATGGGATCGGCAGGAGTGTGGAGCGGCCTCGGGGTGGAGAATTTCATGCATGCGATCACATATCAGTCCATATCACCGGAAGGCCTGTCTCGCATCGGAAAGACCGTCATCACGATGGCTGAAGCCGAGGGACTTGAGGCACACGCCAATGCCGTACGTCTGAGATTGGAAGAAAAAGCGGAATAGCCATGGTAATCAAAGATATAGTCAGTCTTGTCCGGGAGAACGTCCTGGATATGGAACCCTACTCCACCGCCAGGGATGAGTACAGGGGAGAATTGGGGATCCTGCTCGACGCCAACGAAAACCCTTTCGGCGAGGACGGCCTGAACAGGTATCCTTCCAGGAACCTTAGAAGCGCCCTGGCCGGACGTATAGCCGAAATCAAGAAGATGCCGGAAGAGTGCCTTTTCCTGGGCAACGGCAGCGATGAATCTATCGACCTGTGCTACAGGGTGTTCTGCCGTCCCGGAGTGGACAACGCCGTGATGATCTCTCCAAGTTACGGAATGTACGCGGTCTGCGCGGACATGAACGGGGTTCAAAGGCGGCAGGTACTGCTTGAGGAAGATTTCTCCCTCCCTGTCGAAAGGCTGCTGGGGGCGGCTGACGGGTTCACAAAGCTCATGTTCATCTGCTCGCCAAACAATCCTACCGGCAACGCCTTCCCCGAGAAGGACATCAGGAGACTGCTGGAAGGATTCCGTGGAATGGTCGTACTGGATGAAGCCTACGTCGATTTCAACGAGGCGGGATCCCTGTCCGGGCTGATAGGGGAATATCCCAACCTGATCGTGCTCCAGACCTTGTCCAAGGCCTATGGCCTGGCCGGGTTGCGGGTCGGGATCAGCATTGCCGTTCCCTTTGTCACCGCTCTTTTCGACAAGGTCCGTTACCCGTACAACGTGGGTACCGACACCCTGAGGCTTGCCCTGGATATGCTCGACCCTGTCCGGAAGGAAACCGAGGTCGCCATGATACTCGGAGAAAGACGCCGGTTGGCTTCGAGGCTTTCAGGCATCCCATGCATAACCAAGGTGTTTCCGAGCGAAGCCAATTTCCTGTTGGTAAGGACAAATGATCCCAAGGGCCTGTATTCCTACCTTCTCGACGAGGGAATAATCGTCAGGGACAGGACGTCGGCACCGGGTTGCGGCAACGCGCTCAGGTTGACGGTCGGTACCCCGGAAGAGAATGACAGGCTGATCGATGCGGTCGACAGGTTCAGCAATCTGTCCGGCCAGCCTTCAGTAGTTTCATTCTCAAGTGGCGGGGATGCTGCCGCCGAAGACGGGAGAACCGCATCGGTGGAAAGGAACACCAGGGAAACGAGGATAAAGGTTGAGGTCGATCTGGACGGAAGGACCGGATCATACATCAGCACGGGGCTCAAGTTTTTCGACCATATGCTGGACCAGTTGCCCTGCCACGGCGGAATCTCTCTCAGGATCCAGGCTGAAGGCGACCTTGCTGTCGACGAGCACCATACTATGGAGGATGTGGCCATTTCGCTGGGCGAAGCTCTCCTGTCTGCGCTTGGGGACAGGAAAGGAATCAACCGTTATGGATTCGTCCTGCCGATGGACGAATGCGATGCCATGGTACTCATGGACCTTGGAGGCAGGTTCGATTTCAAATGGGATGTGCCGTTCACGAGGGAATATGTCGGTGATACGCCGACCGAGATGTTCAAGCATTTCTTCCATTCCCTGTGCTGTGCACTCAAGTGCAACCTGCACATACAGGCCAGGGGAGAGAACAACCACCATCTTGCTGAAGCCGTATTCAAGGCATTTGCAAGGACGCTCAGGGCGGCGGTCCGCCGCGATCCTTTCAGTTTCGATGTACCCAGCAGCAAGGGAGTCCTATGATAGCGATAGTAGATTATGACGCCGGCAACGTCCGTTCGGTTATCAACGCCCTGCGGCGTAACGGGGTTACGGAGTGGAACCTTACTTCTGACGCCGCCGAGCTGATGTCGGCTGACAAGGTCCTCCTGCCGGGAGTCGGGGACGCGTCGGTCGCTGTTGAAAGCCTCAGGTCTAAAGGGCTTGATTCAGTGATACTTTCCCTGAAATGCCCTGTACTCGGTATCTGTGTCGGGATGCAGCTCATGTGCCGTCACAGCGAGGAAGGCGATGCGGAAGGCCTGGGCATATTCGATGCGGAAGTCCGCCGGTTCAGGAGAACCGACCCTGAATATAAGATCCCCCACATGGGTTGGAATTCAGTCCGCAACTTGAAAACCGGGCTCTTTGACGGTATTCAGGAAGGTACGGACCTCTATTTTGTTCATTCTTTCTATGCAGGCCTGTGCAGTTCGACGATCGCAACCACGGACCATATGGTGACATTCAGCGCGGCACTTTGCAGGGACAACTTTTTCGGGACGCAGTTCCATCCGGAAAAAAGCGGACCTGACGGAGCGCGCATAATCCGAAATTTCCTTTCACTATGATACAGGTCATACCAGCCATAGATTTGATCGGCGGCCGTTGCGTACGGCTCTCCCAGGGCGATTTCAACCGGGAGACATGTTATGATTCGAGCCCTGAAAGGATGGCTCTGTCATTCCTTGCAAATGGCCTGAAGTCAGTCCACGTCGTGGACCTTGACGGGGCCAGGCTTGGAGCTCCTGCCAATCTGGATGTCCTGAAAAGGCTGTCGAGGATCGAAGGGCTTGAAATAGAATGGGGCGGAGGGATCAAAGGACGTGAAGACGTCTGCTCGGTCCTTGAGACCGGGGCATCCCGGGTGATATGCGGGACGATGGCCGTCCGCGATCCGCTGTTGTTCAAAGGCTTGCTTGAAGAATTCGGACCGGACAGGATAGTCCTGGGAGCAGATGTAAGGGGCCGGGAAGTAGCCGTGAATGGATGGACGGAAGGTTCCGGGATGGATATCAACGCCCTTATAAGCTCATTCCTCCCTTCCTTGAAAGAAGTGATAGTCACTGAGATATCCAGGGATGGGATGCTTTGCGGGACGGAGCTCGGCCTGTATATGGACCTCATGTCCGCTTTTCCGGGCATTTCCCTGACTGCAAGCGGAGGTGTGGGCAGCATGGAGGACATCCGCGCCCTAGCTGCTGCCGGAGTCCCGAAAGTGATAGTGGGGAAGGCCCTGTATGAGGGCAGGATCAAACTGGAGGAGATAGCCCTATGGTAAAGAAGAGGATCATTCCGTGCCTGGATGTCAAGGACGGCAGGACGGTAAAGGGAATCAATTTCCTGGGACTCAAGGATGTGGGCGATGCCGTCGAACTGGGTGCCAGGTATGCGGCGGAAGGAGCGGACGAACTAGTCTACCTCGATATAAGCGCCACCCAGGAAGGACGCAGTACATTCGTCGGTCTCGTAAGCGCCATCTCTGAAAGGATCGATATCCCGTTCACCGTCGGTGGAGGAATATCGTCCCTGCAGGATGCCGGCCGGCTGCTTGAGGCCGGAGCTGACAAGATTACCGTCAACAGCGCGGCCCTGCGCAATCCCGGACTTGTGAGCGACATAGCATACCATTTCGGGAGCCAGTTCGTAGTAGTGGCGATAGATGCGCGTAACGAGGACGGCAGGTGGATGGCGATGGCCGGGGGAGGACGAATAAGCACGGGGAAGGAATTGTTCAGTTGGTCTCAGGAAGTGCAGGAGCGTGGTGCGGGGGAGATACTCTTCACCTCCATGGATCATGACGGGACCAAGAACGGGTATCCCTGCGACGTGTTCGCTGCCCTTTGCAGCAGTCTCTCCATCCCTGTGATAGCTTCCGGTGGAGCCGGAAGCGCGGAAGACATTGCTGAGGTACTTACTGCGGGAAAGGCTGACGCCGCCCTGGCCGCCAGTATTTTCCACTACGGGGAAACCACCATACCAGAGATCAAAAGATACCTCTCTGACAGGGGAATAGAAGTAAGATTATAATATTCAACGATATGGAAAAGATTGAACTAGATTTCAGGAAGAACACGGACGGGCTGGTTCCGGTGATAATCCAGGACAGCGCTACTAGGAAAGTCCTTATGCTGGGATACATGAATGAAGAGGCATTCGGGAAGACCTGTGAAAGCGGACTGGTGACATTCTGGAGCCGTTCCAGGAAGGCACTGTGGACGAAAGGTGAAAGCAGCGGAAATTATCTGCACGTAGAAAAGATTTACGCGGACTGCGATGCCGATACCTTGCTGATTACCGCGCGCCCTGACGGTCCTACATGCCACCGCGGGACGGTCTCCTGCTTCGATACTCCTCCGGAAGAAGGTTTCCTGGGACGTCTCGAGAGGGTCATTTCAAGCCGGCACTCCGAGATGCCGCAGGGACATTATACCACCCGCCTGTTCAACGAGGGAACCGGAAAGATCGCCCAGAAAGTTGGAGAGGAGGCCGTGGAGACCATCCTTGAGGCGGCTGCCGGAAATGTGGAAAGGTATATATATGAAGCGTCGGACCTGCTGTATCATCTGCTTGTGCTCAACGAACAGATGGGAGTGAAAATGTCGGACCTTGAGGGAGAATTATTGTCAAGAAGCAGACCTTGACGAAAAAATACATCCTTATGTTTTTTATTATGAAAACTTTTCCTATTTTTGTGACGAAGTTTTTCATAGTTTAAGTTTAGGTTAAGTAGCGGGGCGATCGCAGTGAATGCGATTGCCTCGTGAAATTTATGGGGGTATGATATAAAAGAGAAATTTTTCTTTCCCCGTCGTTTTTTTTCATTTCTTTCCATTCCCGACCGTTTCTGAAGCTAGCTTTGTATCCGGACGCAACGGTGCGTCCCGCAAACTGCTTGAACCATGAAAACTTCAACCCGATCATTCTGTCTGGCGGCTGCCGTGTCCGGCCTTCTTGCTGCCGTCGTATCCTGCAACAAACTTCCTTCCGAAGGAGGACAGGGAACCCTGAGGTGGGCCTTTTCTTCCGGAATCCTTTCCCGCTCTCCCGTGGATATGCCTGATACGGATTCCTTCATCCTTACAGTCATGAATTCCGCCAACACCATCCTTTACAAAGGATATTACGGAGATTCACCGGAGTCCATGCTGGTCAATCCCGGATCGTATACCGTAAGGGCGGTATCCAGGGAATTCGAAAAGCCTGAATTCGATGCCCCGCAGTTCGGAGACGAGCAGGTGGTCGTAGTGAAGGCGGGTACCGATACCGACGTCCTGCTGGACTGTGCCCAGATGAATTGCGGGCTCAGGCTGCGCATCGACCCGGATTTCGGCACTGCCTATCCTGAAGGGTCCCTGACGGTCACCTCGGCGGAAGGAAGCCTTGCCTACGGTCTTTCTGAAACCAGGACCGGTTTCTTCCGGCCGGGCAGTGTTTCGGTAATCCTGAAAGAAGGGACTTCTTCACAGACTCTCGTAACCAGGAACCTTGAAGCCAGGGAAATCCTTTCACTGGGGATAACATGTCCTTCATCGGCTGGAACATCTGCAGACGGAGGATCCAGCATATCCATCAGGGTGGATACCCTGCGTACCTGGACGGAGGAAGAATACACCATCGGTTCCGGGCAGGGAGACCCAGGGGTTTCGTCCTCTGAAGCATACAGTGTCAGCCAGGCGAAGGAACATGCAGGAGAGAAAGGGGTGTGGGTGTGCGGCTACATCGTCGGAGGAGACCTTTCCTCCAGCAAGAACGGGATCAAGTTCGAGCCTCCTTTCGAGTCCATGACCTGCATAGCCATCGCATCACGTTCCAGCGTCTCAGAGAAGTCTTCATGTATGTCGGTGCAACTCGTCAAAGGGGATTTCAGGGAAGCCCTGAATCTGGTGGAGCATCCGGAACTGATCGGTCGTAAAGTATATCTCAAAGGGGATATAGAGGCGTCATATTACGGAATACCGGGATTGAAGAACCTGACCGGATATTCCTTCAACTGACAACCATTGTTAAACTTATATCTTGACTGATGAAAGACAAATTAATCTGGATGGCCTTGGCCATCAATCTGATCTGCCCGTTCCGGGCATTATCCCAGGACCGGCCGCGTGCCGTTGAATTAGGTATCGGAGGATCCGCCATCAACCACACAAGGACCATGGTCTCTGACTTCCACGTCACGAAAGGTGGGGACTATGTGTTTACCCTTGAGGAAAAACTGCTTTATGGCGGAGTTGACCTTTATTCCGCCCTTGAACTCAATCCTTGGCTCTACATCGACCTTCAAGGGACCTTGGGACTTGCGAAATACTGTGATTCCGGAGTCATGAAGCAGGGGTATTCCATCCTTGCCGGTCCGGGAATCCAGTTCCGTCCCTTTATTTCAAGCGAATGGGTGCAGCCGTATCTCCGGCTCGGGATGAACTACTACCATAAGGATTTCCCTACGGCTTATTTCGGACAATTCGAAGGCGATATCACCAAGGAGGCCTTGTGGAAAGCGGAGGATGCGTGGAACAAGGGCAATACCTTCGATGCGGATTCTTTCTTCCCCCTCTCGGCCGGAATAGGCATTACAGGCTGGGTCAGTAACCGTGTAGGGGTGCGGATCGAAGGAGATTATCTCCGCTCCCTGGGCTCCAGGGGCGCGAACTTCGCCCTGGGGAGCGTGGGCGTCGTATTCAGGATAGGAGGGAAAGACAAACGCCAGAGCCTCCGGGGGCTTGAGAGAATCGTGGAACGGGTAGTGGAGAAAGAGATTGTAAAGGAAGTTCCCGTGGAAACGGTCCGGGAGGTCGTCAAGGAGATTCCCTGCGAAAGGATTCTTGATAACCTGATGGACAATGTGACCTTCGATTTCGACAAGTCCGACCTGACACCCGAGAGTGAAGCGGTCCTGGACGAAGTGGCCCGTATCATAGGTTTGTTCCCCGAAGACAGGTTCATGGTTTCCGGATACACGGATGCCAGGGGAGGCCGGTCTTACAATGACAGGCTCTCTCACGACCGTGCCAGGGCTGTATATGAGGCCTTGACCGCAAGGGGAGTTCCGGAATCCAGGCTGTGTTACCGTGGGTTCGGCGAGAGCGTCGCCATCGTTCCGGAAAATGCCGATGACGAAACCAGGCGAGGTGACAGGAAGGTGGTGATAGAGAGGGTTACCTGGGATCCGTTATGGGAATATCTGAAAAACAACAACCAATAAACTCAAACAAATGAAAAGCAAAATCAATCTGATCGCCGTAATCCTCATCGGAACGGCAATGGCGGCAGCCTGCAACACTCTGGAAGTGACCATGCCAAAGGGACCGCAGGGAGAACAGGGCGTCCAGGGAGTATCCGGGAAAGACGGTCTTTCTGCCTATGAGATCTGGGTGGAGTCCATCAAGGACAAAACCGTATCTGATTGGTCAGGAGGTACTTCCGTAACCGATTTCTTCAAGTATCTGAAAGGGAAGGACGGGGCGGACGGCAAGGACGGTGCCGACGGAAAGAACGGCAAGACGGCTTATGAACTCTGGATCGAATATGTGGCCTCCGGAGTGGAGGACCCCAAGAATCCCGGATCCCAGTGGGACAGGACCAGGATCACGGAGAAGGACTTCTATGAATTCCTTTCAGGGAATGACGGTGACAACGGAAGCACCCCGTACATCGGAACCGACGGTAACTGGTGGATCGTGGTGGACGGAAAGCCAAAGGACCTAGGTGTACCTGCAAGGGGACCGAAAGGAGACAAAGGGGATGAAGGTGTATCCGGGAAGGATGGTTCGGACGGCCAGTCCGGGGACAGTCCTGTGATCGGTGAGAACGGCAACTGGTGGATAGGCTCGGTGGATACCGGTGTGCCGGCAAAGGGCGAGAAAGGTGACCAGGGTGATTCGGGAGCCGATGGCCATGACGGATCGGAAGGCCTTTCCGCCTATGAACTCTGGGTCGCTGACGTGACTTCGGAAAACGGACTCCCGAACCCGGGAAACGGGGTATATGATCCCGATGAATACCCGACATGGCCCAAGGATGCAACTTCGGTGGAGGACTTTTACCGGTATCTCTCCGGCAGGGACGGAAAGGATGGCAAGGATGGAGAGAGTGCCGAAGATGACAGCCAGGATAAATCCTATGATGAAAGGGTTGACGGGACGAAGTACAATGTGGCTCCGGTACTTGCCGTGAGCAGGTCGTCGGAAGGAACCGTTTCGTATGAATATGTGAACCCGTTTTCGGGAGGAGCGGCCTTCATCGTGACAGGTCCGGGCCCGGTCATAATACCCGGCTGCGAAGTAGTGTTCACGACTATGGACGGGAGCCGGACCTACACCAAAACCTCCGATGCTTCCGGGTATGTATACCTCTCACGTTCCGAGCTTCCGGACTGGTATGACGGAGCTCCTTCTGCCTCAGACGATCCGGCGGACATATCTTCGGGGGTGAAACCTTTGTCATTCTCTTTCGGAGGGAAGACTGTCGATGACGCGGCAAGCATCGCGTCGACATGCAAGGTCCCGTATAAGGTCGGTCTCAAGATGGATCTGATCGGAGGTTCGCTCAAGGCGGGAAGGTCTCTGGCCAGATATGAAGTGAGGAGGATTGTCGAAGGAGTTTTGGAAGAGGAGTGCTTCATATCCAGCAGCCCTCGCGGCCTGGTGGATGACTACCGTGGCTGCGGGTACCTTCACAAGGTTTCTTCATCATACGGATATTACCGCAACGAAGGAACTGTCCGGTCCATCCGGGAGATGTATTCTGAAGCCGGGGAGATCATCAGTACGGCCCCTCCGGTATCGTCAAGTGACGAAGAGCTGCTCGGCTTTTTCAGTACTATCTCCAACCTTACCGACGGAGAAGTGCCCGGATGCCAGCGGGCAGTAGGCAAGGAATCCTTTTTCTCACCTGCATTCGGAGACGGCGCGGATCCTTCCGGGATCAAGGTCGACGATCCTTTCGTATACATCAACAAGGGTACGCTTACAGTCCGCAGATACCGTCCGGATTACGGCCTTTCCATATCGGATCCCGGGCGGCGTATACATGTGCCTTACGTGGCACAGCTCCCGGACGGGATACTGAATTCCTCCTATGTATGGAAAAGCGGCCATACGACACTTACATTCGAGCTGGACTGGAACGGAATAGGGGAGATGAAGGTAGTAGACGGTTACAGCGGCGGTTGGAAAGATGATACGTATGGATACTCATACGGAAGGTTCGAGGGCCTATCCAGCAGGCCGGGTTCCGTCTTTTCAGCCTTTTCGGCCAAGGGGAAGTTCAACGGGTCCGTAATCGACTCGAAGGTTACGGTAAGCTGGAGGAAACCGGTGGTGTTCACGGACATCTATGATGCGTTTTCAGTTGCGATAGCCGATGTCGGTGATGACTTCCTCCTGTTCAAGGGATTGAGCGGGAAATTCAGCTACGATGCATCCGGGGATGACGAAGAAGGCAACGGAAAGGCCTATATGTTCGGCAAGGAAATCCCTAAATCGTTGGAAACATCGGACTGATAATTGACCGATAATTGTTATTTTAGCGCCATGAAACGGATCCTATTTCTTTTCGTGGCGCTTTCTGCCTTCCTGTGTTCTTGCCAGACATCCTTCGGCCAGGGTTGTATCACCACCGATGCCGACAGGAAAATGGCTTTGGATGTGATGAAGACGATGTCGGATTCCCAGGCTGATGCAAGGTCTGCCGGAAAGGAACTTTCCACCGCCGAACTGATGGTGCTGGCCGCCAAGTCGATGCTTGGAACCAGGTATGTCGCAGGCACATTGGACGAGGACCCCATTAAGGAAGAGCTGAGGGTTTACCTGACCAAAACCGACTGCATCCTGTTCGTGGAGACCTGCCTTAACCTTGCCAGGACGGTCAAGGATGGCAAGGGAGCTTCCTTCGATGCATTCGCAGCCAATGTCGCAGTTACCCGCTATCGTTGCAAGCCCCCGTATTCATACGGCGACAGGATACATTATACTACCGAGTGGATCCGGCGTCAGGAAGGGACCCTGCGTGACATCACCCTGGAATTGGGCGGGGAGGTCAACGACCATCCGATCGATTTCATGAGTACGCACACCAAGAGCTACAAGCAGCTTGCGGATGCCAACAACATACCCCGTGCCGCCCTGGACCTTAAAAAGATCGAGGAGACCGAGGCAGTCCTCAACAAGGAGCCGATGACATATATCCCCAAGTCCAAGGTCGCATCCGCTGCCGCAGGGATAAAGACAGGAGACATAATCTGCTATGTCTCCAATGTAAAGGGGCTGGATATAGCCCACGTGGCAATCGCCTATGTCGACAACGGCCGGGTCGGCTTCATCCATGCCTCCCAGGCAGACGGAAAGGTGGAAATCGACAAGCAGACGATCGCTGAATACGTCGGCTCGCGTTCCCACCTTTCAGGGATAAAGGTCGTAAGACCCTTGTAAACCGCTTACCTCTTCTTTCCGAAGAGACCTCCAAGTACACTGGTAACGATGCTCTTTCCGGCGGAAGCGCCACCGAGAGCGATGATGATGTCGCTGATGTCGACCTTGCCGTCACCATTCTGATCCTTGAACACCTTGGTCACACCTCCGAGGATCTTGGGGATCAATCCGGTAAGTGCTGCGCCCAGGACGGAGCCGAGGCCGAGTTTCTTCAGGATGTTGTTGCTGAAGAGGCTTCCTGCGAGGTCAGTGATAGGGCTGCTTGCAGCAGCGGTCTTGCCGCCAAAGAGGTCCTTGATCAGATTGATGCCGCCGGGCTTGGTGGCAGTTTGGGTAAGGCTGCCGAGGATGGACTCCGACAGGCCGCCGAGAACCTGGTTCTTTACTGCAGCAGGAATCTCGATGCCGCCTACATTGGCGTTAACCTGCTGAGCGATAATGTCTTTGAGTGAAAATGCCATTGCTTTTATGGTTTTGGTTAATGAAAATGCGGTTATATGTCTCTTTACAAATTTACGATTTTCTTGGAATTATGTTCAATAATGATTGATTATTTAATTTGTATATTTGTAATATCATATTGCCTCCTATTATGAACAAAGAGAAAATGACCAATTACAGGTGGGTGATCTGCGCGATGATATTCATCGCCACAACGGTCAACTACCTGGACCGCCAGGTGCTGTCTTTGACCTGGGACGAGTTCATCAAGCCTGAATTCCATTGGAACGAAATCAATTACGGTAATATCACCGCGGTTTTCGCCATCGTCTATGCCTTCGCCCAACTGTTTGCCGGAAGGATAGTGGACAAGCTGGGAACGAAGAGGGGATATACCGTATCGATTGCGGTATGGTCGTTGGGAGCCTGCCTCCATGCAATCTGCGGTGTCGCCACCGAGGCCCACGTGGGCGCTTCTTCCAGGATGGAGCTGCTGCAGGCTACGGGTGACGCCGCCCTGGCGATTTCCACGTTCAGCGTTTATATGTTCATGATAGCCAGGGCCATCCTGGCTTTGGGAGAAGGTGGTAACTTCCCTTCGGCGATCAAGGCTACCGCCGAGTATTTCCCGAAGAAGGACAGGGCTTTCGCTACGTCCATATTCAATTCGGGATCCTCCATCGGCGCCCTGGTTGCACCGCTCTCCATTCCCCTTATCGCTGCAAAATGGGGTTGGGAGATGGCTTTCCTCATCATCGGAGCCCTGGGCTTCATATGGATGGGATTCTGGATCTTCATATACAGCAAGCCGTCCGAGAACAAGAGGGTGAATGCTGCTGAACTTGCCTACATCGAGCAGGATGCCGCTGCCGATGCCGAGTTCGCCAAGAAGACTGTCGAAGTGCAGGCGGCGGACAAGGAGGAGAAGATGTCCCTTGGACAGGTGCTGAAGCACAAGGAGGCCTGGGCATTCATCCTGGCCCGTTTCATAACCGACGGCGTCTGGTGGTTCTTCCTCTTCTGGACACCTTCGTATCTGAATACCCAGTTCGGGATCAAGACATCCGACCCTCTTGGAATCGCCCTGATCTTCGTACTCTATCTCATCACGATGCTGTCGATATTCGGTGGAAAGCTTCCTACGATATTCATGAACAGGACCGGCAAGGATCCTTACACCAGCAGGACGAGGGCCATGCTCATCTTCGCATTCATCCCGCTCGTGGTCCTTTTCGCCCAGCCGCTCGGTAACATCACCCCCTGGCTGCCGGTCATCTGCATCGGACTGGCGGGAGCCGCACACCAGAGCTGGTCAGCCAACCTTTATACCGTCGGTACTGACCTCTTCCCCAAGAAGGCTGCAGCCACCATCACCGGAGTTTGCGGAATGGCGGCAGGAATAAGCTCCTTCCTGTTCCAGCAGGTTGCCGGACACCTGTTCGTTTTCGCAGGTGAGACGAACATGCGCTTCATGGGATTCGAAGGCAAGCCGGCAGGGTATTTCATCATGTTCTGCTACTGTGCGGTCGCCTACCTTATCGGTTGGGTAGTAATGAAATCGCTCGCACCGAGGTACGAGCCGATTTCAGAGTAAGTATTTTGAAAACAACCTTATAGATTGGCTTCAAGGTAATCCGTTACCTTGTCCATAAGGTGTATCCTCCATCTTCCGGCGACATTGTGCTCCGAGAGCGGATAGGGGAAGTAGTCCAGCTGTATTCCAAGTTCGATGCATTTCTGGACGAAACTCAGGCTGTGCTCCCAAACCACCGTATTGTCGATAGCTCCCTGGCAGATCAGCAGCTTGCCCTTGAGGTTGCCGGCATTTTCAATGAGGCTGGTTTCCTTGAATCCTTCGGGATTGGTCTCGGGGGTGTCCATGTAGCGTTCGCCATACATTACCTCATACCATTTCCAGTCGATGACAGGTCCTCCCGCCACCCCGGCCTTGAAGGTCTCGGGGAAATGGGTCATAAGGGAGATGGTCATGAAGCCACCGTAGCTCCATCCGTGGACTCCTATCCTGTCGGAGTCGACGAAGGGGAGTGATTTCAGCATGTCGATACCGACCATCTGGTCCGCCATCTCATTCCGGCCGCAGTGGCGGTGGATAGCCTTCTCATACTCCTCGCCCTGGTTCTGGGTGCCCCTGTTGTCCTGGACATAGACGACATAGCCTTTCTGTGCCATCAGCATCTCCCACATCCTTACGCCTCCCAGCCAGCTGTCATTGACCATCTGGGAGTGCGGTCCGCCGTAGACGTAGAGTATGACAGGATATTTCCTTGACGGATCGAAATCGGCGGGAAGATACAGCCTGTACCAGTTGTCGAACCGGCCGTCTGCGCTCTTCACCGTTCCCAGCATGACCTTTCCGGTCTTGAATGCTTTCAGCGGATCTTCGGCCCTGCCGAGTTCACGGACAAGCTTGCCGTCGGTCGTCCTGACCTGTGTGACTGAAGGGACATTGAAACTGCTGAACCTGTCGATGAAACTCCTGCAGTCCGCGCTCAGGGATACGCTGTGCCATCCTTCCTCGAAGGTGAGCCTGACAGACTTGCCGAATTTCGCCTTGGAGACGGACTCGATTCCGCGGCGGTTCTTGAGTCCGGTCACTGAGATGCTGAACAGGTGGTTCTCTACCGGGGAAACCTCGGCTGAAGTGTAGAATACGGTCTTCCCGTCATTGCCGACATAATCCACATCCGCATCCACAGAAGTAAGCCTCCTGACGGTCCCCAGTGTATCGCAGAGGTAGAGGTTGCGGAAACCGTCCCTGACGTTTGTCCTGTAGATGAAGGAATATGTACCCTTCAGGAACCACACGGGATCCAGAGGCTCCACATACCGCTCGTCGTCCTCTGTGAAGAGGGTGCGTACAAAGGATCCGTCCGAGGCCCTGTACATGTTGAACTTCATGTGTTTCTGGGTCCTGTCGAGGACCTGGATGAAGACGTATCTCTCGTCCGGGGACCAGCTGATGTTGGTGAGGTAACGGTCATATCCGAAGTCGGTCACGTCGCACCAGACCGTCTTCTTCGAGGCCAGGTCATATATTCCGAGCCTGATCTCTTCGCTCGCCATCCCGTTCATCGGGTACTTGATGCTCTTGAGGGTGCCGGTCCTTGTGGATATGTCCAGGAGGGGGAAATCCGTCACCCTGCTTTCGTCCTTGCGGTAGAATGCGAGTTTCGAGCCTTCAGGTGACCAGAATATGCCACCGTTTATCCCGAATTCGTTGCGGCTTACCGACTGGCCGTATGAGATCTGGTCATTTTCCCCCTGTGCGACACAGGTCTCGGCAGTGCCATCGCTGATGAAAAGGTCCCTGCCTTTAGTGAAGGCGGTGATTCCATCCTTGTTGGTCACCCCGCCGCGCATCCCACGCTGCTGGGGACGAGCGGCCGGCTTGTATTCCACGGCCTCTCCCGTACGGACATCATAGGCCTTGACTTCACGTCCTTCCATGCAGAGGTAGGTATTCTCATCCACCCACATGGCCTGTACGGCCTGGGGCCTGGTTCCGATACCCATCACCGCTTCTTCCATGGTCATGATCCGGCCTTGCGGATTCTCCGGGTGGACGGCGACCACACCCGTCTGCGCCGATGCTGCCAGCGGCAGCGCCAGCGCGAGGAAAACAAACACTTTTCTCATTATTCCGTAGATGTTACCGATATTATCTTATCGACGACATGTTTCTGCATGCCTCTCCAGGGCAGGGCTCCCAGATACTCCTTGTAATGGAGTTCCACGATCTTGCCGCTGCACCTCATCAATTCGTTCGCCACCTCTTCGTCATCGACCGAGAAGTCGAATATGTAGGACTGGATCGTGGCTGTTCCGCCGGTCTTGGGAGCGGATCCCTTGAATCCGGCCTGGATGATCTTGCCTTCGTATGTCTTCCAGACGTAGCCCTTGTAGGTGAACTGGTTGAGTTCACCGGCCTTCACTCCGTCACCGAAGACAAAGTAGAACCTAAAATACACGAAGATCCCGGCAGCCAGGAGGATGCCGAGGAGGACCCATAATAGGATTTTCTTTCCTGTGCTCATATCTAGTTGGATTATTTGATTCCGTTATCGGTAATCTCCCATCCCGTGACAGTGGAGATATAGGGGATGAGGGAGTATGCTATCTTGCGATGGCCGCCGTAGGCGGGATGGCCGTCGGCCCCCATGTCCCCGTCATTGTTGTGGACCGAGGGTCCAAGTCCCAGAAGATGTATGTCGGTAAGTCCGCAGGTCTCGACAGCCTTCCTTATATAACCGAGGATAAGGGGATCGTGCTTCGGGGCCATGCACAGGACCGGGTGGCCGGGGCCGTAGAAGTCCTTTATCTCCTTCAGAAGTTTGATGTAATTCCTGACGAACACCCTTTCAGCAGGCTGCATCTGGGTAGAGAAGTCGTTGGTCCCCAGGTAGATGACCGTTATGTCAGGTTTGACTTCCGATGTCTTGGGATCCCAGCTGACATCCGGGTCCGTGTCGAAGGTACGGAGGTAGTGACTGACCATATTGTCATCCGTATTCTTCCCGTTGTAGTTCCTGGTGATACCCATTCCCGAATGGGCGGTAACCATCTGTTCCGCCCCGAAATACCTGGCTGTGGCGCAGGCATATGTCAGGTTCTGGTTCTCGGTCTCAGGAGAGAAATGCTCCTTGTTGGAGGCTTCGGTACCGTATCCGCAGGTGTAGGAATCCCCGATGAATTCAATTGCCCTGTTCTTGGGAGGGTCGGCCTTCAGGAACACTCCGTCCGTCGTGAATGATCCGATCGTCGTCCTTCCCTGGTTGCCTTCGGTGCGTTTCTGGAGGATGACCTGATGCGGCGACCTGGCGGCCTTGCGGTCCTTCCCGAAGCGTCCGCGCAGTTCTTCGGCACTGAATATGACGATGGTCGTATCGCTTCCGTGGACGGCTATCACCTTGTCCGGAGTCCTGTCCATCGAGGAGTCCAGCCATACGTTGTAATAGTCCTTGTTCGTATCTGAAACCTTGAAACTGAGAGAAGTTCCCTGGAATCTCACCCTGAGATAGACTCCGGTCCAGTCGAACGACACAGCCCCGTTATCCGCCCTGGTCCTGCCGATATAGGTGACCCTTCCGTCCGAAGCGGGAATCGTTTCGCAGAGGGCGTCGTGGCAGAAAAGGAAGAGCAGCGGAAGGGCTGCCATGAGTATCTTTTTCATACTGGAAAATACGTTTATCTGTTAAAGTTAAGTAAGTTTTTCGGTTCTGCAAAAAGGTGCTATATTTGCGGACCAAAACCTCAGAAATGAGACGACTGATAACCATTGTCATAGCAGCCACAATCCTGGGCGTGGGAGCCCGTGCACAGGATGAAGGCCCTTTCAACCTCTACTTCAACTGGCATGCGGATGCCTCCGTATCCAATACCGGAGGCCGTTTCGAGAACAAAGACCTGCGCCTCGAAATCAAAGGAGACCTTTCTCACAGGCTTTTCTACCGCTTCCGCCAGCAGCTCACCCGTCCGATGACTCCCGGGACTCTCGACCATTTCTCGAAGGGCACGGACCTGATGTACCTTGGTTGGAAGGCGGCTGACAACGTATCGGTGATGGTAGGAAAGCAGTGCCAGTATTTCGGCGGTTTTGAATACGAGCTGAATCCTATATTCGTCTATGAATATTCGGACTTCCTGAACAGGATGTCCATCTTCAAGGCCGGGGTTACCGTAGCGTGGAAACCGGTCCCGGAGCATGAACTGGTCGCCATGGTCACATCTTCCTCCAACGACAGGTTCAGTGACATGTATTCTTTCGGCAAGGGACAGTCTTACAAGGACAGCAAGGCGCCGTTCGAATATATCCTCAACTGGAATTCATCACTGATGGACGGCAGGCTCCTGAGCCGGTGGGCCGTATCGGCCGCATCGGTGGCGGAGGGGAAGTGGACGAAACTCATCCTGGGAGGAGAGAAGTTCTGCCTGCCCAGATTCCAGGTTTTCGTGGATTACATGGCGGCCTGGGACGATATCGACCGCCTGCAATATGCGACTGAAGACGGAGCGGCATTCCTTGATCCGGCCTCCGGCTTGTCATATTTCGAGAATGTGGTCCAGCATACTTTCCTGGCCAAGGCGGAATGGCAGTTCGCCCCGCGCTGGAACCTTTGGGTGAAGGGAATGTACGAGACCGTGAGCGTCCGTGATGTCCCGCAGATGAACAACTACAGGAAGTCGCTTGGGTATATGTCCGGCATCGAGTACCACCCTTTCGAAGAGCAGGACGTGAGGTTCTATCTGGCATATTTCGGACGCCGTCAGGCATTCTCACAGGCCTGCGGCCTGACTGACGTATACGGTAACAGGGTGGAGCTTGGACTCATGTGCCGTTTGAAGGCCAGATAATGCCTTGGATATCTCTTGGTTTTGTACCTAAAAAATGGTACATTTGAATCAAAAGAGATATCTATGGGTCCAGCTGATTTGAACCGCATCAGTCTCGCGTCCTGGGACTGGATTGTCATCGGGTTGTTCTTCCTCGGAATGGTATGGATATGCTTCGATGTCTCCCGCAAGAAGAAGGAGACTTCCGGAGAGTATTTCCTTAACGGCCGTACCGCCACCTGGCTCGCCATCGGAGCCTCCATCTTCGCTTCGAACATCGGATCCGAGCACCTGATCGGCCTTGCCGGCGCCGGTGCGACCTCCGGTATGGCTCAGGCGCACTGGGAGATCCAGGGCTGGGTCATCCTCATCCTCGGCTGGGTGTTCGTGCCGTTCTATCAGCGGAGCATGGTCTATACGATGCCTGAATTCCTGGAAAAGAGGTACAACAAAGAGAGCCGCGGCATCCTCACTTACCTTTCCCTTGCCAGCTACGTACTTACCAAGGTTTCGGTCACAGTGATGGCCGGAGGACTTGCACTGAACGCGCTGCTGGGCATCGATTTCTGGGTAGCCGCCATAGCCCTTGTAGTAATCACAGCCATTTATACGGTCATAGGTGGAATGGAGTCGGTCCTGAAGACATCGGTCCTCCAGACACCCATCCTGCTGCTGGGCTCCCTGGTCATACTTATAATCGGCTTGAAGGAACTCGGTGGATGGAATGTCATGATGGAGACTTGCTCTTCGCAGCCGGTCAACGACCTTGGCGACAACATGACGACCCTGATGAGGGATTCCCACGACAAGGCTTTCCCCTGGTACGGGGCCCTGTTCGGTTCTGCCATCATCGGTTTCTGGTATTGGTGTACCGACCAGTTCATCGTACAGCGCGTCCTTTCCGGAAAGAGCCAGAAGGAATCGCGCCGCGGTTCCATATTCGGAGCCTACCTGAAGCTGCTCCCGGTCTTCCTGTTCCTCATTCCCGGAATGATTGCATTCGCACTTACCAGGCAGCCTGACTCCATGGTCGGTCGCCAGCTTTCCGCGGCGCTCCTGCCGGATGCCACCGGGGCCTTGCAGAATCCCGACCTGGCTTTCCCGATGCTGGTCAATACCCTTCTGCCGGTAGGTCTCAAGGGCGTCGTGATCTGCGGTATCCTGGCCGCCCTCATGAGTTCCCTGGCGTCCTTGTACAACTCCTCGTCGATGCTCTACACCATCGACATCTACAAGCGCCGCAATCCGGACGTAGGGGAGAGGAAACTGGTCACCATCGGCCGTATCGCCACCGTCGTGGTCGTAGTCTTCGGAGTCCTTTGGATATTCGTCATCCAGGCCATCGGCAAGACCCTCTATGACTATATTCAGAGTATCCAGAGCCTGCTGGCTCCTGCCATCGCCGCTGTATTCCTCCTGGGAATCACGTGGAAGAAGACTTCGCCGAAGGCCGGAATGTGGACCTTGATAGCAGGACTGGTGCTCGGAGGCATCAGGCTTGTCATGATGATCCTCCACCCCGAATCGCACAACGCCTTCACATATGTATTCAACGAATTGAATGTATATGCCTTCTGCGTATGGATGTTCCTGTTCTGCCTGCTGCTGGCTTTCGTCGTCACCCTGTTCACTAAGGGGCCTTCGGAAGAACAGGTACGTGGCCTTTGCTTCGGCACCGCAACCCCTGAGCAGAAAGCGGAGACCCGTGCAAGCTGGAACAAGTGGGATGTCATCCACACATGCATCATACTCGCCGTGACAGTTGCGTTCTACATTTATTTCTGGTAGCAAGATAACACTGAAACAATATGAAAGTTTTTGAAAATCAAGAAGTCTGGTTCGTCACCGGAGCCCAGCTCCTCTATGGTGGCGACGCTGTGGTCCAGGTAGACGGCCATTCCCAGAAGATGGTTGACGGCATGAATTCCTCCGGAATCCTGCCTGTAAAGCTGGTTTACAAGGGTACCGCCAATTCCTCAGCCGAGGTTACCGCTGTGATGAGGGCCGCCCAGGGTGATCCCAAATGTATCGGCGTGATTGCCTGGATGCATACCTTCTCTCCCGCCAAGATGTGGATACACGGCCTGCAGGAACTCCGTAAGCCCCTGCTTCATTTCCACACCCAGTTCAACAAGGAGATTCCCTGGTCCGCAATCGACATGGATTTCATGAATCTCAACCAGAGCGCCCACGGTGACCGTGAGTTCGGGCACATCCTGGCCCGTATGCGCAAGGGACACAAGACTGTGGTCGGCCACTGGGAGGATCCAAAGGTCCTCGGACACATCGCCGTTTGGGAGAGGGTTGCAGCCGCATGGGCGGATGCCCAGGACTGCCTTATCCTGCGCTTCGGCGACCAGATGAACAACGTGGCCGTCACTGACGGCGACAAGGTGGAGGCCGAGATGAGGCTCGGTTACCACGTGGACTATATGCCATTCAGCGAGGTTATGACGTATTTCGATGCCGTGGAGGATTCCGAAGTCGACAGCCTCACGGCCCGTTATTTCGAAGAATATGACCATTCTCCCGAACTGGAGGACAAGGGGTCCGTCGGATACCGCAAGGTATGGAATTCCGCCAAGGCGGAGCTGACCCTCCGTGCTGTCCTGAAGGCAAAGGGAGCGAAGGGATTCACGACCAATTTCGATGACCTCGGGGATGTCAACGTGGAGGAGACGGGCCGTGGTTTCGACCAGATCCCCGGGCTTGCCAGCCAGAGGCTGATGGCAGAGGGATATGGATTCGGTGCAGAGGGTGACTGGAAGACAGCTGCCCTTTACAGGACGGTATGGTATATGTCCCAGGGGCTGCCGGGAGGATGTTCCTTCCTCGAGGATTATACCCTCAATTTCGACGGTGACCGCAGTTCCATCCTGCAGGCCCATATGCTGGAGGTATGTCCGTCCATCGCAGCCTCTAAACCACGGCTGGAGGTTCATGACCTCGGAATAGGCGTACGCAAGACCCCCACCGCCAGGCTGGTATTCACTTCCAAGGAAGGAATGGGGTTGACTGCTACAGTGGTCGACATGGGAGGCCGTTTCCGTCTCATCGCCGCTGATGTGGAGTGTATCAAGCCTCAGCCGCTGCCCAAACTTCCGGTGGCTTCCGCCCTTTGGATTCCCCAGCCTGATTTCGAGACCGGAGCTGCCGCCTGGATCATGGCCGGCGGAACGCATCACAGCTGCTTCAGCTATGACCTCACTCCGGAATACTGGGAGGATTATGCCGAGATCGCGGACATCGAAATGCTTCATATCAATTCCGGAACAACTCTTTCCGAGTTTAAGAAAGAGTTGAAAATCAATGAAGTATACTATCTGCTCAACAAAGCTCTCAAGTAATGGCTCAATATGTGATCGGAGTTGACTACGGCACTGATTCCGCCAGGGCCGTGGTAGTGGATTCAGCCGACGGCAGGATCCTCGGGAAAAGCGTAAGCCTCTATCCCCGTTGGAAAAAGGGCCTGTATTGTGACGCCAGGCTCAACCAGTGGAGGCAGCATCCGCTGGATTATCTGGAAGTCCTGGAATCTTCGGTGAAGGATGCATTGTCCCAATGCCCTTCCGATGTACCTTCCCAGGTTGTCGGAATCGCATTCGACACGACGGGCTCGACCCCTTGTTTCATCGACAGGGACGGAACCCCGCTGGCCATGCTCCCGGAGTTCGCTGACAATCCGGATGCGATGTTCATCCTTTGGAAGGATCATACGGCCATACTGGAGGCCGAAGAGATCAACGAGGCCTGCAAGCGCTCGAAGGTGGATTATTCCAAATATGAAGGAGGTATCTACAGTTCCGAATGGTTCTGGGCCAAGGCTCTCCACATCCTGCGTTCCTCTCCGGAAGTCGCTGCAAAGGCTTACAGCATCGTCGAACACTGCGAATGGATGCCCGCCATATTGACCGGTACCACCAAGCCGCACGAAATCGTGCGCAGCCGCTGCGCCCAAGGCCACAAGTCCATGTGGAACGAGGAATGGGGCGGGCTGCCTCCGGAGGATTTCCTGGCTGGTATCGATCCGCTCCTGGCCGGATACCGGGAGCGTCTTTTCGACAGAACGGAGACGGCTGACAAGCCGGTAGGTATGCTATGCCCTGAATGGGCTGAAAGACTGGGACTTCCAACATCGGTCGTGGTGGCCGGAGGAGCTTTCGACTGCCATATGGGGGCCGTTGGGGCGGGTGTCGCTCCGCATACCCTCGTGAGGGTCATCGGAACTTCTACTTGTGACGTGATGGTCGCTTCCTACGAGGAGATAGGGAACAAATGCATCCGTGGTATATGCGGACAGGTGGATGGAAGCGTGATTCCCGGAATGGTCGGTCTGGAAGCCGGCCAGAGCAGTTTCGGGGATGTGTACGCCATGTGGCGCAGGATGCTGGAATGGCCTATAAGGCAGTTTGCAGGACTGGACGACAACGCCCTTGAAGAGATCCATTCGAAGATATTCCCTGTCCTGAACGAAGCGGCTGCGGCCATGCCTATAAGCGAGAGCACCATGGTGGCCACGGACTGGATAAACGGAAGGCGTACTCCTGATGCGAATCCCTTGCTTCAGGGGACCATCGCCGGCTTTACGCTCGGTACCAATCCCGTCCGGGTATACCGTGCCCTGGTTGAATCAACGGCGTTCGGTACGAAGGCGATTTCGGACCGTTTCGCGGAGGAAGGCATCCGGATAGATTCAGTTATAGGTGTAGGTGGCATCGCCCAGAAGAGTCCTTTCGTGATGCAGACCATGGCTGATGTCCTGGGAAAGCCGATCAAGGTGAGCAAGTCCGACCAGGTGTGCGCACTTGGCGCCGCGATGTTTGCGGCTACTGCCGCCGGAGTATACGGCAAGGTAGAGGATGCCAGCGCTGCCATGAACAGTGGATTCCTCTGCGAGTATATTCCCGTGCCCGAAAATACCGAGGCGTACTGGGAGTTATACGGGAAGTACCTGAAACTTGGAGATTTCACTGAAAAACAGATATTCGTAAAGTGACCATGAGAAGGATTTGTATTCTTGCATCGCTCCTTTCGGTCCTGGCCGCATGTTCCGGGGAGAAACCTCAGTCGGGATACCCGATAGACCCGATACCTTTTACCGCCGTAAAGGTTACTGATTCGTTCTGGGGGCAAAGGCTTGAGGCAAGCCGGAAGGTGACCGTCCCCCTTGCATTCAGCAAGTGTGAGGAAACCGGCCGGTATGACAATTTCGTCCGTGCAGTCCATCCTGATTCTACATACAGGATCGGAGGCTTCCCGTTCGATGACACCGACGTTTACAAGACCATCGAGGGTGCGAGCTATCTTCTGCAGACAAGCCCTAATCCGGCCCTGGAGGCATATATAGACAGCGTATTGACCATCGTGGCGGCCGCCCAGGAGCCTGACGGTTATCTGAATACCGCCCGTCAGATGAATCCCTGGCATCCGCACAGCTGGGTGGGTGACAAGCGTTGGTCCGTGGAGGAGGTCAACAGCCACGAACTGTACAACCTCGGTCATATGATCGAGGGAGCGGTAGCCCACTATCAGGCTACGGGGAAGCGCAATTTCCTCGATATAGCCATCAAGTATGCAGACTGTGTATGCAGGGAAGTAGGTCTGGGTGAAGGGCAGGCTGACGTAATCCCCGGCCATGAGATAGCCGAAATGGCCCTTGCTAAGCTCTATCTGGCCACGGGCGACAGGAAGTATCTGGACCAGGCGGTTTATTTCGTAGAAAGACGCGGAAAGACCGGGACCAGGAACACATATATCCAGTCACACAAGCCGATACTTGAGCAGGATGAGGCCGTAGGCCATGCCGTACGTGCCGAATACCTCTATTCCGGAGTGGCAGACGTAGCTGCCCTGACCGGTATGACGGATTATATCGAAGCGATCGACCGGATATGGGAGAATATCGCCACGCGCAAGCTCTATATCACGGGAGGCGTCGGCGCCCGCCACGCAGGTGAAGCTTTCGGGGATGATTATGAACTCCCCAACGAGAGTGCATATTGCGAGACCTGCGCTGCAATAGGCAACGTTTATTTCAACTACAGGATGTTCCTCCTGCACGGAGAATCGAAGTATTTCGATGTACTCGAACGTACCCTCTACAATGCCCTTTTAAGCGGAGTCTCGCTGGACGGTGGATCGTTCTTCTATCCCAACCCGCTGGAGTGCCGCGGTGCCTATGAGCGGCAGCCGTGGTTCGGCTGCGCCTGCTGTCCGTCGAATATCTGCCGGTTCATTCCGTCTCTGCCCGGGTATGTCTATGCAGTGAAGGATGACAGGCTTTATGTCAACCTTTATGTATCCGATACCGCAACGCTTGAGGTCGGAGGCAAGAGGGTGGATATTTCCCAGGAGACCGGATATCCCTGGTCTGGGGATATAGACATATCCATCGGCAAGGCTCCTGGGAAGGAGTTTGCGATGATGCTCAGGATTCCTGGTTGGGTCAGGGGAGAAGTGACTCCGGGGGACCTCTACCGATATGCTGACGGAAAGGATCTCGGGTATGGGGTCGAAGTGAACGGAGAGACGGTATCCGCAGAACTCCAGGATGGCTATTTCGTAATCCGCCGCAGATGGAAGGCAGGCGACAAGGTATCCCTCCATCTCGATATGGAACCGCGCAGGGTTGTTGCCGATGATGCCATAGAGGCCGACCGTGGTCGTATCTCGTTCGAGCGGGGACCTGTCGTATACTGTGCGGAATGGCCTGACAACGAGGGTGTCGATGTACTTGACGTAAAGGTTCCTTCCAACGGACCGCTCGAAGTTGAGGAATGCCCCGGTCTGCTGGGCGGGGTGAACCGTCTGGTGGCTGGACTTGAAGGGGAAGGAAAGCTTACCCTGATCCCTTATTATGCCTGGGCCCACAGGGGACCCGGAGCTATGTCCGTATGGATTAAAACCGCTGAATGATGCTTGAAGGATTGAAAGAACAGGTTTGCAAGGCCAACCTGGCCCTGGTAGACCATGGACTGGTGCTTTTCACCTGGGGGAATGTCTCGGCGATCGACCGGGCCTCAGGCCTTGTGGTCATAAAACCTTCCGGGGTCCCGTACGACCGGATGATACCGGCAGACATGGTAGTAGTCAATCTTGACGGCAGGGTAGTTGAGGGTGACCTGAAACCATCTTCAGATACCCCCACCCACCTTGTATTATACCGGGCCTTCCCTGAAACAGGGGGGATTGTCCATACCCATTCAACATTCGCGACCGCCTGGGCGCAGGCGGGAATGGACATACCGAATATCGGAACCACCCATTCGGATTATTTCCACAACGACATCCCTTGCACCGCTGACATGACCGCCGGTCAGGTGAGGGGAGACTATGAACTTGAGACGGGAAATGTTATAGTTGAGCGTTTCAGGGACATCGATCCGGTTCATACCCCGGGTGTCCTCGTGAAGAATCACGGCCCCTTCAGCTGGGGCAGGGACGCAGACGAAGCCGTCCACAATGCCGTCGTGCTGGAGCAGGTAGCCAAGATGGCGTTCATCTCGATGACCCTGAACCCGGACTCTAAGATGAATCCGCTCCTGATCGAGAAGCATTTCTCAAGGAAACACGGTCCCGACGCCTATTACGGCCAGCCGTTGTAACTGTTACAGTTCCAAATTGACAGTCATCTTCTCCCCGGTGGCGGGATTGTAGCACCGGAAGACATAATTGCCGGTATCAAGCAGGTGATTGAATGATACAAAACGGTCTCCATTTACGATTTCATCCCCGGAATAGGTCTGCTGCATCGTAGATGAAGGCCAAATATTCCTTTGATTATAACTCCCGAATATGGGGGTATTCTCACCTTCTTTGCTCAAGCTCCAGTAAAGGCTGTCAAAGATTGAAAAAGAGGTTTTCCCCCATAGCCGATGCTCGTAACGGGCATTCAAATCAATCATACCAAATTGCAGCAGAGATGCAATCGGTCTGGTTGTGAAAACAATTATACTGCTCCTCCCTTGTGGTAAGGGAACCCACTTCCCGGATGATGGATCCTTCCTGGAAAGTGCAATCATGTCTCCTTCTTCAAGGGATTTCGTAACATGACACTCAAGACTGACAGGATAGCTCCTGCCTGAAATGTCCACCATGGCTGCTTTATCGTTTGATATATCTTCGAACGATATCCTTCCGCTGGGGGAGATGACTTCCTTTACATTCTCTCTCCGGTCGTATAGGACGTACCGTACCTCTATCTCGCCTCCAAGATAGCTATCATTATTGACAGACTGTTTAAGTAATACCCTTTTAGTTTTTTCGAAGTCCTCTGAAATGGAGTTATTCCCACTGACAAAGGGAACGAAGTCTCCCTTACCACCATCATATGGTTTAATATTTAATGCCACCTCCTGGCTCTGATAAAACTCGACAATTCCGTCAAGATCCCCATCAATGGGTGACAAGGTGTAATAACCGTTATCAGTTCCTCCCCATCCGAAATTAATGCTGAAATAGCGGCCGTTGTAACCGTCAATGACCATAGCATGTCCCCCCCTGTGGCCGCCGCTGCCACTATAAAAAACCGGGCGTCCTGAGTCAATCTCCTCTGAAATCAATGTCTCCCACTTCTCATCGGAGTAATGACGGCCTATCCTGATTATACCAGGATCGTAACCGAAATATACAGGAAGTAACCTAATATTGCTAAAGAAGGCTGCAGAACCAGATAACCCGAAACTCATTTTACACATTACTGCTACATCATAAAGCAGGCGTGCAAGTTGTGCTTTACCTTCTGCGTCACATTCCTTGTAATCATCCAGCATCTTGTCCCATTTGTATGCATGCCCAAGGTCGCAACTATCAATAATAAGCAGTCCCGTTTTGTAAGAGGGCAAGGTCCCCGTCCCTCTTATGGGCCATTTGTGATACTTCATTATGATGGAGATAGCCGTGGCAACACATCCAGTATAAGGTTTCTTACCGTCGATTTCTGGTAGAAGATCATTAAATGGGGACACCTGGTCCCATCTTGCGGTTTTTAGCTCGACACTTTTTGACGGATCGAACTTAGTGGAAGGCGTATCACCTCTTGTTCCCCAATCCTTGCTTCTGGCGTATTCAATGACATCGGAATACCATTCGAGCCAATAACGCAAGTTATCAGGCATGCCCTCTTCCACGAAAGGCTGTTCCAATGAAAATGCAAGTACCGGTCTGGCGGCATCATCTCCGGCAATTATGGCAAAGCCTCCGGATTTGACAGAAAAAACGTACATCGTAGGTTCTGTATCCAGCCCCCTTGTCTCAGTTTTAGGGAATGTGGCAGTTAATTCAAGTTCATTCAATGATGCCCTTGTCCTGACCCCATTTGAGGCAAAAAAGGCGGCAGCTTGTTCTTTCGCTTTCTCCAGTGATACCGGCCGTGCGAAAGAAACTGTCTGCAGGCTGACCAGAATGCAGATGGACAGAGTATATAAGTGTCTATTGGTTGCCATAGGTTCCTAATGTTCTGATTTCCCTGAAACTGACGGTCATGCCGTTCTCAATTGCCGGCAAGGTTAGGTTGTAGAAGTACTTGGCTATCTCGACTGTGATAATATGGGGCCCCGGAGAGCTGTAGAGGTGTTTGGCAGATGGAGAATACTCATCGCATGTACCGTCTCCCCATAGGATGAACCCGGGTGCTGTCGGGTCGGGGCCGATGACGGGAGCAAGTGCGACAGGAGAGGTTGTGGAATAGGAAAAAGAGGGACATATTTCATGCTGGTGCACAACGACCGTGTCGGGGACATCGGAAGATTTGTGGTACACGAGGATGAAACCCGATCTGGCTTCACCATTTTCTCCCAAGGCCTGGATTTCTACAGGAATCATCCCATCATCTTGCATTGGACTGGGAGAAAGCCAGGTATCTTCTGTTTTGGTTGTGAATGAGGATTTGTCAGGTTTGGAGGTCGCAATCCATAAAGTACATCCGCGCCCTGAGACTTTAACCGTCTTTGGAGAAACTACTATGGGATGCCTGTCCTGGGTCACGGAAAGGAATTCTTCCCGTCCCCATTCTTCTGAAGAGAATGTCAGGAGGCAGCTCCGGGTATTGAAATCATCATTATCGCTCGTGATAAACTCATATGTACTTGAAGACAAAGACCTGGTTTTGAATTCATGGATCCAATCCACATCGGATGGGATCTCTACTTTGACATCTATGTTGCTGCGAACCTCCACAGAGAATTTACTTGAAGAAGGTGAAACATGGATATCATCAGGGCTTAGTATAATGGTCGGCATCTCCCCATCTTGGTAGACCTTTACCGTTTCACTGACTTGTCCGCTGGAAAAGACGATATCCCCTTCTCTTTTACCGATTGCATCATTTGCGGAGAATCTGAGGATGACCTTTGATTCGGACAGTCCGCTCCTTGTATCAAGCAAGGTAATCCATGATTTGGCAGATTCGGAGACGTGACAGTCGAACTTTATGTTTGAAGAGACATCGATCGTAAATTGTCCTCCTTCCTTAGGCACATCAAGTCTGTTGCCGCTGACCAATATGGCATCTTTCTGCTTTTGGGCCACAGAGATAGTCAGCTTCGATTTTCCGGATGTAAAAATAATGGAGGCTGACCGTGTGTCGTACTCATTATTATCCTTTACCGATATATTGATAGTCGCGGTCCCGCGCTTCCCGCTTTCTGTAGAGATGGAACACCAGTCCCGGGTCCTGTCGTTGACAAATCTGGCATTCCAGTCATCGGTCGCCTTGATGTCGACAGAAGCACTTCCGGCCGCTGATGAGAAATTGACAGTCATGTCTCTGTTTGAGAACGCAGCATCAGCCGACCCGGGTCGCAGGCTCTCTTCAATAAAGTCAAATTCGGATTTGCAGCTTTGCAGGAAGGTGCAGAACAACATTCCGGTCAGACACCACAAAGCGACGTTGATAAGATCGATTTTCCGTCCCATAGTTACTTCGTAAGTATATGAAGTACTATTATAATAATAATTTATAATAAAAGAAAATGACGGCAACAAAAATGCTGCCGTCATCAAGTCACTGGCGCCTTGCGGCACCTTTTGTACTGGGTAGGAGAATCGAACTCCTATTGCAAGATTGAGAATCTTGAGTACTAACCGTTATACGAACCCAGCATTGTTCGGGATTGCAAAGATAGATAAAAAACTGAATCCCACAAAAAAAAGTCGCACTCTCGTACGACTTTTTTGTTTTCCTTTGTCCGCAAAAGACTATTTCTTGCGGTCCTTGTATCTCTGGTAGAATTTGTCAACGCGGCCGGCGGTGTCAACGAGCTTGACCTTGCCAGTGTAGAAGGGGTGAGAGGTGTTGGAGATCTCAACCTTCACGACCGGGTACTCGACTCCGTCCACCATCAGAGTCTCTTTGGTCTCTGCGCAGGAACGGGTGACGAACACGGTTTCGTTAGACATATCCTTGAAAGCTACAAGGCGGTAGGTTTCGGGATGAAGTCCTTTTTTCATTGCTTTACGATTTAATTGTACAATTCTTTTCTGTAAAAAAGCCTGCAAAGATAACTCTTTTCCTTGAATATCCAAACGTATTCCTTTGAAAATCTATTTAATCCTGTACGGTTGGTCATCGTAAAGGGTGTATCGTTTGGCCTTCCGGATCCATTTCTGCTCTTCGAGCTTTACGTGCTCCCGCACTTCATGATAGGTAATCTCTCCGTGCAGGTATCCCATTATCGCCGGATCGGACAGTTTCTCCTCGAATCCTTCGGAGAGTTCGAACTGGGAATATCTTTCGAGGAAGTACCTGACCAGCTGGATGGTATGAAGTAGCGAATGGTACTCGCTTCCCGGCTGGAGCATTATCTGGTATCCCTGGCATCTCTGGTCTGCATATCGGCCGGCTGACGGAGTGAAGGAGCATGGCCTCATCAGCACACCTGCCGGGGCAGGGATGACATCCAGCGGGCTGTGGCTGATGAAAGGTGCTCCGAAATACTCATACGGCCTGGCAGTACCGATTCCCGGGGTGATGGTCGTGTTGTTCCATAGTCCGCCTCCGGAATACATCTGGCAGGTGAACATCCCGGGTATGTCGGAAGCCGGTGCGATCGTCCAGGGCAGTAGCTGCCGCGTGGAGTCATTGGCCAAGGCTGAGATGACGTGCAGGGCGAAGCCGGCACCGATCTCAGTATAGTAGATGGTGCAGAGCTCTCCAAGGGTCATTCCGTGCCTGTGGGCGACCTTTGGCGTATGCGGCTCGACTTTTCCCGAGGGCATGGATCCTTCCACTATCCTTCCGGCCGGATTGATATGGTCCACTATGTACAGCGACGGGGCATTCTCCATCGCCGCCATGGCCTCCATAAGCATGAATACGTCCTTGGAATAATTGAAGTACCTTGCTCCGGCATCCTGGATCTCTACCACCACGGCATCCAGTTCCTTCAGGGCTTCAGGATCGAAGGAGATGTGGTTGGTGCCCGGGGTGAGTTCAGCTCCCTTGGGGCTGAAGACGACCTGGAGGTTTCCTCTTTCCCTGAACAGGTCGTACATATAACGCCCGCGGGCGGTGTCCCAGCAGTTCTGAGTGCAGAAACAACCGACCCTGCCGCTCAGCAGAGCCTTGTCCAGCTGGTCCTCCAGCGCCGTTGTCCTGAACGAGAACATTTTCCCGCTAACCTTTAATTATGGTGTCCGCTACGCCTACCACTTCAGCGGCAAGCGCCTCAGCTTCTTCCATTGTGGGAGCTTCTGAATAGATGCGTATGATGGGCTCGGTGTTGGAACGGCGCAGGTGGACCCACTTGCGCTCGGCTTCAAAACTGATCTTCACTCCGTCGATGCAGTTGATGTCTTCGGATGCATAGACTTCCTTCAGCCTGTCCATTATCCTGTCGATCAGGCCGGAGTCGGAAAGTTCGATCCTGTTCTTGGCGATATGGTATTCAGGATAGGTTTTCTTGAGTTCGCTGACCGTCATCCTCTTCCTTGCCAGGTTGGAAAGGAAGAGCGCCACTCCGACCATCGCGTCACGTCCGTAATGTACGGCAGGGTAGATCACTCCGCCATTGCCCTCGCCTCCGATTAGCGCATTGGTCTCACGCATCTTGGTAGTAACGTTGACCTCTCCCACGGCGGCTGCCTCATAGGTACCTCCGAATTTCTCGGTGACATCCCGGAGGGCACGGCTGCTCGAGAGGTTGGAACAGGAGACTGGTGCATAAGGGTATGCTACCTCTTCCAGCGAGATGCTCTCGGCTTCGGCTATCTTTGCAGCCCTTTCGAAGAGGTAAGAGGCAACGCTCACCAGGGTATATTCCTCACCGAACGGCTCGCCGTCTTCGCAGATGAAGGCGAGACGGTCCACATCCGGATCGACGGATATTCCCATGTCGGCATGCTCCTGGACCACTGCTGCTGATAGGGTCTCCAGATTCTCCGGAAGGGGTTCCGGGTTGTGGGCGAAATCACCGGTGGGCTCGCAGTTGAGGCGTATGCATTCGACACCAAGCCTTTCGAGAAGACGCGGCATGATGATACCTCCCACGGAGTTGACCGCGTCAAGGACCACTTTGAACTGGGCTTCCTGGATGGATTCCACATCAACGTCCGGACACGCAATGACGGCGTCCAGGTGCTCCTCGGTGTAGTCATGTTCCGTCACCTCTCCCAGTTCGTCCACTCCGGCGAAATCGAATTCACCCTTGGCGGCCAGGTCGAGTATCGCCCGTCCTTCGGCGGCGGTCAGGAATTCTCCATTGCCATTGAGCAATTTAAGGGCATTCCACTGGCGGGGGTTATGGGAAGCAGTGATGATGATCCCTCCGTCAGCCTCCGCGAAAGTCACCGCCATTTCGGTTGTGGGCGTCGAGGCCAGTCCGATACGGACCACATCGACTCCGCAGGCGACTAGTGTGCCAACCACGAGGTTCTCGACCATCCGTCCGGAGAGCCTCGCATCCCGTCCGACCACGACCTTGTATCTTCTGTCATCGGGTCGTGGTTTCCTCTGTGGCATCGTGGCGCAGTACGCGGATGTGAAACTGACTATGTCAACGGGAGAAAGCCCTTCACCGGGCTTTCCTCCAATAGTTCCCCGGATGCCGGAGATAGATTTTATCAGACTCATTTAAAATGACTTGGATATTAGACAGCCAGTGTAAGCATAAGCGCGCCGACCAGACCGAGGATTGCGTAGAATTCGGGGAGGGCGGCGTAGATCAGGGTGTTGGTCTGGACATCATGTCCCTGGGAAATGCCTACTATACCATTGGCGCATACCTGACCCTGGCGGATTGCGGAAATCATGCAGACGATGCCGACTCCAATACCGACTCCGAAGAGCAGGGGACCGTTGGCGGCGAAGTCGAACTTGTACACGAGCAGCCACATGAAGAAGGCCACGAAGCCGTAGATACCCTGTGTGGCCGGCAGGGCCGAGAGGATCATGTAGCTGCTGGACTTCTCAGGAGCGTTCTTAAGGGCACCTTCAGCTGCGTTGCCAGCGATCGTGGTTCCGATGGCGCTTCCGACGCCGGCGAGGCTGAGCATGAGCCCGAGCCCAAGATAACCGAGAATTTCGTTCATAATGCTATTGGATTTGTTTGTTTGTTATTGGTCTGTATGTTCTGCCCTTGCCTTCGTACCCGCTGTTCTTGAAGAACTCGAGGAAATTAAGACGCAAGGGATGGACGAATGCACCCAGGCAGCACATCGCGAGGTTGAGAGCGTGGCCGACCAGGAAGATCACTGCGAAGGCCAGCCAGCCCACGCCGAAACTCCCGTCTCCTACCGTCATCGCGGCGATGTCGTTGAATGCTTTTCCAAGCATTCCGCCTGCAAGACCGAGTGCATAAAGACGGAGGTAACTGAGGACGTCACCGAGAAGCCCGGTGGCGGTATTGTAGGTTTCCCACAGTCCGGGAGCGATGTTCTTAAGGGGATTCCTGTGGATATCGCTCAGTAGGAATATTCCTACGGCGGAGATCACTCCGATGGCGATGATGATCCATTTTGTAACCGTGGAACTCAGTACACCGGTAAGGGATACTCCTCCCACGATGACACCTCCCACGATCAGCAGGGTCCAGCCCCATGTGCCGAGCGAGTTGGCGAATCCGTTCTTTTTGGTGGCGTATACGGCCTTCAGGATGAAGGCGAGCGACAGATGCAGAATACCGATAAGCACCGACAGGACCATGTTGGCATCGAAGCCCGCGATGTTCCCTGTAACCATGCATTTCTTCAGCCAGCCAGGAACCCAGGATGCCTGGGAGATGTCATAACCGAAGAACGTGTGCATAACGATGCCTATCACGAATGTCCCTGCTCCCAGTGTCACGACCAGGGGAGCCAGGTCCTTGAGGCCGTTTGAACGTCGTAGCAGCAGCCCGATGACCATGAGAGCGATCCCGTATCCGGCGTCCCCCATGCACATCGCGAAGAAGAGGAGGAAGAACACAGACAGGTAGGGTGTAGGGTCGAATTCGTTGTACTCCGGCCGTCCGTACATGTCCGTCAGAACGGTGAACATCCTTGTGAACCAGTTGCCTTTGAGCTTGATGGGAGGATTGTCCTCCTTGGAGGCTGCATCCTTGATGTACAGGACTCCTTCCATCGCGTCAAAAGCCTGGCAGAGCCTCTCCTCGTCCTTGGCCGGGGCGAAGCCCTCGAAAATGGTGATATGGTTCTCGGCAGCCTTGCCCGATCCCGCTCCGGCGAGGTACCGCTGCAGACCGGACATGGCTTCAGCCTCCCTTTCCTCCAGCGCGGGGATACAATCCTTGAGTTTGTACATAAGCCCCCTGCAGGCGATGAGCTCACCTTCCAGGTCGGCCAGACTGCTTTCGGCTGAAATCAGGTCCTTTGCCGGAGCAGGTATTTCCTCCACTGGGAATGAATATTCAGGATCGTCCGAAACGGTGACGAACCAGACATGCCTGCCGTCATCGGCAATTTCCTGGAGTGCATATTCCGAGCCCCAGGATGGATCGTAGGATTTCTTCAGGACGCGGTAGAAACGGGTCTTGAATCCCAGTTTCTCCAGGCCTTCCAGGGCTTCCTTGTCATAGTTTCCCCAGACCCTAATGTCATTCAGTTCCTTATATGCCGCGTCGATATCGGATTTCAGCTGCTTTTCCTTCGGAGCCAGTTCTTCGAACAGTTCCAGCGGATGGTCGATGATTCCGTCCGCAGACGGACTGAACTTGCCCTGGTTCAGATCGGACTCCGGTTCAAGGGCTTTCAGGTACCTGGATGCCTTCCTGCATGATTCAACTTCGGAGGACAATGCCGCGGAGGCATCGTCGACAGGCTTTTCGGAGCGAGTGATGTCCACGACGCCCAACCCCTCGAGGTCCTTGAGGAACTTATCAGCTTCGCCGCTCAGGAGGACGAAGGAATACCTAGTCATTTTCTCAATCATGGCTCTCTTCCTCCGATTCTTCTGCGGCATGGCGCTCCTTGACGATCTTCGAGGAAGCCTTGCTGAGGTTCTCCTCGTCTTCCATATACCGCTTTATCTTGCGTATGGCCTCCTGATAGCCCGGGATCTGGACTTTTTCGTACAGGTTGACCTTCTGGGTCGTCTTCTTCCTCTGGTAGTCCAGTATCCTGCGCTTCTCCTTGTATACCTCGGATTCGATTCCGAGTCTTGAAAGCTCCTTGAGAATGGCCACGCCATCCTTGTACCATGCAGGCTTGGCAAAGGTGTTGAAAGGACGGATCTCATAATCAATCCCGTCGAGCTCAGGACACTTGACTCCGGCCACCTTGACCGTCTTGAGCACGATGTCCTTGATGGACACGAGACCGGACTCGAACTCGTTCCACAGCGGGGCGAGATACTCGTACTTCTTCTCCGCTTCGTCGAGTTCGGCGATCAGGCTCTCGCTCTTGTCCTTGGCCTTGCGCACCTCCAGACGCAGGGCGCTCTCCTTGTTCTGCAACGTCGGGAGGGCGTTCTGACGCATCTTGAGCTGCTTCTGCAGGTTGTTGAGCGCAGTCTTGTTATATTGAAACTTTATCGCCATTTCAGGTTAACGGCCTTTCCAGTATTTGTCGATCAATGATTGCTTGATTCCGGTCTCCGCCTTCGTGAAATACTTCCCGAAGAGTTCCCAGGCGGTGTCGAGCATCTCGGTGATGCTGATGTTGACGTCGATGGAAAGCAGCCTGGTAGCATATTCCTTGGCGTAGTCGAGACAGCGGTGGTCATAGTCCGAGAGGTCGAAACCGTTCTCCATCTTCGTCTTCGCGTTCTGTGCATCGGCATAGAGGCGGACTCCGGCGTTCATGACCTGGCTGTGGTCCTCACGGGTCTTGATGTTCTGCACCCTCTGCTTGAGTCGTGAAAGGGAGCGGAACGGGTCGATGATGACCTTGCCCGAATCCGAGTCGGCCCTCAGGAAGAGCTGGCCTTCGGTGATGTAACCGGTGTTGTCCGGAATGGCGTGGGTGATGTCCCCGTCATTTAGGGTGGTGACGGCTATGATGGTGATGGATCCCTCCGTAGGGAGCTGTACGGCTTTCTCGTAGATCTTTGCCAGGTCTGAATAGAGCGAACCGGGCATGGAGTCCTTCGAAGGTATCTGGTCCATTCGGTTGGAAACTATCGAGAGGGCGTCCGCATACAGCGTCATGTCGGTTAGAAGGACCAGGACCTTTTCGTTCTTGTCGACTGCGAAATACTCGGCGGCGGTAAGGGCCATGTCCGGTACGAGGAGGCGCTCCACCGGCGGATCCTCGGTCGTATTGACGAAGCAGATGATCCTCTCCAGGGCTCCGGCATCTTCGAAAGCGTGGCGGAAGAAGAGGTAATCGTCGTTCGAAAGGCCCATTCCGCCCAGGATGATCTTGTCGACGTCAGCCCTGAGGGCCACGTCGGCCATTACCTGGTTGTACGGCTGGTCAGGATCGGCGAAGAAAGGGATCTTCTGGCCTGAGACTATCGTATTGTTGAGGTCGATTCCGGCGATTCCGGTGGGAATCAGCTCGGAAGGCTGGCGTCTCTTGTACGGGTTGACGGACGGACCGCCGATCTCGCGTTCCTCTCCTTCAACCTCGGGACCTCCGTCGATAGGATGTCCGTAGGCATTGAAGAAACGGCCGGACAGCTGGTCGGAGACCCTCAGGACCGGCGGTTCTCCGAGGAAGGTGACCTCGGCGTCAGTAGGGATGCCCTCGGTGCCCGAGAATACCTGAAGGGTCACCAGGTCACCCTTGGTCTTCACAACCTGGGCGAGCTTGCCGTGTACTACCGCAAGTTCGTCATTGGTTATTCCCTTGGCCTTGAGGGCTACCGTAGCCTTGGTGATCGCTTCAAGGCGGGTGTATATTCTTTGATATGCCTTAGTTGCCATTTTCTTCTACGAGTTTTTGGGTCTTCGCTGCGTAATTCTCGAATGCTTCGCTGTGGAACTCAGTGTAGTTCATCTGGCGGAGGTCGTTGATCAGTTCCTTGAAGAAGTCGCGGCACTGCTCGAAGTCATCGAACTGGAATTCGATGTTGCAGAGGTCAAGCACCAGGTCGAGCATATACTTCTGGCGTTCAATGGGGCAGAGGGCGTCTATGCTGTCGAAGGCGTCCTGCTGCAGGAAAACGAAGTCGATGAGTTCGGATTTCCAGAAGCTGATATGGTATCCGATGGGCACGCCGTCATCACCAAGGATATTGATCTGCTCGTAGGCTTCGCGGCCTCGTCTGAGAAGGTTCTTGGCTTCCAGTACCTTGCTTACCCATCCGTGCTCGACGTTCTGGTCCAGGTAGGAAATGATTTCGGGATATTCAAGGTACTTCGAATAGGACTCGATAGGGTTGACGGCAGGATATCTCTTCTGGTCCGCCCTGTTCTGTTCCAGGCCGTAGAAGCATCTGGCCGCCTTCTTCGTGGATTCCGTGACAGGTTCCTTGAGGTTTCCACCGGCAGGGGAGACCGTACCGATGAAGGTTACCGCTCCGGTGCCGCCGTTGTTCAGTATCACCATTCCTGCCCTGGAGTAGAAGTTGGAAATGATGGAGCTCAGGTCGACAGGGAAGGCGTCGGCTCCCGGGAGCTCTTCCATTCGGTTGGACATCTCCCTCAGGGCCTGGGCCCAGCGGGAAGTGGAATCCGCCAGGAGGAGGCATTTGAGCCCCATTGCCCTGTAATACTCGCAGATTGTCATCGCAGTGTAGACTGATGCCTCACGGGCAGCGACCGGCATGTTGGAAGTGTTGCAGATGATCGTCGTACGCTCCATGAGGTGGCGTCCAGTATGGGGATCGATCAGTTCAGGGAACTCAGTGAATATCTCCACGACCTCGTTGGCTCGCTCACCGCAGGCTGCCATGACTATGACATCCGCCTCTCCCTGCTTTGCGATCGCATGCTGGAGAACGGTCTTTCCGCAACCGAAAGGACCGGGGATGAAACCTGTGCCACCTTCAGCGATAGGATTGAAGGTGTCTATGCACCTGACTCCGGTCTCCATGATCCTCTGCGGCCTCGGTTTCTCCTTGTATGCCTTCACGGCCACCTTCACGGGCCATTTCTGGGTCATGTTCACGGATATGTCCTCACCGTCCTCACCGGTCAGAACCGCGATTTCCGAATCCACGTTGTAGGATCCTGCCGGAACGATCTTCTTGACGGTGTATTCACCCTTGAAAGAGAAAGGCACCATGATCTTGTGGGGCAGCCAGCCTTCCTTGACATCACCGAGCCAGTCAGCTGCGACCACCTTGTCGCCGGGCTTTGCCTCGGGGGTGAAATCCCACAGCTTAGCGTGGTCGAGCGGATCGGTATATTCACCTCTCTTCAGGAACACTCCGTCCATCGTGGCCAGGTTGTTCTGCAGGCCGTCGTAAACGCTGGACAGCAGTCCGGGACCCAGGGTGACCTCCAGCATCCTGCCTTCGAATTCGACGGGGTCTCCGTTCTTCAGGCCCCTGGTGCTCTCGAATACCTGGACGGAAGCCTTGTCCCCCGACACCTTTATGACCTCGGCGAGGAGGGGAGTGCCGTCCAAGGTGATGTAGCAGAGTTCATTCTCCGCCACAGGCCCGTCGACCTGAACTGTCACCAGGTTGGAGACAATCCCGATTACTTTTCCTTTAGTCTTCATATATGATGTTGTCTTTTACTCCTTTGAAGGTTCCCCGGACCTCGTCGATGAGATTGAAGAACATCTCGCGTCCGGTTTCCACATCCAACGATGTCCATCTGTCGATTATGTGCAGCTTTGCGATGTAACCCAGGACGGAATCCAGGTCGAAATAGCTGAAGAGGGTAAGTTCGCCGATCTTGTCCCAGACGAGGCTGTCCAGGCTGCGCTCCCTCTTCAGGAGGTCCGTCATTGCCAGCACTGCATCCATTTTTGGCGCCTCTTCGAATTCCCCGGTACCGGCATCGATCGTGTCCTTGTTCTCCGGCATGCCGAAGGCCTTGTTCAGGAAACGGGCCTTCGCGTTGCGGAAGTTAAGGTCGAATCCGAAATACTCCCGTATGAAGCGGTTGCCGTCGCTGAGGGCGGATACATAGAAATCCCTGTCCAGATTCTCTTCCTTGAATCCGGAAAGCAACCTGTCGACCGTCTTTTTGTCGGAAGGGCCGAGTTGTGACTTGATCCATTCCACGGTCTGGCCGAAAGAGGATTCCCCCGGCTTCCAATCGGGAGCCAGGGCGGGCAGGCTGGAGATTATGTATTCGTAGTTGGCCATCACTCTCCGAAGAGCAGCTTGCGGGTTGCAGGTCTGAGATATTCGCAGATCAGGTTCTTGAAGGACTCGTCGGTCATGCTGATGAAGTATGATCCGTCCTTGGGACCGATATTGAAGCCTCCGGCGATCTTCTTGGAGAACTTGGCCTCGATGCCGCCTTTAAGGGCTTTCGACAACTCGCTCCCGATGAATGGTTCGAGTTCTCCCTTCAGGCTTTCCGGAAGAACCACTTCCAGGTCGACGGCCTCTTCTGCATTGAACTTACTGGCTACGGCCAGAATCACTTCCTTGACAAAGTCGGCCGAGGTAAGCGCCGAGCTGACCGGCTTGGCAGTCATCCCGTCCATAAGGAGGTTCTCGATGTCCTTCCTCGTAGCCTGGACGCTCTGGACTGCAGCCATCCTGACGTCGCCCTCGACTTTCGTACGGAAGTCTTCGGCCTCTTTCCCGGCATTCCTTATTATCTCGTCAGCCTTTTTCTGGGCAGCCTCGATAATCTCGGAGGCCTTTTCATTAGCCTTTGCAAGAATGGCTTCGCCTTCTTCCTTTCCCTTGGACAGACCTTCCTTGTAGAGCCTGTCAGTCAGTTCCTGGAGCTTGTTATCCATATTTTGTAAATAATAAAGTAATAACCTTTTAAAAGTAATTATAATAACCGTTATCCCAAGAAACCTAGGAGGATACCGGCCGCTACGGCGGATCCGATGACACCGGCGACGTTGGGACCCATGGCATGCATGAGAAGGTGGTTGTCAGGATCGAACTCGCGTCCGACTATCTCGGACACGCGGGCGCTGTCGGGTACGGCGGATACTCCGGCATTGCCGATGAGTGGATTGATCTTCCTGTCACCCTTCAGGAACAGGTTCCAGAACTTGACGAACAGGACGCCTACCGTGGTGGCTATGACGAAGGAGAGGAGTCCGAGAAGGAAAATCTTGAGAGATTTTCCTGTCAGGAACTTGTCCGCCTGGGTGGAAGCACCGACGGTGAGTCCGATCAGGGTGGTCACCACATCGATCAGCGGTCCCCTGGCGGTTTCCGCGAGACGGCGGGTCACACCGCTCTCCTTGAGCAGGTTGCCGAAGAAGAGCATGCCGAGGAGGGGAAGTCCTGAAGGGACGATGAAAGCGGTGAGAAGGAAACCGACGATTGGGAAGACGATCTTTTCCCTCTGGCTGACCTGGCGCGGTGCAGGCATCCTCATCAGACGCTCCTTCTTGGTGGTGAGCGCCAGCATGATGGGCCTTTGGATTACCGGGACGAGGGCCATGTATGAATATGCGCTCACGGCGATCGCTCCCATGAGGTCCGGGGCCAGCTTGGACGAGAGGAATATGGCGGTCGGACCGTCCGCTCCTCCGATAATACCTATGGCTCCGGCCTGGTTGGGATCGAATCCCAGGAGAAGTGCCAGGAGATAGGCCCCGAATATTCCTGTCTGTGCGGCGGCACCGATAAGCAGCAGCCTGGGCTGGGATATGAGGGCCGAGAAGTCAGTCATTGCGCCGATGCCAAGGAAGATGAGCGGAGGGTACCATCCCTGCTTGACTCCCTGGTAGAGTGTGTTCAGCACCGAACCGTCCTCGTAGACACCTATGTTCAATCCCGGGAACATGGGGATGTTCCCTATGATCATTCCGAAACCGATGGGGATGAGGAGCAGGGGCTCCCATCCTTTCTTGATGGCTATCGTAATGAACAGGATGCCGATCAGGATCATGGCGATGTTCTGCCATGTCGCGTTGGCGAACCCGGTGAAATACCAGAACTGCTGGAGATTTTCGACGATGGTGTTCATCCTAGGCTATCTTGACGATTTCGGCTCCTTCAAGTACTGAGTCTCCCTTGTGGACGAGTATTGCGGTCACGGTTCCGTCTGAGGAAGCCTGGATCTCGTTCTCCATCTTCATCGCCTCGATGACGGCAACCTTCTGTCCGGCCTTGACAGCCTGTCCTTCCTTGACGGAGACTTCGATGATAACTCCGGGGAGGGGAGATGTGACTGCCTTGCCGGTCCCTGCCGGAGCGGCCGGTGCAGGTGCTGCCGCCGCAGCTGCCGCAGGTTCAGGTGCAGCTGGTGCTGGAACCGGAGCCGCAGGGGCGACGGGAGTATCCATCTCGACTTTGTAGGAAGCTCCGTTCACGGTTACATCTGCGATATTACCTTCAACTGAGTTGATGTCAACGTTGTATTCGTTTCCGTTGATCTTGAATTTGTAGGTCTTCATATGAGTTATTTTGTATTATCGTGGTAATTGCCTGAAATTCTGTGCCTTGTCCGCCCAGGTGCTGCCCGGTGTCGGTTTGATCGTCAGGATGAAACTCTCCTGGTCGTGGATGCCTCCACCGAGATAGTCGTCAAGGGCCAGCGCTATGGCTGCATAGACTTCGCCTCCGAACTCCTGTGAGAGGGCCATGGATATCGCCGCGGCGATTTCAGGAGAGACCTCTCCTGCCTTCAACTTCTTTACCTTCCTGGGCTTTGAAGCCTTGATCCCCTTGGCGGAGGGTTTCTTGTTGTAATTCCCGATCCAACCGAAGATGAAGGACAGAATCATGAGGGCGGTGAAAACCACCATTACGGCTATCAGGGTAAGCACCCAGCCGTGGGGATCCTTTTCCTTCATTACCTCGCTCTTGGTCTTGGCGTCCACGTCTCCGTTGTAGGACCCAGGTGTGGGCCTGTCGGAGATCCTGGTCACGAAATCCATCGCCTTGACGCCCGTAGGGACTCTTACCACGGAATTGTCCGCAGGAAGGTTCGCTGGGATTTCAAGCTCATCTATGATGGTCTTCCCGTCGTTGCTGACGAGATACAGGGTCGATCCCTTGCGAATCTTGAAGTTCGTGTAGAAGGTTCCCTGGGAAGAGTCTCCGCTCGTATAGAAGACGATGCTCTGCCTGGGACCCAGCTGTGCGGAACGGTCCGAAGTGGGAATATGGTACTTCTTGAGGTCGGCCTTGTCGTCGGACAGGTAGCATCCCCCGAACTTGACCGTTCCGTTGGAAGTGTTGAACAATTCGATCCATCCGTTCCTCTGGCCGGAGCCGTCAAGGATACCGCAGGTATTGTCGACGAGCACCTCGCCTATCAGCAAGTCCGACATGTTCTGGGAACGTAGCTGGACCGCCGCTGACAGGAGCAGGATGGAAAGTATGAATATCCTTGAATGTCTCATCGCGTTACAGGGGGAGGTTGTCATGTTTCTTGGAAGGCATCTGCTGCTTCTTTCCGGCGAGCTGCTCGAGGGCCCTGATCACACGGAAACGGGTGTTCCTGGGCTCGATCACATCGTCGATGTAACCTTTCTGCGCGGCCTGGTAGGGATTGTTGAAGAGTTCCTCGTATTCAGCCTTCTTATCGTTCCTGATCCTGGCCTGCTCATCGGGGTCTTCCACGGATTTGATGTCTTTGGCATAGAGTACGTTGACGGCTCCGTCAGCTCCCATGACCGCGATCTGGGCGGAAGGCCAGGCATACACCAGGTCCGCGCGCAGATGCTTGCTGCTCATCACTATGTATGAACCGCCGTAGCTCTTGCGGAGTTCGACCGTCACCTTGGGTACGGTAGCCTCTCCGTAGGCGTAGAGCAGCTTGGCACCGTTGGTAATCACGGCTCCATATTCCTGCTGGGTTCCGGGGAGGAAACCGGGAACATCCACGAGGGAGACGAGGGGGATGTTGAAGGCGTCGCAGAAGCGTACGAAACGGGCTCCCTTGCGCGATGCGTTGATGTCGAGCACTCCGGCCAGCACTTTCGGCTGGTTGGCGACTATGCCCACGCTCCTTCCGTTCATGTGGGCGAATCCCACGATTATGTTCTTGGCGAAGTTCTTGTGGACTTCGAAGAACTTGCCGTCATCGACAATGCTGCCGATCACCTTGTACATGTCGTAGGGTGTGTTCGGATTGTCGGGTATGATTTCGTTGAGGCTGTCGTCCACGCGGCTCACGGGATCGTTGGTGGGTACCCTGGGAGCTTCCTCCATGTTGTTCTGGGGAATATAGGAAAGCAGTTCCTTGATGGTATTGATACCGTCCTCCTCGTTCTCGGCTGCGAAGTGGGCGACACCGCTCTTCGAAGCGTGGACGCTGGCACCTCCGAGTTCCTCCTGGGAGACGTCCTCGCCGAGTACGCTCTTTACCACTGCGGGTCCGGTCAGGAACATGTAAGAGGTGTTCTTAACCATCACGGTGAAGTCCGTCAGGGCCGGTGAATAGACTGCTCCGCCGGCGCAGGGACCGAATATTCCCGAAATCTGGGGTACCACTCCGGAAGCGAGGATGTTCCTTTCGAATATCTCCCCGTAGCCGGCCAGGGAGTCGACGCCTTCCTGGATCCTGGCGCCTCCCGAGTCGTTGAGGCAGATAAACGGCGCACCGTTTCGCGAGGCAAGGTCAAGTACCTTGCAGATCTTCTCGGACATCGTTTTGGACAGGGAACCACCCGATACGGTGAAGTCCTGTGCCGCCACATATACCAGACGGCCGCCTATGGTCCCCATTCCGGTCACCACTCCGTCGCCGTCAAAATGCTGCTTATCCATTCCGAAGTTGGTGCAGCGATGCTGGACGAACATGTCGAATTCCTCGAAACTGCCTTCGTCCAGCAGCATCGAAAGCCTTTCCCTTGCGGTCTGCTTGCCTTTCTGGTGCTGCGCGTCAATCCTCTTCTGTCCTCCGCCAAGCCTGGCGGCAGCCCTGCGTTCTACCAGTTTGGCGATATTTTCCTGTTGGATGCTCATATTGTAGTTATTGATCTATTCCAGAATTACTATATCTACAAATTTACCAAGAATCCAGTTTATCGCCAAATTTCCGGAGTATTTTTCACAGCCTTATTCCGATGGTCAGATCCAGGTAATCAGCCTTGAATTTGTGGGCCTTTATACAGACGCTCAGGAAGAACGGATCGAGCGCCGGTGGATAGTACCTTATGCCGGCCCTTTCATACAGCGGGCCGTGATATCCTCGTATGCCCATATGACGGTATAGATAAAGTCCTTCCTGTATGTACAGGGCGGCATTTCTGTAGAATATCTCCTGTACGATGCCTACCCCTGCGGAAAATGGTGCGTAACCTTTGGATGCGTTGACCTCTTCTTCCGTGTAAAGTATGCTGTCTGCCCATCTGAGCCTCTCTGTATTCGAGCACCAGAATCCATCCACGGTCACCCCGGCCCCGAAACGCCCGGACAGCCTGTAGATGGCATCCGCGCTCAGGGATGCCATGGGCCATTTCTTAAGCAGGGAATTGGATAATTCTTCTTTGGGTACGGTCTTGACGAGTGCCCTCCATTCTCCTGCGCAGGCATGAACTCCACCACCGGCGTACAGTTCGAAGGTCCATTTCTTCGCAAAACTTTCTTCTGAAATCCTTGGAGTCTTGAAAACATGTCCTGCCGGAGGTCTTGCAGACTGGAAACGGTATCTTGCGGCCAGTCCGCCTCCCCAGTAGTTGAGTCCGCCGTTGGGGTAGGACAGGCGTGCGCTGGAATTATGCCTCACATTGATCCGCGCTTCGATGTCGAGCTTCGGGGCGGCCATCCAGGTGAGATGGCCGCCTCCAGCGACGTAAAGGAGGACCGGTGAGCTGAAGAACCAGTTGCCGCTATTGGTCTGTGTATCATAATAACCTGAGGAATAGGACAATCCCAGGTGTACGTCATAGCCGAATCCCAGATGCCTCGTCCTCAAAAGGTCCCTCGACATCTTCCCGTACAGGGAGAACATGTCGGAATAATGCCCCTGGGAGCTCTTGAAAATGACATCGGAGAGGGTGCTGTAAGAGAGGCCGATACCGAAAACCGGGAAATTGTATCCGGCGGCATAGCTTCCGTCGTTTATCTTTCCGAGGGTGGAGTAATCAAATTCGACGGTATAAGAATTGAAACCCAGGGAGGTATAGGTATCCCTGAAAGAGCCGACAGTCATCCTCTCGGCGCCTGCCTTGACGCCCCAAATCCCGTTCCTCTCCTGTGAATAAGCCGTCCACAGACAAGATACACCCTGGCATGCGAGGCAAGCCAGGGTGATGATGGTCTTGATACGGTTATTCGCCATTGCCGGGAGGAACTATTCCTCGGCGGGCTTCATCGTGTTGTAGACGGAGGTAACGTCGTCATCGTCCTCGAGAAGGCCGGTGAGCTTGTCCAGGGTCTCCCTCTGCTCGGGGGTGACGTCCTTGAGCTCTACGTTCGGAATCCTTTCGAAACCTCCGGACACGAGTTCATAGCCGTTGTCCTCGATGAATTTCTGGATGGCACCATAGGAACTGTATGCTCCGTAGATCACGATGTTCCTGGTCACGTTGCCGTCCTGATCCTCCTGTTCCTCGGTGAATACCTCGGGATCGTCGTCACAGTCGCAGAGTTCGAGCTGGAGTTCTTCGATGTCGAGCCCTTCCTTGTCCTTGATACGGAATACGCACTTGTGGTCGAACATGAAGCTCACGCTTCCGCTGGTTCCGAGGGTGCCTCCGCACTTGGTGAAATAACTGCGGACATTGGCCACGGTCCTGGTGTTGTTGTCGGTAGCAGTCTCGACGAGGAATGCGATTCCGTGAGGGCCGTATCCTTCGTATACGATCTCCTTGAAATCGCCCTGGTCCTTTTCGAGAGCCTTCTTGATAGCCCTTTCGACATTGTCCTTGGGCATGTTCTCGCTCCTGGCCTCTGCCATGAGGGCCCTGAGCCTGGGGTTGCCGGTCACGTCAGGTCCGCCCTGCTTGACAGCGATGGTTATCTCCTTCCCGATCTTCGTGAAGGTCTTGGCCATATGGCCCCATCTCTTGAACTTCCTTTCCTTACGGAACTCAAATGCTCTTCCCATGACTACTTGCTGCTTTCGATTCGGGAAATGTACTTGTCGATGTCGTAGCCTTCAATGGACTGGGGATACTGGTCCTTGATCTTATTGTAATAGGTCAGGGCCTTGTCGGTGTTGCCGAGTTCCTCGCAGACCACACCGGCCTTGAGGAGATAGGTGGCAGCGAAAATATTGTCGGCGGCGGCTGCAGCCTTGTCGAAGCAACCGAGGGCGTCGTCGTACTTCTCGAGTCCTACATAGGCGTCACCCATGGCGGCGATAGCGCGGGCTTTCAGGATGCTCTCCTTGCCTTTGTATTTCTTGAGGTAGTTGACAGCCTCCTGGTAGTTTCCGAGCTGGAGCTCGCAGATACCGGCGTAGAAATATACATCCTTCCCGGCCTTGGCACCGAAGTCGTCGATGATCTGGGAGAAGCCGAGCACATTCCCGTCACCGTTGAGTGCAAGGTCGTATTCTCCTGAACGGAAACTTGCCTCTGCCGGGAACATCTGGGCTGTAGCCTCCTTTGACTTGGGCTGATAATAGAACTTGTAGAAGGCCACGATCGCGAGTCCGATCACCAGGAGGGCGATAAGGATGCCGTAAATGGTCTTCTTGTTGTCGCGGAAAAACTGATCGGTCCTGGATATGGTCTCGTTCACTCTCTCCTGACGCTCTTGCTGAGCGACATCTGCTTGTTTCTTTGCCATTTCTATAGTCTTTTTGTCATTATCTTTTTTGAAGTCTGCAAAAATAGAAAAAATTGTTTAATCATGCAATATGATTATCTTTGTAGACAAGTAGAACCCTCATGCCGTTCCTATCCAAAATAGTCATCCAGGACTTTCGTAACATCGTTTTCCAGGAGCTGACCTTCTCTCCGAACATCAATTGCATCTCGGGCAACAACGGTGAGGGGAAGACCAATCTCCTGGATGCCATCTGGTACCTTTCCATGACAAAGAGCGCCTTCGCTTCTTCGGACAGGTTCAATTTCCGCCACGGGACGGACTCGTTCACGATAGCGGGAACCTATGATACGGCCCGGTTCTCCGTCCAGGTGGATTCGAAGGGGGAGAAGAAGGTCCGCAGGGATGACAAACCCTATTCCAGGATAGCCGAGCATATCGGAACCCTTCCGATCGTAATGGTTTCACCCTCTGATATTTCCCTGGTAAGTGAAAGCGGGGATGACCGCCGCCGTTTCGTCAATTCGGTCCTCTCCCAGATGGACCGTGAATACCTGTCCGACATGCAGCAGTACAACAGGCTTCTCTTCCAGAGGAACAAGATGCTCAAGGACGGGACCTGCGACGAGGCCCTCCTCGGCATATTCGATGAAAGGATGGGCGAGTACGCATCCAGGATATTCAATTCCAGGGAGTCCTTCGTCAGGGACCTGGAGCCGGTCGTCTCTGATTATTACAAGACACTGTCGGGGGGCAGGGAGGCGGTATCGATCAGTTACCAGTCGGACCTTCACAAGGGGGCACTGTCCGACCTCCTCGCTTCATCCCGGGAAAAGGATCTGGCACTCAAATACACTACCGCCGGTGTCCAGAGGGATGATTTCATTTTCAAGATGGACGGGTATCCCATCCGTCGCTGCGGTTCCCAGGGACAGCAGAAATCGTTCCTGGTCTCACTCAAGTTCGCGCAGTACGAGATCATGAAGCGCAGGTACGGATTCCCTCCGATGATGCTGCTCGACGACGTTTTCGACAAATTGGACATGGGGCGTATATCAAACCTGCTCGGGATGGTGGCAGGCAGTGATTTCGGCCAGATATTCATAACTGACAGCAATAAGGTAAGGATGGCGGGTATAGTCGACAAACTGACTGCCGACAGGGCTTATTTCGAAGCTGTCGGGGGAGAGTTCAGGGAGGTCCGTGATGCCTGAGTACCGTAAGATAAAGGGGACGCCCCGCAAGGAGGCGCTGTCGATGGAAGATATCGTGCCCATGTACATCAAGGCGATGAAGCTTGGCACCGGCATAAATATCCAGAGGGTGTTTGCGGCGTGGGATGAGGTGTCCGGAGTCAAGGATTTCACCTTGAGGAAGTTCTACCGTGACGGGAAACTGTATGTAACCCTGTCTTCCTCGATGGTGCGCAGCCATCTGGAGTTCCAGAAGGAGGCCGTGCTTCAGGCTGTCAATGATTTCCTGAAGAAGGACGGACTCTTTGCGAAGGACTGCGAAAAGGCGGGATACGTTAAGGAGATAATACTGAAATGAATATGGAAGGTTCTCGGATAAAGATAATGGTGGACGATGCCGTCCCCTTCATAAAAGGTGTTTTCGAACCTTATGCCGAGGTGGCTTACAAGGCAGGCAAGGAGATCTGCCACGACGACCTGATGGATGTTGATGCCATGGTGATCCGGACAAGGACCAGGTGTGATGCTGCCATGCTCGAAGGAACCCCGGTCAAATTCATCGCTACCGCCACCATCGGTACGGACCACATCGATTTCCCTTATTGCGACCAAAAGGGGATCGTGGTCAGGAATGCTGCAGGATGTAACGCCGGAGGCGTGATGAACTATGTGTTCTCCGCCCTTTACGGAGTGGCCTCCAGGCAGGCGATCCGGCTTGACGGTGCGAAGCTGGGCATCGTCGGAGTCGGAAATGTGGGAAGCAGGGTTGACCGTGTGGCCGGATATCTCGGGTTCAAGGTCTTGAAGAACGACCCTCCCAGGATGGCGGCCGAGGGCCCCGAGGGTTTCTGTCCGCTGGACTATCTCCTGCAGAACTCCAATGTGGTTACGATGCATGTCCCGCTGGACGATACCACAAGGGGGATGTGTGATGACTCTTTCTTTGAGAAGATGAGGCCGGGTGCGATATTCATCAATGCTTCCCGCGGGGAGGTGGTGGACGATGCCGCCCTTAAGAGAGCCATTCCTAAACTCGGTCCCGTGATTCTCGACACATGGAACAACGAACCCGACATCGACCGCGAACTGATGGACATGGTGGACATCGCGACTCCGCACATCGCCGGTTATTCCTATCAGGGCAAGCAGAACGGAACGGCGGCCTCCGTAAGGTCCCTGGCCCGTTTCTTCGGCTTCGAGAAACTGTATGAGTTTTTCCCTAAGACGGAAATCCAGGACCTGGAAGCCGTCAAGCTGGACCTGAAAGGAAAACTGCAGGGCGAAATCACTTCCGTCCTGCAGTACAATTATCCGATATTCACGGATGACTTCATGTTCCGTATGGATCCCGGCAGTTTCGAGAAACTTCGTACCAATTATCAGTACCGCCGGGAATTCTACGTCGATTGACCGGCTGGCTGGATTTTATTCTTCCACTACCTTGCCGTCCTTGCGGTAGGTCATGTCCCCGGAACCTGTCTTCTCCTTGATCTCGACCGTGGCTGCATCCAGCCTGCTGCAGTCGAGGTCTCCGGATCCGTTCTTGGATATGGTCAGTCCTCCGGTTTTCCCGTCGATGGTGACGTCGCCCGATCCGATGCTGCTGATGGTCATCGTTCCGGAGTAAATGGTGCCGGATATGTCTCCGGATCCTGACTTGCTCACTGTCACCGCCCCGTTGGCAGTGCATCCTTGTATCATTACATCTCCGGATCCTATGGACTGGATTTCAAGGCTGTCGCAGGTGAAAGGAGAGTTAAACGAGAAGTCTCCGCTCCCACTGTGGTCCAGGACGGTGATCCCGGGTGCATAGATGGTCACGTACTCGTCGAATCCGAGACCGACCGTGTTTGAATAACTGAGCCTCAATGTCCCGTCAACGTTTTCCACGCGTATGGAATCCCTGGTCGTATGTGTGCCCCTGACGATAACCTCGGGCTCACCTTCCCTCTGGTAGAAATCGACGTCAATGTGTCCTATGGCTTCCACTTTGGAGAACTCTCCGACATGGTAGATGAGCGTATCTGACAGGTCGTATACCTTTTCGGAAACCTGTATCCTCTGACGTATTTCTTCCCTGGCCTTGTCACTGATCCTGATGTAGCAGGATGTCGTGCATAATCCTGTGGCTGCAAGACTCGCGGCCAGGATAAGTCTGTATATGATTCTCATGGTATATTATTCTTTGTTCGGTTTCAAAAGTTTCTCCGGGTCGAGCCCGAGAAGTTCTATCTTTTTGAGTACGGCAGGCAATTCATTCTCTATGAATTCTTTCCTGGAGCTTTCAAGTACGATCTCCCTGGAATCAGGAGCGATGAAATAACCTATGCCACGCTTATTGTAGATGACGCCTTCGAGGGTTAGTTTCTCGTAGGTCCTCATGACTGTATTCGGATTGACTCCGATGGTCGCACCGTATTCCCTTACAGAAGGGATGCGGTCCTCCGGTTTGAGTTCACCGGACAGGATCCTCTCGCAGATTGCGTCCCGGATCTGCAGGTAGATGGCTTTGTTGGGATTGAATTCCATGATACGAGAATTAATGTTGCAAGTTCTTGACTCTGAACCACGACCAGATGCCGCATCCGATAACTACCACGGCAAGAACCGTGTTCATACAGAGGTTGAACCAGAAGTCCAGCCTGTCGGCGTGACCCTTGACCCATAGCTTGAAGCCCTCACCGAAACTCTCGGGTCCGATTGTGGAAACGATGATGCCAAAGATAATGGACAGTATGATGGACAGGGCAAACAGGACGAGGATTGTCTTGGCCACCTTGCCTTTCTTGAAGATCAATGCACCGAGAAGGAAGACCGATACTGTCTGGAGTACTCCGTTCACCAGGAACCAGAATCCTTTATTTACGAACCAAACCTCTTCGGGATCGTCTATTCCGTTCAGATGGATGTTGGACCAGGCTGAGAATACCGAGCCGCCGCAACTTTTGTCCAGCAGGCATACCAGGCCGTCGCTGATAAGGTATACCAGGAAGAAGATGACGGGGATCACGATAAGGCTGATAAGCATCATGGAAGTGAATTTCTCCAACCTTGAAGCGGGCAGTTCGATCCACGCTGATCCTTCCGCCTTGTCAGTCAGGAAACCGTATGCCTTGGACGGGAACAGGACCAGGAAGATGGATGCCGCCATAACGAAAACGGAGCTTCTAATGGGGAGCGGCGGTCTTGTGAGAGGGTAGGCTGATGAAACCTGGAAACTGTGTCCCACCATGGAGAAGAACAAGAATACCAGGTAGAAGATTATGGGAAGCAGGGCAAATACTGCGAGGAAAACCCTCTGGTCGTTCCACCTGGACTTGAGATCGTAGGCGAAGTATCTGCCGAAACGTTTGATATTGAATGTGTTGTTCATGATCTGTCCTCCTTATTCGTTTTTGAACATATCCTTGACCAGTGCCTTGTGGGTATGGACGGCATTGAACAGGGCCTCGATGTTGACCTTGCTGTCTTCTCCGTCGGTGTTGGGGCAGACCTGCAGGAAGCCGCCGGGCAGCATCTCGCGGTACAGGGCATCTTCGCGGACGACCGTGCCGTAGTCGAAGAACAGCTTGGATGTGATGGCCTCGACCGTGGCGTTTAGAAGCACGTCCTGCTTGTCCAAGATGATGATGGGGTCGATGATGTTCTCCAGGTCACGGACCTGATGGGTGGAAATGACTATAGTCGAATCTTCCGGTGTGTATTTCATGATGGCCGACCTGAACTGTGACTTCGAAGGGATGTCGAGTCCGTTGGTAGGCTCATCCATGAAGAGATACTTGCAACCGGTGGCGAGAGCGAAAGAGATGTAGCTTTTCTTGAGCTGGCCGGCTGACATCTGGTTCATCTTCTTAGACGGATCGGTCTCGAATTCCTTCATGATATCGAGGAATTTGGAATGGTCGTACAGCGGCCAGAAACGACCCCTTTCCTTCGCGAGAGCCTCGGCCTTTACATTGACCGGCGCTACTTCGTCGGGAAGGTAGTATTGTTTCTCAAGCAGGGAAGGGGTCCTGTCGAAAGGATTCTCCCCATCTGTCCTGATTGTGCCGGAACCGACCTTCTTGAGGCCGCAGAGCAGGGTGAGAAGGGTGGTCTTGCCGACCCCGTTCTCTCCCAGAAGGCCGTAGATACGCCCTTCTTCAAGGTTCGTGGTGATGCTTTTCAGAACAGGTGTCTTGCCGTAACTGAAAGCGAGGTCTCTGATTTCAATCATATATTTTAGTGTATTAGTTTAATAGTACACCGCAAATATACGAAGGATTTTATTATGTGCAAATTTTTTTACGTTTTTTTGAGAAATTTTTGTCTCCATCCCGACGGAGTGAGGCCGGTGACCGATTTGAACTGGTGCCTGAAGTTGGATCTGTCGTCGATTCCCAGTTCACTTGCTATCTCGTAAACAGGGACTTCTGGGTGGTCCAGGAGCATTTTCCTTGCATCGGCCATCCGCAGTTCCTTCCTCCAGGAGAGAAATGATTTATGGAATTTCCGGGAACAGTACGAACAGAGTTCATTCCTGGTCAGGCCCAGGTCCTCGAGGATCATGTCCATCGAGCAGTACCTCTCCCGGTACCTGCCCTCCGAAACCCACCGGGCCAGCCTTTTCTCGACCATGGCCATGGATTTCCTGGTGGATGCCCGTTCATCGGAGCGTCTCTTCTTATTTCTCAGGATGCGTTTCAGCCTCATCGACAGATGCGGCAGCAGAAGTTTTTCGTTGTCCTTGTTCATATTCACAGGTGTTTCAGGATTCGTTATGACGAAATTAGAAAAATTAGATTATTTTTGCAAAGTTGTATTATAATGTAACGAACATGTTGAAGATTGATGACTTCGCTTCTTTCAGCAGGGTAGCGACTCCTTTTTATTATTATGACATAGACCTTTTCAGGCGTACCGTCGACAAGGTCGCTGAACTCTCGGAACGTACCGGAATACATGTCCATTATTCCCTCAAGGCCAATTCGGACCGCCGTCTGAACGAGATGATCAGCTCCAGGGGCCTCGGAGCCGACTGTGTCAGCGGTGACGAGATCGATTTCGCCGTGAGCTGCGGCTACAACCCCAAGAAGATATTCTTCGCGGGAGTAGCCAAGTCGGACAAGGAAATCTGCCAGGCTTTCCAGGTCGGGATCGGCGCTTTCGTGGTCGAATCACTCGAGGAGATCGAGATAGTCAGCGACATAGCCAGGCGTCTTGGCCGAAAGGCTCCCATGAGCCTGAGGATCAATCCGAATATCGATCCGCATACACATCATTATATTACAACCGGACTGTATGAAGACAAGTTCGGTATCTCCGACAGGAGTTTCGATGAAGCGGTGGCGATGGTCAAGGACAATCCATACATCGATTTCTACGGTCTGCAGTTCCATATCGGATCCCAGATCATGGAAGTGTCGGATGTCGTGAAGCTGGAATGCGAGAAGGTTAATGAAATAGTGGCCCTGTTCGAGAGGATCGGGCTGGAGGTCAGGAATATCGACCTCGGAGGTGGACTGGGTATCGATTATGACGACCCTGACGGCAATCCGATAGCGGATTTCGAAACCTGGTTCAGGACTATCGACGAAAACCTTGTCCGCAGGCCTGACCAGACTGTCCACGTGGAGCCGGGACGCTCGCTCGTGGCCCAGTCAGGATCCCTAATCACCGAGGTCCTGTATGTGAAGAAAGGTGAGAACAGGCGTTTCCTCATGGTTGATGCCGGTATGAATGATCTCATCAGGCCGGCGTTGTACGGGGCATATCACAAGATCGAGAACCTCACCGCCCACTATGAAGATGGTGACGGCCGCGGATGCCGGGTATATGATGTGGTCGGACCGGTATGTGAAAGTGCAGACTGTTTCGGCAAGGAAAGGGCCCTGGCGAAGAGCCACAGGGGAGACCGCATCGCCATCCGAAGCGCAGGTGCCTATGGCCAGGTCATGGCATCGCGGTACAACATGCGCCCCTTCGCTCCTTCGGTCTATTCGGACCGTGTTACAGAAGCTCCAAGAAAGAAGAATTATTTCGCAAATGAAGATTAGCGCCTGAAAGAACGCATCCTCTGGGCCAGGTTGCCTGTGAGGGCGCTCTTCATGATCTTTCGGGTAGACTCGAACTGCTTCAGGAGCTTGTTGACGTCGGGCAGGCTAGTTCCGCTTCCGTCGGCAATCCTTTTGCGGCGGCTTCCGTTGATGATGTCGGGATTGTCCCTCTCTTCCGGAGTCATGGACATTATGATCGCTTCGATGTTCTTGAAAGCGGCATCGTTGTCAATATCTACATCCTTCATCATCTTCCCGACTCCAGGGATCATGCCGGCCAGATCCTTGATATTGCCCATCTTCTTGACCTGCTGGATCTGGTTGTAGAAATCCATGAGGCCGAACTTGTCCCTGGCCAGTTTCTTCCGCGTTTCGCGGGCCTGTTTCTCATCGAACTGCTCCTGGGCTTTCTCGACGAGGGAGACGACGTCTCCCATTCCGAGGATCCTGTCGGCGATGCGCTCCGGATGGAAGACATCCATCGCTTCCATCTTCTCGCCGGAGGAGATGAACTTGATCGGCTTGCCTGTGACATATTTGATGGAAAGGGCTGCACCACCCCTGGTGTCGCCGTCCATCTTCGTCAGTACGACTCCGTCGAAATCGAGCCGTTCGTTGAAGACCTTTGCCGTCTCGACGGCATCCTGTCCGGTCATGGCATCGACCACGAACAGGGATTCGGTAGGCTGCACGGCCTTGTGGAGGGCTGAGATCTCATCCATGAGCTCCTGGTCGACGGCCAGGCGTCCCGCGGTATCGATGATGACTACGGAATAGCCATCAGACTTGGCCTTGGCTATGGCATTCCTGGCAATCCTGATGGGATCCTTCTCACCTTCTTCGGTATATACTTCGACTCCGATCTGCTCTCCCAGGACTTTCAACTGTTCGATTGCGGCAGGACGGAAGGTGTCGCAGGCAGCGAGCAGGACCTTCATCCCTCGTTTGCTCTTGATGTTGGCAGCCAGCTTGGCCGAGAACGTGGTCTTTCCGGATCCGTTCAGACCGGCGACGAGGACTATCCCGGGATTCCCCTTGATATCGATGTCCTGTGAGGAAATGCCCATGAATTCGGCCAGTTCGTCATGGACGATCTTGACCATCATCTGCTGAGGCTTGACTGCGGTAAGGACGTTCTGGCCCATGGCCTTGACCTTCACCCTGTCGCAGAATTCCTTCGCCACCTTGTAGCTGACATCGGCATCCAGCAAGGCCCTGCGGATGTCCTTAAGGGTCTCGGCTACGTTTATTTCGGTAATCCTGCCTTCGCCCTTCAAAATCTTGAAGGACCTTTCAAGTCTCTCCTGTAGGTTCTCGAACATATCAAAGTCAGATTTAAGTCTGCAAATATAAGAAATGTCCGCGAGACTTTCGGTCCCGCGGACAAATTAAGAGGTATTAAGCCTGACTGTTACCAGCCGGGGTTCTGTCCGAGATTCGGGTTGAGGTCGAGCTGACCTGAAGGAATCGGACGGAGATAGTGCTTCTTGTCGTAGGTACGGGTGCCCTTGCCGGTCATGTCGATGTAACCGTTGGCATCGGCCTTGGCTGTAGAGCTTTCAGTCAGATGGTTGCCCACCCAGGCTCCCTTGGCGATGTCCGGATACTTGCTGGTGTCGAGCTTGTCAAGCTGATGCCAGCGGATAAGGCTCCAGTAACGGTCGTTCTTGTCGTACATCATTTCTACGCGGCGCTCCCTGCGGACTTCCCAGATCAGATCGCTGACTCCCATGTTGTTCGCGGGATCCGCGGCGGGAGAGGTGGTAAGGTTGGGCATTCCGGCGCGGGCGCGGAGCTTGTTGATGGAATTGACTGCAGCGGCGTTGTCACCAAGTTCGACGCAGGCCTCGGCATGGTTGAGAAGGATCTCGGCGAGCCAGAAGATAGGAGCATCAGTGTAGTTCTTACCTCCTTCAGGACGGTAGGCCACAGGGATCTCGTTGGTATCGAACTTAAGTACGCCGTAACCGGAGGAAGAAGTGGTCAGGTGACCAACTCCGTAACGCTGGTAGGGGGTACCGTTGTACATCAGGTTCGCATCGATCGATTCGGAAAGACGAGGGTCACGGTTGGCGAGGACCTCGCTGATGTCCGCTACCCAGGTGCTACCGCTCTCAGTGAAGACGGCGTGGTCGTTCTTGTCGAGGGTAGTGTTGGCGAGGCAATTGCCATCGCGGAACAGATACGAGTCGAAAGCGGCCTTGGACATTCCGCTCTGCATGGTGGAAGAGCAGGTGTAGTCGATCAGGGAGTGGCAGAAGGAGTTCTCCAGAGCGTACTTCTTGTACATGATCATCTCCTTGTTGCCATTCAGGTCGATCGAGTTGTAAACAGCACGATAGGAGGCACCAAGGGCATAGTTGCCATTGTTGATGATGGCCTCGCTGGCTGTCTTGCACTCAGTCAGGAACTTCTGCGCACGACCGGAGTCAGCGGCCTTCTGGCCGTCGGCGGACGAACGGTATTTGCAGAATGTGCCCTCATAGAGGCAGATCTCAGACTTGATGGCCTGGGCGACAGCACGGTTCATTTCAACCCTGGAGGAAGACTCCCTGATGTTGGAGACGGCGAAATTGAGGTCTTCAAGAACCTTGTCCATCACGATATCACGATCGGTGCGGGCAGAGAAGATGAATCCGTCGCGGTCTTCCTCGGTAACATCAAGCACATGGTCGACCCACACGCAGTCACCGAAGGAACGTACCAGGTAATAGTGGTATAGGGCACGGTAGAGACGGCCGACACCGACCCAGTGGTTCTTGGCTGCATCGCTCATCCCTTCGATTCCAGGGACTTTCTCGATGAGGGTGTTTGCACGGCGGATCTCTGTGTAGCTGCCGTTCCATGTACCGTTGGAAGCGTCCACGGTGCGGGAATACCAATCCTGGAAACCGCTGCTGATCTGGTTGTCATTCAGTGTCTGCCAGTAGAAGACGCCATTGGTGGAGGTTCCGTTGCCGTAGCCTACCCACTCATTGTAGAAGTAGTTGGCGAACATCTCGACATTCTTCTCGCTTGTCCAGAAATTGGAGTTGGTGAAGTCGGTGAGAGGCTCTTTGTCAAGTACTTTCTCGCAGCTTGCCATTACGGCGACAGACAGTATCAAAACGATGAGATTGCTTATCTTTTTCATAACTCTTTTCGTTTTTATGTTAGAAAGTCACCTGAACACCGCAGGAGTAGGTCTTCATCAGAGGATTGACACGTCCCCAGGAGACTCCCGATCCGTCGTTCATTTCAGGATCGATACCGTTTGTGCGGTTGTGGTTTATGATGTCCAGAATGTTGTTGGTAGAGGCATATACCCTGACCTTGTCGATGTTGATCTGCTTCGTAAGGTTCTTGGGGATGGTGTAACCCAGGGTAACGTTCTTGAGGCGGAGATAAGCCATGTTGAGAATGTACCTGGTCTGGGGATAGTAGTTGTAACGTCCGGTGGTGATGATGTTGGAGCTGATGGTTCCCTGGTTACCGGCACCTCCGTAAAGACGAGGGTGGTCGGCGTTCTGGTCGACATTGCCACTGGCGATCTGGTCAAGGGTGACATAGTTCATCTGTCCCTTGTAGATGGCATCAGCACCACGGGAATAAGGCATTACGAACTGGGAAACGGTCCAGATGTTGCGCTTGCCGACTCCCTGGAGGTAAATGTCGAGGTCAAAGCCGTTCCATTCGCCTCCGAGACGGAGTGAGTACTGGTATCTAGGAGTGGTGTTTCCGATCTTGATGAGGTCACCGTGATCTTCCTCGGTTCCCTTGCCCCAGTTGATCTCGCCGTCACCGTCCTGGTCGACGAACTTGATGTCACCGGGACCGTAGTGGAAGTTGCCGTTCTCAAGTTTCTTCTGGCTTGCGGAAGAGGCAACATCGTTGGCGTCGGTGAAGTAGCGGTCAGTCTCGAATCCCCAGATGTCACCGTAGGTCTTGCCGGTGTAGGTGGTGTTGAGCTGCATGGCGTCGTTCTTCCAGTACATGACCTTGGTCGTGTAGTCTGAAAGGTTCGCAATGGCGTAAAGGTTGACCCCGCCGAAGTTATGATGCCAGTCAACGTTGACTTCCCAACCACGGGAACGGAGCTCACCGGCATTCTCGTAAGCTGCGCTGGTACCGAGTACCGCAGGCATAGTCTGACCGGGGGCGAGCATACCCTTGGTGTCACGCTGGAACCAGTCGAATGTTACATTGAGGTCTCCGTTCAGGAAGCCGAGGTCAACTCCGATGTCGGTGGTGGCCAGGGACTCCCATGTCAGGTCTGCGGATACGAGCTTCGGCAGTCCGAAGTAGTCATACTTGGATGTGCCGGTGCCCAGCCAGTTGACGGAGGTGCCGTACTTGGTCATGGTCTCGATGAACATGTTGGTACCAACCTCCTGGTTGCCGATTACACCGTAGGAAGCACGGATCTTTGCATTGCTGATGACCGGCTTGATGGGCTCCCAGAAGCTTTCCTGGGAAATGCGGTAACCAATGGAAGCTGAAGGGAAGAATGCCCAGCGGCTGTTGGCCGGGAACTTGGAAGAACCGTCATAACGGCCGTTCAGTTCGATGAGGACCTTGTCTGCATAATTGTAGTTGATCCTACCGAAGAAACCGGCAGAGCCCCACCAGGTGTGGCGGTGGGTATAGCTGTAGAACGTGGGGGTAAGAGCGAGCTCGGGGAGAGCCGGGTCCATCACGTCGTGGTTCTCATAGTAGAGATATTCGTACTCGGATTCGTCAACGTTGGAACCGAGCATGAACTGGAGATGGTGGTTCTTCGCGAGGTCAAGCTGGTACTTCGCGTAAAGGTTCGCTGTGTAGCCATTGGTGAAGCTTCTGGAAGTCTCCACGAAGGTAGAAGTCACAAGCGAGGAACTGGGTTCCTGGATATTACCCCATGAGTTGTACACCGTGAGGGGAATACCGACACCCTTGTAACGGGTGGTCTTGTTCGTGAAAGTGAAGTCACCATTGAGGGTCAGACCCTTGGCCAGGGTTGCTGTGGCGTAAGCACCGAGACGCAGGTTGGCTGTACGGTCGTAAGCGTCACCGGCCTGCTTGCGGTAACCGATGATGTTACGGGCATCGATGCCGTTGATCGTACCGTAAGGACCGAAGTTGGAAGGCCAGCGCCAGACGTAGGCCAGACCCATACCGCGGGTGTACGGATACTCGTAATTCTTGTTCATGTAGTTCACGCGGGCGCCCACATTCAGCCATTTCTTGATCTGGGAACTGACGTTGACGGTGGCGGTGTACCTGTGAAGCTTGTCAGGGTTGAAATTCATGATACCCTGCGACTTGTCCATACCGACCGACATGTAGTAGTTGGTCTTTCCGGAGGTTCCCTGAATGGAGAGGGTGTGGTTTTGGGAAGGGGTGGCGTTGTTGAATACGATGCCCACGACATCCCAGTCGGCCACGTATGATCCGGAACCATTGGCGTTGAAATAGTAGTCGTCGTCAAGGACCATCTCACGGTAACCGGACTTGCCGCCGTGCTTCTTCTCCCATGCGTTTACAGCATTTATGAACTTGGGATCGTCGAAGTAGATACCGAAGAGCTCGGACTCAACACCCATGTTCTTATTGACCTCGTTGAAAGCGGTCACCTGCTTGCTCAGGATGTCGTAGTCGGCAAGGTTCGTGGCTGAACTCCAACCAAAGTTGTTGGTGTAGCGGACGACAGCCCTGTCATTGACCTTTCCGGCCTTGGTGGTGATCATAACCACACCGAATGCAGCCCTGGTTCCGTAGATGGAAGTGGAGGCTGCGTCCTTGAGGACGGAAATGTTCTCGATGTCCTGGGGATTGAGGTAGGAGATGTTGTCAATCGGAACTCCGTCCACGATGTAGAGGGGGGTCGAAGTGCCGCTGTTGGAGAGGGTACCGATACCACGGATGGTGATAGTAGGATCGGCATTGATGTCTCCGTTGATGTTGATGACGGTGAGGCCGGGGACAGCTCCCTGGAGAGCCTTTCCGAGGTTGGTCTCAGACTTGGAGTCGAGGGTCTTTTCCACGTCCACGGTCGAGACGGCACCGGTCAGGTTGGCCTTCTTCTGGGTACCGTAACCGACAACGACTACCTCCTCGAGGTACTCGGCGTCTTCATTGAGAACGACAGTCATGCCATTCCTTGCTGCAACCGTGACGGTGACATAGCCGAGGAAGGAAACCTCCAGCTCGGCGCCGTCAGGCACAGCCAGTGAGAATGAACCGTCTGTGGCGGTAACTGCTCCGCGGTTGGTTCCGGCAATCATGACGCTGGCACCCGGAATGGGATTGCCCTGTGCGTCGACTACCTTACCGGAAACCGTTCTCTGCTGAGCTTCCGTCGCAGACTTGAGAGCGGCTTTCGATCCTTCAGCAAGAGCATTGCCCATTGAGAGCGAGCCTGCCAGGAGAATCATGAGAAAAGCCGAAACTCTTGAAATGCGATTCTTTTTCATGAAAAATAAGGTTTGTAAATAAAATGTGTGATTTGTTTTCAAACAAATGTTTTGTAACAAACGGACAAATTTAATGAATTATAGGAATATGCTTTAATCTTAGATATGTCTTACGCCGATTCTCCATCTCCTGCAGGCTTGCTTCCGGGATTGCCCAATCGGCGAATCTGTCCCACAGGTAGTCGATGGTTTGTTCTGACGGGTGGACCATATCCGGTGCATAGAACCTGTAGTCCCGAAGCTCGTCCATGACTATCTCGTAGGCGGGGAAGTATTCAGCCCTGTCCGGAAAGGCCTTGCAGGCTTCTTCTACGGCCAGAAGCAAGGTGCTCTTGCTGAGTTGGTTCCCATGTGCCCCGTCAGCCATATGGCGGATAGGGGAGACGGTGAATATGAAATCCTTATCCGGATATCTCGTCACCATATTCCTTAGGATCAGGGATACTTCACCGACCCCCAGACGCTTGCGCCTGAATTCCTTTCCGTCCCTTTTGAGGCAGTTGCTTACTATCTCGCCGGTGCCGATGTGCTCGAAACACCATGCCGTACCCAGGGTGATGATTACCTTTGAAGCTTCTTTCCAGGCTCTGGATGCTTCCAGAAGGGATTTGTTGGCATTGTCCAGGAATCCGGTGGCATCCGGACGGGCGAACGAGGTGTGATGGCTGAAAGAGCAGACCAGTCCGGCACCGGCTCCCATCTCCACACATTCCTTTTCGGTAAACGGGGAGCATGATTGCAGCCGGGCAGCCGAATTGCTTACGGAGACCGGATTGTAGAGCGTCCCGAAAGGATTTACGCATACTTTGAATCCGAGTTCCTCCATTTTCCTGCCTATGCTGTCTGCGAAACAGCTGCCCAGCATCACTATCCCGTCGTCAAGCGACAGTCCCAGGCGGCCTTTGCCCGGATCGACCGGAGTCTGAAGTTTGAGTTCTCTCATAGTCACAAAATTAGTAAAAAATCGTATTTTTGTTAACCGGCCGTTTTGGCCATATCCCTATCATGAAAGCGAGACATATTACATCCTTCGTTGCGGCCGCCGTCATCGCCGCATCATGTTCCGGTCCTAAGGACGGGACGTATTCATTAAGGCTCCTTACTACCAACGACATCCACGGTACTTTCTTCGATTCGACCTATGTGGGCGGGAATGTCAAGAAGTCCCTCTACTGCGTGAAGTATATGGTGGACAGCGTCAGGGCTGACGCGGGAGAGGAGAATGTGATCCTTCTGGATGCCGGAGACATCCTCCAGGGGGACAATGCCGCATACTATTTCAATTATGTGGACACGGTCACTCCCCACGTATATCCGCGTATGGCCAAATACATGGAATATGACGCCGTGGTCCTCGGCAACCATGACATCGAGACCGGACATGCCGTTTATGACAGGGTTGCCAGGGATATGAAGTCCAACAAGATTCCCTTCCTGGCCGGAAACGCCATCCGCAACGACAACGGAAAGCCGTATTTCCCGTTGTATACGGTCATTAAACGCCACGGACTGAAGATAGCCATCCTCGGTTACGACAATGCGAATATCGCCGGATGGCTTTCGGAACGCCTCTGGTCGGGGATGAAGTTCGAGAACCTGATCCCCCTCGTCCAGAAGGATGTCGACAAGGTCATCGCAAAGGAGAAGCCCCACGTGGTCATAGTCGCGACCCACACCGCCACCGGCTCCGGTGACGGTTCCCAGCTTGAGAGCCAGGGCCTGGACCTGATGAAGAACCTCAGGGGCGTGGACTTCCTGGTCTGCTCACATGACCACAGGCCGACCGTTGTCACCAGCGATACCCTGTGCCTGATCAATTCCGGAAGCCATTGCCGTTACGTGGGTGAAGGGAAACTGGACGTGACCGTAAGGAAGGGGAAGGTCGAGAAGAAGTCGGTTTCAGCCCACCTCATCCTTACGGACCGTTATAAGATCGATACCCTCATGGCTGCGAAGTTCCATGACGACTATGTGGCAGTGAAAGAATTCACCACCAGGGAAGTCGGCGAACTCAAGGTGAACCTGGCCACCAGGGATGCCTACAAGGGGCAGTGTGACTATCTCAACCTGATCCACACCCTGAGCATCACCTGCTCGCCTGCGCAGCTGTCATTCGCCGCACCTCTGACATACAACGGGAACGTGAAGGCCGGGACCCTGATATACAATGACCTATTTACCATCTACCCCTTTGAGAACCAGCTGTATGTCATCAGGATGACGGGGAAGGAGATAAAGGATTATCTGGAAGCTTCCTACGACAACTGGATAAATACTGTGTCTTCACCTTCCGACCACGTCCTCAAGATCGTCGACAGGGATGATCCCAGGACAGGGCAGAAGTCCTGGTCGTTCGTGGGCCGTTCCTACAATTTCGATTCAGCGGCCGGTATGTATTATACGGTGGATGTGACAAAACCGAGAGGAGAGAGGGTCGTCGTCGATTCCCTCGTTGGAGGAGCGCCCCTTGAACCTGACAAGACGTACAACGTGGCCGTCACTTCCTACCGTGCCAGCGGGGGAGGCGGCCTGATGCAGGCGGCCGGTGTCGATACCGGAAAGATCGAGGAAAGGATAGTGGAGACCTATCCCGAGATCCGCGACATCCTGTACAATTATCTTATGGATATGGGTTCGATCGACCCTGCGGTTGTCGGCGACCCCGCGCGTATCGGGAGCTGGAGATTCGTTCCGGAGGACCTGGCCGGCCAGGCGTTGGAAAGGGACATGGACCTGCTTTTCGGCAGGCGCTAGGCCTTAGGGCTCTGGGTCATCGCCCTGTATTCTCCGGGAGTATGGCCCGTCACATGGCGGAATGCCGTGAAGAAATAGTCATGATTGTTGTAGCCTACGTGGTAGGCTACTTCTTTTATGCTCATGGCGGTGTTGGTGAGCAGTTCCTTCGCCTTGCTCATCCTGACCTCGTTGATGAAGCGGGCGGGGGAGAAACCGGTGTATTCCTTGAATATCTTCCTGAATGAGGAATAGCTCAGGCACAGCCGGGAGGCGATCTCCTCCGGAGAGATATTCATATAGTTGTCATAGATCATCACCTTGGCCTGGCCGATCTTGTTCGCTGCGTCCGAGTCTTCGAACTGCGAGTTTCGGTCATAGAAATATGCAAGGCTCAGCAGACGTCCGACTATCCCGGCCAGGAACTGCTGGAAGCCGGACTCCTGGGCCTCCGCTGCGGCGATGGCATCTTTGTACAGGTTGACGATGTCTTCGTGGATATTGACCTTGAACACTGGATTGTCCTTGCTGAAGAAGCCTTGCGCGATGAGGTTGTCAACGAAATGACCGTTGAAGCCGATCCAGTATTCCTTCCAGCCTGTCTGCCTGTCCGGATGGTAGGAATGCCATTCCCCGGGGAACAGAAGGAACATCATCCCACGTTCGATATTCACCGCCCTCGTCCTGCCCAGGGTCTCGCAGAAGAACTTTCCCCTGCCTTCGGTGATGTACAGCAGCTGATACTCGTGCAGGACCCTTCCTCTCTCCTGCTTGAAGATGTAGCGGGAGGGATGGTTCCTCGGCGGATAGTCGGCTCCCGGAGGGATCTCCTGGAAGCCTGCGGAGTTGACCGCCGTTCCCCATTTCAGGTCAACAGGATTCACTGCCAAATATTTGAGGTGGACGGACTCCATAAGTCGTGATAGATTTGAACCAGGTGATATTCTTGACAAATATATGAAAAATTCCCAAATCAAATTTCCAAGTCATATTGTCAGAATCTTAACTTGAACAGAATAGAAAAAAGAGGAAATTTGTAAAAGACGTAAAGTACCACATAATCATGTATTTTCTTGCATTCGATCTCGGAGCCACCAGCGGCAGGGCAATCCTCGGCAGTGTGGACAACGGCCGTCTGGCCTCGGAAGAAGTTTACAGGTTCCCAAACGCCGTCAAGGAAATCGACGGGAAGTATTACTGGGACATATATTCACTTTATGACCATTTCAAGGCTGCCTTGAAGGAGGTGGCGTCGAGGGGCGTCAAGGTGGAGTCGATAGGAATCGACACCTGGGGCGTGGATTTCGGCTGCATAGGTGAGGACGGTTCGATCCTCGGCCTTCCCAGGGCTTACCGTGACCCCTACACCGACGGAATTCCTGAAGAAGTGTTCAAGGTGATTCCCAAGGAGGAACTCTACGGCATCACCGGAACCCAGATCATGAACTTCAATACGATCTTCCAGATCTACGCCCAGCACAAGGAGCCGGATTCCCCGATCCACAAGGCTAAGGAGATTCTCTTCATGCCCGACCTGATGGCATACATGCTCACCGGTGAAAGGGTCTGTGAATATACCGACGCCTCGACATCGGGGCTCATCGATCCCAGGACGAGGGACTTCGACCGCAGCCTTCTCGAGCGCCTCGGAATAGACTCGTCCATCCTCAGGCCGATAGTCCAGCCCGGGACGAAAGTGGGCGTCCTCAAGGATGAGATCTGCAAGGCTACCGGAATGGATCCCGTTCCCGTGATCGCCGTGGCGGGCCATGACACGGCGTCCGCGATCGCCGCCGTTCCTGCGGAGGACGAGCATTTCGCATACCTCAGCAGCGGAACCTGGAGCCTGATGGGAATCGAATCCCCGGTGCCGGTGATTGACAGCAAGTCTTATGAATATAATGTTACCAACGAGGGTGGAATAGAGGGAACTACCAGGTTCCTGAAGAACATAACCGGGATGTGGCTCCTTGAGCAGAGCCGTAAGACCTGGGCCGCAGAAGGCAGGAATTACACCTATGCCGAGATCGAGGCCATGGGACGCGAGGAAATCGATTTCCCGTCAACCATCGACCCTGACGATCCGCGCTTCGCCGCTCCGAAGGACATGGATGCCGAGATCAAGGCGGCCGTCGCCGAGTCAGGGCAGCCTGTCCCGCAGAATGACGCGCAGATGATCAGTTGCATCTATCACAGCCTTACCAGGAAATACAAGGACGTGATTGCGATGCTCCAGAATTTCGCATCCTTCACCATCGACAAGCTTCACGTCATTGGCGGAGGTTCCGCCAACAAGTTCGTGAGCCAGCTTACCGCCGACACCCTTGGGATGCCGGTCATAGCCGGACCCGTCGAAGGTACTGCCATCGGAAACATCATGATGCAGGCCAAGGTGGCGGGACTGGTGAAAGACCGTTGGGAGATGCGCCGGATCATTGCGGATTCGATAGAAGTCAGAACTTACATGCCAAACAATCAATAATTTATCAATATGGAAGAGAAAAAGATTTTGAAGGCCTATGAGTTGGCCAAGGAGCGTTATGCAGCTATCGGCGTCGACACCGACAAGGCGGTCGAGCAGCTTGAGAAGCAGCAGATTTCCCTGCATTGCTGGCAAACCGACGACGTGATGGGATTCGAGAGCGCCGCAGGTCTTTCCGGAGGAATCCAGACTACCGGCAACTATCCCGGTCGCGCCCGCAATATCGACGAGGTTCGTGCTGACCTTGAGTTCGTGAAAACCCTGCTTGCAGGTAACCACCGCGTCAACCTCCACGAAATCTACGGAGATTTCGGAGGCAAGTTTGTAGACCGCGACCAGGTGGGTGTAGAGCAGTTCCAGAGCTGGATCGAGTGGGCGAAGGAGAACAACTTCAAGCTTGATTTCAACTCCACTTCCTTCGGCCATCCCAAGAGCGGAGACCTCTCCCTTGCCAATCCCGATCCCGCCATCCGCGAGTTCTGGATCGAGCATACCAAGCGCTGCCGCCGCATCGCCGACGCGATGGGAAAGGCGCAGGACGATCCCTGCATCATGAACATCTGGGTACACGACGGCCAGAAGGACTATACGGTCAACCGCAAGAAGTACCGTGAGATACTGGCCGCTTCCCTTGATGAGATCCTCAAGGAGGACCTGCCGGGAATGAAGAGCTGCGTCGAGGCCAAGCTGTTCGGAATCGGACTTGAGAGCTATACCGTCGGATCGATGGATTTCTTCGAGGGCTACTGCGCCTCCAGGAAGGTCATCTACACCCTCGATACCGGTCACTACGAGCCGACTGAGAATGTCGCTGACAAGGTGTCATCCCTCCTGCTCTATGTACCCGAGCTGATGCTGCACGTGAGCCGTCCTGTACGTTGGGATTCCGACCATGTGACGATCATGAACGACATGACCCTTGATTTCTTCAAGGAGCTCGTGCGCAGCGAGGCTTTGCATCGCGCCCACGTAGGTCTTGACTACTTCGACGCCTCCATCAACAGGATTGGAGCCTACATCATCGGTACCCGTGCCACCCAGAAGTGCATCCTGAGCGCACTGCTCGAGCCGCTCGCCAAACTGCGCGAGTATGAGGCCGAAGGCAAGGGCTTCCAGAAGCTCGCCCTCCTCGAGGAGGCCAAGACCCTGCCGTTCGGTGCCGTATTCGATTACTTCAACTTCAAGAACGACGTTCCCGTCGGCGAGGAGTTCATCCCTTGCATCGAGAAGTACGAGAAGGAAGTCACCTCCAAGCGATAATTTCCTCTATCGCCTCGATGAGGATGTGTATCACCTTGATGTGGATTTCCTGGATGCGGTCCGAATGAGGTGCATCAGGAGCCATGATCGAAACATTGGCAAGCTCTGAAAGGGGCTTGCCTTTTTTCGATGTGAGCGCGATGACCGCCACTCCGTTGTCCCGTGCTTCCAGTGCCGCATTGACAACATCGGGCGAGGTCCCGCTGGTGCTTATGGCAAGCAGCACATCTTCGGCCTTCCCGAATGCATTGATCCAGCGTCTGAAGACTTCGTCAAACGAATAGTCATTCCCGACGCAGGTCAGGTATGCAGGGTCGTTGATGGCCATGGCCGGTATGGGAGACCTGTCTGACCTGAAACGTCCGGTCAGTTCCTCTGCAAAGTGTGTGGCGTCACACAGGGAACCCCCGTTGCCGCAGCTGATTATCTTTCCACCGGCCAGGATGCATCTTGCCATTATGCCGGCTGCCTCCTGTATGGCGGGAATGGTTTCCGGATCGGCCAGGAACCGGTCCAGTTCTTCGCGTGCCTCTTCCAGGCTGTGTCCGATTATTCCTTGGATATCTTTCATAATATGCTTGCGGCTATTGAGAGGGCGGCATAGTCGCCGATGGATTCACCGAGTGCGGCCGGGACCACCTTGCAGACCTTGTTGGCCAGAGGCAGGGCTTCCTGTGCCAGGACCTCTTCCATCAGGGGCTTGAATATGTCCTCGTTGCGTGCGTAGATACTTCCTATGACGATGACCTCGGGATTGAGGATATCGATAACTATCGACAGGCCCTTGCCCAACTGACGGGCAGAGATCCCATAGACCCGTTTGGCCAGGGGATCGCCTTCCCTCATGGCATCAGCCACGGCTTTTGCCGTAATATCATCCAGATTGCCGTCAGGACACCATGGGACGGAATGCCCCATCTGGAGACGTTCCTTGACCATCGATCTGGCAAGCTGTTCGATTCCGCTGCCGCTGCAGAAACCCTCGAACGAGCCGGCTTTCCCATAACCCACCGGTCCGAATCCTTCCAGACGGATATGTCCGAGTTCGCCGGCATTGTCATTGGTGCCTGTGTACAGCTTCCCGTCCAGGATCAATCCAGCTCCCAATCCGGTTCCGAAAGTCATGAAAACCATGTTCCTGGTACCCTTGCCGGCACCGAACAACCATTCTGCAAGGGCACAGGCATTGGCATCGTTGTGGACGGCAGCCGGGACTCCGAATTCTTCGGACAGGATCCTTACGATGGGTATGTTGTCCCAACCAGGCAGGTTTGGAGGAGACATGATCACTCCGGTCCTGCTGTCCAGGGGACCTCCGCAGCTGATACCTATCGCACTTATACCTTCTGAGCCCAGCCCGTTCCTTTCCATGACCTCCCTGAGAGCGGATTTTATGTCCCTTATGGTACCTTCAACGTCGGTTGTGGGGAAGCGCAGTTTGTCCTTGATCACTATCCCCCCCGATTCGGGAAGGCCGAGGGTGACGGCGCATTTGGTACCCCCGATATCGACACCGGCCAACAATCTGTATTTCATTGCATAAAAGGTTTTGTCCTTAAAATTACGATAAAATTCTTATATTAGTACTATCATGAAAAGAATACTCTTTCTGACAGCCGTCCTGCTGGTTGCAGCGACTGCCCTCGCACAAATTCCGCAGATACCCGGTAACGGCCATGCAATGCTGAAGATCCATGTAACTGGCAGATATCTCCTTCTGCCTGTCCAGGAAAGTGTAAATAATGCCGCTGTGCAGGTGATTTCCGGCGGAGAGCAGCTGCAGTCTTTCAATGTGAGGCTTGCGGCTGACAAGGTGGATTATTACGTTCCCCTGGATATCGCCAGGTTCGGAAAGGAAGAACTGCTCCTCGACATCATGTTCCGTGGGGAAAGGACGTCCAGGAATGACTTGGAAGGGTATGAATGCTGGAAAGGGATCCGGCAAAGCGATTCTTTCGATACGGGGAACAGGGAGAGGTTCCGTCCCGTATACCACCATACTCCGGTTTATGGATGGATGAACGACCCGAACGGCATGTTCTACAAAGACGGACTCTATCATCTTTATTACCAGTGGAATCCATACGGCTCACAATGGGAGAACATGACCTGGGGACATTCCGTTTCCCGCGACCTCATCCATTGGGAAGCCATGCCGACGGCCATCGAGCCGGACGCTCTGGGAACCATATTCAGCGGGTCGGCCGTAGTGGACAATGCCAACACTGCCGGATACGGCAGGGGAGCGGTAATGGCCTTCTATACTTCGGCGGGAAGGAACCAGACCCAGTCTTCGGCTTTCTCCACCGATGACGGAAAGACATTTACGAAGCTTCCGGACAATCCCGTAATCGTCGGCGATATCCCTGATTTCAGGGATCCTAAGGTCTTCTGGAACGAAGATGCCGGAATATGGAATCTCATCCTGGCGGCAGGGCAGGAGATGAGGATATATTCATCCCGGAATCTCAAGGAATGGAAATACGAGAGTTCTTTCGGAGAAGGCTATGGCTGCCATCAGGGAGTCTGGGAATGCCCCGACCTGATGAAGCTTGATGTCCGAGGGACAGGCGTGCAGAAGTGGCTGCTTATCTGCAACACCAGCGGATTGCCTGCTGGAGGAAGCGGCACCCAGTATTTCATCGGAGATTTCGATGGTCACAGGTTCACAACCGACCAGAAAGAGACCCTCTGGATGGACTACGGAAAGGACCACTATGCCACCGTTACATTCGACAACGGCCCGGATGGCAGGAAGGTCGCCCTTGCCTGGATGAGCAACTGGCAGTATGCCGGTGTCGTGCCGACGATGCAGTTCCGTTCCGCCAACAGCGTTCCCCGCGACCTGGACATCTTTGAATACGGAGGCGGCCTTTTCTGCGGTTCCACTCCTTCCAAGGAACTGCTCGCCATGCGTGGCAGCAAGGTGAAACAGCCTACGGAGGCCTGCGAGATCATCGTGGACATCAAGGATGCCACCAGTATCGTCCTTTCCAACCCTAAAGGGGAGAAGGTCATCATCGAATACAACCCCAAGGACAGGAAACTGTTCGTGGACAGGAACCTGAGCGGTGACACCTCTTTCCATAAGGATTTCCCGGCAAGGACGGTGGCCCCTGTCCACGGAGTCATCAAGCAGCTCCGGATCTTCGTGGACCGCTGCAGCGTCGAGGTCTTCGATTCAGAAGGGAAGACTGTCATAACCAACCTCGTGTTCCCATCGGAGCCGTATTCACTCCTGAAGGTCAAGGGCGGCAAGGCAACAATCTATGCATATGGCAATTCATAATCATTTTTTGCCTCTGGCAGCTCTGGCCTTGATCTGCCAGTTTATGGTCAATTGCTCCGGTTCCGGGAATTACCCCGATGGAGACAGCCGGTACGAGTCATTCGCTCCTGACGGGATTCCCTTCAAGGTGGCTGATTCACAATGGAAGGTTGACATGAGGGGGCACCACAGGGCGGTGGTCAAGGTTGAGGACGGAACTGCGGAAGGAGTTGTGGCACAACTACCTTGGAGACGCCCTGACTTGAGGATTGACACCAAGAAAATCGTTGTGACCGACTCCGAAGACCAGGAGATAAGCGATGTCGCGGTCACTGAAATGACATCAGAGAGAGGCGAGGTCGTTTTCAGGCCTTCGTCAGGGGCAGGAGTGTATTACATCTATTATCTTCCTTACTACTGGCGTTCAAAGTACGGTGATGCACGGTACGGCATCCCATGGAACGATTATCTGGCGCCTGAATATGATGCAGATTCCTCCTGGCGTGAAAATGTTGTCCGGGATAAGGATGAGCTCCCGGAAGCGAAAGTGGAATGCTTTGAAAGTGTCTCCAGGTTCAATTTCTGGAGTCCGATGGGCCTGATAGCCACCCAGGAGGAAATAGATGCTGTTAAGGCCGAAGCCGGCAGGGAGATGATAATCTTCCCCGAGGACCGGGCATATCCTGTCCAGTTGACTTCCCGGATCCCGGTCAAATGGAGAACCGGACCGGAGCCCGGATTCAAGGGTTCGGCCATGCGTAATGAATACTATACCTGGCAGCTCGGCATCTGGGCTTCTGAGGAAGAACTCAGGAACGTCAAGGTATCATTCTCGGAACTCAGGAATGGCCGTGCAACCATCGGTACTGATGCGATGACCTGTTTCAACCAGGAAGGGACGAACTGGGACGGCAAGCCTCTGGAGTTCACGATAGATGTTCCTAAAGGCCGGGTGCAGGCCCTGTGGTGCGGAGTACAGATTCCGGAGGATGCCAGGCCGGGAACGTACAAGGGACGGATCGTGGTCTCTGCTGACGGAGTTGAACCACAGACCATAGGACTGGCCATCAAAGTCTCTTCCCGGGTCTTGGCAGACAAGGGTGATTCAGAGACCTGGCGTCACTCAAGGCTGCGGTGGCTTAATTCCACCATCGCATTGGATGATGAACCGGTTGCGCCGTACAAGGAGATGACCCTTGACGGCAATGTGATCGAAGCAACAGGCCGTAAGGTGACAGTCGGACGGAACGGATTGATACAGAAGGTCGAGATCAACGGACATGAAATACTGGAAAGGCCTCAGCAGATCATCGTCTCTACCGCTAAAGGCGATATCCCGTTTACTGCAGATAACCTCGAGATCAAGAAGGAATCTGCGGGCCTGGTGAAATGGACCGCGTCCTCCGAAGTGCAGGGCTTGAGGTTCGTGATGGACGGCAATATGGAGTTTGACGGCCACATGCATTTCGATATCAATGTTTCCTCCGGGGAGGAGATTGAAGTCAGGGATGTGAAGCTCGTGACAACATATTCGGAATATTCTTCCGAGTATTTCATGGGAGTGGGATATGCAGGAGGCTACAGGCCTGCCAGTCATATCTACAGTTGGGACGGCCCGTATGACAGTTATTGGATCGGAGGAGTCAAGGCTGGTATGCACACCGAATTCCGCGGAGGGACATATCACGGCCCGTTGATTGCCGACTACAAGCCTGAACCGACCCCCGTTTGGAGTAACAGAGGCCTTGGCCGGGTTTCAGTCACCGGGGCTAAGGGGAAACCGGCCACCGTGACCGCTTCTACCGGAAAAAGGACGATAGGCCGGGAGCCGGTCAATTATGAATTCAATCTTCTGATAACTCCTCTTAAGGATCTCGATCCTTCTAGGCATTTCTCTGAAAGGTATTTCCATTCCGATCCTGCCGATTTCGACAGGGCGGCTGCAGATGGAGCGAATGTCTCCAACATCCATCACGCCCGGAAGCTCAATCCCTTCATCAACTATCCTTATATCGTCAGGGATTCCCTTATAGCCCACATCAGGCACCAGCACGAAAACGGCCGCAAGGTCAAGCTATACTATACCATCCGGGAACTGACCACCCATTGCGAGGAAGTCTATGCCTTCCACAGCCTGAACCATGAGATCTTCCTTGAAGGTCCGGGATACGGCCTTCCATGGGAATGCGAGCATCTGGTCGATGACTACAAGCCGGCGTGGTATACACCGTTGGACGACATCAGGGATGGAACCCTCATCAAGGAAGGGGACTCTGACGCAGCCTTGGTCCTTACTCCCAACTCACGTTTCATCAACTACTTCCTTGAGGGCCTCCGCTGGATGGAGGAGAACTACGACCTGGACGGCATCTATATGGATGATGTCTCGTTCGACCGGACAACGGTAAAACGTATCCGCAAGATACTTGTCAGGTACCATGAAGGAGCGTTGATAGACCTTCATTCCAACACTGCATATTCCAGGGGACCGGCCAACCAGTACACCGAGTTCTTCCCGTATGTGAACCGGCTGTGGTTCGGAGAGAGTTTCCGTTACGATGAAATGACCCCGGACCAGTGGCTTGTGACATTTTCAGGAATACCGTTCGGCCTGATGGCAGAAATGCTGCAGGGAGGAGGCAACCGCTTCCTGGGCATGGTTTACGGCGCCACTGCCCGGCACTCCTGGACGGATGCAGGTAACCAGAAATCGCCTGTCCCGGTTTGGAAGTTCTGGGATACTTTCGGCATCAGGGATGCCCGGATGCTGGGGTACTGGGATCCTGACTGTCCGGTGAAGACATCCGACCCGGAAGTCAAGGCTACGGCATACGTCAAGGACGGAGCCACGCTTGTGTCTGTCGGCAATTTCTCCGACAGGGACAAGATGGTGTCCTTGGACATAGACTGGAAGGGGCTTGGCATCGATCCTTCAAAAGCAAGGATCATTGCTCCCGCTATCGAGAACTTCCAGGAAGAGACGATATTCAGACTGAATGAGAGAATTCCTGTCAAAAGCAAGGAAGGATGGCTGATAATACTTGATAATAACAAATAAACGAAGAGACCATGTCGATTTCCAGAAGAGACTTTTTCAAGAAGAGCATCGTGGCCGGGGCCGGAGTGGCTGCCACCACCATGCTGGGGCCTCTGGCAGTTGAGGCCGACGCAAAGGCGGTAAAGAAGATCCGCAAGGCAAAAAGGGTCATCATCATGACCTTCGACGGCATACGTGTCGATGGCTTGGCGCAGGCCAGGACACCGAATATCGATTCGCTGATCGCTGAGGGGGCCGCATCCTATGCGACCCGTGACGTGATGCCTTCCGTGACGCTTCCGAACTACACCAGCCATCTGACCGGTGCTGGCCCGGAGGTCCACGGAGTGGCCGATAACGGCTGGAAGGTGGACAAGTATAAACTGGAGGGAGTCGAAAGGGATGAGGACGGTTATTTCCCCTCTGTATTCAAGGTGCTGAAGGACAATGTCCCCGGTATCAGGACAGCATATTACTGGAACTGGCTTCCTCTTATCAACGGCATGAATCCCAAATACATAGACGACAAGCTGTCCGCCGGCGATGAAGGCTATCCCTCCCTCTACGACAGGGCCATGGAATATATCGCCGCGAATAGGAACGAGAAGATGTTCATGTTCCTGTACAATGTCCACACCGACCATATCGGGCACACATATTCATGGATGTCTCCGGAATACATCCAGTCCATCGAGGAAGGAGATGTCCAGGTCGGCCGGATGCTTGATTTCCTGAAGAGGGAGGGCCTGTACGAAGAAACCCATATCATGTGGATCACCGACCACGGCGGCATCGGCAAGGGTCACGGCGGAGTAAGCCCCGAGGAAATGATAGTTCCCTGGATAATCAAGGGTCCGGGCATCAAGAAGGGATTCACCATCACGGAAGCGAACAATACCGTCAACACGGCATCGACAGTGGTGAAACTGTTCGGCGCCGAACAGCCTCTCTGCTGGACCGGCGAGGTGCCGATGTCGATATTCGGTTAAAGACTAAAAACGGCAGGGGAGAGCCTGCAACTGGTACATAAGGGTACGGGCGATTCGCTCGTGCCCTTTCGCATTGGGATGGAGCCTGTCGGTCTCAGGGTCGGCGAAGTAACGGACATGTTCCTCCAGCATGGGATTCAGGCCGCAAAGGGCATTCAGGTCGATCACCGGGACGCTCCATACATTGGCAGTCTCCTTGATGGCCTCTACATAGTCGTGGATGTACAGTCCCAGCCTGTTGGGATAGCTTTCGTCAGGCTGTATGTTGCCGGAACCGAATGAAGCATAAGCCCTGTGGATGGGTGTCAGGATTACGATCTGCTTTCCCGGGAACATCTTTTTCAACGTGCTGACGGCTATGTTGATCCTTCCCTTCAACGTTCCTCCGTCCATGGCCGGAGTCCTCTTGACCAGCAGGAAGTCATTAGCCGGGTAACTCAAGGCCTTTTTGACAGTGGAGAGCTCCTTGTCGTACCATTTCCCGATCGGAATGTCATCGATGAAGTCGTTGGTACCTATGAATATTGTGATGGCGTCGAATCCGTCCCCGTGTTCTTCTTTCAGCCTTCGGGCCTGGTCGGGAATGTCATCCCATTGACGGCCGTTGACTCCGTAGACATAAGGATGGATTCCAAGCCATTCCTGGAGGTAGCCCCAGTAATGACTGTCGGATATACCCGTCCAGTCATGGTCCTTGGGAACAGGATTCGGATTCTTCGGCACCACCCTCGAGTCCGTGATGGAATCTCCGAAGAAAGCTACCCTGGCTCCCTGCCAGGGATGGACGAAAGTCTGCTGCGCGAACATGGCCGACGGGATCAGCGCGGCAACCAGCAGAATGATGATCCGTTTCATCTTATTGTCTTGATTTGAATTCCTCCAGTCCGGATTCCAGGAAGTCCACGAAACCGTCGACGGACAGGTTATAGCCTCTTACGGGTGCGAGCAGGTCTCCGTCGGACCCCAGAAGTGCGTAGTTCGGCTGGGCGTTGACGTTGAACCTTTCGCGGACGATGTAGGAATTGACCCTGCCGATGTCCTTGAGGACCTTGCCTTCCTTGGTAGTCACCCAATCCTCCTTGTCCAGCCGGGTCTTGTCATCGTTGTACAGGAACACCATGACATAGTCGTTCTTCATCAGATCCTGGACCTTCGGGTCGCTCCAGACCCTCTGTTCCATCTCGCGGCAGTTGACACAGCCGTGGCCGGTGATGTCCACGAAGACCGGCTTTCCTGTGGCTTTGGAAGCCGCCAGGCCGTCTTCTATCGTGAAGTAGCCGTTGTAACCCATCGGCATGCGAAGGTTGTACTTTTCTGCGAAACTTCCTTTGGCAGCGTCGGTGGCGGAAAGCGCTTCCGCTCCCTGCGTACTGATGCCGGTGGCAGGCGTGTCAGCGTAGTTCCATACGACGAAGTCCTGTGTTTCGATAGGCGGCAGGTATCCGGAAAGGGCCTTGAGCGGAGCCCCCCACATTCCGGGAATCATATACACGACGAACGAGAACACCGTTATTGCAAGTGCAAGTCTCGTTACGGACAGATATTCGAGAGGGGAGTCGTTCTTGAAACGGATCTTCCCGAGCAGATAAAGTCCCAGCAGGGTGAATACCACGATCCAGATTGCGAGGTAGACCTCCCTGTCGAGAAGTCCCCAGTGGTAAGTCTGGTCGGCGACGCTCAGGAACTTGAACCCGAGGGCGACCTCGATGAACCCCAGCACGACCTTCACGCTGTTCAGCCACGACCCGCTCTTCATCTTCTTCAGGAGGGAAGGGAACAAAGCCAGGATGGTGAAAGGAAGGGCGAAAGCAACGCTGAAAGCCAGCATAGTCACCATAGGTGTCCAGAACTCTCCGGAAGTAGACTTGATGAGGACGGTTCCAACGATCGGACCGGTGCACGAGAAGGACACAAGTACGAGTGTGAGGGCCATGAAGAATATTCCTCCGAGTCCTCCCTTGCCGGATTTCGCGTCGGTCTTGTTTGCCAGGCTCGAGGGAAGCTCGATTTCAAAGGCGCCGAAGAACGAGGCCGCGAAGACCATGAACACTATGAAGAATATGATGTTCGGAAGCCAATGCGTAGCCAGCCAGTTGAATATGTCGGCGGTGACTGCGTTCCCTCCGATCAGCCAAGTAAGACCTATGATGATGGATATCGGGACGGTGTAGAGCAGCACGATGAAAAGCCCGTACATGAATGCCTTGAACCGGCCTTCGACCGGATTGGCGGACTGCTTCATGAAGAAGGAGATGGTCATGGGAACCATCGGGAATACACAGGGGGTAAGCAGCATGGCGAAGCCCCAGAGGATCGCCTCGATGATCAGTCCCCACAGGCTGTTTGAACCGGTCCCTGAGCTTCCTGCACCGGTCCCTGAGCCTGTCGAAGGGGTCGAAAGGGCCTCAGGCTTGCCGCTTTCCAGGGGAACGCTGAACTCGAAGTGCTCGGGGGCCGCGCAGAACTGGTCGTTGCAGCCGCTCCAGGTGAGTTCGCCTTTGACGGTGGCATTGCCTTCCTCCAGTTTTATCCTATGGGAAAAGACCGCAGAGTCGAAGAAAACCTTTTCATTCCTGAACATGACGGGCTCCGTGACTTGCACGAGGCTGCCGGCAGGAGCGTAACCTTCGGGAGAGTCGAATTCCACCGTGGTGGCGTTGAACTCGTGATCTACCGTATAAATGTGCCATCCCGGCTCTATGGAAGCCGTGAATATAAGTTCGAATTCATCATCGGAGACAGCCTTTTGGGAAACCTTCCAGGAGGCTGTGGACTCGGGTGCCTGTGCGAAAGCGGCAGCCCCCCAGAGGAGGGCTGCGAGGACAGCCAATCGTCTTGCAAGTCTGGTTGCCATGGGTCGGGAATAATAAATTCTGTTACTTGGCGTATGAAACGGAACGGGTCTCGCGGATCACGGTTATCTTGACCTGTCCGGGATAGGTCATCTCTTCCTGGATCCTCTGCGCAATATCTGCAGAAAGCCTTGAAGCCTGGTCGTCGCTGACTTCGTCTGCTCCCACGATCACCCTGAGTTCACGTCCGGCCTGGATGGCGTAGCTCTTGGTTACTCCGGGATAGGATGCGGCCAGGTCTTCCATTCCCTTAAGCCTCTTGATGTAGGACTCGATGACCTCCCTTCTGGCGCCGGGGCGGGCTCCGGAGATGGCGTCACCGATCATCACGATGGGGGAGATGATGGAGTTCATCTCGATCTCCTCATGGTGTGCTCCGATGGCATTGCAGATCTCCGGTTTCTCCTTGTACTGTTCGGCGAGTTTCATTCCGAGGATGGCGTGAGGAAGTTCAGGTTCATCCTCAGAAACCTTTCCTATATCGTGGAGCAGACCGGCGCGCTTGGCGATCTTAGGATTCAAGCCCAGTTCGGAGGCCATGATTGCACAGATGTTGGCTACTTCACGGGAGTGCTGGAGGAGGTTCTGACCATATGACGAGCGATACTTCATCCTTCCTATAAGCTTGACAAGCTCTATGTTCAGGCCGTGGATACCAAGGTCTATACAGGTCCTCTTACCTGTCTCGAGTATCTCTTCGTCCAGTTGCTTCTGTACCTTCGTGACCACTTCCTCGATTCGTGCGGGATGGATCCTGCCGTCGACGACAAGTTGATGCAGCGCAAGCCTGGCAACCTCCCTGCGGACGGGATCGAAGGCTGAAAGCAGGATGGCGTCAGGGGTGTCGTCCACGACGATCTCTACGCCTGTGGCGGCCTCGAGGGCCCTGATATTACGTCCTTCACGTCCTATGATACGGCCTTTTATCTCGTCGTTCTCGATGGGGAAGGTCGTCACGGCGTTCTCGATGGCGGTCTCCGTGGCTGTCCTCTGGATGGTGTTGATAACTATCCTCTTGGCTTCCTTGGAAGCATTCAGCCTTGCTTCGTCCATCGTGTCGTTGATGTAGGCCTGGGCCTCTGTCCTGGCTTCGGCCTTCATATTCTCCATCAGGATGTTCTTGGCTTCCTGTGCGCTCATTCCGGCTATGGTCTCGAGCTGCTTGTTGGCCTGTGCGCTCAGTTTCTCGTAATCCTCGGCCTTCTTGGCCAGGTTGTCCTGCAATGCACGAAGGCTGTTGCGGGCGTTATCCGCATCGCGGAGCTTTTTCTGGAGTTCGGCGTTCTGCTGGTTGAGGGTATTCTCCTTCTGTTTCACCCGGCTCTCGGCTTCCCTGATCTGGTTGTTCTTCTCGTTGATGTACTGTTCATGCTCGCTCTTGAGCTGGAGGAATTTCTCCTTTGCCTGATGGATCTTGTCCTGTTTGATTCCCTCGGCCTCGATTTCAGCCTTTGCGATTATTTCGTTCTTCTGTCCGTTGAGGACCAGCCTCTGGACAACGATATAGACCCCTATTGCGATCACAGCGCCTATCAGGGCTCCTATGAGATAAGCTATCATAACTTTTGGATACTATTGTTAATACATTACGTTCTTCTCTATTATCCTCCGGCTCCGAAACAAAAAAGACGGCCGCCGGAAAGTGGAAACCGGTCGGTCGTCTTGGATATTAAAAAAAGCCGTTAGTCGCTTGTCAGAAACCTTATAATGATAAGATTTGAGATCCGGTCCGGTTCAGAAATCCATCGTCATACGCAGGGCGTACAATCCCGTAAGGTTACCTTGGCCTGCCTTCGCCGTCCCGAGTTGTCTCGGTTCCGAGGAACTTGTTGATTTGAGCACGTGGGACTAACGGCCGTCTTTTTCAATATTCTTAAGGTAGGACTCGACATCCTCCTGAAGCTTCCTGCCCTCCTCGGAGGCCTCTGAGAGCCTCTTCTGGTAGGTCAGCCTGCTGACGGTTTCGTTGAGTGCGACGAAAGAAAGCTTGTCTGACAGTGACTTGTTCGGGAATTTTGCGTCATAGGCGGCCAGTTTCTGGTTGATCGCCTCCGCCGCAAGCCTCATCAGCCGCTCCATCTCAGGCGATGCAGCGACCAGGGGGTATTCTATTCCCGCTATTTTTATCTTGATGCTCTGTCCCATCCTTAGTTTTCAAGCAGGGAGATGCACTTGTCGATCTCCTTGATGAGCTTTTCAATCCTTTCCTTCGCCGCGACCTTGTCGCCGCCGACTCCGAAAGCTTCGGAAAGCTGAAGGTTGTTTACCTGTTGCTCCAGATCACCGATCTGTTTCCTGCAGGAATCATTTTCGGCCTTGCATTGCTGCAGCAGGGCTTGGAGCTTGATGCGCTCAGCCTTCTCTGCCTCATAGAGGGAAATCAGCTTTTCGATGTCTTTCCTAATATCTTCAAGCATATCCTTCAGACCGGATTCATTCCTGTTTCTGCAAATGTAACAATTTATCTTTAAAAAAGCTAAATTTGCACATCATGACCATTACTTTAGAAAACAGGGAGATACCGGTGCTGCTTCTGACGGGCTATCTCGGAAGCGGCAAGACTACATTGTTGAACAGGATACTTTCCAACAGGAAGGGGATCAGATTCGCCGTCATTGTAAACGACATCGGCGAGATAAACATCGACGCCGACCTCATCCAGAAAGGAGGGGTGGTAGGCCAGACTGACGACAGTCTCGTCCCCCTTCAGAACGGTTGCATCTGCTGTACTTTGAAGATGGACCTCGTCAACCAGGTTAACGACCTGTGCCGGATGAACAAGTTCGACTACATCGTGATCGAGGCCAGCGGCATCTGCGAGCCGGCACCGATCGCCCAGACCATCTGCTCCATCCCCAGGCTTGTGCCTGAGTTTTCCAGGACGAATACTCCCAAACTGGACTGCATAGTCACCATAGTGGATGCCCTGAGGATGAGGGACGAGTTCGGCTGCGGCGATTCCCTGGACAGGCCCGACCTTGATGAAGACGATCTGGAAACACTTGTAATCCAGCAGATTGAATTCTGTAATATGGTGCTTCTCAACAAGGCTTCCGATGTCACGCCGGAAGAACTTGCACGCGTGAGGAGTGTTGTCAAGGCGCTCAATCCAAAGGCGGTTGTCCATGAATGCGACTACGGAGACATCGATCTGGACTTGATACTGAACACCGGATTGTTCGATTTCGATAAGGTTGCTACTTCGGCGGCATGGATCAGTGCCATCGAGGGCGAGGAAGAAGGCGAACTCCATAACGAAGAATCCGGGGAGGCCCTTGAATATGGGATCGGAACATACGTATACTGCCGCCGACCCGCCCTGGACATAAACATGTTCGATTACGTGGTGTCGAAGAAATGGCCCAAGGAGATTATCCGGGCTAAAGGGCTTTGCTACTTCGATGACGAGAAGGACAAGTGCTACCTGTTCGAGCAGTCCGGTTCCCAGAAATCCATCAAGGAAGCGGGACTGTGGTTTGCGACCATGCCGGAGGACCAGCTCGAGGAGATGATGCGCCGTGATGCCAACCTGAGGCGTGACTGGGATCCGGAATATGGGGACAGGATGGTGAAGATCGTATTCATCGGGCGCAACATGGATACAGCGCTGATAGAGAGCCTGATGGATTCGTGCCTGGAGAAATAAAAAAAAGGTCGTTACCTCCCGGCAATGACCTTTCCCCACTTAATACAAACCTAATTATGAATAAAACGTAATGAAAAACGTATGAAGATTCTTGTTTGATTCTTCTTATTGCATTTTCCAGGCCAGACTGAAAAATTTTTTGAAAAAATCTGCAAAATTTTGATTTTTATCAGCGAACCCTTGATCCACGACCTTTAATGCCATATTCCATGAACAAAAAAAGTTTGAAACTTCTCTTCGTCATCATCTTCCTGTCCATGGGACTGCTCTCAGCGGAAGCGAGGAGAAAGCCGGTGATCGGCATAGCTCCCGGTTACAGCGGGGCCAGCAGTTCGATAGTGAACAGAAGTTATACCGATGCCGTCTACAGGGCCGGCGGAATTCCGGTGATACTGCCCCAGGTCAACGACGAGGCCGCTGCTGCCGAAATCCTCTCCAGGCTGGACGGTGTACTGTTTACCGGTGGTGTCGATATCAACCCTAAGTATTACGGCGAGACCGTGCTCAACGATTCCGTTGAGATCGACGGCCACAGGGATACCCTGGATGTGACGTACGCGAGGGTCGCCCTGGGACTCCGTCTCCCGATCCTGGCCATATGCAGGGGTGAGCAGATGATGAACGTCGTGCTCGGAGGTTCGCTATATCAGGACCTTCCGGCCCAGAAACCATCTGAAATCGCCCACAGGCAGTCCCCGAGCCTTACCCAGGCTACACAGAAGATCAGTGTCACCAAGGGATCCATGCTGCACAGGATCATGGGCAAGGATGTACTGGAGGTCAACTCCGCACATCATCAGGCGGTCAAGGATCCTTCTCCCAAGGTCATTGTCACCGCCTATGCCGAAGACGGTGTCGTGGAAGCTTATGAAGGGAACATCAAGGGCCAGTGGCTTCTGGCGGTACAGTTCCATCCAGAGCAGATGGTTCGTGTAGATGACAGCTGGCTGGCTTTGTTCAAAGCCTTTGTCAAGGCGGCCCGTTAACCGATGGGCAGGCTTACCGTCCTGTTTGCGGTCTTTTTGACCCTGTGTCCCGGACTGCATGCGCAGACCGGAAGCCTTGCAGATATATTCAATGAACCGCCACAGGAGGCAAGGCCTCAGGTATGGTGGCACTGGATGGACGGAAACGTTTCCAGGGAGGGCATCAAAAAGGATCTGGAATGGATGAAGCGTTCCGGAATAGGCGGCTTCCATCAGTTCGATGCCGGAGGGATAGATATGCCCCGTGCTGCCAAGGTCAAGCTCCCTTACCTGTCGGATGGTTGGAAGGATGCGTTCAGGTATTCCCTTCAACTGGCGGATTCCATGGGCCTGGAGGCGACGATAGCGAGCGCCCCGGGTTGGAGTTCGACCGGAGGAACCTGGGTGACTCCCGAGGATGCGCTGAAGAAACTGGAATGGAGGTCCGTTGACGTACTGGGCGGGAAGGTGGACATCGTGCTTCCTGACCTTTACCGGACAGTCGGGCCTTACCAGGATTATTTCCAGGGGAACGACAGGGTGGAGATCCAGCCGTATGGGGAAGACCTCTTTGTCCTGGCGGTAAAACGCAGCCCGCGGGACCTTTCCATGGAAGGGATGGGCGCAGTGACCACCGTATCCGACACCCTCATCTCAGTATCTTTTCCCAAGCCCCGCAGGATCCGTTCATTCACTCTCAAGTCGCAGGCGATGGGCGGGCGGCCAAGGAAGGGAGAGCCAGACTGCAGGAATATCCTTGAGTACAGCAGGGACGGCAGGACCTGGAAAACCGTCCGAAAGATCCTTCCTGCCAGGATTCCATATACCACTGAAAACATCTCTCCCGTGAGGGCCCGCTATTTCAGGGTGAGGGGGGAGAAACTGGAAGGACTCGAGCTGCATACAGTATGCAGGATAGAACATGCCGAGGAACTGGGTGGATTCAGCAATAACTTCGATTTCAACCGTTTCCATACTCCTAAGGCAAGGGCGCCGCAGGAAGTGATCGATCTGACCGGAAAGATGGCTCCTGACGGGACGCTGTCCTGTACGCTTCCCAAGGGACGTTGGAGGATCTACCGTTTCGGATGGTCCATCACCGGCAAGGTCAATCATCCCGCTTCACCAGAAGCGACCGGCCTCGAAGTCGACAAGCTGGACAAGGATGCCTGGATGAGGTATTTCCACCATTATCTCGACCTCTATAAGGATTTGTCCGGAGGGATGCTCGGCGAAAGAGGGATCAGGTACCTGCTGACGGACAGTTACGAGGCCGGGTCATATACGTGGACTCCGTCGCTGCCTGAAGAGTTCAGGGCCAGGCGGCGCTACGACCTGCTGCCCTGGCTCCCGGTCCTCGCCGGAGAAATCCTGGGCAGTTCGGAGATGAGCGAGGGGTTCCTTTGGGACTGGCGCAAGACACTCGGGGAGCTCTTCTGCGAGAATTATGAAAGGATAAGCGACCTTGTGGAGGAATATGGCCTGGCCGGCAGTTATTGCGAGACCCACGAAGGGGGCAGGGCATATGTGGGAGACGGGATGGACCCGAAACTTCATTCGACTATCCCCATGGCCGCGATATGGATGGAGAATACGCCCACCGGATCGGGTGTGCCCTCAGCCATCGCCGATATCAGGGAATCCGCGTCGGCTGCCCATCTCACTGGGAAAAGGATAGTCGCGGCCGAATCATTCTCGGTCAACGGTGACGAAGGCCGTGCATACACCTATTGTCCGGAGAATATGAAATACATAGCTGATGTTGCTCTCAGTGCAGGACTGAACAGGTTCGTGATACACGAGAGCGCCTCCCAGCCGAATGACGCATATCTCCCCGGACTCCAGTTGTTCCGTTACGGCCAGTGGTTCCACCGCAATGAGACCTGGGGAGAGTATGCCCGGGTATTTACCGACTACCTAGCCAGATCGTCCGCTATGCTCCAGCAAGGCTCTCCGGTAGCCGATATCCTCCTGTATTATGGCGAGGACAGCAACGTCACGTCCCTCTACGGCGGGGATTCCTTCGACCTTCTGCCCGATGTCCCTCCTGGCCATGAATATGATTTCGTGAACCTTTCAGCCCTTCTGGCCATGGAACCGGACTCTTCGATGCGTTACAAGGTGCTGTGGCTTGACAGGAACTGTGAAACCATGTCGATTGAGGTACTTGTGAAGATCCAGGAGCTCGCCGATGCCGGAATAAGGATTTGCGGAAGTGCACCAGTACGCGTAGCCGGACTGAAAGCGCTGCAGGCAGACCGGGTCTTGTTCAGGAGGCTTGTCAGGGATATCTGGAAGAGCGGCCGTTACAACGTTTTCGGAACGCTTTCCGAAGCCCTGGAAGGAGTCGAGCCCGACTGTCTTGCAAGCTTTGATGTCAAGGAGGCTTCTCCGACTGACTTCCGTTATGTACACAGGATTCTCCCTGATGGAGACCATGTTTATTGGATAAGGAATTTCTCGGGATCCGACACACGGGCAACAATCAGTTTCAGGGACCATTGCCGGAATGCCGCACTTTTCAATCCTGAGAACGGAAGTATCATACCGTTGGAACCGTCATTTGAAGGTGGCAGGGCCCGGGTCAGCATTCCCATGATTCCTTCCGACGCCTTCTTCGTCGTATTTTCCGACGGCCCGTTCGTACCTGCCGGCAGCCGGATGTGGTTCGACAGCCGTAACGAGACTCCCTCGATGTATCTGGCCCTTCAGGACGACTGGCGCGTGCATTTCTCCCAAAAGGGTGGAGGAAAGGCGGATGAGTATTACACAGAACTGCATTCGTGGACTGAAAGTACCGATCCAATAGTCAGGTATTTCTCGGGTACCGCTGTCTACACTACTGTTTTCTCGATGAGGAAGGAAAGACTGGAATCCTCAGAAAGGATCCTGCTCGACCTGGGAGATGTCAGGAACATTGCTGAGGTTACCTTGAACGGCAAACCGGCAGGAGTTCTTTGGAAGGCTCCGTTCAGGACGGAAGACATAAAACCGTTACTCCGCGAAGGGGACAATACCCTTGAGGTCAAGGTTACTAATCTTTGGCGCAACAGGATGATAGGAGATGTCCAACCCGGGGAAACGCATCCGGTCACTTCGATCCGTCGGTTCTACAAGGCCGGTGACCCGCTTCTCCCGTCCGGGCTCCTGGGCCCTGTGACCGTCATTGGATTGTAAAGCTGTTGACTTCCCGTTCCGCCTGTGGAGCCGTACGGCTCTGTTCCCGTTTCTTACGGCTCATGAACAGGGACTTGAAGAATTCCTTGAACGTGTTGAATTCCCTCTGGTACGTGATACCGACTCCGTTGCGCTGGGTGTTGTCCAGGTAGGTGGTATAGTCGTCCGCCGAGTGAGAGAACAGGTTGAGCCTGACCTGGCCGGGCCTGTCCAGTTTGATTTCGATGTCCAGGTCCCCGACTACATCGGCTCCCGCCGAGTTGCGGTATTCCCTGTTCCCGACATTTCCGTTGACGATTACCCTGTTGTTGAACAACTGGGTGGATACGGCGACATCGAATATGTTCGTGCCGCTTTCGTTGGACTGGTAGTTCAAGCCGAAGTCCAAAGGGATGTCGAGTCTCTGCAGGATGGTGTTGAGCTGTCCTGCCATGATTTCGGCGAGGTTGGAATACAGGGTGTTGGTGTTGTTGACGACTCCGGACTGTTCGTCAGGCATGAAGCTTCCGGAAATAAGGAGCGCCAGGAACTGTCTCTGCACCTTGTCCTCCGTGTTCAGGGCACTTTCCACCTTCGACTTGGTGGTGGGGTCAAGGTCGGGGACATCTATCGAGAAGGTCAACTGCGGCTCCTTCAGCTTGCCGGATATCCCGATCCCGCAATTGACGGTCCTGCGGGCGGAAACTGAAGAAGTATCAGCGATGAGCGTTGCCACAGACGCCTTCGTAGTGTACAACCCTTCGATGTCCAGGTCGCTTTCCATCACGTCGCCGTTGAACCTGATGGAACTCCCGCGCGAAATCGTGAAGTCCCTCTGGGCTATGTCCATCGCATTGAAATGGAAGTTTCCGGTATTCAGGGTGTAATCACCGTTGATGGTGAAGAGGTCCCTGCTCGGGCGCACCATTATGTCGATGTTGCCGCGTCCGCTTCCGTTGAGGACATTCCCCGCCGCCCTGTCGATCTCCACATAGGCCTCGGTATTCTGGTTGGCGGCGATCTTCAACCTGACTGCGAAGTCCTGTTCCTTCCGGCTCTCGGTGACGAGCCTGTTCATCATCACGTCATACGGATCGACATAGACTTCCTTGTAGGGTTTCTTGAAGGTGAGCAGGTTGCTGTTGCCTTCCTTGGATGCATTGTCGATCGGAATATGGATCGTGCCCCTCTTGTCAGTCCGGGCATCGACATCCAGGCGTATGGCGTTGAAAGGCCCCCTGATGGTCACGTTTCCGCTTGCGAACACATTTCCGTAAACGGGCTGTCCGGCTCCTGCACCCATGTCTATTGCCTCCATGCGGTTCATGTCGATCCTGGTATCCATCCGGAAATCTTTCAGATGGTTGAACAGGATACCTCCCGTGAGGGTTCCTGTGCCGTCATAACGGTCTTTCAAGGCTATGTCCTCGAAGATGAGACCGTTGTCGCCGATGCTGAAAGGACCTGTTGCGAAATAAGGCACATTGGTATATGCGACCTTCAGGCATACGTTGTCGAATCTGGTGCCTTCCCCGGAGATGGACAGGTTGTCCGTCTTCCCGGATACCCGGACCTTGCCGCTGAGGAGTCCAGACGTTTCGCTGAATATGGATGAAAGGACAGGGGAGAGGTAACCTGCCTCCATCCCGTCCAAACTCGCAAGCAGGTCAAGGGTCTTGCCCTTCATCAGGTAATTGCCGCCTATGTCCAGGGTGCTTTTGCCATCAAGCAGGTTCCTGGCTGAGAAACGGAGCTTGCCGCTGTCGTCGAGGTCGCTTGCAATGTCCAGCAAGCCTACCCTCTTGCCGGCGACTTCCACGGAGTCGCAGACCAGTTTGAGCTCCAGTCCGGCATTGTCCTTCCAGGGCGAGGTCAGCATCCCGTGTCCGGTCGCGTGTCCGGATATACCGTACCCCTCTCCTAGGAACCTGTTGGCAAGGGCCATGTCGAACCTGACCAGGTCGACGGTCAGGGAGTCGGGAGCGGTGGATGAGAATCCTCCGTCGATCCTGATGGACTGCCCGTTGCTCGTAGCCGACAGGTTGTCGACCTTTATGTCTTTCCCTGCAATCTCGATCGTTGAAGGAGAGATGCTCCAGTCCTCGTCATTGAACCAGATGCTGGAAGGCAGGGTCATTCCGTGGATCAGCAGTTTCCCGTCAGGTCCGCGTTCGAATTCTCCCGACAGGTAGAGTTCACCCTTATCGGTCTGTTCGGTCATGTTGTCGTATGAACTGCCTATTCCGATGTGGTTGTCCTTGGCGTAGAGAGTGAAGAAGTTGTTCTTGAGCAGCAACCCAGCCAATGCCATTTCGGATCCGGTTATGGCTCCGTTAAGGCTTCCGTCCTTGTTGTCGAAGGCGAGGTCGAGGTTCCTCAGGTAATTCTTCTTGATCGCGATCCTGGGCGACTTGACCGTTGCCTTGACATTGCCGTCCTGCGATATGTTGAGGCGGACCTTCGTGCTGTCCGCGATGTACAGGCCCGGCATCACGAAGGACAGCACGTCCCGGGCGTCGTGGACGTCGAGTTTCACGTCGTAACTGTCACCGGCCCATGACCGGGTGGTATCCTTCAGGATGACCGGCAGTTCACGCTGTACGGTCAGTTCCTTGACATCCTTGAGGATGCCTGTAAATGACCTGGTCCCTACATAGGAGGCGTTGGCGAAACCGGATTCGAGGTTGATACGGTGGACATCGTTGTTGGAATGGGACTTTATGCAGATGTCTCCGATGTCGTGGGCGCCGAGTGAATTCTCCAGGTTGAGGTCGAGGATGTCAAGGTCCCCGATTATGTCTCCGCTGTTTACCGTCATGTAATTGGCATCGATCCTTCCGGAGACTTTGGATACTCCACGCTTGTCGAAGCCGAGGGCATTGAGATCGGCGTATCCGACGTTGGCATAGAACTTATAGATGCCGTTGCTGGTCTTGTCCGAGAGAGTGAATATTCCCTGGAAGAGCAGGTTCAGGTTCGGATCGTTGCAGACCAGGCGCCCGTCGAAGGCCTTGTCGGTATATGTTCCCGTGGCGATGATGTCGGAATATTCATACCCGAGAGCCTGGAGTTTGTCCACGAAAAGGGAGTCGATCCTGACGGAAGGCTTGCCTCCCAGGGAAGCACCCAATTTTCCCCGCATTGTCATCCTTCCCAACTGCTTCACACCCAAGATTTTGCCGAGGTCCAGGCTTTCAGCGTTGATGTTGCCGCTCAGGCGTTTGTCATAACCTTTCTTCAGCAGGTCCTTCATCTTGATGTCCGCCCTGACGGAGCCTGAGGAAGTGGTGGTCAGCTTTCCCTTTGCCCCAAGGTCGTCAAGGGTGCCGAGTACCGTCCCGTCGAATACCAGATGCTCACCAGGGGCGAATTTCGAAAGGTCCATCCTTGTCCCGGGTGCGAAACCCTTGATGAACCTGCCCAGTCCGTCCGACGTGAATGCAAGGTTCCCGGCCCGGAAATCGAGTATCGTGGAACCGATGTCGGGAAGCCCGTTTATCCTGCCTTGAAGGGAACCGGAAACCCTGCTCCCGGTCTCCGTGAAGTTGAACCTGTTTATCCCGAGGTCCCTTACCGTACCCTCCACGTCTGCGTTGGAGACCCTCAGGCTGATGTTGCGGTCCCTGAGCGCAGGAGCGAAATAGGACAGGCTCCTGAAATCGATGCGGCTGTCCTTGATGTTGCCGGTCATCCTGACCTCGTCCAGGAAATTGCTGAAAGAATGGGTGTCATTGTATGACATCGTGTATTCAGGCATGTTGATTACCGACCAGTTGTCGGTCAAGTGGAGGTCTTCGATCAGTGTCATCCCATGTCCCACCCTGGTTTTCCCGGAGAGTGACTTGATGTCATATCCGCTTTTCTCGGTGGCGCTGAGGCTTTCCACGACTCCTGTCATATAGCCTTTCGCCAGGCTCAGGCTTCTGGCTGAAAGGGAATGGACCGTGATGTCCATGTCGCTCCAGTCTATCCCATGGTCTTTGGGAGGCTTCTCATTCTTCAGGTTCAACAGCCTGAACCTGAAATCCTTGGCAACGACTTTCCCGGCGTCGAAGATGTTCCCCATTTCCTTCTTGTCTTCCTTGTCCTTCTTGGACAGGTTGAAGACCCGGCTGAGGTTGTTTCCATCCTTATCTATGACCAGGTTGAAATCCGCATCATTCACGGTGACCCTGCGGAGATGAAGCCCTTCTTTCTTGAACAGGCCCTTGAGCGAGAATGTGGCTACCAGCGACTTTATGCTGGCGAGGGTGTCGATGGCTTCTCCGGAGGGGAGTATCGGCGGTTCGTTATCCAGGATTGCGACATCCCTGAGGGATACGGCGCTGAAAGGCTCAAGATGGATCCTGGAGAATTCTATCCTGCCATTCAATTTCTCTTCCAGGGAGGCGATGACCTTCCTGGCGATGAAGGTCTGGACTCCGGAAGTCTGGAGGAGAAGCCATAAGGCGAACAGCACAGCTGCTATCGCCACGACTACGGTCCAGAATATCTTGAAAGCCTTTTTCACAATCTACAAAGTTACCAAATAACTTTGAATATTTTTTGACTATCTTTGTATTCCGTAAAAAGTCTTTGAATATCATGTCGGATTATATCCTTGGGATCGAATCAAGCTGTGACGACACTTCTGCAGCTGTGTTGAAGGACGGTTTCCTGCTATCCAACGTAATTGCCAGCCAGCAGGTCCACAAGGATTTCGGAGGCGTGGTCCCGGAACTGGCTTCCAGGGCCCATGAACAGAACATCGTCCCCGTAGTAAGCCAGGCCCTCGACAAGGCCGGCATCAATCCATCCGACCTCACTGCGATTGCCTTCACACGCGGCCCGGGACTCCTGGGCTCACTGCTTGTAGGTACCTCATTCGCCAAAGCCCTAGGAATAGCCCTTGATATTCCTATCATCATGGTAAATCATCTGCAGGGCCATATCCTGGCAGGCTTCGTCGACCAGGAGGGGAAGGAGAACCGCCATCCTGCCTTCCCGTATCTCTGCCTGCTGGTTTCCGGTGGGAACTCCCAGATAGTCAGGGTAGACGGCCCGCTCGAGTATACGATTCTCGGCCAGACCATCGACGATGCGGTGGGAGAGGCCTTCGACAAGTGTTCCAAGATGATGGGGCTGGGGTATCCGGGAGGACCGGTCATCGACCGTCTCGCCCAGCAGGGCGATCCCAAGCGTTTCCAGTTCGCCAAGCCGCACATCCCGGGTCTCGACTACAGTTTCAGCGGTGTCAAGACATCCCTCCTGTATTTCGTCCGTGATGAGATTGCGAAAGACCCGCAATTCATAGATAATAACAAGGAGGACCTGTGCGCAAGCTTCCAGAAGGTCCTGATAGACATCCTGATGGACAAGCTGATAAAGGCTGCGCGCCAGACCGGGATAAAGGAGGTTACGATCGGAGGAGGCGTTTCTGCCAACAGCGGTCTGCGTTCAAGGATAATGCTCGAAGGGAAGAAACGGGGCTGGAATACCTACCTCCCTGAATTCAAGTTCACCACCGACAACGCGGCCATGATCGCAGTGGCGGGATGGTTCCGTTACAAGGCGGGGGAACGTACTCCGCTGGATGTGGCCCCGGTTTCCAGAATAGCTGATTATTAAAGATTTACGAATATGATTGAGTTTGAAATGACTGGCCGTGTCGGCCGCGACCTGAGGCCTGACGACGTCAGGATAGTTGCCGCCAGGGAGATGAACCTGAGGGGTAATGCCGTGATCAACGTGATCGACCCGACCAAATCATACCAGCCGTCATTCCCTAACGCTGCGGCGACCTGCGTCATCGCCCGACGCTCCATCGATGCAAGGAACGATGTCATCTACAGGTACAGGATCGAGGGATACAACCACCGTTTCGAATCCTATGTTCCTTACGAAGTCGCGCCTTACAAGGATGTCTCCGGTGCCGAACCTGTGATCGTAATCGGTGCAGGGCCGGCCGGTCTTTTCGCCGCCCTCAAGCTCCTGACCCTCGGTCTCAAGCCCGTCATCCTGGAGAGAGGCAAGAATGTGCACGACCGCAAGTTCGACATGGCCCGGCTGAGCCGTGACGGAATCCTCGACCCGGACTCCAACTATTGTTACGGGGAAGGCGGGGCAGGCGCGTTTTCCGACGGCAAACTCTTCACCCGCTCTTCGAAGCGCGGGGACATCAGGGAAGTCCTTCACCAGTTCGTGGCATTCGGCGCAAACCCGCAGATCCTGATCGACGCCCATCCGCACATCGGTACCGACCGTCTTCCCAAGATTGTGGAAAACATCCGTCTGGCCATAGAGGAACATGGTGGTGAATACCATTTCGGAACTAAGGTCACTGACATCGTCCGCAAGAAGGATGGTTCACTGGAGGTCAAGGCCCTGGACAGCGAGCATCCAACGAAGACGACCGGGAAGCCCAAGGCTGTCAAGTACACTGCCAGGAAAGTGATCCTGGCATCCGGTCATTCCGCGAAGGATATATATGAGATGCTCCTGGCCAGGGACTGCCGGCTGGAAGCCAAGGGTTTTGCCATGGGAGTGCGCGTGGAGCATTCCCAGGCCCTGATCAATGAAGCCCGGTACCACGGTCTCTGGGAGCCGGGTATGCCTGCGGCAGAGTATTCATTCACCCAGCAGGTTGACGAGAGGGGAGTCTTCTCCTTCTGTATGTGTCCGGGTGGCGTACTGGTGCCGTCAGCCACCGAGCCTGAGACCATAGTCATGAACGGAATGTCCAATTCCGCCCGCAGCGGGAAGTTCGCCAATGCCGGGGTGGTGGTCCAGATAGAGCCCGACGACGTGCCAGCCGAGTTTGAATCAGCCGGAGCACTCAAGGGACTTGAATTCCAGAAATCGGTCGAGCACAGGATGTGGGAGTATGCCGTGGAGCGTTCGTCCAATCCCATGGCCGCTCCGGCCCAGAGGATGATTGATTTTTGCAACGGGGTTGTCTCCGAGGACCTTCCCGAGACATCCTACAAACCCGGAGTTGTCTCCGCACCTCTGCACGACCTGCTCCCTGATTTTATCTCTTCCAGGCTACAGAAGGCCTTCCCCGAGGTCAACAAGCGTTCTATCAGGGGATTCTTCACCAATGACGCGCTGCTCGTGGGAGTCGAATCGAGGACTTCATCACCGGTAAGGGTGCCGCGTGATCCCGAAACATACGAATCTGACGCCATCCCCGGACTCCTTCCTTGCGGTGAGGGTGCCGGTTATTCAGGAGGGATAGTCTCGTCCGCCATTGACGGTATCAACTGTGCGGTTGCGGCATCCCGTTCCCTCTCATCCCCGGTCCCTGAGCCTGCCGAAGGGCCGGTGGTTCGACAGGCTGACCAACCGGAGAAGTAGCCATGCCTGAAGACAAACCCACCGTCCATGCCGGCTTCCCGTCGCCTGCTCAAGACTATATGAACACGTTCATAAGCCTTGACAAGGAACTTGTCCGTCATCCCGCCGCCACTTTCTTCGCCCGCGTGGTGGGGGATTCGATGGTCGATGCGGGAGTGGATGAGGGTGATGTCCTGGTCGTCGACAAGTCGATAGAGCCTCAGGAAGGCGATATGGCCGTCTGTTTCTTAGACGGAGAGTTTGCATTGAAGTTCATCTCCTTCAAGGAGCCGGAACCGGTTGCCGGGAAAACCCGGACCAGGAAAGCGTCAAAGCCAAGGTCATCCTACGACATCCTGGAGCACAGGAAGATGTGGCTGCTTCCCGCGAACGAGAAATATCCGCCCATAGAAGTGACCGAATCAAACGACTTCACCGTTTGGGGAGTCGTCACATATATCATAAAGAAAGCTTGTACGCGCTTGTAGACTGCAACAACTTTTTCGTTTCCTGCGAAAGGGCCTTCCAGCCTGAACTGGAGGGCAGGCCCGTCGTCGTCCTTTCCAACAACGACGGTTGTGTGGTGGCGCGCAGCAATGAAAGCAAGGCGTTGGGGGTACCGATGGGTACACCTTTTTTCAAAGTCAAATACCTGGTCGACCAGGGGAAGCTGGTAGTACGGTCCTCCAATTATACCCTGTACGGAGACCTTTCTGCAAGGGTCATGTCGCTTCTGGCTGAGGTGGCACCGAAACTCGAGGTCTATTCCATCGACGAGGCCTTCATGAATATGGACGGTGTGCGCCGGGAGGAACTTGTCCCGGTCTGTTCGGCCCTGATAAAGAAGATCCGCCGCTGGACAGGCATTCCGGTAAGTATAGGAATAGCCGAGACTAAGACGCTCGGCAAGGTGGCCAACCATTTTGCAAAGAAATACAAGGGTTACAGGGGAGTCTGCATGATCGACTCGGAAGAGAAGATGCTCAAGGCACTCTCCCTGACTCCCATAGGAGACGTATGGGGAATAGGATGGAGAGGCGCGCCCAAGCTGGAGGCCCAGGGCGTCAAGACTGCCCTGGATTTCGTGGGAAGACCCATTGAATGGGTCCGTGAGCGTATGGGAATTATGGGAGTCAGGACTTGGTCGGAGCTTCAAGGCATACGGATGGTCGAGGAGGAGAAGGAAGAAAAGAGGAAGTCGATTTGCACATCCCGTTCATTTGCGAATATGCTGACGGATCTGGACGAGCTGTCCCTCAGGGTTTCGGATTTTGCCGGAAAATGCGCGGAGAAACTGCGCAAGGATGGTACGGCTGCAGCCACTGTCGGCGTATTCGTGCATACCAACCGTTTCCGGGAGGACCTGGCCCAGTATTTTCCCAATGCGAGCGTCAGGCTCGACGTCCCGGCTAACAGTACTCCCGAAATAGTCGGAGCTGCCCTCAGGGCTCTCAGGATGGTCTACAGGCCTGGTTTTGAATACAAGAGGGCTGGCGTGATCGTGGCCGACATCGTTGATGCCGGGTCGATCCAGCAGACCCTTTTCGGTTTCGACTCTGACACCAGGAGCCGTGACGACCGGATTTCCAAGGTGATGGACCTGGTCAACACTTCGGGCAGGAACGTCCTTCGGCTGGCCATGCAGAGGGAGGGACACTATTCAGACGGTATAAGGCGCGAGTTCTGCTCAGGGCTCTATACCACGTCATGGGATGGATTGATACAGATAAGATAAGATAAGATAAGATACAAGAACTGTCATGAACAAGTCATTCAATTGTTTCCTTTTGGCCGTCACCCTGTTTGTGGCGGTATCATGCGGTCATCCGTTCGAGACCTATGACCTCAGGTGCGAGGGACTGGAAGAACCGCTCGGAATAGATTCTGCACTTCCTCATTTCAGTTGGAAGATACGCTCTTCGGAGCCTATGCAGCAGGTGGCGTATGAAATCCAGGTCGCCGCTTCTGAATCCTCCCTCAAATCCGGCAAGGCATTGTTGTGGTCTTCCGGAAGGGTGGCTTCGCAGGACCAGGTCATGGTTCCGTATTCAGGGACCGGTCTGTCTTCGAGGCAGCAATGCTGGTGGAGGGTCCGCGTCTGGAAATCCGACAAGGAGGTTTCCTCCTGGAGCAGGCCCCGGCGTTTCGGAATAGGTGTCATCGGTGACGACTGTCTGAAGGGAGAGTATATCGGAGCAGTTCCCGGAGAGGGAAGGTCACCGCTCCTTAGGAAGGAATTCAAAGTGGAGAGGAAACCGGGTGAAGCATTGCTCTATGTCAACTCCCTTGGTTATCACGAGGCCTATATCAATGGCACCAGGGTTTCCGAGGCCGTACTCAATCCTGCAGTTTCGCAGCTGGACAAGAGATCCTTGATCGTGGTCTACGATGTCTCCAACCTCATCAGGAAGGGAGTCAATGAGATCGTTCTGTGGACCAGCTCCGGCTGGTACAAGCCCAGGACTTTCAGTGCTGCCTACGAGGGCCCTCTGGTGAAGGCTGAACTGGATGCAGTGACTGCGGATGGGATGACCGCCCTTCTTTGCACGGACGGTTCGTGGCAGGGTGCCTGGAGCGGATACAGGGATTATGACACCTGGCGTGACTGGCATTTCGGCGGCGAGGCGATGGATGCCAGGGTAATGCCTGCCGGTATTGACAAAGCAGCCCTGGACAAGCTCGAATGGGCCCCGGTGGATGTGGTTGCAATTAACGGAATAGAGGCTTCCCAGCAGATGTGCGAGCTTTGCCTCGTCCAGGAAACCTTCCAGGCGGAAAGCATAGAACCTTTCGGAGACAACGGCGGCTGGCTGGTCGATTTCGGCAGGGTAGTCAATGGAATGCTGGATATCACCATTCCCGGTCATCCTGAGGGGCATGTGTCAACGGCATCGTTCTTTGATAACTTTGAACCTGACGGCACGGTCCGGGCGGTGAGCTGGAACTATTATACTTCATCAGGCAATGCCGCCGGCGACAGGTTCGTCAACAAGTTCAACCATCATGTCTTCAGGTATATCCTTCTCGACAGTCTCCAGACCGCTCCGAAGATTGAGGATATCAAGGCAATGAGGATGCGTACCGACTATGTGAGGACGTCTTCGTTCGAATCTTCCGACAAGGAATTGAATGCCATCCACGACATGGTTGCCTACACCCTTGAGAACCTTGCATTCGACGGTTATATGGTCGACTGCGCGAATATCGAACGCCTCGGCTACGGCGGCGACGGGAATGCTTCGGCGCTGACGTTCCAGACCATGTTCGATGCTTCTCCTCTCTATGTCAACTGGTTGCAGGCATGGAATGATGTCATAAGGGAAGACGGTGGCCTTCCCCATACCGCGCCATGTCCCCAGAGGGCTGGAGGCGGTCCTTATTGGTGCGGTTTCATCGTCCAGGCTCCCTGGCGCGCCTGGATGAGCTACGGTGATTCCCGCATGCTGGAAAGGTGCTATCCTACGATGAAACATTGGCTCGATTATGTCGACGCCTATACTGTCGACGGCCTGTTGAAGGAGTGGCCCTCTACGGAATACAGGCACTGGTACCTTGGGGACTGGGCGGCTCCGGACGGAGTCGATGTCCAGGATCCCGAGTCCGTGGACCTTGTCAATAACTGCTCCCTTTGTCAGGTGTACAGGGAACTGGAGGTCATCGCCGGCCTTGTCGGGCATCCCGAGGATGCCGCGGGGTACAAGGCACGTTATGATGCTCTTGCCAAGCGCATCAATGAAGTCCTTTATCATAAGGATGAGTATGTCTACGGAAGCGGTTCGCAGATAGACATGGCCTATCCGATGCTTGTCGGGATAGTGCCCGCATCAGACCTCCAGCAGGTCCGGGACAAGCTGGTGGAACGCACCGGGACCGTCTATGAAGGCCATCTCAAGACCGGTCTCGTAGGTGTTCCCGTCATCACCGAATGGGCGACGCTGGCAGGGGAGTGCGGTTTCATGTACGGAATGCTCAAACAGCACGGTTATCCAGGATATCTTCATATGCTGGACAATGGTGCTACCGGTACATGGGAGCACTGGAATGCAAGGCGCAGCCGTCTGCACAACTGTTTCAACGGTATCGGAAGCTGGTTCTACCAGGCTCTGGGAGGGATAATCCCCGATGCTCCCGGCTACAGGCATATAATCATCAATCCCCAGATTCCGGAAGGCCTTGAGTCGGTTTCCGTCACACAGGGAACCCCGTACGGTCCTGTAGTGGTCAGGCGGAACGGGAATGACCTGCATTTCGAACTGCCGGTAGGTGTGAGCGCCAACGTGAAGGGCGCGGAATATACCTGCGGCAGCTACGACGTCGTATTGTAAAAGCTGGGCCTGAGGCTATCCGATAGCCTTCAGGATGCATTCGACGGCCTCGTCCTCGGTCATGTAATCCATGTTCAGGACGAGGTCGTAGTTTCGCAGGTCGTAGCGGCTTGTGCCAGCGAACTTCTGGATGTAGTTGTCCCTCGCCTTGTCGACATAGTCGATGACTTCCTCGGCCTTTTTCTCCGTGAGTTCCTGGCGGCGCATCACCCTTTCTATCCTTTTCTGGCGGGAGGCATGGATGAAAACATCCAGTTTGTTGGGATGGTCCTTGAGGATGAAGAATCCAGAACGTCCTGCGATGACACATGAAGATTCCTCGGCAATGGAGCGTATGATCTGCTTTTCGTTTTCGAATATCTCGTTGGATGTGACCACAGGAGGCTCCTCCACTCCACGGGGGATGAACATCTCGGAACCGAATTCAGGGGAAATCCTCGAGAACAGGTCCTCGAGCCAATTCTGTTTCTTCCCCTTGATCCTTTCAATCTCGCCCTCGTTGAGGCCGAACATGTTTACCAGCTCCCGTATGAGTTGCTTGTCGCAGAAACGGACTCCGAGTTTTTTCGCCAGTTTCCTTCCGACGGTCCTTCCGCCCGATCCTACTTCACGGCTGATGGTGATAACAAATCTGTCGTTAGTGTTCATGTGACAATCGTTTTATTTACAAATATATGAAATAATCGTCAGTTATTTTTTGTATATTTACAAAGATAAGTCAATAACCCCCAATAAATATGCTTAACAGAAGAGATTTCCTAAAGTCCATGGCGGTTGCATCTGCCGGCATGGCACTGACACCTGGAGAGATCCTGGGCAGGGACACTTTATCCGGAAGTTTGGCAAAGGCCAAGCCTAGGGGCGAGAAAGTGAAGATCGCCTTCGTCGGAATAGGTAACCGCGGTGAGCAGATCATTGGTGATTTCACCAATACCGGCATGATCGATGTCGTTGCCCTCTGCGATGTCGACATCGACGGCCCTCAGTGCAAGAAGGTCCTCGGCATGTATCCGAAGGCCAAGAGATTCAAGGACTATCGCCAGATGTTCGACAAATGCGGCAACGAATTCGACGCTGTCGCGGCTGCCATCCCCGACCATTCCCATTTCCCCATAGCAATGCTCGCCATGAGCCAGGGGAAACACATCTACCTTGAGAAACCGATGTGCCGCACGTTCCACGAGGCTGAGCTTATGATGGACTGTGCCAGGAGACATCCGAACCTGGCCACCCAGGTGGGAAACCAGGGCCATTCCGATGCCAACTACTTCCAGTTCAAGGCATGGCTTGATGCAGGGATAATCAAGGATGTCACTGCCGTGACCGCCCATATGAACAATTCACGCCGCTGGCATAGTTTCGATGCCAAGAGGATGTACAAGATGCCTTCGCAGCAGTCGATCCCGAGGGGTATGGACTGGGACACCTGGCTTGGAGTGACTCCTTACCACGATTTTAACGAAAAGTACCATCAGGGAGACTGGAGGTGCTGGTATGACTTCGGAATGGGATGTCTCGGAGACTGGGGAGCCCATATCCTCGACACCGTCCATGAGTTCCTGGAGCTCGGGCTTCCGTACGAGGTCAGCATGCTCTATGAGAACGGTCACAACGACTACTTCTATCCTTATTCATCAACCATCCTCTTCCGCTTCCCTCAGAGGAAGGGAATGCCCCCTGTGGATGTCACCTGGTACGACGGCCTCGACAACCTTCCCCCGATTCCGAAGGGATACGGCGGCGGTGTATCGACGGCGGACGTTCCGGCTTCCAACCAGAATGACGGCCCTGTAGCTAAGCTTTCTCCCGGAAAGATCATCTATTCGAAAGACCTGATCTTCAAGGGCGGCAGCCACGGTTCCACTTTGTCGATCATTCCCGAGGAGGCTGCCAGGGACATGGCTTCAAAGCTTCCCGAGGTACCGAAGAGCCCTTCCAACCACTTCGAGAACTTCCTCCTTGCCTGCCAGGGTATCGAGAAGACCCGTTCTCCTTTCGAGATCAACGGCGTTCTCTCACAGGTCTTCTGCCTCGGCGTCATCGCCCAGAGACTGAATGCGAAACTCTATTTCGATCCCCGCACCAAGCAGTTCACCAACAATGACTTCGCCAACGCGATGCTCGTAGGCCAGCCGCCTCGCAAGGGATGGGAGGAATTCTATAAGATGTAAAGGACCATACCATGAGAAAGATAGCATTCGCATTTCTGACCCTGGCACTCTGCCTGTCATCATGCGGCTCCAAGGAGTCTGCGAAAGACAATTCGTTGACCCGCAAGGAGAAGAAGGACGGCTGGGCCCTCCTTTGGGACGGAAAGACCACTGAAGGATGGCGTGGTGCCAAACTGGACGCTTTCCCCGAGAACGGCTGGGTAGTCGAGGATGGTGTACTGAAGGTCCTTGCCGGGAATGGGGGAGAGTCCACCAACGGCGGGGACATCATCACAACCAGGACTTACAAGAACTTTATCCTCAAGGTGGACTTCAAGATCACCGAGGGTGCAAACAGCGGAATCAAGTATTTCGTGGATCCTACACTGAACAAGGGTGCCGGCTCTGCAATAGGCTGTGAGTTCCAGATCCTGGACGACCTCCGTCATCCTGACGCCAAGCTCGGTGTAAAGGGTAACAGGACCCTCGGCTCGCTCTACGACCTGATCCCTGCTCCGGAGGACAAGCCTTTCGACATCAATTCCTGGAACACCGCTACCGTCATAGTCGAGGGTTCTCATGTCGAGCACTGGCTGAACGGTGTGAAACTCCTTGAATATGAAAGGAACAACCAGGAGTGGAATGCCCTCGTCGCTTACAGCAAGTACAGAGACTGGCCCAACTTCGGAAACTACGAAGAAGGTTACATCCTTCTTCAGGACCATGGCAACGAAGTCTGGTTCAAGAATATCAAGATCAAGGAGCTTTAACCTCGAAATTATGCCTTCCCTGACATAGCCGGGGAAGAACGCTGTCAGACCGGCCTGTACGCAAAATGTGGCGTACAGGCCGGTCTGACGGCGTTTTTGCGTTTGTTAAATTCATTATTTAACAAAACGTACTCTTATGAAGATTGACAAAGTAATCTCTATGATGCGTTCTTTGCTGATAATCATTGCGTTAGGCGTATCCAGCG
>CACZCQ010000007.1 GCA_902779765.1 uncultured Bacteroidia bacterium
TTCCAGATGTATGCAGAAGCCAAGGATGTATTCGAACTTCTTGACATGGTTCGCTCCACCTGTCTGACTGATTATATCCGGCTCGATGGGCAGACTCAACCTCTCCAGCTCATCAATCCTGCTGGTCTGTACAAGAAGTATCTCACTCCTCAAAACCTTCCTGCCAGCATTTCGGCCGGGGAAACAATCAATCTAGACAAGGGCTACTATAAGGGCATCCTCTTCAGCATTCCAGGAGCAGAAGTTAAGGTCAATGGCGAATGGATCGCCTTCGACAACAAAAACAAAGACGTCATCATGTCCCAGAACCCGATGAACCTGGAATGGAGACTCAACGGTGAACTCTTGCAGGAATATGGCTATACTTCTGGGCAGACAATAGAGGGACAGATCATTACCGTCGATGACAAGTGGGGTGGCCTGCGGCTGGAAGTCCCGATGACAATCAAGATACAGTGATCGCCAATTGATTTAGTTTACAGCTATCTACACCGTAATTCCATGCATGAAAAGATGCCGCCAAAAAGGGCTGGCTTTTCATGCAATATGCCCTCATAGGTGTCTGGTGGTCAAAGAGTAAGAAAAACGGCCCTTTCCTTGCCGGTCGGCAACCTCAGGTCCTCGATCGGGCAGAAAATAACGGTATTTGTTTCCTACCGAGCACCTGAAGACCACCGGCCTATCCGCCGGATATCAGACAAGGACCGGATATTACGATGATTACAAAACGATATAATCCCGAAATGTCTTGGTAAAAAGATATCGATTCCCTTTCTTTATGATCAGACGAACTTAACAAATATAATCACCATGTATTACACAGCCGAGAATTACGTCAAGGCGTTTATGGAAGACATCGTCTCCCGGAACCCCGGTGAGCACGAATTCCATCAAGCGGTCAGGGAGGTTGTGACGAGCCTCGCCCCCTATCTTGAAGCACATCCTTACCTCATTAAGCGAAAGATCATGGAAAGGATAGCGGAGCCCGAAAGAGTAGTGATATTCAGGGTTCCCTGGCTTGATGACAACGGAGATGTGCAGATCAACCGTGGTTTCCGGGTCCAGATGAACAGCGCTATCGGACCATATAAGGGAGGAATACGTTTCCACGCTTCCGTCAACCTCTCGATCATGAAGTTCCTCGCCTTCGAGCAGACTTTCAAGAACTCCCTGACCACCCTCCCTATGGGCGGTGCGAAAGGAGGGTCCGATTTCAATCCCCGCGGTAAATCCGAGGACGAGGTGATGAAATTCTGCCAGAGTTTCATGACGGAACTGTTCCGGCACATAGGTAAAGACACCGACGTCCCTGCCGGTGACATCGGCGTAGGAGGACGGGAAATCGGTTTCCTGTTCGGCCAATACAAAAGGCTCCGCGACGAGTTCGGCGGCGTCCTTACAGGGAAAGGCGCCGGATGGGGAGGAAGCCCCTTGAGACCGGAGGCCACTGGTTACGGTCTTTGCTATTTCACCAGCGAGATGCTCGCCACAAAAGGCGATTCCTTCGAAGGCAAGACCATCCTGGTATCCGGTGCCGGAAACGTGGCCCAGCATGCGGTTGAAAAGGCCACCCAGCTTGGCGGAAAGGTCGTCACGATGTCGGATTCCGACGGCTTCGTCCATGATCCGGACGGAATAGACGCGGAGAAGCTTGAGTATGTGAAGGAACTCAAGAACATCTATCGGGGCAGGATCCGTGAATATGCCGAGAAATATCCTACCGCCACCTATTATCCCGGCCAGCGGCCCTGGGGAGTCAAGTGCGATATCGCCCTTCCCTGTGCCACCCAGAACGAGATCGACGAGGGTGAAGCCAAGACGCTGATAGCCAATGGCTGCAAGTGCGTGGCGGAAGGAGCCAACATGCCTTCCGAGCCGGGAGCGATCGCCGTGTTCCAGAACGCCGGAATCCTGTATTCTCCGGGAAAAGCTTCCAACGCCGGCGGAGTTGCGACTTCCGGACTCGAGATGACCCAGAACTCGATGAGGCTCAAATGGACTCCCGAGGAGGTTGACGCCCAGCTTCACAGGATAATGAAAGATATCCACGAGGCTTGTGTCAGATACGGCACCGACGAAAACGGCCACGTGAACTATGTCAACGGAGCCAATATCGCAGGTTTCATCAAAGTGGCCGACGCGATGATGGCGCAGGGGCTGGTGTAAGAGCGATTTAGCCTCTTTCTCTGAAAAAAATAGTATCTTCGCGGGCGTTATGACACTGTTCCTGACAGGAAGCCCGACTAGATACGGAGAGGACCATTTTACTTCGGACAATGGTTTTCTTGACCGCGTGAAAGCGGAACTGCCCGAGAGGCCTTTCATTTTGCTTGTGAGCGCCGCGCCGGACGATGTGGCCTTCACCGACTCGGTCCTTAAGGGTATGTCGGACTGCATATCGAAATCCGGCATTATTCCTCGCAAGACAGTGATGCTGGACCGTCGAAACGCTTCCGAAGCACGTGACCTCGTGAAAAAAGCGGATTGGATAATCCTTTGCGGAGGTCACGTCCCGACCCAGAACCGATTCATCAACGAAATCGGCCTGAAAGGGCTGTTGGAAGGCTACAAGGGTGTCGTTATGGGATGCAGTGCCGGAAGCATGAACTGCGCCGATATGGTATATTCACATCCGGAATTGCCCGGTGAGGCAGTCGATCCCGGCTACAGGCGCTGGCTCAGGGGATTGGGCCTGACCGACATCAACCTGATTCCACACTACCACCAGGTCCGGAACGTCATCCTGGATGGCAAACGCCTCTTTGAAGACGTGGTCTTCCCGGACAGTCACCGTCACCGCTTCTACACATTCCCTGACGGAGGATACGTGATGGTGAAAGACGGAAGGTCAACCCTTTTCGGAGAGGCTTGGGAGATAACCGGCGGCGGTATGAGAAAAGTGTCAGAAGAGAATAAAACATACAGTTTCGTGAACTTAGTATTCATTTCACCCCATTTCCCCGAGGGTTACTGGCAGTTCTGCGCCGGTGCCAGAAGAAACGGTATCAACGTCCTCGGAATAGCGGACACGCCGTGGGAGAATCTCCCCTGGCAACTAAGGGAAAACCTTACGGATTATTACAAGGTCAACAATCTGGAGGATTACTCCGAGATGTACAGGGCTGTGGCCTGGTTCGCCCATAAATACGGCAAGATAGACTGGATCGAGTCCAACAACGAATACTGGCTGGAACAGGATGCCCGCCTGAGGACGGATTTCAACGTCACCACCGGCATCCAGTCGGACCATGTCGCGGCGATCAAGAACAAGTCCGAGATGAAGAAATATTACCGGAAAGGAGGTATCCCGACAGCCAGGCAGATCAAATGCTCCGAGGGCCTGGAAGCAGTCAAAACCTTTGCCGGAAAGACCGGTTTCCCGATCATCGCCAAGCCTGACAACGGCGTCGGTGCGACAGGAACGTTCAAGCTTCATTCGAACGAAGAGTTGGAAAGGTGGTTCAAGGATCACGAGGACAACTGTCAACTGTTCGTGATGGAGGAGTTCATAACCGGGCTCCTGGTTTCATACGACGCCATATTCAATGACAGGATGGAGCCGGTCTTCGAGAACAACTCCGTCTTCCCCACCCCGATTATGGATATCGTCCACGGCAACCTTGACACCTGCTATTGGACCAACAAGACCGTTCCGACCAAGCTGGCCTCAATAGGCAGGCGCACCGTCAAGGCCTTCGGCATCAGGAACCGCTTCGTCCACCTTGAATTCTTCCAACTCGACAGGGACCGGGAAGGACTGGGGAAGAAAGGCGATTATGTGGGCCTTGAAGTGAATATGCGCCCCCCGGGAGGTCTCACACCCGATATGATGAACTACGCCCACTCTACGGACGTGTTCCAGATATGGGCTGACATGGTCGCTTTCGGCGAGCGCCGGAAAGATTTCGGTGAGCAGTTCTACTGCGCCTATGTCGGCAGGCGGGATGTCCATAGCTACAAGCATTCGCACCAGGACATAATGCAACGCTACGGGGACAGGATCTCCCTCTGCACCCGCATGAGCGCGGCTCTGGCGGACGACCTTGGAGACCAGGTGTATATCGCCCGCCTTCCAAAACGCCGCGACATTGACGAGTATTTCAAATATTTGACAGAATAAAATCCGCCTTTTTGCGTGAATTAAGGTGTATTGCAGCGGAAAATCGTCTTTGAATCAAGCCGCTGTTATTTATATTTGTATATTTGAAATTGATCGAACACTAAAACGCCTCGCGATGCGCTTACACCCCATAGTTGCTGCGGTCATCCTCCTGGCTGCGGCATCCTGTACCGGCGGAAAGACTCCGGTTGAATCAGTCGACCCTTTCATCGGAACCGGATTCCATGGACATACTTACCCGGGTGCCACTACTCCTTTCGGACTGGTGCAGCTGAGCCCGGATACCAGGAACAGGACTTGGGACGGCAGTTCGGGATACCATACAAGCGACTCCACCATCCTGGGTTTTTCGCACACCCATCTCAGCGGAACCGGTTGCCAGGACCTCGGAGATTTCCTTTTCACTCCGTCAATGGGCGACATCGCCCCTCTCCACTTCTCCCACGAGGATGAAACCGCATCTCCGGGATACTACCGGGTGAGGTTCAAGGAGAATGGAATCACCGCAGAGCTTACAGCTACAAGCCATGTTGGAATACACAGGTATTCCTTCCCCATCAAGGGAGAACCCCGGATCAGGATCGACATGAGGCATACCATAGGAGACTGCATTCCGGACAGCATATCATTCAACGCCGTTTCAGACAGGCTGGTCCAGGGAGGACGCCACATCTCCGGATGGGCCCCCGACCGCTATATGTTCTTCTCGGCCAGTTTCTCCGTTCCTTTCTCAGGATGCAAGGATGAAGGAGAAGACCGCTACCTGCTCACTTTCCCGGAAGGTACTGAAGAGGTAACCGTGAGCGTTGGCCTTTCCGAGGTGGATGCCGGGAGTGCCGAACGGAACAGGCTTGCGGAAGTTGGAGACAAGGATTTCGACGCCGTGAGGGCTGAAACCAGGATGCTCTGGGCCAATAACCTGGGCAAGGTCAAGGTCGAAGGAGGATCGTTAGAGAGGATGACCATCTTCTACACAGCCCTGTACCACACCATGGTTTCCCCCAACCTCATGTCAGACCTGGATGGTCGTTACCGCAACCACAGTCAGGAGATCGCCTCCGCACCTCAAGGACGGAGTTTCTATTCGACCCTTTCGCTCTGGGACACGTTCCGCTCGTGGAATCCACTGCAGACATTGATCAATCCCGGCTTGGTCGAGGATATGGTATTCAGCCTGCTGGATATGTATGACTGCGACGGAGTACTCCCGAAATGGCCTTTAGGAACCAGCGATACGGGTTGCATGATCGGATACCACGCAATTCCCGTGATCGCCGACGCCTGGCTGCGCGGGATCCGCAGCTTCGACGGCGAGAGGGCACTGAAGGCGATGGTCGAAACCTCCAACAAGAACGAGAATTCCCCCCTGTACAACCAATACGGCTACATTCCTTCCAACCGTATGGGAGAGTCCGTCTCCCAGACCCTGGAATTCGCTTATGACGACTGGTGCATAGCCCGCATGGCGGAGGATCTCGGACATAAGGACCTGGCTTCCGAATATGACGCCAGGGCACGCCGTTACCTCTGCCTCTTCGATTCCTCCACCGGATTCATGCGCCCGAGGAACGATGAAGGTAACTGGTCTTCTCCATTCAGCGGGATAGTCAGTACCCGGGACTTTACCGAAGGTGTCCCGTGGCAGTACCGCTTCTTCGCACCCCACGATATCAACGGCCTGGTGGCACAGTTGGGTGGCAGAGACAGCGCCAATGCTGCACTGGATTCCCTGTTCACTTATGATGAACGTGACTCTAGGACAAGGATAGGCGACATGACCGGACTTGTCGGCCAGTATGCCCACGGCAACGAGCCCAGCCACTCCACGGCGTACATGTACTACTGGACCGGGAAACCTTCAAGTTCCCAGGCCAGGGTACGCCAGATGCTGGACGAAATGTACGCCGCCACTCCCGAAGGGATATGTGGCAACGAAGACTGCGGCCAGATGTCTGCCTGGTACGTTCTGTCCGCACTCGGAATATATCCTGCCTGCCCCGGAACCGGAGAATTCCTGTTCGCGGCTCCTGTGTTCAAGAAGGCCGTCATCACCCTGGGCAACGGCAAAGTACTTACAATCACCGCGGACCATCCGGAATATCAATACATCTCCAATGTGACGTTCAACGGAGAACCTGTCGGACAGCATTTCATCGATTACGAAACCCTGATGAAGGGAGGCGAACTGAGCTTCACCCTCAGTCCCACCCCGGACAACGGCCGTGACGGACTGCCGGCTCCATATTCACTTACTGCCGGTGACCAGGTCTCGGTCCCATACATCAAAGGCAATCCCTGTCTGTACGAAGGAACCTTCCCTGTCAACATTCTCTGCAGGACCGAAGGCGCAACCATCCACTATACCCTCGACGGCTCCGAGCCTGATGAAAACTCCCCTGTTTTCAGCGAGCCTTTCGGAATCGACAAGGACTGCATCATCTCGGCAAAGGCTTTCAAGGAGGGTCTGGATCCGAGTCCCCTGTTCAGGATACACGCCTATCCCGCGATTTACAGGAAACCCACAGTCATCGGAAATCCCCGCCCTGGATGCAATTATACCTACCATCTCGGCAATTTCACCTGCACTGCGGACGTCCTTGCCTCCAAGGTTGTCAGCAGGGGTGAGATGCCCACCCCGTCCATCAAGGGTGCACCCGATGAGGACCACTTCGGATACATATTCACAGGCTATCTTGACATCGCGTCCGACGGCATCTGGGAGTTTTTCGTTTCCAGTGACGACGGAGGCGTTCTGGAGATAGACGGAACCCGCGTGGTGGACAACGACGGCTCGCACAGCGCGTATTCCGCAACCGGCCGCATCCCTCTATTGAAGGGATACCACGCATTCCGGCTCCTGTATCTTGAAGATTATGAGGGACAATCCCTTGCCTGGGGCTGGAAGAGCCCTTCCGACAAGAGATTCTCCCGTATACCCGATACCGCAATAATACATTGATGCTTATATGAAAAGGATCCTTTCCATCTCTTTGACGTTTCTGGTCACGCTTGCGGCTTACGCACAGCAACTGCCGATCATCTACCATTCCCACAACGACTACAACCGGACCGTACCTTTCTGGGAGGCATATTCCCAGCACTGTGCATCCATCGAGGCCGACGTGTTCCTGCAGGACGGCGAGATCCTGGTAGCGCACAACAGGAAGGATGTCACGGCTGAACGCAGCCTCCGCAAAATGTATATCGAACCCATCGTAAAGACATTCCGTGAGAACGGAGGACGGATGTGGAAAGGCAGCGACGACCGGCTTCAGCTGGTAGTGGACCTCAAGACCGGGGAATCCCTGCCCGGCGTCATAGCCCTGGCCGAGGAATATCCGGACGTGTTCACGACTGAGAACGGAGTCAAGATCGTCATCACCGGAGACGAGCCCGCCCCCGAAGATTTCGGCAAATGGCCTTCCTGGCTTTGGTTCGACGGTGATTTCAAGGACGGGAAACTGAACTATACTCCCGAGCAGTTGAAGCGTATAGCCATGATCAGCACCGACTTCAGGAAGTTCGCCCGCAACTGGAACGGCAAGGGAAGGATGATCAATTCTGAACTGGAGGCCGTAACCAAGGCCATCGAAACGGCACATGAAGCAGGGAAACCGATCCGGTTCTGGGATGCTCCGGAAGGAACGACGGCTTATTTCACCCTTCACAAGCTGGGAGTGGATTTCTTCAACACGGACTACCCCGCCCAGTGCGCACTGTTCTTCAGCAACTGGACCAACAAGAATTTCAGGATAGGCCGCCACGCCGTCCAGGCCGGAGTCACCGGTACCAAGAGACTGGACAAGGCGACCCGTGACTTCCAGGGTTTCCAGAACGAGAAGATGCAGCTCAGCAAAGGCATCGAGGTCTACTCTCCCACTTACAGGAACGACGCTTCCAACAAGAAGATCAAGAACGTTATCTTCCTGATCGGCGACGGAATGGGTCTCGGACAGATCCTGTCTGGAGCCTATGCCAACGGCAGGGACCTGTCTATGCTCAGGATGAAGATGATGGGACTCCAGTTCTACAATCCCAACGACGACTTCATCGGTGACTCCGCATCCGGAGGAAGCGCCCTTGCCACCGGAGAATTGTCCTGGACAAGGCATATCGCCGCCAATGAGGACGGTTCAGTTGAATATCCCAACCTATGTGACTATTTCCACGCCCAGGGCAAGGCGACCGGTGTCGTGACCCTCGGCGACCTGGCTGACGCCACCCCGTCGGTGTTCTATGCCCACACCGCCGAGCGCGACAGCATTGAAAAGGTCACCCGCTACCTTGCCACGAACAAGAGCCTGGACCTTCTCGCCGGCAGCGGAACCGACTATTTCGAGGATCCCCGGGAAGACGGTTTCGACCTCCTTACTGCTGTCAAGGCCAACGGATTCAACTACACCCACGACGCCCTCAGCACCAATTCCATACCGGGCAGGGTGATCTGCGCTGACCAGCGGATGCGCGAATATGCGCGCGAGGAAACCCTCGGCTTCCTTGCCGACATCACCCGAGAATCCATCGCCAAGATGCAGTCGATGTCCAGGAAGGGCTTCTTCCTTATGGTCGAGGGAGCCAAGATCGACTATGCCGGGCATTCCGACTGCCTGCCCGCCTCCATCATCGAGACCCTCAGCTTCGACCTTGCAGTCGCAGAGGCCCTTAAGTTCGCCGACAGCAACGGAGAGACACTCGTGGTCGTGACGGCTGACCATGAAACCGGTGGACTGACCATACTCGACGGAGACCTTGCCACCGGACATGTGCTGGCAGTCTACAATTCGGACGACCATACTCCGTCCGCCCTCCCCGTATTTGCTTACGGACCAGGTTCACAGCATTTCACCGGAACCTACATGAACATCGAAATCCCCCGTACAATCAAAAGGCTCGTAAAGAAATGAAACGCATCCTCCTGGCAGCGCTCATCATATCCAGCGCACTTCCCCTCGTCGCCCAGGACCTGAAGTCCGGGCCGTTCGACCTTCCGTACAAGAATACCTACGTGAAGAATATCTTCGTGTCGGAGAATTCTTTCCGGACGATGAAACCCGAGACCATCGCTCCAAAATCCTTCAAGGAGGCCCAGAAGATCCTGCCTTCACCCATATGGGAAGGCCATGAAAAGGAGATCGAGATGTACTGGCACGCCTGGAAGATCGCCGTCGGGAACATCCGCCAGCCCCAGGAAGGTTCGGGTTTCGTATCCCCTTACCTTGATGTGGCATACAACGGCAACATATTCATGTGGGACGATTCCTTCATGATGATGTTCGCCCGCTATGGCTACCGGTTCTTCCCGTTCCAGAGGACGCTGGACAACTTCTACGCGAAGCAGCACCAGGACGGCTTCATCTGCCGGGAGATCCGTGCCGACGGCTCGGACTGCTTCGAACGCTACGACCCCACCTCAACCGGACCCAACCTTCTTCCATGGGCAGAGCTGCTGTACTATAAGCAGTTCGGCGACATAGACAGGCTTCACAAGGTCTTCCCTGCCCTGGTGGCCTACGCCCAGTGGTGGAAACTCAACCGCACCTGGAAGGACGGAACCTACTGGTCCAGCGGATGGGGCACCGGGATGGACAACATGCCGCGTGTACCGGAAGGATACAACCAGATTTTCTCCAACGGCCACATGACCTGGCTGGACACAAACCTTCAGCAGTACCTTGTGAACGACTGCCTTATGCAGATCGGTTTCTACATCGAACGCTGGCAGGAGATCGAGGAGATGGAGGACGAGATGAAATACCTCAAGGCCTGGATCAACGACAACATGTGGGATGAGGAAACCGGTTTCCTTTATGACGTCTATGGTGATGGCAGCCGCAATGCCACCAAGGGGATATCCGCTTTCTGGGCCCTCAAGACTGATGTTCTCGAGAAGGATCGCCTTGACCGGATAGTGGCGCATCTTGGCAGCGAGGCCGAGTTTGCAAGGACCCACAGGGTACCGTCTCTCTCTGCAGACCATCCGAAATACAACCCCAAGGGACGCTATTGGCAGGGTGGAATCTGGCCCGGAGCCAACTACATGGTGATCAGCGGACTGTGGGAAAGAGGTTACCGCAAGGAAGCTATGGAGATTGCCTGCAACCACTACGACAACGTGTTCAAGGTATGGCAGAACACGGGTACTTTCTGGGAGTATTATGCACCCGAGGAGGTGGCTCCCGGCTTCATGGCCCGTAAGGATTTCGTCGGTTGGACCGGTCTTCCTCCGATCGCCGTGTTCATCGAATATATCCTCGGCATCAAGTCTGACTTCAGTGAGAACAAGGTTGAATGGGATGTCCACAACATCGAGGCCCATGGAATCGAGCGTTATCCTTTCGGCCCGGAAGGTGTCGTGACACTGAAGGCTGCCGGGCGCAAGTCCGCTTCTGACAAGCCTTCAATCACAGTTACCACAAATGTGCCTTTTGACCTCACAGTGATGTGGGGTGACGGTCAGTCCGCTACCGTACATGTGGAAAAGAGCGGAAAGATTTCACTTTAACGCAAACCAATCAGTTTTTTATGAGAATAGCCATTGATCTAGGCGGAACCAATGTACGCGTGGCCACTGTCCTGCCCGACGGTCAGTTCGGAAAGATCCTTTCCGAGCCTTGCCATGCCACAGGGAGCGAAGCGGAAGTGTTGGAGCAACTCTACCGCCTGATTGACGACCTTTTCTGTCCCGAGGTTGACGGAATAGGTATAGGTGTTCCGTCAGTAGTAGATACTGACCGGGGAATTGTCTATAATGTCGTTGGAATCCCTTCATGGAAGGAAGTCCACCTCAAGGACCTGTTGGAGGCGAGGTATCACGTGCCTGCCGCAGTGGACAACGACTGCAACTGCTTTGCACTTGGCGTTACAAGGTTCGGTAAAGGAGGACCCCACAAGGAGGCTTTCTGCGTGACCCTTGGCACCGGCGTGGGAGGTTCTCTCGTAGTTGACGAGCATCTTTACCGCGGGCGGAATGCCGGTGCGGGGGAGATAGGCAGCATTCCTTATCTCGACAGGGATTATGAGTATTATTGCAGCAGCCGTTTCTTCATCGGAAAGGGGACTACTGGCAAGGAAGCCGCTGTTGCGGCGGCTGGAGGAGACCCCAAGGCTATGGCCATCATGGAGGAATTCGGAGGCCACATCGGCAAGCTTGTTCAAATGATTATGTACGCCTTCGATCCTGCCGTTATAATCCTGGGAGGAAGTATCTCCAAAGCTTTCTCCCTCTATTGCGAGCCTATGTGGAAGGTAATCCGCGAATTCCCTTATCCGAAGAGTGTCGAGAATCTGGACCTCTATTCAACCGACCTTGACAATCCCGGAATCCTTGGAGCCGCCCTGCTCTGCGGACCCCTCAAGTAGTTTTTAATGAATATTCTAACTATATGAAAAAGTTCCTTTTTTTAGCGATCTTATCGCTTCTCGCCTTTTCATGTAAAAGCAATAAGGCTGTTGAGACCCTCCCTGTGATGTCTTTCAACGTACGTTACGGTACCGCAAAGGATGGAGACAATGTCTGGGAGAACCGCCGTGATGCGGCTTGCGACATGATACTCGACCAGAGGCCTGCCGTTTTCGGCGTTCAGGAGGCCTTGGACTTCCAGCTCGATTATTTTGTTGAGCACTGCCCCGGCTACAAATGTGTGGGTGTAGGCCGCGAGGATGGTGTCCATGAAGGTGAGCATATGTCAGTGTTTTATGATACGGAACGTATCGAATTGAAGGAATGGGGAACCTATTGGCTCTCAGAGACTCCTTTCCAGCCTTCCTTCGGGTGGGATGCGGCCTGCCGCCGTACTGCCACCTGGACCCTGCTCTATGACAAGGTCGCTGACCGTAACTTCTACTTTGTCAACACCCATCTCGACCATGTAGGAAAGGAGGCCCGTCGCAACGGACTGCTGCTTCTGGTCGAGCGAATAGGTGCAATGAATCCGGAGGGATATCCGATGATCCTCACGGGTGACATGAACGTCTATCCCGGCGATCCTTGCCTTAAGGCACTGCGTGAGCTAATGTCAGATGCCCGCCAGACCGCTCCAGAGACCGACAACGAAGTCACCTGGCACGACTGGGGTAAGGTTACACACGACCAGCCGATAGACTATGTGTTCTATTCAGGATTCAAAGGTTGCGATAAATTCGAGGTCATCCGACAGCCTTATGGCAATGTTCCGTTTGTCTCAGACCATTATCCCGTAAAGGCAACCCTTCATTACGATACTGCACCGGTCCCTGAGCCTGTCGAAGGGCCGGTTTCTGAGGCTCCCAAGTATGTCATTGACGTCGAGGCTCACCGTGGAGGTATGGGGCTGTATCCGGAGGAAACCCTTCCGGCCATGCTCAATTCCGTCAAGTTGGGTGTCAATACCCTGGAGATGGACCTCTGTATCACCAAGGACAAGAAGGTCGTGCTTTCACACGATAAATATTTCCATCCCCGTTATTCGACCCGACCGGATGGTACTCCGGTCATGGACGGTGATCCCAGGACATATCTTTATCATCTGCCCTATAGTGAGGTTGCCAAATGGGATGTTGGTCTCAAATTCAATCCCGGATGGCCTGAGAAGCATTGCATGCCGGTTTCAAAGCCCATTGCATCCGAAGTGATTACCGCCGTGGAGGCCTGGACTAAGGAGAACGGTCACTATCCCATGCATTATGACATCGAGATCAAGAGCGACCCGGATTTCGACGGTGGTGTAGAAGGTGTGGATTGGCCTGAATATCATGAATATACAGACCTTTGCATGGCGATGATGGATTCCCTTGGTCTTGGCGACAGGCTGATGATCCAGTGCTTCGACGAGAGGGCCCTGAACTATATCAACGAGAAGTATCCTGGTCATACCCTTGCATTCCTTGTGGAGGAATGGGAAACCGATTTCGACCAGTATATGAGCCTTCTGAACTTCACACCCCAGTGGCTCAGCGCACCGCATGAGAATGTGGACAAGGCCCTTGTGGACAAGGCTCACGCTAGGGGGATGAAGGTCAATACCTGGACGGTGGACGATCCCGACGAGATGCGCCGTCTCATCGACGCAGGTGTCGATGCAATCATATCCAATTATCCTGACCGCTTGCTTAAGGTAGTCAAGGAATACTAATTAACTGTCATTCTGAGCGAAGCGAAGAATCTAAAAAAAGCGGGACGTCCATTCGGGCGTCCCGCTGATTCTTATATCTAGGGCATTATTACTGGGCTTGAATGCACCCAACATCAATCTTACCGTTGGTGATACGAGGGTTCCCCTTGAGGTCTGTCTCGTACTTCTCCATCATCGCTCTGATGTCGAGAGTCTCGGAGACGTTATCCCATGTGGATGTCATCACGATAGGGTCGAGAGTACCTGCTCCAACAGCCTTGCCAACAGGAGTATAGTCACCGTTAGCAGGATCTCTGAAGATCTCTTTGAGATCAAATCCGGCGGGGAGGACAGTGTTGCCTGATAGTACGCAACCGCCTGTGCTGGCAAAGCCACCTTCTACCAAGTTGTTGACAACCTGCATTCCATCGTTGCCGCCGCAGTTGACTTCATAATCTTGGAGAACATTCTCAGTCCCACCCTGCTTACGTGACCTGTTTCCGACGATAATGTTGTTGGCGAGATGGATCTTACCCCATTGACGGATAGTAAATGAAGGCCAAAGGTTGCCATTGTTCTCATCGTAGTTGATGTTGCCAACAAGAGTGTTGTTGAACACCTTGGCGATTATCTTGTTATATAGATAGATAGAGCCGGCATAACCATCTTCCTTATCAGAGAAGTTATTGGCGATCAGGCAGTTTGCGATGACTGCGTGGGTTTCCATACCATAATAATCCTTTCCGTCCTCGATAGAGATTCCAGGAGCATGACCGTGAGCGATGTTGTTGGTCAGGATGCAATTGTAAATCTCAATGTCAGAGGATTGATCATCTTCGCGAGTCGCAATAGTTCCACGGTCAGTGACATTGTCATGCATATAGCAGTGATGTATCTTGATAGGACCACCGCTGACACGTATGGCTGAACCATGACCACTCATGGAAAGGCAATTCTGGATTTCAAAGTAGGAAATCTCAACAGATCCCTTAAGAGGCATATCAGTAAGAGGATCCTCTCCACAGTAGAAACCGCGGTTGACTCCAGCTCCGTCGATAATAGTCAGGTTGTCCATGCTCTGCTCTGTGAAGTCAGCGTTCCAACCACCGGAGATGCTCTTGTTTTTGTTTTTGTCGTCGAAAACTACGGGGCCGGGGAAGGTGGCGCCACCAGCAACACGGATCTCCTGGAACTCTTTAGCGCCATCAATAGCAGCTTGAAGGTTCTCGCCGGCCTTTACATAAATTGGAGGGACAATACCGATCGGGCCGGAATAAACCCTCAATCCCTCGGTATCTTCCACATAGGCCCAGGCGTAGTAGTCAGTCCCTTCGGCGAGACCGGTGATCTCTCCCAAGTTGATTCCGGCGACTGGTGCTCCACTCTGGGGAACGACCTTTCCTGCAGCACGGTCATTGGCGGTATTGTAGATGAGACCCCAGCCAGCATAGTCATCAATGAACTTTGTGGCTAGTGTAACATTGATTGTAGCGCTTCCCAAACCCTGTCCTTTTAGAGCGGGAGTGACTGTGGCATCAAGGCCATGAGCTCTCTGGTTGACGATGGCCTTGTCCTTGGAACCGGCGACAGTGAACTCGGCGCGGCGGATAACACCCGAGGTGTTACGCCTTACGGTGAAACTGCCATTGCCATTGGAGGTAATCCAGTTATAATCACCATCGGGGGTCACGTTGCCGGACAGTCCACTGATTGTGAAAGTCGAGGGCTGATAATCCACGATGATCCTGTAAGGATTCTGGTAGAAGACCTCACCTTTTTCCTCGCAACCGGCGAAAAGAAGGAGTGCGGCCCCCATAATCGCGTATAATATCTTTTTCATGCTTTAATATCTTTTAAAAGTCATCAAACTAGCGCCAGGACGGAGGATTTTGGAGTTTTCCGTTGGCCTTCGTAATCTCGTCGGTAGGATAAGGGAAGGTAAGAAATTTGTCACTCCAGACCTTTGCAGGCGTCTTGTAATCCTCATAAGGACCGACGGTGTAGGGAGAGTCGGGTTTCATCCTATCCTCATAGTGACGTACCCTCGGATGGGAATTAAGCTCATTGAGGGCAAGCGCCTTGATCTCTGCGGCTCCGGAGACAGCCCACCTCTTGCAGTCGAAAGCATGGTCGGCGGCAAACTCGAAAGCGAGTTCGCAACGACGCTCGTGATAAAGGTCAGTCCAAGTTGCATTGCCGGCAAGTGGCTTAAGATGTGAGCGTACGCGGACCTTGTTGATGTCAGCAGCGGCAGCAGCGGCATTGCCCTTCGCTAGGTTGGCCTCGGCGCGGAGAAGCAGACAGTCGGCGAACCTGACAATCGGCCACATGACCTTGGTGACTGGCCAGTTACCGTTGTCAAGCAGGGTACCTGCTCCAATAGGATCTTTAGGCTCAAATGCCTGCATATACTTGTTGCACTGGAAGCCGGCCTCGATATTGACCGGAGAATAGAAATGCATCGTCTCACCGAAATAGACAAACTCGTCGTTGTACTCAAGGATCGTGGTGGCAAGGCGAATGTTCTTGGTGTCCTTATAATCAGAGACTCCGTCACCGTTAGTGTCTTCGTTATCCTTAGCCATTTCTTCATAGAGGTCATAGGAAGGCTTGATCTGGCCCCAGCCGTTAAACTTGCCCCAGCCCTTATCCTCAAGCATGACCCCGGTGATTTCTACACCGCCGTTACCGGAATAGTCGGGACCGCCAGATCCGGGGATACCCCAGCAATACTCCTTGTTATAGAAGCCCTTGCTGTAATCCGGGGAGAAGAGGTCGGGATAATTGTCAACGAGACCGCGTCCGTAGGAGTTCTCAAGACGGTTGACGCAATCGATGACGTTGTCCCACTGAGAGCTATCCCACATAGCCCAATACGCGTATGCCTTCGCCATGAGGGCGGCGGCGGACTGCTTGCATGCACGTCCACGGTCGGCAGAAGTGTATTCTTCTACACGTGGCAAAAGCTCCTCAGCCTTTTTGAGGTCCGAGACAATGTAGGTATAGTTGTCGATGACAGAAGCAAGTTGCTCAGGGATTTCGTAGTTGTATCCACCCTCAACATCTTCATAGGCTACGAAAGGAACACCGAGATCCTTGGTACCGTAGCGGTAGGCGGCGAGCAGGTGGTACTGCGCGCGAAGGAAGTAAGCCTCACCTAGTACACGCTTTTCGACGGCTGTGAGTTCTGTCTTTGCCTGCTTGTTAAGCATGGTCATGACGACCCAGTTGGTCTTGGAAAGACCGTAGCGATTGTAAATTCTGTTGTAAGAGTCAATCAGCGGGCCTTCATTACCAGTATAGGAAAGAGTGGCAAGGCTATTGAAACCACGGGTTTTGCCCCACACCATATCATTGGCGCAGCCCTGCTCCCAATAAATCTCACGGCTGAACATTCCGTCCCTTTCGTACAAACCGTAATAGCTGTTCTCAATTGCATCGTTGGCTTGCTGGTCAGTAAGAGGGTAATTATCCTGAGTCGGAGAACCCTCCCTGGGATAATCCAGGAGATCGTTGCAGGAGACGAGGCTGAAGGCGAAGAGAGCCGCAATGGCTATGTATATATACTTTTTCATATTCGCTTCAAATTAGTAGTTGAGTTTCACACCAAATGCGAAGATCTTATGGACCGGGTAAGTCAGGGTGTCATAACCGCCGACCTCAGGATCCATTCCTGAGTACTTGGTGAATGTGAACATATTCTCACCAGAGAAGTAGATGTTGCAGGAAGAGTTCCTCTCAGCAAAGTGTGGCAGACGGCGCATGAGCTTGGTCAGGTCATAGCCAACAGTCACGTTCTTGATACGGAGGTAGCTTCCGTCCTCGAGATACCATCCTGAAGGGGTGGCGAGGTTGGAGTTCGGGTCGTTCCTGGAGAGGATAGGAATGGTAGAATCACGGTTCTCGGGGCTCCATGCGTTAAGGATGTCCCTCGAACGGCTGAAGTTACCCTCGACATCGGCGATGATAAGCTGTTTGGCCATGTAAGCGATCTTGTTGCCGGCCACACCCTGAAGCATCATATCAAAATTGAAGTTCTTCCAGGTGAATCCGCCAGAGAGGGCGAAAGTGTACTTCGGAGTAGGGTTGCCAAGATAGACACGGTCTTCAGTGCTGATCTTTCCATCATCGTTGACATCGGTGAACTTGAGGTCTCCCGGACGGGCGCCAGGCTGGATAAGCTTACCGTCTTTCTGATGATCATAGATATCTTCTTCACTCTGGAAGATACCTTCGTAAGGAATCATGTAGAATGAGTTGATAGGCTGACCGTTCTCACTGCGGTAGATAGCAGTAGTCTCAAGACCATAGTTACCACCACCGACCCATGGTGCTGCGTTTCCATCAGCATCAAAGACACCGGTGTCCACAACTCTGTTGCGGTTGTAGGCGAAGTTGCCTGTGACGTAGTAGTTGAAGTCCTTGTTAAGATTGTCTCTCCATGTAGCAACGAACTCTATACCGCGGTTGTTGATCTCACCAAGGTTGATCTTCATCGGGTCGATTCCGATTGATGTAGGCCAGTTCGTGCTCTGATCCTGGATAAGGTTGAATGTCCTCTTGTTATAAAGGTCGATGGACATCGAGAGACGATCCCTGAAGAGATCGATGTCGATACCGAGGTCGGTCTGTTCGGATGTTTCCCAAGTCAACTGTGAGTTGAAAGCTGTGTTAAGGGCATATGTGACACCTCGCATCTGGCCACCGTTCTCTCGTCCTGCCATCCTATTGTCGGTGTTATCACCCATCTGGCTAAGTACCGGAGACTTGTAGTGCCAACCGATGGAGCCGAGGTTACCAACGCGGCCCCATGAAGCCCTGATCTTCAAGAGATTGATATTGTCGGTCTTAGGGAAGAAAGGCTCGCTTGAAATCTTCCAAGCACCTGTGACGGCTGGGAAGTCGCCATAGTTAAACTCTTTGACAAGACGTCCGGCAATATCCCTACGCCAAGAGGCTGTGACAAAATAACGGTCATCGAAACTATATGAAAGACGACCGACATAAGCTATGTTGGCATCGTTGTTATAGTAGTCGCTAGGAATACCATAAGCGCCGGCATTGGCGAAGTAAGTCATAGTCGGATCCTCAATGTCAAAGCTGGAAGCTGACATGCCGAATCCCCTGTTCCAATCGCGGTTGACAGTGAAGGCACCGAGGGCTCCGACAGTGTGCTTGCCGAATGTACGGTCGTAAGTGAGGGTGGCCTCGTTACGCCATCCATCGTCTCGTCTAGCATTCTCGCTCAGGGAGTTTGTAAGGCTGGGTTTACCGATTTCGGGACGTTTCGGAGAGAAATTCTTGGAAAGTTCTTGGCTAATATTGTAGGAGAACTGGTCGACAAACTTGAGACCCTTCACTATGTTTGCGATCTCAAGGCTGGTTGTTGACCAGAAACTGGTTTTGTGACCATACTGGTTGTCAGCAAGGAGGAGGCGCAGCGGGTTCACCGCATCACCGTGAAGACCGGCGAAGTTGTTGCCATACTTGGCTATATAATCGGGATCTTCTGTAGTGGTACCTCCGAATGAACCGGCGTAAGGGCCTGCGGTTGCGTAAGCCTCAGCAGACGGCGGCATATAGAGGGCAGAGAGGATGGTTCCGGTGTGGCTGGAACCAGTATCTGTGCCACGACTCTTGCCGTCGGAGAAGTGGATGTTTTCAGTGAGCTTGATCCATTTGTTCATCTGGTACTGGCCGTTGTAACGGACACCGAGGCTTCTGGAGAACGTACCGACAAGGACGCCGGGGTTATCGTTGAAGGTGAAGGTGAGACGGCTCTTAAGAGCATCAGTACCATAGTTCAGAGTTGCAGTGTGGCGCTGGTAAATGGCGTCACGGAAAATCTCATCCATCCAGTCGGTGCGCGTGGTTGCGATCCAGGGGTTGATTTGAGGATTCCAACCTGTGTCAAGAGCTATACCTGCATTCTTGGAAGAGATAGTCCTCATCTGGATCTCCTCCTCGGCTGTGAGGCATTCGGGGAGATTGCTGGCATGGCGGATACCTGTGACGAGGTCGTACTCGACATGGATACCCTGGCTCGCTTTCTTGGTGGTGACAATGATGACACCGCCTGCTCCGGAAGTCGCTCCATAGATAGCTGCAGAGGCGGCATCTTTAAGGACAACAATACTCTCGATGTCATTCATTGAGGTGATTGGGCCACCAGGAACACCATCTACAACCCACAGAACAGAGTCACCGTTACGGGAACCTTGTCCACGGATGAGGATGCCGGGGCCGCTGGTAGGCGAACCGTTTGAGTAGGAAACGACCACACCAGGGATCTGTCCCTGGAGCATACCGGTCGTCGAGGTTACAGGACGTCCGGCAAGTTTCTCAGGATTGCTTACGATACCAACCGAAGCGGACAGGTCCTTCTTCTTGGTCTGGGCACCGTAACCGAGGGCGACGGCCTCCTGCAGAAGTTCTGCGTCCTCCACAAGGACGATGTCGATGACAGAACGACCGTTAACGTTCACATTCTGGGTCTGATAACCGAGGCATGATACCTCTAATACGGCATTCGAAGGTACGGTAATTGCATAATTACCATTTAAATCCGTAACAGCGTTGGCTCCGCCACTGAGCACGACTGCTCCCACTACTGGACCAGCCGCGTCTTTGACGGTTCCCTTGACTGTCACGTTCTGGGCGAATGCTCCAATAGTCGTCACCAGGCAGACTAGCGTGGTGAACAAACATAACAGTTTTTTGGAATGCATGTTTAACTAATTAATTGGTTTGGTAAAATAAAGTTCAATCAGTGTTATCAATAATATGCAAAACTGCATAATTCAACAAGCAAAGTTATAAAAACGGTTTTCCACAACTGTGTCATTTTGCGTATTACTTTACTCAAAACCCGCAAAATATACATTCAGTGCCCTTATTCCAAGTCTTTTCCTCTCATCTGGTGAAGCAAAATCCACATTATTCTAGTCTTTTCGCAGTTATTTAACAAATGGAAAAGATTCTTTTTGCAGAGGCCTGCAGTCTCTGGAAAGAAGAGAAGTCGAGAGATACAGCACCGATATTGAAGGCAATCCTCGTTACACAGCAGGTAAGATCAACGTAGGTTGCTACCAGGCACAGTAATCAATTACTCATAAGGTTAACTCTTTTTTCAGGGACAGGTCTTCGGGTCTATCCCTGTCTTTTTATCCCCCTTTATGCGATTTTGTAAAATATAATTTATATATTTGTATAACTTATTTTACAAAATCATGTTCGAAAGAAAACACCTCGGCATTTTGAAATCCAGGATGGATGAACCGAGGAGGAGAATCCAAATCGTATTGGGGCCGCGTCAGGTGGGGAAATCCACTATGGTACGGCAATTCTCCAACCACACTAATGTCCCGTATGATTATTTTGCGGCCGATGGCGTAAGCCGCTTCGATAATTCTTGGATAGCTAATCGCTGGCAGGAATCACGACTTAAGATGGATCTCCACTCAGAGAAGGAAAGGATCCTGATCGTCGATGAGATCCAGAAGATCGGAAATTGGAGCGAGCAGGTCAAGAAGGAGTGGGATGAAGATACCCTCTCCGGAAGGAACCTTAAAGTTATACTTCTGGGCTCATCCCGAGTGCTGCTTCAGAAAGGCCTCGAAGAATCCCTGCACGGGCGTTTCGAGACACTTAAAATGGGATATTGGGACTGGCTGGAGATGAAGGACGCCTTCGGTTTCTCCATCGACCAATTCATCTATTTCGGAGGGTTCCCGGGGCTTGCCCCTGACATCAAGGACGAAGACAGATGGAGAGGCTTGATGGAGGATTCCATAATCTCCCCGATACTAGCCAGGGATATTCTTGAAATCGATGAAATCAGGAATCCCGCTTTGCTGAGACAGGTTTTCGAAACAGCCTGCATAGAGTCTTCCAGAGAGTTGTCCATGACCAAGATGCAAGGTACCATGAATAGCGGGACCGTCCCTACGATCAAAACCTATCTTGATATCCTGAACAAGACGATGACGGTCTGCCCCATGCAGAAATATTCACCCTCGGAAATAAAAGAGAAACAATCCGTTCCGAAAATGCAAGTGTACAACAGCGGTTTCCGGAACCGTTACGGACTACTCACTTTCAAGGAGGCGCGCTCGAATCCCATGGAGTGGGGACGTCAGGTGGAGTCTGCAGTAGGGGCTCACCTGGCGAACCGTTCAGTGCTGGACAATTTCGAACTCCTGTACTGGAGGAATGACAAAAAGCAAGAGTGCGACTATGTGCTAAAAAAAGGGCAGGCACTTGTGGCCATAGAGGTCAAGAGCAGCAGGGCGGATAATATTTCCGGCTTTGAAAAATTCAAGGAACTGTATTCCGATAGGATTTCATCTTCGCTTATTGTCGGCCAGGAAGGTCTCCCCCTGGAGGATTTCTTCTCACTTGACTTGAACGCTCTATTTAAAGGTATTTAGAGGTATATTATATGAACATAAAGATTAGAAACCTGTTTATCCTTATCTCCGCTATTGCGGCGGTGTCTTGCACTGATAACAATTCTCCCGCCTGGGAGGTCGACCCTTTTATCGGGACGGCCCTGGACGGCCATACAAGTCCTGCCGCCTCCGCCCCGTTCGGCCTCGTGCAGCTGGGACCCGACACCGTGGACGGCGGAGTTGCCGGATACCATGATAAGGACAGCCTGATTCTCGGATTCTCACATACCCATCTCAGCGGTACCGGCCAGGGAGACCTTGGAGATTTCCTCTTCGTTCCGGTTATCGGGGAAGTCCCTCAGGATGAGGATGGTTTCGCAGTTCAGCCGCTTCCCTTCTCCCATAAGGACGAGAAGGCAAGCGCGGGATATTACCGAGTCAGGTTCCCATCGCTCGGAATCGTCGCAGAGATGACGGCCTTGTCACACACGGGCTGCCACAGATACACTTTCTCCGGGAAAGGAGAGAGGAGGATCCTCGTAGACATGGGCCACGCCTTGGCCTATGCAAAGGGTGACGGAATATTCATGAAGGCTGTCTCCGACAACCGCATAACCGGCGGCCGCCATGTAACAGGCTGGGCTACGGACCGGTGGGTGTATTTCTCGGCCCTCTTTTCAGTTCCGTTCACTGACTGTACTTCGGATGGGCACGACCGCTATCTGCTCACTTTCCCTGAAGACACAAAGCAGCTGACCATCAGCGTCGGTCTTTCCTCCGTCGATGCGGAAGGTGCTGAGAACAACCGGCTTGCCGAGGCTCCGGAGGCAGATTTCGACAGTGTGCTTAAAGCATCCGAAAACGCATGGAATTCCAGTCTGGGCAAAATCGCCGTGGAAGGTGGAAGCAAGGAACGCCGCGAGGTCTTCTATACCGCCCTATACCACTGCCTTGTCGTCCCCAACCAGATGGCGGACCTTGACGGCCGCTACAAGAACCATCTCGGGGAGGTCAGGACCGCCCCTTCGGGAATGGGATTCTATTTCCCGCTTTCCCTTTGGGACACCTTCCGTTCCTGGAACCCCCTGATGACACTTCTGGAACCAGACCTCGTGAAAGGCATGGTATTCAGCATGATGGATATGTACTACCTGAACGGCCAGCTCCCCCTCTGGCCGCTTTGGGGTGACGAGGTGGACTGCATGATCGGCTACCACGCCGTTTCAGTAATCGCCGATGCCTGGCTCAGAGGGATAAGGGGCTTCGACGGCGAGAAAGCCTTGAAGGCAATGATCGACGCCTCGAACACCTATCCTGCCACTGACTGGTACAATGAATATGGTTATATTCCTTATGACTTCACTCCCCAGTCGGTCTCGATGACCCTTGAATATGCCTACGACGACTGGTGCATAGCCCGTATGGCGGAGTCGCTCGGCCACGCCGACATCGCCGCTGAATATGATGTCAGATCCCTCAGATACAGGAATATCCTGGATCCGTCAACCGGCTTTTTCCGCGGAAAGGACTCGGACGGCAACTGGCGGGCTCCGTTCATCCCTGACGGGACCGGACGGGAGTCCTCCCGAGACTACACTGAGGCGACCGCTTGGCAGTACCGACATTTCGTGATTTACGACGTGGCCGGTTTCACCGCCCTTCTAGGCGGTACACAGGCAGCCAGGGCCTCCTTGGATTCGTTGTTCTCTGAAGGTTACGAGAGTCTTGATGACCACGCCGAGTGGTTCGTCACGGGACGCATAGGCAAATATGCCCACGGAAACGAGCCCAGCCACGCCACCGCATGGTTGTATCCATCTTTGGGTAATCCGTCCTCAACCCAGCTCTACGTCAGGAAGATCGTCGACGATCTGTACAAGACCGGTCCTGACGGCCTTTGCGGCAACGAGGACTGCGGCCAGATGAGCGCCTGGTATGTATTCGCCGCCCTGGGGTTCTACCCTCTCTGCCCAGGAACGGGAGAATTCGTGTTCTCGGCGCCCGTCTTCCCGAAAGCGACGGTCACCTTCGGAAACGGGAACAAGTTGACGGTCACCGCCGACCATCCTGAATATACCTACATCAAGGAAGTATCCCTGAACGGCGTGCCGGTCGATGCGCAGTACATAACTTACGACCAGCTGACGGGTGGCGGGGAACTTTCGTTCAAACTCTCGAAGGAGCCTTGCCACGACCGCGACGCCTTGAAGGCACCATATTCACTGTCGGACGGGAAAGTTGTCTCTACCCCGTATCTGGTTGGAAACCCCCGCTTTTTCGACAAGGAATTCACGGTCGACCTTCACTCCCGCACCGAAGGCGCAGAAATCCGATACACCCTTGACGGCAAGGAGCCGACTCAAAACTCAACCTTATATGAGGCTCCATTTCTGGTGGACCGTGATGTCACGATCCTGGCCCGGGCGTTCAAGGACGGGTTCGAGGCCAGTCCCTTAATGAGCGTCCACGCTTTCCCGGTCGATTATCTTCCGGCGAAGAAAGTCCAGGCAGCCGTGGCCGGATGCAGTTACACCTATCATCTCGGAGAATTCAAGAAAGCCGCCGATGTGCTTTCATCTCCAGTCGTGTCCAAGGGAACCATGCCCGTTCCGTCCATCGCCGGTGCTCCTGACGCTGACCATTTCGGCTATGTGTTCACAGGTTATATCGACATCCCCGAGGACGGGCTTTGGGAGTTCGCCCTAAGGAGCGATGACGGAAGCATTCTCGAGATCGACGGCCACCTTGCGGTCAATAACGACGGCTCCCATTCCGACTACACCGCCACCGGACAGGTCGCGTTGCGAAAGGGATTCCATTCCTTCCGTCTGGTATATCTGGAGGATTATGAGGGCCAGGTCCTGGGCTGGGGCTGGAAATCTCCATCCTCCGATAAGTTTGAGGATATTCCTGAAGCGAATGTCCGTCATTGTGAATAGAGATAGATATGTATTGAACATCAATAAATTAAGCGTATTCCTATGTCCGTTTTTGCAAATGGCAAAATAGCCAACTCCCTGATTGCCAAAGTAGTCATGTCTCTGCTGCCAGCCGGCTTGATGATGTGCGCCGCTTGTTCAACATCTCCGAAGCAGAAGACTGGGGATGGGCGTATGGATGCGGAATTCATTCCGGCAGCCGGCCACGACAATGGATGGGTGAAACGCGGTGAAGGTCCGGTTCTGGGCAGCCCTGAGTTAGGAACGTGTTTCGACGTGAACGTGATCCCTGACGGCTATGCCAAATACAATATGTATTTTTCCTGGCGTCCGAAAAAAGCTATCGCCCTGTCCCGTAGCGAGGACGGTATTAATTGGACCGACCCGGAAATAGTCCTGGAGCATGACGAGGCCAGCGGCTGGGAAGACGATTTGAACCGGTCCTGTACCTTGTTCCTGGATGGAGTCTATCACATGTGGTACACCGGCCAGGCCAGGGGTTACAGCAAAATAGGTTATGCCGTTTCAAATGACGGAGAGCATTTCGAGCGGGTCGAAACTGATCCCGTCCTTGTTCCGATGTATAACTACGAGGGTTACTCCGTCATGAACCCATATGTCCTTTATGATAATGACCGTAGAGTGTTCCGTATGTGGTACGCCTGCGGTGAGACCTACGAGCCCAACATGATTTCCTACGCCGAATCGAAGGACGGGATCAACTGGGAGCGCTCTCCGCTCAATCCCATATTCGTTCACGGATACGGTTGGGAGCAGGACAGGATCGGCGGTTGCGAGGTACATCCACTGCCCGACGGATCGTTCATCATGTTCTACATAGGCTATTCAGACATCAATACCGCCAGGATCGGAGCTGCTGTGTCCCCTGACGGGATAAGGCAATGGAAACGATTGGAAACCAACCCTCTTGTCGAGCCCACTGAAGGATATTTCGACGCATCTGCCTGCTATAAACCGAGTGTATTCCGGGACGAGGAGAATAACCGGTGGCAACTCTGGTATAACGGCCGGAACGAAGGAGTGGAATACATCGGATATGCGATACACGAAGGACTTGAATTGTAATTATGAGATATTTAAAGACTATTATCTGCCTTGCCGCAATCCTTTGCGGAACGCCTGCACTCAGGGCGCAGGAACCCTTGTACAAGAATGAAAAAGCACCCATAGAGGAAAGGGTGAAGGACCTTCTCGGCAGGATGACCGTCGACGAGAAGATAGACCTGATGAGGGCTACATCCCCCGCCAACGAGCGGCTGGGAATTGCCAAGTATTATCACGGCAACGAAGCGCTCCACGGAGTGGTGCGTCCCGGCAGGTTCACCGTCTTCCCCCAGGCCATAGGCCTTGCCTCTACCTGGGACCCCGACCTTATGCTGAAAGTCTCGACGGCGATTTCCGACGAGGCCAGGGCAAGGTGGAACGAACTGGGCGAAGGAAAACTGCAGACAAATCAATTCAGCGACCTCCTTACTTTCTGGTCACCCACGGTGAACATGGCCCGTGACCCGCGCTGGGGACGTACTCCTGAGACCTACGGAGAAGACCCCTTCCTTACGGGAGAGATGGGAACGGCCTTCGTCAAGGGACTTCAGGGAGACGATCCGAGATACCTCAAGGTAGTCTCAACCCCGAAGCATTTCGCGGCCAACAACGAGGAGCACAACAGGTTCGAATGTAACGCGACTATTTCCGAGAAGCAACTCAGGGAGTATTACCTTCCGGCTTACGAAGCCCTTGTCAAAAGAGGAGGGGCGGCTTCCATTATGGCCTCCTACAACGCCATAAACGGTATTCCGTCCTCAGCCAATCCCTGGCTTCTCACAAAGGTCCTCAGGGACGACTGGGGATTCAAAGGATACGTCGTATCCGACTGCGGCGGACCGTCCACCCTGGTGGAAGACCATTTTTATGTCAAGCTGCGCGAGACAGCCGCTGCCCTGTGCCTTCTTTCAGGACTGGATCTGGAATGCGGAGACAATTATTACATAGAACCGCTCAGGAGGGCTTATGAGTTGGGCATGGTCCGGGATGAGGATATAGACAGGGCCGCAGGACGCATCCTGACCGCAAGGATGCGTCTCGGTCTTTTCGATTCGGGAAAGGACAATCCCTACACCAGGATTTCACCCGACGTGATAGGCTCCAGGGAGCATCAGGAACTTGCTCTCGAAATGGCCAGGGAGTCGATCGTCCTGATGAAGAACCAGGGCGGTTTCCTCCCTCTCAGGAAAGGGAAGGTACGTTCCGTTGCCGTGGTGGGTATCAATGCCGGTTCATGCGAGTTCGGCGACTACAGCGGAGTCCCCGCTTCCACTCCGGTGTCGATCCTGGATGGGATCAAGGCCATCGCCGGAAAGGATGTCAAGGTGAACTATGCTCCCTGGAAATCGGCCGTCGACGGGATGGAACTCATCTCTCCCGAATATTTCCCTGACGGGTTGAAAGCCGAGTATTTCAGCGGTACGCGGCTGGAAGGAGAACCGAAGGTCCGTAAGGACGAGTGGATCAATTTCGAGCCCAACAACCAGGCACCGGACCCCTTCCTTCCGGAAGCGCCCATGAGCATCCGCTGGTCAGGGACCATCAGGCCGGAAGTGACCGGGGACTATGATTTGAGTTTCACTTCCGATGACGGCTGCCGCCTGTGGATTGACGATAAGATGGTCATCGACGCCTGGGGAGGGCATTCGGTCCGTTCCGACAATGCCACCATCCGTCTCGAGGCGGGACGGAACTACAGGATCGTGGCCGAGTATTGGAACGAAAGGGATTACGCTGTCGCAAAACTGAGCTGGAGGCCGCCTGTGGCCGGAAAGGAAGGCCGCCTCGCCCTCTATGGCAATGCCGGAGAAATGGCACGCAAGAGCGATGTGGTCATAGCCGTCATGGGTATCAACAAGACCATTGAGAGAGAAGGCAAGGACCGTGAGTTCATAACTCTGCCGGCCGACCAGCAGGAATTCCTGCAGGAACTCTATCATGTCAACAAGAACATCGTGCTGGTCCTGGTGGCCGGAAGTCCCCTGTCGATTCTCTGGGAAGACAAGAACATCCCGGCCATCGTCAATGCATGGTATCCCGGAGAGCAGGGAGGAACTGCGGTCGCCGAGGTGCTTTTCGGTAAGTACAATCCTGCCGGAAGGCTGCCTCTGACCTATTACAACAGGATCGAGGACCTGCCTCCGTTCGACGACTACGACATAACGAAGAGGACCTATAAGTATTTCGAAGGAGATGTGCTCTACCCCTTCGGATATGGCCTTAGCTACACTTCCTTCCGTTACTCAGACCTGAAGGTCGAGGACAAGGGCAAGACCGTGGATGTCACCGTCACCCTCAGGAATGTCGGCCGTTATGACGGAGATGAGGTCGTCCAGGTATATACCCGGCTTCCTGAATATGAGGGCACGGCCCCGATCAAGGAACTCCGGGGGTTCAGGAGGGTCCATCTGAAGAAAGGACAGAGCAAGACCGTGACGGTTCCCCTCCGCCGCGAGGATCTCCGCTACTGGAGCGAAACGCAGAAGAGATTCATCATCCCGGAAGGGATCCCGGAGATAATGGTGGGAGCTTCTTCCGCCGACATAAGACTGAAGACGGACTGAGTTTGAAAAGTCATTGAGAATATGGACAGAAGATCGTTTATCAAGGTATCGGGTGCCGCGGCCGCAGGCCTTGCCGTTTCGGGCTGCGCTCCCAAATCGTCCGGAGACGGAAAGGCCGGGCACTTCAGCCTGATGCAGATATCCTCCGCTACCGACACCATAGGGGAATCCTACCTGATGAAGACAACAGGCGGAAAGGTAATCATGGTCGACGGAGGGTTCGCTTCGGATGTCCCGGTCCTGCGGAAACATCTGACGGATGCGGGAGGACACGTGGACCTGTGGTTCATAACCCATCCGCATGAAGACCACATGGAGGCCCTGGCTACCATACTCCGTGATCCTATGGGCATCTCCGTGGACAAGGTCGTATATTCCCGTGTCCCGGACGCCTTCCTGGACTGCGAAAAGGGAAGCGCCGACAATGCCCGGGGATATTACAGGGCGCTTGATGACTGTATGGACGGAACCGACTTCGTGAATATCCACACGGCCGGACAGCGCTTCGACACGGACGGGGTCGGCATCATAATCCTGAGCGTGGCGGACATGGAGATCGAACACCATTCTTTCAATGAGCAATCGATGGTCATCAGGATATGGGATGACAGCAAGAGCGTGGTGTTCCTGGGTGACGCGGAATGGCAGCGGGGAGACAAACTCCTGAAAGAGTGCAGGGAATATCTGGACTGCGACTATCTCCAGATGGCGCATCACGGCCAGAACGGCTGCTCGGAAGAGTTCTACAAATCCATAAACTTCCGGGCCTGCCTTTGGCCCACCCCGTCATGGGTTTGGGATCCGGCTCCTGAAAATGACTGGTTGAAAACCCGTGACACGCGCCGGTGGATGGACGAGAAGGGCATCACGGAGCATCACGTAAGCTGCCTGGAAAAGGATTGGGTCCTGCTTTAAACTTGATTTTATGAATATGAAAAAGTATTCCTTTGCCTTACTGTTGATCCTTACCGTTATTTCCTGTTCAAGGGAGGATTCCGTCACCACCACGTCCGACCTGGCCGGGATGTTTCCCCAGCCGCCTTTGGAGTACGGCCCCTATGTATGGTGGCATTGGATGGGTTCCAACTTCTCCAAGGAGGGTATCAAGAAGGATTTGGAAGCAATGAAAGAATCCGGAATAGCCGGTGCCACCATATTCAACCTGACCTCCGCGGTCCAGGAGTCGGAAGCCCCTATCGGGAACAATCCCTGGCCGGACCAGACATACCGCAGTCCGAAGTATTGGGAGGCGATCGAATATGCCGCCCGAACGGCCGAGGAACTTGGTTTGAAAATCGGACTGCACAACAGCCCGGGCTACAGCACGACCGGAGGACCGTGGATCGATGAGGACAAGGGAATGCAGAAAGTGGTATTCAGCAGTACCGATATACGTGGAGGAAGGAAGGTCCTAGTAAACCTTCCGGTCCCCGATCTTCCTTCATTTTCATTTTACAGCGGTTTCGTGGCCAAGGCTTCCAAATTCCATGACCTGGCGGTGATGGCCGTCCCGGTCAGGAATGGCCTGACCGGCGACGATGTACTTGACCTGACTGGGAAAATGGACGATACCGGAAAGCTGGATTGGGATGCTCCTGCAGGCAACTGGAAGGTTTACAGGATCGGTCATGCGTGCACCATGGCCTTCCCGCATCCGGTTCCTGAGGAACTGATCGGGAAATGCTTCGAGGCCGACAAGATGAATGCGGAAATAACCGCTTTCCACTGGGACAATGTCCTCGGTCCCCTGAAGGATCATGTCGGGGATTACTTCGGCAGATCCTTCACCCATCTGCTGGTGGACAGCTACGAGGCCGGAGACCAGGACTGGACGGAAGGTTTCAGGGAGGAGTTCTCTGCCGCCCACGGTTACGATCCCCTGCCGAGAATTGCGATAAAGGATGCCGATCCGGAGAACCCGCTTAACGGTCCTTTCGACGAAGATATGAAATCCACCATCAGCAAGATGTTCATAGACAACGGTTTCCGTACCGGATTGGAGAAGATTCACGAAGTGGGGCTGGATATGTACTGGGAGCCTTATTGGGGACAGTTCGATCCCTTCGAAGCCGCTTCCGTTCCCGATCTCCCCATGAGCGAGTACTGGACACACAGCAACGGAAGGATTTCCGCCACCGTAGTGGATATGGCGAAAAAGGAGGGAAGGAACATAGTCGGAGCCGAGGCTTTCACCGGCTGGCCCACGAACAGCCATTACACCGAGGACCCCGAATTCCTGAAGAATTCCGCCGACGGAGCCTTCGTATCCGGGGCCAACCTCCTGTTCCTCCACCACTGGGTACACCAGCCTTTCGATGACAGGTACCAGCCAGGAATGGGAATGGGTTGGTGGGGAACCCATTTCGGACGCAACCAGACCTGGTTCGAGCCCGGAAAGGCGTTCTTCACCTATCTCACTCGCTGCCAGATGATGCTGAGGCAGGGAGTCCTGGAAGACAGGACCGATAACTGGATCCATCGCAGGACCGCCGAAGCGGACATATATTTCGCCGTGAACCAGGGAGAAGAACCCATCAGCGTGGCACTGGCTCCATGGAATTCGGATTGCAGACCGGAACTTTGGGATCCGTATACAGGGAATATTTCGCTGGCCGGAGAACCGGAAAGGACAGATTCGATCAGGGTTCCTCTCGGCGCGGGCGAATCGATGTTCGTCGTACTGAACCACGGAAAATCCAGCTATAAGAAGGCTCCGGTATATGAAACCACCCTCCTGGAGTCCAGACCTGCCGGCGAAACGTGGGATGTCGGTTTCGTCCCTAAGATGGATGAACCGTTCACGGTGAAGTCATTTACCCTCAAGGATTTCAGCCAGTGCGGCGAAGAGAGGTTGAAATATTTCTCCGGAACGGCGACATATTCAAGGACGGTCAGCCTGGGAGAGGAGGACCTGACGCCCGGGAAACAGGTAGAGATCGATCTTGGAGAACTGAATGACATTGCGGAACTGTCTGTAAATGGGAAGAAGGTCGCCGTACTCTGGTATCCCCCGTTCAGGACGGACATCACCGGCTTTGTTAGGAAGGGTGACAACCTTGTCGAAGTTGCCGTCACCAACAACTGGGCTAACAGGCTCATAGGGGACGAACAGTACGAGCCGGATTTCGAATGGGGTGAAGACCGAGGAGTGGAGATGGGCAGGGCGATGAAAGCCTTCCCGGATTGGTTCATGAAAGACGGGCCGCGTCCTTCCGGGGACCGCAAGACTTTCGTCATCTGGTCCTATTTCAGGGAGGATTCACCGTTGCAGCCGGCAGGCCTTGTCGGTCCCGTAATGTTGAACATCTTGAAAATCAATGAATAGGCTTAAGAGCATACTTTTAACCGCTCTGCTGTCGGTCCTCATTCCCGCATCGCTTCAGGCACAGGAAAACGAGGATAACCGGTTCGGCGGCTGGGAATTCTTCGAGGTCAATCATGAGTTCGGTAACGGACCCTTCTTCGCAAAGTTCTATTTCGAATTCGACAACTACCAGTTCAACCGGATGGAGTGCTGGTACACCAGGACCTCCTTCGGCCTGAAGGTTCTCCCCTGGCTCAAGGCGAATCTTGCATATGACTATCTCAGGTACCCGTCATTCACGACCCACAAGGCGGTCCTGGATGTCATCGGTTCCCTGAAGCAAGGAGGACTCACGGTTTCAATACGGGAAAGGTACATGCATGACTGGACGCCGTCACTGGGGACCCAGGGAGATGTGCTGCGTTCCCGCCTCAAAGTGCAGTATGACATACCGGATTCCCGTTTCAGCCCGTATCTCGCAGTGGAGGTGTTCACGTGGGGAGACGAGTGGAAGAAGACAAGGCATTATGTCGCGTGCGATTACGATATTTCAAAGTCGGTGCAGCTGGAAGCATATTACCTCTACTATGCTTTCAACGGCGTGCCGGCGGAACATGTCATAGGTACAGGTATTAACTTCAGTTTTTGACAGAATGAGATTCAATGGGTTCAAATTGATGCTTGCTGCTGTGGTGACACTGATGTCCTCATGCAGCAGCCATGTCCTTTTCAAGAATGGCAGATCCGATTATTCCATAGTGATAGCCCCTGACGCTCCCGAGTCCGAGCAATATGCGGCCACCGAACTTCGGGACTGGCTCAAGGAGGTTTCCGGGGCTGAACTGCCGATCACCGGACTTGACGGAGGGACACAGGGCAAGCGTCTTGTGGTGGGTTTCAACCCGATTGTCGAGGAACTGGTCCCCGGTACGGCCAAGCCCGGAGACAGGGATGATTCATTCACTTGGGAGAACCACGGAGGAGACATCCTGTTCTGGGGCGGAAGCAAGAGAGGCACGCTTTACAGCGTCTATTCCTTCCTCGAGGAGGAACTCGGATGCCGATGGTATTCCAGCAAGGTGAGCGTGGCTCCGAAAAAGTCTTCCTGGAAATTCAGCAAGCTGTACAACCACGAAGAACCGGGAATAATCATACGTGACAACTGCGTGCTCGACGTCCGTTCCAATCCGGCCTTTTCGGCAAGGGTGCGGAACAATTTCATAAAGCTTCCCGGCAAGGGCCCCGGAGAGACTATTCCCGGAACGGCCGAAGGCTATTGGGGAGTCCATGCCATGGGATCGTTCATATCCCCCGCGGAATTCTATCACACCCATCCGGAGTACTTCAGTTACAGGGACGGCAAACGCCTGGACAACTATTCCCAGCTCTGCCTCTCCAACCCGGAGGTGCTGGAAATATGCATCGAGAGAGTCAGGAAGGTCATGCGTGAAAACCCCGACTTCCTGATCTACTCGATGGAACAGAACGACAATTACCTTTTCTGTGAGTGTGATGAATGCAAGGCCCTTGCAGAACGGTACGGCGGTCAGTCTGGAGTCATGCTCTGGTTTGTAAACCAGGTTGCCGATGCTGTCAAGGAAGAGTTCCCGGACAAGTTCATTGGCACTTTCGCCTACCAGTACACCCGCCACGCGCCAAAGGATATAGTTCCGCGCGACAACGTCGTAGTCAGGCTGTGCAGCATCGAATGCTGCATGCTTCACGGATACGACGAGTGCGAACAGAACCTGTCCTTCCTGAAAGACCTGCAGGACTGGTCGGCCATCGCCCCCCATCTCTACATCTGGGACTATGTCACCGACTTCGCCCAATACAGCCTCCCTGTCGCCAACTGGAAATCGATGCAGCCGCACATCCAGGATTTCAGGGACAACCACGCCATCGGAATCCTTGAGGAAGGTGACTACCAGACTGTATCCTGTGAGTTGAGGGAAATGCGGAGCTGGCTGCTTTCCAAGCTGATGTGGAACCCGGATGCTGACGTCGATGCCCTCATAAAGGACTTCACGGACGGCTATTACGGAGCAGCGGGTCCGTATATCCGTCAATACCTTGACCTTGAGGAAAGGATACTCCTCAGGCCCGGCATACATACCGGCTGCTACATCGAGTCCTCGAATGAGATGTACACCCCTGAGTTCATCAGTGAAGGCAAAAGGATTTTCGCCGAAGCGAAGGCAGCTGTCGCTTCAGATCCCGTCCTTTCCGACAGGGTCGAGACCGCCGCGATGCCCCTCTGTTTCCTCGAGATGGAGCGTACCCCGCTCAACGGACTGAATGACGGGGCATACGACCTGATCAAACGGGTCGTCGGGCGCGAAGGCATCGACCGGATGGCGGAAGGTGCATGGACCGGGGGATTCCTATGGGCGAAAGACATGCTGGAGAAATATGAAAACTTGATTCGGAATATAAAGGAGGCTGCCCTGATCCCTGCCGTCGATGTAAAGACTTCCGGCAACGGTGTATCCTTCACCCGGTACAAGGGTGATTTCCTCTCCACATCCGAGATGCTCGCAAAAGGAACCATCGATGGAAAAGGCGTCAAGCCGTTCTTTGGAATCGACGAAGCGGAGGACGAGGACCACTTCGGCTATGTGTTCGACACCTGGTTAAAAGTGGAACAGACAGGTATCCATCAGTTCAACATCATCTCTGACGATGGAGCCGTGATGTTTGTCGACGGAAAGGAAGTGCTGAACGTGGACGGTTCGCATCCGGACAGGTCAGGATGGGCGATCCTTAATCTCGAAAAGGGAATGCATCACATCGAACTCCGCTATTTCGAAGATTTTGAAGCCCAGAAGCTGGATGTTGTACTGACGTGTCCTGACGGTCAAAATGGCCCTATACCTGCCGAAAGATTGTTCATTTCGGCTGACTAATCAGGAATAATGATTAAATTTATGGATAATCTCTTCGGAATAAAATATTCAAATAAAATAACGTCATGAAAAAGTATTCTTTGATCCTTTGTGCGCTTGCGATGTCAATCCTTTGCGCATGCAACGGCAACCGGGTTGTCGAATCCATCCCGCTTCCCGAACATCCGCGTCCTGATTTCGAGCGCGCTGAATGGATGAACCTCAACGGCCACTGGTCATTCACTTTCGACGCGGCCCTGGCTGGCAAGGTCCTTTCCGGCGAGGACTGCTCCGTCATGGACCGAAAGATACTTGTCCCGTTCCCCTGGGGATCCAAGCTTTCCGAAGTAGAAGACCAGGGAGACATAGCCTGGTACGGACGCAGCATCACGGTACCGAAGGCGTGGCAAGGGAAAAGGGTGTTCCTTGTGGTCGGTGCTTCCGACTGGGATACCCACGTATGGCTCGACGGTAATGAAATCGGAAGTCATCAGGGTGGCTACACTCCTTTCGAGTGCGAGTTGAAGGATGTCAGGTTCGGCCAGGCCCAGCAGATCGTGATAAAGGCCGACGACACCCCCAGTGACGCCCACCTCTACGGCAAACAGGGTTACGGCAATGCCCGTGGTATCTGGCAGACGGTTTACCTCGAGGCCCGCGGACAGAACTACATCAGTTCACTGCACTTTACCCCTGACATCGACAACTCCAATGTAAAGGTCGATGTAGCCCTCGCCGCCCCTGCATCCGAAGGAGAGGCTTTCAAGCTGGAATTCAAGACCGGTGACCAGGACACCTTCACCGCAGACATCAGCGGGAAGGACAAGGCCAGTTTCACCATTCCGGTCAAGGACCAGCATCTGTGGGACCTGGACGATCCGTTCCTTTATGAGGTAAAGGCCTCCCTCGGAAAAGAGGATGAGGTGGAGTCCTATTTCGGACAGCGCAAGATCGGAGTCATGCCCTTCCCCGGTGCAGACTTCAATTATGTAGCTCTCAACAACAAGCCTCTATATCTCCAGCTTTGCCTCGACCAGAGCTACCATCCGGAGGGATACTATACTTTCCCCAGCGACGAGTTCATGAAGAACGAGATCCTCATCTCCAAGAACCTCGGGCTCAACGGAAACCGTATCCACATCAAGGTCGAAGTCCCACGCAAGCTCTATTGGGCTGACAAACTGGGGCTCCTGATCATGGCTGACACGCCGAACTTCTGGGGCGAGCCCGTTCCAGAGGCCAGGGAGGATTGGGAGAACTGCCTCCGCGCCCAGGTTGAACGCGACTACAACCACCCGTCGATATTCGCCTGGGTCAACTTCAACGAGACCTGGGGACTCCGTACCGACGGAACCTATCTCCCTGAAACCCAGGAGTGGGTACGCTCCATGTACCACCTCACGAAGGACCTCGACCCGTCCCGTCTGGTGGAGGACCAGAGCGCCTGCAACCATGACCACGTAGAGTCCGACATAAACTCCTGGCACGCCTACTGCCGCGGATTCGTATGGGAAGAGGAAATCAAGAAATTCGTGGACGGCACCTTCCCCGGAAGCACATACAACTACATAGCAGGGAACAAGCAGAACGGCGCCCCGATGATCAACAGCGAGTGCGGTAATGTCTGGGGTTACGAAGGCAGCGCCGGAGACTGTGACTTCACCTGGGACTACCATATCATGATGGATGCTTTCCGTCGCTATCCCAAGTGCGCCGGCTGGCTTTACACCGAGCATCATGACGTGATCAACGAATGGAACGGCTATGTCAAGTACGACCGCTCGCCGAAGATCGACGGCCTGGATGAACTTGTCCCGGGCATGACCATCGCCGATTTCCAGAGCCCCTACTACATCTCGCCCGAGAAATACCTCTACACCGAGAACGAAGCCGGAAGCTGGGTCGACCTTCCTCTATATGCATCTTTCATGACTGACAAGGATCCCGGAAAACTGACCATCAGCACCGAACTTGTCGGATGGGACGGACTGGGCAACTTCAAGACCTTCGATAAGGGGGAGGACATCCAGATTGGATTCGAACCCTATCTCAGCCGAACCGTCGCCAGCCAGAAGGTCCATATGCCGGAGGAAAACGGCATCTATCTTCTCCGCATCGTGCTCAGGAATGACAAGGGAGAAGCCCTCCACCATAACTTCACCACTTTCAGGGTCAAGAACGGCAAGGCAATTGCCGATGAAAAGGTCAGCATCATCTCCTTCGCACCGTCATCATATTCGGCTTCCGAATGGTCCCTCGGCCAGACCTCGATCTACGACGGCCTGAAGGTGGACGGTTTCGGAAATGGATATTTCGAGTACACCATCTCCCTGCCGGACGATATCGCCCTGGAGCAGATTTCGTCGGCGGAACTGGTATTCGAGGCCTCTGCCAAGCAACAGTTCGGAAAAGACAAGGAAGGGAATGAGATACAGGGTGATTACATGCTGGGCAAGGGTACTTTCGACCCCTGCAAATCCCTGAACTCCTATGCTATGACCGACAACGTCCTCTGGCCTTCCAAGATTGTGGTTTCAGTCAACGGGGCGGTCATCGGTGAGAAGGACCTCGCCGACGATCCCGCCGACCACAGGGGTATCCTTTCATGGGGTTCACAACCGAACGTCCGCAGGATGCGTGAAGCCGGTTCTTACGGAGAGCTCGTCAGGATCAAGATCAATCCCAACGATATCCCTGCCGGTGACATCCTCAGGACAAGGACAGCCACCCTCCGCATCACCGTGCCCGCTTCCGAGCAAGGTGGAGGCCTGGCAATCTATGGCAAGGATTTCGGACGCTATCCTCTCGATCCCTCGATTGTACTCAAGTATTAGCTGAGAAAGGCGATATATGAAACCTTTGCTGGCCGCCTTCGTCATTGCCGCCACTGTCCTCAGCTCCTGCACTGAGGACAGGCCGGCGGACCTGGTGAACGTGTTCAACGGAACCGACCTCGCCGGGAACACCTATCCGGCCGCGACAGTACCGTTCGGGGCTGTTCAGCTGGGGCCGGACACGAGTCCGCAACGTACTTCCGGGTATCATTACAAAGACACGGTCATAGTCGGTTTCAGCCACAACCACCTGTCAGGGACCGGATGCCCCGATTTCGGGGACTTCCTTTTCACTCCTACACTCACGGGAAAGGCTGAACCGCTGGCCTTCACGCACGAAAACGAGACGGCTCGCCCTGGTTATTACAGGGTGGTTTTTCCGGCGGGTATCACGGCCGAAATGACGGCCGATGTCCACACGGGGGCGCACAGGTACACATTCAAGGGAGCTGGAATCCCGCGGATTCAAGTCGATGCGGATTATTGCATCGGGTGGTGGAGTTCAGCATTGAAGGCGGTCCTGAAAGTCGAGGGTCCGGATGAAATCAGTGGAGAACGCCTGACCAAGGCTTGGGCGCATGCGCGTGACAGCTATTTCTCCGCAGTATTCTCTGTTCCTTTCGAGAAGGTGGACACCGTCGGGGAAGGAATACTGTTGCTTACCTTCCCTGAAGGCACGAAGGAGGTCACGGTTATGGCGGGACTTTCAGGAACGAGCCTGGAAAACGCAAAGGCCAACCGTATCGCAGAGACCGGAGGAGCATCATTCGAAGACATCCTTGACAGGGCGACATCAGTTTGGGACGATGCCCTGGGCAGGATCAGGGTAGAAGGCGGACCTGCGGATGTATTCTATACATTCTTCTACCACACATTCGCGACTCCCAACAGGATTGACGACGTGGACGGCAGCTACAGGAATTTCAAAGGCGTAAACGTGAAAACCGGGCCCGGCCGTCACTACTATTCAACCCTTTCCCTCTGGGATACCTTCCGCAGCTGGCACCCGCTGCAGACCATTATCGACCCCAAGCTGACAAGCGACATCATAGCAAGCATGCTGGACATGTACGACTGCCAGGAAGAACTCCCGATATGGCCGCTGACAAGCACCGAGACCGGATGCATGATAGGGTACCACAGCGTGTCGGTAATAGCCGACGCCTGGCTGGCCGGCATCCGGGACTTTGATGGAGAGAAGGCCCTCGAGGCCATGGTCACATCATCCAACAAGAACAGGGCCAACACTTCCCGCCAGTATGCCGCAACCGGGTTCGTCCCGGCCGACATCTTTGACGAATCGGCCTCCAAGACCCTTGAATATGCCTACGACGACTGGTGCATCGCCCGGATGGCCGAAGACCTCGGGCACAAGGACATAGCTGACGAGTATTACCGCAGGGCCTGCAGCTATCGGGAGGTTTTCGATCCCGTATCAGGCTTCATGCACGGCAAGAGGCAGGACGGCAACTGGTTCATACCCCTCGAACCCCTCCTCCGCTCGACCGATTTCACGGAAGCCACCCCGTGGCAGTACAGGTTCTTCATTCCGCACGACATCAAGGGGATGGAAAACCTGATGGGAGGACGCGAAAGGATGCTCGCAGCTGTTGACTCCTTCTTCCATTACAGACCCGAAGGGCAGAAATCATTCGACTCCGACATCGGAGGCATCCTTGGCCAATATGCCCAAGGCAACGAACCCGGACACACCCAGCCTTGGCTTTTCTACTGGCTTGGAGAACCTTCGAAAAGCCAGGAAGTGGTAAGGACCATTCTCAAGGAGGCCTACCACAGCGACCCGGACGGCATCTGCGGCAACGAAGACTGCGGGCAGATGGGAGCCTGGTATGTGCTTGCCTCCCTGGGTATATACCCCGCCTGCCCCGCAAGCGGACAGTACCTCCTAACCGCTCCCCTGTTCAAGAAAGCAGTCGTACAGCTGGGAAACGGCAGGACCTTTACCATCAAGGCCGACCATCCTGAATATGCCTACGTCTCCGACGTCAAGCTCAACGGAGAGACAGTGAACGAGCATTTCCTGACATACCGCCAGATCATGGAGGGCGGAGTGCTGGAATTCAAGCTGTCCGCCAGGCCCGACCATGGAAGGGACGGACTGCCGGCCCCATATTCAATGACCTCCGGACCGATGGTTTCCAAGCCGGCCATCACCGGCGACCTGATCCTGTTCGACGGTGAGACCGAGGTCACGATGAGCTGCCGTAACGAAGGAGCAGAAATACACTATACCCTGGACGGAAGCGTTCCTACGACCGAGAGTCCTGTCTATACCGGACCATTCAAGCTAGGCAAGTCGTGCATCATCAAGGCCCGGGCTTTCAAGGAGGGATATGAGCCTTCCCCCGTCAACTTCATCACCGCCCACAGGAAGTATTATTATCCGGTTACCGACAAGGCAGGTATGAAGCAAGGCGTCTTCTACACATACCATACAGCCAACTTCAAGGCAGTATCGCAGATAGAAGAGGATCCCCATGAAGGATACGGCGTAATGATCGAACCCTCCATCAGGTACGCAGATGCCGAAGACCATTTCGCCTATAATTTCACCGGCTACATCGACGTTCCGCAGGACGGCATATGGTGCTTCGAACTGACCAGCGACGACGGAAGCGAACTCTTCATCGAAGGCATAAGGATCATAAGCAATGACGGATCTCACGGTCCTGTCACCGCGACCGGCAGTATCCCCCTACAGAAAGGCCTGCACTCTTTCAAGCTCCATTATTTCGATGATACCGGAGACCAGGAACTGTCCTGGGCGTGGAAGAAGGAGGGAGAGTCGACGTTCCGTCCGATACCGATTGACAAGTTATACTATAGATAGTTATGAAAAGATTATACTTGATTTCCCTCGCCGCTGCGCTGGTCCTGGCGGCTTCATGCAACAAGGATGCGGAACCTCGTTACAAGGACAGTTCCCTCCCTGTCGAAAAAAGGGTCGACGACCTTATCGGACGGATGAGCGTCGAGGAGAAAGTCAAACAGCTTAGTGCCGAACTCCTTTTCTATGACCAATACGTCGAGAAAAGGGACTATTCCAAAGGGCATGTCCGCAACGTAGCCCATTTCCTTCGGGCCGGAGGCCTGCCGAATGACCCCAAGTCTGCAGCGGAGCATATCAACGAAGATACGCGGAAATCCATCGAGGCCAACAGATGGGGCATTCCAGTGCTTCAAAATGGAGAAGCCCTCCATGGTGCACAATGGGGCAATGCCACCTGTTTCCCGCAGAGCATCGGCATGGCGGCGACCTTCGATGACGACCTGTACTATCGGGTAGGCCAGGTCGTGGCAAAGGAACTCAGGGCCGTAGGAGTCCGTCAAGTATATGCCCCCGTGGTGAACATCACCCGCGACCAGCGCTGGGGAAGGGCTCAGGAAAGCTACGGCGAGGATGTCCTGATGAACTCCGTGATGGGGGTCGCGTATACGAAAGCCCTGGAGGAAGGAGGTATCGTAGCCACCCCTAAGCATTACGTGGACAACTATGGGGAAGGCGGTCACGACTCCTTTGCTTCAAACATGTCCTGGCGTGCCCTCAGGGAAGTATACCTTGAGCCTTTCAGGGCGTGTTTCCAGGAAGGCGGGGCTCGTGGTGTCATGGCTTCATACAATTCCGTGGACGGAATACCTTCCAGCTGCAACGGCACCCTGCTCAACGATATCCTCAAAAAGGAATGGGGTTTCAAAGGAATAGTGATTTCCGATTACGGTGGGGTGGACGGTGTCTACAGCGGGCACTATATGGCCGAATCCATAGAAGACGCCCTCGCCAATAGCATCAACAACGGCATGGATGTCCAGATGGCGAACACGAATGAGCATCTGCTGGATCTGGTGAAAGAAGGCAGGATCAGCGAAAAGACCCTGGACGAAAGCGTAAGAAGGGTGCTCAGGGTCAAGTTCGAACTCGGGCTCTTCGAAGAGCCTTTCGTGGATCCCGTCAAGGCAGCCGAGACCGTCCGCTGCCCGGAACACAGGAAGATTGCCTATGAAGCGGCATGCAAGGCCATGACCCTGCTGAAGAATGACGGTATACTGCCATTGAATACCGAGAAGATACGCAGGATAGGCCTTTTCGGCCCGGCGGCTGATATACTCAACATAGGAGACTACAGCGGTCCCTACGGAGGATGGAAGGGTGACGGAGTGACTCCATACCAAGGATTGAAGGAAGCCCTTGACGGCAAGGCCGACGTGTTGCTGAACAAGGCCGGGCAGGATGTCTCATCCCTCGCCAGGTCCTGCGACGTGCTTGTCTTCTTCCCCGCCATCACCGAAGAGGAAGGACGGGACCGCAGCAGTTTCAAGCTGCCTGCCGCCCACCAGCAACTCGACCGTGAGAAGACAAATGCCGTGATCATAGCCGACCAGCAGGACCAGGTCATCGAAATAGACCAGGAGAAGATGGTCAGGGACCTTATCGCTACCGGCAAACCCGTGGTAGTGGTCCTGCACAACGGAGCCGTGATCGAAATCACCGACTGGGTGGACGGAGCAGCAGCCGTTCTCGATGCCTGGTATTCAGGAGAACAGGGTGGTGCTGCCATCGCCGACATCCTTACCGGGAAGAGGACTCCCGGAGGACGTCTGCCGATGAGCTGGGTGAAGACCATCGGCCAGAATCCGTACTACTATTCCATCAAGCCAAGCGGACGGGGATACGGATACATAGAGAACGACGGAAAGCCGCTGTACCCGTTCGGATACGGACTGAGCTACACGACTTTCGAATATTCAGGTTTCAAGATGGCCGAGTCGCTGGAAAAGGACAATGCCCTCAGGATCGAAGTCACAGTGACCAATACCGGAGAGATGGAAGGGGACGAAGTCGTACAGGCATACATCCACGACGAGCTCGCTTCCGTGGCCCGTCCTCTAAAGGAACTTGCTGCTTTCAAGAGGATTACCCTGAAGCCGGGTGAAAGCAGGACGGTCGAACTCGAAATCCCATACCGCCGCTTCGCCATGTGGGACAAGGATATGAACTTCCGCGTCGAGGAGGGCTGGTTCGAAGTCTGGCTCGGACGCAATGCCGAGGAGAAGATTTCCGGAAGCATGGTATATGTAAAATAACATCAATATGGACAGAAGAGATTTCATAAAGGTATCGGGCACAGCCGCGGCAGGACTGGCAATCGCTGGATGCGTACCCAAAAGCGGTTCGACTGGTTCGACAAGCTCACCAACCGGGCAGGATTTCTCCGACCGGATTACCCGCGAGACCGATGCATTCCCTCCCCTCAACATCAAGGAGATAACCGTCAAGGTGGGTGCGACAAAGCCATTCGACGTGATGCACGTCTCCGATACGCACCTCACAAGGTCGGATGACCGGGATGACGAGAGGAAGGCCTGGCTGGCAGCAAGACGTACCAGATATATGGGCTATGGCGAGCACTACCTCGACGAGGCCATCCGCCATGCCAACGCTCACGGGATGTATATGATGCACACAGGCGACATGATCGATTTCGTGTCCGAGGCCAACCTGGACCTGACCGCCAAGCAGATGCTGGCTGCAGACTGGTTCGCAAGCGCCGGCAATCACGAATATTCAAAATATGTCGGCGAGGCCAGGGAAGACGAGGCCTACAAGGCCGACAGCCGCGAGGCGGTGCAGGGAGCATTTCCCAACGACCTGACCTTCGCCAGCAGGGTGATAAACGGAGTGGATTTCGTTGCACTGGATGACGTCTATTACAATTTCACGGAACGTCAGCACGAACTTATGGAAGAGGAGATGAAGAAAGGTCTTCCGGTCGTGATGCTCTGCCACGTACCGCTTTACACTCCCGAATTCTGCAAGTCGGAGCTGGAGGCTACCAACGGAAACTGCGCCTACCTCACAGGGGTTCCCATTGAGATCACCGAGAAGTATGACCCGGGTAAGACATATCCCGCGGGAGAGGAGTGGCGTTACCGCAAGGTCCAGCAGAGGGCAGACAAGCCCACCCAAGACTTCATCGCCTGGCTCAAGGAGCAGAAACAGCTGAAGGCCATCCTTGCCGGCCACATGCACCATTTCTTCGAGGAGAGGTTCTCCCCTACCGCCATCCAGTACACTGTGGGCGCCACGTACAACGGCGATGTCCAGGTGGTTCATTTCAAATAGTGTTTCAACAGATAACCGCTTGGTTTAATGAGATCGCGTTTGTTTATCTTCGTCGCTTTCGCCTCCGTTTTCCTTGCTCTTTCCTGCAGGGAAAAAGAGCAACCGTTCGTGTCGAAGAAGGTAGACCTGACAGTCACGGTCTCTGACGGAAAATCTTCGTCCCCTATCCCTTTGGCCGAGGTTACCATTGACTATGAGCATATGCTTACAGGACAGGACGGGACTTGCATATTCGAAAAACTGCTTGTCGGGCATCATACGATCTCCGTCAAGGCTCACGACTATGAAGATTATACTGAAAGTTTCGTGGTTGAAGAAGGGATGACGGTTTTCCCTGTCAGGCTGACCACATTGCCGCCCTACCTTGAAGTGGACTTTGAGTCAATCAGCACTTTGTCCTTAAAAGGAACAAAAGAGATACAGATAAGGTCGAATTCGGATTGGAAGGTTGTATCGGATTCTCCTGAGATAAGCTTCAATAAAACATCCGGGCACGGCAGCGGCACGTTTCTCGCTACTTGGTCATTTCTGCCGGACAGTACAGGTCTTGATTATAAGGAGGCGTTCTTCTCGGTCAGGAACGCTTATGACACTCTGGATTTCGGTGTCAGGGTGGCGATGCCGATATTAATCACGGGAGTGGAAGGGAGATCGAACAATTTCGTCAAGGATCCGAATGGCCAGGATAGCTGTATAATACATTTTTCAAGAAAGGTAAAGGATGTGAAAGTTTTCACCTCCTGGGAGATAGAAGCTGATCGGTTGGATGATTATTCAGTTTCATTTCCTATCCCGGCATCGATGCTTTGCCGGGCTTATCCATTAAACTGGGTCAGGGCTTCCTCAGCCAATGGAGACGGTGTTGAATTACGATCGGACGATGTAAAGATTCCTTTCTACGACAAGTTGGTTATCTTCGATGGCGTGAATGCAGGATTGTATCTATACCCAGACCGGAAGACCTTATGGATGGCCACCATCGGCCCGGACAAGCTTAGGAAAATAGACACCAGATCTTTCGAGGTGCTCAAAGAGATCGATCTGGACTTCCATCCGGGACCTCTTGCACTCAATCCCCACAATGGGATGCTCTATGTGATTGATAATCATCTGGTGACAGATGAGACTCCAGAGGTGGCCAAAACTATCAGGGTCGTCAATCCGAACACCGGTAGAGTAATGAAGAGGATAACAATAGAACCTGACGAAGAAGACATTCGCTACAATTACACTTCAATATCTCCATATAAGGTGGTTTTCGCGGAAAATGGAATGGGAGCCGTGCTTGTGAGTCGTAACAGAATCAGGCTCATAGACAGCCGTGATGGAGACCGGGTTATCAAGCACCAGTATCTGGATCAGGGTTTCGAGCCTGATTTCGAGGATTCGGAGCATCATATAAGAGATATTATGCTTGATAATGCCGGAAAGGGATTCCTCGCCCTGATTTTGAATTCATATAGTTTTTTCAACTTGGATCCTGATGGAGTGAACGGATCTCATTTCAAGCTTCCAAATCCTCCGGGAGACCCGGAAGAAGAGTATGGGTTCCATGGACATTTATGGATTTATAAGCAGCATCGGGAGAAACCTCTGTTTTATCTGGTGACGCCATATAGTGAGGCGCTGTATGACAGGTCATCCAATGCTTATTCAGACCCCTTTATCCGGGTCCCAGGATGGAATTCCGTCGGAGACTTCTGCTACGGGACTCCTTTCGGAGATGACGTTTGTACATTCCTGTTCAACAGAAACGGCTTCCTTCTGGTACAGGACCATACGACCAAGGAGATTAAATATGATTGCAACATACACTCGGACTTATTCGTGGAGGATTTTGTTTCTTTCTACGAGGGAGACCGTGTCATCGTTTATGAGAATATGGTTGACAAGACATATTTTACCGTGCTGAACACATCAAGATTCTGGACTAAGGATTAATTATAAATTATGAGAAAAGTATTATTCATTCTGGTTCTGTTCGCAGCCTTCACAATGGAGGCACAGCCTAAGCAATCCAAAACCCAAACTAAGGCCAAGACGTATGACGTAGCCGCTTACCTTTATCCTGCCTATGCCGCGGGAGAACCGCGCCTGAAACCATTCTGGCCAATGGACCGTGGAGAATGGGAAACTGTCATGACGATGCAGCAGCGCAATCCGGGCCACTATTGGGACCGTCATCCCCTGTGGGGTTATATCAATGAGGCTGACCCGGCGGTGATGGAGATGGAAATCGAGCAGGCTACACGTCACGGAGTAAACGTTTTCATCTTTGACTGGTACTGGTTCGACGGCCGTCCTTTCATGGAGACGACCCTGACGGAAGGCTTCCTCAAAGCCGCGAACCGTGACAAGATGAAATTCTACCTGATGTGGGCGAACCATAACGTGGACAACAGCTGGGACACCCGTATAGGTGGTGACAACATCATCTGGCGTGGCGGGGTCGACCGCGAGGAATTCGAGAAGGTCTGCAAGAGGAATATAGAGATGTTCTTCAAGCAGCCGAACTACTACAAGATTGACGGGAAGCCCGTGTTCATGATATATGAGGTGACGACCTTCATCGAAGGCATCGGAGGAGTCGACAAGGCCGTCGATGCCCTGAAATGGTTCCGCCAGGAAGTGAAGAAGGCCGGTTTCCCCGACCTTGAGCTCCAGTTCACGATGTGGGACAACCAGTTCAATTTCAGCGGCGTGGATGACGCCAAGACCAAATCCGAACGGCCTCGTGACGAATTCGCCCGCAAGCTTGGTTTCAACAGCATGTCGCATTACCAGTTCTGCCATTATATCTGGATGGATGATGACTACCAGAATATTCTTAACAGAGCATATGAGGAGTGGGACAAGCTGGACGCCGAGTTCACCATCCCGTATTACCCTCACGTCAGTATCGGTTGGGACAACAGCCCCCGCTTCGGGGACAGCGCAGTGGTGAAGGAAAACACTCCCGAACGTTTCGAGGGTGCACTCAGGAAAGCGAAGGCATGGGTTGACGCCCGTCCGGACCTCCATCCTCTCATCACGATCAACTCCTGGAACGAGTGGACGGAGACCAGCTACCTTCAGCCGGACGATGTATATGGATACGGTTATCTTGATGCGGTCAAAAAAGTATTTGTAGATGAATAGTTCCTCTAAACTGTTGGTACTGGCGGGACTGGCCTTCCTGGCCGTTTCCTGCAAATCAACGGCACCCGTCCCCAACGGGAACATATGGGGGGATACAGGGGACGGTCACTACCTTAATCCAATACTTGCGGCTGATTATTCCGACCCAGACGCTATCCGTTACGGAAAGAAGTACTATATGGTGGCTTCCGACTTCCACTTCATGGGCATGCAGGTCCTCGAATCGGACGACCTGGTGAACTGGAAACTGATAAGCCAGGTCTACGACCGTTTCGACAGACCGGGATGGAACGAGATGGAACATTACGGCCAGGGGTCATGGGCACCCAGCATCCGGGAGCATAACGGCAGGTTCTATGTCTATTTCTGCACCCCGGACGAAGGTTTGTTCATGAGTTCAGCCGAGAATCCCGCCGGACCCTGGGAGCCGCTGCATTGCGTAAAAGCCATATCCGGATGGGAAGATCCCTGTCCTTTCTGGGATGAAGACGGCACCGCCTATCTCGGACACAGCCGGGTGGGAGCAGGACCCATAATCCTTCACAGGATGTCGGAAGACGGAAAGGAACTGCTCGACGATGGGAAGACCGTTTATGAAGGACCGGTGGCCGAAGGTACCAAATTCCTCAGATATGGGGATTATTACTATCTCAGCATACCCGAAGGCGGTGTACAGGCGGGGTGGCAGACCATCCTGCGATCCAAGGACATTTACGGCCCGTATGAGCGCAAGGTGGTTCTGGAGACAGGGTCGACATTCATCAACGGACCTCACCAGGGCGCCATAGTGGACACCCCTTACGGAGAGTGGTGGTTCCTGCATTTCCAGTCCAGGGATCCGCTCGGAAGGGTGGTACATCTCCAGCCCATGCATTGGGAAGACGGATGGCCTGTGATGGGAGAAGACTATGACGGCAACGGAGTGGGCGAACCGGTCGACGGCTGGACGAAGCCGAAGACCAGGAAGAAGACCGAACCTTCCCTGCCTGCTTCTTCAGATGACTTCAACGGTCCCGGACTGGGACTCCAGTGGCAGTTCAACCACAATCCTGTGGTCGAGGCATGGTCCCTTTCGAGACGTCCAGGATTCCTTGCCATCGACGCCTTGCAGGCTGATTCCTTCAAGAAGGCGCGCAACACCGTTACCCAGAAACTTATGGGATATGAAGGCCTGTATACCACCAGCCTTGACTGCACCTCCCTTGTGGAAGGACAGTTCGCCGGCCTGGCCTGCATGGGAAGGAATAACGATTGTGTCGGTGTCCTGGTAGAAGACGGAATGAAATATCTGGCCTTGGAAGATATCGATGGTTTGAGGAAGATCTCCCCTTTGGATGCCGACAAGGTCTGGCTCCGCTTGAAATTCGACTCCAACAGCAACATATTCGTATTCTCCTACAGCACCGACGGCAAGGAGTTCCTGCCGGCAGGACAGATATTCACGGCCTGGTTCGGATTCTGGAAAGGAGCCCGTCCCGCATTGTTCAGTTTCAACACTGTGGCTTCCGCCGGTACGGCATATTTCGACGACTTCATATATCAACTGGATAAATAGATTTTCAATGAGATACGCTCTTCCCGCAATTGCAATCTTTCTTCTGGTCTGTTGCAGCAGGCCCGCTGTCATCGATCCTTCCGACCTTATGAGCGACACCTGGGTGGCTACGGACGCCCTGGGGAGGCATATGCCGCTCACGGATTCCGTAGGAAACCTGAAACAGGACAAGGACCGCAAGGTCGGCATATTCTACATTACCTGGCACGGCAAAGGCAGCCACAACCTTCCCGGGCCGTACACGGATGTGACCAAGATCCTGACAGAAAAGCCTTCCGCCCGCTTTGACGGAAACGATCCGATTTGGAAATACGGCGGCTACCACTGGGGAGAACCGGAGAACGGGTATTTCCTGAGCCAGGACGAGTGGGTGATCAGAAAGGACCTGTCGATGCTCCAGGACGCCGGAGTGGATGTACTCGTGTTGGATGTGACCAACGGTGTCTGCTACTGGGACGAGTGGGAACTGCTTTTCACCACCATGAGAAAGATGAGGGAAGAGGGTAACCGGACCCCAGAGTTCGTGTTCTGGTCCTTCAACAACAGTCCCGTGAACGTGGTCAAGTCCCTTTATGAGCGTTACTATAAGGAAAACAAGTATTCCGACCTCTGGTTCTACTGGGACGGGAAGCCTCTCCTGCTTTACAACGCAGATCCTTCCGTAGATGCCACCGGAAACTTCGAGGCCAAGGCTTCGGACTATCCTCCCGAGATATTCGAGTTCTTCACCCTGAGGAACATGTGGTGGGGTTACTATGAGTGGGGAGCCGAGCATGAGCATGGAGGTAACCGCTTCATAGGCACCGAGGACAACTGGAGTTTCGGCTACAGCATGGATGACGAGAGAATCGGCTGCATGACCCCTGTCGAGCTGGCTTCAAAGCACGACGGAAAGGTCGAGGAATGTGCCGTGACCCCTGCCCAGCACTCCATCGGATTCAGGAACTCCCCGATGGGAGTCGGGAAATCCTGGACGAAGGAAGCCGGTGAGCCTGAGCTGAATGAATATGATCTGCCGGCCGAAGCATACGTCCCCTGGCTCGGCAAGACCGTCCAGAATCCGTCCGGTTACGGAATATATTTCCAGGACCGTTGGGAAGACGCCCTTGCGGTCGACCCTCCGTTCATCTACATCAATGACTGGAACGAATGGACAGCCGGCAAGTATAACTTCGGGGACACTTGGTTCATGGGACGCGAAAACAGCTCTTATGCATTCGTGGACCAGTACAACGCCGAGTTCAACCGGACGATACAGCCGATGAAGGGAGGCTACACGGACAACTACTATATGCAGATGGCGGCGAACATACGCCGCTACAAGGGAGCCCGGCCCGTTCCGGAGAACCGGGGATTCAAGCGGATTTCGATAGACGGTTCATTCCAGGACTGGGAAAAGGCGGGCGTTGTCTACCGTGACACGCGCGGAGACGTGACCTTCCGTGACGCCGACGGATATGCCGGACTTCATTACACGGATTCCACGGGGCGTAACGATATCCAGGATTCCAAGGTCGCGCTGACGAAGGATGGAACGGTTTCCTTCTATGCGAAGTGCGGCTCGCAGATATCACCTTCCACCGATCCCGGATGGATGCTCCTGCTCATCGATTCCGATATGGATCCTTCTACGGGATGGTATGGATATGACTTCGTCGTCAACAAGGAAGTAATTGACGCCCGGACCACTTCGGTCATGAAATATGAAGGAGGCCAATGGAAGAAGGTCGCCGAGGTGCCTTATTCCGTTTCCGGCGACGAGGTCGAGCTTTCCGTCCCTGCCTCGCTCCTGGGCATATCGGGGAAAAAGGCCGGCTTCGATTTCAAGTGGGCGGACAATCCCGGAGAACTGGTCGACCCGATCTCCATCTGCACCCACGGAGACACTGCTCCCAACAGACGTTTCAATTACAGGTTCATCTGGAAGAAATAATCAACTATAATAGGTAGATATGAAAAAGGTATTCCTGATTGCACTGGCGGCGTTCTTTGCTGCCGCTTGTTCCGAAAGGACAGATTCCCTGAGCGAGGGTTTCAGGACCCCTCCAGATTCGATACGGACAGCCGTTTACTGGTATTGGCTGAACAACAACATCTCCAAGGAAGGGGTCATCAAGGACCTGGAAGCCATGAAGAAGGTGGGGATAACCCGTGCCTTCATCGGGAACCAGGCCACCGACAACCTGCCTTACGGCAAAGTTGACCTGTTCTCGGACGAGTGGTGGGATATCACCCGTCAGGCCATGAAGACCGCAACGGAACTGGACATCGAGCTAGGCATGTTCAACTGTCCGGGCTGGAGCCAGTCCGGGGGACCGTGGATCACTCCTGAACAAAGCATGAAATATGTGGAGTTCAAGGAATGCAAGGTCACGGGAGAAGGGAACGACATCACCATAGATATTTCGGACATACCCCGGGACCGGATAGTATCAGTCATAGCTTACCCCGAGGTTGCCGGAGCTTCACAGACATGGACCGTCAAAACGAAGAACGGACTTCCTGCAAAGAAGGAACTCAGGCTGGACAGTCCTTTCACAGTCAGGACCCTGTCGGTCCGATGCAACGGTAACGTACATACTCCCGTACGGCTGGAAACACTTGATGAACAAGAGATTGTATCTTTCGATTTCGACCGCCACAACTCCGCCCTCAGCGTAGGTTTCAAGCCTTACTCCCCCTGGGTGGCGACAATTCCTGAAACCAACGCCCCTGCCTACAACATAGTATTCGACAATCCTTCAGGACTTGACATCAACGTGACCCTGTCGGAGATTCCCGCGGTCGAACGGTATGCGGACAAGTCGCTGGCAAAGGTATTCCAGGACCCCCTGCCCATGTGGGACTACTATATGTGGGACACCCCTGCCGAGGCCTCGGATTCAAGCCTGTATGTGGATCCGGAAAGGATAGTGGACCTGACCGGGATGGTCAGGGACGGCAGGATCGAGTGGCAGGCGCCCGAGGGAAACTGGACGGTCCTTACGGCCTATATGAAATCTACCGGAGTCAGGAATGCTCCCGCCGTCAAGGAAGGAACGGGGCTGGAGGTTGACAAGATCAACAGGAAATACATCGGAGAGCATTTCGATGCCTATATCGGCGAGATGATCAGGAGGATTCCTGCCGAAGAACGCAAGACCTGGAAGGTCGTGGTCGAGGACAGTTACGAGACAGGCAGCCAGAACTGGACCGACGACATGGCTGAAGTATTCAAGGAGACCTATGGCTATGACCCTATTCCATGGCTCCCTACGCTCAACGGAACCGTTGTAGGAAGCGTGGACCAGTCCGACCGCTTCCTCTGGGACCTGCGCCGCCTCATTGCGGACCGCGTGGCCTATGACTATGTGGCCGGCCTCAGGGAGGAATGCCATAAGCACGGCATGGAAAGCTGGCTGGAGAATTACGGACACTGGGGATTCCCCGGGGAGTTCCTGATGTACGGAGGCCAGTCGGACCAGATTGCCGGCGAATACTGGAGCGAAGGAAATCTCGGAGACATCGAGAACAGGGCTGCTTCATCCTGCGGACACACCTACGGCAAGAACAGGATCTGGGCGGAATCCTGTACCGCAGGAGGCCCTCAGTTCAACCGCTATCCCCGCCTCATGAAGCAGCGCGTGGACAGATTCTTCTGCGAAGGGATCAACGCAACCCTTCTCCATCTTTACATCCAGCAGCCTGACGACAGGAAGCCGGGTCTCGACGCTTGGTTCGGTAACGAGTTCAACCGGAACAATTCCTGGTTCGACGGTATGGGAACCTTCGTGGAGTATCTGAGGCGCTGCAATTTCATGCTCCAGCAGGGTCGTTATGTTGCCGATGTGGCCTATTTCATCGGAGAGGATGTCCCCAAGATGACCGGAGTCTGCGACCCTCCCCTCCCGGAAGGATATTCATTCGACTACATCAATGCAGAGATCCTGAAAGACCATGCAAGGGTTAAGAACGGCCGCCTTATACTTGACAGCGGCATGGAATACAGGGTACTCGTACTCCCCAAACAGGAGACAATGCGTCCCGAGATGCTGGAGAAGATACGCGGATTCGTCAAGGACGGCCTGGCTATCGTAGGTCCGGCTCCGCTCCGTTCACCGAGCATGCAGGATTACGGCAAGGCTGATGAAAAGGTCAGGGAACTTGCTTCAGAGATCTGGAACGGTAGCGGAAAATTTGGTTCCGGGCGCGTATTCCCTGACGGAACTACCATGGAATCAGTCCTTTCCGAGCTGAAGATATCTCCTGATTTCCAATATTCAGGAGACGGGAAACTGTTGTTCATCCACAGGAGCCTTGGCTCTGGCGGAGATGTCTATTTCGTTTCCAACCAGGAGGACAAGCCCGTGGCGGCTACGGCCCGTTTCAGGACAAGTCCCGCCCTGAAGGCTGAACTTTGGAACCCCGTGACCGGAAAGACCTATGGAGTGGAAGCCGGTCCCGACGGGAGCATCAGGCTCAACCTGGACAGATTGGAAAGCGTATTCGTAGTGTTAAGGAAAAGAACCACTTCAGCATACGTCAGCTCAACCGTCGAAACCTGCGGTGTGGACAAGTCCTGGGAGGTGGATTTCGCCGAATCCGCTGGGAACCGCCCGTTCACCAGGACTTTCAAAACCCTTCAGGATTGGGCGAGCAGTGAAGATCCGGAGGTAAGGTTCTATTCCGGCAAGGCTACCTATACCAACACCTTCACCATCGGAGCGTCCTTCGCCAAGGAAGCGAAGGTTACGCTCGACCTCGGAGAGGTCATCGCTCTCGCAACGGTAAAGGTGAACGGAAAGGACGTCGGAGGAGTCTGGACATTCCCTTATAGGCTTGATATCTCCGGATTGGTCGACACCGGGAAGAACACCCTGGAAGTGACCGTGTACAACAACTGGCGCAACCGTCTCATCGCCGATGAGAAACTCCCGAAGGAGAAGCGCCAGACCTGGACCAACATCCAGCCATGGAATGCAGAAGATGAACCGCAGGGTTCCGGATTGCTGGGACCTGTATCCATAACCGTAGAGTATTGATAATGAAGCATATTAATAGAATCAACCGTTATCTGGCCGTCTTGGCGGCATTCGCCTTGGCGGCTTGTTCGAGGCCGGTAAAGGATAATGTAACCACTGAACCGTTCGTTCCCGTCGAAGAGACGGTGGAGCAGAATACGACCGTCACTTCAATGGACGTGGAGTCTGGTTCTCCCAACCAGTGGATCGCTTTCAGGAAGGATCTGACACTGGAAGAGGTACCCGCCTCCGCCCCTGCCAGGATAGCCGTAGACAGCAAGTACTGGCTTTGGATCAATGGTGAACTGGCAGTATTCGAAGGACAGCTTAAGCGAGGCCCCAATCCTCACGGCAGTTATTTCGACGTGGTAGAACTGGCTCCTTACTTGAAGAAGGGTGAAAACAAGATAGCCCTTCTACTCTGGTATTTCGGAAAGGACGGTTTCTCCCACCTGGGCAGCGGAAAAGCCCAGATGTGGTTCGACTGCCCTGCCATCGGAGCGGTCAGCGACGCCAGCTGGCTGTGCCGGACCCTTCCTGCATACGGAAAGGCCGACTGTCCCGAGCCGAATTACAGGCTCTCTGAGACCAGCATCTCTTTCGATGCACGTGAAGACATCGGGGACTGGCATACCGGAGAACCCGAAGGATTCGCTCCGGCAGTGGTGACGGAAAGTACCCTTGGTACCCTTCAGAGGCGTCCCATTCCATTCTGGAAAGACTACGGTATAAAGGAGGCCTCCTTTGAGACCCGCCCAGGCGAGGAGTGCGACACGGTCGTGGCGCGCCTGCCATACAATATGCAGATGACCCCCATCATCGCCGTGGAGTCGGACAAGGGTGGTCGCAGGATCCTCATCGAGACCGACCATGCAAAGGTCGGGGAGCAGTGCCTCAGGGCTGAATACATCACCAAGGCCGGTACGCAGGAATACGAGTCCCTCGGCTGGCTCAACGGAATGAAGATCATCCTGACCGTCCAGCACGGTGCGAAGGTTACGGGAATAAAATACCGCGAAACCGGCTACGACACCACTCCCGACGGAGTGTTCACCTGTGACGATCCTTTCTACAACAAGTTCTGGGAGAAGGGCCTGCGCACCATCTACGTCAACGCCAGGGACAATTTCTTCGATTGCCCCGAGCGGGAGAGAGGACAGTGGTGGGGAGACATCGTGACCATACTCGGAGAGAGTTTCTACACCTATTCCCCATCGCTCCACGCCTTGATCCGCAAGGGTATACGCGAGCTCTGCGACTGGCAGCGCCCGGATAACATCCTGTTCTCTCCCATACCCGGCAACTACGGGGTGGAACTTCCCTGCCAGATGCTTGCAGCCGTGGGCCGATACGGTTTCTGGACCTACTACATGAACACCGGAGACAAGGCCACCATCGAATATGTCTACCCTGCCGTAAGGAGATATCTGGACACTTACCATGTCGGCAAGGACGGCTTGCTCGAATGGCACGACGGAGACTGGAACTGGGGCGACTGGGGCGACAACATGGACATGAGGCTCCTGCAGTCGATGTGGTATTGCCTTGCCCTGCAGGCAGTCTCGGACATGGCCGACGTCCTCGGCAATCCGAACGAGGGCGGTACCCTGTGGGAAAGGATGAACCAGCTGAAGGATGCTATCAACCGGGTTGCCTGGACAGGCACCTGCTACCGTCATCCTGATTATGAGGGTGAGACGGACGACAGGGTCCAGGCCCTTGCAGTCGTGGCCGGAATCGCCGGTCAGGACAAGTATGAGGCAATCTTCGAGACACTCAAGAAAGAAGAGCATGCCAGTCCCTACATGGAGAAATACATCATGGAGGCCCTCTTCTGCATAGGCCACGGGGACTATGCCCTCGAGCGCGAACGCAGACGCTACGATTTCATGGTCAACCACCCGGATTTCGACACCCTTTTCGAAAACTGGAATGTCGGAGTCAACGGCGACTGGGACTGTGGTTCCGTAAACCACGCATGGAGCGGCGGTCCGCTGGCTGTCTTCCCTACAAAGATGTTCGGTGTCTACCCGACGGAGGCCGGCTGGAAACGATTCTCCGTGAGCCCCGACGAACACATATTCAATGACTGCAGCATTTCCTTCCCGACTGTCAAAGGCAAGGTTTCGGTATCCTTCAAGAGGGATGGTGAGAGAATCCTCCTGGACGTAGAGGTTCCCGAAGGCTCTTCAGCAGAAGTGAATGTCCCTTGGGCGCGTTTCCATAAGGATCTCGGTCCCGGCGTCCACAGCATGGACCTGGCAAACGGTCCTGTGGTCGAAAAGGGCAATTTCAAGTACCGGGACAAGAACCAGCCGGTGGAGAAGCGCGTGAAGGACCTCCTCGGCCGCAATGCGGAAGAGAAAACCGCTGAAGGCAGGGTATATGTCAGCGGTGGCAATATATCTTCATAAGGAATGGACAGGAAATATAAACTGATATTGATATCCGTCCTGTTGCTCGCCATACGGCCGGTAACGGCACAGAATATCACACTCGTCAAGCCAGGGGCTGACAGGATCGAATTCAGCCCCATGATCTTCGGGCAGTTCATAGAGCACTTCGACCGGCAGGTTTACGGAGGCATATTCTGTCCCGGCAATCCTCTTTCAGACGAAGACGGTTTCCGAACCGATGTCATCGAGGCGATGAAGGAACTGAAGGTACCGATCGTCAGATGGCCCGGAGGATGTTTCGTATCCTCCTACCATTGGTACTACGGGGTAGGGCCTGACCGCCAGCCGGTCTTCGACAAGGCCTGGCAGGTGGAGGATCCCAACACTTTCGGGACTGACGAATTCGTCAAATGGTGCAGGAAGATAGGGTGCGAGCCCTTTATCTGCACCAATGCCGGCACAGGCACGATGGAGGAGATGAGCGACTGGGTGGAATACTGCAACCTGAATGTAGGGAAGTTCGGCCGCCAGAGGATCGCCAACGGATACCCCGAACCCCACGACGTCAGGTACTGGAGCATAGGCAACGAAAACTGGGGCGGACATGAACTGGGTGCCAAATCCGTACAGGAATGGGGTCCGCTCGTCCGCGAATCGGCCAAGTTGATGCTCTCTGCCGACAAGGACCTGAAACTGTTCGCAGCGGCTCTTCCTGACAAGGACTGGACCCTCCCCCTGATCAGGACGGCCGGAAACTTTCTTGACTATGTATCCATCCATGGATACTGGGACTTCCTGGCCCATAATGACAATCCCAGCCCCTACCTCACCTGCATGATGAGGACGGACGGCCCTGAGAATGAAATCCTTAATACCATCGGCATCCTCCAGGAAGCAGGATTCGGAGACGGGAAGATCAAGATAGCGTTCGACGAATGGAACCTCCGCGGATGGCATCACCCGTGGCATGGGAATTTCCGCAGGGGATTCGATATCGAGGCCAGGAAACGGAACGACAGGGCTGCCACCTACACTATGGCGGATGCGGTCTTCGCTTCTTGTTTCCTGAATGCCTGCCTGAGACATTCGGATATTGTCGAGATAGCCTGTTTCTCTCCTATAGTCAATGCCAGGGGCGCGCTTTATGTCTATCCAGAAGGACTTGTGAAACGTACGACCTTCCACGTGCTATCAATGTACGCCAACCTTCTTCTGCCCGTCGTGGTGCCCACCGAAAACAAAGTGGAGTCCCTGACCGACGGAGAAGATTCGACGGAAGTCCTGGATATAGTACTCACATCGGACAGGGAGGGAAAGGCTTTCGTCTATGCGGTAGCCAACAAGGATCCCCTACGGGAACAGTCACTCACCCTGGATTTCAAGGGACTGGGCAAAAGCATACCCAGGATGGTGAAGGTCAAGGTCCTTTCCGGGAATTCCACGGACGACTACAATGACATTGACGCAGAAAGGGTGAAGCCCTGTGATGACACCCTCCAGGTCAGGAACGGCAAGGTATCCCTGCCTCCCCATTCAGTGGTTTTCATATTCATTGATTGATGAAAGGAGATAAGAGGTCCCGGCCATTTTTATTATATTTGTTTGATAATACAAGATTATGGCAAGACTCCTTCTGATGTCGGATTTCTCCGAATCCTACGCCAACCAGCTGCTTCAGGGAATAATGAGATACTCCCATGAACACGAACCCTGGGTGGTGTGCAAGATGCCGTTGTCCCTGCGCGACAGTGACAGGATGAACGAGGTTGTCGACTTTGCCGTAAGGTGGAAAGCAGATGCCATAATCGGCCAGTTCCGTCCTTCGGACGACCTTGACAGTTTCAAGAAACACGGAATAATCCCTATATGCCAGGACTTTCAGCAGAGCTTCCCTGGCCAGATCAATATCAAGGGAGACTATGAGCTTGCCGGAAAGATCTGCGCTGACTATCTTATAGAGAAGCATCTGAAGAATTTCGGTTTCTTCGGCCTCAAGGGCATAGTCTGGTCAGACGAGAGGAGGAACGGATTCGTCGAAGAGATCCGCTCGAGGCTTCCCGATGCCACGATATCGATCCTGGAGAAAGAGAATATCAGCGAGGCGTGGTGGTATGACCTGGACACCTTGACGGAATGGCTCGACTCGCTTCCTAAACCAGTAGCCATCTTCGCCTGTGACGACAACAGGGCCTACTATATCATCGAGGCCAGCAAGCAGTGTGGGGCCGGCAACCGGATTCCCAACGATATCCTGGTTCTCGGAGTGGACAACGACGAGTCCCTCTGCCAGCTTTGCGACCCCCAGCTTTCATCCTTGAACCAGGGTACGGAGGAAGCCGGATACAAGACTGCTAAGATGATTGACGAACTGCTCGCCATTCCGGCGGAGCAGCGTTTCGACAATGTCGATGACATAACCGTCGAGCCCACGTTCATCACGACCCGGCGCTCTTCCGATGCCTTCATCCATGACAACCAGTACATCAGCAAGGTCATGTACTACATCAACAACAATCTTGGCAGCCATCTGTGCGTCAATGATATAGTCGCCCAGGTTCCGATGTCCAGACGCCTTCTCGAAAGCACCTTCAGGAAGGAAATGGGGTTGTCCATCTACCAGTATATCCTCCAGGTCAGGACGGAGAAGATGAAGGACCTGATCATGAACGGCAGAAGCCCGCTGGAGGCTGCCGACGAACTCGGACTGGATTACAAGATAATAGCCCGGAGTTTCAAGAAGATTACCGGCTTGACTCCCGGGGCATTCGCCAAACAACGGACGAAAGAACGATAGCTATACAATAACAACACTATGAATATGAAAACTAGATATCTATTTGTAGGACTGCTTGCACTGGTCGTGCTGGCATCCTGTAACAAAGGCGGCAATGACCCCCGTCTGGTGATTTTCACCTATGACGGCCTGCGCTGGAGCGAGGTCTTCAAGGGTGCTGATTCCGTCTTGATAAACAATCCGAAATTCGTCAGCAACATCGAGGCGACGAAGGCTGCATACTGGAGGGATACCCCGGAAGAGCGCCGTGAGGTCCTGATGCCCTTTATCTGGGAATATGCCTCAACCCACGGATATATGATCGGCAACAGGGACAAGGGTAGCAAGATACAGGTTGCCAACAGCAAGAGCTTCTCCTATCCGGGATACAGCGAAATGTTCTGCGGATATCCGGACGATGAAAGGGTTGACAACAATGACCCTAAGCCGAATCCCAACACCAGCGTGCTGGAAGTAGTCAACAGGGATCCCCGATACAAGGGCCACGTGATGATGTATTCTTCCTGGGAATCCATCAAGTACGCCGTCAACAGCGACCGCGGAGGCTTCCCGGGCAGTTCCGCTTTCGATCCCGGTCTGTCCGACACCCCCGGGACGAAATTACTGGACCAGGTACAGGCAGGTATGCCCAAGCATATGGGTACCGGCGAACGCTGGGACAACTTCACCTTCGGATATGCGATGGAGACTATCAAAAAGGATCATCCCAAGGTGTTCTATGTAGGCTTCGGAGATACCGATGAAATAGCTCACGCCGGGACTTACGATGTCTACCTTGACGCGACCCGCTGGACGGACGGTTTCATCCGCAGCATCGTGGAAGCCTGCGAATCCGATCCTTTCTACAAGGGCAAGACGACATATATGCTCCTTTGCGACCACGGACGCGGACGCGGCAGCAAATGGACCGGTCACGGTGCGGACCTCAGGGGTTCAGACGAGACCTTCTTCATCTGCTTCGGCAATGGTGTCCCCGTCCTCGGAGAGACTTCCAACAACGGACCTTTCTACAACAAGCAACTGGCCGCCACCATCGCAGACGTCCTTGGAGTCGATTTCACACCTGAAAACGGAGTAAAATGCGACCCTATAGATCCGGCGTTCTACAAGGAACCCGAAAAGCCGGAGGCCAAGGCCAGCTTCCCCGCCACCAATGCCGTCCCCAAAGGCAAGGGTCTGGCCTATACTTACACAGAAGGCAATTTCATGAGTGTAGGAGAGGCTGTCGCCGCTCCTGTCAAGGCAAAGGGTGTTACCCCGGTGTTCTCCACCGCGGCAAAGCTCAGGGAAGACCATTTCGGCTTCACGTTCAAGGGACTGGTCAAAATCGAGCAGGACGGACTTTACCTGCTGTCTTTCGCCACGGACGACGGAGCCAAGCTCTGGATTGACGGTCAGCTGATGTTCGACATCGACAGGGACGGAGGCGGTTTTTCCGAATCCTGGATCAATCTTGGAGCAGGATACCACAGGATCGAGGTCCTTTACTTCGAGAACTATGGCGGCGAGACCCTGGAAGTCGGACTTGACGGCCCTGGAATCAGTGTGGAGAACCTGCCCGCAGAGATGCTGTTCCACGAATAGCATTGAAAAGAATTATCTATATTTGTTCATTCGAAAATCCAAATATCATTATATGATGAAAAAAGTATTTGTTATCCTGATTGCATTATTCGCAGTCGCAACTGCAGCCTCCGCTGCAAATTACAAACTCGACGACGAGGCCATCGACCTTGCTATCGAGAACGCAGTCGACGTGTCTCCTTTCGCAGTCATGTCAGAAACTGCCGCTGCCCTCCCTTCAGCACCGGCGACAACCATGATTTCGGCTGATAAATCCCCCGTTGCTGCAATCCTGCTTACTTTCTTCCTCGGTGGCTTCGGTGTACATCGTCATTACATGGGCACCCGTCCCTGGATGTGGGCTATCTATACCTTCACAGTAGGAGGAATATTCGGTGTCGTCCCCTTCGTAGACTTCATCGTGGAGATAGTCGCCCTGGTCGAGGATAATTCCGTGGCCAGGTACTGCGGGAACACCTCATTCTTCATGTGGGGTTAATGGGACTGCGGATTCCAGTCATACTGGCAATCATTTCAATTTCCATCTCAGCCGCGGCCCAGAGACGGGTTGCGGCTGAAGTGGAAGTAAAAACCGTTCACCAGGGCAAGGTAACCACGGTCTCCAGCAAGGCGTTCTGCTCTTCTTCCGGAGAACTTATACAGGTTTTCAACTCGCCCTACACCTACTATACGGTTTCAAATCCCGACGGAGAATTCAAGTTATACATCCCCGGGAAAAACGAAGTCTATTCCAACCGGCGGGAAGATTTCAGCGACAAGGACAATATCCTCTATCTCTTCATATCCGGACATGCCGGCGATATGGGACTCGGCCTGTACGGCTACAGGCTTGCGAAGACCGAGAACGAGGAAGGAGGCTTGATAAAAAGGACATACAAGCCCATCGCTCCAGGAAAGGGAGCGTCGAAGGTGGAACTGGTGCTTGAAAACTACCTTCCAATCTACCTGGCTTATTACAATGAAGGCGGGGCCGTGGTCAGCAGGACATATCTTTCGTCCTATGCCAGGATGCCCAATCTGGTGCTGCCCCAGCGGGTAACATCCATCAATTACACTGCTAAGAAGGACTCCACCGTCGTACGCACGGTGTTCTCAAATATCAAGACTGACGGCAAGGACCCGATGTTCGAATTCCGCGTTCCAAAGGACGCAAAACCCACCGCCATATCTCCGGTGGGCAAATAATCCAGTGATGATCCGCAGGCTGACAGCAGTTCTGGCTCTGCTCCTGGCAGTCGTCCCCAACATAAGCGGACAGGCCCGGAAGATATTCTCTTTGCCTGACCGGATGATGTCATCTTCCCGTATCGGAAAGGTTTCCACCATTTCAGGGCCATCCGTTCCACTTCCGGATACTTCAAGGATATCTTTCCCCGAAGGAGGAAGCCGCTTCATCTCGGAGGACATCGGTTTCTATGAATATCTTTCCGGAGAAGGCATGGATACAGACGCTGTCACACTCCTGCGCGGAAGATATGTTCCTTCGGACACCCTCGATTTCCTCAGGGGCAGGGAAATGTTCTCCACACGCAGATGGACCCAGGCATCGGAACTGCTGGCAAGGATTCCATCCTATTCTGCCTATTGGACTGAATCATTTTTCCTTGATGTCAATTCGCTGGTATTCCTCGGGCAATACGATTCAGCAGCATCAAAACATGTCACAGGAGAACATGCCTTCAGTCATTCCGAAGGTCCTTATAACGAGCTTTACGCCCAGCAGGGGGCCGGACTGGCCCTTCTCAGGAACGACAAAGGGAACTGGCTGCGGTACAGCGGCGCCTTTACATATTCGGACTACACGCTGGAGGAAAGCGAACGGATAATGTCGGAGATAGCCGGATCGAGGTTTTCCGGAAAGCAAAGACATGCAGGTGTCGCCGCTCTTCTGTCCGGAATCGTTCCGGGCGCCGGTAAGGTCTATGCCGGAAGGACTGGCGAAGGTGTCGCTTCATTCCTGACAGTCGGCTCGCTGGCCGCCATAACCGCGGAGAATTGGAACAAGCACGGATTCAAGGACTGGCGTACCATAGTGGCCGGAGGGCTGTGCGCCACTTTCTATCTTGGAAACATATACGGTAGTTATATTTCAGTAAGTATCGAAAAGGATGAACGGACGAAGGCTGAGGATTCCCTCATTATCTATCATCTTCATATTCCTGTTCGCGGCAACTTCCGTTAAAGGACAGACCGCCGAAGGACTCGATGCACTGGAACAGGCGCTCCGGTGGGAAAAGGTCGTATTCACAAGTGAAGACCAGGACCGGATCAACGATGCCCTCCTCCAAAAAGCTGGTTGTTATGCAGCCGCCTCAATGCCGGAAGAAGCGCTCAGGACCCTCGACCGGATACCGTTGTATATGCTGGACAAGGATGCCGCAGGGAAGGTTCTGCTGCTTAAGTCGGAATTATGCCGGGAAACCGGTGACTTCGGTGCCGCCCTGGGATACCTTGAGGAAAGCGGGAAGGCCGCTGATTTCCCCGAGAGATATGCCGTGCTCCTTGCCCTTGCAAGGCGGTATGAGGAATCCCTGGAGCAATCGCTCATATGCGCCGGAAACGACGTGACCCGGAGCAAGGCCGTGTCCAATCTCTTCCGGAAAGCTCCGGGACTGAAAAACGAGAGTACTGCAACCCTGCTGTCCTTTATACCTCCTTTGGGACAGATATACCTTGGGAAACCGGCGGAAGGCATCGCGTCGATGGCCTTGAATGCAGGTGCTGCAGGATTTACCGTGTGGCAGCTCATCGGACATAACTGGATAACGGGAATCCTGGGTGGCGGAATCCTCCTGAACGAAACTTTCCTGAAGGCCAATATGGCCAGGAATGTCTCCGGAGTGGAGGAAGCGAACCGGACCGCCGCAGAGGAATTTGCGCGTTCCCTTGAAAACCTGCTTGATTATCACTATATTCACGCAAGCAATAATCATTAGGACCATGTATACATCAGTCAATGACGGCGACAGGTTCGTCATAAGCATAGACAATCACCAGGAGCTGGTTTCTGCACTGGCCGCATTCTGCAATGACCAGGGGATCCTGGCCGGAAAGGTCGACGGGATAGGAGCCGTCAACAGCGCCACGCTGAGATTCCTCGACCCCGCGACCAAGAAATATGTCGACAGGACCTTCGACGAGCAGATGGAAATATCCAGCCTTGTGGGCAATATTTCCGAAAAGGACGGTAAACCATATCTCCATCTCCACGTAAACCTTGGAAGAAGGGACTATACCGTCGTTGGAGGCCACCTGCTCTGCTGCACGATCAACGGTGCCTGCGAACTCACCGTCACGAGACTGCACTGCAATCTCGGACGCCATTTCGATGAGGAAACCGGCCTCAACCTGTACACACTTTAGTCATCCAGCCTTGGAAGAAAGAATCAACATAGTCCACTGCCCGCTGGCAGAAGTCAAGGTTGACGGAAACTCCCCGGTGTTCATCGTTTGCGACCGGAATGTCCGCTACGTGGCTGACAGGATCGGCGTGAAGGCTAAGGGAATATTTGAAACCGACGCCACCGAACAGGCCAAGAACCTTGACACCGTGATAGCCATAGACCGATGGCTCATGGACCGGGGAGCCGACAGGGATGCTTTCGTACTTGGGATCGGAGGAGGAATAACCACCGATCTCACAGGCTTCGCGGCATCGATATACAAGAGGGGCGTACGCTTCGGATTCATACCCACGACCCTGCTGTCACAGGTCGATGCCGCTATCGGAGGAAAGAACGGAGTGAACCTGGACTCATTCAAGAACATGATAGGTGTCATCCGCCAGCCAGAGGTGACATTCATCTGCCCTGAGCCCCTGGACACACTGCCGGAGCCGCAACTGCTGGCAGGAGCCGCGGAATTGCTCAAGACATTCATAATCCGGAACGAAAACGGACATTACGAGGAAACGGTAACTCTTCTATCCGGGAAAAAGTATTCTGAGTTGGGCAAACTTATAGCCGCAGCTGCAGAAGTCAAGGCCGGAATCGTCGGGCGCGACCCCTATGAACACGGCGAAAGACGCCTCCTCAACCTCGGACATACCTTCGCCCACGCGATTGAAAAGATGTCGGATGAACGCATCTGTCACGGTGAAGCCGTGGGGATGGGAATGGTCCTGGCTGCAAGGCTATCAGAAAGACTTGGCCTGGCCGGCGAGGGATTCGCCGACAGGATCAAAGCGGACCTCAGGTCCTGCGGACTGCGTACCGGATGCCCGTTCAAGGCCGGAGACCTGGTCGGGGCCATGAAGAAAGACAAGAAAGCGGAAGGCGGCATCGTCCATTTCGTGCTTCCTCTCGGTATCGGGCATGTGGAAACCAGGGACCTGCAACCGGAAGAAGTGGCGATACTCCTGGAAAAATAATCGACTATGATCTGCACCACCATACAGGGCCATACCCTCGAAGAAATACTGGAAATACTTGAGAATCACTCTCCCTTCGTCCGTATGGCTGAAATACGGATGGACCGCTGTCCTCTGGATACCGAAGCCATAGAAGAGCTGTTCTCGGAGTCAGATACCCCTCTTGTTGCGACCTGCAGGGTGGCCGGAGACGGAAGCTGGACATGGGAAGAAGCGGAGGCGAAGCTCACCAAGGCAATAGAGGCCGGAGCCGCTTTCGCCGACCTTGAGATCGAAGCTCCCAAAGAGGTAGGAAAAAGGATAAGGAGGGTTTGCAACGAATACGGTACCACCCTTATCCGTTCGTGCCATTTCTTCGATAATATGCCTTCGACTGAAACCTTGACAGAAACCGCGGAAAAATGCAGAAGGTTCGGCGGGGACATAGTCAAGGTCGTCGGAATGGCTGAGAACGAGGATGATGCGTCCAGGATTCTTTCCCTCTATGACGTCGAGGAATTCAAAGGAAAGCTCATAGCCTTTGCGATGGGTGAGGCCGGGAAGGACACCAGGCTGGAGTGTCTCAGAAGAGGTGCTCCATTCACATATTCAGCTCTTAATGCAACTGAAGCGGCAGCTCCGGGGCAATGGGAATACGGCAGGATGGAAGAGAAGGTCTTCGGAAAACGTCCGTCCATCGGGGGAAGCAACGTGCTTTCCGTTCCTGCTTCCAAGAGCTTCGCACAAAGAGCGATCATAGCCGCAGCACTCTGCAAGGGAGAATCCAGGCTGAACGGTTATTCCGGCTGTGGGGACAACGAATCCGCGATCGCAGTCGCGAAAAGGCTCGGGGCTGATGTCAGGGCAGAAGGATCGACATTGATCATAAACGGATCCCCTTCTTCACCCATGGTGCTTGCCGACGACCCGGTATCCGTCGGAGAATCCGGCCTCCTGACCCGCCTGATGATTCCGATTCTCGCGGCCATCCAGTCCGGTTCGGAAACCGGAATATCAGGAGAAGGGACCCTGCTTCACCGGCCACTCAAAGGAGCGTCGGAAATCATGGCCAGGTTCGGCACCATACTAAGGCCGCTGGGAGCCAATGCTTCCGGAGATATCAAGGTGCCCCTGACCGTGCAGGGACCTTTACTGTCCGGTAAGGCCGATATTTCTGGCAAGGACGGGTCGCAGCTGATCTCGGGGCTTCTGATGGCCCTCCCGCTCCTCCCGGGAGATTCAACCATACATATCCATGATCCCAAGAGCATTCCATACATGTTCATTACGGTGGACGTGCTGCGTAAATTCGGTATCCGGATAGGCAGCGAGATGGAAGGCGACGAGGAGTTCATGGAGACGCAGGACTGGGGCCTGTGTACCGGAATAACTTTCAAGATCAAGGGTGGTCAGGAATACAAGCCTGCAGAATTCGATATCGAGGGCGATTGGAGCGCTGCGGCCAACTTCCTGGTGGCCGGGGCACTGTTCGGTAAAGTCCAGCTTGAAGGCCTGGACACCACTTCCCTGCAGGCGGATATTTCAATAATGGATATCCTGATGGAAGCCGGAGCCAGCCTGTCCCAGACGGATTCCGGTGAGGCCAAGCCGGGTACCGGAATGATAACTGCCCAAAGAGCTCCGTTGAGAGCCTTCGAAACCGACCTGAACAATTGTCCGGACTTGTTCCCCATCGTTTCCGTACTGGCCGCTTTCTGTAACGGGACCAGCAGGATACAGGGATTCAGGAGGCTTGCCGGAAAGGAAAGCGACAGGGGGAAGGCAATCCTGGAGATGCTCGGTAAGATGGGTGTCGAAGCCTTCGCTGAAGGTGACGTGATGACGGTATCAGGGCAGACACTGGAAAGCAGGCTGCTGAACGGAAACTTGCTGAAAGGAGGAAATTATTCCTCTTCCAATGACCACAGGATGGCAATGGCCTTGACCGTGGCATCCCTTGGGGCGGACGGACCCGTAGTCATCGACGATACCGCCTGCGTAGCCAAATCCTTCCCGGGATTCTTCGATACCTGGAAGGAAGCCCTTACTGCCCAAGGGTGATATCCCAATAGGAAGTACCTTTTTCCATAAGAGACAGGGTTGCGATTATCCAGCTCTGGATCCAGCCCGTCAGGGTGCTCTGGGCTCCCCAGCCTGCGTCGGCATTGGAGGCCCAATAGTCCCAGTTCCTGTAGTTGAAAGCCCGGAACCACGCTCCGTCCACACTCTTGTATTCATCGCTCCTGGCCTGGATCCTGACCAGGAACTCAGCCAGGGAATCCGCGGTTTTCCGGATTTCAGGATCATCAGTAGCACAGGCCGCTTCGTTCAGTCCGAAAACCGCGAAATTGCAGGTATAGAGCATGTCCGCCACGGGATCCCCGTTCCGGAAGATCAAGGGAGCCTCGCCACGGCCGTATTCTTCATTGCTGCGCTGTGAGCCATACTGTCCCTTGGAAGGGTCTCCCAATTCTTCGCGTATGGCTCCGCACTCGACCTGGTTCCTGGCGATATCGGAAGCAACGAGTTTCAACCAGGCCAGATGCTCATCCGTAGGACTCACCCTGTACAGCCACGCCAGCGGAAGGATCATCCTTCCCCTCTCCTGCTGTATTCCGTTGGTCCAGTGCCATTCATCGGGATATGCGGCCATGGTAAGGGATATCCCTTTCTCTGCAAGGTCCAGGTATTTCCTGTCCCCGGTGTTTGCATACTGCCAGAGATAGCAGGCCCATATCCAGCTCTCATAATGAGGGTGAGGATTGATGATGTCCCTGTTCTGGTAATACTCCAGGCCGTTTTTCTGTATGTCCTGCTCGTGGAGCCTCGGCCCGCGGAAACCGTTCTTTCCGGTCGTAAGGTAGTTGGCATCTATGGCCTCTGCGATTTTCTGGTCCCATTTGTCAGTACCCAGGACCCGGCTTGTCTGGATGGTACCCAGGATCGACCTGGCGTTGTCGTCGCCGTAATAAACCCATTTGTGAGTATATGCCCAGCCGAGAAGTCCGTATGTTGGGCTTTCCGGATCGTCACGCGGACCGTCCCGGAACTCTTTGAAGGAATAGTCGGAAAGACGCTCGGCAATATTCTTATATTCTTGATTGTCAAGTAGTTCTCCGGCAAGGGCGAAGGCCATTGCGGACTCTCCCTGGATGTCGTCCCTTATCCAGTACCTGTAGGCCTGGCGTCCGTCCTTGTATATTGCCGAGCAGTGACCTTCAAGGACTCCCAGGGTACCGTCACCGTTCTCCGCATCCGCCGGAAGCTCCGGTCCCACAGGCATCAGGCCATCTCCCTGATAATGCATGAGCCAGGATTCCTTCCAGGACGGATGGATAAGGAAATGTCCGTTGAAAAACCATTCGATACCCTTCCGGACGGCCTGGACCCTGGCAGAAGCCGGCAGTTTTCCTTCCCTGGAATATGCCGGAGCGATCAGGGATGGCCAGGATTTGAATTCGACCTTGCTTCCTGTCAGGTCGGAAAGCATTCCTTCCCAGAAAACCTTCCACTTGCTTTCAGGCATGAATCTCAGCCTTGCGAAATCACTGAGTTTGGAAGTGCTTATCCAAAGATTCCCGTCCTGCTTGAATACAAGTGGGCTGCTGGGAGTTCCTTCCAGTCCGAACTCGGCCTTGTCAAAACCGGCTACCCTGGCTATCACCATCACAGGATTCTCAGCCTCGGCCCGGTAATATACGCTCCTGTTGATGGTGAGCAGATCCATCGGAGACAGTCCGCCTATCGGAGAAGTCACCACGACCCTTTCCAGGTCGATCTCTTCCAGATCCGGTTCCCGACCGCCTTCACAGACCGCAAACTCGGCGAAAACGCGGAGACCTTTATCTTTCATTATCTCCATCTGGTCATTGGTGATGACCTGGGTCTTTTCAGGATATCCGCTTCCTAGCAGCAACACGGCCGACCCCTGTTTCGCATTCTCCAAAGCATCAGCAGAGGAATGGTATACCTTCAGCCTGAAACCTTCAGAACGCAGATGCCTCACAAGGTCGTTGTCTTCCCGGTCACAATGGACATAGATCCTGCTTCCGCATCCAACTGCAATGAGTGACACAAAAGCAAGGATCAGAATCTTGGTAATTCTCATATCTATTTCCTGTATAATGCAAATATCGCCGAGCCCGATCCGGACATGGCGGCATAGACTGCGCCGCTGTCGTAAAGGGACTGCTTGACGGCAGCCAATTCAGGATGCTTCCTGAAAACCGTAGCCTCGAAGTCATTCACCACCAATTCCTTCCATTCCTCCACCGGCTGCAATAAAGCATTCTTCAATCCAGTCGGAGGGACTACTGATGCCTTGGACGCCTCGCTTCGCTCGGCCCCACCGCTCGCTTCACTTCGTTCCGCTCCGGTCCCCCCTCTTAACGTGCCGAGGGTGGCAGTGTCCCGGGCATCAGTAGTCCCTTCGACAGAATCTCGGGGAATGATACCATCGTAAGCCTCCTTGGTGGAGACGGATATGCCCTCGGGGACGAGGACCTTGACCTCGTAGCCGGAAAGGTCCAGATCGAAGGGTTCCAGGATTTCCCCGCGGCCTGTTCCGAACATCGGCCTGTTCCAGATGAAGAAAGCGCAGTCGCTGCCGAGCCTGGAAGCATATTCGGAAAGCTTCCCGTCCGAAAGTCCGAGGCAGCAAAGCTCATTGAGAGCCTTGAGCGTGAATGCCGCATCAGCCGATCCACCTCCGAGTCCTGCTCCCACCGGAGCCTTCTTTTCAAGGAATATCTTGACGGGAGGCAATTTGAAATCCTCGGCAAGCAGGTAGTATGCTTTGGCACAGAGATCCTTTAGCGGATCCCAGTCTATCCCCTCTTCCCGGGCGATTGTGACCATCAGTTTCCCGTCCTCGGAAATGCCCTGGACCGGATTATCACCGTATCTGGCAAAAAGGGCCGATGAAGTACGGCTGTAGTCGTCGCCGGAGATGACTTCCAGAGTGTCGCCGAACTCATGGCACGGGACGAAGAGCGTCTCGATGTCATGGTATCCGTCGGGCCGCTTGCGGATCACGTTCAGCCCGAAGTTCAGCTTCACATTTGTCCGGAGGATCATAAGGCTAAAGAACGGATGGCTTCTTCAATCCTCTGTACCAGGGCCTCATCTTCGATTCCATCCAGCACCGGAGCCACGAACGAAATCATCTGCAGCACCTTGGCCTCGTCCTCGGGGATGCCCCTGGACCTCATGTAGAACTGCTCGTCCTCATTGAGTTTTCCTACCGTCGCTCCGTGGGAACACTTGACGTCATCGGCATAGATTTCCAGCTGGGGTTTGGTATTCACGGAAGCCTCTTCGGTCAGGACTATGTTATGGTTCTCCTGATAGGCTTCGGTCTGCTGGGCATCAGGTGCGACTATGATCTTTCCGAAGAAAGCGCATTTGGCCGAACCGGAGGCGATGCCGTTGAAAAGCTGGCGGGAAGTACATCCTCCGACACGATGATTCATCGTGATTTCGAAGGTTACCTCATCGGTAGCTGAACTGAGATAAAGTCCCTTGAGGTTCACCTCGGCACCGGGACCTGTCAGGTCCACGGTCAGCGGAATCCTCGCGGAGATACCAGGAAACACCAGGATCGTGACATCCAAGGACGTCCCGGCCTCCACCACGAATGATGAAGGTATCTCCTGTCCGGCCAGGTAGACCTTTTTAGAACTGCTCGAAGCCATCTTTTTCGATTTTGTCAATCAGTTCCCTGCCACCGTCTGCCACGATTCGACCGGCTTTCAGCACATGGACGGCGTCCGGCCTGACATATTCCAGAAGCTTCTGGTAATGGGTTATGACTATCGCCGACTTTTCGGGAGTATGGAGGGCGTTGACACCGTCTGCCACTATCTTCAGGGCATCCACGTCCAGTCCGCTGTCGGTCTCGTCCAGGATGGCGAGCACAGGATCGAGCATTGCCATCTGGAATATCTCGTTGCGCTTTTTCTCTCCTCCGGAAAAGCCCACGTTGACCTCCCTCTTCGCGAACTCGGGCTTCATCTGTACAAGGGCCATCTTCTCCTTCATGAGTTTCAGGAAGTCGCTTCCCTTGACGGGCTCGAGACCTTCAGCCTTGCGTTTGGAATTGATGGCCGTCTTCATGAAATTGGTTATCGTGACACCCGGTATCTCTATCGGATACTGGAAAGACAGGAATATACCTGCCCAAGCCCTTTCCTCCGGTTTCATCTCCAGAAGGTCCCTGCCCATGAACTCGATGGTGCCTGCGGTAACCTCATATCCGGGCTTTCCTGTAAGGATGGCGGAAAGAGTGCTCTTGCCGGCCCCGTTGGGTCCCATTATGGCGTGGATTTCTCCCCTTCCGATCTCGAGGTCGATTCCCTTCAGGATCTCCTTGTCACCTATTCCGGCGTGCAAGCCGCTTATTTTCAATAATATCTCAGACATTTCCTTCGTTATTTCCCGTCTCTGTAAAGTTTGAACCAAGTCCAGAGGGACCATATTCCATTTATCAGGTAGAGAGCGCTGACAATAGGCATGAATACGAGCCCTGCGCTCAGGTATAGAGTAATGTTAGCCGCGTTGACCACCAGCCACACGATCCAGCAGTCCCATTTCTTCTGTGCAGACAGGAACTGTGCAAGCAGGGTGAGCATCAGCACGAATGAATCCAGCCATGGTGTAGGATCCGGACTGAAGGTTCCGACTCCCCATCTGGTCCCAAGCTGGCTGAGGACATATCCCCAGACAGCACCGGCGGTAACGACGACGGTCAGCGCGATGCACCAGCCCCTCATGTCCAGCCTGCTGACCTTCAAGGCGGAGGCATCCTGGGAACTCCTTTCGTCTTCCTTGGGATGGGTCCATCTCCAATGGCCGAAGGCATTGATCGCAAAGGCTATCGGCTGAAGCAGCATCGCCGAATAAAGGTGCCTCTGCCAGAACAGGATGAACAACAAGATATTGTACAGGTAACCCACCCAGAAATTGTACTTGTTGTTGCGGCCCGCCATGACCACGCAGGTCAATCCGGCGATGACACCGAACAACTCCAGCCAGCTTACTCCGGCGCCTCCCAACGTAAAGGCTATATTGTTTATATCGAAAATATTCATCATCCAATCGATCCTTCAAGTGAAACCTGCAACAATTTGGTTGCTTCCACGGCGAACTCCATCGGAAGCCTGGAGAGAACTTCGTGCGCGTAGCCGTTGACGATAAGGCCTACTGCATCTTCCGGATCAAGGCCCCTCTGGTTGCAATAGAACAACTGCTCGTCGCTGATCTTCGAGGTCGTGGCCTCGTGTTCGACAATCGCCGTGGGATTATGACTCTGGATATCAGGGAATGTGTGGGCTCCGCACTTGGAACCGATCAGAAGGCTGTCGCACTGGGAATAATTCCTTGCCCCTACCGCGCCGGAATTCATCCGGACCAAACCCCGGTAGCTGTTCTGGCTGTGGCCGGCCGAGATTCCCTTGCTCACGATGCGGCTCTTGGTTCCGCGTCCGATATGGATCATCTTGGTTCCGGTGTCTGCCTGCTGGTAGTTGTTGGTCACCGCCACGGAATAGAACTCTGAAGAAGAATAATCCCCTTTCAGGATGGTGGAGGGATATTTCCACGTTACCGCGGAACCCGTCTCCACCTGGGTCCAGCTCAAGTGCGCTCCGCTGCCCTTGCATATTCCCCTCTTCGTCACCAGGTTAAGGATTCCGCCACGGCCCTGGGCGTCTCCCGGATACCAGTTCTGAACGGTCGAGTACTTGACATCAGCATCCTTCTCGACCACTATCTCCACCACGGCAGCATGGAGCTGGTTCTCATCGCGCATAGGGGCGGTGCAGCCTTCCATATAGCTCAGCGTGGATCCTTCCTCGGCAACTATCAGGGTCCTTTCGAACTGGCCGGTGCCGGCGGCATTGATCCGGAAATAGCTGGAAAGGTCCATCGGGCATTTCACGCCCTTTGGAATATAGCAGAAACTGCCGTCGCTGAATACTGCCGAATTGAGTGCGGCGAAGAAGTTGTCCCCTACGGGCACTACACTGGCGAGGTATTTCCTTACAAGGTCGGGGTGCTCCCGCACCGCTTCTGAGAAACTGCAGAAGATTATGCCTTTCTCCGCCAGAGAAGCCCTGAAAGTGGTAGCGACCGAAACGGAATCGAAGACAGCATCCACGGCAACCACACCCGCCAGGGCCTCGCGCTCACGGACGGGTATTCCCAGTTTCTCGAAAGTCTCCTCCAGTTTCGGATCTATCTCCTTCGGCCTTTCGGAATCTTTCTTAGGTGCGGCGTAGTAGATAATGTCCTGGAAGTCGATTTCAGGAAGCTCGAGATGTCCCCATCGCGGCATCTCCATCTTCTGCCACTTCCTGAAAGCATCCAGTCGGAATTCCAGCAGCCAGTCAGGTTCATCCTTGAGGGTCGATATCATGCGTATGATATCCTCGTTCAGGCCCTTGGGAATGAAATCCTGCCGGATGTCCGTCACGAAACCCTCCTTGTATTCCTGACTGGTTATACCTTCTATTATCTTGTCTTCTTCTTTCTGGTCCATCGTAAATAATCCGGCTCACGGCCGGTAATGCAAAGATAATCTATTTGTGACAAGCTTGAAAATTTGCCACATAATTACAGAAAAGGTTATCTTTGTTATTGACGCAATTATTTCAGGGAATATGAATACGTTCGGAAGGAAATTCAGGGTACAGGTATTCGGCGAATCGCACGGCGAAGCCATCGGTGTCGTCATCGACGGGGTCAAGGCAGGCATGCCCCTGTGCAAGGAAGATTTCATGGAGGACATCCTCCGCCGCAAGAGCGGAGCCAAGGGATTCAGGAATATGAATACCCGGTCAGGAGATTATGATTCCCTGAAGGATGTCCCCCGTCCAGGGCACGCGGACTACACCGCTGCCGTCAAGTTCGAAGGCTTCAACGATCCTCGTGGCGGCGGTCATTTCTCTGGGAGGATGACCCTGCCCGTAGTTGCCGCCGGAGTCATCGCAAAGAAACAGTGCGGATTCGCCTTTTCAGCCTGCCTGAAAGAGATAGGCGGCGAAAAGGACAGGGAAAAATGGCCGGACCTCCTCGCCATGACAGCCCGTGAGGGAGATTCACTTGGAGGAATTGTAGAGTGCCGGATTGACGGTGTTCCGGCAGGACTCGGCAATCCTTTCTTCGATTCGGTCGAATCCTTGATATCCCATGCCGTATTCTCCATCCCGGGAGTCCGTGGAATAGAATTCGGAGACGGTTTCGAGGCGGCCCGGATGAAGGGCTCCGAGCATAATGATGCATTCCCTTTACTCCGATTGTGTTCCGTGTGGCATTCAAGCCAACATCCAGCATCGCCAAGACCCAGAATACCCTCAACATAAAGACCGGAGAAACCGTCAGCCTCAACGTACCGGGCCGGCACGACGTCTGTTTCGCCCTGCGTACTCCGGTTATCGTAGAAGCAATGGCGGCCATAGTCCTGGCCGATCTGACCTAACCGTTCGAAGGATTGGGCCGTGAGATGTAACTGATTTATTAATTAAGTGACAGTAAGTTGCGTCTCACGCTTACTGCTGGTTCAAAGCGTCTGCGGACTTGATGTATTTGGCCAGATCTTCGTCAGAGACATGGTAGTTGCTCATCTCACCGGAGAAGTACTGGTCATATGCACTCATATCCACGAATCCGTGACCTGAGAGGTTGAAGAGTATGGTCTTGGCCTCGCCGGTTTCCTTGCACTTGAGAGCCTCGTTGACAGTGGCGGCAATTGCGTGGCAGGATTCAGGAGCGGGGATAATTCCTTCTGTCTGGGCAAACAGCACACCTGCCTTGAATGAATCGAGCTGCTCGATATCGACTGCTTCCATGAAGCCGTCCTTCATAAGCTGGGACATGATGACACCGGCTCCGTGGTAGCGGAGACCTCCTGCGTGGATGGTCGCCGGCTTGAACGTATGGCCAAGGGTGTACATAGGGAGCAGAGGAGTGAGTCCGGACTCGTCGCCGAAATCATATTCGAATTTTCCACGGGTCAGCTTCGGGCAGGAATACGGTTCCGCTGCAATGAAGCGGGTCTTCTTTCCTTCCTTGATGTTGTGACGCATGAACGGATAGGCGATCCCGCTAAAGTTGGATCCGCCGCCGAAGCAGGCGATGACGATGTCGGGATATTCACCGGCAAGTTCCATCTGCTTCTCGGCCTCCAGACCGATGATCGACTGGTGCAGGCAGACATGGTTGAGCACGGAGCCGAGCGTATATTTGCAGTTCGGGGTGGTGACAGCAAGCTCGATAGCCTCGGAGATGGCGCAGCCAAGGGAGCCCTGGTCATTGGGATTGACGGTAAGGATGTCCTTTCCGGCACGGGTTGACATGGAAGGAGAAGGGGTGATCGCAGCCCCGAAGGTCTGCATGATCGAACGGCGGTAAGGCTTCTGGTTGTAGCTGACCTTCACCATGTACACGGCGCAGTCAAGTCCGAACTTCTTTGCCGCATAGCTCAGGGCACCTCCCCATTGTCCGGCACCGGTCTCCGTGGTGATGTTGGTGATTCCCTGCTTCTTGGCGTAATATGCCTGGGCAAGGGCGGAATTCAGCTTGTGGCTTCCGGCGGGAGATACGCTCTCATTCTTGAAATAGATATGGGCAGGGGTGCCAAGGGCCTCCTCAAGTTCATAAGCCCTCACGAGCGGAGTACAGCGGTAAGCGGCATACTGCTCACGCACTTCTTCGGGGATAGGGATCCACTCGTCGGTCTGGTTGAGTTCCTGGTCGGCGCACTCCTTACAGAAGATAGGATAAAGGTCCTCCGGGCTCAGAGGCTGACGTGTTCCGGGATGAAGGAAAGGCAGGGGCTTGTTGGGCATGATTGCCTGGATGTTGAAAAAATGCGTAGGAATCTCCGATTCCGGTAGCAAGAACTTTTTCTGTCTCATTGCTGTTCGTTGTTATTGGGTTAATAATTAATAATTGTCACATAAAAAAGGTGGCGCGCTGTAAGTCAGCGTGCCACCTGTATCTTGCTTTAATGGTAACTACGACGGACGACTTACAGCCTTTCAACTGCAAGTGCGCCACCAGAAATTGTTGTTCGTAGTTCTCATTCTATCGCAAATATGGATAAAAAATTTATAAAAACAAATATTTATCCGATAATTCCGTTTGCATGAAGGAAGGCGTTGACCGCTGTCGCCACGAAGAGGAAGACAATCAAGGAGGCCACGATGGCGCCGATAACCTTGAGTCTCTTGAACCATACCTGGTTGTCCCAGCCGACGGTCTGGAACATGCTCCAGAAGCCGTGGCAGAGGTGGAGCCAGATTGCGGCGAACCATATCAGGTAGATTACAAGCATCCACCACTTGCCGAAGGTCGCGCAGAGGAGATAATAAGGATTATTCTCGAAATCCCCGATGCCGAACATTTCAGGAAGCTGCATCTTGGCCCAGAAATGGGACAGATGGAAGAACAGGATTCCAAGGATGACGATTCCGAGGACGAACATGTTCTTGGCTGCCCAAGAATCGGCGGCGGCTACGCTCTGTGCCTCGTAACGCTTGAGACCACCACGAGCCTTGATGTTCTTCACGGAAATGATGATTCCGTAAAGGATATGGATGAAGAGGCCGAGGGCAAGTATGGGAACCATGATGTCGATGAAGGTCGTGGACATGAAGTCGCACCCAAGCTTGAACAGGCCGTCTCCGGCGGAGAACAATTTTTCGTCAGCTGCAACTGCACCGAATTTTCCGGTGAACGAGTCGATGACGGAGAAGAAATTGATTGTGCCGTGAAGCAGGAGGAAAAGTACGAGGAAAGCCCCGCTGACAGCTTGAATAAGCTTCCTGCCGATCGAATAATGGAAAGCGTTAGGCATTATCGTAAAGATTTGTGGTAGTAGCGGGGGTGGGGCATGATCCCACGACCTCCGGATTATGAATCCGACGCTCTAGCCAGCTGAGCTACCCCGCCATCATTATATTTAAAAAGCACGGAACGCTTGATGGCAAACGCCCGTGCCTTAAGTTGAGATAGAAGGATTCGAACCCTCACTGACAGAGCCAGAATCTGTAGTGCTACCATTACACCATATCTCAATGGTTCTTCCCGTGGTGTTCAAAACACTTCGGGACTGCAAAAATAGAGATTTATCCTGAATCCGCAAAATAATTCGCTATTTTTTCCTGGCACCCTTTGCCTTTAGCATGACCGATGCCCAGACCTCGCAACCTTCGCCACGGCCCACGAAACCAAGGTGCTCCGTGGTGGTGGCCTTGACGCTTACCTGTGACTTGTCGATGCGCATGATACCGGCGAGAGTCTCCCTCATCCGGTCTATGTACGGCCTCAGTTTCGGTTCCTGCAACGCAATGGTTATATCCACATTCTCGATCGCATAGCGTCCACCTTTGTTGAGTTTCCTGTCTCCAAGGAATGAGACCACTTCCGCAAGCAGCTTCTTGCTGTCGATTCCCTTGTATTTCGGATCGCTGTCCGGGAAGTGCTGTCCGATGTCACCAAGGGCAGCAGCCCCAAGGAGGGCATCGCAGAGGGCATGGATCGCCACATCTCCGTCGGAATGGGCGACGAACCCCTTCTCTGACGGGATATTGACACCACACAGCCACATCGGAAGTCCTTCCTTCAAGGCGTGGACATCATAACCGTTGCCGACCCTGACACTGCTAGAATACAACCAACTCATATTGAAATAACGTCTGTCCTGGCAAAATTAAGAAAACAAATCGGTATATTTGTAGTATCATGAAAGATTACGGCCAGACTCTCTTACTCCTGCTCGGCGTAGCCATCGGTGCTGTCTGCGGTCTCATTTTCGGGCCCGGAGCATCACTGGTCAGACCCATCGGAGAAATGTTCCTGAACCTGATGTTCGTGCTGGTCATTCCACTGGTATTCTTCAGCATCGCCTCTTCCGTTAAGCGCATGACGGATGAAAGGAAAGTCTGGAGAGTCCTGGGATGGTCCATACTGGTCTTTTTCATCACATCCGTAGTCGCCGGCGTCCTTACCTGGCTTGTCTGCGAGTTCTGGAACCCCCTGGGGCAGTTCGCCACAAAGATCCCCCCTGAGAGATCCGGAGTAGCCGGCCTTGCCTTGGCCGGAAAATCCTTCCTGCAGACGGTGGAGAATCTCTTCACGGTAGGAGACCTGCATCATTTGCTGACCCGCGAGAACTTGCTTCCCCTCATCGTATTCTCCGCTTTCTTCGGGGCCGCCACATCGCTTTGCGGGAAGAAGGGAGAGCCCATGTCGAACCTTCTCGACAGCGGCATGTCAGTGATGATGGGATTCATGAGGCTGCTTATGTATGCGGCTCCCATCTGCCTTGGATGTTATTTCGCCGACCTTGTCGGCAACCTGGGAGGACAGTTCCTGGGAAGCTACCTCAACAGCCTCCTCATCTTGGTCGCGGTATCTATATTCCTGTATTTCGGAGTCAATTCCCTCTACATTTTCCTTGCCGGCGGAAAGAAGCTTCTGGGCTCTTACTGGGGCAGCATTGCAGGTCCTTCCCTTATGGCGATATCCACCTGCTCTAGTGCCGCCACCATCCCTTCAGGAATCGAAGCCGTCAAGAGGATGGGTGCCAATGACACCATCGCAGAGTCCGTAATCCCCTTGGGAATAAACATACACAAGGACGGGTCGGTTGTCTCAGGCGTGCTGAAGACCATCTTCGTGGTGGCGTTCTTCGGCCTGACGGGCTATGGCTGCCCTGAGATAGTGGGGATAGCCATCCTCACCAGTATAGTCGTGGGAGCGGTTCCCGTGGGAGGAATGACCGGAGAGATCCTGATATGTTCAATCCTCGGCGTGGATGCCGGATTCGCCGCGACCCTTCTGGTGATAAGCACATTGGTAGATATTCCGGCGACCCTGATAAATACGGCTGACAATATCGTCAGTGCAGTCTGGGTCGACAAGCTCTGCAGGAAATCATGATCAAGCATATATACAGACATCAAGGTCCTTTCAGCTTCGAGGCGGGAGGAAGCATCGATAATCTGGAAGTCGTATACCATACATCCCCCTGGGAATATACCCCCGGAAAAAAAGTAATCTGGCTGTGCCACGCGCTTACCGCTTCTTCCGATGCGGAAGGCGAATGGTGGCCTGCTCTGGTTGGACCCGGAAAAACCATTGACACCGACAGGTACTACGTCATCTGTGCGAATGTACTGGGCTCCGCATGCGGATCTTCCGGACCGGCTTCCGTCAACCCCAAGACCAGGAAACCTTATTTCTTCGATTTCCCGAAGGTTACGGTACACGACACTGTCCGGGCCTTTGACCTTCTGCGCGAACATCTGGGAATCAAGAATATAGACATGATAGTCAGTACCTCGATGGGTGGTTTCATGACCTTCGACTGGCTGGCCTGGAAGCCGGAGCTGTTCACCGGCAAGGTCTTCTTCATCGCCACCGGTGCCAGGGTTACCCCATGGCTCACGGGCTTCAATTCCGCGATGAAGATGGCCCTGTATGCCGATCCAACCTTCAAGGAACACAAGAGCCTGAAAGGAGGGATGGACGGTCTCAAGGCAGCCAGGACCATCGCATTGCTGACCTATCGTTGCGAGGAAGGACTGTTCAAGCAGGAAGAAGATTCTCCCGACGTGATGTTCGCAGACAAGGCCGGCTCCTATTACCGCCATCAGAGTTCTAAATTCGTCAAGGACTGGGATGCATATTCATACCTTTACGTCTGCGACGAAGTGGACAGTAATAATGTAGGACGCGGGCGTGGCGGCGTTGAAAAGGTCCTCAATGCGATCAAGGCCGACTGTACCTTCGTCTGCATGTCCTCGGATGAACTCTTCCCTCCCGAGGATATGAAACCCTGGTCCGAGATGATTCCGGGAGCCAGGTATTTCCAAATAGAAACGCCCTACGGCCATGACGGTTTCCTTATCGAAACCGAAGCCATAGGGCGCATACTCGCACCTGCTTTGCCTTAGAAGCCGCGGCCGTGCTTCATCCAGAGGTCTTCCTCCAGCTTTTTCCAAAGGTCTGCGGCAGCTTTGTAAATCTTTGCCGTGTAGGCGTTCAGATTCTCCGTGGAAGGATTCTTCTCAACTTCAGGAAGTCCCTCGAAACCAAGGTCTTCGATGGTTTGTACATCCTTCATCACCCTTTCCTTGTTGGTCTGCCAGGCAACCGTTGCAAGACGGTTCGGCCTTCGGAAAGTCCATAGCGCCCCATCGGGAACATAGCGGCGCATGCCGCAGGTATCGAATGCCGCAGGAAGCTCGGTAGTTCCGCTGAAAATCGGGAAGCGGGGGCTCTCTCCGGGATTGTCAAGGGCATACCAGCAGATTCCTCCTACCTGATCCGGAAGCCAGTCGCGTGCCTGGATAACGGTTGAGTGTGAACACCAGGCGACGGCAAGGGTCCTGGTGAATTCGACGGTTCCGGGAGCAATGGTATTGAGCATATTCCTGGTGTCGGTAGTGAGCCAGGGATTGGCCACGGGACTCACTGTCTTGGTGGCAGGCTGGTCTCCCTTAGCAGGTACTTCCACCAGCACATTCTTGGTCATGTCGAATTCAAGCCCCTCATAGGTTCCGCGCAGGATCTCCATGACCTTCCTCACATCCACCTTCTCGTCCGGCTTGACGGAGAAAGGAAGCTCGGGAGCATCATAGGAAAGGTGAAGCGAAGGGGCCAGGGTGCTGAGGGCCACGAACTCCCTCTCCTTGAAATTCCTGCCGTCACCGTAGGAACTGTGGTAGGCCTTCCAGAACACGAAGTCACCCTGACCGTCCCAGAGGCCGTATTCCCTGGCCACCGCTTCGACATTGTCGGATGCCATGAAATAATCCTTGTTCTTCCTGTCGATCCTGCCGATCCTGGGGATGTTTGCAGAAATGGCGACTTCATCATCGGGCACTCTCTGGGCGGCCCAAACGGCACCGACCTTACCCCGGCCGCAGCCAAGGATCTCGAAGAACCAGGCCTCTTTCTTGTCGATCACGGTAATGCATTCGCCTCCGTCGGCATAGCCGTATTTCTCGGCCAGCTCTCCCATCATCCGGACGGCGTCGCGGGCATTGTCGCAGCGCTGGAGGGCTATCCTCTGAAGTTCTTCGATCAGGAACATGCTGCTACCGTTCCGTAGGGTGTCAGGACCGCTGAACGTGGTCTCGCCCATCGCCACCTGCTTCTCGTTCATGCAGGGATAGGCAGTGTTGAGATAGGCATAGGTATGACGTGCCTGCGGTATCTGTCCTGCATAACGGACGCCGGTGGTATCTCCGTCGAAAGCCGTCCTGCGGGTGTTCTTGAATATGTCCACCATTTCCTTGCGGCCATGGTCGGCAGCAGGGACGACCTTTATCCAGGTACGTGAGACCCCGTCGCAGGTGTGGGACGTTATGACCGAACCGTCGGCAGAGGCAAGACGGCCCACTACCAGGCTGGTACATTCATCCCTTGAATACTCATCATCCTGTCCCCAGGCCGAGAACACGCAGCAAAGGGCTACGGCACACACTATGAATCTTTTCATAACCGATATTCAAAGTAACTTATTATCAACTATTTGGAAAACAGTTCAAGGATATATGATCCCCTGGCCGGCACATGGAGCCTGTCCCCGAGGTCGAAGACCTTGCCGGTGACCACATCCTTACCGGAATCAAAACCTCCGGTCACGTCAGAATACCTGGACATGTCGATGTCCACATCCCTGTCTGTTCCGCTGAGGATGACCAGGACCGTTTCTTCCCCGCTCCGGCGGGCATAGACATAACAATTGCCGTATTGGGCCAATGGCGCATACTGCGTCATGGTCCCGGAGGTTACGGCCCTGGAAGTCTTCCTCCAGGTAAGTATCTTCTGCATGTAGGAATATGCCTCCTGCTCCTCTGGAGTCCTTCCTTCCCTGATGAACACGCTCCTAGGATCTCCCGGCCATCCGCCCGGCATGTCCTTGCGTATCGCTCCGTCACCCTGGGCCTTGGTGGCCTTGAACAGGAGTTCAGTGCCATAATAGACCTGGGGGATTCCGCGGGTAGTGAGCAGGAAGGCTATTCCCTGCTTGTATCGGTTCAGGCCTTCGTCCTCGACGCGGGAGAAGCGGCCCAGGTCGTGATTGTCCAGGAATACGAGCACGTTGGACGGATCCGGATACAGGAAATCGTTGGCCATCGAGACATAGATGTTGAACAGTCCTTTCGCCGCACCGTCATCTGACCGGCTCTCCTGGGTGAATGCTTCCGGTGCGATGAAGGCCAGGTTGAAGTCCATCACGCTCTTGAGGTGGGAATCATATTCCTTGTTCAGGACGCTTCCTGCCTGCCACCAGGCCGGGAATCCGCTTCCGACGGGATACCATGTTTCACCGGTGATGTTGAATTCGGGATATTCCTCCATTGTCTCCTTGCACCATCTGGCCGCGAAAATGGGATCCATGTAAGGATGGGTGTCCTGGCGGACTCCGTCGATCCTGGCATATTCAATCCACCAGATGCAGTTCTGGATGAGATAGTTGGCAACGAGCGGATTCCTGTGGTTCAAGTCCGGCATCCCCCTGTTGAACCACCCGTCGGAGAAGAGTTTCCGCTCGGAAGGAGCAGCATGCGGATCGACCGCAGTCCATTTGTTGTGGCTGGTTCCCACGAAGGTGTTGTCGAAGTTCAGCCAGTCCCCACAAGGAAGGTCGTTCATCCACCAATGGGCGCCGCCGCAGTGATTGAATATCATGTCCATCACGACCTTCATTCCGTTGTCATGGGCCTTCCGGATGAAAGCGATATATTCTTCCATGGTTCCGAAACGGGGGTCCACCGAATAATAGTCGGTAATTGCGTAGCCGTGATAGGTCCTTGCGGAATTCTCCTGGACCGGATTGAGCCAGATGGTCGTGATTCCGAGGTCCTTGATGTAGTCGAGATGGTCGGATACGCCCTTGATGTCGCCGCCGTGGCGGCCGCCGTCGCGAGTCCTGTCAGGGTTGGCCCCTCCGATGGTATCGTTGGAAGGGTCGCCGTTGGCAAACCGGTCAGGAGTGATGAGATAAAGGACGTCTTCCGGTCCGAAGCCCATGGCTCCGGGCTCGGTGTCCCTCTCCTTCAGTTCATACTGCCGTACGGTCTTCTGCCCGTCCTGTTCGAATATTATGTCGAAGGTTCCCGGTTTGGCCTTTGAAGATATCTCGAGATTGATGAAAAGGTAGTTGGAGTTCTCGGGCCTGATGATTTCTCCGATGGTTATTCCTTTTTGTTTCAGGGACACCTTCGCGCTGCCTATATCCTTGCCGTGGACCAGGAGCTGCAGCGAATGGTTTTTCATGCCGACCCACCAGAAAGGCGGTTCGATCCTGTCTATCTCCGCAGCGTATGCCGATACAAGGAAGCAAAGGCCTGCGAAGATGGAAAGCATCTTTTTCATAACCGGCTAATTGGATTTATCCTTGACCATCTGTCCGACCCTTTCGATATCGTAGAAACGTCTGTAGTTCTTGACAGACATCTTCGTATTGTTGGGGCCTTCGAGTTCTACCTTGTCATCGTTGGCGATCGGGATGTCGGGGGCGATTCCGGCATCGATATTCTCACCGGCAAGGGTATTGAGCCTGGCCCTGAACGATGAGATCTGGAAGCAGAAACCGTCGGCTGTACACATCGCCTGGATGGCGCAGCTTCCGCCTCCCGAGGTCTCTCCAACCACAGGCACTCCGGCGTCCTTGAGCATCGAGGGGAAGAGGTTTCCACAGGAGAAGGACACGTTGGAGGAAAGTACCGCGAAGTTGAGATTGTAATGGACATCCTTGTCCTTCTCATCGAAAACACCGTCGAAATTCCTGTCGACCTCGTATTCGACAAGGGCCCTCTGGCCGGTCAGGGGGTTGTCGTGGCAGAGATAGCTCTTGTCCATGATGAGTGATGTCATGGCCATGACGATATCGGCCGATCCGCCTCCGTTGGAGGTGATGTCGACAATGAAGTTCTCCACCTCCGGGTCAGCCTCCGCCTTGTTCAGGGCGTCGAGGAATATGACCATGGAGTCTCCATTGTTGTCCTTGATGTTCGGCTTCGGCCCCTTCCCGGCATAATATGCGTTCCAGGCATCCTCGGCCCTTGTATTGAACGAGTTGAACACACAGACAGCCGTGTTGCCTCTCTTGATGTAGGTGTCCTGGGTACCATAGCACTCGGGACGCTGCTGGCGGACCGCCATGACATCCATGGAGCGGTTACCCATGCTGGCGCGGCCGTCCCTGATGGCATTCATGACATCGGAATGCTTCTCCTGGATACCGCGTACGGCGGTGAGAAGGTCCTCGTATTTGGAACGGTCGCGTCCCATGGCTGATGAAATATCCATGGAGGTGTGGCCGTCGTAGTAAAGGGCGTTCAACCCTGCCATTCCGACGAAGTATTCCGCCAGATCGGTGGATTTGAGAAGCTTCTTGATGGCGGGTCCTGCCGCCAGGTCCTCTTCAAGGGTCCTGTCCATTCCTTTGGCCTTCAATGTCCCATCAAGGGCGACGCGGCCGGGATGGCCGTAGAAATGGTCCATAGCGAAGCAAAGTTCCCTGTAGGCGAATTCGGCCATGGACTCCGAACGGGTCTTCCTGGAAAGGAGGACATTGTTGTACTCGGGGTCTATCCTTGCAAGGCTTATCTCATTGACGGAAGTATTTGCGACTACCTTCTCACCATTGAATCCGGCATGGTGATAGAAGAGGTCCGAATACATGTCAGCCAGAGTGGCGAAGGGGAAATAGACCGTCCCCTTTCCGTCGGCGTGGATATCTATTCCGTATTTCGCGAAATCCAGGGTGACCGTGGAAGTCGCCGGAGTATACCGGATGCTCTTGTAGCGGACGAAGGGCATCCCGTCATAATAGACGTTGGCCATACCGGGCTGGAGAAGGCCCATCATATTCGTGAACGCATCGAAATCAGAGGAAACGAAAACATCCTTGTTGACGTTCACCACCGCCTTTGCGTCTCCGTTCGCTAGGGTATATTCACCGACTCCGGTGTGGGTCACCGTCATCGTAGAGCCGGGAAGGACTATCGACTGGAAATCAGCCGCCGAGATGTAGGCAACATCGGGAAGGTCATTGTAGAAACGCAGGGTGACCTCTCCGTCCGGAGCGACCTTTGTCACGACCGGGACTGTCTTCTCCGTGTAAGCTCCGCCGTCTGGCTGGTCATCAGCTACCGCGCGACGGGTTGAAACTGCCTTGGGACCGCATGATGAAACGATCATCATGGCAGCCATGATGGGGATGATGTAAGTTCTGTTTATCATGATCATTATATTGAAAATGCCGATTGATTTTCAAATATAATGATGTTTTTTCAGAACTCCAGCGGCCGTCCGCGGTAGAAGTCAAGGAGTTTTGCGGAGTAAAGGTATTCGTAGCGGGAACGGACAAGGTTGGATTCGGCCTCGAGCCAGGAATCGCGGGCCTCGTTGAATTCGGTGATATTCGACTTGCCGTTTTCATACTTGGCTTTCATCAGCTCGAAGGACTCCCTTGCGCTTTCCTTGGCATCTTCGCTTGAACGGTATCTGTCGGCTGCCGCTACGGCATTGTAATAAGCCTGCTGGATCTCCTTGTAGAGGGTCTTCTTGGTATTCTCAAGCTGGAGCATCTGGTTGGTCCTGGACAATTCGGCCAGCCTGACCTGGTTCCGGTTCTGGAATCCCGAGAAGATGGGAACGCTGAGGGAAATGCCAAGGTACTGGCTGAAATTGTGCTTGACCTGTTCCATGAAAGTCGCAGAAGGAGCACTGCTCATCGTATAGTAGTTCGTTCCGAGTCCTCCGTTGGCGCTTATGGAAGGAAGGAATGCTCCCTTCGCTCCCTTGATCGTAAAATCGGAAGCATCCAGGCGGAACATCGCCGCCTTTATGGCAGGCTTGTTCTCGACCGCCTCGGCATATATGTCCTCCGGGTTGCCGAGCAGGATTCCGTCGATGGGGACGGACGGCCTGACAATGCTGAACCCCTCGGGATTCGGCAGTTCGAGCAACTGCGAGAGGTCCAGCAGGGACAGGTTCAGGTTGTTTCTCGCCTGGGTGGCCGAAAGCCTGCTCTGACCGAGTGCAGCCTTCTGCTGGGCCAGCTGGGCAGGGGAAGCCTTTCCGTTCTCCAGCATCGCCGAGAGCCGTTCGACCTGAAGGGAATCTATTCCGACCTGGTTCAGAGCCACGTCCAGCAATTCCATATTGTAGAGAATCTGCACATAGGCCTGCGCCACTGACACGCTCATGTCTTCCCTTGCCTTCTCAAGCTCCGCCGTAGTGGCCTGGAGATTCAGTTCCCCTTCCTTTATACTGTTCCTGATCCGGAATCCCTGGAAGACAGGTACTGCTGTGCCCAATGATATTCCGGTGCTGGTAGTATTCGTGTTGGAGTATGTATTGTCGGCGGTAAGTCCACGGCCGAACGAGAAATTCTCACTCGTGCTTCCGCTCACCTGGGGCAGCCTGCTTCCTTTGGTGGTCTCAAGCTGGATTTCCTGCTGTTTCACCTGGAGATCCTGCTGCTTCAGGGTGATGTTGTTATCCTGGGCATGACGGATGCATTCCGCCAAAGTCCAGGGGCCGCTGTGGTTCTGGCCGAAAGCGGCCCCTGCCAAAAAAACGGTTATGAGTAAAAAATATCTTTTCATTATTTCTTTTCGATTATCTGGTTGCCGCGGACCTTGTCACCCTGTTTGAGACCTGACTTGATCTCGATGTTGATCCCGTCTGAAAGTCCGGTCACGACAGGGGTCTTCTCATATTTCTTCTCGCCCTTGACAAGGTAGACGAAAGACGAGTCCCCTTCGAACGCCAGGGCGCTTTCGGGAATCGAGAGCACTCCGTCCACTCCTTCAAGCCTGATCTCGGCATTGGCGCTGTATCCGGAACGGACGGTCACGCTGTCAGGAACGGTAAGGGCAGCCTTGATCTCGAACTCGTTGGTGCCGTTCTTTTCCTGTGCCTTCGGGGATATGAATTCCATGACCGCATCCAGCTGGACATCCTTCAGGGCTCCGACAGTTATCGTCATCGGAACGCCTTCCTTGACACGTCCGACTTCGGTCTCGTCGATGAATCCGTCGAAGATCAGGTCTCCCATATTCGCCACGGTGGCAATGGTGGTTCCGTCATTGAATGTATTGCTCTGCGTCACTGAATTACCGACCTTCACGGGAATGTCAAGGATCAGTCCGGAAATGGTCGAACGGATCAGCGTCGAGCTGGACTTGGCATTGCTCCTGGACACTCCGTCGCGGACGACCTCCAGGGTTTCGATTGCGGCGGCCTTCTCCTCCTTTGCCTGGTCAAGTGCCTGGCGTACCTGGTCGTATTCCTCGGCACTGACGAGATTCTTGTCGAACAGGGCCTTTTCGCGGTCATAGTTGGTCTGAGCCTGCTTGAGATTGATCTCAGCAAGACGTACGCGGGACTGCGCGGAGCTCAGGGAACTCATCTCGGGGATGACCTTGACCTTTGCGATGACCTCTCCCTCAGTGACTTTTTCACCGGCGACCTTGTAAAGCTCGGAGATGATGCCGCTTATCTGGGGCTTGATGTTGACCTCGTCACGCGGGATGATCTTTCCGGTCACGACAGAAGTCTTGTGGATATCCTTCACCGTGGCCTCCAGGTGCTCGTACTTGATTTCTTTAGGCCTGGAATTCTTCCAAAGGGCCACGAAGGTGCCGATAAATACCAGGGCGACCAGCGCCAGGATGATGTACTTAAGGTTCTTTTTCATATCTGTTTATTTTTATTCTTCTCTCATTGCATCAACGGGTTTGATTTCCATTGCCCGAAGGGCGGGAGCCAATCCTGCAAGGACACCGAGCACGACCAGGAGCAACAGGACGGCTATCCCGGTCCAGAAGCCGATCTGGAAGGATATCGGGTCTCCGATATCAGGAAGGCTGGATACTATGTTGCCTGCTCCCCACAGGATCAATACGGAAAACAGTATTCCGAACATTCCGGCAAGGATGGTAAGTCCGATGCTTTCTGTGATGATCTGGGAAAGGATCATCTTAGGCGTTGCGCCGATTGCCCGGCGGATGCCAATCTCCGTGGTGCGCTCCTTGACTGTTACCATCATGATGTTGGACACTCCTATGGCTCCGGCCAGAAGGGTACCGAGGCCGACCAGGATGACCAGGATATTGACTCCCTTGAACAGGTTGTCCACAATCTTGAATATCTTCTTGGTGTCCAGCATCATTATGGCGTTATTATCGTCAGGAGCTATGCTGTGGCGCCTTGAAAGGACGCTCTTTACCTTCTCCTGAGCCAAATCAGAATCTGCTCCTTCCTTGAGGGTCATACAGATAATTTCGAATTTGCCGCCCCTGTTGTTCAACTTGTTCATGAGCTGATAGGGAATGACGACGCTCTGGTTGGGACTGCCGTTGATGTTTATTCCCGAATTGCGGTCGTCGACACCGATGATCTGGAAATACGAGTCCTTGACTTTTATGTACTCTCCGGTCGGGTCTCCTCCTTCGGGAAACAGGTTGGAATACACCCTTTTGCCTATCACACAGACCTTTCTCTCCTGCTCGCAGTCCACCTCATTGATCCAGCGGCCGTAGAGCATCTTAGGGGTTTCTACCCGGGCATATTCATAGGACAGTCCCTTCAGGATTCCGGAGTAGGTGTTTTCCTTGTAAGACATTCCCTGTCCCCAGTCGGAATCCATCATGGTCACAACATCCGTTTCCGGGACAAGCGTCTTTATGGCTTCGATATCCGTCCTGTCAAGATACCAGGTCCTGTCCCTCTTGAATCCTCCGTAAGGTTTTGATGTCTTGTTGCATCCTACTATCACCGCATTGGAAGTAAAGCCTCCGAAGTTCTGGTTAAGTATTGACTTCAGGCCGTCGCCGCCTCCGAGCATGATCAGGAGCATGAATATCCCCCAGAATATTCCGAAGCCGGTAAGCAGGGTCCGGCTGCGGTTGCGTGCCAGGGTGTCAACTATTTCCTTGTATCTGTCAATGTCGAATCTCATGGCTCCTTCCTCCTACTTTTCCGCCCTCAGGGCTTCTATCGGACGCACCCTTGCACCCTTCCAGGCAGGAATGATCCCCGCAATGGTTCCGGCAACGATCAGAAGCAGCGTCGCCTCGATCGCGACATCGAAACCGACTCCGATGTTCTTGAATATGTACATCTGCATTATCCCTATGTCCATCGGGTGGGAGCCGATTGTCTTGTCGAGGGCGAAGTCCGCCACCATTCCTATCACCATTCCGATGTAGCCGAAGAATGCCGTGATTACCACGCTCTCGACAACGATAAGCTTCATTATGGACATAGGCTTGGCTCCCAGCGCCTTGCGGATACCGAACTCGTGGATCCTTTCCTTGACGGTGATGAGCATGATGTTCGACACCCCCACGATACCGCTGAGGAGAGTCAGGAATCCGAGGATCCAGAGAGCCGTGCGCATGATGCGGATAGCTTTGCTGACTTCCTGGTTGTTAAGGTAATAGTTGCTCAGGAAGGTGGTCCTGGTATCCTCCGGATCCGTGCCGTGGAAGATGTTCATAGCCCTCTTGTAGTTCTTTTCGAATTCTTCGTTGGCCTCCTTGGTCTCCAGGTCATGGAATTCCATCGTGATCCTGCTGAGCCAGGCTCCCTCCGTGCGCATAGTCTTGGCCGTCGAATAAGGGATGTAGGAATTGTGCCCCCATGATTGCTCCTCCGCCTCGACGATGCCTATCACCTTGAACGGAATGTTGCCCATGTTGATATGGCGGCCCAGGATCTTTGAATAGTCCTTGTCGTCGCCGAGCAACTGAGTCGCGGCATTATTGTCAATGACTATATGCTTGCTCTGGTCGTTTATGTCGCTTTTGTTGATGAACCTTCCGGCCACCATACTGAGTCTCCAGACATCCTTGAGCTGGGGATCGACCCCCATGATAAAGGACGAAAGCGCCTCCTTTCCCAAACTCAACGTGTCAGAGAATTCGAGGCTTCCGTAAGCCCTGTCTATCTTCTCGCTGAACTGTTCCGAGAAAGCGATGTCCCGGTCATTGAAACGGATCAACGTGTTTTCCTTTATTCCGTTATAGGGTTTGCTGGTGGATCCGGGATAGACGGCGATTATATTCTGGACGGTGTCCATGGCGTTGTTCATCAACGCATTCATAAGGCCGTTGCCCGTTCCCAGAAGCACTATGATGATTATTATTCCCCAGCTTACCGCAAAACCGGTAAGGGCGGTGCGCAGCTTGTTCTGCCGCAAGGTGCTCCATATTTCCGAAAAAAGATCCAGCATGGTCCCGTCTATTTGAGCATTCCTTCGCTTCCAAACCTTACGGAATCGTGGGCACGGTTCTCTTCAATCTGGCCGATGACTCCGTCCTTGATATGGATAATCCTGTTGGTGTAATTTGCAACACCGCTTTCGTGGGTAACGACTATTATGGTGAGTTTTTCCTTTTCGTTGAGCTCCTTGAGAAGGTCCATGATTTCGATTGAAGTCTTGGAGTCAAGGGCTCCCGTCGGCTCGTCGGCCAGGATAATGTCAGGTTTCGTCACAAGGGCCCTGGCGATGGCAACCCTCTGCTTCTGTCCTCCGGACATTTCGTTAGGGTAGTGCCCCGCCCAATCCTTGAGGCCGAGACGCTCGATGTATTCCATGGCCATTTCGTGGCGCTTGTGGCGGCTCACTCCCTGATAGAACAGGGGAAGTTCGACATTTTCGACCGCCGTCTTGAATCCTATGAGATTATAAGACTGGAATATGAATCCGATCATCTTGTTCCTGTACTCGGCAGCCTTGGATTCCGTCAGGTTCCAGATAAGCTTGCCGTTGATCCTGTATTCTCCCGAATCGTAGTTGTCCAGGATGCCGAGGATGTTGAGGAGGGTGGACTTGCCGGATCCTGAGGCGCCCATGATGGACACGAACTCGCCTCTTTCTATATTGAGGTTTATCCCCTTCAGTACATGCAGCGGCTGTGCTCCGAAATATGTCTTGTTGACGTCTTTAAGCTCGATCAGCATACGTTGTGTCTATTTGTTATTCGGTGTATTATTAAACTAATACACTGCAAAGATACGGATGTTTTTCAATAATGCAACATTTTGTGCGAAAAAATCGTACCAAGGCCATATTATAGACGTAATAATATGTGAAATGTAACGTAGGGCAAAGGACGGGTCTCGGCATTTACTGAAATAATAGGTATCTTAGCAGTATTGAATAATGGTAATGGAGCATTTCGAGGGATGTACTTTCAAGCCGGAGATTCCGGAAGGCTGCGATCTTTCAAAGGACCGCATCCTGCTCCATTGCTGCTGCGGACCGTGCTCCACGGCCATCCTGGAATGGATGGTTACGGAGGGACTCCGTCCCGGGGTTTTCTTCAGCAACTCCAACATAGTCCCATTCGAAGAATATGTGAAACGACGCGACGAACTCGCCCGCTACGCCTCCTCCTTCGGACTGGAAGTCATCGATGATGAATATGACCACGAGGCCTGGCTGGAATATGTCAGGAGCCGGTCCCTGAATGAGATCGAAGGACCCGAACGCGGTCCCCGCTGCCAGGCATGCTTCGAGTTCAGGCTCCGCCGGGCTGCTGAATATGCCGTCTCGCACGGCTATTCCATTCTCACGACGACTCTCGCCTCTTCCCGCTGGAAAGACCTCCGCCAGGTCAATGACGCCGGATATCATGCCGTTAGTTCCGTGTCCGGAGAGGGTATACCCCCAGAGGACACTGCCACCCTCGGCACGTTAAGAGGGGGAACCGGAGCGGAACGCAGTGAAGCGAGCGGTGGGGTCGAGCGAAGCGAGACGTCCTTCGGGGGTATACCCTCTCCGGACCTGGCAAATGGACAAAGACTGCTTTGGTGGCCGCAGAACTGGCGGAAGGGCGGACTGCAAGAGCGCAGGAACTTCCTGATCAAGTCCTGCGCCCTCTATAACCAAACCTGGTGCGGCTGCGAATTCAGCCACAGGATTATTTGAAACGCTTCATTAGAGCTTGCAGCGCTCGACTCCTTCGAAAGTGATCTTTACCGGTTCGATCAGGCCGTCCTTGTCGAAATGCATCTCGTCGATGCATACGACACGGTTGTTTCCGTCACGGGAACCGAGCGGATGCCGGTGATAGACTATGAACCACTTGTCCTTCCTTTTATTGTAGATGACAGAATGGTGCCCGGCCCCGGTTCCCACTTCCGGGTCCTGCTGCAGAATCTTGCCGATCCTCTTGAACGGTCCGAGAGGATTGTCGGCTATCGCATAGGCAACGCAATAGTTCGGTCCTGTCCATCCTCCCTCAGACCACATGAAATAATACTTTCCGTCTTTCAGGAACATGAACGGACCCTCGACATAGTTCTCCGGAGTGATCTCCTTGAACAATGTGCCGTCATCGAACGGAACGAGTCCGGTAAAGTCGTCGTTCAACTTGCAGACGTTGCAATGTCTCCAGCCGCCGTAATACATATACCAGGTCCCGTCCTTGTCCTGGAACACGAACTGGTCGATCGGCTGTGCCCCGTTGATGACCTCGTCTATGAGCGGTTTGCCGAGCAGGTCCTTGTAGGGTCCCTCCGGACGGTCCGCAACGGCGACGCCTATACCTCCTTCCCCTTTCTCGTGCATATCATTGCCTCCGAAGAAGAGGTAATAGGACTTGTCCTTATGAACTATGGCCGGCGCCCACATGGCCTGCCATACCCATTTCACCTCGTTATTGTCGATGATGCGTTCGTGCTTCGTCCAATTGACAAGGTCCCTGGAAGAGAAAGCGTCCAGGTAAGTCTGCTGCTTGTAAGGGAGGGATGCCGTAGGGAAAATCCAGTATTCTTTCCCGAAAACGGCTCCTTCAGGATCGGCGTACTGCCCCGGAAAAACAGGGTTGCCGGAGCGCCGTGCGGTCGAACAACCGACTGACAACAGTGCCACAAGTGCACAAAGGAAAGCGATAACGGTCTTTTTCATATTCAATCAAATTCAAATTTCTTCTCCCATTTCAATAAAACGTGCCCCGGCATTCAGGAAGTGTGCGGTTATCCAGAAAACCGTCCAGCTCTCGACATATCCTCCCCGCATCCTGATCGTGTCTACGACACCTCCGTGCTGGGCGAAATTGGTATGCTGGAGCTGCTCTCCCTGGCTGCCGAACGCGTCAGTTAGCTGGAAGCAGCTGCGATACATCACCTTTGAGAGTTTCACGAGCCGGTCGTCTCCGAGATACCGCCCCATCTTACATACTTCCGGAGCAAAGAAGACCCCGTATACATCGATATGCTGGTTCTGCGGAGACACTACCGTCCAACCCGTGGTCATGACACCGTGGTCGGCCATCCTTCCGGCAGGGAACGCAATATCCCAGACAACTGTATAGCTCAGGCAGACATCCATGGCGTGCTTGGCCCATTCGAGATACTTGCTGTCCGAGAATCTTTCGTAACAAGTCAGGAAACCCTGGAAGGCCGCCCAGGCCCCTTCCTTGTCCTCGCAGGTGGCATCCAGCGTTCCTCCCCAGTAGCACCCGTCCATTTCGAGATGCCTGGAGGCAAACTCCCCGGCCGCTTTCTCGGCAGCCCGGCGGTATTTCCTGACACCGAAAAGGTCGCTTGCGATAGCCAGTGGAGCGATATAGAATCCTTCGGCTGTGGACCTTGGATTCCATTCCTTGGATAGGATCCGGTCCGAGGCTCCGTCACATGCCTTACGGAGGAATGCTTCCCATTTAGTAATATCATATCCACCCGACTTCCTGGCGGCCTCGATTGCCTTGGCGAAGTCATACATCGCCTGGCCGCAGGATACCGGATCTCCCTGGTCCCATTTTCCTGTCAGGCAATCATACCTCACCGTGAATATCCCGTCTTCCTTGAATTGCGCTCCGGTAAGGAAATCCAGGCTTTCCTGGACCAGACCGTGAACCGAGGGATCTTCCAGGCGGTCGGAAAGAACCTGAAGGGCATATCCAGGAGAATCCGCCTGTCCGCACCACCCCATCACTATGTCTTTCCTTTGGTAGCGCGGGTCATACATGTCGAAACCGGCGGATTTCCCGTCTTGCATCCATCGGGAAAGGGCGAGCCGGTATTTGGCCTCGATGATCTCATCGAAGGGGGTGAACCTGTCCGCATCATATGGTCTGTACCGGTCGAGGGAATGATAGACCGGCCGTTGGAATCCGGTACCCGGACGGTCAATCCCGTACAGGTCTACGAAAAATTCCTTTTCTATGACACGCCCCGGCTCCATGTATATATAAGTGTCTGGATATTCCACCGGTCTGGTCTGCAAGGCCTTGACCACGCTCCTGCGGCCATTGTAACCAACTGGACCGGAATACATCACAATTTCAGTCAATCCATCCCCGGCTTCGGCTCCGAATGACCACCACAGGTCGGGAACGACTGCCCCGCGGACAGGTGAAGGGACAACGTGCACAGCCGCAGCGTGCAGGGCTGAACGGTTCTCGAGCATAAGGAATGGCATGGGGTACCTGTGGTCTTCGAATATCGCGAATTCCCCTGGAGCACCGTTCCAGACCGGAACCCGTCTCGGGTCGACGGATGCTCCGTTCTTGTTGCCGTAATAGACTATACCTGGGGCAAAGAGAGAAAGACCGTTCCCCTTCTCCTGAAGCCTGACGGACAGCGTTACGTTATGCAGGGTATCCTTCCCCGTCCACTCGAAACGCCTGACACATCGTACAAGGCCTTCCCCGGTCAGGGTATATGAGTCAGCCAACTCCATGCGGCCCGGTCCGATATCCATTGAGCCTCTCAGGACCGTCCATCGTCCGGAAGTCTCGACCTTGACCGGAGCGGCATGCTTCCATCCGCTCATCCAGCCGTCCTTCCAATCCGTAGCGACCGACCACAGGCCTTCCGAAGGAGTACGGAGAGTATCCTTCCCGTCCGTGAAAACCACCCTTCCTTCCGAAACCTCGAATCTGGTCTGGGCGCACAACGGAACTCCCGACGCTACCAGAACCACCAGCAGCGTCAATATTCCCGGATGCCGTTTCACCTGGACCGCCTTATTTGAACCACTCGGTGATATGGTCCTTTGCCCAAAGGAAATAGACAAGGAGACCGACCCAGCTGGTCAGGAGCACGATAACGGTGCAGATGATCTTACCGACAGTGGAGATAGGTTTCTTGAAAATGTCGAGAACCGCCAGAACGGCCAGAACAATACCGACGATATACAGAATCTTACCCATGATGTAATTGATTTTCCAACAATATAAGGATTTTTTCGCGATCTTTGCTCTATCCAATCTCGCCATATCATGAAAAAACTGGTCATCCTTTCCATCATAACCCTATGTCTGTTCGGATGCAGGCAGGAGAAGGAGAAAAAAGCCGTTTACATCATCATCGACGGAGTTCCAGCCGACATCATCGAAAGGCTGGACCTTCCGGCAATACGGGAAATCTCATCCAGGGGCGCTTATGGCAGGAGCTACGTGGGCGGAACGGTCGGACGCTACGACCAGACTCCGACGATCTCCGCGGTAGGCTACACGGACCTGCTGACTTCCACCTGGGTCAACAAGCACAATGTTCCAGGCAACAGCAACCTGAGTCCGAACTATAACTACTGGACCATATTCAGGATTGCAAAGGAGCAGAAGAAGGAGGTCAAGACCGGTCTCTTCTCTAGCTGGATCGACAACAGGACAGTCCTGCTCGGGGAAGGAAAGCCTGAGACCGGAAACCTCAGGATAGATTATGTGTACGACGGGTACGAACTGGACACTGCCGCCTTCCCTAAGAAAGAATATGACCTCAACATACTTGACGTCGATGAACACGTGTCAAAGGAAGCCGCCGAATGCATCAGGGAGAATGCCCCCGACCTCAGCTGGGTATACCTATGGTACACCGATGACGCAGGTCATTATTTCGGAAACGGGGAGGCCCTGGACGAATCCGTGCGCATAGCCGACAGGCAGGTCGGAAGGGTTTGGGAAGCAGTGAAATACCGCCAAGAGAATTTCAACGAAGACTGGATGATAGTCGTGACTACAGACCACGGAAGGGACTTCAAGGGATATGGACACGGAGGCCAGTCCGAGAGGGAAAGGGTCACCTGGGTGGCCACGAACCAGAAGGTCAACGAAAGGATGACGTCCGGAAAGTCGGCCATTGTGGACATCGCTCCCTCGATAAGCCGTTTCCTTGGATTCGAGATCCCGCGCGATGTCCTTTGGGAACAGGACGGGATTCCGTTCATCGGGAAGGTGGACATAATGGAGATGGACATACTTCCATACGACAACTCCGTGGACCTGAACTGGGAATGCCTCGACGGCAAGGCTATGGTGAAGGTCTGGGCCGCAGCGGACAACAAGTTCAGGGAAGGCGGGAAGGATGAATGGATCGATGTCGGCTATGTCCCGGCAAAGGCGGAGACTTTCCGGGTGGATTTGACTTCCCTCCCGGAATCGAAGTTCTACAAATTCGTTCTCGAGACTCCAAACACTACACTGAACCGCTGGTACTCTATAACCAAAGACAAATACACGAATTTCAAGTTCCCGGTAGCATATTCACATTGACATGAAGAAAACAGCCTTATTAGCATTGTCCGTCCTTCTGCTGGCAGGATGCGGCAGGAAAGAAGAACCGGTACGCCTGGAACTCCCCGGCTGGGCGGATGATGTAAGGACCGGAATCAACGATTTCCTGAGCCTTTACGGTGAAGGAGGAAGGAAGCACCACGACGGGACCTATGTCGTGTTCGACTTCGACAATACCACAAGCATCTTCGATATCCAGTATCAGATGGTCCCTTTCCAGCCAATGGTCATGGCGTTCGACATCGTCCCGGAAGAGATGGGAAACATCCTTTCCCAGGACCTTACCCGGATGGACATCTGCTCTGAATGGATAGAGGACATCTGTTGGGATTATTCGTACCTGTACAAGAATTACGGTCCCTTCACGGCCGAAGGTCTGGCCCCTTCCGACACTGCCGCTATCCACAAGGATCCATCCTGGCTGGACTTCGCCACCAAGATGTACGGACTCTACAATCTTGTCTATCAAATCGAACCTACCGAAGTGTGCATCTCATGGCTGACTTCGTGGTTCCACGGAATGACGGACGACCAGATCTATGCACTTTCAAAGGCTTCCCACGAAAAATTCAAGGATGTGGAAACTTCCATTGTGAACTGGGGAGGCGAAAGACCCTGCTCCTGGACCAGCGGGATATCTGTAACCGATGAGTTGAAGGAACTATGGAAGGCATTGAAGGAAAGCGGAATAGATATTTGGGTATGCTCGGGATCACAACTTGAACAAGTGAGGGCGGCGGTCGATGTTTTCGGACTTCACGAGTGGTGCACCGGAATCCTTGCCGTGCCAACCAAATATGATTCTTCCTCGGCCGGCTACCTTGCCCTGCCGGACGGAAAATGGCAGAGGGATACCGTGGAGACAAGGAGTTTCACCTGGAACAAGGGAAAGGTTACTGCCATCGAGAACGCCCTGGTCCCCCGCTATGGACACGGACCTGAAGCCGGATTCATGGACAGCGGCGGGGATTTCCATTTCTGTACTGAATTCTCGACACTCAAAATGGTTGTCTGCTTCAACACTGCCGATAAGAATGAGCGTGACGGAGCCGGCCTGGTTGCGGAGACCGCACTCTATGAAAGGGATGTCCTTGGATATGACCTGAAGAAGGCGAACAAGGCGGGAGACACTTTCTACGTCCTCCAGGGAAGGAATGAGAACGGCATGCGCAGCCTCATTCCGTCAAATGCGACCATAAAATACGGTACTTCGGAAGAACGACTTTTCAAGAGCGAAGCCAACATGGCTTTCCTGGATTCGCTCAAGGCGGCTAAACCTTCGGTAAAGGACATCCTGGACAGGAACGCCCTCGGAAGGATCGACGGTTTTACGGGCTATCATTCAAGATAGCGTCAATCCATCTCTTCGACAGGAATCTCCCAATCGTCGGTCCTGAAAGGAACGACAGGCTGGCCCAATGTGGTCTTCAGGTTGGTTTCCGAATAATTGTTGAAGCAGTATCGCACGGCCACCGGCTCCTTGACCCCGTCCGCCCAGACCTCGACCTGGTTGTCGGACCAGAGGATCCTGGCATTTGCAGGACGGAACTTACGGTCTGCTCCGGCTATCTCGAATCCCTTGACGGAACGCACCACCTGCCCCTGGCCGTCTATCCAGCTGAAGCTTCTCGGATCGGACTGGTCGTTAGGGGCGCAGAGGTTGTTGAATGAGATTACCGCCCTGCCGTCCTTTACCTCCATCGACTTGTAGGTCGGAGCGTCTGCGGGCACGCCTGGTATGCCGTAATCCCTTGAAAGGGCAAGCCACGCCAGTCTCTCCCCGACCGAAAGCTTGTCCGGCTCGTGGATCAAGGAATACATACCCACGTCGGTAGTGCTCGCCATCGCGCAGTATGGTACCATCGTCGTAGCCTTGATCTGGTTCTCCACCAGCATGGCCGACCTGCGTTTCTCCGCCCCACTGTAGCGATACGGAGCTATCTGGGTAATGTAGAATGGCATCTTTTCGTCACCCCAAGCTTCGCGCCACTGGCGGATCATTTCAGCCTGCATGTCGGCATATTCCTTCCAGTTGTTGCGGTTGGACTCGCCCTGATACCAGATGAAACCCTTTGCCGTGTAGTTGGTTACAGGCGCCACCATTCCATTGTAGAGGACGGAACAAGGCAGATAGTCTTCATTCCAGTTCTCACGGATATATTCCTCGTCGACCCCCAGCTTGGCATTGGATTCCGGAGACATCCAGGCCTCTATGTTGGTTCCGCCCCAGTTGGTCGTTATCAGGCCTATGGGCACCCCGAGATACTGGTTGAGGCAGCGGCCGAAGAAATAACCCACGGCGCTGAAGGCTCCGACGGTTGCCGGATCCGGACAAAGCCATTCTCCGACACAGTCTTCCCTGGGGACATCGGTTGAATCCCTGGCCACGGTGAACAGCCTGATGTCGGGATAAAGCCTTGCATCGCGCATCGTCTCGGCTGCATTGATGCAAGGTTGGCCGAGGAATCCCTGGACCGGCATCTCCATATTGGACTGTCCGGAGCATATCCAGACTTCGCCCAGGAGGATATTGCAGAGCCTGATTTTCTTCCCGTCGGAAATCCTGATGGTATAGGGGCCTCCGGCATCCTTAGTAGCCACTTTAACCAACCATCTGCCGTCAGCGTCCGAACGGACCCTATAGGTCTTGCGGTTCCATGAAGTCTTGACCCTTACCGTTTTGTTCGGCTTGGCCCATCCCCATAGATTGACCTGGGAATTGCGCTGGAGTACCATGTTGTCTCCCAGGACAGAGGGCAGGCGGATTTCCGCCTTCACCAAGACGGTTCCTGCAAGCAAAGACAGGATGATAAGAAGCTTTTTCATTATTCCTCAACCTTTACATTGTCACAATCATTGAAAACAAACCTCTCTCCGGGGTTGCCGAAGGCGGGATAATCTGCGTCGGTAAACTCTATCCTGTTGTTCCTGAAGGTGAATCCGTCCACGCAGTAGAGATTGACGATCCTGTGGTCAAAGCCCTTGAAGACATTGTTCTCGACCAGGATGTTCTTGTGGTAGCGGGAATGTTCCCTGTCCGCAATTCCGCTTCCTACGGCTATCACGGCGCTTCCCCAGGTTGCCGAGCCATACATGCAGTTGTCGAATACGTTATCCCTGATGACAACGTCCCTGACTCCGGACTGCTCGTACCAATAACGTCCGTCTCCCTCGAAGAGGATGGCGGTGCCGGGGCTGTGGAAGGTGTTCTTCTCTATCACCACCTTGCCACGGGAACCTATCAGCAGACCCCTCGCGCGGTTGTTGCCGATATAGCAGCCGCTGATGAGCACGTCAGGATAAGCATCATCCTCCGCCACTACGTCACCAGGCTTGGTTTTGTCTGTAAGATCCCCTTCGAACGTTACTTCCGCATATTCAGAGTTGAGATATTCAACTCCTTTGACCTTCATCCTGGAATATGTCTCCATGGTACGGCTGTCGACAAGTTCGAGTGTCATCCCGGGTTTGATGAACTCAATACCGTACTGTCCGCTGTTGCGCCAGCGGAGAAGCAGCCTGTTCCCGGAGAGAACCTTTTCGACGGCCATATACCAGCCGTGGACATTGGTGGCGTCATCCTTCTGGCCTCGGAAGATGCAGTCGACCATACGGATGTAACCCTTGCAGTTGACGAAATGGGTTGCATCCGCCGATATGCTGATCACCCTGTCGGAGCCTGGGGTCGGTTCCACATCCATCCTCAACAGTTCTATGTCCTTGGAACTCTGGGCTATGACTCCCATTCCGCAACAGTTGTAAAGCTTTACGTCGACGAGGTTGAATCCGTCGCAGTCTAGAAGCGTGAAGGCAGGATTATTACGGTATGAAGCCCCGAATGCCATAACATTGCCTACCGTTCCGTCACCGTAGTCGTCACGGTGGAAACGGTATCTTCCGGGACCGACTTCCTCGGCCTGGGAAGACTCGGTCCAGATCCAGTAATCGTGGACGTGGTAGGCCACCTCCTTCCGGACAGGATCGAATTCCAACAGGCTGGAGTAGGGATAGGTCTCATTGTTCTCATCCCTGAAGACCAGATTCCCTTCCCTGAAAGTCATGTTATAGTGCTCCGGGAACTGGACCTCGAAGAAGCCCTTCCCTACGGTTGTTATCCTGCCCTCGGAAACGAAAGCCCTCTTGAAATCTATCGTCAGGTCCTTGACGGTTATTCCCGAGCAACGCTCCAGGTTGAACGGGGATATGTGTCCGGAGAACATCAGTACCGTCCCGTTGCCTTCGACGGTGAAATCCTTTACATCCTGCAGCTGGAAGGCGATCCGCTTCATCGAAGGATCGTTGTTGCTGATGTACTGGTATTCCTCGAAAGCCTGCGCGGGCTTGATGTTCAGGGTATCTCCCGGAAGCACAAGGGTGGTGGCCTTCTTGGTTGCACAGTCGGCCAATGCAGCCCTGATGGCCGGCATTGCATCCTCCGAAGAAGATTCGTCGAGATAGTCCTTAAGATAGACTGTTGTGTCCGGGGCCGAACATGCACTCGCAGCCAGGGCCAGGACAAGAAGTTTCCGGAATATCTTCATATTGTTTCAGATTACAATTTCACCTCTATCGGAGCTCCTTCCGCCGCCTTGTAAGACTTGACGGAACCTGAAGCGTGGTCGGTAATCCTGACCACCAGTCCTTTCGCTCCCCTTTCGGCTTCTATGTCGAAATCAGTCCCGAAAGCCTTTATGTGACGCAGGGCAATACGGTCCCATCCGTCGGCAAGGCGTGGTGTCAGGCGGAAGCTGCCCAGGCCCGTAGGGCGCAAACCGAACATACCTTCAATGACGGCCCTGCAGTAAAGCCCGCTTTCAGCGGAAAGATGCCTTTGGGAACCTTCCGGCCAGGCCTCGATGGGATAGGGAACGTGGGTTCCTAGAAGACGCCTTTCCGAATAGCTGTGCATCAGCCTGTCGGCCGTCGCAATGTCTCCGGCAATGTAGATCCCCCTTAGTGTGTAAAGAGTGGAACGGTCCCAGAAAGTCTCGCTTCCCTGCTCGGTCAGGACACCGTCGTCAGTCAAAAGCATGGGAGACGTGAGGGCGGCTATGGTGCCCTCCTCACGACCCTTTATTCCCACTATCAAAGGCATGCAGATCCAGGAACGAAGGACGGTGTTCCCATCGTAGTAACGGTAGGTGTGATAACCCTGGATATCCGCCCCGAAATAATCCTCGATTGCCTTGGCAAGCCTTTCCGCCCTCTTCCGGTAACCGGCGGCGACAGACGTTCCCTTACCCAGGCTCTTTGCAAGCATTGCCGAAGAAAGGAGGGCATCGTAGTAAAGGGTAGACGTGCAGAGATTCGCTTCCCCGGCCGGGAACCTGCCTTCGAGTTCATCGCTGTCGGAACGCACGACACCGGCACCGTTGAGCTGGCGCCGGCAATATTCAAGGCACCAGGTAATCAATGGCCACAGTTTCTCGGCCTCGGCCCTGTCGCCGCGGGCAAGGGCATAGCGGGAAGCCCCGTGGGCGATCATTGCGGCGTCACCGCGGTCACCGGCACCGTCCCAAATATCTATCCCCTCTGCTATAATGGAACTCGGGATGGGCTTGAATCCATCATTCATGAAGCGGGCGAAATGCAGATATGAGTTAAGGGCCGACTCGTTTCCGACACCGTAGCCCAGGAACGGGAAGAACGGATTGATGTATTCCGCCTGGTCGTTCGCCCAGATGGCAGCGTAATAGGATTCTCCGCCAGGGCCGTGCATGAAACCTCCCTTAGTCTTGTATATGCTCTCGCTGGCGCGGATCTTTGCGAAGCGGAATTCGCGGTCTATCACGTCATCAGGAGTGTCCAGCACCAGGCTGGAATCCCAGCTTCCGACCAAGGCCCGCCTGGCAGCATACTCCGCATCCAGATCGGGATCAATCGGTTTTCCGGAGGCCTTGTATGCCTGGAAGCACGCTCCGAAACGGACGGTTTCCCCCGGCTCCAGGACAAAGGTTCCGGTTCCTTTCAAGTCGGCCCTGATGACATAGACACCGTCTACTCCTTTTTCCGCGAGAGTCCTGAACGACTGGGAATAATCAGGGATATAAACGGTGACCGGACGTTCAGAAATGTTTTCAAGCGTGTACGTCTCACCCAGCAAGGGTTTATCGACGGAAGGGAAGATAAAGCGCGTCAGTTCCACGGACGGCTTTAGAGCGGTTCCTGTTCCAAGGCCGATGTTAGCCTTTCCGACAGCGAAGGAACTGACCACCTTGATGAAACCGTTGATCTCAACCTCCTTGACTTTCTCCAGTTTGAGGGAAAGCCCGTTGATGCTTACAAGCGACGGGATATCCGTCCCTATCCTGTGCATCAGGCTGGCGTGGGTATTGTTCGGAACCGTTCGCAGCATTGGAAAGACGAGCGACCTTTCCTCGGTGAAACGACCGTCCGCTTCCACTCCCCAGCGGATGACGGAAGACATCATCTGTCCGCTCATTTCGATGTGGTCGTAATATGGAAGCTGTGTCCCGGCCGGATCCAGCTTGATGCCTCCGTCAGGGGAAAGGGTCCAAGTAGGGGCGGCCTGGACGACCAGCTGGACAAGAGACAGCAGAACTAATGCAAACGGTTTTCTCATATCTTGGTTTTTATCCGATAAGACCGGAGATGAATATAGCCGCTATGGTGATCGGAGTCACATATTTGATGAGGAAATAGAGTACCGGGAATATCTTGCCGTTGAGCTTCAGCAGCCCCCCGTTCGTAAGTTCATCCCGGACGGATTCCTTATCCATCTTCCACCCGACGAATATGCTGAACAACAACGCTCCAAGGGTCATCAGATAATTGGAGCAGAGCTTGTCGCAGAAATTGAATACGGTGTTGCCTGCCAACTTGAATCCAGCCAGCGGTCCGAAAGACAGGGAGCAGAGGACTCCTATTACCAGACAGATGGCAAATATGCCGAGAGTGGCCTTCCCTCTCGAAACCTTCTTCTCCTCAACCATATAAGCTACTCCGACTTCCATCATGGATATGGATGATGTCAAGGCGGCCACCAGGATGGTAAGGAAGAACAGTATCGCGATGACGGCACTGATTATCCGGCCGCCGGCACCCATCTTGGCAAAGATGAATGGAAGGGTTTCGAAGACAAGCCCGGGACCGGCCGCCGGTGCTATCCCTGCGGCAAAGACAGCCGGCATGACCGCAAAACCGGCCAGGATTGCGAAGAGCATGTCGAACATGGCCGTTCCGGCTCCCGAAGCGATCAGGTCCTCTTCTTTCCTGACGTAGGAAGAATAGATCAGCATGGTTCCCACACCGAGGGAAAGCGAGAAGAAGCTTTGTCCGAGGGCGGCGGAAAAGGCATCTCCTGTCAGCTTGGAGAAATCAGGCCTGACCAGGTACCTGACCCCTTCAGAAGATCCCGGGAGGGTTATGGAATATGCCGCTATCACCAGGATCAGCACGAAGAGGACCGGCATCGAAATCTTGCTGAACCTCTCTATACCTTTCTTGACCCCGGAGAATATGATGAACGCCGTCAATCCAAGGAAAGTCAGGGTGCAGGCGATCGGTCCCCATGCGGAAGAAGAGAACTCGGAGAACATACCCGTCACCGCTTCCGCGTTCTCAGGCCTGAAACTCAAGGTCAAGGCCTTGAACAGGAAGGCGAGGGACCATCCTCCTACCACGCTGTAATATGACAGGATGATCACCGGAGTAACGATGGTCAGGAGTCCGAGCCACTTCCAGCCGGTCCCGGGAGCAAGGGTTCCCATCGCCCCGAAAGTATTCTGATGGGTCCTCCTGCCGATGACGGCTTCTGAAAGGAGGATCGGCAGGGAAAGCATGAAACAACAGACGATGTATATCAGTATGAACGCAGCTCCGCCATATTCCCCGACAATGTAGGGGAAGCGCCAGATGTTGCCCAGGCCTATGGCCGAACCGGCCATGGCCATGATAACCGCCGCGCGGCTGCCGAAATGCTCCCTGTTCGTCATAATACCAGATTGGTTATGAATATAGTGATGACCGTAATCGGTGCGACATAACGTACCAGGAAAAAGAACACCTCGAATATTCCGTTGTTCAGTTTTCCGTGGTTGGTAATCTCATCACGCACATCCTCCTTCTTCATCTTCCAACCCACGAAAAGGACGACCAGCAACACCCCGGCCGTCAGGAGGAAATTGGAAGAGAACGCGTCTACCTTGCCGAACACCTCGATGGAGAATACGCTGGCCAGGCCGAGAAGCCAGGTGACGGCGAAAATCACCAGACAGGCCGTGGACCTTTTGAAATTCTTCTCCTCGACCAGATATGCGACACCGACCTCGATGAGCGAAATGCTGGAAGTCATGGCAGCGACTATCACGGAAAAGAAGAAAAGGGCGGCGACACAGGTGGCAAGGAAAGGAGAGGAGGCGCCCATCCCGGTAAAAACGTGAGGAAGGGTCTGGTAAACCAGTCCGGGACCGCTGCTCGGGGCTATGCCGGCGGAGAAAACGGCCGGCATGATGGCAAAGCCTGCAAGGACGGAGAACATCAGTGCGGCAAGGACGGTGCCTACACCCGAAGCCACCAGATTCTCATCCTTGTGAATATAGGAGGAATAGGTGATCACAATTCCCATTCCCAGGGACATGGCATAAAAACTCTGGCCGAGAGCGAAGGCGAATGTCCTGCCGGTAATCTTGGAAAAATCCGGCTTGACAAGGTAGTCTACTCCCTTTTCCGCCCCGGGCATATTCAAGGCATAAACCATGATGAGCACGATCAGGACGAACAGGAGAGGAATTGAAATCTTGTTGAATTTTTCTATTCCCGCCTTCACTCCGAAAGCCACGATCCCGGCCGACAGGCCCAGGAATATGGTATTGAAAAGTAGCGGAGTCCAGCCGGAAGGACGGAACTCTCCGAAATCCAGGGAGAAGGATTTCAGGAAGTACTCTATGGACCACCCTCCTACAATGCTGTAATAGGAAACGATGATGGTCGGGGTTATGACACTCAGGTAGCCAAGCACCGTCCAAAAGCTCCGCGGAGCGAGCTGGTTCATCGCTCCGATGGCATTGGAATGTGTCCTCCTGCCGATGACAGCCTCGGTCAGGAATATCGGGAAGGACAGTATGAAGGAGCATAGGATATAGACCAGGATGAATGCCGCACCTCCATACTCTCCAACCATATAGGGGAAGCGCCAGATGTTGCCGAGGCCTATGGCAGATCCGGCCATGGCCATGATGACGGCAATCCGTCCGCCGAAATGTTCTCTTTTTGTCGTCATAAGTTCGTTATCGCCTTGTGTAGATTGTGAATTCGTAGCCGTAACCGGTCTCGGGATCGATGGCCACCGGGGTAGTGGACTCGACCTTCCATATTTCGGGATCGATCACAGGAAAGAACGTGTCCGCATCCTCAATCGTAGCATGTACATGGGTAATGTAGAGTTTGTCAGCCGTCGGCAGCGCCTGGCGATATGTCTCCCCTCCACCCATCACGAACACTTTCCCGGATCCTGAGCCTGTCGAAGTGTCCACCATTGAATACGCCTCTTCCAGGCTTCCCGCCACTTTCACCCCTTCCGGCTTGTCGGGCCAAGGGAATATCGAAATGACCACATTGTCTCTCTTGGGAAGCGGTTTCCCTCCGATAGACTGGAATGTCATCCATCCCATGACAACCGGACAACCGGTAGTGGTCTGGCGGAAATACTTCATATCCTCCGCGATATGCCAAAGCAGGGCGTTGGCCTTACCGATCGCGCGGTTGTCGGCTATTGCGACTATTATGCACTTTTCCATATTCAGAATTGTTTTTATACTGCGACAGGTGCCTTGATGGCAGGCCATGGATCATACCCTTCAAGGGAGAAATCCTCGTATTTGAAATCGAAGACGGACTTCACGTCCGGATTCAGGACCATCCGGGGCAGGGAGCGCGGCTCCCTTGACAGCTGCTCTCGAACCTGGTCGAAATGGTTCAGATAGATATGGGTGTCACCGGTTGTATGTACGAACTCTCCCGGCTTCAGACCGCATACCTGGGCTATCATCATGGTAAGCAGGGCGTATGATGCGATATTGAACGGAACACCCAGGAATGTGTCTGCACTACGCTGGTAAAGCTGGCAGGAGAGCTTCCCCTCGGCGACATAGAACTGGAAGAGGCAATGACATGGAGGAAGGGCCATCCTGTCGACCTCTCCGGGATTCCATGCACTGACCATCATCCTGCGCGAATCAGGATTGTTCCGTATCATGTCTATTACCTGTGAAAGCTGGTCGATCGAACGGCCGTCCGGAGAAGGCCAGGAACGCCACTGGTGGCCGTATACAGGTCCGAGGTCTCCGTTCTCGTCGGCCCACTCATCCCAGATCGTGACTCCGTGATCCTTCAGGAACTTTATGTTGGTGTCGCCTGAGATGAACCAGAGCAGTTCATAGATGATCGACTTCAGATGTACCTTCTTGGTGGTCAGCAGAGGAAAGCCTTCAGAGAGGTCGAATCTCATCTGATGGCCGAATACCGACTTGGTGCCGACTCCGGTGCGGTCTTTCTTGACCACTCCTTCATCCATTATCCTTCTTAGCAGGTCCAGATACTGTTTCATACAACTGAGAATTGCCAGATTATCGCTTCCTCAAAGGTCTCTCCGGGCCTCAGGACGGTGGTGGGATATTCAGGTTTGTTGGGAGAATCAGGGCAGTGCTGGCACTCGATCGCAACTCCCTCATAATCGAAATAGCTGCGGCCGCACTTGGCGACAGGACAACCTGCCAGCCAGTTACCGGTGTAGATCTGGACTGCGGGCTGGGTGGTGAACACCTCCAGCAGGCGTCCGCTCTCCGGTGCGTGCAGTTTCGCGGCAGCCTGAAGCTGTCCGGGCTCGTAGCCGTTGATCATGAAGCAGTTGTCATATCCCTTGCCATATTTCAGCGCGGGGAAATCAGCCTTGATCTCGGCGCCTATCTTCTTGAACTCCTGGAAATCCATCGGTGTCCCTGCCACAGGGTCCGGCTCTCCGAGAGGGATGAGGGTCTCGTCCGTCGGAAGATAGACGGAAGCGTTAAGTTTCAGTTCGTGGCCGAGGATATCCCCGTTACCTTCTCCGTTGAGGTTGAAGTAGGCGTGGTTGGTAAGGTTGACCACCGTCGCCTTGTCTGCCTGTGCCGTGAAAGTAAGCCTGAGGGCATTGTCTTCTCCCCATTCATACCTGGCAACTACCTTGAGGTTCCCGGGATAACCGGCTTCACCGTCTTCGGAAAAATACATGAACTCGACTGCGTCTCCGTCTATGCGGCTTTCCCATACCTTGTTCTGGAATCCCTGGGGGCCTCCATGCAGGTGGTTGGGGCCGTTGTTGACCGGAAGGGTGTATTCTTCGCCATCAAGGGAGAACTTGCCGAGAGCAATCCTGTTGGCGTACCTTCCGGGGCACTTCCCGGAACAAGGACCGTCGGCGAAATAACTCATCGGATCAGGATAACCAAGGACGACGTCGGCAAGCTTGCCGTCCTTGTCCGGTACTACGATGGAGACGATGGCCGCTCCGACGCTGGTAAGTCGTACGAAAGCTCCGCTCTCGTTCTTGACAGTGTAAAGGAGGATTTCCTCTCCCTCAGGGGTCTTGCCCCAGATTTCCTTTTTGATTTTCATATCGTTCCTATCTGATTTTTTCCAAATACTGTATGATTCTTTCTTCAGGAGCATCCTTCAGCACTACATTCTTCTCCGAATCCAGAAGATATAAGGATGGTATCGCTCTCACATTGTACTTGACCCCGCTGCGTATCGAATAATCCTGGTCATATCCGCTGTACCAGGAAGCAGGATAATCCTTCGCCAATGCCTTCCATTCTGTTATGTCGCGGTCTATGTACACATTGACAACCGCCAGTTTCCCATCGCTGATCAAGGTTTGCAGAACCTTGTTCCCTTCAATCTTTTCCATGATTTCCTTGCAGGCGTGACAACCCGGATTCGAAAAGAAAAGCAAGGTATGTCCGGCCTTTATGCCGTGGAGGTTATGACGGCGGCCCTTGAGGTCGGTGAATGAAAAGTCCGCGGCAGGGGTGCCTGCACGGTTGATGGAGCACATCGAGGCGTCGTATGAATATGCCTGTTTCATGTCTTCGGAAACAAGGTCGGACACTGAAAGGCCGGAGACATACGGCAGGTAAAGGTCTTCGTCACGATACGGTGAGTTGGGATCGTACAGGAATTTCGGAACCATTTTCTCGAAGAATCCGAAAACATTTGAAGAATCATTCTCCTTGCCGAACCGCTCTACGCTGTTGAACAGACCGGACATGGCTTTCGTCGCAAAATCCCTGCTGCAGTTCTTTTCAAGCAAGGCCGCATACATCCCGAAAGCCTTCTCAACCTCAAGGTTCCTTACCCCGTTGACCAAAGACGAATCACAAGGATAAGACTTGCCGAGAAATGCGTCCCAGAAATGCGTGGCTATATATTCATAAGACTCGTTTGCGTCGGTTATCATCGACGGAACCGTGGGCATGGGAGGAAAACTCCGTTCGACAGGGGCACCGGCACCCTTGTCCTTCTTCCCATCGCAGGCGGGAAAAAGGACCACCACGAAAGCCAGGAGCAGGATGCAGGAAAACATTGAAGCCAGGAAGGACCTCAACCCGCGTTGCACCAGGATATTAAAGCTTTCCGGCATGGGTTTTCAAAAGTACATTCTTACAAATTTACAAAATATAATGAGTAACTTCGCAATTGAAATGAAGCGAATCCTGTCAGTCCTGTTACTTATCCTGGCATATTCCTCCGCAAGCGCCCAGTTCCTTGTCGGAGGAGGTGACCCCCCGGGCGTCCGATGGATGAAGATGGATACTCCCGAGTTCAGGATAATATACCCGGCCGGAGAAGATTCGCTTGCCAGGGTATACGGTTCCCTTATGGAGAATGCCAGGATTGCTGTCAGCCGGTCCTCGGGACTGCTGGTAGGAAAGAACTACAAATCCCGCCTTCCGGTAGTCCTTCACAGTTTCCACACTACATCGAATGCTTCGGTTGCCTGGGCTCCGAAAAGGATGGATATCTATACCGTCAAGGACCCGTATTCCCCCACCCCCATACCTTGGGAAAAACTGCTCGCCCTCCACGAGGGAAGGCATGCCGCCCAGATGCAGGCCGGGATCGAAGGGCCTTACAGGGTTTTCCATTACCTAGTTGGAGAGATGTTCGCCGGTGCCTTCGCCGGCATATTTCCGGGCCCGGTTTTCCTGGAAGGGGATGCCGTCGTGACCGAGACCGCCCTGTCCGCATCCGGAAGAGGCCGGCAGGCTTCCTTCCTTTCCTATATGATGCCGGCGTTCGATTCAGGAGATTTCCGTGATTACTGGCAATGGTCGTTCGGGTCAAACAGGTATTACGCCCCTGACTACTACAGGTCCGGTTACATACTGATATCCGGAGCTCGTGTGTTTTTCGACGCCCCCCTGTTCACAAAGGATTATTTCGACAGGATCAAGGGCGGGGGCCTTCTGTTCAACCTCCAGAAGACCATGAAAACGGTCAGCGGAATGAACTTCAACACCGCCTACAGGACGATTGAAGAAAGTTTCCGTTGTCTTTGGAATGAAGACGCCCTCTCAAGGGGACCGTTCATTCAGGCACGGCAGGTAACCCCCCAACCTTGGAGACATACCGACTACCGGGGTTCCGTCGTGGCGGACGGTTCAGGAATATGGTCGACCAGATCAGGACTTACCAGCCCTGGTAGCCTGGTGCTGACCGGAACCGACGGCAAGACCTTGTATTCAAGGGCGATGTCGCCAGGGACCGGCTCCCTGTCCTATGACAAGACCGGGAACCGGGTATGGTGGTCCGAGTCTGTCCCCCATTGGAGATGGCCGCTTGGCGGCAGCTCAAGGATCAGGTACATCGATGCCGCAAACCCCGGCAAAGTCCATGACCTGACAAAGACGGGGCGTTATTTCAATCCGTCAGTTTCCTCTGACGGGAAAATGGTCAGCGCAACAGAATATCCTTCTACTGGAGGAAGCAGGATCGTAATCCTCAACAGTACGGACGGACATGCGGAAAGAATAGTCCAAGCTCCGGATTCACTGCAAATCACTGAAACCGCCTGGGTTGGAGACAGGCTCTTCGCCGCCGGTCTCTCAAACAGTGGCATGGGTATATATGAACTTCCTGTCGACGGTCCGGAAGGCAGTTCGTCCATAGGTTGTATCCTCGGTCCCCGGCCGGTTGAAGTGTCAACGCTCCGGACCTTCGATGCCGCACAGGGACCAGCGTTATCCTTCGTCTGCGACCGTTCGGGAGTCAATGAATTCCATATACTTGACGTCAGTACAGGAACCCTCACCCAGGCCACTTCCACGCGGTACGGAATCCACAGCCCTGCATTCGATTCACGGACGGACACCTTGTATTACAGTTCCCTGGCTCCGTCGGACAATCCCGGTTCATACAGGCAGGGGAATATGATCTATGCCACGGCGCTGGGAGACCTTCCGATGAAGGTGGTTTCCTTTGACGACCTTGCATCCTACAGGGTCGCCGACGCCCTTTCCAGACAGGAAAGGGAACTCGCCGGAATAGTCCCGGACGTATCATCCGGAGTCCATGGAACAACCTTTTCCGAACCCCGCAGATTCCATAAGGTTATCCCTACGATACATTCCTGGGCTCCCTTCTATTTCAATTACGACAATGTAGACAATCTCAGCGGGGATGAATATTACAATGCCGCTTCACTTGGCGCCACCGTCATGTTCCAGAATCTGACCGGAGACGGTTATGGTTTCCTGGGATACAGCGCCCACGAAGATCCCGACCGTCCGGAAGGATCGGGAGCGTGGAGGCATTCTGCCCACTTCAAATATCTATATACCGGGTTCCTTCCCGCGGTGGAGGTATCTGCAGACCTTGGCGACAAGGCCGCTGCGTACATATTCAGGGTACAGCAGCATGACAGTACAAATGATAAATATACGATCCAGACATACCGCGACAAGGAGAACAGACCATATTTCGAGGGAACTGCAAGGGTTTACCTGCCGGTCAACCTCAGTTCCGGAGGTTATTCCAGGGGTATAGTGCCACAGGTCAGGTTCAAGTATACCAACGACTTTTTCAACGACAAGATAAGCCTTCAGGAGATAATCCAGGACGGGGACAAAAAGATCAGCAAGGAAACGGGTTCCCTGAACATCAACCATTCCTCCAGGCTCCTTACCCTGGATTTCTCTGTCAGGGGATATGTGCTCCGGGACAAGGCGAAGGCCCAGGTATATCCAAGGCTGGGCATAGGCGCGGAAGCCGGCTTCCATGCCAGGCCGGGCCATTCCTATTCCTTCAGCAACACGGCATATCTCTATACTTACGGATACCTTCCCGGCATTCTGGAGAACCAGGGCATCAAGCTCTCGGCGGCAATAGGCTCCGACATAGGAGGCGGGGAATACAGTTATCCGGACACGCCTGTATCCTTCATCCCCAGAGGTTTTGCAGACACCAACCTGAGGAGCATCGGAAACACCTGCGCCCCGACAAGGCTGAAACTGTCCTTCGATTATGCCATCCCGTTCCTCAACCTGGACTGGTCCGGACTGAGTCCGATGGTATATGTAATGAATATGGAAATAACTCCATTCGTGGATTATTCCTACCATAAGTTCAAGTATTTCAACGACTTCTTTGTCAACAGGCAGAAGATAGAGTCCGCAAGCCTGGCCAGCGTCGGGGCCGACCTGGTCCTGAACCTGGGGAATCTGTTCTGGCTGCCTTACGGGTCCAGGCTTGGAGTGCGGTACGCCTGGAACACATGGGACAGAATAAACGGTTTCAACGTCAAGGGACTTGACCACCATTACTTCGGCGCCATATTCAGCGTCTCTATGTGATTTTTTTTATATATTTGTCAATTAGTAGAACATTTTACTAATCCTATATTCATGGAAAAAACAAAGACCGTCCCCGCTTTCTGGGGCAAGGAGGACTGGCAGGCTATCTGGATCGGTTTCATAATCATCCTTCTCGCTTGCATAGCAGTCCTGACAAAGGCGTTCGATCTTTCAGCAGTCAAGTTCTCCACGTGGGCAGTCGGTGAAGCCGCTGCAACGAAAGCTGTTCCGCTTGCACAGCAGCTTGGTGCCTGGGCCTTCTGGCGTAAGCTCATCGTCACCGTAATCGTGCTGGGAACCCTCTTCACCCTGGGAGTCAAACTGCAGGGCCAGAGCGTCAAGAAATACATCCCGGCCTTCCTGGGATTGTTCGTCATCGCTTTGGTAGTCCGCTTCGTAAGTGCGGAATTCACCCTCAACCGTTATCTTGAATGGGCTTTCTGGGCTCTTCTCATCGGCCTCCTGATATCCAATACAGTCGGAGTCCCGGACTGGCTCAAACCAGCCATCAAGACCGAATTCTACATCAAGACCGGACTCGTCATCATGGGTTTCTCCGTCCTGTTCTCGAACATCGCGAAGTTCGGACTCTATGGACTCGGAATCGCATGGATCGTCACCCCTGTCGTCATCCTGTTCATGTGGTGGCTCGGAACCAAGGTACTGAAGATTGACAACAAACCACTGGTCATCACGCTTGCTTCAGCCACTTCCGTCTGCGGAACTTCGGCGGCTATCGCCACCGGCGCCGCTTCGGGAGCAAAGAAGGACGACCTTTCCATCGCCATCTCCATCTCCATCATATTCACGATCCTCATGATGGTCTTCGAGCCTATGATCATCAAGGCGGCCGGCATGACCCAGCTGATGGGAGGTGCCCTCATCGGAGGTACGGTAGACTCCACAGGAGCCGTTGTCCTGGCAGGTAACGCCCTCGGTCCCGAGGCAGAACAGGCGGCGGTCCTCGTAAAGAGCATCCAGAATATCCTTATCGGATTCATCGCATTCTTCGTGGCCGTATTCTTCGCCACAAGGGTCGACAAGTCTTCCGACAAGAAAGTCGGTGCAGGTGAGATCTGGAACCGCTTCCCGAAGTTCATCCTCGGTTTCTTCGCGGCTTCCTTGATCGCTTCCTTCATCCTTCAGCCGCTCTGCGGTTCCGGCTCTGTCAAGGAGATCAACACCGTGCTCGACCAGTACAAGAACTGGGCTTTCGTGCTCGCCTTCACGAGCATCGGCCTTGACACCAACTTCAAGGAGATCGCAAAGCAGATGCAGGGCGGAAAGGTGCTTTGGCTCTATGTCATCGGCCAGGTATTCAACATCGCTCTCACCCTCTTCGCCGTCTGGTTCCTCCTGTCCGGCGTAGTGTTCGACATTCCGGTCCTCGACCTTTACAAATAGTGGGATCCGGCAAGGTAAAAGCATCCAAGGTGGTCACCATCGCAGCGGTGGTGGCCATTTTGGCTTGTGCCTTGTGGATAATGGCAAACAAGATGGGCCTTGTCGCCGGTTATGACTTCGGAGCCGGGGCCTATTACTATACGGATATCCCCGGATATGAGGATATCTTCAGGGACGATGTCTACAAGACCTCCGTCCCTTATTGGGTACATGTTGTGCTCTTTCTTGCCTGGGGATGGCTCATGTACCGGCTATGGATATGGATCGATAAGCGGAAATAAATGGAAACCAAGATGTTGGCATCCTGTTCTTCTTGCGGATGCACCAAGGAAATAACCGCATACGGCGGAATCAACGTCGGTGAAAGGCCGGAACTCAAATCCCGGGTGAAGGACGGTTCTCTCTTCGTATGGGAGTGCCCTTCCTGCGGTGCTGCGAACCTCGCCGCATATCAGACCATATATCACGATCCGAACGAAAGGTTATTGATCTGGCTGCTTCCGGAAGGTACGATTCCTGAAGCCCAGGTGGAAGCCATCGGCCGCCAGATCGAGGCTTCTTCGGATTTCCCCGAAGGATATGTATTCCGGAGGGTCGGGGACGTCGGTTCCCTTATCGAGAAGGTCAATATCTTCGACGCCGGACTTGACGATACCGTCATGGAACTCTGCAAGTATGTCACCAAGATGGAAATGTCCGAAAAGGACCCTGGAAAGGCGATTTCAGGCGCATCCTTGAAATTCTACAGGACAGACGGTCCGGACAACGACATCGAGTTCTCCTATCCGGCGGACGGCAGGATGCAAGGCCTGCGCATCGGCTTCAATGTATACGGAGATTGCGCCGGAATACTCCGACGCAATCCTTCGATGAAGCCTTCTCCGGGCTTCTCTGTAGTGGACCAGGCCTGGATAGCCCGGTTCTTCAGATAGATTATTCCACCTTCCTGGCTCCGTCACTGATCACGACGTTGTAAATCTTCACGTCGTGGCCGAACTTGGCGGGGAACTGCTCCTTGACGGCGGCGATGAAACCGTCGTAGAGTTCCTCTTTGACAAGGTTGATGGTGCAACCTCCGAATCCCCCGCCCATTACGCGGGAACCGGTGACATCGCACTTGCGGGCCAGCTTGTTGAGGAAGTCGAGTTCAGGGCAGCTCACTTCATAGAGCTTGCTCATACCGAAGTGGGTCTGGTACATCATCTCGCCGACAGTCTCGTAGTCACCCCTTTCAAGGGCGTCGCAGACGTCGAGAACCCTCTGGACCTCTCCGATGACATATTCCGCCCTGAGGAAATCCTCCTCGGGGATCTCTTCGCGTACTTCTTCGAGCCAAACCCTCTTGGCGTCACTCAGGAAGTCGACCTCAGGATGGTTCTTCTTGATGGCTGCGGCGGCATTCTCGCAGGATTCGCGCCTTTTGTTATAAGCCGAGGATGCGAGTTCGTGCTTCACACAGGAATCGATGAGAACCAGCTTGTATCCCTTGGGATCGAAGGGAAAATACTTGTATTCGAGAGTCTTGCAGTTCAGGCGGATCAGGCAGCCCTTCTTGCCGAAAATGGAAGCGAACTGGTCCATGATGCCGCATTTCACGCCGCAATAGTTATGCTCGGTGCTCTGGCCGATCTTGGCAAGCTCGAACTTGTCGATATTGTTGCCGAAGAGCTCGTTGATGGCAAAGGCGAACGTGCTCTCAAGGGCAGCGGAAGAAGACAGACCGGCTCCAAGGGGAACGTCTCCGGCGAATACGCAGTCGAAACCTTCCACCTTTCCGCCACGCTTGATGGTCTCGCGGCAGACTCCGAAGATATAGCGGGCCCACTGCTGCTGGGGCTTGTCCTCCTCGGAAAGTCCGAATTCGACATATTCGTCATAGTCGATGGAGAAAGCCTTGACCTTGTTGGTGCCGTTGAGCTTGATTTCTGTCATGATGCCGCAATCGATGGCGCCCGGGAACACATATCCTCCGTTATAGTCGGTATGCTCACCGATAAGGTTCACCCTTCCCGCCGAAGCGAAAACTTCTCCCTCGGTTCCGAATAAAGTCTTGAATTTTTCCCTGATTTTGGTTTTCATATCCATGGTATTTATGTGATTATTATATTCTTTCCCGCGAATTTACTGAAATAATCGGATTTCCCCAACAACCTTCAGGACTATGGGACGATGATCGCTCACTCCCCCCGAGTATCTCGGGCCGCTGTATGTCCGGAACGGTTTTTCTCCCGAATGGGCATTATCCTTGACCGTAAGGAAGGGTATGCTTAGTATTTTCATCTCCGCCCCGGCCGCAGCCATGGAAGGTGAGACGAAAAACATGTCTATCAGTTCCCATCGGCCGGAATACTTGATGGTCCCCTTCCCTTTCCGGGCAAGCGGAATGGCGAGGTTGACCATGGTTCGGGAGTATTCTTCAGTGGACTCCGGTACATCGTTGAAGTCTCCCATGGAGACGATGTTCCTCCAGCCGTAGGCTTTCATGGAATCCGTGGCCTCCTTCAGCCGGCGCAGTGCAGTTTCCCTCCTTCCTGATGATCCTCCGCCGTATTTGGATGGATGGTGGTTGACCAGGACCGCCAGGCTGTCCCCTCCCGGACCGATGAATTCCGCCAGAAGGATATCCCTCGTATGGAATTCCGGATCGTAATAATCCGCGACTTTCAAGGGTTTGGATGACCGTAGAGTCAGACGGTCCTTACGGTAAAGCATGGCTGCGTCTATTCCCCTTGGGTCCGGTGAGTCATAGTGGATTATTCCATATCCCGCCTTTGAAAGGGGGGTGTCCCCAGTTAGCCTCTCGAGCACGAAACGGTTCTCGACTTCCGCCACTCCTATAACATCCGGAAGCATCCCTTCCCTGTCCGCTATCCACAAGACCGTCTTCGCAATGGCAAGCGATTTCCTCATGAATTTCCTCTTCGTCCAGTGTTTCTTTCCATAGGAAGTGAATTCTTCTTCCGAAGCATTGCAAAGTACCGTGTCCCTGCGCCAGTCGAAGTAATTCTCAAGGTTCCAGAACATCATGAACAAAGAATCCCTCCCCGGTTCCGGATATGGATCCGGGACTATCAAGGGAAGGGCAGTAACTATGAATTCGATTATCTTCATGGCCAAAGATGGAGGCACAAAACAGAAAAAAGGAAAAGAAACGGAAAAACATTTTCTTTAGATTCGTATCTTTGTCTTCATCAAAAGATAACTGACTTTATAAATCAACGGTTTATGTCTTTGAAGTGCGGAATAGTAGGGCTTCCTAACGTTGGAAAGTCAACCTTGTTCAACTGCGTCAGCTCGGGCAAGGCCCAGAGCGCCAACTTCCCTTTCTGTACCATTGAGCCCAACCTGGGTTCCACCAATGTGCCGGACAAGCGGTTGGAGGTGCTTGCCGATATGTGCAAGCCAAAGAGCGTTGTCCCGGCAACGGTCGACATAGTGGACATCGCCGGCCTCGTCAAAGGAGCGAGCAAGGGTGAAGGACTTGGCAACCAGTTCCTAGCCAACATCCGCGAGACGGATGCCATCCTTCACGTACTGAGGTGTTTCGACGACGGAAACGTAGTACACGTGGACGGCAGCGTGGATCCGGTAAGGGATAAGGAAGTCGTGGACATGGAACTCCAGATCAAAGACCTGGAGACCGTGGAGTCAAGGCTTGCCAAGGCGACCAAGCAGGCAACGACCGGCGGGGACAAGAACGCAAAAAAGCTGGTTGACCTGCTGCTTCGTTACAAGGAGGCCCTGGAGCAGGGCAAATCCTGCAGGACGGTAAGCCTCAACAACGAGGAAGAGGTTTCCCTGTCACATGACCTGTTCCTCCTTACCAACAAGCCGGTCATGTACATCTGCAACGTAGATGATGCCTCCGCAGCCTCCGGCAACGGATATGTGGATGCTGTCCGCGAGGCGGTAAAGGATGAGGATGCCGAAATCCTTGTCATTTCCGCCAAGACTGAGTCGGAGATTGCCGAAATGGACAGCTACGAGGACCGCCAGATGTTCCTTGAAGAGATGGGGCTTCACGAGTCCGGTGTAGTCAGGCTGATCCAGGGAGCGTATCATCTCCTCGGACTTCAGACGTTCTTCACCGCCGGTGCCGACGAATGCCGGGCCTGGACGATCCACAAGGGAGACAAGGCGCCCAAGGCTGCAGGAGTCATCCACACGGATTTTGAAAAAGGCTTCATAAGGGCGGAAGTCATCAAATACGAGGACTATGTCTCCCTCGGAAGCGAGAGTGCCGCCAGGGCTGCAGGAAAGCTTGCGACTGAAGGCAAGGAATATGTAGTACAGGATGGCGACATCATGCATTTCTTGTTCAATGTATAAAAAACCCAAGGATATGAAAAAGACAACATTGGCAACCTTATTCGCAGCCCTAGTCATATCTGTCGGCTGCGCTACGACGGTCAGCCTTCCCGACCGTCTCGACAAATTCGTCGAAAAGACAGAGAAGGAGTACAAGAATTATACTGAAGAGGATTGGGAGAAGTCCCGTGCAGAGTATGATGCTCTGGTGGCGGAAATGAAAGAGAACTATGATTCCTATACAACCTCTGAGAAGGTCCGCACCATGCAGGCTATAGGGCGCTACAGCACCATGGTTCTTGGCAGTGAGATCTCCAATGCTTCCGATGCCGTCGGTGATGTCCTGCAGCAGATTCCCGAGACAATCAACGGAATAATCAACGATATCGACACCGCTTCGCTGCGCAAGTCGGTCGAAGGGATCAAGAACGGAATCGAGGGACTTGTCGAAAGTATCGACACAGCAAAGATCCGCAAATCCATCGAGAGCATCACGGAGAACATCGACACCGCCAAACTCCGCGAGAAGATCGAGGCTATCGTAAAGATCCTTGAGGGAGAATAATCATCCCCTCCATAAAAGAAAAAGAGTGGCTGAAAAATCAGTCACTCTTTTTTTCGCTTTGTCTTCTGCTAGAAGAAACGGGCCCTGTGGTCCTTTACATCCGCCTCCTGCATCATGACAGGAAGGATCATCTGAGCGTTGTAGCTACCCATCTGGAGAGCGCTGTTCTTTGCGTCTTCTTCGGTATAGAAAGCGCCCATGTCGCGGGAATTGACCTTGAAGAAGTAGGTTCCGATCGTTCCGGCAACGGGACCGCACAGCTGGCCTTCGGGAGCTACTGAAACAGCACCGATGAACTTGGGATCGAGACCCTGTCCGGCCATTGTGGCAAACCTTACATCAACGTCTGAACTTACCACGGAATGCAGGGTGTCGGCAATAACCTGAAGGTCGGTCATTCCCTTGACCTGCTCGGCGAGCCTTTCCGCAGCCTTCTCGCTGGCAAGCTCACTGTAGAGCTGCTGGTTGATGACATCCTTGACCTCTTCGAGGCTGGCTATTCCTTCCTCGTGGATACCCTTGACGGTAGCGACGAAGAAATAGTTGTTGTTCACGGTGATGATAGGGGAAACCTTTCCGACCTTGTTGTCGAATATCCACCTGGTAACCTCCTTGGCCTGGTCGATAGCTCCATAGCTGGAAGTGCTCTCGAGGACGCCGTTCATCGGATGTGAATAGACTCCGCAGGAATCGACGGCAGCGACGTAGTCACGATATCCACCGGCTGCAAGCTTTGCAAACTTGCTGGCATTGGCATAATAGTCATTGTAAGTCTCTCCGCTGGGAACGGCGGTCTTCGAAAGGATGGCGACCTGCTTCTTGGTTACAGGTGCAGTCCTCTTGGTGACTTCCACAAGGTGGGTTCCGTACTGGGTCTTGAGGGCAAAGGGCTTTCCGACCTGAGCAGTCATCACGGACTCCATTCCGGGAATCATGAAGGTCTGGGTCATCCAGCCGATATTTCCGAGCTCGCCGTCAGCTGCAGACTGGGTGTCTGCGGAATAGGAAGCGACGAGGTTGGAGAAGTTCTCTCCCTTGGCAAGGACGCTGAGAAGGCTGTCAGCCTGCTTGTCAGCGGTAGCTCCACGGAGAAGGATGTGCCTTACATAGACGGAATCGGGAACCTGTGCGGTTTCCATGATCCTGCCGGCGTAGAACACGTTGTTGTTGTCCGAAATGATGGGAGAGGTACCGGCAGCGTTGCCGAACACGAATGAATTCAGCTCGGAATTGACAGTGTTGAGCTCTCCGTCCTTGTACCAGAGACCGTCGAGGGGTTTCTCGGAATTCTTGGCAAGGAAGGACTTCATGCCTTCCGTGGTGCTGAACTCGTCATAGAGGTCGGTCATGGCCTGGTTGGTTGCAGCGATGTCGGCTTCTGAAGGCTTGACTTCATAAACGACATATTCCATATCCCTGGAAGCAGTCTGCTTGAACAGGTTCTTGTGGCTGTCGTAGAACTTCTTGATGGCTTCGTTCGTCACCTTGACGGTGGTGTCGGTCACGAATCCGTGGGGAACCATCACGAAATCAACATTTGTAGTATTGTTGTTCTCCTCGATAGCCCTCTTGAGCATCAAGGGGTTCTGGATGTTGCTGTTGTTGAAGAGAGAGCCGTACTTGGCATAGAACTGCTGGGTATTGACAGAATTCTGGATATAATCCCAGTATGCCTTGAGCCTTCCTGTTCCATCCTGTGCGGCGCTGGAAATGAGGTTCTGGAGGGCTTCCTTGGAGAAGTTCCCGTTCTCGTCCATGAACGCGGGGTTCTGGGCGACGATCGGGGATACCATGTCTCCTGCAAGGAGTTCTTTCATTTCTTCCTCTCCTACCCTGATTCCGGCATCCTTGGCCTTCTTGGTGAACAGGTACCTGTCCACAAGGTTCTGCCAAGCGGCATTGCGGATCTGCTCCTGCTGCTGCTCGTTCTGGGCGGTGGTTCCGGTAACCATCTCGTTGATCGTGGTGAAATTGTCGATATCCTGCTGGAAGTCGGTAAAGGAAACCGCCTTGCCGTTGATTTCACCTACATTGTTCTTGGAAGACATCATCTGGAACGCGGACTCAAGAGTCCCCGGGTCGACGATGAATGACAGAAGGGCTATTGCGATGATTATGGACACCGCAAGTCCGGCCTTCTCGCGAGTTTTTTGAAGAATCGCCATTTCGTATTGTTTTATTCAATAATTTCCAACTAATCGATATTGGGGTGCGAAGATAGTGATTTTTATTCAATTAATCACTTTTTTTTGAGCAAAGGCCCAATAAAGTTGACCGAATCGATTATCACCCTGGTGGAGTCCTGTATCACATACACATAACTGTTGAATGGCCTGAACAGTATGGCGTTGCGTGCCATCTCGTCAGACCTCATGCCGAACCCCTGCATGAAATCGTCGTTCGTGAACATCCTCACGTAACAATCCGTATATATCTCCTTATTGGCCTGGTCCCAATACAGGGTATCGGTCTCCAGGGTCTGCTGTTTCATTATATTCTGGACAATGACATTGCCGAAGGCAGACCACATTTCGGTATTGCTCTTCTTGCTCTTGAAATGCCTGGCGTTGTTGGAGTGGAGCACCGTTTCAAGCATGTCTTCCTCCGAATATGCGAACACATGAAGCCCTTTCGGGAACAGTTCATATGAGCAGGTGTCATTGTCATATCTCTCCATCACATCAGCTTCTACCCGCATCTTGAGGCCGCCGTTGTCTGTCTGGACCATGAACAGGCTGTCAACAACCTGTACCGGGGTTTCAGACAGGTTGAGCTGGGCCGCCTCACTGAGCTTTCCTCCGCAGGAATATACGACGAAAGCAACCGCAAGCGCGGTTGCAATCGTCAATAGCTTATGTTTCAGGAGTCTCACTCCGTGCTTTTCTTTTATTTCTGGGTCCTGACCGTCGTGGTGGCGTGCATTCCTCCGCAGTTGACGCTGTAGGACTGTCCGTCCACTACGTCATACATGAAAGCCTCGGCCTTCTGAGGATAGTATACACTGTAGGAACCGATGAGCCTGTTGCAGTCTGCGGTAAGGGAAGCATCTGCATTCTTGGCCTTCTGGAGGTAGTCGACAGCCACCCAGTAGTTGGCCCTTCTTTCAACCTCATTGCCACCGCAACGTACGGAGCCCCAAATGGTTCCGATGATATAATAAGCCTTGCCCTGGTTTGCGGGATCAAGTTCTGCGGCTCTCTGGGCTGCGGCGAACGCCTTTGCGTTCATTCCGCTCTTGAGGGCGAAGGCAGCAAGTTCCAACTGGTAGTTGGCCTTGGTCTGGACGTCAAGGTCGTCGAACTTAAGGGCCTCCTCGAGATAATTGACAGCAGTCGTATTCTCGTCCTTTGCGGCATGCAGTTTATAAAGGTAATAGGCCGATGCTGCGGAAGGCTCGTTGGCGTGCATCTTGGTGACAGCCTTGAGGAAGAGGTCGTTGTTCTGGCAACCTTCGGTGTTACCCATCATCTTGACGATGTTGGTGACGAGATCGATGTTATCGGGATCGGCCTCATATCGGGGGGTGAACAGTGCGATAAGGTTGTCGCAGCTTGCCACCTGGCTGGTGATGAACAGTCCCTCGATGTCAGCCTTTGTTTTGACCACTTCTTCGGTCTGCTCAGCCTTGCCTATGAGGGCGATGGCGTTCTGGTATGTATTGATGACATCCTCGGCGCCAAGCTTGTCGGCCTTGAAGAGATCGATGGCTGAATTCAGCTGAAGAAGCAGAAGGCTGGGCTTCGTCTTCTCCTGGTTGGTTTCCACTATCTTGCCAAGACCCTCATAGATATCCTTGGGATCCTTATAGAACTGGGTCATGTACTGTCCCTTCGTGTTCATGGCTGCGACCGCATAGTTGGGATAATACTCAGCCCTGAGGTCGTTCAAGGTAAGGAGCGAATCCACAAGCGCCTGACGCGCTGCGGCATCCTTGGTCTTGTTGATCTCCCTGCCCAGAAGGGTCATACCGTTCAGAAGCATGTTCTGGCTGGCGGTAGGAGGGCAAAGCTTCATTGCCTTCCTCCAGTTGGGAAGGGCGTCGTCATAATTCTTCTGCTTGTAGTACTCCTGATAGTAGGACAGGTACTTGATGCATTCGTCCTTGTTGGGACCGTACTTATCCTGCGCGGAAAGATTCATTCCGAGCATCATAGCTAAGCTTAGCAATACAAGAGCAATCTTTTTCATGGTGTTATGGATTAGCAAGTTAATATTCTTTTTATCCTATTCGTACCTGGTCTTCAAGAACCAGATGTCGTAAATATTCAATCCTATGTTAAAGTTCACGTATCTTTCCCTGATCAGATTGCCGGTCTTTGACCCCCTCTGTCCGACATCTATTCCCAGTGTCAATCCGTTACTCAACCTGTATACCGGAAGCGTAACACCAAAAGTCAGGCCAAACGCATTCAGGTCCAATCCGTCTATCTTGCAGTAGGCCTGATCCCAATACGCTCCTCCTCTATAAGTTATCCTCCTGCGGTAGTATCTGATGTCGTTCCTGTTGGGTACGATGGAGAAGCCGGCCCTCACGGACTGCGCCATTGAGGCGGCGAAGACGGAATTGCCCACATTGGCAAAACCGATGGTATTGTCAAGTCCGGAAGAAGTCCAGTCCGAACGGCTGTAATTGACTTCCGCGGTCCACTTGTCATTCCCCTTCAAAGCAAGGCCGAATCCCATCTCGCCGGCAAGGGTTACCTTACCCTTCGCAAGTTTTTCATTGAACGTCCTGGGTGAAGGGGTTGAGTCGTTGATCGAAGAGATGGTCTGGATCTCGAACCTGTCAACCTCACCGCTGAGATTGGCTTTCAACTTGTAAGTCGCGCCTACTACGGCGGAAACATTCTTGCCCATGGGCACTTCATACTGCATTCCGAACTTTCCGGTCAAGGCATGGAGATGCATGGTGTAACCGCTGCTGATGCTCCTGTAGGAGTTGGAGGCCATCGTGAACTTGTTGTCCTTGTGCAGGGTTCCGAAAATATAGTCAAATTCTCCGCCTACCGAGAATCCCTTGAATACATTTACTCCGGCTCCGATGAAAGCATTGGTCAGGCTGCCGTAACCCTGTACTGTATTGAGTATGGATTCCGTCTTGGCTATTATCTCCGGATCGGTCTCCCACGCCGAAATCTTGTATCCCACATCACTGTACGGAGCCAGGCCGACATACATTGCAAGGGGCTTGCAGATCGGGAACGACATCGCAACGCTGCTGAGGTTGAACGTGTTGTTCGAGCTGTGCATGTCTCCCTGTGCGTAATAGCGGTTTCCCTGGGCTACGCTGAAATCGAACATGAATGATTTCGTATCCCTTTCGGTAACCGCCGCCGGGTTGAGAAGGTTTATGTTCCTTTTGTCGCGTGTGGCGATACCCGTCCCACCCATGCTGCGGTTATAGGCTGTTCCGAATTTGGATATGTCACCTATGCCGTACATGGAATACGGGGAATATGAATTATACGCCTCGTTCTGCGCACCCAGAGGGAGCACACAGAAAGCCAGCGCTACGGCCAGGAGTATCTTGTCAAACTTTCCTTTCAGCATAATTGTCAGCTATTAAGGCCAACCCCATCAGCACAAGATTACAGACTACAAAGATGGAGTTTTTCATTCTTTTTGCAAAATATAACGCGTCTCCTCCGGTAAAAACGGCTACTTTTTCCGGAAAAAGCGACAAGTACCCAAGTATTTCAAACATTATGCCGCCCACAACTCCGTCTTCTATGGAAGAAATCAGGGAATCTCCCGTCTGGCTGACTGTCGAAGGGGTATTCACGAGCGGCAGCGTCCTTGAATACCTGTTAAGCGCCTTGAATCTGGTCCGGCAGCCGAGGGATATATTTCCACCAGTATATTCCCCGTCCTCACCGGTAACGTCCACCGTCAGGGTTGTTCCGAAATCGAATACCACACAGCCCTTTCCTTTGAAAAGATGCCCGGCGGCGAGTACGGAAGCCGCCCTGTCCGAAGACAGATAGGCAGGGAGTCCGTATTCCTCTATTATTTCAGTATGTTTCCTGTCCATTACCAGAAGGGTCCTGCAGCCGGAACGCAGTCTCTCCTCTTTCTTGGTATCTATCTCTATTGTGGAGGAAACGACCATCACATCAGCTTTTTCCCTGGCCACTATGGAGTCAATGAAATCGAACATCTTCTCCCCCTGGTAACGGAAGGTTTTTCCGAGCGTCATTCCGTCCGCCCAGGCAGCCTTCAAGGCCGTGTTTCCTATTTCGATCAAAAGATTGGACATGGTATCATTGGAGTTTTCTGAGGGTATTGAGAGCCAGAGGCAGGGAGTCTATTCCCCTGGAAACTATCTTCAACTTGCCTTCGGTCTGTTTCAGATTGAACAGCCTTTCGTTGGCATTTATCCTGGACAGGATACTTGAGAATACACCTGATTTATAATATGGCGACATAGGATTCGAAATGAAGAACATTATCATCATTCCGTTCTTTATTATTATTTTCTCGAAACCGAGTTTTCCTCCCAGATTCCTTATCTTCACGACATTGAACAGGTTGTCCACCTCCGGAGGCATCTGGCCGAAACGGTCTGTAAGACGCTCCCTGGCCCTGTCTATTTCCTTGTCGTTCGGCAGGCTGTCAAGCTGCTTGTAAATCCTTATTTTCTCTGCGGTAATATCTATATATGAATCAGGGATCATGGCCATCTGGTCCGTCTCGATGGTACAATCCTCGATGAACGAATCGTCCTTCTTCCTCGTTACGAGACCGGTTTCCATACCCAGTTCCTCCATGGCTTCGGCAAGGATCTTCTGATATGTCTCATAACCCATATCCATGATGAAGCCGCTCTGTTCGGCACCGAGCAGGTTTCCTGCTCCCCTTATGTCAAGGTCCTGCATTGCGATATTGAAACCGCTTCCCAGGTCCGAAAATTCCTCTATCGCCTTGAGTCTTCTCCTTGCATCATCGGTGATGGATACCAGCGGAGGCACAATAAGATAGCAGAAAGCCTTCCTGTTGGAACGCCCGACACGGCCTCTCAACTGGTGCAGGTCGCTCAGGCCGATATTCTGCGCCTGATTAATAATGATGGTGTTCGCATTTGGAATATCCAGTCCGTTCTCGATGATGGTGGTGCAGAGGAGCATGTCGTAATCACCCCTGATGAAATCCAGCATCCTGTTCTCGAGTTCCTTGGATTCCATCTGACCGTGGGCGACGCATATCCTCATGTCCGGAACCAGCCGGTGCAGGATTTCATAAATGGAATTCAATTCTTCTACCTTGTTGTGAAGGAAGAACAGCTGGCCTCCCCTGTTGAGTTCGTAATTGATGATGCTCTTTATCTCCTCCTTATTGAACAGGATTATCTCTGTCTGCGTCGGAATCCTGTTGGGCGGAGGGGTATTGATTATGGAAAGATCCCTAGCTCCCAGCAGGGAGAACTGAAGGGTCCTCGGTATAGGTGTGGCAGTTAGGGTGAGAGTGTCAACCGAAGATTTCAGCTGACGGAGTTTTTCCTTGGCCGATACTCCGAATTTCTGTTCTTCATCTATGACCAGGAGTCCAAGGTCATGGAATTCAAAACCTTTCCCGAGCATCTTGTGGGTGCCTATCACAATATCAAGGCTTCCGCTCTTGAGCCTGGCCTTTATTTCATTCACTTCCTTTGTCGTCCTGAGACGGCTTATATAGTCGACTGTACAGGGAAAATCCTTCAACCTGGAAGAGAAAGTGGTGTAATGCTGAAGGGCAAGGATAGTGGTAGGTACAAGAACCACCACCTGTTTTCCGTCAGTGACAGCCTTGAATGCGGCCCTGATAGCTATTTCGGTCTTTCCGAATCCTACATCGCCGCAGATCAGCCTGTCCATCGGGCTCTGGTCCTCCATATCCTGTTTGACAGCCTTGGTAGCCGTTTCCTGGTCGGGAGTATCCTCATACATGAATGAAGATTCCAATTCCTCCTGGAGATAAGTGTCGGGAGAGAAAGCGAAACCTTTGGAAGCCTTTCGCTTGGCGTACAGCTGTATGAGATCCTTGGCTATATCCTTTATCCTGGACTTGGCACTCGTCTTCAACGTCTGCCAGGTCTTGGATCCGAGCTTGTTAATTTTCGGAGCCTCTCCGTCCTTGGAACGGAAACGGGAAATCTTGTTCAGAGAATGGACGGATACGAACACCACGTCGCCGTCCTTATACATAAGCTTCACCACCTCATGCATCCGCCCTTTGTCGTCCTTCATCCTGACAAGGCCTCCGAATACACCTACACCATGGTCGATATGGACCACATAATCACCTATATTGAAAGCGGTAAGGTCATTCAGTGTAAGCTGCTCGCTCTTTTCCACCGTCCTGCGGATACTCACCCTGTGGAAACGGTCGAAAATCTCATGGTCGGAATAGCAGCATACCTTGTCTTCATGGTCTATGAAGCCGGAATGGATATTCTTCCCGGAAACGAATTCCGGAACCAGGCCTTTATTCTCCGTAAGTATGGATTTGAGCCTTTCAACCTGGGATTTCTTTTCACTGAAAATGAACACCCTGTATCCATTTTCAATATTCTTCCTTATATCGGCAGAAAGTATCTCGAAATTCTTGTTGAAAACCGGCTGTGGAGAAATACTGAACTTTATAATCTCATCGTTGTCCACCTCGAGGGGAACGTCAAGGAAGACTTTCCTGAAATGATCGAGTTCCTTGAAGAAATCCTCCTTCCTGTACATATCAGAGGAGTCCGCCCAGACAACCGTTCCTTCAGGAAACAAGTCGGATATGTTTATCCCCGAATCGGAACCATCCTCCGTAACCAGGTCGGGAAATATCTCTATCTCATCCTTTTCCTCCTTGGAAAGCTGTGTATTGCAGTCGAATACGTGGATTTTCTCTATCTCGTTACCGAAGAAAGAAATCCTGTATGGATTATTGAAAGAGAAAGAGAATATATCTATTATGGATCCCCTTATACTGTACTGACCCGGAGCTGAAACGAAGTCTACCTTTTCGAATCCTTGTTCTGCAAGTGTCTCCTTTATCTGATCGTGCGATATTTCTTGTCCGACGGATACCTTTAGGAGTGAAGAACTAATATTTTTGGAAGAAGGTATCTTCTCTTTCAGGGCTTCAGGATAAGTAACTATGAAAAGCCTTTCAGAATTTTCGGAATTGGACATCAATTTTCCGATAGCCGAAGTCCTCTGGACTCCGACGGAAGACTTGTAGTTACTTCTTTCCACCGCTTTTCCGCTGTCCGGAAGATAAAATACAATATCCCCGTCTACAAGTGAATACAGATCGGAAGAACAGTATTCAGCACTCTCCCTGTCAGGTAACAGAACTACGTGGGTACCCTTCTTGGCAACCTCGCTCAGCACAAACCATCTCGCGGAAAGGAAGAGTCCCCTGCAATAGTTTTCCTTCCTTTTCGCAAGCCCTTCTTCGAGTTTCCTTCCCGATTCTGAACTTATCAACATTACTGTCAGGATGGTGTTTAAAAGCTGTTGATAATCTTGTTGATTAAAGCCTGTTTCCTGTTAGTTCTCCGAAGCGGTTCTTTTTCAACTTTCCATTATAGGTTTTTCAAAAACTCACAATAGATGAAATACTAACAGAAATAATTGAATAATAAATAATTATAAACTTATCAACTTTTCAACAAACTATAAAGAACCATCAAATCATATAAAAATAAATCAATATATTTGTATTGACTAATATTCTCTCCGATGACAGAGTTCGATCCGCACAATACAATCGAAAGCAAAGATAAGGATTTGGACGGAATAATCCGACCGCAGGAACTGGAAGACTTCACTGGCCAGAAAGAGATCGTATCCAACCTGAACATATATATAAAGGCGGCCAAGATGAGGGGTGAAGCCCTCGACCACGTACTTTTCCACGGTCCTCCCGGACTCGGAAAAACCACGTTGGCACATATCATTGCCAATGAGATGGGAGTGAATATGAAGATCACTTCCGGACCTGTCCTGGACAAGCCCGGCGACCTGGCCGGACTGCTCACTTCCCTTGAAACCGGAGACGTACTGTTCATTGACGAGATCCATAGGCTCTCCCCTGAAGTTGAGGAGTACCTGTATTCAGCCATGGAGGATTATGTGATAGATATCATGATAGACAAAGGGCCCGGCGCCCGTTCAGTCAGGATATCCCTCAATCCTTTCACGCTTGTGGGTGCAACTACCAGGAGCGGACTGCTTACAGCTCCTTTAAGGGAGAGATTCGGAATAACCTGTCCTCTGGAATATTACGACACATCCGAACTCATAAGGATAGTGAAAAGGAGTTCCAGGATACTGAAAGTTACCATCGATGATGAAGCATCGATGGAGATAGCATTGAGGAGCCGCGGTACACCCCGAATAGCCAATGCGCTGCTCAAGAGGGTCAGGGATTTCGCCCAGGTTATGGGAGACGGACATATCGACCTGGATATAGCCAGGTATGCCCTCAATAAACTGAAGATCGATACCCGTGGATTGGATTCGATAGACAACAAGATACTCAGAACCATAATATCAACTTTCAAGGGAGGACCTGTCGGTGCCAACACCATAGCTACGGCTATCAGCGAGGATCAGGGCACATTCGAGGAAGTATATGAACCGTTCCTCATAAAGGAAGGTTTCATAGTCCGTACCCAGAGGGGCAGGATAGCTACCGAGATGGCTTACAAGCATCTGGGTATGGAAGCCGAACTTGAAGCAAACAAGACGGAAAATGGTACGTTATTCTAGGATTGCCATCTTTTTGGCTACCCTGCTTCTTCCGATACAGTCTTTTTGCTGTACTTCGGTGATAATATCCGGCAATGCCCGCGCTGACGGACGTCCCGTCATGCTCAAGCACCGTGACACAGGGGAAGTAAACAACAGGATGCAGTGGTTCAGCGGTCCTTCCTACAATTTCATAGGACTTGTAAATTCCTCTTCGAAAGGAGGAGAGGTCTGGGCAGGACATAATTCTGCCGGTTTCTGCATCATGAATACCGCCACATATGATCTAAAGGATGACAATGTTCCTGAATCCGATATGGATAAGGAAGGCATCCTGATGTTCAAGGCATTGGGAATATGTGCGGACCTGAGGGATTTCGAACATCTGCTTGACACCCTTCCCAAACCATGGGGAGTGGAAGCCAATTTCGGGATAATAGATGCCAAGGGCGGTGCGGCATATTATGAAGTAAACAATCATTCTTATAAGAAATACAACGTCTCTGAAGAGCCCGAAGGTTATATGCTGGTGACAAATTTCACCAGGAGCGGCAGGCCAGCCGACCGCAAGGGAGTTGATAGGTTTGAAGCAGCTGCCGGAATACTGAAAGGTATTGATATATCTACAGCCGGTCATTATGAACTGCTGAACGGGATATCCCGCTCCGGAAAGCCGATTTTAAGGGATATTTCATCATCATCGATAGTTTTCGAGGGAGTAGTTCCTGGAGAGGATCCGCTTCTGACAGTGGCCTGGACCATACTTGGCTGCCCTTCCACAAGTATATATATTCCTTTGAAAGTATTCGGAAGCGACCATATTCCCGCTTTCATGAAGGAATACAAGGATGGTGACAATGCCCAGATCTGCAGCCAGGCCCTTGTGATAAAGGGAATATATGGATTTGAAAAAGGCTGTGCCGAAGAATGTCGTGAAGTGGAAAAGATAGTGGACAATGGTTTTTCGAGGGGTATGTCTCCTTCCAGGTATGACCGTTTCGTAAAAAAGGTATACAGGAAATATAGGTTGATGTATCTTAGAAAACTGCCGAAAGTGGTTCATTGAATTGCGGAATCCGATAAAAATCATTAAAATTGCAGACTAAAAGACAATAACCTGAAAAATCAACTAACACACTGAAATATGGCCGATAAATTAATCTCAAAGATTCCTGACGGACCTTTGGCTGAAAAATGGACCAAACGTAAGTCGGAACTTCGTCTTGTCAATCCGAACAACAGGAGAAAACTCGAGATTATAGTTGTCGGAACGGGCCTTGGTGGCGCGTCCGCAGCTGCTTCTCTCGGAGAGCTTGGCTACAATGTCAAAGTCTTCTGTATCAGCGATTCGCCCCGTAGGGCCCACTCAATTGCAGCTCAGGGAGGTATCAACGCTGCCAAGAACTATCAGAACGACAATGATGCCGTGTATCGTCTTTTCTATGATACCATCAAGGGAGGCGACTACCGCAGCCGTGAAGCCAATGTATATCGTCTGGCGGAAGTCAGTGCAGCTATTATCGACCAGTGTGTCGCACAGGGAGTTCCTTTTGCCCGTGAATACGGCGGATATCTTGCCAACCGTTCCTTCGGAGGTGTACAGGTAAGCCGTACTTTCTATGCCCGCGGACAAACCGGACAGCAGCTTCTTCTCGGAGCATATGCAGCCCTTAACCGTCAGATCGCTGCCGGAACCGTGACGAGCTATCCCCGTCACGAGATGCTCGACCTTGTCATCGTCAACGGTCAGGCCAAGGGTATCATCGCCCGCAACCTTGTGACCGGCAAGCTTGAAAGGTTCGGTGCCCACGCCGTCGTCATCGCCACCGGAGGTTATGGAAATACCTATTTCCTTTCCACCAACGCTATGAACAGCAACGGTTCAGCCGCCTGGCAGTGCTACAAGAAGGGAGCATATTTCGCAAATCCCTGCTTCGCCCAGATCCATCCTACATGTATTCCGGTCCACGGAGAGCAGCAGTGCAAGCTTACCCTTATGTCAGAGTCACTCCGTAACGACGGCCGCATCTGGGTACCCAAGAAGATGGAGGACGTGATCAAACTTCGCAAGAAAGAGAAGAAACCTTCACAGATTCCTGAAGAGGATCGTGACTACTATCTCGAGCGTCGTTATCCTGCTTTCGGAAACCTTGTTCCCCGTGACGTGGCTTCCAGGGCAGCTAAGGAAAGGTGCGATGCCGGCTACGGTGTAAATGAAACCGGTCTTGCAGTATTCCTCGATTTCGCTGATGCCATCAAAAGGCTCGGTCACCAGAGGGTTCAGGAGCGCTATGGCAACCTCTTCGACATGTATTACAAGATCAACAATGTCAGCCCTTGGGAAGAGCCTATGATGATATATCCCGCCATCCACTACACCATGGGAGGTATCTGGGTAGACTACGATCTCCAGACCACGATTCCCGGCCTGTACGCGATCGGTGAGGCCAACTTCTCCGACCACGGCGGAAACCGTCTCGGCGCTTCGGCCCTCATGCAGGGTTTGGCCGACGGTTACTTCGTACTTCCCGTTACCATTGCCGACTATCTCTCCAATAAGTTCGCAGAGCCCAAGACCGACATCAACGATCCGGCTTTCGACGAGGCTGAGAAGGCAGTCCAGGCCAGGATTGACAGACTCTTCTCCATCAAGGGAAAGCGTACCGTCGATTCCCTCCACAAGAAACTTGGAAACATAATGTGGGACTATGTGGGAATGGCCCGAAACGAAGCCGGACTGAAGAAAGCCATCGAAGAGATAAGGGAACTCAAGAAAGAATTCTACGAGGATGTCTGCGTTCCCGGAGAGCAGAACCAGTTCAACCAGGAACTTGAGAAAGCCCTCAGGCTCGAAGACTTCTTCGAGATTGGCGAGCTCATGGCACGCGACGCCCTTAACAGGAAAGAATCCTGCGGTGGTCATTTCCGTGAGGAAAGCCAGACCGAGGAAGGAGAGGCCAAGAGGGACGACGCCAACTACATGTATGTCGCCGCCTGGGAGTACAAGGGAGAGGACAAGGAACCCGAACTCCACAAGGAGCCGCTCAAGTACGAGTTTATCGAAGTCAAAACCAGAAACTACAAAGAATAACCGGATATGGATTTCAATCTTAAGATATGGCGTCAGAAGAACGCCAGTGAAAAGGGTCATTTCGAGACCTATCACATCTCAGGTATTGAAGAGGACGCATCGTTCCTCGAGATGCTTGACATCCTGAACGAGCAGCTCATCCGTGAAGGCAATGATCCTGTAGCAGTTGAAAGGGGTTGCCAGAGCAGCGGTCCAGTTTCTTTCGACCACGACTGCCGCGAAGGAATCTGCGGAGCATGCTCCCTCTATATCGACGGCCGCGCCCATGGTCCGGACGACCATGTGACTACCTGTCAGCTTTTCATGCGTCACTTCAAGAACGGTGCTACCATTACGGTCGAACCTTTCAGGAGTCCTGCATTCCCTATCATCAAGGACCTCGTGGTGGATCGCAGTGCATTTGACAAGATCCTACAGGCCGGCGGATTCATTTCCGTCCGTACCGGAGCGGCCCAGGACGGTAACGCCATCCTTATTTCCCACGAGAATGCTGAGAAGAGCATGGATGCAGCAGCCTGTGTCGGTTGCGGAGCTTGCGTTGCCACCTGCAAGAACGGATCGGCAATGCTGTTCGTCGCAGCCCGTGTGTCATCCCTTGCCCTCCTTCCCCAGGGTCGTCCCGAGGCAGCCAGAAGGGCCAAGAATATGGTAGCAAAGATGGAGGAACTCGGATTCGGAGGCTGCACCAACACCCGCGCCTGCGAAATGGAATGCCCTAAGGGTATATCGATCGAGCACATCGCCCGTCTCAACCGTGAGTTCCTCAAGGCAAAGTTCAGGGAGTAGGATTATTCGACAACCTCAAAGGTAAATTCATAATGGATTGCCGTGCCGTCGTCAGCAAGACCTTCTGCGACGGCACGGAATTTTCCTGTATACCCAGGAGTATGGAGGATAAGTCTTTTATTCTCTCCTGTAGCAAGTCGTAGGACAGGATTCCAATAGAGTAGTTGCCTTACATCTTCGACATCTTCCGGGGGCCTTTCTCCATAATATGCGACCGGATATGAGACTCCTTTGAAATCCACAACCTTTACACTCTCAGGAAAAGGAAGGGTCGTAACATAATTCTTCTTCGTGATGAAATTGACTATTCCGGAGAAGGAAACCTTTCCGCATGCAATAGCTTGTGTATATACGTCAATATCCTCAATAAGCATAGCGTCAAAATCCAACAGCAAGTCGAGGTCGCTAATCACCACCCCGTCCATCATAACAAGAAGATTCTCAACACTTGTCTTATAGTAATCCGTTGCGTCAGTGGCTACCATTACCAACTTTTGTTTTCCCTTTTCGCGACGCAGGCTCACATATGGAATGATTTCTACCAGGACCTCACGTACCGAAGGAAACCTGACAAAGTTGTCCAAGTGATAATGCTTGCAAGTAGCGGTTTCAAGCAGCAGGTCTTCACGATGTCTCAACAGGGAAGTCAACGTATCCAACCTCATTGTATTGCTGCTTCTCAAAGCCGCTTTACGGGTGGAAAGGTCTTTTTGGATTATCCTGTTCATTTGCAGTTGCGGCAACTTTCCTGCTCCGGCCCCGATGAAAGGACTTTCTATATCGATCGACCCCTTTTCCAAATCGACATTTGAAACCTCACATACGATTTCCCTGTCTCCATAGATATTATTGGTATAGAAGCTGACGTTGTCATTATCCGTGACTCCTATGTACAAGTTGGACGGAGCTCCTGCCGAGGATAAGGTAGCTACCACCTTATTATTATTTTCCATTATATTCCCTTTGATCCTGGCAGATATTATCTCTCCATCGTAGTCTATTTGGCGGACTCCGGTAAATTCTGGTTTAGAAGAAGATAATGAATTCAGGAAAACTTCCATTGAGTTATCCTGATGTGCCGGAATGATATCATCTTCATGATAAACCGAGAACGATAAATCAGCGCCAGCACCGTTGTTCTCCATGAATATTGTGTAGTCTGATCCTTTACGGACACGTACTGTGGAGTTGAAAAGTATTTTGCCGCAGTTATCAGCATCTTCTCTTCTCAAAGACATGTATTCATCTTCATCGACTATCTCCACTCCATCCTTGACTTTGGCCACGGAAATGGTATTGAAAATAGTGAGAATCCGCGATCCTAAAATCCATGGTGTACCTGACTCATTGGCGTTGCTGGAGGTGTAGGCAATCAAGCGGTATACTCCGGTGGGAGTAGAAACAGGAATCAGGAAAGATCCGGCTCCCCTTCCACCCAGCAATCCTATTTTTGACTCAGCAGCAGTACCCTCAGAGGATACCAACTCGAGATATGATACGGCACAGGCATTAGAAGGATTACCCTGAAGGTCAAGACAAAACAAGGAACATAAAACCACATCCCCGGCAACATAAACCTCCCTGTCCGTAGATATGAATACACGTTCTACCGGATTATTCTCGGCTAGTAGGGAAATAGAAAACGTCGCCGCCAATATAACTGTATAAAATGCCTTCATCAGAAAGATAAGTTAAGGTTGATAAATGGAACAGGAACGGCAAAAACAGAGAGCAGATGACCTTTGGGAGTTGCCCTGAAACCAGTGTCCTGGATACCCGAATCAAAGAAAACCGAATAAGGATTCTTACGTCCCGTAATATTGTACACCCCTATGTTGATGGTAGTATGCATTCTCGCGACAAGGGAATGTCCAGGGTCTATGTTCACGGCAACGTCCATCCGGAAATAATCCGGAATGCGATAGAAATTACGCTCAGAGTATGCCATCCTCCAGACACCATCATAAAGATAAGAACCATAAGGCACGGTTACCGGCCGCCCGGTGGAGTAGTCAACATTGACAGAAAGACTGTAACGTCTGGTAAAAGCATAATTACCAACCAATTTAGCCTCATGTGGCTTGTCGTAAGGTGCATTGTACCAATTGCCGTGAGCTATCGTCTCATAACCACGGTCCTGCATCTCCTTGTATTTGGCCCTGGAATATGAATAGGACAGCCATCCAGTAAGCTTTCCGTTAGTTTTCCTGGCCATCAACTCAATTCCATAAGAGCGAAGGAATACAGGAGCCAGATCCTGATGAATCTTGTCGTTCATGGACAGTGTAGCTCCAGGCTTGTAGTCAAGGTGGTTATCTGCTTCCTTATAATACGCCTCTGCAGATATTTCAATCCCGGTCGCGAGATGTGTCCAATAAGCACCGCCGGCTCCTTGCCAACCGGTGGTTGGTTTGATTTTGTCTGAGGATAGTCTCCAGGTATCCATCGGAGATATAGATGAAGTATTGGATATCAAATGGATATTCTGCCTCATAGTGTTAAGCCCACCCTTGATTGAGAAATTGTCAGCCAAGGAATATTTACCAGACAGACGGAATTCCGGTCCGTAATAATAAGTATTGGATTCTAAGCCATAGAAACCTGTCATCCTTATACCTCCTTCCAACGAAAACTTGTCGGAAATGTTCCAGGTATCGGATACGAATACCGCCGGTTCCAGACCGTATTCCCTCTTCAATGTATCAGGAATGACATTGGAGACAGCTGCATAAGGCCTCATGATTCCAGGGTCCAAGGCATAACCCAAAAGGTGTACTCCGTAATCTATTTTGTGCGACGTCCCGACCGGACGGACCCTGTTGGCTTTGATAAACACCTGTCTTATGTATGTACTGAGATCATATGATCCCTGATCCCAGCCATACACAGCAACCATGTTGTTGTACTGGTCGTATCCGGTGCTGATATCCAGCGACCCGCCTTCTGTATCCTTATGCTTGAATAGCAATGAAGCGTTGTAGCTGGTGTAATTGAATGTTGTGTCACCGCCAAAAATGAATTTATCCTTGGCATAATAACCGAAAGCCTGGAGGGTATTGTTCTGGTTGAAGCGGTGTGTTATTCCAAAGTTTGCATCCATGAAGTTTGCAGAACCTCCTGCATAGTCGCTGTTCTGGGGAAGCAGGCCGAGCATCCAATCAGAGTATGAAATGCGTGCTCCTGCCGCTATCGAAGTCTTTCCTCTTTTCAAAGGACCTTCGAGATGCAGACGGCTTGTCATAGGGCCTATTCCGGCAGATCCTTTCCATCGCAGGAAATCTCCTTCCCTGGAGCGTACATTAAGGACCGAAGACACCCGGCCCCCATATTCCACCGGGATTGAACTCTTGTAGAGTTCCACATCACTTATTAAATCAGGGTTGAAAGCCGATAGGATCCCAAACATATGTGTAGGATAGTATATCGTACTTCCATTGAACAAGATAAGATTCTGGTCGGCAGAACCTCCACGGACATTGAATCCGGAAGAGGCTTCCCCGGAACTCTTAACTCCGGGAAGAGTCAGGATTGCTTTGAGCACATCCCCTTCTCCAAAGGGCGTTGGGATCTTGTTGAGAGTTTTTACACCAAGCCTTTCTATTCCCAGGGTTGTGGTGCGGTGGTTTGAGATGTTTTCTGAGGATATGAAAGATTCTTTAAGCATGGTTACTTTCTCTGCCATCATAACATTGAAATAGCCATCTGAAAGCAGGTTTATCCGGAAAGACAACGGTTCTTTGGCTTCGGCACTGAAATTAAGCACATTCTGACCCTGCGGGAGTTGGATTCTGTAGCGCCCCTTGGAATCTGACCGAACGTATGTTGATGTACTGTCGTCGTAAATAACCACTCCGGCAAGAGGTTCATCAGACTCATATTCGATGATAATACCTTTGATTGTTCTCTTCCCTGGCCTGGAATGGCTTGAAGTGCCAATCGAATATACTTTATTCTTGTAGGATGCGGTAACGGATTCTTCATAAATGACAGACACGGTGTCTTCCTTCTCTAACTCAAAATAACCAGTCGGAAGACCTGTTCCTGTTCCGGGAAGGTTGCCAGTTAACACAGGACCTTTAGTAGCCTTCTCGGATGCCGGGTGCCAGGAAACAGCCAGTTCGCCCAATGTTGGTTCGCCGGCAGGTTGTTTCAGTCTTTTCTTCAAGCCCTTCTTGCTGATTTTATGTATTTTATTCCCATCAAGAACATAAAAGGACTCAAGGATCTTGAAATATGAAGATACGGATACGTCGTATTTTGGATCATGGTAACCGATTGGTTTGCCGTTGTGGTTATTTCCGTCGGAATACAACAGTTTCCTCACTTTTCGAAGCAACGGGGTTTTGCCATCACGGATAACTTCAAAAATACCATTTGGGGCACCTGGATAGCCCAAGTACCGTAAATTAATAAACCTCTGTTCCTCCATGGTGAACCACGCAACCTGGTCGGTGAATACAGCGATAGGGGTAGACTGTTCAGTTATACAGACGAGAAGTTCGTTGCGATAAGCATCAAAATTGAGGAATATCCCATCATAACGTTTCCCGTTATAGAACACATTTCCTTTGTAAAAACCGTTTCTGGACCAAAAATAAGTTCCGTTGAATTTGAAAGGATATGTCTTTGGCAGAGGCCCCCTGAACAAGGAAGCCTCTCCATCTGCGACCTCAAGATTTACAAAGCTTTGTGCATTCGCACCAAGGCATAGAATCAAGGCCATGTTGACAAGCAGGGCCTTGATGTGACTTTTATTCGTGAACATTACCAAAAATCGGGTTTTTCTTTAGTACCTCCTGCCGCGATGCAGTCGCATAAATGCATAGGAGCCCAATACATCCCTTTAATTATAGTTCCATAATTACCTTTTGGCAAGGCCATTGTATCAATAGGATGACCGTCAATCTCCGGTTTTCCCCAAGGATACCGTGGATTGACAACAAGACCTGTCGGATCGAAGACTTCAATAAGATATCTGGAATCCAGGAACGCTCTCAAGGGAGAAGATACCCTACTGGCTGTCACATATCCGGCAACCATCCTTGCCGGATCAGAATCACAGTAGATGTTACAAGGAACCTCGCCTGGATTCGGACTGAAAAGGCTTTGGTCTCCTTCGGAAATTTTCTTAAGGTTCTTAAGGAACAAATAAGATTGTTCAGACAGCGTCATCGCCTTCACTTCTATAGAATATTTTTTATGATTACGTTGATCTGTCCTTGGAAAAGACTGCAGAGGGTAGTGAATCTTTCCGTCGTTATAGAGATCTGTGTAATCCAGTAAAACCATCGGATGAGACTTGTTTCTCCAGCACCAATAATTCTCATATTCCACATCCCTGAATATGTAATGTCCATACAGAATAGAAGGATTATAAAGTGGTACATAATAAAATAAACTCTTATACTGTGCATGAAACTCCCATGTCTCATCAAAATAAACACCTAAATAACCCGTCGCGTCTTTTCCCGTGTCAAATGTCACATCGACATTCACATCATCATAGTCAGTCGAGAATGACACTTCCTCTATCTCAGGAGGTTCTAACGGTTTCAGCCAATCGCTCACATAGGTTATACCATTCACTTCGGCTTTTATTCGGTATTTCAAGGAAGGATCGGCATTGTCCATTGGGATTTCCTGATACATGCCAGGAATCGAAGAGGACGATTCATATAAACCGCCCTTTTCATCCTCCACGACCGCGGTCCCTAGCACTGCGACAAAATCAGTATCCTCAGAAGTGTAAACCTTTGAGAACTTGATAGTTGATGTTCCTCCGACTGCAATATTTCCTTCAATCACCACAACCATATCATCAATGCCATCCAAAGATACTTGATATGGATAGACGCAGGATGTCAGGGACACCAATAATGTTATGATCGTAAAAGTTTTTTTCACAATTATATAGAACTAAAGTCGTTATTCGAGGACATAATTATAGATCCTACAGTTAACGCCGCCATAAATGTGGTTAGCACTCCAATTAATAACATCTGTATTTAACCAGAGATTGTCATATTGACCATCGAGCACATCGCCCGTCTCAACCGTGATTTCCTCAAGGCTAAGTTCAGGGATTAGGTTTATTTACCACAAGAAATTATTAAAGGGATATCTTCCCGCGTGGATCTCCGCAACCATCTTGTAGATGTCGTTGCGGAGTTTCTCGATATTGGTCTTGTTGATGGCTGACATGAATATGCACGGGGTCTTTTCCTGGGCAATCCAGGAATTCTTCAACTCTTCCAGGGTGAGGTTTTCCTTGCCCTTCGGAGTTAGTGAGAATTCATCATATTCCTCATATTCATAAGCGTCTATCTTGTTGAAAATGACGTAGACAGGCTTGTTGGCAGCACCGATGTCCCGAAGGGTTTTCTCGACAACCTCCATCTGTTCTTCGAAGCCGGGATGGGAAATGTCAACCACGTGGAGCAGGATGTCCGCTTCGCGTACTTCATCAAGGGTGCTCTTGAAAGCCTCTACGAGTTGGGTGGGCAGCTTCCTTATGAATCCGACGGTGTCGCTGAGAAGGAAGGGAACGTTCTCGATGACCACCTTCCTTACGGTAGTATCAAGGGTTGCGAACAACTTGTTTTCAGCGAAGACGTCAGATTTGGCCAACAGGTTCATGATGGTGCTCTTGCCTACATTCGTGTAGCCGACAAGGGAAAGCCTTACCATCGATCCCCTGTTACTGCGCTGCGTGGCCATCTGCCGGTCAACCTTCTTAAGCTGTTCCTTCAGCTTGGAAATCCTTTCCTTGACGATACGGCGGTCGATCTCAATCTGGGTTTCACCCATACCTCCGCGGGTTCCCATACCGCCCCTCTGCCTCTCGAGGTGGGTCCACATGCCTGCGAGCCGAGGGAGCATATAGTTGTACCTGGCCAGTTCCACCTGCATCTTGGCGTACGAAGTCTTGGCCCTTTGTGCGAATATTTCAAGTATGAGACTTGTCCTGTCAATTACGGCTCCGCATTTTATGACCTTCTCGATATTCCTCTGCTGCATACCGGTCAGCTCGTCGTCGAAGATTACATATGCGATTTCGTTTTCCTCGCAGTAATCGGCGATTTCCTGAAGTTTTCCACTCCTGATGTAGGTTGCCTTCTCTGGCTTGTCGAGGCGCTGGACGAATTTACGGTCTCCTGTCGCTCCGGCCGTCTCGGCCAGGAATTCCAGTTCGTCAAGGTATTCCATTACCTTGCGCTCGTCATCATTCTGCCGTATTATTCCGACAAATACGGCTTTTTCTATCTTTTCTTCTGTCATACTTTATCCTTATCAAAAAAGGCCATCCGGTTGGGGACGGCCTTTGAATTCTTCTTTACCGCATTAGCGGAGCTGGAAGATCACAGGGAAGGTATAAGTAACCTTGACCGGCCGGTCACGCTGCTTTCCGGGCTTCCACTTCGGAGAGCTCTGAACAACGCGGACAGCCTCCTTGTCGAGCGAAGAGTCGACGCCACGAAGAACCTTTACGTTGGTCACGGAACCGTCCTTCTCCACCGTGAACTGAAGGGTAACACGGCCCTGAACACCATTTTCCTTAGCGATTTCAGGATAGACAAGTTTGGAATTGACCCACTTCGAGAACTCGTTGGCATCTCCGCCGTTGAATGACGGCTTCTCCTCTACCAACTGGAAAGGAATAGCCTCTTCTTCCACGACCTCTTCCTTGACTTCTTCAACGTAGTCCATGATTTCGACACCAAGGTTGGCGTCATCCTCAAGGCTCATGAAGTTGTCTTCAACCTTGATGTCATCCTCGACGATGTCGATCTGGTCTGACAGGACAGGAATCTGGGGTGCCTCGGGCGGCGGCGGAGGTGTCTCCTGGGTAATAGGAACCATATCCTCTACTTCCACGACCTCAGCTTCGTTGCCGAATACTGCAACAGTCTTCTCCTTTGTTCCATAGGAGAAAGCTCCCCAGACAAGAAGAAGTGCAGCGGCGAGTCCGATCTCTGTAAAGAGCAGTCTCCTGTTCTCAAGATTGGCTTTTTCGGTTTTCTTTACTTCCATATTCAGTGAATTTAAATCCAATACAGGCTCTCAAAGTTATAAATAATAATTTTCATTTCAAATTTTTTGGATTAATAGTTGTAGATTTGTGGAAACTTTTGGTCATGATCAGGTATTATTGCGAGGATGTAAAGTTTGTTTTCAAGAACAAACAGGCGAACAACCGTTGGCTGAAAATGGTCGCTGGCAGCGAAATCAAAATCATCGGAGACATTAACATAATATTCTGTTCCGACAACTACATCCTCGATGTGAACATGCGTTACCTTCAGCATGACTATTTCACTGACATCATCACTTTCGACTATTGTGAAGGGAACCGACTGTCCGGGGACCTTTTCATAAGTATCGACACGGTCCGAGAGAATGCCTTGGAATATGGGGCCGAGTTTGATGAGGAACTCCACAGGGTGATAGTCCACGGACTCCTCCATCTTATCGGTTATGACGACCATACTCCGGAAGAGGAAAAGCAGATCCATCAGAAGGAAGACTATTACCTCGGCCTGCGGAATTTTGTTTAGAAGATGCTTGGAACTTACGACATAATTGTCGTCGGCGGCGGACATGCCGGCTGCGAGGCCGCAGTTGCGGCTGCAAACCTGGGATCATCCGTCCTATTGCTGAATGCAGACCTGCTGAGTTTTGCCAGAATGTCCTGCAATCCGGCTGTTGGTGGAATAGCTAAAGGTCAGATAGTCAGGGAAATAGATGCTTTGGGCGGTATGATGGGACTGGTTACCGACGCCTGCACTTTGCAGTTTCGGATGCTCAACAGGTCCAAAGGACCGGCAATGTGGAGCCCCAGGGCGCAGTGTGACAAACAGGCTTTTTCCCGACGCTGGAGAAATATTCTCGAAACTCATTGTAAATTAGATATTTACGCGGATTTCGCAACATCTTTCCTCTTTGAGAATTCAAAAATCTGCGGCGTCCGCACGACTACTGGGGCAATTTTCAAGTCTCAAGCGGTTATTTTGACCGCCGGAACCTTCCTCGGCGGCAAGCTTTTCATCGGCAGGACGGTTTTTGAAGGAGGAAGGATCGGCGAGCTTCCATCACATGGTCTGACTGAGCAACTGGTCAGTCTGGGACTCCGTACCGGAAGGATGAAAACAGGAACACCTCCAAGGATCGACATTTCTTCGGTTGATACCTCAAGACTTCTTCCGCAGCTTGGAGATCCAGAACCGGAAAGGTTTTCTTATCTGGATATCCCGTCTTCCGTTCAGGGAGATAATCCCCAGATGCCTTGCTTCATCCTTCACACCAATGAGAAAGTCCACGATATCCTTCGTTCCGGATTCAAGGACTCCCCTCTCTTGAACGGACTGATCACAGGACGTGGCCCAAGGTATTGTCCGAGTATCGAAGACAAACTCCGCGTCTTCCCTGACAACGATTCTCACCAGCTTTTCCTGGAACCGGAAGGCCGTGACATCAATGAATATTATCTCCAGGGCTTCTCTTCCTCGCTTTCATTGGATACCCAGATCGAGGCGCTCCATTCGATCGAAGGCCTGGAGAATGCCAAGATATTCAAGCCGGCGTATGCAGTCGAGTATGATTATTTCGATCCCACCCAGCTAAAGGATACACTTGAACTCAAGGATATCGATAATCTGTACTTCGCCGGCCAGGTGAACGGCACAACCGGTTATGAAGAAGCCGCAGCACAGGGGCTTATGGCCGGTATCAACGCAGCCTTGAAAGTACAAGAAAAAGATCCTTTCATCCTAAAACGCGACGAATCTTATATAGGAGTCCTCATTGATGACCTTGTTACCAAGGGAGTAGATGAACCCTATAGGATGTTCACTTCTAGGGCGGAATATCGAATCCTGCTTCGTCAGGATAACGCCGACTTCAGGCTGACCGAAAAGGCCTACAAAATAGGCCTCGCTTCAGAAAAGCGTTACACAAATATGCTTTTGAAGCGCTCTCAAGCGGCAGAATTAAAAGAAAGGTGTTACAACACCAAGATGCGGGCCGATGTCGTCAACGACTATTTGGAGTCCTGTGGTTCTACAGTTATTACTGACTCCAAGAAGGTATCCGAGCTTGCTTCACGGCCGGAGACCAGTCTATCTGAATTGTTAAAAATTGTTCCACGTGGAACAATTTATCCTAAGGAGGTTGTCGATTCGGTCGAGATCGAGATAAAATATAAGGGCTACATTGAGCGAGAAAAACTCGCCGCAGAAAAGTTGTCCAGGCTTGAGAATCTGATTATACCTGACGACTTTGATTTTGACAGGGTTTCCGGCCTTTCGATAGAATGCCGCCAGAAACTCAAGTCTTACAAGCCCAGAACCATCGCCCAGGCCTCCAGGATATCCGGCGTCTCCCCTTCCGACATCTCCATCCTTCTCGTCTATTTCGGACGATAGTTTATTCTCCGGGGGAAGTACTACCTCTGAAACCTTCCTCGCTTCGCTCGTCACCCTTCCCACTCGCAAAGCGAGCGGGCCCCTCCCTCTGGCAAGGCCGAGGGCGGCCATGGGTTTCAGAGGTAGTACTTCCCCTGGATGATTAATTTACATCATCTGGAGGGCGGACTTGATGATTTGTTCGACCTTGGCGTTTGGATTGGCCTTGAGAATGGCGTGGATGGCTTTGTTCACGGCTGGTTTTGCGAATCCGAGCATGATCAGGGCCCTGGAAGCCTCTTCAACGATTTCGTTGCGGTCAGATCCTCCGAACAGTTCGGTTGCGGCCGAGCCCTCGCCCTTGACTACCTTGTCCTTGAGTTCTATGATCAGACGCTGTGCGCTTTTTACTCCGATTCCTTTTATGCTCTTGATCCTGGCCACATCTTCGGACAGGATAGCCTGACGGATCTCTTCAGCCGAAAGGGACGAAAGCATCATCCTGGCTGAAGCTACACCTATTCCAGAAACACTTATAAGGAGCTCGAAAAGTTCCCTTTCATCCTTCGTGGCGAAACCATAATATTCTTCCATGTCTTCGCGCAGGTAATGGAAGATATATGCCGTAGCCTCTTTCTTGTCCTGAAGGGCCTGGTAAGTCTGCAATGAGATGAGTATGCTGTAACCGATACCATTGTTTTCAAGTATCAGCACGGCAGGGGAGAGCTCCACTATGGTTCCTTTGATGTAGTCTATCATGATCCGGATGTTTACGAGTCAAATTTACAAAATGTTTAACATTTAATAAACTATGTGATTTACGGATTTGATTTGTTAAATTTGTAGGATAAAGGCAGTAGATTCAGATGAATATTCAGGACATAAGGAATATGTTTCCGGCGCTGTCACAGACGGTCTATGGCAAACCGCTGGTTTATTTCGACAATGCAGCGACTTCTCAAAGGCTTGAATCCGTCGTACGCAGGATGGACAGACTCTCCCTGGGAACGAATGCGAATATACATCGTGCCGTTCACAAGCTTGCCACGGAAGCGACCGAAGAATATGAAAGCACCCGCGATGCTGTCAGGGACTTTCTTAACGCCGGTTCTCGTGAAGAGATTGTATTTACCTCTGGCACAACGGCTTCCATCAATCTGGTGGCATATTCCTTCGGAGAGACGTTCGTCCACGAAGGGGACGAGATCATAGTCTCGGAAGAGGAACATCATTCCAATATCGTTCCCTGGCAACTGCTCTGTGAGAGAAAGGGAGCCATACTAAAGGTCCTGGGAATCGATGATGAAGGGCACCTCAAAGTTGATGACCTTAAGGCACTGATCACATCGCGGACAAAGTTGGCATGCATAGCACATGTTTCCAATGTCCTGGGTATTGTAAATCCGGTTAAGGAGATTGTAAATATTTGTCATTCAGCGAGTTGTCCTGTATTGGTCGATGGTGCCCAGGGTATTGTGCACCAGAGGGTGGATGTCCGTGACCTCGATTGTGATTTCTATGCGTTTTCCGGTCATAAGATGTATGCGGCGACCGGCACCGGAGTCCTGTACGGCAAGAAAGAATGGCTCGACAGGATGGTTCCGTTCATGGGCGGGGGAGAGATGATTGAAACTGTCAAGTTCTCCGGAACCACCTATGCCCCTCTGCCCGGGAAATTCGAAGCGGGTACACAGAATATCAACGCCATTCCGACCCTCAAGGACGCGATCGCCTTCATGGGATTGCTTGAAGACAAGGAGTTGCAGGCCGAGATGAAAGAAGTAGAACAATTCTTGACGAGGGAATTGTCGTTGGTTTATGGGGTTCCACGTGGAACAGAAAAAAAGATACCGCTGTATTCATTTGTAGTGAAGGGTGCGCACCATGAGGACCTTGCCCTGATCCTGGATAAGATGGGAATAGCGGTCCGGTCAGGACAGATGTGTGCCGAACCGTTGATGGACCGGTTCGGTGTCACGGGAATGGTCAGAGTATCAATAGCTCCATACAACACCCTCCAGGAGGCGGAGTATTTCATCAAATCACTTGACAAAGCTGTATCGATGCTTGTATAATACAGATTGAAATGAAGACATTGGAAGAAGCCAAACAGGCTGTCATAGATGATTTTTCGATGTACGACGAGTGGCTCGACAAGTATGAGTATCTCATCGAGTTGGGCAAGAATCTCGAAGAATATCCGGAAGAAAGCAAAACCGAAGATAAATTAATAAAGGGCTGTCAATCAAGGGTTTGGCTTGATTCAAAAGTAGAGGACGGAAAGATTTGGTTCAAGGCTGACAGCGATGCGATAATTACCAAGGGTATAATCTCCCTCTTGATAAGTGTTTATTCAGGAAGGGATCCGAAAGAAATAGCCGAAGATGATTTCGGTTTCATCAGCCAGATCGGCCTGAAGGAGAACCTGTCTCCGACAAGGGCCAACGGCCTGGTCTCAATGATCGCCAGGATAAAGGAACTCGCTGCAGAAATGGTAAAGGTCGAGGATACCAAGAGTAATGGGCAGGAGGTTCTGACCGCTGAAGATGCAGCCGAACTCGCTCCTTTGTACGACAATGTGGTCCTGGCGATCAAGCAGGTATATGATCCGGAAATACCGGTGAACGTCTATGACCTCGGACTGATATATGAGCTTGTCATAAACAAGAAGCACGAGGCATATATCAAGATGACCTTCACGGCGCCGACCTGCCCGATGGCTGACGAGGTCCTTGCCGAAGTGAAGAAAAGTGTAGCCGATGTTCCGGGTATAACGGGCTGCGAGGTTGAGCTTACCTTTGAGCCACCGTGGGACCAGAGCATGCTTTCCGACGAAGCGAGAGTAGAACTTGGATTGGATTTAAACGATTGATAATCAGATGAAAAGAGCCTACACTTACATCATTCTAGCCCTCATCCTGGCTGTTGTTTCTGCAGTCGGATGCGTGTCGGTGAAGGATGCAGGAACGACAGTTCCCATCAACCTTATCATGGAGACCGACATAGGTAACGACGTCGACGACGCCCTTGCGATGGATCTGCTTTATAAATATTCCGATGAGGGGCTTATCGACCTCAAGGCCGTCTGCATCAACAAGGAAGGCTCGGCTCCGGCGGAATTCACAGATATCCTGAACACCTGGTATGGATATCCCGATATTCCCATCGGTATCGTCCACAACGGTGCGGACTGCGAAACGGATGCGATCAATTATGCCAAGGCAGTCGTGGACCTGAATGATGCCACCGGAGCACAATTATTCGTCCGTTCCAGGAACGGTTATGATGACCTTCCTGAAGCTCCGGTCCTGTACAGGAAGCTGTTGGCAGCCTCTGCCGACAGTTCCGTGACGATAGCTTCCGTTGGTTTTTCGACAAACCTTGCAAGGTTGCTGGATACCCCCGGAGACGGATATTCCGAACTTTCCGGGAAGGATCTGGTCGCCAGGAAGGTCAAGCTTCTCGTGACCATGGCGGGCAATTTCGAGGATGCCAACAATCATGAATACAACATCGTGAAGGATATCCCGGCCGCTAAAAAAGTATTCGAAGAGTGGCCGACCCCGATAGTGACATCTCCTTTCGAGCTGGGAATAAAGGTCCAGTATCCGGCTACAAGCATCGAGAATGATTTCGGCTGGGCTGGCCCGCATCCTGTCGTGGAAGCCTACAAGGCTTATAAGAAAATGCCGTATGACCGTCCGACGTGGGATCCTACCGCCGTCCTGTATGCCGTGGAAGGGGAGTCCTGGTTCAATGTTTCCGAACCGGGGTTCATTTCTGTGACAGATGAGGGTTCGACGCTTTTCACTCCGGATGAAAACGGTACCAGGAGATATCTGTACGTGGACGATGCTCAGGCGGATGCCATCCGCGACCATTTCGTAAAGGTTATTTCTTCCGTTCCGGCCAAGAGACAATAATAAATAATACCAGATATGAAAGGAAAGATCCTGGTGATAGGCAGCACCAACACCGATATGACTGCATTCTGCCCCAAGATGCCCGTTCCCGGAGAAACTGTCCTGGGCAATGATTTCACAATGGGCCCCGGAGGAAAGGGTGCCAACCAGGCGGTGGCTGCCAAACGGCTCGGCGGAGACGTTTCTTTCATCTGCAAGGTTGGAAAGGACATTTTCGGAGAGAATACCATAAGGCATTTCAAGGAAGAAGGACTGGATACCGCCGGAGTGATGATTTCGTCGAAACCCTCCGGTGTTGCCCTGATAACGGTTGACAAGGATGCTGAGAACTGCATCGTGGTAGCTTCCGGAGCCAACAACGACTACACGGAAGAAGATATCCGCAGCTGCTCGGACATGATTGACGGATGTGACATTCTCCTGATGCAGCTTGAGATTCCCGTTCCCGCAGTTCTGGAGGCCGCAAGGCTTGGACACAAGGCGGGAAAGTTCGTGGTCCTCAATCCTGCACCGGCCTGCGAGCTGCCGGAAGAGATATTCGGATATCTTTCATTGTTCATTCCCAATGAGACGGAGCTGGCCAAATATTCCGGAATGGAGGTGAATGATGAACAATCTGCCGCAAAAGCAGCCAAGTGCCTGATGGACAAGGGAGTAGGCAATATCATCGTCACCATGGGCAGCAAGGGTTCGCTCATCTGTCAGGACGGAGGTTCCGTCTTCGTGAAGGCCAGGAAGGTAGAGGCCGTGGATACCACCGGAGCAGGGGACTGCTACTGCGGGGCGTTGTGTGTCGCCCTTTCCGAAGGCAGAAATCTGACAGAGGCGGCAGAATTCGCCACGAAGGCAGCTGCACAGTCCGTACGCAAGGCGGGCGCCCAGAATGCCATGCCGTTCAGGAACGAAGTGGAATAAAAGACAGGTTACGGATATGGACAGAAGGGATTTTTTGAAGAATTCAGCTACTGCCGCCATAGCCGGGGCGGCAATGGCCATCCCGGGAGTGGATGCGCTGGCTTCAGGGAATGCCGGGCCGGCGGACAAGACCCCTGCCGACGGCATAGCATACAGGCTTAAGTACAACAAGGACGGAAAGATCAAGATTCTACAGTTCACGGATACCCATTATATCGAAGGAGACGAACGTTCCGAGCGTGCGCTCAGGAATGTCATCCAGATGCTGGACACGGAGAAACCCGATTTCGTGATCCATACGGGGGATATTGTCTTCGGGAAGCCGGCGGAAGCCTCTGCAAGGCATATCCTGCAACCCCTGGTGGACAGGAAAATCCCATTCGCCGTTGCCATGGGCAATCACGACAGTGACTACGACCTGACCAGGACCGAGATGTTCAAGGTCCTTCGCTCGATTCCGGGCAATGTCAACACCATAGACGACGACGGAATATCCGGATGTTCCAATGACATCATAACTCTCTCAGGAAAGAACGGGGTGGACAGGATATTCTACCTGTTCGATTCCGGCAACAGGGATGAGATCGCCGGTGTCAAGGGCTGGAGCTATGTCAAGCAGGACCAGATAGCATGGTACAAGAAACACAGCCGCAAATTCACCGAGGCAAACGGCGGTAAGCCTGTTCCGGCGCTCGCTTTCTTCCATATTCCGGTTCCTGAATACAAAGAGGCGATTAGGGATACTTCGAGGGTCATGATGGGCAATATCGGGGAAGAACCCGGTGCTCCCAAGTTCAATTCAGGCCTCTATCTGGCCATGAGGGAAATGGGCGATGTCCAGGGAATCGTGACCGGGCATGACCATAACAGCGATTATGTGATGCTATGGCAGAAGTTCTTCCTGATTTACGGACGTTTCAGCGGTTGTGATACCGTATACAACGACCTGAAACCGAACGGGGCCCGTGTATTCGAGTTCACGGAAGGTGACGAGGGCTTCCGTACCTGGGTCAGACTCTACGGCGGCAAGGTGGAGCAGGACCTCTATCTCTATCCTGAAATGAAAAACCTCACATCACCAAGACCATAAAACAATACTGATATGAAAAGAACCGTACTCATTTCACTGGCTGCCATGGCCCTGCTGGCCGTTGGCTGCGTTACCAAGAAGACGGTGCCCGCTCCGACCGAGGTCACGATCACCAAGGAACAGCTTATGGACAAGATCAAGGGAGGCTGGGCAGGCCAGGCTATCGGATGTACCTATGGCGGTCCCACGGAATTCCGCTACAGTACGTTCATGAACAGGAATATCCCCATCATCTGGCCGGACCATCGTATCGAGTGGTACTATGACCATGCTCCCGGACTGTACGACGATATCTACATGGACCTGACTTTCGTGGATGTATTTGAGAAAGAGGGACTTGATGCACCGATTGAATCCTTTGCGAAGGCTTTCTCCACTGCGGCATATCCCCTTTGGCACGCAAACCAGGCCGCCCGGTACAACATCCAGCAAGGCATTATGCCCCCCGAGTCAGGATTCTGGAAGAACAATCCCCATTCGGACGACATCGACTTCCAGATCGAGGCGGATTATGCCGGCCTGATGGCTCCCGGAATGCCGAATGCCGCAGTTCATTTTTCGGATGAGATCGGACATATGATGAATTATGGCGACGGCTGGTACGGCGGTGTCTATGTCGCGGCCATGTATGCCCTGGCTTTCGTTTCAAACGATATCGATTATGTCGTCACCGAAGCTCTCAAGACGATTCCGGAGCAGAGCAAGTATTACAAGTGCATGGCAGATGTCATCCGCTGGCACAAGCAGTATCCGAACGACTGGGAAATCACCTGGGCGCTGGTCGAGAGGGAGTGGGGTTTCGACATCGGCTGCTCTGAAGGAGTATATGGAACCACGAATATCGATGCGGTCATCAACAGCGCATATATTCTCATGGGACTCCTTTACGGAGAGGGTGATTTCTACAAGACGATCGATGTCTCCACCCGCTGCGGAAAGGATTCTGACTGCAATCCGGCCTCCGCAGGAGGTATCCTGGGCGTGATGCTGGGTTACAGTGGTATTCCCGAATACTGGAAAAAGAATCTGTATGAGGTTGAGGACAGGAATTTCGCATATACCGATATCTCCCTCAACAAGGTCTACCAGATGTCCTACAACCAGGCTCTCAAGGTCATAGAAAGATATGACGGAAAAGTCGGAGAAGATGATGTCACCATCAGGCTTCAGACACCTGAAACAGTCCGCCTTGAGGAAGGATTCAAGGGACACTGGCCCATAAGCAAACAGGACCTGAGGAAACATATAGATGATTGCGGTGAACTTGAATTCACCGGAAACGGAGTCGTATTCACCTATCTGATGCCGATGGATCATTCGAACTATGCCGCCAGGGTCGAGATATACCTTGACGGCGAGCTTGACAGGACGATGGTCCTTCCCGCCCAGAACAACCGCAGGAGCCTTGACCTGTACTACAAGTATGACCTGCCTCTCGGCAACCATAAGGTGTCATTCAAGGTCCTTAATCCCGACAGGGTCCATCCCATCGAGGTCCGCAGCATGATAGTTTACTCGGACAAGCCTGAACCGGTCCCGCATCAGTAGCATTATGAAAAGACGGTCTTTTTTGAAAGGGTTGGCTGCTGCCGGAGTCGTGCTTCCAACCGGAGCCTGGTTCCCATCCTGTTCTGCGGACAAGCCGGAAGGATTATCCTGGGATTTTGACAAGGTTATCGACAGGTTCGGTTCCTGGAGCATCAAGTATGGCCGCCTGGAGGATCTCGGAGAAAAGGGATCCACGAAACTGTCGATGTGGATCGCGGACATGGATTTCATGACCGACCCGCTGGTATCCAAGGCCCTTCGGGACCGGGTGGACAATTATGTCCTCGGATATACCCGTACTCCCGTGGAATTCCTCGACTCTGTGGTTTCCTGGGAAAAGAGGATGCATGGTTACGATGTTGCAAGGGAGTGGGTAGCCCCTTGTCCTGGTGTGATAGCTTCACTTAACCAGGCTTACCTGACGTTCACCGAACCAGGAGACACGATTGTTCTCCAGACACCTGTCTACGACCATTTCAGGATATATATCGAGAAGATGGGAAGGATACCCGTAGAGAACCCTCTCATTGAGGAAAACGGTCACTACAGGATGGATTTCGACGGGCTGGAGAGAATCTTTGAGGAAGGATCCAAGGTACTTGTGCTGTGCAACCCTCAGAATCCGGTAGGTATCCTCTGGGATAAGGAAACCCTTTCAACGCTTGCCGGGATCTGTGAAAGGCACGGCGTTATGGTATTCTCGGACGAGATACATTCAGACCTCACCCTGCGTGGCAGGAAGCATATTCCTTTCTGCAGCGTAAGCGAGGCCGCCGCCCGAGTCGGCCTTATTTTCGGCAGCCCTACAAAGTCTTTCAACTTCGCAGGTCTGTCCGGAACGGCATGGTGCATAATCCCGGACAGGGAGAAGAGGGAAAAGCTGCTTGGGACGCTAGAAAAGTCCAAATTGGATGAACCGTCCATCATGTCCCTTACCGCTACTATCGCTGCATATTCCCATGAACCGGTATGGCTTGACGCTGTTAAGGAATACATACAAGGCAATCTGGACCTTGTGTATGATTTCTTTAAGGACAACGACTTAGGAATCAAGGCCGTCATGCCGGAAGCCTCCTTCCTGATCTGGCTGGACTGTCGTTCATTGGGCCTGTCCCAGGCTGAACTGATGAGCCGGTTCAGCGATGACGCAGGTATCATCCTCAACGACGGTATTTCGTACGGAACAGGTGGGGAAGGTTTCGTCAGGATGAATGTCGGATGTCCCCGGTCAGTCGTCGAGGAAGCCCTTTCGAGGATACGAAAAACCTTTGGTTGACCTGGAGGACATGGCTTATGTGAACATATATTTCTCCCTGGGGAGCAATCTCGGAGACAGGGAAGGCAACATCCTCGAGGCTTTGCGCCGGATGGATGATGCTTTCGGGGTCCATTATTCGGCTTTGTCAAAACTTATCGAGACGAAGCCGATGGGGTTCTCCGGGGGGAAGTTCCTTAATGCTGCCGTCCTTTACAGGGTTCCGATGCACCGGTTGCTGAGTGACGCTTCCGTGGACACGGAAAGGATTGAAGGCCCAGGGCTTGTCCTTGGAAAGATAAAGGAAATCGAGAGGTCGATGGGACGTACGGATCCTCCGGAATATGATGCCTCCGGAAAGCGGATTTACCATTCCCGCATCATAGATATCGATATCCTCTTCTATGGGAGGGAAATAATTGATACTCCTGAACTTACAATCCCGCACAAGGATATTGCCTCCAGATCTTTCGTCTTTATTCCACTGCGTGAAATCGCCCGTCCTTCACTTATAAACGCTTTCCCTGATATATTTAACCACTAACAAATAATAAAACCATCAACGATGAAAAAGATCCTTATGTTCACCCTTCTTGCAATGTGTGTCGCTGCCATTGCATCGTGTTCCAAGTACAATGTCGATTGCTCGGGAGATTGGTCCAACGCGGAAGACCGGTTGAGATACATTTCCGTTGACGACGACGGGTTCATGACAGAGTACTACCTGAGCGCCGAATACAAATATTCAAATGTCGCAAACTACGGCGTGACGGATTTTGTCACGTTTAAGGACGGTGTACTCCACATCTCGACGAAGGCCGTGACAACCAAGGACAATGACGGAGTCAAGGCCGGAACGGAAATCACGTTCAAGCCCCGTTGGGTCGTTACAAGCGACAAAGATACACAGATCAGGGACGGAATGGCGTTCTGGGGGACCGCAAAGGTCGGAGATGTGAAGAAAAAGGGCAAGAAACTATTCCTGCCCAGCATAGGTGCCGGTCACGGAGCATACGAGTACGACAGGCTCAATAAGATAGAGATGGATTAGTTTACCGGGCTTTCGTCAGGTAGATATTCCGGAATTCAATAGGACCTCCTTCGCTCTGGATGCCGATGTATCCCTCGGAGGCCTGGCATTTGGCCTCGTTCACGAGGACTCCGTTGAGCCAGGCTTTTACGACTCCTTCCTTGCATTCGAAATCGAGGTCATTCCATTCCCCGAGAGGTTTTTCCGGGCTTTCTTCGACAAGCCTGGCCTTCCTGTAGAATGAAGGGCCCTCCACTCCTTCGATAGGGATTCCTCCCATGAGGAATCCCATATCTTTTGAAGTCATCTGGAACTGTATTCCCTGGGGCCATACCTTGTCGGCTCCCTGGAGGAAATGGAATACTCCTCCGTCTGCGCTTTCTTCCCCCGCCCAGCGCCATTCAAGATGGAGCTTATAGTTGGAGAATACCTTTTCCGTGCGGATATAGCCGAAGGGTGTTCCGGTAATGTATATCACGCCGTCCTTGGCGCTGAATGTAGACGGACCGGTTATGGCATCGGGGTCATCCCTGAGAACGGTCTTCCAACCGTCCAGGTTCTCTCCGTTGAACAGGTAGACTTTCCTGTCTGAGCAGGAAATAATCGTTACCGCGGCAAGGACCGCTGCCAGGAATGACCTTGTTTTCACGATTAAAGTTTCCTGAGGAGGTTGGACATGTTGACTTTCCTGTCGATCATCGCGCGCAGTTCGGAAATCGGGACGCGGGTCTGCTCCATGGTGTCGCGGTCGCGCACGGTCACGCTGTTGTCGGTCATGGTGTCATTGTCGATCGTTACGCAGAAAGGCGTGCCTATGGCATCCTGACGGCGATACCTCTTACCGATGGAGTCTTTCTCGTCGTACTGGTAGGCGAAGTCATACTTCAGTTCATTGACCACCTCCTGGGCTTTCTCGGGAAGGCCGTCTTTCTTTACGAGAGGGAGTATGGCCACCTTGACGGGTGCAAGGGGAGCGGGGATGCTGAGCACGACGCGGGATTCTCCGCCTTCGAGCTGTTCGACCTTATAGGAGTGGCTGAGGATTGCCAGGAACATACGGTCGACACCGATGGAGGTTTCGACACAGTACGGAACATAGCTCTCGCCAGTTTCAGGATCGAAGTACTGGATCTTCTTTCCGCTGATCTTCTGGTGGTTTCCGAGGTCGAAGTCGGTCCTTGAATGGATGCCTTCAAGCTCCTTGAATCCGAACGGGAAGTTGAATTCGATGTCGGTGGCGGCGTTGGCGTAGTGGGCCAGTTTCTCGTGGTCGTGGAAGCGGTAGTTCTCCGCACCCATTCCGAGGCTGACATGCCACTTCATGCGGTTCTCCTTCCACTTTGCGAACCATTCCATCTCGGTTCCGGGGCGGCAGAAGAACTCCATCTCCATCTGTTCGAATTCCTTCATGCGGAAAATGAACTGCCTGGCCACGATCTCGTTGCGGAAGGCCTTGCCGATCTGGGCGATTCCGAAAGGAATCTTCATACGGCCGGTCTTCTGGACGTTGAGATATTCGACGAATATACCCTGGGCCGTTTCAGGACGGAGATAAAGGACATCGTCGGAGTTGCCTGTCGTGGAGCCCTGGGTGCTGAACATGAGGTTGAACTGACGCACCTCGGTCCAGTTGGCGGTTCCGGAAATGGGGCAGACGATTCCGCAGTCGATGATTATGTCCCTGTAAGCCTTGAGGTCGTTGGCATCTTCCGCTGCCTTGTAACGGGCGTGGACCTCGTCGTATTTCTTCTTTTCACGGAGGACGTTGGGATTCGTAGCCCTGAACTGCTCCTCGTTGAAGGCGTCACCGAACTTCTTGCGGCCCTTGGCCACTTCCTTCTCTATTTTCTCCTCGATCTTGCCGAGATAGTCTTCGATGAGGTTGTCGGCACGGTAGCGCTTCTTTGAATCCTTGTTGTCGATCAGGGGGTCGTTGAAGGCGGCGACGTGACCTGAAGCGACCCAGGTCTTGGGATGCATGAAAACGCAGGAGTCGATACCTACGACATTCTCGTTCAGGCGGGTCATAGCCTCCCACCAGTAACGCTTGATGTTGTTCTTAAGTTCCACACCCATCTGGCCATAGTCATAAACAGCAGCCAGTCCGTCGTAAATCTCGCTTGAAGGGAAGATGAATCCGTATTCCTTGCAATGTGCGACAAGCACCTTGAAGAGTTCGTCCTGTGTCATTTTATCTTGAGTTATTTAAAATTCTATAATCCAACCCGCAAAGGTAATCATTTTCTACTATTTCCGGTAAGGTGAATATACCCCTATTTCGACAATTGCGAGCGTACCGTCCCATTCCTTGAAACGGACCCGGACGGCATCGGCCGGAACCGTCGGGAAGCGGTGGATATGTACGCGGCCGGTCACCTCCGGTCCCCGAGCTTGTCGAAGGGCCGGTGTTTGCATCCAATGGCCGCCGTCAAGATATTCGATGACAAAATCCTTAATGGATCCGGCTTCTTTCTCCGTGACCACCACCATGTTTACAGGGGTTTTCCTGTCCAGGCTGACCATCCACCACGGGTCTTTTACCGCGGGGCTGGACACCCAGCATGTCCCGAAGTTGTCATCGTTAGCGAAATCCATTATGTTCATGTCGTCCGACCAGGATGAGTCACAAGGCCTGCCAACAGCTATGTTGATGTCGGTGATCGGAGCGGGAGCCTGCGGTACATCCACGATATGCCCCGAGTTCTTCCAGATGCTGCCGATCCTCTTCATGGCCGCAACTGCGTTTTCATCGATCAGGCCGTCCTTGTTGGGTGCGGCGTTGAGGATGTAGGTGCAATAGGCTTCATTATAAGGGATTATGTTCTCCCTTACGATCCTGTCCACATCCTTCAGTTCGTCGGAGGGGAAGGATTCCTTCCAGAACCAGGTCCTCTGGAGGGGATAGCAGGACATTGCCGGGAGGCGGTTGGTCTCGGCCGATATCTTCTGTCCGGCGCCCTGCTCATAACACCTAATATCCGAGTAGAACAGGGCTTCCTGGGGATATTTCGCCCCGTTGAGGTCCATGACCAGGCAGTTGGGCTGAAGCTCCTTCACGAATGAATATATCTCCGGAAAAGGAACGTCGGTGTAGGATATGCGGCCCCACGGAGCGTCCCATCCGTCGAACATGATGGTGTTGACAGGGCCGTAGTTTGTCAGGAGTTCACGTAACTGCTCCTTGATGAAGTCCACTTTCTCCCTGTTGAAGGGGATTGTCGGGCGGATCCTGTGATGGGTGTCCAGGATTGAGAAATGGAACATCACCTGCATCCCTTCCTTTTGAAGGGACGTGACAAGTTCTCCCAGGACATCCCTGTGAAGGGGAGACGACATAACGCTGTAATCGGTCGTCTTCGTATTCCACATGCAGAACCCGGCATGGTGCTTCACGGACACGCAGATGAACCTGCATCCGGCGGCCTTGGCGGTCCTGACCCACTGGTCGGTGTCCAGTTTCGCCGGGAGGAAAACCTCCGGGCCGACATTCGGATCCGTCCAGTCCGCCCCCTGGTATGTAGGAAGGCCGAAATGAACGAACATTCCGAACCTGAGGTCCACGAATTCCTGCTGAAGCCTGTGGAGGTCCTTGTCCTGCCCGGATGAGGCAAAGCATGAAACGGCAAGGAACGATAAGATGGTCAAAAGCTTCTTCATATCGCTAAGGTACTAAAATAATTTGTACCTTTATGGTCAAGACTGTTCTATGATGGATTCAAAGCAAAGGATTGCGAACGCACTCAAGGTTGCGTCTGACACCAAGGTGTTCGAAATGGGAGGTGGAGTCAGCAGTCTCGCCCCCGAGGTTTTCAAGGGTTTGTTTCCGGGCCGCAAGGCTAAGGTGATCGCGGACATCAACACGTGGCCCGCGCTTGGCGAGAAGGTGTTCTCCCTTTTCCAGGAAGCCGGTATTCCTACCGAGAAATTCATTATTTGGGAAAAGGAGTTCCACGCCGAATGGGAATATGTCGAAATGGTCGACAAGGAACTGGACGGAGGATACATTGCCGTCTCCGTCGGTTCAGGAGTCATCAACGACCTTTGCAAGCTTTGCTCCCATCACCATAACCAGCAATATCTTACGCTTCCTACTGCGGCTTCCGTGGATGGATATTCATCTTTCGGGGCATCGATCTCCTATCAGAATTCCAAGCAGACGTTTTCCTGCCCTGCGCCGGTGGCCATCATCGCCGATATCGACGTGATTGCCGCCGCTCCCAAGGAGATGACGGCCGCAGGTTATGCCGACCTTGCCGCCAAGGTTCCTGCCGGCGCGGAATGGATGGTGGCGGACCTTATGGGCACTGCTCCCATAAAGCCTGATGCCTGGCATGTCCTGCAGGACTACCTGGACGACCTTCTGGCAAATCCCGAAGGTGTGGCTGCCGGAGATCCCGGTGCCGTTGCAGACCTTTTCGAAGGCCTGACCCTCAGCGGAATCGCCATGCAGGCGGCCCAGTCAAGCCGTCCAGCTTCCTGCTGCGACCACCTGTTCAGCCATATCCTGGATATGACCCATCACCGCTACCAGGGCAAGCTCCAGTCGCACGGTTTCCAGGTGGCGATAGGCACCCTGACCATGTGTGCCGTATTTGACGAACTGTTCAAGATGGACCTGACGAAGCTCGATGTGGATGCCTGCGTGAAGGCCTGGCCGACATTGGAGCAGGAGCAGCAGAGAGCCGTCGAAATATTCAAGGACTTCCCGGCTCCGACGTTGGGGTACGACAATATCACCAAGAAATACAACGACGCCGCAACGGTAGGCGAGCAGCTTGCGAGGTTCCGTGACACCTGGCCGGAGTTCAAGGAGAAGCTGCAGGGTCAGGTATATCCTTTCAGGAAGATGCAGGACCTGTTCAAGGCTGCCGGAGCGCCGTATGACCCTTCAATGATAGGTGTAACCAGGGAGCAACTCAGGGATATGTTCCCCATCGTCCAGCTAATGCGTCACAGGATGAACGTCCTTGACCTTGCCAAGAGGGGAATGTTCTATGACACTCTGGTTGAAGGAGTATTCGCCCGCGGTGGAGCGTGGGAGATCTAAAGCTTGACGGATGACAGTCAGAGGTAAAGGAGAACCCGGTTTTGCAAAAGGGAGGGCGTTCGTGGTGGATGACCGCGGACAGAGGAATCCTTTCGAGGATATTCCCCCGGGCAGCGTGCTGATTGCCAAGACCATCTCCTTGTCTGATTCCGTGATGATCGATTTCAAGAAGGTTGTCGGAATGGTTACTGAGGAGGAGGATTACGCCGGGCACGTGGGTCTTCTTTCCAGAGGGCTGGGTATTCCGGCTGTAGTCGGTGTCGGCGGTTGCATGAGCGATATCTTCAACGGGGACAGGATCCTTATCCGGAACCTGGATGTCCTGGTCAATCCGGACCTGTCGGAGGTCGAGGAGTTCGACAGGCTCAGGAGGGAGGCCGATCCCCAGCTCAGTCTTGACCTGCAATAGACTGGACTTCCTTCATCACCCTCATGAAATTACCTCCCCAGAAGCCTCTGATCTGGTCTCTGGTATAGCCGTGTTCCAGCATTTTCACAGTGATGTTGATGAGGTCGTTGTCGCCGTTGCAGCCGATGACACCGCCACCTCCATCGAAATCGCTTCCGATACCGACATGTTCAACACCAGCAACTTCTACACAATGGTTGAAATGGGACATCATGTCGTCGATGGAAGACTTGCCGGGGTTCCTTGTCAGGAATTCCGATACGGTGTATACCTGAATCACGCCGCCTTTTTCCGCAAGGGCCTTCAGCTGCCTGTCGTCCAGGCCGCGGTCGTGACCGTAGATCGCCTTCGCGCCGGAGTGGGAGCATATTATTGGAGCCTTGCTGTACTTGATGCAGTCCCAGAATGTCCCGGCTGAAGGATGTGACAGGTCTATCATCAGACCCTGGCGGTTCATCTCTTCAACGACTTTGATTCCGAAGTCGGTAAGTCCTTTCGAAGGGTTGCTCCCGTGTTTTGATGAGGTATTGCAGACAGCATTGTCCCGGAAGTGGCAGAGAGTGATATAGACAACTCCCAGGTCCCTCATCTTCTTTATGTTACTAATATCGTTACCGATACCGTAGGCATTTTCCAACCCTATGAAGAAGGCCTTCCTGCCTTGCTTGACCAGAGCCTCCGCCTCTTCCGGAGAGGTGGCAAGCCCGCAGGCTTCAGGGTACTTCCCGATATCCTCCTTAATTTCCCTGATCTGTTTCAGGTTCTTTTCCACTGCACGCCTGGAAGAAACCTCATTCGAAGGTCCCTGCCATAGAAAACTGATGAGGACTTGTGAATCAAGGCCGCCTTCGTCCATCTTCTGGATGCTGCTTTGACTTAATGAGCGTTTCCCTACAGAGGCTCCAGGATATCCCTCGGGAAGGTCACAGTGGGTGTCGACCGTGAAGATTTCGCCCATCAGTTCTTTCGCCATACGGAATGTAAAGGCCTTGGATGAGAGATCTTCCATAGTAAGGATATCACCCGGCATCCTCCTGAGCCCGGAATCTATGGCCCTGGTCAGCGGGGAAGAACCGATATGCGGTATATTCCTGTCGGCTACGGCCTTATAGAACAGGACGGAATAAAGGTCGTCTTTCCTGACCCATCCTTCAGGCATCACCGCTCCGTCCCACATCGCAGCCATATCCCTTATCCGGGCATAGGGATTGTCCAGCGATTCCAACGGAGGAACGTCAATGGGTCGTGCTCCGGCCAGTCGGACCATGGTCTTGAGATATTCCTTTTCCGGGCAGTCCGGAATGGCGATCCGTGATTCCAGCAAACCGGTTTCTGCCGTACCTGGAATGTCTGCAATATCCTTGGGGATGTACAGGGAAGCTTCCGAGTCCGCCTTGTTGAAAATCTTCCGGACTTCTTCAGGATAGCTAAGGGTCTGGCCTCCTGACGAAAGGGAGATCAGCAAGGAAGATATTACCGGAAATATGATGCGCGGCAGTTTCATGAAGCGGACAAAATTACGGAAAAATCATTAAATTGCAGTTGTCTGTTGACCTTGTATTAATAACGCTTGACATTATGAGAAGAATCCTCGTTCTGGCTGCAGTGCTTTCTTCAGCAGCTCTTTCTGCACAGGAATGGAAGCCATCGGAATGGCCCGTTATGACTCACTATGACTCCGCCCATCTGAGGGAAGTCGCCCTGCCTCTCGGCGGGATCGGTACCGGCACCGTGTCGCTCGGAGGGCGAGGGGAACTTCGTGACTGGGAGATAATGAATGTTCCGGGGATCCATTTCAATACCGGGGTTTCTGCTAGGAACGCTCCGTTCTTCGCGATACATACCGAGGATACAAAGGGGAACAAGACCACCGCCATGCTGGCCGGACCGCTGCTGCCGGGAGAATTCAACCATGGCTTCGGGGAGCCAGTCGACAATTTCGGAATGCCGAGGTTCCGCGATGCGTCATTCGATGCCGCATATCCTTTCGGCCAGGTCCATCTCTCGGACGAGGACTTGCCCGTAGCGGTGACGATAAAGGGCTTCAATCCCATGGTGCCGACGGATGCAGATGCCAGCGGTCTTCCCGTGGCGGTTCTGTCATATCAGGTAAGGAACCTTTCAAATGTCCCAATTGAAGTGTCGGTAAGCGGGTCTTTGCGCAACTTCATAGGCCGTGACGGAGTGGCCAATGATGCAAAGGACAACAGGAACGAGTACCGTACTGGAACCGGACTGTCGGGTATTTATTTTTATTCCGAAGGTGTGCCAAAGGACCATCAGGCGTGGGGAACGATCGCTTTGACGACGACTGCGACTGAAAACGTGAGCTTCCGTACTTCCTCCAAACGCAACGACTGGAATCAGGCCATACTGAACTTTTGGGACGATTTCAGTGCCGACGGGGTCTTGACGGAGAGGGATCCTTCAGGGGAACCTGACCCCATGGCCTCCCTGGCGGTCAAGAAGACTGTAGCCCCCGGAGCGGAGGAATCGTTCACCTTCTACCTGACCTGGAGCTTCCCCAACAGGAAGGCCTGGTCGACACGCGTCGAAGGCAACTATTATTGCAAGGAATATCCTGACGCCTGGACTGCCGCGGAAAAGATCATCCCCAGGATCCCGGACCTCGAGCGTCAGACCATCGGATTCGTGAATGCAATCAAGGAAAGCACTTTCCCTGACGCTGTCAAGGAAGCCGCCCTTTACAACCTTTCTGCTCTTCGCTCACAGACGGTGTTCCGTCTGCCTGACGGACATATGATGGGATGGGAAGGAACCGGCAACAATGCCGGTTCCTGCTACGGGTCGTGCACCCACGTATGGAACTATGAAGTTGCTACTCCGTTCCTTTTCGGAGAACTGGCTCAAAGCATGCGCGACGTGGAGTTCACCTATGCCACCCGAGAAGATGACGGCTGCATGAATTTCCGTGCAACTCTTCCTTTGTCCACTGCCGCAGACGGTCATTCGGCCGCGGCTGACGGCCAGATGGGAACCATAATGAAAGCCTACAGGGAGTGGCAGCTGAGCGGAGATTCCGGTTTTCTTTCCAGCCACTGGCCCAGGATCAAGAAGGCACTTTCCTATGCGTGGGTAGAAAAAGGCTGGGACGGCAATCAGGACGGAGTTATGGAGGGCTCACAACATAATACGATGGATGTCAACTACTTCGGTCCCAATCCCCAGATGCAGTTCTGGTATATGGGGGCTCTCAGGGCAGCCGAGGAGATGGCCGTAGCAATGAAGGACAAGGCTTTCGCGAAGAAATGCCGGGAACTGTTCCTGAAGGGGAGTGCATGGACGGATGCCAATCTGTTCAACGGGGAATACTATGAGCAGAAGATTACTTCTCCCGAGACATTCGAATTCCTGGATATGGACGATCCGTATGTACGGATTCCGGATTACCAGCTCGGCAGGGGCTGCCTGGTGGACCAGCTTGTGGGGCAGTACATGGCCCATATTTGCGGCCTCGGGTATCTTGGTGACGAGGAACACATAAAGACGACCCTCCGCAGTATAATGAAATACAATTATGTCGAGGGAATAGGCCGTCGTTTCAACAACATGCGTTCCTATGCCCTCGGAGACGAGAATGCCTTGCTTATGGCCGCCTGGCCCCACGGGCGCCTCGAGGTTCCTTTCCCCTATTTCGGAGAATGCATGACCGGCTTCGAATACTGCGCTGCAACCGGGATGCTTTATGAAGGCCAGGTGGAGAACGGCCTCAAATGCATCATGTCGATCCGTGAACGTTACGAAGGCGCTAAAAGGAATCCTTTCAATGAACCGGAATGCGGATGGCACTATTCCCGTTCGATGGCCAGCTGGTCGGCTATCCTGGCTTTGAGTGATTTCCATTATTCAGGAGTCAGCAGGACCATGAACTTCACCTCGTCTCCGGGTGTTTATTTTTGGAGCAACGGGTATTCTTACGGCACCTGCGAGGTCTCCGACACCTCAGTCAGGCTGAAGGTGATCAAGGGTTCACTGAACCTGAAGACCCTTACCCTGACCGGTCGCAAAAAGGCTGTCGCCGAAGGAGTCGTATTGTCAGAAGGAGAGTCCGGTTCGTTCAGGATTTAATGGTATGAAAAAACTCGCATGGAGTCACACCAGGCGAGTTCTGCAAAATAACCACTTATTCTAATGTCCCTGGTTTTGGATAGTTTGTTTTTGAATGAAACACCAGGGTCATCACTAACGCCGCAAATCTAATTACATCCCTTGTGGAAGGCAATAGTAATTTATTGCTAATCAACTGGTAAATTATTGTGAGTAATATTTTGGCACAAGCAAACTTCCGCACGGCGCTTCTGGACATCCTGATGCCCAGAAGGTGTATCGTTTGCAACGGTGTCCTTTCGTTGAAGGAAGACCATATATGTGCGTTCTGCCTTGCGGACATGCCAAGGACTTGCTTTGCCGGTCAACGGAACAACCAGATGTCCGGGCGGTTCAACGCCTTGGTCCAACGGGATTTGAATGGGAAGGGATTGGATCGTCCGGTGCCGTATTCATACGCCACTTCGCTGTTCTATTATCGTCCTGGTACCGGATACCGTGATATCACAAGGAGATTGAAATATCATTCTGACCTTTCGGCAGGTCGCTATTTTGCCGGAATGCTCGGCCGCGAAATGGCGAGTTCTCCTCTGTTTTCAGATGTCGATGCCATAGTTTCCGTCCCTCTTCACTGGACAAGGAGATGGTCCAGGGGATATAACCAGGCTGAGTTAATTGCCAAGGTACTGTCCTCTTCACTTGGCAATGTCAGGGTTGCGGACATCCTGGTACGTCGCCGTAGGACCAGGACTCAGACACGGTTGGATCCGGAAAGTAAGATTGCGAACGTGTCCGGAGCTTTTCGATTGAAAAAGGGTGTGCGGTTGTCCGGATACAGGCATATATTGCTTGTAGACGATGTGTTTACTACAGGCGGAACCCTTCATGCATGCTACGTTGCCTTGAAAGATTCCTGTCCGGACAATACTAGGATTTCGGTCGCCACACTGGCTTTCGTAGGCTCTTGATAAATTGTAAGCAATAAGGTTTTAAAATTTATTTTAAACGTTTTTATAGGCCTTGTACGGCCCTGTAATGGGTGTTATTAAAACGGATTATAAAAATACCTTATTGTTTATATCTCTGTTCTTCAAGAGGTTGCAGGTAATATTCTGCACTTTAACAAAAAAAAGTTATAAAATATTTTGCACAATTGAAAAAATGATATAACTTTGTAATCGGGTTGAGTAATGAGGTTCTCTCACCAATCAACCTATTGGTTATTAGTTTTAGTGTTATTAATTATGTGGTTAGAGTGAGGGTCCACGCGGGAAGCGTCGACACTCATTTTTTTTTATGCCTTTTTCTGCATCCTGTTGAACAGGGAAATCAGGACACATCCCAGGATTCCTGAGCAAAGCGATCCCATCAGGACGGCGACCTTGCCCATGTCGCGCAGTTTGGCCGTTATTTCCGGAGCTTGTTCACCGAAGGACAGGGTGTCCACGAAGATGGACATCGTGAATCCGATACCTCCTAGACAGGCTACGGCGACAAGCATTTTCCAAGTGGCTCTGGCAGGCATTTCGCCGGCCTTCAGTTTGACTGCGATAAAACTGGCAAGCGAGATTCCAAGAGGTTTTCCGACCAGCAGGCCCAGGAATATTCCCATGCTTACTCCACCGAGGGCCGGATCTATGTGGAATACGTTGAAATAGGAGAGGTCCGGTATTTCCACTCCGGCATTCGCCAGAGCGAACAGCGGCATTATCAAGAAATTGACCCACGGCTCCAGGGTGTGCTCCAGCCTGTAGCTCACAGGTATCGCTCCCTTGGAGATTGTGCTCATCCTTCTCAGGCAGTGCCTTTGCGGACCATTCGGGAACTCTGTCGATGAAGATTCGATGAGGTTGTATTCGTTAAGCCTCTTGATATACTGAAGTCTCTTCCTGCGGAAGTAAGCCTCGTTGTAGCGAGGTACCATGGGGACCAGGAAAGCCATCACTACACCGGACATGGTCGAGTGTATGCCCGCATAATAGAACAGGGCCCAAATCGCGAGTCCCGGGAAGAAATAATACCAGCTTCTCTTCTCTCCCAGCTTGTTCATGATCAGGATGACGATGATCAGGAGGAATGCAATGCCCAGGAGAGGGAGGTTGATAGTGCCTCCGTAGAATATTGCGACCACGAGGATGGCGATCAGGTCGTCTGCAATGGCCAGGGCGGTAAGGAAGACCTTGAGGGATACCGGGACCTTGTCGCCCAGGATTGAAAGGATACCTACCGCAAAGGCTATATCGGTGGCCGTAGGGATTCCCCATCCGGATGCGGCGGCCGTTCCGTGGTTGACGATTGCGAATATGGCTGCAGGAGCTACGACTCCTCCGAAGGCCGCGATCACGGGCATCAGGGCCTTCTTCACACTTGAAAGTTCCCCATGCTTCATCTCACGCCGGATTTCCAGTCCGACCGTGAAGAAGAAAATGGTCATCAGGATGTCATTGATGAATTTTTCGATGGTCATCCCATCCGGGAACATGACGTCCCTGCCACCGGGTACCTTGAAAAACAGTGAGAACTGGGTCTCGAGTACGCTGTGATAAAAATCTTTGGTAAAAGGCAGGTTGGCCAGGAGCATCGCAATGACCACACAGGCGAGGAGGATCACTCCCTGCGACCAGGGTTGCCTGGAGAAGCTGCGTCTGCGGCGTTTGAAGTTCCTGATTCCTTTAGTCCAAGTGTATAGGGGAAATAGTCTCATGATCATTTATTCTCCGTATAAATATTTCTTTTGTCTTTCAGTCAGTCTGTCGATCGTGACGCCCCAGGTGCCAAGCTTGCGGAGTGCCACCTCCCGGTCGATTTCCTCGGGAACGCGGTGCAGCATGCTTACCGGTTCCTGAGCTTGTCGAAGGGCCTCCCTGTTGTCGGCCAGATATTTTGCACTCAAAGCCTGGATGGCGAAGGACATGTCCATGATCTCTGCAGGATGGCCGTCTCCGGCGGCAAGGTTGACAAGACGTCCTTCCGCCAGTAAATAAATGCGGCGTCCGTCCTCGAGAACATATTCCATGATATTGTTCCTGGCCGGTTTGATGTCGACGGCGATCTCCTTCAGCTGCCTTACGGACACTTCACAGTCGAAATGACCGGCGTTGCAGCATATGGCACCGTCCTTCATGACCAGGAAATGCTCCCTGGTGATCACATCCTCGCATCCTGTCACAGTCACGAATATATCCCCGACCTTGGCAGCCTCGGCCATGGTCATTACCCTGAAACCGTCCATGACGGCCTCCATGGCCTTTACCGGATCCACTTCGGTGACAATCACCCTGGCTCCGAGGCCCTTGGCCCTCATGGCAACGCCTTTGCCGCACCAGCCATAACCGGCCACGACCACATCCTTGCCTGCCACTATGAGGTTGGTTGTCCTGTCAATCCCGTCCCAGACCGACTGGCCGGTGCCGTAACGGTTGTCAAAAAGATGCTTGCAGTCAGCGTCATTGACCAGCATCATCGGGAACAGCAGTTTCCGCTCACGGTCCATGGCTTCCAGCCGGAGGATTCCGGTCGTAGTCTCCTCGCATCCTCCGATCACATTCGGAATAAACTGGGGATAATTGTCATGGATCATGGTCACAAGGTCACCTCCGTCATCGATGATGATGTTCGGTCCGGCTTCGATGACCCGGCGGATGCCGTGCTCATACTCTTCAGGAGAAGCCCCGTGGACGGCGAATACGTTCAGGCCTTCGTGAACAAGGGCGGCCGCCACGTCATCCTGGGTCGACAGTGGATTGCTGCCGGTGATGAACATCTCGGCTCCGCCTTCTGCCAGGACTTCGCAGAGATGGGCTGTCTTGGCTTCAAGATGCACCGAAAGGGCGATTTTCAGTCCTTTGAATGGTTTGTTTTCCTTGAATTCTTTCTCGAGTCCTTCCAGCAGGGGCATATGGTTCCTTACCCAGCTGATTTTCAGCTCTCCGCTCTCCCACGACCCGGGGTCCCGAATTTCGCTTTTAATCACAGTTCCTTATTATTACGTAGTGCAAATATAGCCAATTATTTTTGCCCGTCTTGATAATAAACCCTAATTTTGTCGCTCGCCGGGAGGGAGGAGTTGTACCGTTGGCACCACTGCCACCCTCGGAGATACAGAATTTATAAAATCGATATTATGGGATTATTGGAAGGAAAAGTCGCCCTTGTGACGGGCGCTGCAAGAGGAATCGGCAAGGCGATAGCCCTTAAGTTCGCCTCCGAAGGAGCAGACGTGGCATTCACCGACCTCGTGATCAACGAGGCTGCAGAGGAAACTATCAAGGAGCTTGAGGCTTTCGGCCACAAGGTCAGGGGATATGCCTCCAACGCAGCTGATTTCGAGCAGACCCATGCCGTGGTCGAGCAGATTGTCGCCGATTTCGGAAGGGTTGACATCCTTGTCAACAACGCAGGCATCACCAAGGACGGACTTATGATGAGGATGACCGAACAGCAGTGGGATGCCGTCATCGGCGTCAACCTAAAGTCGGCATTCAACTTCATCCATGCCCTCACTCCCATCATGGCACGCCAGAGGGGTGGAAGCATCATCAACATGTCTTCTGTCGTGGGTGTTTCCGGAAATGCAGGACAGTGCAACTATTCCGCATCGAAGGCCGGAATGATCGGACTCGCCAAGTCCATAGCCAAGGAAATGGGACCCCGTGGAATCAGGGCGAACTGCATCGCTCCCGGATTCATCATTTCCGACATGACCAACGCCCTTCCCCAGGACGTCCGTGACGCCTGGACGAAGCAGATCCCTCTCCGCAGGGGTGGAACTCCCGAGGATGTCGCCAATGTGGCCCTCTTCCTCGCCAGTGACCTTTCAAGCTATGTCAGCGGCCAGGTCATCCACTGCTGCGGCGCAATGAACTGCTAATCCTTTAACGGAAATCTTCGTAGCCCGGCATTCCCAGGCCTGAGATGAACTCCCTGAACTGCTTGTCGTCACGCGGGCAGATCAGGAGTGCATCTTCCATATCGATCACAAGGTAATCCTTGAGCCCCTTGATGGCGTAGATCTTCTTCTTGTTCTCGGTGATGACCAGGTTGTTCCTGTCTTCGGTGAACAGGTTGTTGTCCGTGTTGACGGCATTGCCTTTCTCATCCTTGCTGACAATCGCATTGAAAAGGGAATTCCAGCTGTCGATATCGGACCAGCCGAACTTCACCGGGTACAGCCAGGCGAGATCAGTCTTTTCCATCACTCCATAGTCTATGGAAATCTTCGGGCAGTCGGAATAGACCTTTTCAAGGAATACGGCCTCGTCAGGACGTCCCAGGTGATTCTCCCAACCGTTGAATAGAGAGATGACGTCGGGAATATACTTCTCCATCTCTTCCTTGATCACGGAAGCCTTCCAGGCGAAAATACCGGAGTTCCAGAAAAACTCACCGCTCTTGCAGAATACCTCGGCCAGTGTCTTGTCCGGTTTCTCAGTGAAGGTCTTGACCTTTACAGGCCGGTCGGACTGGGCGGCTGCCTTGCCTCCTGCCACCTGGATGTATCCATAACCGGTGTCCGGTCCGGTAGGAGTGATGCCCATGGTCATCAGGGCATTGCAGTTCTCGGCATATTCCATGATTTCCAGCACGGCCTTCCTGAAAGCTTCTTCATCCGTGATGATATGGTCTGCAGGGGTGGCCACGATGGTGGCGTCGGGGTTTTTCCGGATAATCCTGAATGTCGAATACGCAAGGCAGGGGGCAGTATTTCGGCTGTATGGCTCAAGCAGAAGATTTTCCTTTGGGAGTTCAGGGATCTGTTCCCTGACCAGTTCACCGAATTTGTTGAGGGTTACGACCAGGATGTTTTCGGGAGGGACAATCCTTGAGAAACGGTCGTAAGTCATCCTTATGAAAGATCTTCCAGTGCTGGCAATATCCAGGAACTGTTTCGGGCGGGACTCCCGGCTTATCGGCCAAAAATGGTTTGCGGAGCCTCCGGCCATGATGACACAGTAACGATTGTCATTCATATGAAATGGATCAGAGCTGTTTGTCAAAATCTATACATATAGTGGAATGTAAGCGCCAGGGAACCATTCCACACGTTCTTCCCCCTTGTCGAATGTCACTGCCAGCACATCGAAGAAAACCTCCCGGGCTTCCCTTTCCGAGCTTCTCCCATATCTATGGAGATAACGCAAGGCTGCCGTGGTTATCTTTCTCTGTTTCAGCCGTGTAACACTCTCTTCCGGTTCTGCGGCAACAGGAGCCACACGACTCTTAACCTCTACAAAATGCACGCCGTAGCCATCGACCGAAATTATGTCAATCTCCAGATGTCCCGACCTGTAATTCCTTTCCAGTATCCGGTGTCCCATCCTTTCCAGGAAAGAGCAGGCCACATCTTCACCCCTCTTCCCCAACAGCATCCTCGCTGTCGGTTTCCTTTCCTTGTCTTTCATAGTCCTTATATGTTCTGTTATTCAAATTGCACAATGGTGACTCCCGATCCTCCGAACTGGATATGTTCGTCATGTACAGAAGTCACACCGGGAATGGTCCGCAGATATTTCTGGAGTTCATCCCGCAGGGCTCCCGTGCCCTTGCCGTGGATGATCCGGACCGACCCGACACCCAGCATTATGGCGTCATCTATATAATGGATGACTATGTCAAGGGCATCTGAAACCCTTTCTCCCCTGACATCCAGTTCGGGGGAGAAGCGAAGCCTCCTTTCCCGAAGTCCGGAGTTGTCTATCCCGGACCTGGGCTGCAGCGTTTCCTTCCTTGCGGCCTTGAATTCGTTGGACGATATCCTGTCCACCTTGTCAAGGGGCATCTTGCTCGTTATGTTTCCGATGGCAACCGTGACGGCCTTGTTGGACACACGGACCACCTCTCCTACCATGCCGTTGTCCTTGACCTTCACCTTCTCCCCGACCTTGAGCGGACCGGACCGGAACTGATCGGGGGAAGGAGCCGTCTCCGTTTCCGGACGGTTTCCTTTCCGCGCGGCGGAACGCTGCCTGCGGTCGGACAGTTGCTTCAGCTTCTTTTCGATGTAATCGTCATGGGTCTTCTGTTCGCTTTCCTTCTTTGTCTGGAGGGCGGTCAGGAATTCCTGGAGATCTTTCCTTGCGCCGGAGGTCTTCTCCTTGTCTGCCTGGGATTCCTTGATGGTCCTGATTGTGTTTTCAACGGTCCTGTTCGCTCCCTGGACTATCTCCTGGGCTTCCTTCTTGGCCTGGTCCAGGATCTCTTTCTTGGTCTGCTTGATTCCTTCCAGCTCTTTCTGGTAACGTTCAGTCAGGCTGTCCAGGGTCTTGTCGGTATTCTTGATTTTCTGGAGCTTCTCATCAAGGGCCCTCCTGTTGCGGACGATCTTGCGGAGATTCCTCTCCATTCCTACGAATTCTTCCCCGGCCCGGTTCTCGGCATCCTTCACGATATTCTCCGGAAGTCCCATCTTCCTTGCCAGTTCGAAGGCGAAGGAATTGCCCGGCAGGCCGATGTCCAGCTTGAACAGAGGCTGGATCTTGGCCGCGTCGAACTGCATTGCTCCGTTGATCACCCCTGTTTCGGAACCGGAGGCGTAAAGCTTCAGGTTGGTGTAATGGGTCGTGATCACTCCGTAGGTCCCCCTCTTGTCCATTTCGCTCAGGATAGCCTCCGCTATGGCTCCTCCGGCTGCCGGTTCGGTGCCGGAGCCGAACTCGTCGATCAGGATAAGCGTCCTGTCATCGGCTTCCTTGAGCATGGTCTTCATATCCTCGAGGAAAGAACTGTATGTGCTGAGGTCGTTCTCGATGCTCTGGTCATCGCCTATGCTGACCATGATCCGGTCGAAGACAGGAAGTTCGGAAGTTTCCGAAGTCGGTACCAGCATACCCCACTGGAACATGTACTGGAGCAGTCCGGCAGTCTTGAGGCATACGGACTTGCCACCAGCGTTCGGGCCGGAAATGAGAAGGATATGCTTTGCTGGGGTCAGCTTGACGGTCACCGGTACGATGGTCCTTTTCTCCCTTGCAAGAGCCTTCTCCAGCAAAGGGTGCCTGGCCTTGCGCAGGTTCATCTCCCCGTTGTCGGAAATAAGGGGCATCCCAGCCTTGAAATCCAGGGAAACCTGGGCTTTCGCCACCAGGAAATCTATCTCTCCAAGATACTCTGCGGAATTAATCAGGCTGGGAACATATGGCCTGACGAAGTCGCTGAATGCGGCAAGGATACGCTGTATTTCCTGGACTTCTTCAGATCGGAGGGTGACTATCTCGTTTTCAAGTTCTATGATTTCGGCAGGTTCCACGAACGCGGTCTTGCCGGTCGCGGAAGTGTCGTATACGAATCCCTGGATCTTTTTCTTGCTGGAACTGTTGACGGGTATCAGCAGCTTTCCGTCGCGTACGGACAGGCTGGCATCCTCGTCCACGATCCCGTCTGCCTGGGCCTGCTTGAGGATTGCATTGGCTCTCTTTGAAATCGCCCCTTCCTTTGACTTGAGGCTCCTGCGTATCTGTAGGAGGGCGTCGGAAGCAGTGTCCTTGACGTCTCCGTATTTGTCGAGGATTACATCGATACGTCTCTGTACTTCGGGGAAGCTCATGACGGGAGCGCTCATCTTCTTCAGGTTCGGGTATATCCCGTCCTTTATGGACATGAAGAAATTGGTGAGCTTCCGCACTGTCTCGACCATGGTGCGGAGTTTGCCCAGGGATCCCAGGTCGATGTTCCATCCTTCGTTGGAGAGGGGTTCGAGGAAATCCAGGCAGTCGATGTAGCCGTTGGTCGGGAAGCTCTCCTCGAACATCATGATGAGCCTCATCTCGTCCGTAAGGGCGAGCCTGCGGGATATTTCATCAGGGTCACTGGAGAACGACTCTTCCGCCACGCGGGCTACGGCATACTCGGTCGAGCAACGGTCGGACACCATGGTCCTGACCTTGTCGAACCCCAATTTGCCTTCAAGCCTCCTGTCAATTACTTTTTCTGTCCCCTCCATGTCGCCCTATGCTTTTTCTTCCTGCGGTCCAAGCTTGAGTTTGAGTTCGTTTATATTGCCGATACCTGTCAGCACCCCTTCGTGGACGAATGAGATGTCACCGGTTTCCTCGGAGACCACAATCACATTGGCATCGGTCTCCTCGGATATTCCTATGGCAGCCTTGTGTCTCATGCCGAACTCGGGAGGTATGTCGGTCCTCTGCGTGATGGGCAGGGTGCAACGAGCGGCCGTGACACGGTCGCCTTCGATGACCATCGCTCCGTCGTGGAGAGGGGAATTCTTGAAGAAGATATTCATGATCAACCTCCTGGAGACCTTGGCATCGACGATGTCTCCGGTCTCGGCTATGTAGTTCAGGGAATCCTTGCGCGGAAGGACGATAAGCGCTCCAGTCCTCTCGGCCGACATGGCCCTGCAAGCCTCGGCGATCTCATTGACCGTTTCGTTGGCAAGCTTCTGTTCCTCGACTCCGAACAACCGTCCGAGAAGGTCCCTTCCCTTGCCTGCAACACCGTTCCTGGATCCGAGCCTCATCAGGAAGTGCCTGACCTCCGGCTGGAAGATCACGATCAACGCCAGCACACCTACATCTATAAATGTACCGAGCAGGGCGTTCATCAGCCTCATGTTGAAGGCCGCAACCAGCACCCGCAATACGAACAGCAGGATGATGGCAATGAATATGCTCATGGCAGCAGATCCCCTGATCCAGCGGAAAACGAGGTAGATCAGGATGGCCACCATCAGGATGTCCAGGCAGTCGGCGAACGACAGGTTCAGGAAACCGAATATCGATAATGGAGCGACAGTCATTCCGTTCTTTTATCAGTGCTGCAAAGATAGCGATTTCTCTTTGATTATTAGGGATTAGCGTTGTTGAAAACTTTGTTAATTGAAAAATAATTCGTACATTTGCTGCCCGCAAAATTGTGCGGAATAACGTAAAGTATTTAGTTACAATTAATTAATCAACCAATGCCTGGATTAATTGGAAAGAAAATCGGAATGACTTCCGTTTTCGGTGCTGATGGAAAAAATATTCCATGCACCGTCATCGAGGCTGGTCCGTGAGGCCGTGCAGCTTGCCTATGACGAAATCAAGGAGATACACGCCAGCGAGCCCCTCAAGGGCCATTTCAAAAAGGCAGGGACCACCCCCAAGCGCAAGCTCGTCGAATTCCCGGCGGACTTCCAGGGTGAGCTCAAGCTCGGAGACACCATCACCGTAGACGTCATGAACGGCGTCAAGTTCGTTGATGTTGTCGGTACTTCTAAAGGTAAAGGTTTCCAGGGCGTTGTCCACCGTTATCACTTCGCCGGTGTCGGTGGTGCGACCCATGGACAGCACAACAGGCTTCGCAAGCCCGGTTCCCTCGGTGCTTCATCTTGGCCTTCCCGCGTATTCCCCGGTATGAGGATGGGCGGCCACATGGGCAACGAAAGGGTAAAGGTCTTCAACCTCGAGGTTGTTAAGGTTATCCCTGAAAACAATCTTCTCGTCATCAAGGGTTCCGTTCCCGGAGCCAAGGGTTCATACGTAGCATTGGAGTTTTAGTTATGGAATTGCCAGTATTGAAAATAGACGGAACTGATTCCGGAAAGAAGGTCGTCCTCGATGAGAAGGTCTTCGGTATAGAGCCCAATGACCACGCTATCTATCTTGACGTCGTACAGTACCTCGCCAACCAGCGCCAGGGTACCGCCAAGACAAAGGACCGCAGCGAAATCGCTCATTCAACCAAGAAGCTCGGTCGCCAGAAAGGCGGCGGCGGAGCACGTCACGGTAGCTTGAAGGCTAATATCTTCGTAGGCGGTGGCCGCGTATTCGGCCCCAAGCCCCGTCTTTACAGGACCAAGCTCAACAAGAAGGTAAAGGCTCTCGCCCGCTACTCCGCTCTTACATACAAGGCTCAGGAGAACGCCATCGTTTTCGTAGAGCCCTTCACGATGGAAGCTCCCAAGACAAAGGAATTCATGCACATCATCGAGTCCCTCAAGGCCGGTGACCGCAAGGTTCTCTTCGTCCTTCCCGAGAATTCCACCAACATTTATCTTTCATCCCGCAACCTTCCCGAGGTAAAGGTCATCACCGTTGATGAACTCAACACCTACGCCATCATGAACGCCAATTCCATGGTATTCGTCGACGGTGTACAGGATGTCCTCTCTGAAAGGGCCAACCGTTAAAAGAGCAAAGAGATGGGTATTTTAATCAAGCCAATAGTTACCGAGAAGATGACGGCTGAGACTGAAAAGAACAACCGTTATGGCTTCATCGTGGACAAGGACGCCAACAAGCTCCAGATAAAGGCTGCCGTCGAGCAGATGTACAATGTCACCGTGAAGGACGTCAACACCATGAACTATCATGGAAAGAGGAAGTCCCGTTACAGCAAGTCGGGTATGCTCCGCGGACGTGCCAATCACTTCAAGAAGGCTTACGTAACCGTAGCCGGTGATGACAAGATCGATTTCTACGCTAACATTTAAGGAGGAACAAGGCAATGGCAATTAGGAAATTCAAGCCGACGACTCCTGGTCAAAGGAACAAGGCTATCAGCGCTTTTGACGAAATCACCGCCAAAAAGCCATACAAACCGCTGCTTGAACCTCTCAAGAGCACTGGCGGAAGGAACAACACCGGTCAGATGACCGTTCGCTACCGTGGTGGCGGACACAAGAGGATGTACCGTGTGATCGACTTCCTCCGCGACAAGGACAATGTCAAGGCTACTGTCAAGACGATCGAATACGATCCCAACCGCAGCGCCCGCATCGCCCTCGTTGAATACGAAGACGGAGTCAAGAAGTACATCATCGCTCCTGCAGGAATGAAGGTTGGTCAGGTTATCGAGTCCGGTTCGGGTGTTTCTCCCGATATGGGCAACTGCCTCCCTCTCGCAGAGATCCCTGTAGGTACTCTTGTACACAACATCGAGCTCCGTCCCGGACAGGGTGCCGCTATGGCCCGCTCCGCCGGAACTTTCGCTCAGCTCGCAGCCCGCGAAGGCAACTACGCTATCCTCCGCCTCCCTTCGGGTGAGACCAGGATGGTGCTCGTAGCCTGCCGCGCTACAGTAGGTACCGTTTCCAACGGCGACCACAATCTTGAATCCCACGGTAAGGCAGGACGCCGCCGCTGGTTGGGCCGCAGGCCTCACAACCGTGGTGTCGTCATGAACCCTCACGACCATCCTATGGGTGGTGGTGAAGGCCGCGCCTCCGGAGGACACCCTCGTTCCCGCAAGGGTCTGCCTGCAAAGGGTTACAAGACACGTAATCCCAAGGCTACCTCCAGCAAGTTCATCATCGAAAGGAGAAAGAAGAAGTAATTAAACAGAAATCAAGATTATGAGTCGTTCATTAAGAAAAGGACCGTACATCCAGGAAGCACTGGAAAAGAGAATTCTTGCTATGAATGATGGTAGCAAGAAGAAGGAGGTCGTAAAGACCTGGTCCCGCGCCAGCATGATCTCCCCTGACTTCGTCGGCCACACTGTCGCAGTTCATAATGGAAACAAGTTCATTCCTGTTTACATTACTGAGAACATGGTCGGCCACAAACTTGGCGAATTCGCACCTACCAGAACATTCAAAGGCCATTCGGGCAACAATAAGTAATGATTAAAAAGAATTAAGTTATGGGAGCTCGTAAAAGACTGATGGCTGAGAAGTTAAAGGAAGCCAAGAAAAACATAGCGATAACCAAGCTCAATGATGTGCCTACATCTCCCCGCAAGATGCGCCTTGTCGCTGACACTGTGAGGGGTGTTGAGGTAAACCGTGCACTTGACCTTCTTCATTATTCGAAGAAGCATCCTTCTATCCGTCTGGAGAAGCTTCTCCGCAGCGCTATCGCCAACTGGGAAGCCAAGAATCCTGACAAGACCAAGGAGCTGGACAATGGTAATGTCTATGTCAAGACTATCATGGTCGACGAAGGCCGTACGCTCAAGAGAATCCGTCCCTGCCCTCAGGGCCGCGCCGGAAGGATCCGCAAGCGTTCGAACCACGTCACGATCATTCTCGATGTCAAACCCGCAACCGTAGAGGAGAATTAATTATGGGACAGAAAACTAATCCTATTTCTAACAGAATCGGTATCACCCGTGGTTGGGACTCCAACTGGTGCGGTGGCAACTATGCAGAGAAGATCGCTGAGGACTATGAGATCCGCAAGTATCTGACCAACCGACTCGCGAAGGCCAGCATCTCCAAGATCGTCATCGAAAGGACCCTCAAGCTCATAACCGTGACCATCCACGCCGCAAGGCCCGGATTCATCATCGGTAAGGGTGGACAGGAAGTCGACAAGCTCAAGGAAGAGCTCAAGAAGGTCACCAAGAAGGATGTCCAGATCAACATCTTCGAGGTCAAGAGGCCTGAGGTCGACGCTACGATCGTTGCTGACAGCATCGCCCGTCAGATCGAGGGCCGCGTATCCTACCGCAGGGCCATCAAGATGGCCATCGCTTCTGCGATGAGGGTAGGTGCCGAAGGCATCAAGATCCAGATCAGCGGTCGCGTCGGTGGAGCCGAAATGGCACGCAGCGAGATGTTCAAGGAAGGCCGTACTCCTCTGCACACTTTCCGTGCAGACATCGACTACGCACTGGCAGTCGCCAGCACCAAGGTCGGTGCCCTCGGAATCAAGGTGTGGATCTGCAACGGCGAGCGTTACGGCAAGCAGGATCTTACCCCCAACGCCCCTACGGCAGCCAATGCCCAGGGTGGCGGACGTCCCCGCTCTGACCGCGGAGACCGCAGGGGAGACCGCGGAGACCGTCGTGGAGGTCGCGGAGGCCGCGGAGGCCGTCGTGATTCACGCAACGCCGAGTAAGGTTATTCCTTATAATGGTAAGGCCGGTGCTTCAAGCTCCGGCCTTTTTTATTGTCCAGATGACGATAATTGACGATTATTTTGGTAACTTTATACCACTATGTCAAGGATCCAGAGATTTCCGTTGCTTTTTTCCGCAGTTCTGTTATGCTGCGCGTGCACATCATCGTTCAAGCCTTTCAAGTTCGCCCACCTTACGGACACACAGATCGGTTTCATTGACCAGTCCGAAGGCTATGCCCATTCGGATTCGCTTTTCCGTGCAGCGGCCGGATGTGTCAACGCCGAGCAACCGGACCTTGTATTCATCACCGGTGACCTTCTGGACAATCCTGCGGACTCCCTTCAGAACGCCGTCTTCGAAACCGGAGTCGCCAGGCTGGAATCTCCGGTCTGGCTCGTACCGGGCAATCATGATTACGGCAAAGCCTGGTCCGAAGAAATCCGCGACCGGTATGTCGCGCTCAGGGGCTATGAAAGATTTGCTTTCAGGCACAACAAATGTGCGTTCATCGGACTTGACACGAACTGCATAATGGAAGACGCCGCCCAGGAAGAGGCCGTCCAGAAGGAATGGCTCCGCAAGGAACTTTCAAAGGCGCGCAGATGCAGGTATATTTTCATTTTCTTCCATTGTCCCATTTTCAGGAAAAGCATCGATGAACCTCATGACTATTCCAATTTCCCCGAGGCGAAACGGGAGGAATATATCTCTCTGTTCAAGGAATTCGGAGTATCTGCCGTTTTCACCGGGCATACCCATGCGGACTATGATTTCGAATATGAAGGGATCCGTTTCGTAACGGGCAATCCTATATGCAATGCCCTGGGACATGGATATCCCGGTTACAACATCATCGATGTCGGCAAGGACGGCTTCGATGTCAGAAGCTACCGCACCCCCGGGTTTGATCTTGAAAAATGTAGATTTTAATATTAATTCTGAAATGAAAAGGTATTATTCATCATTATTGGCCGTCTTTGCAGGGCTGTCTCTGTTCAGCTGCGGAGGACCGCAGGAAAAGACCAACTCCTCCGAGTCCGACATTTATCCCAAGGCCAAGGGAGTGACCCGTATCGCACATTACAATGTCGGTGTGTTTTCAAAGGAGATTGACAACAGCATACCGATGGTGGCTGCCATGATGAAGGAGATAGGTGCGGATGCTCTTTCCCTCAACGAGCTTGACAGCTGCAATACCCGCCATGAAAACTATCAGCTGGCTGACCTGGCCAAGGAAATGGGAGGTTGGAACTACTGGTTCAGCAGGGCGATGCCTTATCGTGAAGGCGCCTATGGTGTCGGAATAGCCGTGCCGAACGAGATAATCGACAGTTTCACGATTCCTCTCGCCAAGGGCGACGGTTCGGAACCGAGGGCTTGCAGCGTGGTGGAGACCAAGTACTATGTGATCGCCTCGACGCACCTGGACCACAGGGCCGAGTCTTCTGTACTCGACCAGGCACAGACGATCAACGATGTCCTGGCAAAGAAATATGCAAAGTCCCGGAAGCCGGTATTCCTTTGCGGGGACATGAACTCCCGTCCTGAAAGCGAGACCCTCAAGGTTCTCAAGAAGGAATGGGATGTTCTTTCCGTGGAAAAATTCACAATCCCGCCCAAGGAGCCCAGGGCATGCATCGATTTTATCCTTGCCCTCCGCAACAAGGCCAAGTTCAAGTTCGTCGGTTCCGACGTCCCTACCGTTTTCAAGAACGGCGACGTGACGATAGCTTCGGACCACCTCCCGGTATACGTGGATGTGAAACTCTGACCTGCCGTTGACATATTCCGCGGTTTTTCCTAAATTAGCAAACAGAATATTCATTAACTCACATAATTGATTATGGCACAATCCAGAAGAGATTTCATCAAGAAAGCTGGCCTTGGATTGGGCGCTTTGACCATCCTTCCGCGTGAAGTGTTCGGAAAGATGGGCGACCCTTCCAGCAAGCTTGTTGCGCCGAGTGACCAGATGACCCGTGGCATTATCGGAGTCGGAGGCATCGGTATGAGCAACCTGCACTTCGCAAGTGACGAGCGCTGCCGCCTCGTCGCAGTCTGCGATGTGGACCAGAAGCACCTTGACAACGCCCTCCAGAAGGGCCAGGAAAGGTTCGGAACGAAACTTCAGTCCTACCATGACTGGAGGGACCTGGTTCATGACCCCAACGTGGACATAGTCCATATTGCCACTCCTTCCCACTGGCATGGCCTGATGGCGGTGGAATCCGCCAAGGCCGGCAAGGACATCTTCTGCGAGAAACCGATGACAAGGACGATCGGCGAGGGACAGAAGGTGGTCGAAGCCGTCAACAAGTACGGAAGCATATTCCGCCTCGACACTTGGTTCCGTTTCAAGGATACCTTCTACGGCCTCGGAACGACTGTCGAACCTTTGAAGAAGCTGGTTGACAGCGGCCTGCTCGGATGGCCCCTTACTGTCAGGATCTCCGGCGCCACCGGATTCGCCTGGAAGTTCTACTGGACCGGCAGGGAGAACCTGGAGCCCCAGCCCGTACCGAAGGAACTCGACTATGACATGTGGCTCGGACCTGCCCCGGTGAAGCCTTACCACCCGCATCGTGTACACCAGAGCTTCCGCGGCTACTGGGACTATGAGTCCGGCGGACTCGGCGATATGGGCCAGCACTACATCGACCCTGTCCAGTACTTCCTGGGCAAGGACAACGACCTCCCCGTGAAGGTCGAGGTGGACGCTCCCCAGCAGCACCCCGATGCTGTCGGTATCTGGAGGAGCATCACCTACACCTATGCTGACGGCTGCAAGATCATTCTCGAAGGAGAAGGATTCGAGAGCTCCGGCAAGGTTCCTTATCTCGAAGGCCCCAACGGAAAGGTGTACAAGGGATTCGAGTGCACCATCCCCAATGTCATGGATGTCATCAACGAGCTTCCAGATCCGGAACCCCGTCAGGTCGACTTCCTCGACTGCGTGAAGAACCGCCAGAAATTCGCCCTCAACGAGGAGAACGGACATCACAGCTGCACGATCGTGAATATGGGTTCCTGCGCCCTGCGTCTCGGAAGGACCCTGCATTTCGATCCGGACAAGCAGCTGTTCATCAATGATGACGCCGCCAACCTGCTCGTCCACCAGCCTATGCGCGCTCCATGGTCAATTTAATCCCTGAAGAATCATGAAAAAGATATATTCGATATTGATCCTCCTGGCATTGGCCGTTTCGCTCCATGCACAGGATGCCAGGCAGAGGACTGTCCAGACTATCGTGGCCGATGTACTGGCCGCGATGCCGGCCCAGAACAGCGCTGATTTCGCCACACAGTTGGGCGACCTTGCCGCTGCAGCTCCCCAGTCCGTCGTTGAAGTGGCTGCCATGATGAAGCCTGCGGGCGAAGGTGTCAAGAACGCCATCTACGAATATGCCCTCATGGGTCTCGTGGATTATGTCAACGATCCCGCCCATTCCGCCAAGAAGGCGGATGTGCTGAAAGGCCTTAAGGATGCCGCTGCCGTATGCGCCGATCCTACCAACAAAGCCTTGCTGACATCCCTCCAGAGGCTCCTCGGGGATTTCGTTGCCCCCGAGCCTGAACCCGGCCTTTCCCTCAAGGAGGCCAAGGCCCTGCTGAAGTCCGGCAAGACCCACGAGCAGTGCCTCGCAGCCGATGCCATCATGAAGGCCAACCCTGCAAAGGTTTGGAAAACCGTTGCTTCCGCTCTTAAGAGCGACAACAAGATATTCAGGAATTCCGTCATCAGCAATGCTACCAAGATCGTCGGTACTTCCGCCCTTGTCCCGCTCTTTACGGCGAAGTTCAAGAAGTTGATCCCCGATGCGAAGGTGGATGTGCTCAACTGGTTCGGCAACAACAAGATATCCTCTGTGTCCGGACTCGTCAACTCTGCCGTAGGCGAAGGTGGTGAGGTTGCAAAGGCCGCCATCGCAGCCGCTGGAAAGATCGGAGGCGCTGCCGCAGCCAAGACCCTTATCAGCCAGCTCGGTGGTGAATTCGGACAGGAAGCCCTTACGGCCCTGAAGTCCTTCAAGGGTGACATCAAGGGAGATGTGGCCGCCGCACTGGCCGAGAAGCTGGCTTCCGGAAATGACAAGCCGGCCATAAAGGACCTGATGGATCTCGCATCCGCAAGGAGGATGAAGAACGTGGCCCCGACGGTGTTCTCGATGATAAACTCATCGGACAAGGAGATTTCCAAATTGGCGACTGCTTCTTTGCCTAACTTCACAGGAGTCAGAGACATAGCCAAAGTCGGCGGTCTTCTTGACGCCGCCAAGGACAAGGATGTCATCGAGAGCTATCAGGGCGCCCTTGAGTCAGCCATTCACACCCTCTCGCCTGCAGAGCAGTATTCCAAGGTGAGCGGCCTGATGAAGGCGGCCAGGAACGTGGCCAACTTCTATCCCGTCCTTGCCTCCACTGGTACGGACGAGGCCGTAGCTGACCTGGCCAAGGCCTGGAACGCCGGAAGTGACCAGGCCCTCTCCGCCCTTGCCCTTATGGATAATTACAATGCAGCCCCGGTCCTCCTCGACGCGGCGAAGAACAATCCTTCCAAGCAGGGATCAGTCCTTCCCCGTTACATCTCCTTGCTGGACCAGTTCGAGACCAATCCCGACAAGAAGCGCGCTTCTTTAGGTGAGGTTCTCGGCATCACCGGGCTCAAGCAGGTCAAGGAACTGGCTTTGAAGGCTCTGGCCAATGTCCCCACCATGAAGTCATTCCTTCTTGCCGGAAAGTATCTTGATGACAAGGATGCAGCTTACGCCGCAGCCGGTGCCATCCGCAACATCGCCTCCAAGACGAATGAGGAGATAGACTACAACACATTGAAGTCAACCCTTGACAAGGCCAAGACCATCTTCAAGGCCGCCGGAGGCGCCGATGACGGTTACGCGATCGACGAGATCAACCAGGTCCTGGAGAAAGCGAAACCTTTCACTCCTTCACAGCTCACAGCCGAGGAGAAGAAGCAGGGATTCGAGATGCTCTTCGACGGAACAAATCTCGACAAGTGGCAGGGTGACCTCGAAGGCTATATTCCTGTCAATGGAACTATCTATGTGTCAGCTAACTACGGCAGCACAGGCAACCTCTACACCAAGAAGGAATACCGCAACTTCGTGTATCGCTTCGAGTTCTGCTTCCTCCGCGAGGGAGTGAACAACGGTGTCGGTGTCAGGACTCCGATGGGAGTCGACGCAGCTTATGACGGAATGTGCGAGGTCCAGATCCTTGACCATGACGCCCCGATGTATGCCAACCTTCGCGAATACCAGGTACATGGTTCGGTGTACGGTGTGATCCCTGCCAAGAGGATTGTCCACAAGCCTCTGGGCGAGTGGAGCACCGAGGAGATACGTGTCGAAGGCGATCACATCAAGGTGACCGTCAACGGCGAGGTCATCGTGGACGGGAATATCCGCACAGCCTGCAAGGGTCACAACGTAGCCCCCAAGAACGGCCAGGAGAATCCCTACACCGTCGACCACAGGAACCATCCCGGAATGTTCAACAAGAAGGGATATATCTCCTTCTGCGGCCATGGTGAGGGCCTGAAGATCCGTAACGTCAGGATCCTCGACCTCGGAGACAGGAAGTAGGTTGTCAGAAGGGTCTGTCGCCGGTATACATCCGGCAGATCCCGAAAGAGAAACTCTTGTGCGCGACGCCCTCAAAACCGGCGTCGCGCATTATTTTACAGAACTCCTTCCTGCCCGGGAAGCTTTTTACGGAAGCCGGGAGATATGCGTACGCGGCCTTGTCTCCTGAAAGCCGGCCTCCTATCTTCGGGAGGATATTCAGGAAATAAAGGTCATATAGCCGGCGCAGGATGCCGGATTCAGGCCTGGAAAGTTCAAGGATGACAAGCCTTCCTTCTCCAGGACTTGTCCACGTCGAGTGACAGCAGATGGTTAAGACGGTCATAATCAGCAGCGATGCTGTCGAACATTTCCCTTATTTTCGTCTTTGCAGGCATGGCGGTCAGGAACGCTTTTTGTCAGGTCTCAAAATTACTCATATTCCGAAAATATTCATAACTTTGAAAATTCTGAGCAAGGAATAGAATAATTAATTGATAAAAGATGAAGACAAGATTTCTTATCATTGCGGCCGCGGCCGCATTCGCAGTGTTCAGCTGCTCGCCTAAAGTGGCCGAGAAGACGGTCATTACCGGCGACCTTGGAGCCGATGCTCCCGCCGATATCCATATCAACATCAAGGATGCCGGAGTGGACCGCTCCTTCCCCGTAAAGGATGGAAAATTCACGGCTGAGATCCCTGTATGCCTTACTTCCCAGGCAAGGCTCACCGCCGGCAACGTAGTGGGCAGTTTCATTTCCGACGGAACCCCTCTCACCATCAGCCTCAATGATGACAAGTCCCTCAACGTGGTTTCAAAGTATCCGAAGATTTCCGTCCAGACCCGCTTCAATGACTTCCAGAAAGCCATGATGGACCTTCAGGCTGAATACCAGCCCCAGCTTAACGTGACTGCCAACGAGTCTGCAAGGCAGAAGGTCATGGACGCCTATCAGAAGGATGTCAAGAAGCTTTGCCTTGGTGTCCTGGACGGCAACAAGGACAATATCCTCACATTGGCCGCAATCGACAATCTCCAGTACATGCTGGGCAACGACCAGATGGACTCCATCCTCAATGTCGTGGATCCTGCTGTCAAGGAGATCCCTGCGATCAAGACCCTGGCTGCATCCATAGTTGCAAAGAAGGCCACAGCCGAAGGAGCCAAGTTCACTGATTTCGAGATAGGCGGAGTCAAGTTCTCCGACTTTATCGGGAAGGGCAAGTATGTCCTCGTCGACTTCTGGGCATCCTGGTGCGGCCCGTGCAAGGCCGAGGTTCCCAACCTCAAGTACGTGTATGAGAAATACGCCGGCGAGAATTTTGATATCCTCGGCGTAGCGGTATGGGACAAGCCCGAAGCGACTGCAAATGCAATCAAGGAACTCGGACTGCCCTGGAACCAGATCGTCAACGCCCAGACCGTACCGACCGATCTTTATGGAATCGACGGCATTCCCCATATCATCCTTTTCGGACCCGACGGAACCATCCTTAAGAGGGATCTCCGTGGCGAGGCCATCGAGGTTGAGGTTGCCAAGTACGTCAAGCCCGTCAAATAATCTTGGACGGCAAGAATCTCTCTGTCAGGGAGAAAATCTCCCTGTTTCCACATTCCCCGGGGGTTTATCGCTATTACGATTCCTCGGGGAAGGTGATTTATGTGGGCAAGGCCAAGGACCTCCACAAGAGGGTGGCCCAGTATTTCGTGCCTCCGGAGAGACTCAATGTAAAGACCCGTATCCTCGTCTCCAAGATAGCCGACGCCCAGTTCTCGGTAGTGGACTCCGAGGCTGACGCCCTGCTGTTGGAGAACAACCTTATCAAGCAGTACAAGCCCCACTACAACATCCTCCTCAAGGATTCGAAGACCTATCCCTGGATAGTCGTGACGAACGAAGAGTTCCCCAGGGTGTTCCTGACCAGGCGGGTCGACCGCAAGAACGGAACTTATTTCGGTCCGTACAGTTCGGTCACCCACGCCAACTACCTGCTTGAATTCTTCCGCAAGAACTATCCCCTGCGCTCCTGCAAGCTTAAGATCACAGGGGAAGCCGTCCTCCGCGGCAAGTTCCGTCCCTGCCTCGAGATGCACATCGGACGCTGCAAGGGATGCTGCGTCGGTGCTGTCAGCAGGGAGGAGTATTCCTCATGGATCGGCGAGATAACACGTCTTCTCAAGGATGGTGTGAATGACATAATCCGGGAATATGAAGTCGCGATGAAAGAGGCCGCCGCCGAACTACGCTTTGAGGATGCACAGGTCTTCAAGGACCGTATAGAAGCCTTGAAGAAGCATTATTCAAAGTCTATAATCTCCTCAGCATCAAATGCTTCCTGTGACGTATTCTCATTGGTCTTCGACGGTTCCGAGGCCTTCGGGAACTTCCTGAGGGTGCGCGGAGGCTCCGTGGTACAGTCCCTCAACCTTGGTTTCAGGATGAATATCGAGGAGGAGCAGGCTTCTGTCCTCAGTTCCTTCATAGCGGAGATAGAATCCAAATTCGGGACTCTTGCCAGGGAAGTGATCGTCCCTTTCCTTCCGGATGTGGAGATCGAAGGCGTGGAATTCAGGATACCGGCAAAGGGAGACAAGATGTCCCTTCTTGAGCTGAGCGCCAAGAATGCCAGGGAATATCATTTCAATTCCCTCAAGCAGAAGGAGCGGACCAATCCTGATGAGTACAAGAATATGGTGATGGAGGACCTGCAGAAGGCCCTTGGAATGAAGGAACTGCCGAAGCATATAGAGTGTTTCGACAATTCCAACATCCAGGGGACCAATCCCGTGGCATCCTGTGTGGTTTTTCGCGACGGAGTGCCCTCCAAGAAGGATTACCGCAAGTTCAAGATAAAGACAGTGATCGGTGCCAACGATTTCGCTTCCATGAAGGAAGTGGTCAACCGGAGGTATTCCAGGATGCTTGCTGAAAATCCGGACGACCTTCCCCAGCTGGTCGTTATAGACGGAGGTGAAGGCCAGCTGGAATTCGCCCGGCAGGCCCTTGCGGAACTTGGAATCCTTGACAGGCTCATGGTCGTGGGACTTGCCAAGCGGATGGAACTGGTCATCAGGATCAACGACCCCTATCCGTTGTTCCTGGACAGGAATTCCCACGCGCTCAAGGTGCTGATGCAGATCCGTGACGAAGCCCACCGCTTCGGAATCACATTCCACCGTTCCCTGCGCAGCAAGGGTCAGATCAAAAGTGCCCTGCGAGCCATAAAGGGAGTCGGCGAACAGACCGAAAGCCGCCTTCTGATGCATTACGGTTCAGTGGCACGGATAGCTGCGGCTTCCCTTGAAGACCTTTCCACAATGGTGTCCCCGGCTCTTGCCCGGATCATACTCGATTCTTTGAACACGAAACTATCAGACGATGAATAGCAAACCTACCCTTATGGCCTGCCTGGCCGCCCTGCTGGTGTTTTCCTTCACCTCACCCGCCCATGAAAAGATATCCCTTAACGGAAAGTGGGACCTTGAATTCTGGGAGCAGGAAGGTGATCCCGTAACCGATCCTGCCGCGATTGCCGGACTTAAAACTACCAGGCTTAGCGCTACCGTTCCCGGCAATGTGGAACTGGACCTCCTTGCCGCCGGGATGATCGAGAACCCGGAGATTGGGAACAACATCTACAAGCTCCGTCCCTACGAGTTCTGCCAGTGGATGTACAGCAGGCATTTCACCGCTCCTTCATTGGTTGACGGCCAGAGGCTCATCCTGGATTTCGAGGGGATAGACTGTATCGCCGACATCTGGTTGAACGGAGAGAAGATAGGTTCCGCGGATGATGCTTTGATCGCCCACAGGTTCGATGTGACAGGAAAAGCCAAGGCCGGGGACAACCTGCTTCAGGTGGTGCTCCGCTCCGCTGTCCTCGAGGCCCAGAAGGAACTTGTCGGGACCTACAGTTTCAGACACTACACCGAGTCTGTCTGGATCCGCAAGCCCCGCCACTGCTATGGCTGGGACATTATGCCCCGTCTGGTCAGCGCCGGCCTGTGGAGGGATGTTTCCTTGATCGTCCAGGACCCCGTCAGCATATCCGACGTGCATTGGGTGACCGTCGATACCGATCCTGCCACTGGAAACGTGTCGGCATTCGTCGATGTACAGGTCAAGTATCCGGCATCGAAGATAGACAAGGTGAAACTGCACGTCAAGCTGGAGAAGGACGGAAGCACGGCATATGAAATTGAGAGGATACTTCCCACCTTCGCCTGGAGGACCGAGTTCAAGCTGGACAAGGCAGAACTTTGGTGGCCGAAGGGCTACGGCGATCCGGCGCTTTATGACGGTACCGTGAGCATTGTCGACGAGGACGGCACCGTCCTGGCTTCGGACACCCGCAAGGTGGGGTTCAGGACTGTCAGGCTGGACAGGAGCGAGATGATAAAGGATGGCGAGGGAGAATTCAGTTTCTTCATTAACGGCGAAAGGATATTCGTACGCGGAACAAACTGGGTGCCTCTGGACGGCTTCCACAGCCGTGACGCCAGATGGGTGGACAGTACTCTCGACATGGTTGTCGACCTCAACTGCAACATGATCCGCTGCTGGGGCGGCAATGTCTACGAGGACACGCCCTTCTATGACCGCTGCGACCGTGAGGGTATAATGGTCTGGCAGGACTTCTCCATGGCTGGAGTCATATACCCGCAGGACGACAGGTTCGTTTCCAAGCTGAGGGATGAGATAAAGCAGGTCGTAATCAAGTTCCGCGGTCACCCTTCCCTCGCAATCTGGTCGGGAAACAACGAGAATGACAACTCCCTGCTCTGGACCCTTCCGACCTTCCACATCGATCCCAACCGTGATGTAATCAGCCGCAAGATGATCCCCGAGGTACTCTATGAGTTCGATCCGACCAGGCCTTACCTGCCCAGTTCCCCGTATTTCAGTGAGGAGGCTTTCCAGAATGGATGCCAGAGGTCTGACTTGCCCCAGGACCATCTCTGGGGCCCGCGCGGATACTACAAGGATCCGTTCTACAAGGATGCCCAGGCCATTTTCGTAAGCGAGATAGGCTACCACGGAGCTCCGAACAAGGAGTCGGTCGAGAAGATGTTCACCAGGGACTGTCGCTATCCGTGGACCAGGGACGGAGACTGGAACGAGGAGTGGATGACAAAGTCGGTACGCCCCTTGCCTTTCTTCGTGGAGTTCGAGGGACGCAACGACCTTATGACCAAGCAGATCAACCTGCTGTTCGGATTCAGGCCGAAGACTTTGGAGGATTTCATAGCAGCTTCCCAGAGCACCCAGGCCGAGGCGATGAAATATTTCGTGGAGAAGTTCAGGGGAGAAAGGTTCCGCCGCACAGGCATCATCTGGTGGAACGTACGTGACGGATGGCCTATCGTCTCGGACGCCATCGTGGACTACTACAATTCAAAGAAACTGGCTTACACCTACCTCTGGAACGCCCAGAGGACGGTTTGCGTACTGATAAACGATGAGGAGGAAGGAGTGCTTCCACTCAGGGCTGTCAACGATTCCTTCGTCCCTGCCGAGGGTAAGGTCAAGGTCACCGATGTCGAATCTGGAAAAGTCATTTACAATGGGAAATTCAGCGTCGGTTCAAATGACCGTTCGCTCGTAGCCGGCCTGCCGGTTCCCCATGGACAGGGAGTCCTGCTCATCGAATATGAGACCGGCGGACAGAAGTTCCGTAACCACTATCTCTACGGAGCCCCGCCGTTCGACTTCAAGAGCTATCAGCGTTGGTTGAAGGAAGCCGGCTTGGTGCCGTAAGCATATACGCCGGGGGTTGTAGACCAATCGTCGTAAACAGGATCGTCCACAGGTTTGGAACAGGACGCGAACCCAAGGGCGGCCAATACAGCCACCAGGAATCCTTTGATTATCCTGTCCGTCTTGGTTTTCATCACCCTATTATATTCAATCATCCGAGGCCTGGTCAAAAAGCTGTTCATCAATATCAACTGAGAAGATGTAATAGTAGTATGGTCTGATTTCCCCTTGCCTGTCATAAAAGAGGAAATAGTCATCCTGTTTATAGAAAGGCTTCCAGCCACCTGTATCGACGGTTGTTTTCTTTCCGTCATCCGTTGTGATGACAATATCTGTATAATACAGAAGTTGTTCGTACAGGGGATAATAACCCTGATGCTTGTCCATAGGGTCGATATTGATGGTGGTAGTTTTTATGCCCGGGGCTTTGCTGGTCAGGTCCACCTTCATTTTATGGGCAGTATTGTTCCTTATGATAAGATCGGCAAAGGTATAGTAATCGACCACAACACATATTTCCGGACTGTAATCCGGCTTCGTCTTGGACAGGGCATCCACCTTGATGCCGAATGGCTTGTCTTTGACCATTCCGGAAACTGACAGGTCTGCTCCGAGATTAATCTTCGACATGTTCAGCGACCCGTAAACCTTGACATCCGAATATTCAAGTTCGTCATCCACAATGGCCAATTTGATGGAACTCCGCACCCCGGAGACATCGAAAACCATCTTTCCCGATTTACGTTTGAAAGGAACATCCTTGAGCAGTATTTCACAGGATCCCTGGATTATGGTTCCGTCAAAAGGATAAAATTCATGTTGAGTTTTGAAAAGGTAAAAGATACGGATGTCGGCATTGTCCTCTCCCCTTGTACCCACTTCCAGCCAGGCTTCCACTGGCTCGATCGTTCTTGTTTCAGGAGATAAATCGAATATTTGCCAGGTGGCGGAACTGGATTTGATGTATGCCCTGGCCGGTTCGTCATCCTCGTATGATATCTGGTCCATCCAGGAGCAGGAGGACAGGATAAAGACAAACAATGCTATCAGGCATCCTTTGATTGATCTGTTTGACGCCGGTTTCATATTTCCGATCCGATTCTTTTTACATTAAACACAAAGAAAGTAAGAATACGTCTCCAAGACTATTTTAGAACAGGGGAGCACTTGATGCCCATGAGTTTCAGCGAGGAGACGAATTCGGAAGTGACTGCAACCTGGAACTTGGTCGAGTGGAACTCGATGTTGTACTTTGTGCCCGGATCGTAGAGGAACATTTTCAGGGGAGTCTTTCCCTTGTTGGCCTTGACGAGGTCCACCAGGTCCTTGCGGAACTTCTGGGTGAGCATCGGGGTTGTAAGCCCGATCGAGAATCCGGCAAGCTTATTCTCATTAAGATTTCCAAGCAGGGTTATTTCCTTGATCCTGAAAGTGAAAGGAGCCACTTTCCCCTGCGCCCTCTCTTCCTGTTTAAGGGAATACCTTTCATCGATCTCACCTTCGATATAGAGGCTTGCGTGCGGCTGGAGATATTTCATGAAATTCTCATAGTCCTTGCCGAAGAGGGACAGCTCATATGAACCGCTGTAATCCTCCAGCTTCGACCTTGAATAAGGCTTTCCGGTCTTGGTCGTAAGTGTGGCAGTTTCAGTCACAAGCCCGGCAACGGCGATCTTCTCCTTCTTCCTCGAGGACTCGCACTCCGCTATCCTGTTGTTCAGGGTCGCCAGTTCCTGGTTCGTAAACGTATCGATTTCGAAGGCATACTTGTCCAGGGGATGCGAGGAGATGTACATTCCCACATATTCCTTCTCCTTCTGGAGGATCTCCATCTCGTCGTCGGTCTCCACGTTCTCCGGGATTTCCGGCCGCACGGGTTTCATCTCCTCCATTTCCCCGAACAGGGACATGCCGGAGTCGGCGGAATCCTGGCTGTAGAGGGCGGCATAGCGGGCAAGTTCATCGATGAAGAGGTTCCCGTTCCGGCAGGGCATGAAGAACTGGCGGCGCTTGATCTTGAACGAATCGAAGCCACCTGAATAGACAAGGCATTCGAGTGCCTTGCGGTTGAGGACACCGTCCATGCGCTCCACGAAGTCGAACAGGTCCTTGTAGGGGCCGTCCTTCCTGCCGTCTATGATGGCATCAGCGACGTTTGTTCCGAAGCCCTTTATTCCCTTCAGGCCGAAACGGATGTTGCCGTCCTTGTTCACGGTGAAATGGGAATACGACTCGTTGACATCCGGGTTCATCACCTTGATCTTGTGAGCCTTGCAGTCCGCGAGGATGTTCCTGATCTCTCCGGTGTTTCCGAGGTTGCAGGAGAGGTTGGCCGCGAAGAATTCGGCGGGGTAGTGGCATTTGAGCCATCCGGTCTGGTAGGAGACCCAGGCGTAGCAGGTCGCATGCGACTTGTTGAAAGCATACTGGGCAAACTTCTCCCAGTCCTTCCAGATCTTGTCCAGGGTTTTCTCGGGATGGCCGTTGGCCATTCCTCCTGTCATGAACTTGTCCTTGAGCTCGTTCAGGATGGCAATCTGCTTCTTTCCCATAGCCTTGCGGAGCTTGTCAGCTTCACCTTTGGTGAATCCGGCAAGTTTCTGGGACAGAAGCATGACCTGCTCCTGGTAGACGGTGACTCCGTAGGTATCCTTGAGGAACTCTTCCATCTCGGGAAGGTCGTACTCTATCTTCTCGGTGCCCAGTTTCCTGTTTACGAAGTTGGGAATATAGTCCATCGGGCCCGGACGGTATAGGGCGTTCATGGCTATGAGGTCCTCGAAACGTTCCGGATGCAGCCTCTGGAGCCAGGTCTTCATTCCCGGGGATTCGAACTGGAACACGCTGTCGGTATCACCCCGGCTGTACAGTTCGTAAGTAGGTTTGTCGTCGATTGGTATGGCCTCGATGTCGATATCCTCCCCGAAGCGGAGCTTTATGTTGTCCAGGCATTTGTGAATGATGGTAAGGGTATTCAGACCGAGGAAGTCCATCTTCAGCATGCCCACGTCCTCGATATAGTGGCCGTCATACTGGCTGGTCCATACCAGCTCCCCGGTTTCCTTGTCCTGGGACAGGCAGATGGGAATATAGTCGGTCAGCCTTCCGCGGCCGATGATGGTTGCGCAGGCGTGCATGCCGACCTGTCGGATACAGCCCTCAAGCCTTTGGGCGAACTTGAGCACGTCCTTCACCTGGTCGCTTCCGTTTTCCAGGGCGTTCTTCAAGTCCGGAACGAGGCGGTAGCAGTTCTTGAGGGTGATCTTGACGTCGGTGTCCTCCATACCCTTCTGGAACCATTTGCCGTTCTGCTCATAGGCCTTGAAACCGGGCTTCAGTTCGTCCAGTTTCGGGTTGAAGGGATATTCTTTCTCAACCTTTTCGCTCAGGCGGTCCGGCACCATCGCGGAGAGCCTGTTGGATTCGTCAAGCGGCAGGTCGCGGACCCTGGCCACATCCTTGATGGCCCCCTTGGCAAGCATCGTTCCGAAGGTTATCACCCTGGAGACGTGGTCCTTGCCATATGTATCGTCCACATATTTGTGTGCAAGTCCCAGGTCTTCGAAGTCCACGTCGATATCCGGCATCGAGATTCGGTCCGGGTTGAGGAAACGCTCGAACAGGAGCTGGTACTTGATAGGGTCCAGGTTGGTGATTCCCAGGCAGTAGGCTACCGCCGAACCGGCGGCGGATCCACGGCCGGGGCCGACCAGGCTGCCACCCCTGCGGCAGGCGGCGATATAGTCCTGGACGATAAGGAAGTAGTCCGGGAAACCCATCCTGCAGATGGTCTTCAGCTCGAAGTCAAGCCTTTCCGCCTGTTCCTTGCTCAAGGTCTTCCCGTAGCGCTTCTCGGCTCCGAGATATGTCAGATGGCAGAGATAGGCTACCGAGCGGCAGAATTCGTCTCCACGGTATTTCCCGTTCTTATTGGTCTTCCCGGCCTCTATGACATCCTTGTATTCTTCCAGGTAGCTGTCGATGTCGGCGAGGAAGGCGGGGTCGATCTCATATTTCGGGAGCACGTGGTCGCGGTCGATGCTGTACACCTCGACCTTGTCGGCTATCTCGATTGTGTTGGCCAGGACCTCCGGATGGTCCGGGAACAAGGCCGCCATCTCCTGCTCGCTCTTGAGATACTCCTGCTGGGTATAGTGAAGCCGGGGTTCCTCGAATATCTTCTTCCCGGTGTTGAGGCAGATCAGGTGGTCGTGGGCCGGGCCGTCTTCCTTGTCCACGAAATGGACGTCGTTGGTGGCCACTACCTTTACCCCCATCTCTTCCGCCAGCTTGAATATACCTTCGTTGCTGATCTTCTGCTGCTCGTACACCTCCAGCGACAGCCCGGGGACTTCGGTCTTGTGGAGCATCACCTCGAGGTAGTAGTCGTCTCCGAATACCCTTTTATGCCATTCCACCGCCTTCCTTGCGGCCTCCATGTCGCCGGCGACTATATCCTTCGGGATCTCTCCGGCCAGACAGGCCGAGCAGCAGATCAGTCCTTCGTGATACTTTTCGATTATCTCGTGGCTGACCCTCGGTTTTCCGTAGTAAAGACCTTCGATATGTCCCAGGGAGACTATGTTTGAAAGGTTCTTGTAACCTTCATAGTTCTTGGCCAAGAGTATCAGGTGGTAGTATGAACGATGCTCGTTGTCCTTGATCTTGGGGTCGTAGTGCCTGGTCACGTATACCTCGCATCCGATGATGGGCTTTACCTTGTGCTTGCCGGCATACTTGAAGAACTCCTTGACACCGTACATGTTGCCGTGGTCGGTTATGGCCAGGGCAGGCATGCCCATGGCCTCCGCACGGTCGAACAAGGTGGCTATCGACGAGAAACCGTCGAGGATGGAATACTGGGTATGGACGTGAAGGTGGACAAAAGCCATTTCCGGGAGGTTTGTGTCTTACAAAGATACCCAAAATGGCCTACCGTTCAAAGCGGAAAGTGATAAAAAATTGTATATTTGTAAATACCAAAACATTAAACAACCAAAGCCATGAAAGGTGATTCATTTTTCGCATTGATAGCCGGGGCGGCCGCCGGGCTGACCCTCGGACTTCTGTTCGCTCCTGAAAAGGGAGAGGAAACCCGCCGCAAGGTCAAGGTCGCCGCAGCCGAGGGCTGGGACGAGTTCGTGGATGCCGCCGATGAAGGCTGGGACAAGGCCAAGGAAGCTGCCGCCGACCTCAAGGAAGGAGCAGAAAGCGCCACTTCCAGGCTAAGGGCGCGCGCAAGGCTTGCCCGCCGGGATTTCAAGAACCTTAAGGCTACACTGACCGATCAGGCTTCCGACCTGAAAGAGGATGCCCGTGCCAAGATTCTCGAGCAGCTTGACAAGCTTGAGAAGGCTCTCGCCAAGGATCCCGAGGATCTGGATACAAACGAAGAAGCATAGGAAATGGGTAATTTTACCAGGCCGGTCGAGGAACTCGGAAAAGAAGCTTCCGAATACATCGACCTCAGGATTGACGATCTCAAGCTGACCACGGCCAAAGGTCTGTCCATGACGCTGAGCAAGCTCCTCTATATGCTGCTCGTCCTTTTCGTCGTGTCCATCATATTCATTTCGATCGCGATTGGCGGAGTGATGTGGATAGGCGAGATGATAGGCAGTTATGCGGGAGGCGCGGCAATCGTCGCGGCATTCTTCCTCCTTCTTCTCGGAGTGCTGGTCCTGCTTAGAAAGAGGCTTTTCAGGGACACCTTCGTGCCGCTGCTCATCAATCTTTTCTTTGACGAAGACAAATCCACCAGCCATGAAGTACAGTGAAATCAAGACCTTGGACCAACTTGAGAAGGCACAGAAGAAAGTCAGGAGCCGCATCAAGAGCAAAGGTGACGATGTCGTGGATTCCTTCCACGGCGTCAAGGACGCATATACCCCGTCGCACCTTCTGGTATCCGGCCTGAAATCGGTTTCTGAATATATCCCCATTGACCAGCTTCTCCTTACAACTGTCCGTCGCGCCAAGAAACGTCTTTTGAAATGAACCGTTTCCGAGACCGGGTTGAAACCATCCGTGAGATGATGAGGTCGCGCGGATGGGATGCCGTTGTGCTGACCGGGAACGATCCGCACAGCAGCGAGTATTCCGCTCCGCGCTGGCATCAGGTTGAGTGGGTGTCCGGCTATACCGGAGAAGGAGACCTGTTGATTACCGACGACCATGCCGGCCTGTGGACTGACACCCGGTATTTCATCCAGGCTGAAAGACAGCTGGAAGGCACCGGTATAGAACTGCACAAGACCAGGGTTCAGGGCCAGGTGCTGATTCCGGAGTGGCTTTCAAAGCATTTCTATGGTTATGACGAAGTGGTCATCGCGGTGGACGGTCTTGGCATCAGCGCCACTTCCGTAATCGAGATACGCGAAGCCGTGGGCCGTGACAGGACGGCCATCGCCAACGTGCCGGACCTGCTTTCCCCATTGTGGCTGGACAGGCCGGATATTCCCTGTACCCCCATAATCACCCTCGGTACCGAGACCGTCGGATGGTCCCGTATCCAGAAGATTACCTGGCTCCGGAGGTGGTTGAATGAAAACGACTGTGATGCCATACTCCTGACAGCCCTTGACGAGATTGCCTGGATGCTCAACGTGCGCGGGCAGGATGTCGCATACAACCCGGTCGTGATGTCATACCTGCTCATAACTCCCGACACCGCACAGTGGTTCGTCCGCAAGGGGCCTGTCCCGGAGGACGACCATGAGACGGAGGACAGTTTCTATGAACTGATATCTGACGGAGTGAACATCCAGGACTATTCCGACGTTGGCATGGCCCTGGCCGGAATGGTGGACGACGACTATATCCGCAGGCTTTTCGTCGATCCGGCCACCCTGAATTACGACCTTTACGGTATCCTCAGGGAAAACACCCTGCAGGACAATGTCAAGACGGGGAAGTCCCCGGTGGCGCAGAGGAAGGCCGTCAAGAATGAGGTGGAGATCGCCGGGATGAAGGAGGCCCATCTGGAGGACGGTCTGGCCATGGAGCGTTTCCTCTACTGGCTTGAGAGGATGGTCGAGGCCGGAGAACCCCTGAACGAATATGAGTGTTCCGTCAAGCTGCACGGATTCCGTGCCGGGATAGAAGGGTTCCGGGGAGAGAGTTTCGAAACGATATCCGCATACGGGCCTAATGCGGCCTTGCCGCACTATGTCACTCCAAAGGAGGGTTCGGCGGAGATATATGCAAACGGCCTTTATCTGTGCGACTCCGGCGGGCAGTATCTTTTCGGCACGACTGACATAACCAGGACGGTTCCGCTGGGTCCGTGCACCCCGCTTGAGAAAGAGGACTATACGCTGATCCTTAAGGGACACATCGCATTGGCCAAGGTGGTATTCCCGAAAGGTACGGCCGGCTGCCAGCTCGATGTATTGGCAAGGGAGCCGTTATGGAACACCAAGAGGAATTTCGGCCACGGTACTGGTCACGGTGTGGGCTTCTACCTGAACGTCCACGAGGGCCCTCAGGATATCAGGCAGAATTTCAACCGCCAGCCCTTGCTGCCGGGAATGATTACTTCCGACGAACCCGGAATATACCGCGAAGGACGCCATGGGGTCCGCCACGAGAACCTTGTGCTGTGCGTGGATGCCGGGGAGAACGAATTCGGCCGCTGGCTCCGTTTCGAGACCCTGACGCTATGTCATTTCGACACCTCGGTCATCGTGAGGGAACTCCTTGACGACCAGGAAGTGAAGTGGCTCAACGAGTATAATGAAAGGGTATTCAGGACACTCTCCCCGAGGCTTCCTTCAGACATCGCTTCCTGGTTACGGAAGAAGACCCTGCCGATTTGATCATTTCCCTTTCGGGATGCGGATTTCGAACTCCGCGTAAACGGGATTATGGTCCGAAATGAACTTCGGGCCATATTTTTTAGCGTCCACCACCTCGTAGGATTCGACCTTGGCGTTCCTGGAATGGATATGGTCCGGCCAGAGCGGAGCGTTGCCAGGTTTGCCGAAGCCGTTGAAAGTGGCCATGGTCTGAGGCTTCTTCAAGGAGTAATTGGCGTCCTTCATATAGGATTCCAGCTCCGAGAAGGCCCTGTCGGAAGACGCCATCCGGAAGTCTCCCCCAAGGAACACCACGGCGTCATCTCCCGCGATCTCCTTGATCTTGTCCGCCATCAGTTCCGAACTCTTCTTTCCGGCATTCTCGCCATCGTCGAAACGGGTGTTGAAACAGAAGAAGATCACGCCAGATTTCTTGTAGCGAAGCTTCACCCAAGTGGCGTTCCGCGGCTGGGCGGCATCCCAGCCAGGGGAGTCAGGGGCTTGTCCTTCGTTGAGCCAGAAAGAGCCGTAATCCAGCAATTCGAACTTGTCCCCCCTGAACATGATGGGGTTCTCGTTGTTCTTCACTTCAGGATCGACCTGGCCGGGCTTGACGCTGCGGTCCACCAGCATGTATTTGTTCAGTTCCTTCATCAGGTCCGCCTTATGGTAGGAATATGCCTCCTGAAGGCAGAGGATGTCGGGTTCGAACTTCTTGATGGCTTTCAGGCAGCCTTTTTTCCTGGAGGCCCAGCTGAAATCGCCGGATTCGTCAGTCTCTTTTCCGTGGAGATTGAACGACATCAGGCTCAGGTCTTCGGATTTCGCCAGGGCGGAGGTGCCGGAAAGGACCAGCACCGCCGCTGCGAACAATGCTTTCAGATACCGTCTCATAAGGTGATCTTTGCTACCCAGCCGCCGCCGGGGGCCATATGGATATGGACCTTTCCGTCGACAGGCAGGTTAATGGATGTCTTCTTATAGTCCTGGGCTGCCCTGTGGGCATTCACTCCATCCTGGAAAACGGTCATCCTGCCGCTTCCGATGAAACCGAGGTCAAGAACAAGGTCGCGAGCATCCCAGTTCGTCAAGGCTCCGACATACCAGTCGTTGCCCTTGCGACGGGCGATGGCGACATATTCCCCTATCTTGCCGCAAACAGGAACGGTCTCGTCCCAGGCGGTAGGGAACGCCGCGATGAAATCGGTGCATTCGGCCTCTGCCATGTAGTGGGTGGGGGAATCGCAGAGCATTGTCAGGGGTGCTTCGAAGATGGCATATTCGGCGAGCTGGTGGCAACGGGTGCCCTGGCTCATCGGACTGGAATTATTCGGATAGGCCATGCCCTTGGTGCAGTTGATCATCGCACCCTGGGTGTAGTCCATCCTTCCGGCTGCCATCCTGATGAAGGGAACTGTCACGTCATAAGCCACCTGGTCATAATCCTTGGCTCCCCATTTCATCTGCTCGAGTCCGTATACTCCTTCATAATTGATAATGTTGGGATATGTCCTTTCGAGTCCCGAAGGCTTGAAGGCTCCGTGGAAGTCCACGAGCATGTGGTACTTGGCAGCCGTCCTGGCTACATTCTCGTAGAACTGCATGACCATCTGGTCGTCACGATCCATGAAATCGACCTTGAATCCCTTGATGCCCATCTTGGAGTAATGCTTGAACACACCCTCGATGTCCTTGTCCACGGCCTTGTATCCGGCCCAGAGGATCAGGCCGACATTCTTCGAATCCGCATAACTGACAAGTTCCTCAAGATCGATCTCGGGCACTATCTGGAACAGGTCGGTCTTCTTGTTGACGGCCCATCCTTCGTCCAGGATGACATATTCGATGCCGTGCTTCTGTGCGAAGTCGATATAATACTTGTAAGTCTCGTTATTGATTCCGGCCTCGAAATCGACTCCGTAAACATTCCAGTCGTTCCACCAGTCCCAAGCCACCTTTCCGGGCTTGATCCAGCTCCAGTCGGCACCCTTGTCCGCCGGTTCGCCAAGCAGCCAAGTGAGGTCGGAATTGACCAGGTCCTTCTCGTCTTCGAAAATCCCCACGATCCTCCAGGGGAAGCTCCTGCCTGCCGATGCCTTGGCAATGTAGTTCTCGCGGGACTTGACGATCCCCTGCAGCATGTTGTGTCCTCCAAGTTCTATATCCTTGGGATACGGGGCGTTGATTCCCTTCAGCACCTTTCCTCCCTGACCGTTGAGGTAGAGGCCGGGATAGTCGCGCAGGTCGGATTCGGTTATCATCACCTTGACACCGTCGAAGGCATCCACCACCAGCGGCAGGAAAGCCAGCCTTGTCTTCTCCCATTCCGAGATCCTGACATGCTTGTAGATATTCTCGAAGGAATTGGAGAACTGCTTTTCCATGTTGTCCTTATGGTCTCTCACGTAAGGCACCCAGACAGTCCAGTCCTCGGGGAAATTGAATTCGGCATCCTCGTCCTTTACATTGAAGTCTCCCTTCCTTGCCGTCGAGACGAAACGGTAAGTGACGGCATTGTCAAAGGCGCGGAACTCGATGGAGTAATCCTTGAAAGCCAGGGTCAGCCAGTTGTATTCATTGTCAACGACGGCCTTCTTGTAGGCAACGGCAGGAATCTTTTCAGCGACCTTTCCGGTCTTGACACCCTTGACCTTGCCCTCGCCGTAGACGAGTCCGTTGTCAAGGTTCATCGCTATTTCGGAAGGAGCCAGGATGGTCTTGCCGTCGAAGGTGACGGAATATGTTACCTTTCCGGAAGCCGTTATCTCCGCCTTTACCCTGCCGTCCGGAGAGGCGAGGGTCCAGGACTTCTGTGCTCCCAGGGAAATCAAGGGCATGCATAATGCCAGAACTGCAGCGCAGAGAATGGTTTTCAGTTTTGTGGTCATGGTTATACAGGATTATAATTATTATTCGTCATACCCCAAGTTCTTCCTTCATTGCCCTGAGGAGGTCGAAGGCCTGGAGCGGAGTCATGTTGTTGAGGTCGGCCGCAGCCAGCTTGTCCCTGATGGATTCCAGGGTAGGATCGTCCAGCTGGAAGAAGGAAAGCTGCAGCGAGCCGTCGCTCTCGAGGGTCCCGGACTTGGTCTGGACCGGTTTCTTGACCTGCCCCTTGCGGGCGCTCACAATATGCTGTGAATCATTTATTTCCAATGCCTTGAGGGTGCTCTCGGCACTCTGTACCACTTCCTTCGGCATTCCGGCCATCCTGGCCACGTGGATACCGAAACTGTGTGCGGTACCGCCCTCCTTCAGTTTCCTGAGGAAGATGACCTGGGTGCCGACTTCCTTCACGGCGATATGGAAATTCCTTACCCGCTTGTAAGTGTCCTCCAGGTCGTTGAGTTCGTGATAATGGGTTGCGAACAGGGTCTTGGCCCCGTGGCCGTATTCATGGATATACTCCACGATTGCCCTTGCTATCGACATACCGTCGTAAGTCGATGTCCCGCGTCCGATTTCGTCGAGCAGGACCAGCGAGCGGGAAGACAGGTTGTGGAGGATCATGGATGTCTCGAGCATCTCGACCATGAAGGTGGACTCCCCTCGGGAAATGTTGTCCGATGCTCCGACACGTGTGAATATCTTGTCGGAATAGCCTATCCTGGCGCTTTCCGCCGGTACGAACGAGCCGATCTGGGCGAGGAGAACGATCAGGGCGGTCTGGCGCAGGAGGGCTGATTTACCAGCCATGTTCGGTCCAGTCAGGATGATGATCTGCTGCTTCTTGTTATCCAGGTAAAGGTCGTTGGGCACATATTCCTCGCCCGGGGGCATCAGGGTCTCTATGACCGGATGGCGTCCTCCCTTGATTTCCAGGGAGAGGTCTTTGGTTACGACGGGACGGCAGTATCTGTTGCTGACAGCCAGTGCGGCGAATCCTGAGAGTACATCCAGACGTGCTATTATCCGGCAGTTGGCCTGTATGGCCGCGATGTTCTTCTGTATGGCCGCGACCAGGTCGGCATAAATCTTCGATTCCAGGGCATATATGCGGTCTTCCGCGCTCAGGATCTTCTCCTCGTATTCCTTCAGTTCCCCGGTTATGTAGCGTTCGGCATTTACGAGGGTCTGTTTCCGGATCCACTCAGGCGGGACAAGGTCCTTGAAAGTGTTGCGGACCTCGATATAGTAGCCGAAGACATTGTTGTATCCGATCTTCAGGGACGATATCCCGGTACGCTGCGCCTCGCTCTGCTGGAGTTTGAGAAGGTAATCCTTGCCGCCGGAGGAGATGTTCCGGAGTTCGTCCAGTTCGGGGTCGACGCCTTCTGCGATGACAGGTCCCTTGCCGATGGCTGCGGCCGGTTCCGGGTCCATGGTCCTGACTATGCTGTCGAGGAGTCTGGAGCAGTCCTTCATCCCTCCGACCAGTTTGTCCAGGGCTGCTACACCCTTGTCTTTGCATAAGGCACGGACGGGTTCCATCAGGTTGAGGCCCTTTCCCAGCTGCATGACTTCCCGGGGCACTATCCTTCCGGTAGCCGCCCTTGATATTATCCTTTCCAGGTCTCCGATACCTCCGATCTTTTCCCTGATATCGTCCAGGTCTTCTCCATGGTCGATGAAATGCTGGACCACATCGTAGCGGCTTTCCAATTCCGGTATGTCCATCACCGGCATTGCCAGCCAGTTCCTCAGCAGCCTGGCTCCCATCGGAGAAGAACACTTGTCGATGACGCTTATCAGGCTGACTCCATCGCCTCCTGCCGAGGAATTGAACAGTTCCAGGTTTCGCATCGTGAACTTGTCCATCCACACGAACTTCTCCCCGTCGATGCGGGAGATCGAACAGATGTTCCCAAGCCCTGTGTGCTGCGTCTGTTCCAGGTATACCATCAGGGCTCCGGCGGAACAAACACCCAGAGGATATCTCTCTACTCCGAAGCCTTTCAGGGAGTCGACACCGAGTTGTTTCTTGAGTCTCTCGACAGCGGCTTCGTGGACGAAGGCCCATTCTTCCACCGTGGATATGTACAGGTTCTCACCGTACCTTTGGCGTACACCCTTGTCGTAGCCTCTCTGGACCACTATTTCCTTGGGATTCAGGGATGAAAGCAAGGTTCCGATATAATCCAGCGACCCCTGGGCCACCTGGAAGGATCCTGTGGAAACGTCCAGGAATGCCGCGCCGCATTCATCCTTGTCAAAGGTCAGTCCGGCGAGGAAGTTGTTCTCCTTCTGGTTCAGGAGCTGGTCGTTGAAGGCTATTCCCGGAGTGACAAGTTCGGTAACTCCGCGCTTGACGAGTTTCTTGGCGAATTTTGGGTCTTCCAGCTGGTCGCAAACCGCCACCTTGTAACCGGCCCTGACGAGTTTCGGAAGATAGTTGTCCAGGGCGTGGTGCGGGAAGCCGGCCATCTCGACATAGCCTTTGTCCCCGTTGGATTTCCTGGTCTGAATGATTCCCAGGACCTTGCTGACCAGGACGGCATCGTCGGAGTACGATTCATAGAAGTCCCCCACCCTGTACAGAAGCACGGCTTCCGGGTGCTGCGCCTTCACGGAGAAGAACTGCTTTATCAGTGGGGTGTCTTCAGCGACCTTGTTTTTTGCCATCCGTCCCATTCAATAAAGTGCAAACACAAATTTACAATTTTTTGTTAACTTTGAAAATTGGAGAGGTATATGTCTTACAGATGAAAAGGGTACTTATCATAACCTATTATTGGCCGCCATCCGGAGGGTCCGGAGTCCAGAGATGGGTGAAGTTCGCCAAGTATCTTCCTTCCGAAGGTTGGCAGCCGGTCATCTATACTCCGGAGAATCCCGACCTCACTACGGTGGACAATACCCTCTCTTCCGAGATTCCACCCGAGGTCGAGGTCGTCCGCAGGCATATTACCGAACCTTATTCCGTCTACAGGAAGCTCCTTGGGAAAAAGGGGAAGACGGGCGAAGTCAATCCCATCAACGCGGGCAAGAAGAACTGGAAGCAGTCCCTTTCCCTTTTCGTCAGGGGGAATTTCTTCATTCCTGATCCTAGGGTATTCTGGGTGGAACCTTCCATTAGATTCCTGAAGGGATATCTGAAAAAGCATCCCGTCAATGCCATAATCACGACCGGTCCCCCTCATTCGATGCATCTGATCGGCCTCGGACTGTCCAAGGCCACCGGGCTCCCGTGGCTTGCCGATTTCAGGGATGCCTGGACCAAGATGTTCTATTACAAGCATCTTGGATTGAGCGAGAGTGCTGACAGGAAACATCATGAACTGGAGAAAAAGGTCCTGGACAATGCCACGATAGTTGTGTCGGTGTCTCCGTACGAGCAGAAGGATTTCCAGGCCATGACATCCAACAAGGTCCGCTTGATGACCAACGGTTTCGACCCGGAGGATTACCGGAAACTTCCGGACGGTGACGGCAATTTCAACATAACCCTTACCGGCCTGTTCGCCTCCGACGGCAATCCAAAGGCCCTGTGGCAGGTCCTGTCCAAAAAGTGCATGGCGGACGAAGAATTCCGGAGGTTGCTGAGGATCAGGCTGGTGGGCAAGACGGATGAGGATATCCTGGAATCCATAAAGGCCGCCGGTCTTGGTGAGAATCTGGTATACCTGGGCTACCAACCGCACAGGGTTGCGGTCCAGGAGCAGCGGAACGCTTCATTCCTCCTTCTCTGTCTCCGCCAGGAGCCCGAATATGCCTCCGCGGTCCCGGGAAAGATTTTCGAATATCTCGCCTCACGCCGTCCGATCCTCGGTATCGGCCAGCCTGACAGCATAATGGCCAAGATAGTAAGGGATACCTCTTCCGGTATGGTGTATGATTGGGATGACACCAAGCAAATAGCATCCTGGGTGGACTTCTGCTGGGATGAATACAAGAATAACGAACTGAATGACAATAACTCGGATATATCCGGATACAACCGTCGCAACATAACGAAGCAACTGGTGGGTTATCTGGAGGAAATGACGGCCGATAAGCAATAGCGATGACAGACAAGACCATAATGAAGAAAGTTGCCATCTATCTGGGCATCATCCTTTTCTTCCTCGTGTTGGCATATTCATTCGTGCCCCAGGTACTTTCCGGAAAGATCGTCAACCAGGGCGATATAACTGGCTACAGGAGCATGGTCCAGGAGACCGTGACTTGGAACAAGGCCCACCCTGACGATCCGACCCGCTGGACGGATGCGATGTTCGGCGGAATGCCCAACACCTCGTTCAACCCTGCCAGCCAGGGTGACTGGACCCAGCCGTTGTTCAATCTCCTGATGACGGGAAAGAGGCCGGCCAGTTACCTGTTCCTTTCCCTCCTGGGGGCATTCCTGCTGATGCTGGCATTGGGTATCGACAAGTTCCTGGCTGTCGGCGGAGCCATTGCCGTGACGTTCTGTTCCTATAATTTCCAGATTATCCAGGTCGGCCACAATTCCAAGATGCAGGCCCTGGCCCTGCTGCCATGGGCCCTGGCTGCGGTGATATTCACCTACAGGAAGGCCCTGAAGGGCGGAAAAGGATGGAAATCCTGGTTGCCCGGGACGGTCGTCGGATCGGTCCTGTTCAGTCTGGCGCTCAGCATGCAGATAAAGGCCAACCACCAGCAGATCACATACTATCTCGCCTTGATGATAGCGGTATTCGTCATCGCGTTGTTCATCAGCCTTGTCTGTTCGAAGGAGGGCCGGGCCGGAATCGGCCGTTTCTTCGCGGCGTCCGCCCTGCTCCTTGCAATAGGCCTTGTAGGAATCGGTACTAACACGATCAAGCTCGCCCCGCTTTACGAATATACCAAATACACGATGAGAGGCGGTTCAGAGCTGTCGCATCCCACCGGAGGCGAGGTCAACAACGAAGGCCTGCAACTCGATTATGCTACCGCCTGGTCCTATGGATGGGAAGAACTTCCCAACCTGATGATCCCGAATTTCAACGGAGGTTCCTCCGCCGGTTCCATCAATCCGGACAAATCCGAAGTCGTCAGGCTTTTCAAGCAGGCCGGGCAGGGGAATCCGAATGAAATCGCCAAGGCCCTGCCGTTCTACTGGGGCCCGCAGCCGTTCACGGCCGGTCCCATGTATATGGGAGCCATCACGATATTCCTTTTCCTCCTCGGACTGTTCCTGTACAGGGGCAAGGAGAAATGGTGGCTGCTTATAACGACCCTGCTGGCAGTTTTCCTGGCCTTGGGAAGCCATATGATGTGGTTCACGAAGCTGTTCTATGACTATGTCCCGATGTACAACAAGTTCAGGACCGTCTCGATGGCGCTCATCATCCTGCAGTTCACCCTGCCGATGCTCGCCTTCCTGGTCCTGGACAGGATACTCAGGCAGGAATACCAGAAGAAGGAATTCCTCCGTGCCGGATGGATCGCTCTGGCACTGACCGCCGGATTCTGCCTCCTCTGCGTTTTGGTTCCAAGCATTGCCGGATCTTTCTCCGGAGCATCGGATTCCAGGATGCAGGATGTGATAGTCGATGCATTGAAGGAAGACAGGAAATACCTGCTGGTGAAGGACGCCTTGTGGTCGATGGTATTCATCCTGCTGTGTTTCGTACTCTTACTCTGGGCGTTCAGCGTGCCTGCCAAGGCTCCCAAATCCTATGCTGCCGATCCACATATCGGCAACGCAAGGCGGATGGAAGCCATGGTGGGAATATGCCTGCTCATACTCGTGAACATGTTCTCCGTCGGCAAGCGCTATCTCAACGCCGACAGCTTCACGACCCCGCGCCAGTTCAACGGGCATTTCAACCAGAGGCCGGTGGACAAGATCATACTGGAGGACAAGGACCTTTCGTACAGGGTCGCCGACCTGAGCGCGGACATATTCAACGATACCTTCAATCCATATTGGCACAAGAGTGTCGGCGGATACAGTCCTGCAAAACTACAGAGATATCAGGACCTCATCGACAGGTACCTCGTCGGAGAAATACAGTCGATAGGTTCTTCTGTCAGGGACGCCAGGACGATCGAGGAGGTGCAGGCTGCACTTCCTGAGACCAAGGTCCTGTCGGCCCTGAATACCAAGTACCTGATATTCGGCGGAGACATGCCGCCCGTAATGAATCCCGGAGCATATGGGAATGCCTGGTTCGTGGACGGTTCCGTCGATGCCCCTACGACTGATGATGAGATCGGGCTGATCGCTTCCACCGACCTTCGGAAGACAGCGATAATCGGAGCCGACTTCAAGTCTGTGGACCTGCCCGACAACCCGGTCCCTGAACTTGTCGAAGGGCGTGATACGATATTCATGACAAGCTACAGTCCGAAAGAACTGCATTACCACTATGTCGCGTCAGCCGACCGTGCAGCAGTTTTCAGTGAGGTTTATTATCCGGACTGGGTAGCGACGGTAGACGGAAAGGAAGTAGGGATCTTCCGCACTGACTGGATATTGAGGGGCGCCGTCCTGCCTGCCGGAGAGCACGACATCGTGATGCGCTTCGAGCCGAAGGTATATTCCTTCGGGGAAAAGGTTTCCAGGGCATCATCGGCGGCCCTGCTGGTCCTTCTGGTCCTCGCAGGTGCCGGCATGCTCGCTGGGAAGAAGAGAGAATCAGCTGATAATCAATAATTTAAATTTCAACACCATGGAAGAGAACATCAAGAATCAGGAAGCCATCGATCCCAGGGATCTGAACGGCGACGGAAAGGTAACGCTTAAGGAAAAGGTCCAGTATACCGCCGGACAGGCTGTGGACAAGGCCAAGGACATCTATGCCGACGCCAAGGAGAAGACCGTAGA
>CACZCQ010000008.1 GCA_902779765.1 uncultured Bacteroidia bacterium
ATGAGAATGCCGTCCGGAAACTGCGAACGGAACTCGCCGCGGCAAACCAGCGCGCCGAAAACGCCGACCTTGCGACTGCCCAGGAAAAGGAAAAGACCAATCGGGAATGGCGCCGGGCCGAGCAAGAGCGCAACAGGGCCGACAACGCCGAAGACCAGGTCCGCGAGATTCTCTCTGTTCCCGAGATAAAGCAGTTTTGGGAGATGATTCTTCGTCAGAAGGCCTTCTTGGAGGAGATGAACCAAAGGATTGCCAAGGCGGTGAAAGCCCTTTACAACTTCGCCCTGAATCGTGACCTGATCTTCTCCAAAGAGGCAGAGGTTAGTATCGGCAATGGTATTATCGCAGAGGCGATTTTGAAAGGCTTGGATCCGACAGATGAAGGCCAGCGGAAGAAGGCGGCGAAAAGCCTGCTTGGCAAGGTTAACTGGAAAGGAACGTATCAATCCAGTTGTGATCTGGCCGAGACCCGTACCGAACAGTTCTGTGAAGAGATAACCGTTCCGAAGGAGATTGTGGCAACTCTTCTGCTCGCTGCCGGTGGAAAAGGTGGTGTCAGCGTCGGGGGTGGCGGAGGCGGCTCCAACGATGACCTCAGCAACTGGGATGGAACGAAGAAGAAAGATAGAGGGAGAAGACGGTAATGAGCCTGGCCTCCTTCAAGGCCTGGACATGGACAATCGTAATATTCGAGATTATGTTGCTACAGGTTGGAGTCGTTGCTTTTTACTATGCGAAGAGCAAGTTCACGTAAGGGCATTAATCTATCAAATACTGTCAATATCCTACTTTCTTACGTATAGTTCGGTGCGTTGAATTGAGATTCACGAACTTGGTTTCCAGATAGTCACAGCCGTATTTCTCGTTGGAGCAAGCATACGTCGTGTAGGGGTTTCCATTCACGGCGCGGCCCTTCTTGATCACACGGATGCGGCCGCAATGGCACTTCGGGCAAAGTTCCGATTCGGGGATGCCGGCGCCCGGCTTTGTTTCCGGCTCAAGCGTCTGGACGAATTCCTTCACGAAGGGCGAAGGATTATTGATGTCGTAGAGTACCCAGGTGTGTTTCTTTGCCCGGGTAATGCCTACGTAGAATACGCGGCGCTCTTCGCTGAAAGCGTAGGCATCCGGCTCGCTGAGGACGTATTTCAGCACGGGGCTGTCGCTGATCTGCGACGGGAAACCTATCGTGCCACCATTGCAGTTCAGTAGGATGATGTAGTCGCATTCCAGGCCTTTGGACTGGTGGACCGTCATAAAGTTCATCTTGCGGCGGCCATAAGTCACATAGGTGCCATTTTGACCTTCGTGTACCGCCAGCTCCGTATTCTTGAAGATGTTGACATCGAACCCATATCGGCCAAGCAGCAGGATCTCTTTGTCTGCCGAGATCTGGTCTGCCAGATATTTCACTGTCTCCACTACACCTTCGCGGCCTTCGGTTGCCAGGAAATCCAACGTGGTCTCGGCATCGTCACGGAATGAATGGACGTTCTTGACCGCTTGCTCCGGATTCGCCAGTATGAACTTTGAAGATTCGGCGATTGCGGGTTCTCCGAAGCGGTATGTGGTTTCCATCAGGCATTTCTTGGTATAGCCGAAATACTTGTCAAATGTCTTGAACAGGGCCATATCGCTGCCGGCGAAGCGGTAGATGGACTGCCAGTCATCTCCGACGCAGAAGAGCTTCGTAAGCGGCTCCTTCCGCCTCAATGCCTGGAGGAAGCGATAGCGGTCCATAGAGATGTCTTGGAATTCATCGACCAGAATGTAATCGTAGTCCGGACGGTGGCCATTGTTACATAGCTCGGTCGCCCGGATGATGGCGTCGGTAAAGTCAATCTCATTATTCTCCTCTTCCATCCTGCGGTAAGCCTCCACGAAAGGTGCCACGATGTCATTGACCGTTACGGCGTCTGGGCCTTGGCCTGCCTGCTGCCGTATATTCTCCATCGAGGTGTCACGGGATTTCAGCAAGAAATTGAAGGCGGTAAGCATCGCCAGAATGTTTTCTTCCTGACGGACCAACTCCCTGGCGACATTCTGCTGGGTGGCTTTGCTGAACACGGTGCCCAGATTCAGCAGCTGCTTGGTGAGGACCTGGAATACATCGCCACGGTGGAATCCGGCGCTGGAGGTTTCCAGCAGGATGGTGCCGTTCTGATGGTGGAGGTCTCGCTTCCATGATATTCCCTGCTGGTACTTGATTTCGTCTTCCGGTGAGAAGAATGAAGGGCAGCGGCCAGCCTCATTGACGGCGAAATGCTCCAGATAGATACGTTTCTGCGTCCCGTCCGGCCCGTCGATGTAGATGGAGAAATCCGGGCAATACTGCCGGTAATCCGCATCAACCGTGTTCACCTCATATTTCTCCTCATAGCGGAATTTGATGCCGCGGGAACCGAGGAAATCGCAGATCTGGCTCTCTTCGTCGGATTTGCAGAAGACCGGGCGACCGTCCATATCCTTGAAGAATGCCTGAATGCCGTGCTTCTGGCGGTCCAGCATATAGTCCTCCATCGAGGAATACTCAAATTGGTCCCGCATCGTGTAGCGGGAGCGGATGATGTAGTCGGCGATGGCGGCCTTGAATGCCGGATTCTCTTCCGAAAGCCTGTGATAGACTTGCACGGAGAAATCCTGTGGCGTTATGGTCGGTTTCTCTCCAGTTGCTTCGCCGATGATGTCCAGAGCCAGTTTGTGGAAGGTCCGGCATTTCAGTTTCTTCTCGCCCAGACGCTCCGAGAGTGACTCGGCGGCTTTCCGGGTAAAGGTAATGAGTAGAATCTTCTCGGCCAGGACGTGCTGTACGTCGATGAGGTAGCGGACCTTCCCGACGGTAGTCATCGTCTTTCCGCTGCCGGCGCTACTTATAACGAGAACGTTATCTTCCAGGGAAACAACCGCCTCCCGCTGCTGGGTGTCGAGAGGATAGGCCAAGACGGTATCGAAATACTGGCTGCAGTGGGAAAGCTCGTTCTCGATGAAGTGTTGATTGTTGGCTTTCTTGTGCGCCCGGGTGTCCGTCATCGCCGTATGGAAACGCTGGAAAGCTTCTTTTTCGGCAGATTCCTCCAGTTCCTTGCTGCCTAGGACGGACTCTACCTCCCGGTCCAGGGCATCGTACTTCTCTGCCAGCATCAGGCGCTCGGTCTCTGTGATGTAATGACCGTAATTGAAGTAGGAACTGATTTCGTCAAATGCGATTTCAACTGTGGGCTTTAACCGAACAATAGTTTCTAGCCTGTATTTATGCTTTTTTGTTCGTTGGGTTCGAAACGACATCATCACTCCAAAGATGATGGCTGCAACAAATAGTATTATTAGAAGGTATAACACGGCTTTATATCACCTTTATCCCTATATTCTTTAGGTATTCGTAAGTCCCATCATAAAACTCTGGGAGTCGCGTTGCATCTTCAGGGAATCCTTCAGAGTTAAGTCGCGAGTTGCCTTCCGGAACGCAAATGACTATGCCTTGCCGCGCCCGTGTGAGAAGGACGCGATAAGCATTCAACATATATTTCCGTTGTTCCTCGTTCTTTTCCGGGTTCCACTTGTTTTTTCCATTGAACTTGTAGTATGCCCACTGATTATTCTCATAACGCATATCGGCATCCCATAAGACGCAAGCATAATCGAGCTCCAGTCCTTGAACCTGAATCTCTGTAGCCGCTTCTTCAAGATAGTTGGATGACCGGATATCGGTTTTATCCTCAAGGAACCAATGGACGGCATTCTCGTCTCCTTGAGCAAGGACATTAACAGCTTGTGGCTTGAATCGAGCGGCAACCTTTGTTACTAATATGCCCGTCTGCTGCGAGCCTCGCGCCATTCGTCTCAACCAGGCACGTGCCTTATTGATGTCGCGAGTCAACAAGACGGGATAGCCTTTTTGGGAGACATCTTGATACAACTGATTTGCATCGGGGGAGAAACTAAGGCAAGAATGAACGAAGGCCGAAAGTGTCTCCGCCCGGAAGGAGCGCAAACTAACCGCAAGATGCAAGGAATCAGAATACACCACGTTAGAATTCTTCTCTAGCAACTGGTTGACCTTGCCTTCTGCGTATTCAACATAAGTTAACTTGCTGGAGATGTATACCTTCCAATGTGGGTAATGGTTATTGAGGGCGTCTATCCATTCCGAGATACCGGCCTCTCCGGTATTAATTTCCTGTCCACCGCCAACAAGGCAAATGATAACCGCCCAGTCTTTTCTCTGATCCAACGACCAAATCAAGAAAGAAGCTTCTGAAACAGGGAAATTGGGAACCTTCAGTTTATTTCCATAAGTTCCTCCTCGTTTAAGGTAATTAGCGAGTCGTTCGTGTGTCCATGTTCTCTGCGCCTCATCGAAAATAGCGACATGCTCAACCTCGCCGTAACCGGCATGCTCCATTTCTACGGCCTTGGAAGGGTCAATCTCAAGCACTCCATTTTCTACAGGATTCTTGATTTTGGCGAGCATGTTATCACGATAGCGGTGGATGATCTGGAGGAACTCGCTAACCTCACGACGGGAATCGGAGAGGTTCTTCTTTTCGCCTTTCTCTTTGCATTTTTTCTGATTATCCGCCGCGAGGGCTTCAGTTAGAACAGCTACGAGGGGGCCATTGCCCGATAGGTAAACGGCGCCGTTCTCTTTATCTTTCTCCCCGTCTTTATAGCTCTGTTTGATGGCTACATCCAGTCCTACTAACGTTTTCCCCGCCCCTGGCACACCCGTTACAAAACAGATGCTCTTTTCCCTTCGTTCTTTACTCGTACGAATGACTTGAAGAATATAGTCGATGGTTGCATCTGTAGAGACCTTATCCGCCTCATGGCGCGTGATGTCTTCTACAGAGTGGTTTTCATAAAGAGTCCGAGCTGCTTCAATAATAGTCGGTGTTGGCGCATAAGGGCTTATAGTCCACTGCTTTCCCCAAGACTCAGGAGCCCAAGGTTTTCTTGCAACATTCAACGTCTTCTCGATAATATCTTTAAGGGCGGCTTCTCCGGTTATGGACGGGTTAAGAATATCATCGTCATAGGGAGAGGATCTTACAACCTCCGTAGCCCTGGAATAGTTTGTCGGGACAAGAATTGGAGCAATGGGCCTATCTGCGCTGTATAAATGGAAGTTCTTCAAGTCGAGAGCATAATCAAGGACCTGCTCCAGATCCTCTTGTAGAGCGTCTTTCTTTCCAACTTTGAACTCAACGCAGAAGACGACACCTTGCAGGAGCAAAACAACATCAACTCGTTTGCCTAAACGAGGAATGGCATACTCAAATATGATATAGGCATCCTCGTCCTTCCATGCGGTCAAGACATCCTGCATAATCCGGATTTCCCCTTCCCATGCTTCGATCGTGGTCGTCAAGTCCATCCCGTGGTTGGCTGACACAAGATCGCCAAGCACGGAAGATGGGTTGCTTAGAAGGAACTCCGAAAAGGGAGCAAAGTAGAGGCATCTTTCCGTCTTCATATAAATGGGGCGTTGGAATACACAAAGTTAGGAATATATTTCTGATAAGGCGATTATTCCTATCGAAAAGCAAATGACAAGTCTCGCTTTATTTGGATAGTATTCTTTGGGTTGTATTATTTGTGCGTGGAAACGTACAAGTGATTTGCAGACACAAAGAAGAATCGCTATTTTCGCAAGTGATAGAAGAAACGAGAAAACTAAAGTTGGACCATGAATAGAGTCTACGTATTACAGGCAACCAAACTGCCGTCCGAAATCGGTTATCTAGAAATAATAGAGATGAACGAGGAACAAATACAAAAGCTTCCCCACGATTTATTCTCTCCTTCTGAATTCGAGAACGAATGGAACGCGGATATCAAAGGGTTGTTTTTTAGTACCGAGCAGTTTGTCCGCTTCTTTTAGTCCTTCTCCGAAAGGTGCCGACCTGCGAGCACCTTTTTTTAGTTCAAATTATCGATTTTTGGGACATTTTTTGGGCCACTATTTACGAAAAATCCCTCACAGAATGCTCTGTAAGGGATTTTTGCGGAGAGGACGAGATTCGAACTCGTGGTACGCTTGAGACGTACGTCGGTTTAGCAAACCGGTGGTTTCAGCCACTCACCCACCTCTCCAGTAGGTCTGTGCCGAATGGTTTTGTCAAACCCTTCATTCAGTCCGGACTGCAAAGATACAAAAATATCTAATATTCCAAAAAACCGGGAAGTATTCCTTTACTCCGTGCCGACAAGGTACTTGCTGCCGGGGAGGAAGGAGAGCAGCCAGGTGGTCAGGGCACTGCAGGCGAAGCTGAGCAGGGCGATGGCGGGGATGGCGAGGGCGACCGGGATAATGGGACTGGCGGGGTCGCCGGCGACGATCCATCCTGCGATGGGGGCGAGGAAGAACATGTGCATCAGGTACATCCCATATGTCAGGCGGGCCAGTTTGGAGATAGCCGGGTGGTTCGACTGGCTCACCGACCGTTCTTTTATGCACGTGAACATCAGGAAGGCGCCGAAGGTGGAGAGGAGGACGTTGGGGGTGCAGAACTCCCAGGACCATTCGAGCAACGGGGTCTCGATTACCTGGCCGGGAACGCCCTTCCACCAGAATGACCAGCCGGTGAAGATGGACCCGACCAGGAAGCAGGCGGCTCCGACGATGAGTCTCTTGCGGCGGTTCCAGTCAAGATGGACGCGGATGTAATGGGCCAGGACAAGGTAGCCGAGATAGCCCGAGCAGTACCAGAATGCAGAGAAATTGTTCCAGAAACATTCACCCCAGAGATCCGGGGTGATGAAACGGCGAATCCAGGGAATCAGGGTGGTGAAGGCGAAGAAGCCCAGGAATATCCTTTCGTCCTTTGCCGAGGCCCTTTCAAGCCAGGGCGACACGACCGGAATGATTATGTAAAGGCTTATCAGCGGGTACATGAACCAGAGGTGGCCTGCCATCGAGGGGAAATTGAAAGGCAGGAGCTTCAGGTCGGCCAGGCTCTGCTCCCAGGTCATCCCTCCCCAGAGAAGAGGCAGGAAGGTGTAGAGCAGGAGGAAGGATATGAACGGAGGTAGTATCCTTCCGAAGCGCCTCTTGTAGAAGCCGGACATCGTCTGACCCGGCTTCAGGGGTACGAGCAGGAAGGAGGAGATGATGATGAACAGCGGCACGGCCGTCCTGCTCAGGAAGCCATCGTAAAATGCGACCCAGAAACGGTTGGCCTCGTTGGCCAGCAACGACATATTCCCGGCCAGGCCGGAGGAGTCTGCTCCGTAGAAATTCTCGCTGGAATGGACCAGCATCACCATAAGACAGGCCGCCACCCGGAGCCAGTCTATGAAAGCGATCCTTTTAGTCATCAGAACTTGGAAATGATCTCATCCAGGTCGGCCCCGAAAACCGTCTTCACGATTCCGGCGAGGTCTTCGCGTGAGCCTTCAAGATGGATGGTGTACTGGGTATGGGTAAGGCTGGCGCCGGGGGCCAGTGCCGCTCCGGGTGAAGAGGTTTCGATCTCGTAGAACGGTCCCATCACCACTCCGGTCTCGGTGGGACCGTCGTTGTAGGAGTTGATCACGTCCCCGCTGAAGGGATCCTCCTGCGGGCCCCACTGGCCGTTGACATAGTCATTGTCCCCCTCCGGGACTGTGTACTTCAGGATATTCAGTACTCCGGCCTTTGAGTCATAGCTGCCGCAGATGTCCTTGGCACTTCCTGCCGGAAGGCCGATCTTGGCCCTGTATTCCCCGTCGATCTTGAAATATATCATCCCGTCCTTGACCGAGAGCCTGTCGGAAGGAACCTTCCCGAAATACTCGTCATTGACCACGCGGCCTTCGAAGTCCTTGTTGTAAGGAATGAACACCGTGGTGGTCGGCGTGGGCGGGTACATCCCGAGAAGCCAGACCGAGGGCATTCCGGTCTCCTTGGTCCAGGCCGACGTGCCTTTATTCACAAGGGTATTCGCGGTGCAATATGCCACGGAACGTACACCCTCGGGAACGGCCACTCCTAGCAGGTCTCCGATCGCAGCGGCATCCAGGAGCCTGACCGCCCGGCGGACTCCGATCGAGAACTCGTTTCCGGAGGCATTCCGCAATGTCTGCTCCTTGGTGAATATGGCTTCGGTTTCGGAAGAGGATTCCACTTCGAAGGGTTCGGAGTCGATGAAGGCAGGGACATTCCAGTTGGCATAGACCTGCTCCTCCCCCGGCTTGAAATACCAGGAGAAAGGTCCTCCCTCGGGGCCGATCCAGAAGCGTTCCTCGCCTCCGAATGGATTGAACTGGGGATTGACCATCCCTTCTTCGATGGCCTTGTAATTGATCCAGCCGAAGCTCGGTCCCTTCTCCCCTCCAGTAGTGGAGGTCATCACCCGTCCCTGGAAGGCAGGGACAACCAGCACCTTCGCCTGTCCGTCCGGACTCCTCAGTTCGAGGGCCCGGATACCCTTCGAGGCAAAGAAGTCTCGATCATAACCGTATGTTCCCATATCAAAACCTTTGTTGCAGGCGGCGCTTCCCACAAGGAGCGCGGCAAGCATGATAATTGCAGTTTTCCTCATTGCAGTTCAATTTACGAATAAATGTTCCATTTGCAAAAACTGATAACCATGTTAAAGAGATTGATCATACTGCTTCCGGCCCTCCTTCTGTGCGCAGCCGCCTCGGCTCAGGTCGTTTACAGCACCGACTGGAAGAGTGAAGCGAAAGTCAAGGTCTATGTGACCGAATACAAGAGCGAGGCCGACCTGATCGTATACAAGACCGGCTGGAAGAGCGAGGCAAAGGACAACGAAGGGATATGGTATTTCACCCAGTGGAAGAGCGAGGCGAAAAAGACCATCTATTTCACCGAGTGGAAAAGCGAGGCGGACATCATCGTCTACTTCACCGAATACAAGAGTGAAGCCGGATGGAAGAAGAAATCCAAGAAACACATAATGTATTGATGGATATGGTTACAAGGATCATCCGTACCGTCCTCTCGACTGCAGTGCTGGTGCTGCTGGCTTCCTCAGTCGCAGGCGCCCAGGAGGCCGGTAACAAGCATGCAGTGCCCGGGCAGCGCTATCTTAAGGAATACTGGGACCAGTCGGACCTCTACCTCGAGCACCAGGCCTGGTATATGCTGGACCTGGCCGACAAGGCCCTGAACGCCAACCCTCCTTCCAGGACGATCAATCCCGAGCGCCAGATGGCCCTCCTTATGCTGGATGCCGTCACCCACGAGCCGAAGCCGATAGAGAATCCCGCCGTGAAGGACTTCCTCATCAAAAGGATGAACCATGTCCTCGAGGACCTGGACAAGCCCCTGAAAGGCAGGAAGTCTTTGAGGATCTATAAGTTGTACAACTGCGGGATGCTGTTCCGGACGAAGGACATGACCGTGGCGGTCGACATCAACGGGCGTGCAGGCCAGCTTATTCCCGATGAAATCATGGAGAAGATAGTGGACCATATAGACGTCCTCTTCCTGACCCATAACCACGGAGACCACACGGACGCCCACGTGCGCGATTTCTGCCACAGGAAAGGTATTCCAGTCTATGGAACCGACGAAATATTCAGGAACGACATCCGGGTCAACCACGTGTGGCATGACGACCTTTTCACCTTCGATATCGACAACCCGAAGGGCAAGCTGACAGTCAATGTTCTTCCAGGCCACCAGGAGCCGCTGCACAACAATATCTGGATTGTCACGATGCCGAACGGCAAAGTGGTCGGTGCAACCGGTGACCAGTGGAGCACCGAGGGAAACGATCTCGCCTGGCTCAAGGATATCCATAAAAGGCTTCCGGGGATCGACGTCCTCGCGATGGACTGCTGGATCCACGATTACGACGAGTATGTGGCTGATTTCAACCCGAAGCTGGTCATTTCCCAGCACGAGAACGAAATCGGCGCCCACGGCATAGACCACCGCGAGTCATTCTGGATGACGATGTTCAAGCACGACGAAGTCCACCAAAGCACCATCCCGTGGGTCCTCATGGCCTGGGGAGAGTGGTTCGACTATAAATAGGGAGAGGTATACTATTTTTCTGTTTCTTGTCAATATTTATGTTTTGACGATGTATTTTCGCCAAAACCAGTAACTGACAAGTAACTATGGAAAACAAACAATCAACTGCAGCAGTGGCCTCGGGAGAGGTCACTGCCCGTTATGCCAACATCCTGCTGGACCATTGGTTCAAGCGTTCTTTCGGGATGGAATCCGGCAAAAGGCTTATGATTCTCACACTCAGGGAGATTCTTCCTGAAGCAGATATCAGTGACATTACCTACGGCAATAAAGAACACCCTAACCCGTTCCCCGATAATCACGGGGTAGTATTCGATATTGAATGCGTTTCTTCCGAAGGATCCCGGTTCGTTGTTGAAGTCCAGTTGGCCAGACAAGCCTGGTTCATGGAGAGGGCACTGTTCTACTCCTCGTTCGCCATACAGGAACAGGTATTCCGGGGCAAAGATTCTTACGAATTCATGCCAGTGTATTTCATTGCGTTGATGGACTTCACCCTTCACTCTGATGATGCCAGGTTCCTGTTCCGTTACAACCTTCTGGACTCCAAGACCGGAGAGCTGATGACTGACCGTATCAGTTATACATTCCTGGAACTTCCGAAGGTTACCAGCATTTCCGACAAGTCATCGAATCTCGAAAAACTATGCTTTGCCTTGCACAATATGACAGCATTGAAATCCCGTCCTCCGGAAATGCAGGCAGAGATTTTCGATCTTTTGTTTAATTCAGCGGAAATATCTAAATTCACTCCCGAAGAGAAAGTCAAATACGAGCACGACATGACTACCGAGAGAGATATACGGAACCAAATCCAGTATGCCAAGGAGCAGGGTATCGAGCAGGGTGCCGGTCAGAAAGCCGTGGAAATTGCGCGGAAAATGCTGGCTGACGGTCTCCCCCTCTCTTCTGTCTCCTCCTATACGGGCCTTACCTGCGACCAACTGAAGAGCCTCTCATAATAGGTTGATCTAAACCTCGACGAGGCGTATAATCAAGGGATGCCGGTTTTGGCATCCCTTGATTGTGTTATTTACTGGACCTGGACTGTCAAATCGCCCTTATTTGCATACCAAAGGGTAAAATATTGTAATTCCTGCGTTTTTATTCATTTATTTTGCGTAAATTCATCCCTGGCAAAGTGTGATAACACTGATACTTGAACTACAAACCAATTATATCAAACCTATTTTCTTATGCGAAAAATTGTCTCCGCAGCTTCAAAGCTGCTATTGACCGGACTGCTACTGTGCGGTACATGGCTTTCCATGTCTGCACAGAATACGATCCGGGGAACGGTAACAGACGAGAATGGTGAGCCCGTCATCGGTGCGAGCATCGCTCTTGTCGAAGATGCCACGAAGGGAACGATTGCCGACCAGAACGGTAATTTCTCCCTTGTCGCTGCTCCGGGTAACACCCTCCGTGTCTCCTCAATCGGATTCAAGACGGTTGACATCAAGGTCGGTACCCAGGAAGTGATCAACATCGTCCTCGAGAACGACATCGACCTTCTTGAAGACGCAGTCGTCATCGGTTACGGTACAGCCCGAAAGGCCGACCTGACCGGTTCGACATCCTCCCTGACAGGGGAACGCATCAAGAACACCAGCTCACCACAGCTCTCTACACAGCTGCAGGGCCAGATGGCCGGTGTCCAGGTTACCCGCTCGACTGGCGATGCCGGCAGCGGTGCGACTATCCGCGTCCGCGGTATCACGACCATGTCGACGAATGACCCTCTGGTCATCATCGACGGTATACCCGGAAGCCTCGGAGATGTCGTCTCTGAAGATGTCCAGGACATCCAGGTCCTCAAGGACGCTGCAAGTGCCGCAATCTACGGATCCCGTGCTGCGGCTGGTGTCATCCTGGTCACCACCAAGAGGGCGAAGTCAAAGGATTTCCACCTCAACTACAACTTTGAATATGGTATCGATACTCCCACCACCCGTCCGGAATTCGTGAACGCCGTCGAGTGGATGGACGGAGCCAACGAAATGAAATTCAACGACGGTTCCGGAAACAGGTATTCGGATTATGCAAAGGATTTCCTTGACAGCTATCTCGCGAACCATGAGAAGGATCCCGACAATTATCCCAACACCAACTGGGATAGCTACCTGAGAAAGAACTGGGGTCACCAGCGCCATTCTTTCAACCTGACCGGCGGTACCGAGAAACTGAAGACCAACGTCAGTCTCAATTACTTCAAGTCAGACGATATCCTGGAAAAGGCAAGATACGACAAATACAATATCCGTACTGCCAACGACTACCAGATCAACAGCTGGATACACGCTTCTGCCGACATTGCCTTGATCTATTCGAAGAACGATACTCCCCCCGGAAGCGTGAACTCATACATCCAGAAGGCTCCTATCTATGCATGCTACTGGGCAGACGGTGAGCTGGCAGATGCCAAGGACGGAGATAACCCCTATGCCGAGACCTTGCTCCACGGACATACCGTGGGAGAGAATTTCAAGATGACCGGCAAGATCCAGCTTGACCTCACCCCGGTGAAGGGCCTCACGATAACTGCCGCTGCAGCTCCCAACTTCTCCTTCTATAAAGGAAAAGCACACAGCAAGTTCTACAAGATGCGCCGTCTCGACGGTTCCTATGTATCCTCTGCAAAGACATCGGTCAGCGAGAGCAGGAATGATTCCAGGTCCCTGACGATGCAGTTCTATGCGAACTACAAACTCCTTCTGGGCAACCATTCCTTCGGAGCCATGGCCGGATACGAGGACTATACCTACGAGTGGGAGAACAACGGCTCATCACGTAACAATTACACCCTTGACAACTATCCCTACCTGAACCTCGGACCGGCAGACTACCAGTACAACAGCGGTAATGCAGGACATAACGCCTATCGTTCCGCTTTCGGACGTCTGATGTATTCCTATGCGAACAGATATCTGCTCCAGGCAAACTTCCGTGCTGATGGTTCCTCCCGTTTCGCCAAGGGCAACCGCTGGGGATACTTCCCTTCATTCAGCGCCGGTTGGGTAATCTCCGAAGAACCCTTCTTCAACAATCAGGGATTCTTGAATTTCCTGAAACTGCGCGCTTCCTGGGGTAAGCTCGGAAATGAGCGTATCGGTTCCGAATTCCCTTACCAGGCTTTGCTGACATTCAGCACTAATCCAAGGATTCCGAATAATAAGACCGGTGTCAACGATATCGCCCAGACCGCTGCCCAGATCACCTATGCCGTGAACGACATCTCCTGGGAAACCACCACGACCTATGGCGCCGGCGTCGACATGAGCATGTTCGACAGCCGTCTCAGACTCTCCTATGACTGGTACTACAAGAAGACCGAAGACATGCTCCTTACCATCGGTTTCCCTTCATACTTCGGTTACAACGCTCCGGAAAACAATGCCGCCGATATGTATACCAAGGGATGGGATTTCGAAATTTCCTGGGCTGACCAGATCGGTGACTTAAGCTATGGCGCCAGCTTCAACCTTTCCGACTACAGGTCAAGGATGGGCTATATGGCTGACAAGCAGAGTTTCTCCGGAAACACCATCACCGAAGAGGGTTCCTACTTCCAGGAATGGTATCTCTACCAGAGCAAGGGTATTATCCTCAATGAAGCCGCAATGACCGAAAACGGACAGAAGATCCCTGTCCTTACTGCCAACGACAAGCCGGGATGTATCCGCTATGAAGATATAGACGGTGACGGGAAGATCACCGCTTCCAATGACCGCGTCCGTTCCGGAAACTCCTTACCGGAACTGCTCTACGGCGGCTCCATCTGGGCTGCATGGAAGGGCTTCGACTTCAATCTCTCATTCCAGGGCATCGGACATCAGAACGCTTACTGGTCATGGGGCTCACAGCCTTATCTCTATACCGCCTACGCCTGCCCGAAGATCCTGCTCGACAGCCATTGGAGCACTGACAACTCAGATGAGGTCAATGCAAAGGTCAAGTATCCAATGATCACCACCAATACGAGCAACGTATACGCTGCCAGTACTTTCTATCTTTTCAACGGTGCATACTGCCGCGTCAAGAATATCACCCTGGGCTATACCATCCCTCAGAATATCACCAGGAAGATCAGCCTCAACAAGGTCAGATTCTATGTCGCCGCAAATGACCTGCCTGCCATGTTCCATCATTATCCAAAGGGCTATGACCCTGAGTGGAACAAGACAGGAGACTATATCACCACTTCCACAATTTTCGGTGTCAACCTTACATTCTAAATCGAAAGCATCATGAAAAAGATAATTAACTTTATTCTAGGAGTTGTAGTTGTCTGCGGTCTTGGTGCCTGCGCCAATCTTGACATTAACCCGCTGTCCGAAGGTTCCAGCGAGAACTGGTATTCCGACGAGACCGAAATCCAGATGTCTCTCAATGACCTTTGGCGTCCCGACTTCTTCCCTATTGACGAAGTGTTCTGGAGTGATGACGTCTTGTTCCGTGACGGCAGCAATGAGATCACAGCCGGAACAATGACCTCTCAGTCTTCCACCCCCTCTACAAGGTGGTCGACCATGTATAAGGGAATCTCCCGTTCACAGAAGATAATCGCCGCCCTTGAAGGGGGCAAGGCCACCGGAGTTCCGGATGCCAAGGTCAAGAGTTTCCTCGGCCAGGCTTACTTCATGATGGGTTTCGCTTATGGTGAACTCACCATGTACTTCGGTGACTGCGTGCTTTCAAAGGCTGACATGACCCTTGACGAAGCCTTCCAGGCCTCCCGCTCCCCGAAGAGCGAGGTCCTTGCATATGCATACGAATGCCTGGACAAGGCAGCGTCAATGCTTCCCGAATCCTACTCCGGGACCCAGATCCCCACAGTCGGAGCAGCCCTTGGATTCAAGGCCCGCTTCGCTCTTTATCACGGAGACTGGGCAACAGCCGTAGATGCCTGCGAAAAGGTAATGGCCATCGCCGACAAGGGAGTTTACAAGCTTCACGACAATTACCTGGATCTCTTCAAGGCTGACAAGTCAGAAGAGCTTATGTGGTATTTCAAGGGAGACCTGTCCCAGAAGGTCGGTATCGGAGTCCTGCTCTCCAACCTCGGCCGAGTAATGATCCGCCAGGTCTCCGGAGGTGCCGCGAACCACAGTCCGAGCGTCCAGCTTGCCTGCGCATACACCTGCATCGACGGTCTGCCCATCGACGAGTCACCCCTTTACAATCCCAAGGATCCATTCGAAAACCGCGATCCCCGTATGAAGATGACCATCCAGCCGTTCAAGACCGCATATTCGAAAGACCTTGCAGAATATGAGCAGTCCAAGAAAGATGGCACCTTCCCGCAGAAGTATCCTGAGTACATCAACCACGGATACGAATACAATCCCAGTCCTTACGCTATCACCGTCTACAGGGTATCCGACGGAAAGATGGTCAACAACACCGACTCCAAGGCCCGCAACCAGCATTCAGCCTACAACGGACTTATGCTGAAGAAATACGTCAAGGATTCCTGGATAGCCAACTGGACGACCACGAAGATCGCTGACAACGTCTATCCCTATCTCCGTTATGCCGAAATCCTCATGACCTACATCGAGGCCAAGAACGAAATGGGAACCGTCACCCAGGCTGACCTGGACAAGAGTATCAACAAGGTGCGTGAAAGGGCATACAAGGGAAGCGGTATCGAATATCCTAAGGTTACCGTCGATTCCCAGGCAGCCCTGCGCAAGATCATCCGTATGGAACGCCGCGTGGAGTTCGCATGGGAGAACGACCGTTACAACTGCCTCCGTCGCTGGGGCATCATGGAGAAGACCCATAACATCCCCATGTACTATCTCAACCGTTCATGGTCCGGCGGCGCTGACTGGAACGGCCTCGTTGAGGGTTCCAACAGGACCCTGTCCGCCGACTTCCTGAAGCATCTGAAGAACTGGGACGATGGCAACTATCCGTTCGGAGGCATTCCGAAGATCGACGAGAACGGTATTCCGGATGTCAAGTACATGGAAGATGCCGGTTACATCGTACCATTCTACCAGATGCACTTCGAGGCTCCCAAGAACTACCTCTGGCCGATTCCTGCCAATGATATCCTTGTGAACCCGAATCTCTCCCAAAATCCTGGATGGTAATGGCTAGATTGTATTCTTTCTTCGCAGCAGTCATGATTTTGTCCATGTGCTGCTGCACGGGAAGCAGAGAATTTGATGCGACCTCCGTAGACGTCTGTGTCTACGGAGGCACATCAGCTTCCGTCACTGCTGCGCGCGCTGCAGCGGAGGAAGGCTGCAATGTGACCATAATCTGCCCTGACGTCGTACTGGGAGGTATGACTACCGGTGGCCTGGGAATGACAGACATCGGCAATAAATTGGCCATCAGGGGAATGGCCAGGGAATTCTACCGTGCCCTCGGCAGCCGTTACGGGACCGAGGAACAGTGGCGGTTCGAGCCTCATGTGGCAAGCGAAATCATTGACAGCTGGGTTGACAATCCCAAGATCAAGGTGCTGAAAGGATACTACCTTACCAGTGTAAATAAAAAAGGCACGCGTATCCGTTCGATAACCTGCGAGAATGAGGGCGGCCCTGTCACCATCAAGGCGAAATGCTTCATCGACTGCACCTACGAGGGAGACCTCATGGCTATGGCCGGTGTGTCCTACCATGTCGGCCGCGAAGCCAACAGCGTATATGGGGAAACCCTGAACGGGTCGCAGCTGAGGGACAAGCATCAGTTCATCGACGGCATCGATCCTTACGTTGTTCCCGGACATCCTGAGAGCGGATTGCTCTGGGGTATCTCTACCCAGAAACTCAAGGAGGACGGGGAAGGAGATGACTATGTACAGACCTACAACTATCGTCTCTGCCTGTCCAACGATCCCGACAACCAGATCCCGTTCACCATGCCTGCCGACTATGACTCCACGAAGTACGAGTTGCTCGCAAGGGTGCTCCAAGCCGATCCCAATCCGGTGTATACCAGATACTTCGGCTGGTCCATGGTCCCTAACGGGAAGACCGACGTGAACAACAACGGTCCTTTCTCCACGGACATGATCGGAATGAATTACGAATATCCGGAAGCAAACTGGGAGAGGAGGAAGGAAATAATCGAGGCCCACAAGAGCTACACGCTCGGACTGCTGTACTTCTATGTTTCCGACCCCCGTGTTCCTGAGAGCATGCGTGAGGACCTGAAGAAGTGGGGCTGGGCGAAGGACGAGTATCCTAAGACCGGCGGCTGGACCCATCAGCTCTACATCCGCGAGGCACGGCGCATGATCGGGGAATATGTGGCCACCCAGGCTGACTGTGAAGGCCGGGCTGATGTCCAGGACGGTATCGGATATGCAGCCTATACCATGGATTCCCACAACTGCGAGCGCATCGTCATCGAGAAGGACGGCAAACTCATGGTCAAGAACGAAGGGGATGTCCAGGTCCGCGGAGGCGTACCGTATTATCCCATTTCCTACCGGAGCATAACCCCGAAACGTGAAGAATGCACGAACCTTCTCGTGCCGGTCTGCCTGTCTTCCTCCCATATCGCTTACGGATCCATCAGGATGGAACCCGTATTCCTTGGGCTTGGACAGGTCTGCGGCATTGCAGCCGCCATGGCCGGCAAGAAGCCCGTCCAGACTATCGACATCACTCCCATCCAGCAGAAAGTTGAATATGGAGACAATCCAAAGTATCAATAACAAGAAGTCAAGAACAATCTGATCATGAGATATCTGATACCTGTCATCTGTGCACTGGCGCTGATGACTGCATGCAATGCCGAAAGCCCTGATTCCGGTAAGACGGTCAAGGCAGACGTTTGCATCTATGGAGGCACTTCCGCAGCTGTCACCGCAGCGAAAGCCGCCGCCCAGGAAGGCAAGAAGGTAGTCGTGATTTGCCCGGACGTCGTCCTCGGCGGAATGACCACGGGCGGTCTTGGTTCCACCGACATCGGAAACAAGCAGGCCATCATCGGTATGGCCAGGAAGTTCTACCGTGACCTCGGAGCCCACTACGGAGTGGAAGAGCAATGGACTTTCGAGCCTTCCGTGGCACAGGGGATCATCGACAGCTATATGGATAACGAGAACATCTCGCTATACACGGAGTATTACCTGACTTCCGTATCCAAGAAAGGAACGAGGATCCAGTCCATCACCTGCAAGGGTGAAGGAGGTACGAAGACAGTCAAGGCTCCTGTTTTCATCGATGCGACATATGAGGGAGACCTGATGGCAATGGCAGGGGTAAGCTACCATGTCGGCCGTGAGGACCAATCCGTTTATGGAGAGCAGTGGAACGGCTCGCATGTGTCTTATTATCACCAGTTCCCCGACGGTGTGGATCCGTTCGTGGAGAAAGGCAATCCGGACAGCGGACTCCTCTGGGGCATCCAGGACTGGAAGCTCAAGGAAGAGGGAGCCGGTGACAACTATGTCCAGGCTTACAACTACAGGGTCTGCATGTCCAACGATCCGGCCAACCAGATTCCCATCACCCGCCCGGCGGATTACGACTCGACCAAGTACGAACTTCTCGTCAGGGTATTCGAAGCAGACCCGGACCCCCGCGTCAACGAATACTTCATCTGGAGCATAATGCCCAATGGCAAGACGGACATCAACAACCGAGGAGCCTTCTCATCCGATATGATCGGAATGAACCACGACTATCCGGAAGCATCCTGGGAAAGGCGCAAGGAGATAATCGAGGCACACAAGAGCTACACCCTCGGTCTTTTCTATTTCTATGTCTCAGACCCCAGGGTCCCCAAGGTCCTTCAGGACTGGGTAAGGGGATGGGGCTATGCCAAGGATGAATATCCCAAGACCGGCAACTGGACACACCAGCTCTACATCCGCGAAGCCAGGAGGATGATCGGCGAATATGTGGCCACCCAGGCCGACTGCGAAGGCAAATGCAATATTGAAGACGGCATCGGCTACGCAGCGTACCAGATGGACTCCCATAACTGCGAGCGCATTGTCATCCAGAAGGACGGCAAGTACATGGTCAAGAATGAAGGCGACGTGGAGAAGGGCGGTGGCAAGCCCTACCCGATCTCCTACAGGAGCATCACCCCGAAGAGGGAGGAATGCACCAACCTTCTGGTCCCTGTCTGCATGTCTTCCAGCCACATCGCCTACGGCTCGATCCGTATGGAACCCGTGTTCCTCGAGCTTGGCCAGGTGTGCGGAATCGCAGCATCGCTTGCCGGAAAGAAACCCGTCCAGTCCGTCGACGTAAAGACCATCCAGAAGAAAGTCGGCTATCCGGCTGAATAGCACAAGGGTTTGTTTTACAGAAAAAGCGCAGGCTATTGTCTGCGCTTTATTTATTTTAATTAAATTAGTAGAACTAATACTTGATGGGATGGATAATATGTTTTCCGGCCTAAAAAAAGCCCTGGTCTTTCTGTTCGTTTCCTCCTTTCTGGCAGTCTGCTGCAAGCCTGCCGAAACCGATATCGTCAAGCCCAACAAGGTCCAGCAGGACTGGGCGGAGGCCGAAATCGGAGTGATGTTCCACTTCGACATGCAGGTCTATGTCCCCGAGTACAATTGGAGGGAATACGGCTCGCACCCTGACGCTGCCACTTTCAATCCAGTGGATCTAGACACGGACCAGTGGATGGAGGCGGCATCCAGGATGGGGGCGAAATATGCCGTGCTGGTTGCCAAACACGGGAGCGGATTCAGCCTGTGGCCGACGGAAGCTCACGAGTACAGCATAAAGAACAGCCCATGGAAGGACGGGAAGGGAGACATAGTGGCGGATTTCGTGGCATCCTGCAGGAAATACGGGATCAAGCCTGCCATCTACTGTAACACCAATGCCAACGGATATCTCCACACCGACCGCGGGATAGTAGCCAAGGACGGTCCGGTCACGCAGAAGGAATATAATGCCGTGGTCGCAAAGCAGCTGACGGAACTCTGGAGCAACTACGGAGAACTTTTCGAGATATGGTTCGACGGCGGCGTGCTGACCCCGAAGGAGGGTGGTGCCGACGTCCTGCCCCTCGTCAAGGAGCTGCAGCCCAATGCCATCGCATTCCAGGGCCCTCTGGGGCACGATAACCTTATCCGCTGGGTCGGCAACGAGGAGGGAACCGCTCCGGATCCGTGCTGGGCGACCACCGATTCCACAACCAATTCCGACGGAGTCAAGATCATCGAAGGGCTCCACGGCAGTCCTGACGCCCCGTTCTGGTGTCCCGGAGAATCAGATTTCACACTTAGGAAGAAGGCTGCCCCGGGATATGGCTGGATGTGGGCCGAGGGACAGGACAACCTGCTTTTCTCAGTGGATGAACTGATGGAGAAATACGAGACCAGCGTCGGCCGTAACACCAACATGCTGCTCGGAATGGTGATCGATCCGAGCGGTCTCATTCCCGAAGCGGACGTGAAGCGCGTGGAAGAATTCGGGAAAGCCTTGAAGGAGCGCTACGGCACATCCGCAGCGGAAACTTCCGGAAAGGGAAAGAATATGGCATTGAGGCTTCCTTCCCCTACGGTAATAGACCGGGTAATCCTTCAGGAGAATATCTCGGAAGGAGAGCGTGTCCTCGTCTGGCACCTTGAAGGGGTGAAGGCTGACGGCAGTGTCGTCAGACTCTGCGAAGGAACCAATATCGGGCACAAGCGCATAGCCAGGTTCGCTCCGGTCGAAGTGGCATCCCTGCGGTTCGTCGCCGACTCCTCCAAGGCAAAGCCGATCATACGCCGTTTCGCAGCATTCGAGTCCAAAGAGAGTCCGAGGATAGTCAACATTATCAACTTCATCCGTTACACCGAACCCCGTTCGGAAGAAATTACCGAGAAGGTTCTCTACGAGACCGTACACTCACAGGCTGAGGACCTTCGCTCGAAGGACCTTATCGGCACCTATCTGCTCCAGTATGACGCGCTTATAGATCCGTCATACCAGGCTCTGATGAAGGAGGAGATAGCCCGCGGTTGCGAGGTAGGAGCCTGGTGGGAGATCACCCAGCCTCACGTGGAGGCCGCAGGATATACATGGAGAGGACGCTTCCCCTGGGACTGGCACGCCCACGTTGGCTTCTCGGTTGGATACACCCAGGCCGAAAGGGAGCATCTCGTGGACATCTACATGGATAAATTCAAGGAGATATTCGGCTTCTATCCCAAATCGGTCGGTTCCTGGTTCATAGAGGCAGGCACGCTTGCCTATCTCCGCGACAAATACGGGATCGAGGCTTCCTGCAACTGCCGCGACCAGGTCGGAACCGACGGCTACACCATCTGGGGAGGATATTGGAACGGTGGATACTATCCCAGCCGCCAGAACGCCTATATGCCCGCACAGACCAGGGAGGGTGGCATAGACGTTCCCATATTCAGGATGCTCGGAAGCGACCCCATCTACCAGTACGAGGCAGGAGTCGGCGGTGTCGTCCAGAGCGTGGTCACCCTCGAGCCGGTCTATAAGAGAGGAGGTGGCGACCCGGACTGGATCGACTGGTTCTTCAGGATGTTCACGAAGGAGCCTCACCTGGGCTACAATTACGTCCAGGTCGGTCAGGAGAATTCCTTCACCTGGAACGCCATGGAGAAAGGGTTCGTCTGCCAGACCGACCGCCTCGTCAAACTTCGCGATGCAGGCAAGGTCAGGATCGAAACCCTCTGTGAAACCGGACGCTGGTTCAAGGAGAGTTACCCAGTCACTCCGCCCACCTCGGTCGTCACCACCGAGGATAACCAGGGCAACGGCCTGAAAACACTCTGGTTCAACAGCCGGTACTACCGCTGCAACCTTCTCTGGAAGGACAATTCACTGAAATTCCGCGACTTGCACGTATTCGACGAGAACCTGAGGTCTGAATATCTAGACCATCCCGACACCCTTCCGGTATTCCATTACGAAACCCTTCCCCTGGTGGACGGATGCCTTTGGAGCTCTGCGGACAATATGGCCGGCCTGCGTTTCACTGCTCCCGGATTCGAAGGCGGAGACCCTGTATTCCCGGCCGACGACGAAGGAAAACGCCAGCAAGTAATCTGGCCTTCTTCGGACGGTAGCGGAAGGTTCCTGCTGTCCTTCGCCGAAGACTGTATCGATATCTCCTCCGACGGAAAGGTTGGAGACTGGTGCCTGGAACTTTCGGTCAATCCCGGAACTGAACTGCCTTTCACGGAGATATCCGGCAAGTCCGTCAAGGCACGTTATCAAGGCATAGACTACGGGATGTCTGTCACGAAAGGTGAATTGGAGGACCTTCGTACGCAAGGCGGCGGCGCAGTCCTCCGCATCAAGCCTTCTGCCGGAAAGAGCGGCGGTACCGTTACCATTACACTTCCTGTCAAATAATGAAAAACAACAAATACATTAAGACAATGAGAAAGTTATTCTTCCTTGCGATTATCTGTTCGCTCGCCATCGCTTCCTGCGGGAAAAAAGTCCCCGCATCCGTGCCTGCGACCATAAAGGACGGCATGATCGAACTCAAGACCCCTCCGCGGGCACCTGGACAGCAAAGCGCCCTTGGTATGGCCTGTGACCCGATCGACACGGTCCGCATCGCCTTCGTAGGAGTGGGCGGCAGAGGTGCAAGTGCAGTGAAAAGGTATACCCAGATAGACGGTGTAAGGATCATGGCCTTCTGCGACCTCAAGCAGGACCGTCTGGATCTCTGCCAGGGTTATCTGAAAGATGCCGGGCTTCCCGAAGCGGACAACTATCTCGGAGAGACGGCCTACAAGGAACTGTGCGACAGGGATGACATTGACCTGGTGTACATCGCTACGGACTGGCTGGACCATGTGCCCATCTCCGTCTATGCCCTGGAACACGGTCATCACGTAGCCTGCGAGGTGCCGGCTGCAATGACTATAGACGAATGCTGGCAGCTCGTGGATGCCTGCGAGAAGAACCGCAGGCACATGATGATGCTGGAGAACTGCTGCTACGACTTCTTCGAGATGTCCGCCCTCAATATGGCCCAGCAGGGCCTCTTCGGGGAGGTCTATCACGTGGAAGGCGCCTACATCCACTTCCTTTCCGAAGGTTGGGACAGGAGCGAGACCTGGAGGCTTGACTACAATATGGAGAACCGCGGGGACAACTATCCCACCCACGGACTCGGGCCGATCTGCCAGGTGCTGAACATCCACAGGGGTGACAAGATGGACTACCTGGTAGCGATGGACACCCCGTCCTACAACGGTAAAGCCTCCGCAAAGAAATTCAGGGACAAGGATTACTGCAAGGACGGCGACCACACCATCAGCCTGATCCAGACTGAGAAGAAGAAGCTCATCGAGGTCCAGCACAACGTGTACGCCTACCGTCCCTACACCAGGATGTACCAGCTCACCGGAACGGAGGGATTCGCCAACAAATACCCTGAGGAAGGGATTTCCGTCAAGGATTTGAACGGACATCTCTATGTTCCCCAGGAAGTGATGGACTCACTGCTGACTGCCTACAGGCCGGAGTTCGCCAAGGCGATCGAAGAGAAGGCAAAGACCGTCGGCGGCCACGGAGGGATGGACTATATCATGGACTACAGGCTGATCTACTGCCTGCGCCACGGACTGCCTCTGGACGAGGATGTCTATGATGCCGCCGAATGGTCGGCCGTCCAGGAACTGAGCAGGATTTCCCTGGAGAACGGTTCGATGCCTGTCCGCTTCCCTGACTTCACAAGGGGCGACTGGAATGTCACTGACGGATTCCGGTACGCGTTATGAGGCACTGTCGGATCGCTGCGGCGCTGCTGCTGACGCTTATCGTTTCCTGCGCCAGGGAAGAGCCGGCAAAGGATTGGCTCATCGATGGCAGTCCATTTATTTCATCCGTGGAAGAATCCGGGGACGGGAAGGATATAATCCTGACCAACGGCCTGGTCAGCAGAATCTTCAGGATACAGCCGAACCTGGCGACCACGAACATCATCAACAACTCGACGGGAGAAACATTTATCCGCACCGCAAGCCCAGAGGGAACGATAACCATCGACGGAAAGGACTATTCCCTGGGAGGCCTCGGTGACATCGATGAATATGGTTACCTGCTTGAAGGTTGGCTCGACAGGTTCACGCCCCTGCCGGATTCATTCCAGGTGGTCGACTCCAAGGTGACCGACCTCACGAAGAGGATGGAATGGAACCGGAAACGCTGGTCCCTCATCAAGGATTGGGATCCGAAAGGGAAGGAACTGATATTCTTCCTGGAAGGGCCCGAGCCGGTAAAGGGTGTGAAGGTAGAACTTCACTACGAGATATACGACGGGGCTCCGATCATAGGCAAATGGCTGGTCGTGGTCAATGAAAGCGGAAGGGAGATCAATCTTGACAGGTTCACCCTTGAAGAGCTTGCTGTCGTAGAATATGAGTCCGACGTGGATCACGTACCCCATTCTCCTGAAGGCAAATTGTATGTTGAGAGCGACTGGAGGCAGGTCTCCAGCACCACGACATTTTGGGAGAAGGATCCCCGCTACACTTCACAGGTAAATTATGCCCTAAACACTCCCTGCCTTCTGGTTTCAAGGCTGCCGCTCGGTCCGGATGAAACTCTGGAAGCAGGGGGCAGGTTTGAAAGCTACCGCAACTGGATAATGCCTTTCGACAGCGAGGACCGCGAAAGGAAAACCTTGTCAATCAGGCGTTTCCGAACCACTCTCGCACCATGGACCACAGAGAATCCCATATTCATGCATCTCACTTCTTCCAAGGAAGAGGATGTCAAGGCCGCCATCGACCAATGCGTCGAGACCGGCTATGAAATGGTGATCCTGAGTTTCGGCTCGGGCCTGAATATGGAGGACGAAAGCGAGGAAAACATAGCCAGGTTCAAGGGATATGTGGACTATGCCCACTCCAGGGGAATAGAGATAGGAGGGTATTCGTTGCTGGCCAGCCGCTGGATCAGTGACGACGTGGACATCATCAATCCCGATACCGGGAAGCGTGGAGGAATGACCTTCGGCAGTTCGCCCTGCCTGTCCAGCGAATGGGGCCACGAATATTTCAGGAAGATCAAAACCTTCTTCGAGAAGACCGGGATGGACTTCTTCGAGCACGACGGCTCTTATTCCGGTGACCCCTGCGCCTCGACTTCCCACGCCTTCCACAAAGGCCTGGAGGACTCCCAGTGGAAGCAGAGGAAGATGCTGGAGGACCTCTACAAATGGATGAGGGCGGAAGGGATATACATGAACGTCCCGGACGAGGGAACCCTGCTGATAGGTTCCACTAAATGCTTCATAGGCTATCGTGAGGTCAACTGGTCCCTCCCCCGCGAGCGACAGGTCATACTCGGGCGCCAGAACATATATGACGGAACGTGGAAGCGTATTCCTACAAGCAGCTGGACCTTCACTCCGCTCGTCCAGTATCATGGAGGCGGAGCGGCGGCCACCATCGAGCCGCTCGACGAGCACTTGGACTTCTACAAGGCCCATATGATCCAGAACTACGGTTCGGGCGTCCAGTCCTGCTACCGTGGATTCAGGCTCTACGACACCGAGCGGACCAAGGAAGCGATAAAGGAGATCATCAGCTGGTACAAGGAGCATCGCGACATCCTGTGCAGCGATATCATACACCTGCGCAGGCCCGACGGACGCGACTGGGACGGAATAATGCACGTTAATCCTTCGCTCGACGAGAAGGGCTTCGTAATGCTCTACAATCCTACGGACAAGGATATAAGCCGCACGATAACCCTCCCTCTCTACTATACAGGCCTCACCGGGACAGCCCGTATCCAGGAACAGGACGGCCCTGCCCGCAGGGTCCGCCTTGACCGCCGCTACAACGCGCCCGTGACCGTCACCATCCCCGCCAACGGTTATACTTGGTTGGTAATAAAATAACCTTCGCTCCGCCGGTCATCAACGGATTCGGACTGTTCCTGGACAGGATCAGCGGGTAATCTTATTCGGATAACTACTTCTCCGGAAGAGGACGGATGTCCAGGTTCAGCTCGTCCAGCTGGATCTGGTCGATCTCGGACGGGGAGTCGATCATCACGTCACGGCCCTGGTTGTTCTTCGGGAAGGCGATGAAGTCGCGGATGGACTCCTTGCCTGCGAAGAGGGCGCACACGCGGTCGAATCCGAAAGCCAGTCCTCCGTGGGGCGGAGCACCGAACTGGAAGGCGTGGATGATGAAGCCGAACTTGTATTCAGCCTCCTCGGGACCGATTCCGAGCACCTCGAACATCCTCTTCTGTACATCGGCGTTGTGGATCCTGATGGAACCGCCACCGAGTTCGTTGCCGTTCAGAACGAAGTCATAGGCATTGGCGCAGACCCTTTCGAGGTCCTCCTTCCTGTTGCTGTTGAACCAGTCCATATGCTCCGGCTTCGGGGCGGTGAAAGGATGGTGCATGGCGTAGAAACGTCCGTCCTCCTCGCTCCATTCGAGAAGCGGGAAGTCCACGATCCACAACGGCGCGAACACCTTGGGGTCCCTGAGGCCGAGCCTGCCGCCCATCTCGAGACGCAGGACACCCAGCATGGTCTGGACCTTCCTCTTTTCGGGGCCGCTCATTATGAATATGATATCGCCGGTCTTGGCCTCGACTGCCTCGGCGATGGTCTTCAGCTGTTCGGGTGAGTAGAACTTGTCGATGGATGACTTGACGGAACCGTCGGCGTTGAGCTTAATATAGATCAGGCCCTTGGCACCGACCTGGGGCCTCTTTACCCACTCGGTGATTTCGTCGATCTGCTTGCGGGTATATTCAGCTCCGCCGGGAACGGCGATAGCGCCCACGTATGCGGCATCGTCGAGCACCGAGAATCCGTTGCCCTTGACCTTGTCCGTAACCTCATGGATGGTCATTCCGAAGCGGATGTCCGGCTTGTCGGAACCGTAATTGTCCATAGCGTCATACCAGCTCATGCGGGGAAGAGGGTTCTTGATCTCGACATCAAGGACATTCTTGAAGAGAGTCCTCATCATGCCTTCGAACATATTCAGTACATCCTCCTGCTCCACGAAGCTCATCTCGCAGTCGATCTGGGTGAATTCGGGCTGGCGGTCGGCGCGCAGGTCCTCGTCACGGAAGCAGCGTACGATCTGGAAATAGCGGTCGTAACCTGCCACCATCAGGAGCTGCTTGAAGGTCTGGGGGGACTGCGGAAGGGCGTAGAACTGTCCGGGGTTCATCCTGGAAGGGACCACGAAATCGCGGGCGCCTTCGGGAGTGGACTTGATGAGATACGGAGTCTCAATCTCCATGAATCCCTTGGAATCCAGATAGTTGCGTACTTCGTGAGCCATCCTGTGCCTGAGGGCAAGAGCACTCTGGAGAGGATTACGCCTGAGGTCGAGATACCTGAACTTTGCCCTGATGTCCTCACCGCCGTCGCTCTCGTCCTCGATTGTGAACGGAGGGGTCACGGACTTGTTCAGGACGTTGATCTTCTCGAGCTTGATCTCGATGTCACCTGTGGGCATCTTCGGGTTCTTGCTCTGGCGCTCGACAACCTCTCCGACCGCCTGGATTACGAACTCCCTTCCGAGGGAGGTGGCGGTTTCGACCAAGGAGGCATCTGCGTCTGCCTCAACGACCAGCTGGGTGATTCCGTAACGGTCACGCAGGTCGATGAAGGTCATTCCTCCAAGTTTCCTGGACCTCTGGACCCATCCGGCCAGGGTCACTTTCTGTCCGACATTGGCAATGCGGAGTTCTCCGCAAGTGTGATCTCTGTACATATCTAGATTCGTTATTATTCGGATTATTCCGGCAAGACTGCAAATTTAGCAAATTATGTCCAACCTTGATAGAAGAAAATGAGTTATCTTTGTGACATGGAAGTTCGCGCAAAAAAAGCCCTGGGGCAGCATTTCCTCACCGACCAGTCCGTCGCCACCCGCATCGTCGGCGCCCTGCAGGGCTCCGATGTCCTCGAGGTCGGCCCCGGCATGGGCGTCCTGACGCAATACCTGCTACCGCAGGATTGCGTCGAGCCTTCCACCCCCCTGCACCCCCAAGGGGGACTGAGGGGCGTTCCCCTCAGACACGATACCGTGTCATCTTCCACCCCCCTGCACCCCCAAGGGGGACTGAGGGGCGTTCCCCTCAGACACCCTGAATTGCAGAGTTCAGAAGAATTCAAGACGGCGAAAGTGGACGAAGTTGCCGGCCCGGCGGGCGAGACCACTGCCACCCTCGGCACGTTAAGAGGGGGGACCGGAGCGGAACGAAGTGAAGCGAGCGGTGGGGCCGAGCAAAGCGAGGCGGTCGAGTCGCCGGAACCGGCAACTTCGGACCGTCACCTGCAAGTCGTCGAGATCGACAAGGAAAGCGTGGAGTATCTGAAGAAGCATTACCCTTCGTTGGGTGACGGGCTGATAGAGGGAGACTTCCTGAAGATGGACCTTTCCAGCCTGTTCCCTGGCCGGTTCTCCATCATCGGCAACTTCCCGTACAACATCTCTTCCCAGATATTCTTCAAGATCCTCGACTGCCGCGACCTTGTTCCGGAAGTCGTCTGCATGATCCAGAAGGAAGTCGCCGAACGTATCGCCGAGAAGCCCGGCACCAAGACCTATGGGATCCTTTCCGTATTCCTTCAGGCCTGGTATGACATTGAATATCTGTTCACGGTCGGTCCCGGTGCATTCAATCCTCCGCCCAAGGTCCAGTCAGCCGTAATCCGCCTCACACGAAACTCGCGCACGTCGCTCGGCTGTGACGAAAAGCTATTCCGTACAGTTGTCAAGACCGCCTTCGGCCAGAGACGCAAAACCTTGCGCAACTCCCTCAAGCCGCTGATCCGGCAAGCTCAGGGACCTCAAGGGCAGGACAGCGCCTCCAGTCCGGACATCTCTGCGAATCCGGTTTTCGACCTCCGTCCCGAACGCCTCAGCGTCGAGGACTTCATCGCCCTGACCCTGATGCTCCAGCAGTAATCCGCCGCGGATCCTTTCCCCGTTTTGGGCGTTTTTCCAAAGTAGCTGATTATCATTATATTACAGAAAATGCATAGTTTAATAGTCTACGCATTTTTCATAACTTTATAACAATCAATTATTTCCAAAAAACGGCAAGGATTAATTCACGTTATCCTGTTCTAAGAACTCCTGGTCCATTAATGGTACTTTTATCTTTCGTAGCATCTCGTTGATCAAGGTATCACCACTGTGACAAAATCCTATTACTTTATTTCAAACAACCTCAAAGTGATACTATATCTTCATTGCTCCGCCGTTTAGGTTTCAGTTTATAAACCCGGAGCAATGTCCCGGCTATGAAACTAGACACATGCTGCTTCCTTATCATGGTGTTACACAGTTTCCTCCTGTCCTCATCCGACAGCCTTAGGACATCTTTGGGATTGGCAAAGCCATAATCACGGGACAAGGATTTAATAAGACGATAATATGGTTCATATGACCCGTCAGAGTATTCTTCCTTGAAATCATGTTCGCTTCCAACGTTGGAAGCAAAGGCTATCTTCATGTTTCCATACGATCCATAAAGACGAATAAGATATTTATAATCAACGACTTTAAATTTGACAATTATATGATCAACCAGTTGTTCGCGCTCATCAGGGGACAGGCTCGTGAAACACTTCCTCAAAAAATAATGGTTCAGGTATTGTCCCCTATCAAACATACTCCTTACTTCGAGAAGACATTTCCGCATATTTATGGAGGCCTTCCTCACAATCAGCTTCTTCGAAAATGGATGATCCGATTCTGCATATGCCATAAAATTCCACCTGTAGCTCTCCGCATTGACAGCCAACTGCTTCTCGACCGGATTATTATACAGATAGGCGGAAGCTTCCTTCTGCTTCTTGTTCCCGACTTTGTTCGATAAGCCATAAACCGGCATGAAGACATGACCTCTAATACCCGCGTCTTTGTTGAACTCCCTTGCATATGCAGCCTCAAGTTCGCAAAGGAATCTTGCTATTATGTCGTGTGACTTGGCCCGGACCGTCAGGTGATAGTGATTGAACATGCAAACTACACCCAATACCATAATACAGTACTTGATTTTAAGGGTGTAAATGATGGTGTAGAAAACGAGAATGTCCCTGACTGAATAAAAAAGCACGGACATATTGAACCCTCTTTGATAGATGTGGGCGATACCCCTGCTATCGTATTTGATTATTCTAGGCATAGGAGTCTTTCATGTTTTAGTTTAAGTACAGCTAAATTAATGAAAATAATCCTGCCGGGAAAGCGTTTTTTGAAATGGGTTGAATATGAGGACAATACAAAAAATGCGTAGAATAATAATCTACGCATTTTCCATAATAGACTAGTTTTCAGTAACTTCCGAAAAACGGCCGAACAAAAAGGCAGGCCACCAGGGTCGGGAACCAGGTCCTATCTGAAGATATTCATTACCTGGACGCAGGCGCGGGCGTCGTGCATCGGGTACATCCTGAAAGCGATGGTGTCCACCGTGTCGTTGAGGTGGTCCTTGATATAATCCCAGATGCGCATGGCGTAATCGGCTCCCTCGGGAACTCCCTGGTATTTCCAGGAGCAGAGGTTCGCGATAAGGGCTTCGGCCTGTACCCAGGGCACCATCTGGCTGTCGATCTCGCCTTCGGAATCCTTTCCGAGGACCACATAACCATCCCCGCAGAGACCGTCCATGCCGGCCTTGTAGAGCTGCAGACAGGTCTCCTTAACGTGATTGATCGCATCGATGTCCTCGATTGCATAAGCAGCATCAAGGATCGACCAGGAAGCTTCGAGGTCAAGACCATAGACACATCCGGAGGGAACTACGTTCCACTCCCTGCTGAACCTGGTCTCAAGATGACCTGTGTTCGGGTTGAAGAACTCGGAGATCATCACGTCCAGGAGGTCGGCTATTACTCCGCGCAGGGAGGCATCCCTCCATACCCTGTAGAGGTTGGAGTAGCTTTCAAGGAGGTAGAGATGCGACTCGGCGAGCTTGGACTCGTCCTTGACCGTGAAATCACGGGCCAGGGCCTCGCGGTATCCGCCGAACTCAAGGTCGTGGAATTCCTTCTCGAGTATCTTGTACAGGTTGACGGCCTGCTTCAGGGACTCTTCGTCCTTGGTGGCTCCGTAGAATTCGCTCAGAGCGTAGATGGCAAGGGCCTGGTTGCTCAGGAGGGCATCAGTGTCCTTCTTCTCGCCCCAGGAATCCACGTAGACGAAAGCACCGCCGAACTTGTGGTCGATGAAATGCTGGATGAAATAATCCTTGCCGTTCATCGCAGGCATCAGGTATTCTTTCTTACGGAATATACGATAGGCATTGGAGAACGCCCAGATTATACGGGCGTTGAGCTGCTCGTCCCTGTCTGCGTCCTTGTCGGCAGCAAGCCCCTCGGCGATCTTCCCGTAGAAGCCGCCGTGGGGATCCTGCATGCCTGACCAAAACTTGAGGATGTCCCACTCGAGGACTTCCTTGACTTCCTTTATCAGAGTGTCTGTCCTTCCGATCATGGCACTCCGAGTATTAAAGTGTCTTGATGTGGATGTTGCGCCAACGGACCTTGATTCCGCCACCGTCGTGGATCTGCAGGCAGATGCGTCCACGACCCTTGCCGATAGCCTCATCGGTGATATCGGTCATAGGCTCGCCGTTGAGCCAGGACTGGAGATGGTCGCCTTCCAGACGGATGCGCATCGTGTTCCAGTCGCCGTACTTCAGGATGTTCTCCTTCTCGTCGGGAATCTGGTAAAGCCAGCCGCGGCCATAGGATTCATAGACACCGCCGGTGTCGTTTCCGGGAGGAGCCACCTCGACCTGCCAGCCGTTGACCTTGACGCCCTCGGGGACGACGGACCTGATGAATACTCCGGAGTTGCCCTCGGCCTCCTGCTTGAACTCGAGGCTAAGGTCGAAGTTGTAGTAATAATCAGCCGTGCCGAAGTAGCCGTAAGCCTTGTCGGGACCGCTTTCGCAGGTCAGGTAACCCTCATCGTCGACATACCAGAGCTCGGTGCCGTAGTTGACCCATCCGGTCAGGTCCTTGCCGTTGAAGAGGTCCTTCTCGACGGGAGCCGGATCAGGCAGCTCCTTGATCTTGATGTTCCTGAACCATGCGGGATAACCGTGGTCCTGGAGGCAGATGTGTCCGGTTGGGGACATTCCGTATTCGGTGCACTCGGCCCACTTGCCGGCAGCCTTGCGGTCGAACCAGTCCTGTGACCAAGCGTCGAATTCGACGGTGACCTTGCCGTTCAGGAGATAGGTCACGTGGCCGTTGTCGAATATGATTTCGCTCTGGTTCCATTCGCCTGCAGGCTTGAGGTCGCGGGCGTCGAAATCAGGAACATACATCGCATAATCGACGCCGCACCTCTGCCAGGGCTCGAGGACGTAGCCGTCGTTCATCTCGGTGAAGTTCTCATCGTCGATGAGCTGATATTCAGGACCGGTGACGTAAGGGACAGGGAAGCACTTGCGCTCCACGACGTGGTACATCATGCCGCTGTTGCCGCCCTTGCTGATCTTCCACTCCCACTTGAGGTCGAAGTTGGTGTATTCCTTGTCAGTTACTATGTAGCCGTTCTCGTCGCTGCCTTCTCCTTCGGCCTGGATGGTACCGTCCACGACTGCCCACGGCCCGGTAAGGGCATCTCCGTTATAATCCCTCCATCCGTCCAAGGTGGTTCCATCGAAGAGGAGCTGCCATCCTTCGGCCTTCTCCTTTGAAGTCAGCGTGTTCTGCTTGGGTGCGCAGCTGGCGATAACGAACGCCGCCGCGGACGCGACTCCGATCCAATAGATTAACTTTCTCATAATCAATATATTTAAGAATAAAACAGATTGTCTGAATATAGAATCAAATCACCAGAAGCCCCATGATCATGAAGAACAGGAGGATAAGCAGGACTACGGAAACAGTGACGCAACCGCAACCGACTCCGATGCCTTTCTTGGCACCTTCGGTAAAACCTTTTCCACCCTCACCGCTGCGAGAGAACAGGAGGCCGATTAATCCGCCCACAAGGGCACAAGTCAATATGAATTTCAACATAATGAACAAATTTAATACTTTTCCGGACTATTTCAATAGTCCCGCCTTATTGTTATCTTTGTAAAAGCATTAAAACCATATCAAACTATGTTCAACAAGGAAGTTTATATCTCAAGGCGCAAGGCTCTCGTCGGGAAGATGGGCATGACGGCTCCGGAAGGGAAACGAGGAATAGCCCTGTTCGTCGGAAATGTCGAAGCGGCCGCCCAATACAAGGATAATCCCTATAAGTTCAGGCAGGATTCTTCATGGCTGTATTATTTCGGTCTGGATGAACCGTGCATGGCGGCAATAATCGACCTTGACAACGGCGAGGAGACACTCTATGCCGACGACGTCGAGATCGGAGACATCATCTGGATGGGACCGCAGCCAACCGTCGTATCGAAAGCAGCCGAGGTCGGAATATGCAAGTCAGCGTCCTACGGTTCGCTGAACGTAGCCGTCGCAAAGGCTCTCGCAACGGGGAGGAACATACATTTCCTGCCCCCGTCAAGGTATTACAACACGATGAAGCTCGCAGCCCTCGTCGGTATCCCCGAGGAGAACGTGGGCAAGGTCGCCCCGATAGACGAAGACGGCGGAAGGCATGCTTCGGAAGAACTAGTGAAGGCCGTCATTTCCATGCGTCTGGTCAAGGAAGAGTGTGAGATAGAACAGCTTGACGATGCCGGAGCCCTCGGTCAGGAAATGCACACCGTGGCCAGGAACAACATCAAGCTCGGAATAATTGAACAGGAGATCGTCGGCAGGATGGAGGCGGCAGTACTCGCAAAAGGCTGGGGAGTATCCTTCCCCACCATCCTGACACAGCACGGAGAGACCCTTCACAACCATCTCCACGACAAGGTGGTCGAGCCAGGAAAACTGATGGTCATCGACGCCGGTGCGGAGAACAACATGCATTACGCCTCCGATTTCACGAGGACATATCCCACATCGGGAAAGTTCACGGCCAAGCAGAGGGACATCTACCAGATCGTCTGCGACTGCAACGAACTGGCATTCCAACTCACCAAGCCGGGCGTGGCTTACCGCGACATCCATATCGCTACAGCTAGGCTGATGCTTGAAAGGCTGAAGGATCTGGACATAGTCCGCGGCGACGTGGACACGATGGTCGCTGAAGGGATTGCCGGACTGTTCCAGCCGCACGGACTCGGCCACAACATGGGCCTCGACGTCCACGACATGGAGGACCTCGGAGAGAACCTCGTCGGATACGATCCCGACCAGAAGCGTTCCAGCCAGCTCGGTCTGGGCAGCCTCAGGATGGCCCGCAAGCTCATTCCGGGGAATGTAATCACCGACGAGCCGGGAATATACTTCATTCCTGCCCTCATCGAAAAGTGGAAGGGGGAGAACATCGGAAAGGATTTCGTGAACTTCGCCAAACTCGAGAGCTACTACGACTTCGGAGGCATCCGACTGGAAGACGATGTGCTCGTTACAGCCGACGGTGCCCGCAGGACCGGACCGAACAGGCTCCCCATCCAGCCCGATGACGTTGAGGCCGCCATGCAAGCATAGCGGCCTGGAACCAAGACCTAAATGTCAACAATCATCATCATACTGGCAGTCGTTGCCGGAATAATCGGCATCGCCGGGAGCATACTCCCGGGCCTGCCCGGTCCTCCGGTAAGCTGGCTTGGACTGATGATCCTGTACTTCTGGGGTAACGGTACCAACGGAGACGGAGAACCCATCTCCCTGGCTTTCCTTCTTATCTGGCTTGCTGTCACGGTGATTGTCTGCCTGATCGATTATGTGGTCCCTGCATATTTCACGAAAGTGACCGGAGGGAGCAAAGTCGCAGGCCGAGGGGCCATAGTGGGTTTGATATTGGGAATGTTCTTTACCCCTGTCGGGATAATATTCGGAACCCTGCTGGGAGCCTTCCTGGCGGAATTCCTCATCAGCAGGAAGGACGGATGGCAGTCGATAAAATCTGCCCTTGGAGCCCTTCTAGGCTTCCTGTTCGGAACCGGGATAAAGCTCATCGCATCCGGCCTGATGATGTACTACATAATCGTGTTCCTCAAATGACAGAAAACGATCATTCAGGTTTCCTGAAAGAGATTTCCGAATTCATTCCTGCGGAAAGGATTTACACCGATGAACTCCGCAGGCTCGCATGGGGTACCGACGCCGGGTTTTACCGGCTTGTCCCGAAGATAGTAATCCGTTCCGAAAACGAAGAGGAGATATCCCGGATCCTCCGGACCGCCGACAGGCTGAAAGTCCCGGTTACCTTCAGGGCAGCGGGCACAAGCCTCTCCGGACAGGCCGTGAGCGATTCCGTTCTCGTGGTGGCCGGAAAGAACTGGGAGGGATACGCCATCTCCGAGGATGCCGGGCTGGTCACCCTCGAGCCGGGACTTGTCGGAGCGAGGGTAAACGATATCCTTAAGCCTCTGGGAAGGAAGTTCGGCCCGGATCCGGCATCGATAGGTTCCTGCATGGTGGGCGGAATCGTCATGAACAATGCTTCCGGAATGAGTTGCGGCATACATGCCAATTCCGACAGGATGATGGTCTCTGCAAGGATGGTCCTGCCGGACGGAACCGTCCTGGACACCGGGGACGAGAGTTCGAAGGAATCGTTCAGGTCAAGCCACCCGGGATTCATCCGCGCGATAGAGGATCTTCGCAAGGAAGTACTTGAAAACAAAGAGCTTACCGAAAGGATCAGGTTTAAGTATTCCATCAAGAATGTGACCGGGCTGAACCTGCTGCCACTTATCACGTTCGAGGATCCGTTCGACATTATCGCCCACCTCCTGGTGGGTTCGGAGGGCACGCTTGCCTTCCTGAGCCGGGTCACGATGAAGACCCTCCCGCTCGCTCCATTCAAGGCAAGCGCGATGATCTATTTCAGGTCCATCAAGGATGCGGCCGAGGCGGTGGTCGCAATGAAAAAGGCTGTGGGACCCGGAGTCATAAATGCTGCCGAATTGCTGGACAGGAGGTCGCTCGTGTCGGTGTCCGACCCTATGCTTTCCGAATATGGGGACACGGACCTGACCGCCGTCCTGACGGAAACTACGGCTTCGGCCAGGGAGGAACTTGAGGGCAATATCGAGAGGATCAAAGAGGCCCTTCGAACCACGGTCGGTGAGCCTGTCGAACCGCCGGAATTCACGACCGATCCGGCCGTATATTCGAAATACTGGGCGATCCGGGCCGGGATATTCCCTTCCGTGGGAGGTCTGCGAAAACAGGGAACCACCTGCCTCATAGAGGATGTCGCATTCCACATCGAAGACCTGCCTCAGGCCACGGAGGACCTCTCCGCCCTGCTCGACAGGCACGGATATGAGGATTCCTGCATATACGGCCACGCCCTCGAAGGCAACTTCCACTTCATCATCAACCAGGCTTTCGATTCCGAAAGCGAAGTCCGGCGATACGAAGAGATGATCCGTGACGTGGCTTCCATGGTCGTAGGCAAGTATGACGGATCGCTGAAGGCCGAACACGGCACCGGTCGCAACATGGCTCCTTTCGTGGAATACGAATGGGGGAAGGATGCCTTCAGGGTCATGAAGCGGATCAAGGATATCTTCGATCCGAAAGGGCTGTTGAATCCCGGCGTGATCTTCAACGACGACCCTTCCTGCTTCCTGAAGGATTTCAAGCCTCTGCCGATACTGCCTTACGGAGAAAAGATCAACAAGTGCATCGAATGCGGATTCTGCGAGGTCAACTGCGTTTCCTGCGGGTTCACCCTCTCGTCCAGGACGCGTATCGTGATACGGCGGGAGATCGAAAGGCTGAAGGCCGTCGGTAATCCGACTCCGGAAGAGACTGCGAAGCTCCATACCCTCCTGAAGGAATATTCATACCTCGGGGAAGAGACCTGTGCTGCTGACGGCCTGTGCTCCATGTCCTGCCCGATGGGAATCAATGTCGGAGACATGACCCATATGATTCGCCAGGAAAACAATCCTCCCGGATCGGCGGGCTACCGGATGTGGTCATTCGCCGCCGACCATTTCCCTGCCGTGAAAAAAGGGGTGCGCAGCGTCCTGAGGCTTGCCTCTGCAGGAGACGCCATTCTGGGTGACAAGGCCATGGCGGGACTGTGCAGGGGGCTGCATGATAAGTTGGGCCTCCCGCTCTGGACCCCCTCCACCCCGAAGGCGTATTCGATTCAGGTCCCTAAACTTGTCCCTTCGGTCCCTGAGCTTGTCGAAGGGCCAGTGGGTCGCGTGGTGTATTTCCCGTCCTGCTTAAACCAGATGATGGGACTTCCTCGCCATACCCGCGTCGTGGACAAGCCGCTGGCGGAGGAGATGGTCTCGCTGCTGCATAAGGCCGGATACGAAGTGATATTTCCGGAGAACATGGAGAGCCTCTGCTGCGGTATGATGTGGGAAAGCAAGGGCATGCCGGACCTGGCGGACAAAAAGGCCAAAGAACTTGAAAAGGCCCTTTGGGAGGCTTCTGAGCACGGTCGCTGGCCGGTACTCTGCGACCAGAGCCCCTGCCTGCACAGGATGAGGAAGACCATCGGTTCGATGAAACTCTACGAGCCCGCCGAATTCATAATGACCTTCCTGAAGGACCGCCTCGAATTCCACCCGACAGACACACCGGTGGCCGTGCACATAACCTGTTCGACCAGGCTGATGGGACTGGCGGATACGATCGTATCCCTGGCCAGGTTCTGCTCCACGAATGTGACAGTACCTGAAGGAGTCGGTTGCTGCGGCTTCGCGGGAGACAAGGGCATGACCCGTCCCGAACTCAACGCTTGGGCGCTCCGGAAGCTCAAGGACGGTGTCAAAGGCATCCCGGTCGGGTATTCGAACTCCCGCACCTGCGAGATAGGTCTCTCGACCAACTCCGGCATCCCCTACGTCTCCATCGCATATCTGGTGAATTCCTGCACGACCCCGAAAATTGCATAATTATAGGATTATTCCTATATTTATGGGATTTTAGGAAGTTGCGTAATGGCAGGTGGAAAAGGCAAATACTGGATAATCGGTCTCATAGGTTTGTTAGTGGGCGTTTTGATCATGGCTTTGTTCGACAATACCATGAACAAGACTTCTACAAACGATTATTGCATGAGCTGCCATACCCATGAACAGGCCGACCTGGACTGGAAGAAATCCCCCCATTACAACAGCCACAGCGGAGTGATGACGGACTGCATAGCCTGTCATCTTCCACCCAAGGAAGAAGGCCTGCTGAAGCACTATGCCGCCAAGACCCGGATGGGAATAAAGGACATCTGGACCAAGATGACCAAGGATACCGAGGGGATCGACTGGGAAGCAAAGAGGGAACTCGAGCACGCCCGCAAGATTGTCTACAATTCAAGTTGCGAGAGGTGCCATGTCAACCTTTATCCCGAGGGGATTTCTGACGACGGCATCACCGCCCATCTCCATTACGAGGAGAATGCAAAGAAACTAGGCCTGGACTGCATAAGCTGCCACCTGAACGTCGGACACTACATGCCCGGCTACGAGCACAAGCGCCTTGAGGGCGCCGTGTTCAATACCGGCGAGGGAGAGAAGTACGACAGCGCTGCAGTCGTGAAGAGTTTCGAGAACTTCACCGAGACCGTCCCCGGCACAACGGCAGCCATCAGGATGATAGCTGTCCCCGGCGGAGAGTTCACGATGGGCAGTTCCACGAAGGAAGCGTTCCACAAGGCCGACGAAGGCCCGCAGAAGAAAGTCAAGGTCTCCCCCTTCTTCATGGGTGAGGTTGAGGTAACCTGGAACCAGTTCTGGGCTTTCTACAACGAGACCATGTCTGAAGGCCGTACCCCTCCCGAGAAGATATACGCGAACAACAACCGTCCCGACGTGGATGCCGTCAGCGGTCCGACCCCGCCTTTCGGCTTCCCCGACCAGGGATGGGGAATGGGTGAGAGGCCGGCTATCACCATGACCCATTACTCCGCCTCCACCTTCTGCCAGTGGCTCTCCCTCAAGACGGGACGCCACTACCGCCTCCCCACCGAGGCCGAATGGGAATATGCCGCCAGGGGCGGAACCGAGACCCCTTACTTCTTCGAGGGCAATCCGAAGAAATATTCCGAGGACGGTTTCTGGAGCAAGTTCAAGGGGGCCGACACGACGACGATAGCCAGCTATGTGGTTTATTCCGGCAACAGCACCGGCAAGACGCAGGATGGCCGTTTCGTCAAGGCCAATCCCTTCGGCCTGAAGAATATGCTCGGCAATGTCATGGAGTACTGCTCCGACTGGTATGCCGATGATGCATATTCCAAGATCGCAGACGGTGCCACGGATCCGAAGGGTCCCGAGAGCGGCGAAGAGCATGTTGTACGTGGAGGAAGCTATGCCGATGACGCCTCGCTGGTCCGCTGCTCCAGCAGGGGCCATACCGAGCATGACAAATGGCTGCGCACCGATCCGCAGAACCCGAAGAGCATCTGGTGGTACTCCGACATCAAGGGTGTCGGTTTCAGGGTGGTCTGCGACGTACCGGAAGATATAATCATCAACAAATAAACATAAACACACATCGTTATGAGCAACAAAATGGACAGAAGATCCTTCCTTGGCACCAGCGCCAAGATAGGTGTCGCCGGTGTAGTGGGCAGTTCCCTGCTCGCTTCCTGTGCCGGTAAGAAAGAACCCGCGATCGTTCCCCTCAGGCAGCCCGGTGAGTACTACATTCCCGAGCTTCCCGACAAGGCCATCGAAGGCAAGGCCCTCAAGGCAGGTGTCATCGGTTGCGGCGGACGTGGTTCCGGAGCCATCATGAACCTCCTCGACGCTGCTGACGGCATCACCGTCACGGCTCTCGGCGACACTTTCGCCGACCGTCTGGAAAGCCTTAAGACAAAACTGAAGGAACAGCGTGGACAGGAAGTTCCGGATGAGAACTGCTTCGTCGGATTCGACGCCTACAAGAAGGTCATCGACTCCGGTGTGGATATGGTGATCGTCGCTACTCCTCCCGTGTTCCGTCCCACCCACTTCCAGTATGCCACCGAGAAGGGAGTCCACTCCTTCCTCGAGAAGCCGATCGCAGTCGATGCGAAGGGCTACCGCCTCATCATGGCCACCGCAAAGCAGGCAGCAGCCAAGGGCCTGAGCGTGGTCTGCGGAACCCAGCGTCACCACCAGCGCCCCTATGTCGAGGCGTTCAAGAAGATCCAGGAAGGAATGATCGGTGAGATCACCGGAGGCAACGTATACTGGAACCAGGGTATGCTCTGGTACAAGGAGCGCCAGAAGGGCTGGAGCGACATGGAATGGATGATCCGCGACTGGGTCAACTGGAAGTGGCTCTCCGGCGACCATATCGTCGAGCAGCACGTCCACAACATCGACGTCTTCAACTGGATGTTCGGCTACAAGCACCCCATCAAGGCCACCGCTTTCGGAAGCCGTCAGCGCAGGATCACCGGTGACCAGTACGACAACTTCAGTGTCGATTTCGAATATGAGAACGGAATCCACCTCCACAGCATGTGCCGCCAGATAGACGGTTGCTCCAACAACGTCAGCGAGTCCGTGCATGGAACCAAGGGTTACTGGAGCTCAGCAGATCATGCTATCCGTGACCTCAAGGGCAATGTTCTCTGGCAGTTTGACAAAGATGCGGCCGAAGCTGAGTTCAAGCAGCAGGATCCCTATGTGCTCGAGCATGTCGACTGGGTCAACCATATCCGCAAGGGTACCGCCCATGACGAGGCTTCAGAGTGCGGTTTGTCCTCACTTTGCGGAGTTATGGGCCGCGAGGCTGCATACAGCGGACAGACAATCGAGTGGGATACCATCAGCGCTGCCGACCTCGACTATCTCCCCGAGAAGCTTGAAATCGGCAAGATGGACATGAGCAAATACGTGGTTCCGGTACCTGGATCAGCGAAGTAAGCCATGGACAGAAGATTATTCCTTAAAACGTCGGCAATGGGAACGGCGGCGGTAGCCGCCACTTCCCTGCTGCCCGGCTGCGCTTCCTCAAAGGAAGGCAAGAAGGCCGCTGACGACCTTGAGCTCAAGATTTCCTTCCAGGAAGGTACTGCACCCGGAGAGAACCTCGCTGAAAAGCTCGACTTCATGGAGAGCCTGGGAATCGTAGGTTTCGAGCCCGGTGGCCGTGGCCTGAAGGGCAGGGTCCAGGAGATCAAGGACGCCCTCAACGGCAGGAACATCAAGGTCAGCGCCATCTGCGCAGGTTTCGGAGGATTCATCCTTGCCGAAGACCCTGCCGTGAAGAACGAGTTCGACACCACGATGCGCGAGATCGTGGAGGCTGCCGGGGAACTGGGTTCCACCGGTGTCATCATGGTTCCGGCCTTCAACGGCCAGAAGCCCTGCATGCCCCACACGCTTGAGACACGCGACTATCTTTGCGAGGAACTCCACAAGCTGGGAGAGTTCGCCAAGAGCTGCGGTACCACCGTCATCCTCGAACCCCTCAACAGGGCTGAGGCCTTCTATATGCGCCTCGTAGCCGACGCCGCCGCGATTGCCCGCGACGCCGACAGCGAAGGTGTGAAGGCTATGGGTGATTTCTGGCACATGAAGGAAGAGACTTCCGATTTCGGAGCCCTTATGTCAGCCGGAAAGCAGTATCTCCAGCACGTCCACATCGCCAGCCGTGGCAACCGCAGGATGCCCGGTGAGGATGGTGAACTGGACAACTATGTCGATGGATTCCGCGCCCTGCGCCAGATCGGTTACGACAAGTACGTCAGCTTCGAGTGCGGCTGCGGCGGAGACCGCGCCACCCTCGTTACAGCTGCAGTCAATCTCCTCCGCGCACAGTGGGAGGAGTCAAGGTGCTGCTAGAAGTACTTGTTCAATCTCACGAGAGCTGTGCCCTGTCTGACCGACGGGGCACTTTTTTCATCAAAGAAAGGCGTCAGGGATGACATCCAGAGGACAGACAGTCCCATACCGCCGACCTTGAGACCGAACTCCCAGGAGAGGCCTAATTCTTCAGTCCTGACAGTCCAGGGAGAAGCCAGCGATGTCTTGAACCTGTGGCCGTAGTATCCTCCGAAGCCAAGGAAGGCGGTACCCGAACCTCCACCCTGGTAAATCAGCTGGACGGGGACGCGCAGTTCGCTTCCCTTGTATTTCAGGGAAGATGAATAGATGGCCGTCGCGTCAGGATACGGGGCCGAAGCCTGCAGATACAGGGCGTCAGCCTTGATGCCGAAATGGCTGAGATGTCCGAAATTCAGTTGGGCGGAAACCCCTCCACCATATGAGAAAGCGGTCTTGCCTTCAAAGGGAGCGTCCGGGAAGTTGAAATGGGAACTTCCGATGGCGGGGGAAAGCGCAACCTCCAGGATAGGATGTCCGCTCCTGTGCTTGCGGGCCACCCTTCCGGATGCGGCGAAGTTTTCGTCGGAAGCCACTTCCATCGTAAGGTCCGTCAGATAGTCGGTTACCTTGTCCAGACCTTCGTAGTCTATCAGGTCGGCATCGTCCTCGGGTTTGTGATAGGGGGACTTGATTCCGGTGGATATCGCAAGGGTAGGAACCTGTCTTTTGGCAAAACCCTCGGTGTCCGTGGCAGTCACGGGGGACCACTCGAAATTCCTGAGCTTGAGGTTCAGTTTTTCAGTCTGGAGAACCCTGCGGCTGTCCTTTATGGTCGCCACTCCCTGAAGGGTAAGGCTGTTCGTGGCCCTGTACCAGCCCACCATATCGACGCTCATCATCAGGCGGACATCCAGTCCGTCTTCGCCCAGCATCCTGTCAGCCAGCGCATTGGACCCGTAAAGACCGAGCTCCTCAGCGTCGAAGGCAGCTATGACCACTGTCCTCTTCAACTTGTCGCGGTTTGCACAAAGCGCCCTGGCGACCTCGATCACTGCCGCTGAGCCCGAGGCATTGTCGTCGGCACCATTGTAGATCTGGCCTTTCTTCACGCCCAGATGGTCGTAATGGGCTCCGATCACTATATACTGGTCCTTCAATTCCGGATCGTTTCCCTCAAGCACGGCGACTACGTTCTTGTAGTCCTTGCCGTTGGTCGTGAAAGGCATGTACCAATCGTCATAGAATGGTTTCAAGCCCATGGATTCATATTCATTAACTATATATTCTGCGGCCTTGGCGGCATACTCCGAACCGGCGGCCCGGCCGTAAAGGGAGTCGGAGGCGAAATAATAAACGTGCCCGGTCAGACGTTCCTGGCGGGTCTGGGAGAACATCGGCGCACACATCGCGGCCATTATGATGCATAAGACAAGCTTCTTCATAATCTGTAAATCTTGTTGCTTGGAATTGCGAAGATAAGCATATTTCATCGTATATTTGTTAATCAAGTCATCAGGAAATGATAGAAGGACTGAAGGTTGTGGCGTTCGACGCCGACGATACTCTGTGGTCGAACGAGCCATTGTTCAGGGAAGCTGAAAGGAAAGTTGCTGATGCTCTGAAAGAATTCGGCGACTTTTCCTTCATCTCCGACGAACTCTACAAGGTGGAATTCAAGAACATGGAGGACTACGGTTTCGGAGCGAAGGCGTACACCCTCTCCATGATCGAGAATGCGGTGAACCTGTCCGGAGGAAAGCTGACGGGAGAGCAGGTCATGCTTATCATCGAGAGCGGAAGGAACATCCTCCACAATCCGGCCACTCCGCTGCCCGGGGTCGAAGAGACCCTCGCAGCCCTGAAAGAGGACGGGAGGTACCGCCTGGTACTGTTCACAAAGGGTGAACTTCACGACCAGGAGCGCAAGATCAAGCGCTCCGGACTAGGGAAGTATTTCAGTCACATAGAGATAGTCTCAAACAAGTCCCAGCGGGAATACAGTATCCTCTGCGACAGGCTGGGGATAAGGCCGGATGAACTGATGATGGTCGGTAACTCTTTCAAGTCCGACATCGAACCGGTCCTGCAGCTTGGCGGATGGGGTATCTATATTCCTTTCGAGGTGCTCTGGAAACTCGAACATACGGAAGAATACGACCATCACCGCCTGTTCCGGGCCGACAGTTTCAACGACATCCAGAGCATCCTGATACCCTGAAGAGAGAATGAAAAAGATAGTCCTCATCGCCATGCTCATGGTCGGAAGCCTGGCCATGGCCCAGGAAGCCGACACCCTGAAGACAGGTCAAGAGCGCCGGAGCAACCAGAACGTGATGCTGAATGCATCCTATGCCTCGATTCCGAGGACCATCTCACTCGGAATCCCGGAATGGGGCACCTACATCATGGATGACGGTCTTCCAGCCTCAATGTTCAAGGATTACTTCCCGGGGTACCGGTCCTGGAGAAGCGGCCTTTCCACGGAGTCGATGCAGTTGACCCGCCTTGACGAATCTGCAATACAGCTTGGAACGACGGGATTCTTTCCGATGTCTGCCTCCAAGGTCGGTGCAGACAGGACCGAAGGGGCAGCAAAGTATACCGCCAACCAGTACGGCCGGCACGAGATCGAACTCCACACCGCCTCGCCGCTCGGAAATGGATGGGGGATCGACCTGAACGTGTACCAGTGTTTCGACCGAGGATCAAACCATCTTGACTTCACGACATACCAGGAGAGGATACGGTTCTACAAGGCCGGGATATCCAAGAAACTGCCTGAAGGTCTTTTCAAGGCGACATACCTGTTCATGAACTACCTGGACCTGACCGACCAGTACGGGCCGTTCATATTCGTAGGGGACGGAAGCGTGAAGCCTTACGGTGACTTCAGGCTTGGAAGGGACCAGTATATACCCGAGACTTCCTTCTTCGAATATATCGACATACACGACGGGAAGAGGAAAAAGGGTCGCTACACTGAGGATCTGGGCGTCCCTGTCCACGTCCTGACGGCTTGTTACAACCGTACCTTCGACAACGGGATCGAGATGGACTTGAGTTCCCGCGTCAGGCTGAGTGACGGCAGGCAGAAAAGCACCTACCTCAACGGGATTACCAGCGTCGCGGCGGGAGACGGTTATTCCTATATAGACGGCACCCCTTACTCCGGCAACGTACAGAGCCGCTTTTTCATGTACGAGGACGACCACTACAATGAATGGCTCACAACCCTCAAGGCAGAGAGGAACAAGGGCAGGCATACCTCGCTTGCAGGGGCTAATTTCTGGTTCAACTGGAGCCAGTCCTCCTCCATGACCTCGAACTTTGCCTACGAAGCCATGAAAGATCCCAAAGCCCTCGCTTACAATGGAGAGGTTTATTATGTCCACAATACCGGAGCACAGTACCTGGACGGATTCCAGAGCCGTATCGCCCTGTTCGCGCAGGATGAGTGGAGGGTCCACCCGAAGGTAAACATCCATTACGGGCTCAGGGCGGAATACAGCGGAATCAGCGGGAAGGCCGCCCATAATCTGGACGGCAAGGCCAACAACTCCCGCTACAACGGCTGGTCCCTGAAGAGTCCCGGCGTGACCCTTACCCCTTTCAGGAGGAACGTCATCAACGGGGCTGCCTCATTGATAGGTTATTACTACTTCAATTCCCATTGGGGGGCCGAAATCGACGCCATCGCCTCCCTGAACCACCCGAATCTCGGGCAATACGGCGACTCGAGCGTTCCATTCGAGGGAGCCCAACCCAGCTACATTCTCCGCGGAGGAATCAATTTCAAGAACAAATGGCTTGATTTCCAGTCACTTCTGACTTATCTCAGGCGCTCTAACAGCTATGAGATGGGCATGTGGACACATAAGCTTTCCCACGCTGCCGGAGGCTACCCGGCAGGCTATAACGAGACCGTCTATGTGAGTTCGCTCTATGACATGGAAGTCCTGGGATGGACGACCGACATGATCCTGAGTCCGTTCAAGGGATTCACGTTCCACGGTCTGTTCACATTCAGGATACCGAGGTACCGGAACTACAGCTTCACTCCTGTCTTCAGCGACGGGTATTCGGAGGAATACGATTTCTCGGGAAAGAGAATCACCAGCAGCAGCGGCACCGAAATCGAGCTGGAGCCTTCCTATGCGACCGGGAAATGGAGATTCTGGCTGAGCGCCCGCTATTACAGCAGACGCTATATCAATATCACGAACACCCTGTTCCTGAATCCGCGCTGGGAGACTTTCGGAGGTGTGGATTTCAAGTGGAACGAGCACGTGAGCCTTTCCATGAACGTGGTCAACTTCCTGAATGTCACGGGGGCGTCTGCCGGAATGCGGGAAGCCTCCCTGGCTACCGACATCACCCCCTACCGTAACTATCTGACAAGCGGCTCCTACATCAGGCCGTTCACAATCGAGTTCAGCACCCTCCTGAAGTTCTGAGTTCAGGATTATTTTCGGGCAGCTTTTATGACGAATCCGAAATCGGCTTCGGGATGGACACGGTCCTCTTCCAGAGGGGCCGGACCACAGCTTGCTCCGCCCAGGCCGGTATCGGCAGCGTCGAGACACAGCCACGTGTCACCCGGCTCGGGGAGTTCAAACTGATGGGGCGCCTGGACCATGTCGACTGCGGAATAAGGCAGGGCGCTGACCGACATCACCGGACAACCGGAGTCTGAGCGCCGGAGACTGTTCAATGCTGCCTCGAAGAGAATACCCCTCCCTCGTTTTCCGGTAAGCGATGCCCAGCGGACCTGCTCGTGGTTGGCCATATCCTGGGGCTTGGTGTAATTACCCACCTGCTCCGCAACCGTACTCGTATATCTACCCACGAAGGCGCAGGTATAACGGTCGGAATAGTTCTCAACCGGACCGCGGCCGTAATAGGTGAAATCAGCCAGCGAAGCAGGGACCTGCATGATATAACCGAGACGGCCGACCACCTGCTCCGGCTTGTCGGAAGTGATCCTGGAACTCATGGCGATGCTTCCGTCCCTGGAAACGGTCCAGATAACATGGGAGGTGAAAGCCATCACGGAGGTATTGTCCGTGTCCTCTTCAATGACACAGGCAGGACTTGAATGGTTGCCGATCAGACGGGCCGCATTGGGAGCCTTGGAAACGACGTCAAACTCCAGTACGACATTCCCTCCGTCCTGACGGACCGTCATGGAAGAAGCCTTGTGCTCCAGATTATGAAGGCCCTGGGCGAACCAGCTCCTGCAAACCCAACCGTCATTGTTGACCAACGCCCTGAAAGCGTTGAGCCGTGGCCCCTTGCCAGGAACTATCACGTCCTTGCGGTGATACTTCAAGGTTGCGATCGTGCCGGCAGCCGGGTCGAATCCGACCTTGAAACCGGGCCCCTTTACGACCACGAATCCGGTCTTCCTTTCCGTGGTGTATCTAAGGGCACGGACCTTGCCTCCCCTTTCTCCCGCATCCTGGACGGCGGTCGCAGGCTGGAGGAACATCTGGTCCTTGCACACCAGGAAACCCTTTTCCGCCCACGGCATGTCCTCCTTGAGGCCGTAATATACATTCAGATAGCATTCCTTGCCCTGGGGCAGGTCACCTATGACAATACCCTTGACAACTTTCTCACGTGGCCTGATCTCTTCCGTATCGAAGGTGCCGGAAGCGATCTCTTCACCGTCTGCGATGAGAGACCATACGGCATCATAGGAGCAATGCTCATAGTAGTTCCTGTTGAAGAGACACAACTCGGCCTTACCTCCGGACTGCATCGACAGGGAAGTATACAAGTTCTGATACACTTTCTTGACCTCGTAATACTGAGGCTTCGGGGAACGGTCACCGTTCAGGAGTCCGTTCATCACGAACTGTCCGTCATTGGGCACATCCCCGAAATTACCGCCTGATGCAAGGTACTTGACTCCGTCAGGGGTATAGTTCCAAAGCGACTGGTCCACCCAGTCCCAGACGGCTCCGCCCATAAAGAAATTGGTGGAATCGATGCTCTGCCAGTACTGGGCGAAATTTCCGAGGGCATTGCCCATCGAATGGGCGAATTCATTGATATGGTAAGGATACTTCACGTCTCCGGTACCGGTGGCCACTTTCTGGACCCAGTGCACTCCGGGATACTGGCTGCAGCCGATGTCGGAAATGCCGTTGTTCCGCTCATACTGGATCGGACGCATAGGATCGATGGCCCGGGCGGCCGCGTAGGTGTATTCGAAGTTCTTCCCGGGGCCGGCTTCGTTACCCATGCTCCAGATTATAACGCTCGGGTGATTGTAATCAGAGACCACCATTTCCGTCATCCTGGCCACGTGGGCATCCTTCCATTCGATGGGATGGGAAAGGGAGGCTTCGCCGTAGTGATAGTGGTGGCTTTCGATATTGGCCTCGTCCATCAGGTAGATGCCATACTTGTCGCAGAGGTAGTACCAGTAGGGCGCATCGGGATAATGGGAATTGCGGACGTGATTGATATTCGCCCTTTTCATAAGCCTGATGTCCTCTTCCATAACCTCTCGCGTAACGGCGTGCCCCATTGAAGGTTCCGTCTCGTGACGGTTGACTCCGCGCAGTTTGACGGGCTTGCCGTTCAGGAAGAAGTAGCGTCCGTTGATGCCGAACTCATCCTCTGAAGCCGGGGTATCCTTGATACATACTTCGCGGAATCCGACTATGGTCGAGAAAATGTCGAGGGTCTTTCCGGATGCGTCCTTCAGCATACCTACGAGGGTATAGCGGTGAGGAGCCTCAGCGGACCAGGGCTTGGCGTTGGGGAATTCGAGCGTGGTCGCAGCCGGCCTTCCGTCGAAGTCCGCCACCAGGAAGTTCGTGTCCGAATAGAGCAGATTCTCGTACAGCTGATATGACAGAGTCAATCCCGGGACAGCCCCTGAAATCTTCGCATCCACCTTGAGAGCGGTCAGGGAAGGGGTTACCCTTATGTCGCGGACCGACACCTCAGGCTTCGCCTCCAATGCCACGCTGCGGAATATTCCCGGAAGGCGGAACATGTCCTGCGCTTCCAGGTTTGAGCCGTCGGAATTACGGTATACCTCGACCGCAAGGGTGTTGGTGCCTGATTCAAGATATCCGGTGATATCGAACTGGGCGAGGTTGCGCGAGTTCTTGGAGAACCCTACATACTTTCCGTTTATCCACAGGTAGAAGAACGAATCCACTCCGTCGAAGTTGATGAAGACCTTCTTGCCGGCCCATCCTTCGGGTATTTCGAAAGTGCGCCGGTAGGAACCCACTTCGTTCCTGGCCTTGAACATGGTCCAGTTCTCCGGCGGAGTACGCATGACACCGAGTTTCCAGTCTCCCGGCTTGATTTCCTTCCACCAGGGGACGTTGACGTTGACATATATCGGAGTGCCGTATCTCTGGCTTCCGTCCTCTCCTATCCCGACAATATTCCAGTTGGAGGGAACCGGGATCATATCCCATTGGGAATCATCGTAATCCTTCCTGTAGAAATCCGCCGGGCGCTGATCCGGATCGGGGGCCCAGTTGAATTTCCAATCTCCGTCCAGGCTCATCCAGAGGGCACTGTTCTCCGGAAGGACCTTGCGGGCGGACTCCAGGTCGCCGAATGAGAAGAACCATGCGTGAGGTGTCTCCTTGTTGAAGCCCAACTGCTGAGGTGACTGCCATTCATCACCTTTCGGAGCGTCCTGGTGTCCGAAAGAAAATCCGGACAGGACGGCGGCAAGAATAACTGAAAGTATGTTCATATTCCAAAATTAAGTCGTCAGAAACGGACATTGAACCGGATCCCGGCAGTCCATCGCCCGAAACGGCCGGAGTTCTTGATATGGTCATCCGTCAATCCTGTGAGCAGGATCTTGGTCCTGCCTTTGTACGAATAACTGTCATAGCTTCCGGAAGCGCAGACGGAATACTTGTCCCAGGAATAGATCAACCCCGCCCTGGCAACATAGTTGACCATCAGGTTTCCGTTCATATACGATTTCCGCTCGCTAAGGTCCGAGTATCCTTCGTAGATATAAACTGTCGACGCAAACTGGTTGAACAATGTCACCATCGGGATGGCGGTAAGGTTCAAGGTAATGTTGCGCAATCCTTTTCCGGTCTGAGGATCGGAATCCCGGTGGTAAGGGACCAGGTTGTATGAATATCCACCTCCGAAAGCAACCTGTGTGGTAGTCTGCCGGCCCACTCCTGCAACCAGGTCCAGAATCCTGTCGTGGGGGTCAACCTCCAACATACCCTGTATAAGCTTGATTCCAGACATGAAGGAACCAGAAGACCGCCGCTGGATCTTGTTGCCCTTGTAGGCCGCGGAATAGGCGAATGTCCGTTGGTTGAAGGCATAGAATCCATCCGCTATGAGGGAACGGTACCGGCAAGGCTTTTCGGATCTGGCTTGTTCCTCGAAATGGTTGGGATCATCTTTCGGAGCAACTTCGAAATCATATTCCATGTATTCCTGATAATCGAAATACTGCAATTGGGCTGCATATGCCGCTCCTGTGTAGTCGAAGGAAAACACCTTTTGTTTCAGCTCCTTCGACATGCCGAAAGACTGGTTCCATCCAAGGGTAAGATTGCCGTATCCCACCTGGAAACCTGCAGACTTGTTCACATTGCTCCTGAGGCTTGAACTGAGTGACGACGGAAGCGGGGTCTGACCGAAATCACCGATATCATCCATGTACGTCATCAATACGATGAAATCACTTTTCTGGGATACGGAAAACTTACGGAGATCCCCGGACAGGGAAAGCGTCCAGGAAGGTGCCGGCTGGATGACCGCCTCCGGATCAAGTTCCCTTGACGGAGCCGATATGAAACCCATGGCCTTTGAGAAAAGGGTCTGCTTGTCCTGGGCCCCCAGGACAGTCGCAGAACTGCCGGTCACCATAATGAAAAGCAGTCTGAGAAGGATCTTTGACAAACTATTCATATTTCCCATCCAAAACGTCCCTGACAGCTTCGAGATATCCGTAGCCGTTCAACCTGTCGGGAAGCAGGTAGCTTCCTTCCACCCACTCGTTCCAGGCGTTGATCATCATGAACCTGGGTTGGTCGGTATGGCTGTCCATATATTCCTTCGCCTTGGCCAGGAAAGTGGCAAACGACTGGGGAGTATTGTGGAAACGGGTGACGTCATCCGGCCCCTTGGCAGGGAAACGGGGAGTGTCGTCCCAACCGATGGAGACACAGGGGAAGACCGGAATGTCGAATACCTCGTCCATCTGCTTGCGTATCTCGATGGCTTCCTTGCCCTGGAGGAGGTAATCCGGAGTGAAGCCGCCCATGTTGTACAGGGCTTCGCTGTCGATCCCGAGGGCTGCTATGTTCTTCTTCATCGCATCTATGCGCTCCTGGTTCATCCTGTAACCGCCACCCTGGGTTTCCTGGATATGGAGTCCGGGGAAACCGGCCTTCCTGACTTCCTCGCGGAAGTAATCCATGGCCTTTGCCGCCTCATCGAGAGAACCGAAACTGCGCACGAAATTGCCTATCGAGAAGATCGCGAATACTGGGCAGCCATCGATTTTTACATATTCAGGAAGCTTGAAGTACTGGTCAATCACCCTGGCGACTACTTTCTTGAACTGGTCCCAGTCCACGTCGGGGTTGAAAAGCCGCTCTTCATTGTCACCCCATTTGTGATAGTTCCAGTAATTGTACTTCACGTCGTGGTTGGCCCACATCAAGTAGAAATTCATCTTGCTGTGGCTGGGAGCCTTGAGGAATCCGTCGTTCAGGGCACTCTCAAGATAAGGTCCGCTGTAGCCGTCAGGATCGTTATACCAGTACCAGTCATAGATGAAAGTGTTAACGCCATACTTGAGGGCAGTCTGGATCCATCTCTCGACCACCTCGGGGTCGTTGTCAAGACCATAGCCCCATAAAGGCTGCCTGGGCTGGTAGTGCTCAGGGAAACGCTTGTCTCCCTGCTTGATAACCTCCCATTCCCCTATTCCTTCTTCCCATAGCCACTTGTGTGCCAGTGCATCATCGTGACAGGACGGCCAGACATAGGCGCAGACATAGGTCTTCTCTTCCCGGACCTTATCCTGACTGTTTCCGCAGGAGCAAATGCCTGCAGCGGCCAGGACAGAGACAAGTATGACGGTAACCTTTCTCATGATATTTATTTCTTGTAATTCTCGAGCAGTTTGGTCAGGTAGTCGATGTCGTAGTAGTTCTTGTAATCCTTGCCGGTCACGGAGGCTTCCTCGGAAACTTCGACCTTGACATTCCCATCTGTGGCGATCGGGATGTCCGGAACCACACCGGTATCGATGTTATGGCCGTCAAGGGTATTGAGCCTGGCCCTGAAGGAAGAGATCTGGAAGCAGAAACCATCCGCAGTACACATGGCCTGGATGGCGCAGCTGCCTCCTCCGGAGGTTTCACCCATGACGGGGATTCCGCCATCCTTCAGCATCGAAGGGAAAAGGTTTCCGCAGGAGAACGATACGTCAGATGTCAGGACCGCGAAGTTCAGGTCGTAATGTACGTCATTGTCCTTTGCATCGAATACTCCGTCGAAATTGCGGTCGACTTCATATTCCACGATGGCCCTCTGGCCTGTGAGGGCATTGTCCTGGCTGATGTAGCTCTTGCCCATAATGAGCGAAGTCATCACCATCACTATGTCGGCGGAACCGCCACCGTTGGCAGTGATGTCAACGATGAGATTCTTCACCTCGGGATCGGCGGAGGCCTTCTTCAAGGCATCGAGGAATATGACCATGTCGTCACCCTTCGTATTCTCGACCGTAGGAAGGGGGCCCTTACCCTCATAATAATCCTTCCAGGCCTTTTCGTTCCTGCTGTTGAAGGAATCGAATATGCAGACGGCGGTGTTGCCCTTCTTGATATAGGTCTCATTCTCGCCATAGGCCTCTGAACGGATCTTGTTGATGGTCATCATGTCCTGATACATGCTCATCGCTGACGCCAGTCCGGCCCTCAGGGACATGATCATGCCGAGGTTCTCCATCTGGACCTTCGTATATTCATTGATCAGGTCCTCGTATTTATCCCTGTCCTTGATGGCGAAAGTGGTCAGTTCAAGGGCGGTGTGGCCGTCGTAGTAGATTCCGGTCAGTCCGGTCATGCCCAGGAAATACTCAGCCAGCGAGGTGGAATGGAGGAACTCCTTGATCTTGGGACCGAGTTCGATATCTTCATCGAGAGCCTTGTCCAAACCCTTGGCCTTGATGGCGTCATTGAACTGGATGCGGCCCGGGAAGCCGTAGAAATTGTCCATGGCGAAGCACAGTTCCTTGTAGGTGAAGTCCGCCAGGGACTGGGAACGGGTCGTTTTCCTGAGAAGGGGCTCGTTGTAATCAGGATCGATCTCTGAGAGTGCGACTTCGTTGACCGAGGTGTTGACAACCACTTTCTCGCCGTTGAATCCGGCATGATGATAAAAGAGGTCGCTGTACATGTCGGCGAGTGTCGCGAACGGGAAGTATACCGTTCCCTTGCCGTCAGCATGGATATCTATACCATATTTCCCCATGTCCAAAGTAACGGGAACGACCACCGGAGTGTAAGTCACACCCTTGTAACGGACGAACGGCATTCCGTCGTAATAGACATTCGCCATCCCAGGCTGAAGGAGACCCATCATGTTGGTGAAGTCCTCGAAACGGTCGGAGGCGAATATATCCTTGTTGATGTCCACTACGGCCGTGGCATCGCCGTTGGTGAGGGTATATTCACCTATGCCCGTATGGGTCACTTTCATTACGGATCCGGGAAGCACTATCGACTGGAAATCCGCTGCAGAGATATATGCAACGTCAGGAAGGGCGTCGTAGAAACGGAGGGTGACCTGGCCGTCCGGAGCGACCTTAGTCACTACAGGGAATGACTTTTCAGTATAATTCCCGCCATCGGGAGCCTCGTCGGCCACTTTGTTTTTACCGGGTACCGCTTTGGGGCTGCAGGATGTCAGGATCACGAATGCGGCAATTACCGGAATTGAAATCAGTCTTGTTTTCATCTTCATAAGTCTGTTTATATTTAACCCGTGTATTAGTTCAGTAATACACCGCAAATATACAGATGTTTTTTAAATATACAAATATACTTTTATTATCTTTGAATTACTTGTCTTTAACGAACTTTGTCATGCTTTACACGTATCTCAAGAAAATCAAGGATGCGGATGAGAAGAAACGCACCATCGAACACCTGATCCAACTCCGCAGGCAGCTCGACGACGAGATTCCTGGAAAGACCGCGGAGGGTACCCTGCTGCTGGCAACCTGGAATATCCGCCAGTTCACGGACAACCGCAGGCCGGAGAGTTACATGTATATCGCCGAGATCCTGAGCCGTTTCGATCTCGTAGCCATCCAGGAAGTCAAGGAACAGATGAAAGGACTTGAAGAAGTCATGAAGATCCTTGGCAAGAACTGGGCTTTCATCGCGACCGACGTCACCGAAGGCAAGGAAGGGAACGGGGAACGCATTGCCTTCCTCTACGACACCAACAAGGTCAGCTTCAAGAATATCGCCGGAGAAATAGTACTCCCCTCCGACAACCTGATCCAAGGGGTGCAGTTCGCAAGGTCCCCCTTCTGCGTCGCGTTCCAGTCCGGTTGGTTCAAGTTCTTCCTGACCACGGTGCATATCATTTACGGTTCTACCAAAGAAGCCCTTGCAAAACGGGAGGAGGAGATAAAGGCCATAGCTACATTCCTCTCGAACAGGGCGCAAAATGAAGAAGCCAGCTACATCATACTGGGTGATTTCAATATTCCCAAGGCCGGCGACAAGTTCATGAATGCCCTGGAAAGCGGAGGATTCCGTATTCCCAGCCACATCAAGAAGCACCCTACGAACTTCGGCAAGGAAATAAAGCATTATGACCAGATTGCGTTCAACCTTCATAGCGAGTATGATATAGACATCCTGGACGAAAACTCCAGGGTGAGGTCGGGCGCCTTTGATTTCACCAAGTCCGTCTACAGGGACGAAGATTATGAGGACTATATTCCCTTCATGACTAAAGACGTCTCCGTACCGAATCCTGACAAGCCGGGAAAGAATATGAAGGTGAAAGTGGAACGGACCGGGGAAGAAGCGATGACATATTTCCACGACACATACAGGATCGACCAGATGTCCGACCATAAGCCCCTCTGGGTGGAACTGAAAGTCGACTTCAGCGACCAGTATATTGAAAAACTGAGACAGGAGGTTTCAAAATGAAAAGGATTATCTTAGCCATCTCGATTGCTTTATCGGCATTCACCATGCACGCCCAGGTGGATACCACCAGGGTGCTCTGCATCGGCAATTCATTCACATATTTCTACGACTCCCACCTGAAGCTGGCCGAAATCGCGCTAAGCCAGGGGCATTATATCGATATGACCGCTGCATATGTGGGTGGCTACACATTCAACAGGCATCTGAATGACCTGAAGACCATCGGCGCCATAGAGCAGTTTACCAACCCTTATGACTGCGTCTTCCTGCAGAACCAGAGCCAGGTCCATGCGCTTTATGCCCGGAATCCGAAGCAGCACAAGTTTCAGAAGAAAGATGCCGTGGACCTTGTCGGACGCGTACGCCAGTACTCTCCGGATGCAAGGATATGGATTGAGAGTACCTGGTCATATCCGGCCGGTAATTGCGGTGGATTCGGGACTGAGGCCGAGTTCAACCGCCTAATGGTGAAAGGTACCGGAATGCTGGCAAAGGCTGCCCGCACTGACGTGTCCCCTATAGGTGAAGCCTTCAGGATCTCACGCGAGGAGAGGCCTGACATCGACCTGTTCGACAAGGACAAGAAGCATCAGTCCGCTTATGGCACATACCTGAAATCCTGTATCAACTACCTGATGATATTCGGCGGCAGGTTCAACGGAAATGCTTCCAACTGCGGTCTCGATCCGGACAGCTGCGCATATCTCCGCAGCGTGGCGGAAAGGGTGGCCGCCTCAAAAAGACACTGATCATTCCTTGGGGGCTCCGGCTCCCAGGTATTCCTTGATGAAGCGGATCTCTTCTGCGTCGTAAGGACTGTGGTCCGGACGGAAGAGGTCATGGAACCATAATTCCGGCTCCTCAGTGAAGGGGACCGGCTTACCGTCGACCATTTTGTTCCATGGATACTGGCACTGCTGCTTGCCATTTACGAGGCCGTAACTGAAAGAACCGATCTTCTTCTCCTTGAACAAGGGCAGGATCGAAGGGTAGTCGGAGCCACGGGTCCTGGCCATCCACTCCGAGCACAGCACCGGTCTGCCGAACTGCAGTGCGTAGTCCACGAACTGGCGGGTCCTGTCGATATCATCGTAGCAATGGAAGGAGATGATGTCGCTGTTCGCACAGATGAAGTCGGAGATGGGCTTGTTGTATGACCTCGCATCCGGAAGTGCGCACATGGGGGAAGTCAGCGGCTGGGAGGGATTCACCTCCCTGGCCCAGCGGTACACTTCCTTGATGAAGGACAAGGTGTTGAATCCGTCGGTATGCTCCGGTTCATTATAAAGGCACCACGCCAGGATGCGCGGGTCATTCCTGTAGCGCTTCATCACCTGCTTAAGGTAACGCTCGATGACCGGCCACTTTTCGGGATTGTTGACCACGTCCTTGCCAGGAGACGACATCCACACGGAGTTGTGTACACCTGGGACCGGCTGCGGCTGAGGTCCGGTATAGGGGTTTTTGATGGTACCCCCGTTCGTGAAGAAGGTCATGAGGATACGCATGCCGTGCTTGTCCGCCAGTCGCACCGTCTCTTCGAGCCTCTCCATGAATCCCTTCGGGTCTTCCTGCCAGACTACATCGCAGAGGAACAGCCTTATGGCGTTGAATCCCAGGTCTTCAGCTAAAGCCAGTTCGCTGTCCACCACTTCAGGCTTGAAGTATTCCTTCCCCCATATTTCAACGGGCGTCCCGCCGTATGATGGCATATACACGCACCCCACAGGCCAGGGCTGCGAAGCATACCACTCGTTAGCTTTTTCTTCGCTCCATCTTTCAGCGAATGTCCGGGTCAGAATCCTTACCGGACCGAGAAGGCCGGATGTCGGCAGCGGATCGTCAGGAGAATAGAACTCCCAGGAAGTCATTGTGGCACGCTCCTCCTTCGGAAGGGCGGAATCCCCGATGAGCCTGTTGCCCCAGGAGTTGGTTACCTTGATTTCCAATGTGTTCTCCCCATCCACAAGAGCCTCCGAAATGTCGGTCTTGTACGGTTCCTTCCACAGTAGGCCAAGGTCCTTGCCATTGAGATATACATGTGCCATGTTGAACACCCGTCCGAGATCCAGGATAACTCCCGCCGGGCTATGGTCCGGACTCCACCGGAAGGATGTCCTGTAGGTGGCCGTCCCGGAGAAGAAGCGCAGATTTGGATCCTCAGATTCATTCCAGGCGGAAAGGGAGTCAAAGTGACAGTCCGCTTCCTTCTCAGGTTCAATAGCCGGAACAAAGCGGACATCCCAGGAGGATAAGGACATAATCTCTTCTGTCACAAACGTTTCCTTGCGGATGGATTCCTTCTTTGCCTTGCCTTGAAGCACGACGAACACGGCGTCATCCCTTTCCATGTCGAGATCTACGAACAAGCGTCCCTCCTCAAACCGATAGGGAACATCCTCGATCGTGCCACGGTCGGCTCTCCAGAGCTTGGGTTCCAAAATATCACGCCCCCGGCCATCCGACATGCAATCCCGGAAGCCCAAGGTAATATTCCTTGGCCTAGAACATATATTCGCTATCCAGTAAATCTCCCCGCCGGGAAGCTTGCGGTGGACAAAGGCCGCACTGTCCGGTACATTCACCACATCGGCACTGATTCCTTCTTCCTCAAGGACGGATAAGATATTCCCTCCTTCCCTGAGGTCGCAGACAGGTATTCCTGCATCACGTATAGCCTCGATGCGGGCGGCGACTGCATCGGACATCCTCTCTATCTGACTGTCAATCACCAGCATACGATAGCTTGCCCCATATTCGGAGACAATACTTCCATCCTTTATCACGAGCGCATTGACAAGGGCATCCCCGTTTACGAAATCATAGTTCCATCCCGCGGGAATCCCCGGCCTCTCCTGGCTGAACCTTGCCGTCGGATTCGTGTCCTCCCCGTACAGATAGGCGATGTCAGCGACGAAGCGGCCCTGGCTGAGCATGAAGCAGCTCCTGCTGATATAGTCTATCCAGGGACGGGCCTCGGAAGCCCAGGTGTCGAACCTGTTGAACCATTGACCATACGGACCAAGGCCGAGTCCGGGCTTGCATTTTTCTGACGGCTGATGGACTGAAGTGTGGATCACAAACCTGTTGAGTCCCTCGGCCATGGCCGCATCGGCGACCGGCTTGAGCTTGCCCGGATGGCACTGGTATGCCCACCATCCATCCCATTTCCCGGGACGGCCATTGGTCGTGAAAGCTTCGGCGGCACAGATGTTTTGGCCATAGATATGGGCCACGGACGAAGATTCCCTGAGGTCCGCTTCCATGTGCGGCATAGTTGCATAGACCCCTGCCCTGAAACGCACCCAGAATGCACCCTGCGGTACGTCGGCGGTCCTTTTCACCATCATTCCGTCCCCTGTGAAGGAACGCCTCTCCTCGTGGGATTCGCTGTAGCGTTTGATGCCGTGGGAATGGAATATCTCTGTCGCAAGGTCGTAGTGATTCTCGGCAAGCAGCTCTCCAAGGGTCTGACGCCAGTCGAACAGGAAACGTTCACGCTCTTCATCGGTACCGATCAACTCTCCGGCAAGGGCAGGAAGCCACAGGGCCATGGAATAACCCCTCCTCCGCTCGAATTCTTCCTCCATATGCAAGGTCCACGTCCCCTTTCCGGACTCGTAGCTGTCAATGTCGATATTGCTTATCGTGCCCGGTCCAAGTTTGCGGCCAAGCGCCTCCTCGTACAGTCCCAGGTAGTTTTCCCAGTACCTTCTCACAGATCCTGCATCCAGCTTATCCACCTCAAGGCCCGTAGCCTCAGGTGGAGCGGGTCCGTTCGTGGTTCCTATCAGGGTATATGCAAACCTGTAGACATTCCATTCCCCTTCCGGTGCCGTCCAGTCAAGTATTCCATCGCGATAGGATGAAGAGATGTCCTCGACCGACGGATCAGGTCCCTTCCTGACTGCCAGAACCCGTATTTCCTTGAGGTAATCCCGGACGATTCCGTCCTGCTCCGGAACAGCGTGGAAAAGACCCGAAGGGACCGTCTTCCAAGGCAACGGAAGGGCCCCGTGGAAGTGGCCCCGGACAGGAATAGTACTCCAGACCAGCTTCTTCTGGGCGTCATCCTCGCTCACCCAAGGGCCTCCGGTAAGGCTCCAGCCCGGAGAACTCGCTATGCCGACTTCAAGGCCGAGGGAATCCGCAAGGGCAACTGCGTAACGGAAAGCATCCTTCCAGCCTTCGCCCATATAAGGAAGAAGGGTGTCGACTACCTGGGGTGTCGAATATGCCGCATCGAACAGGAAAAAGCCTGAGAGACCGATGTCATGCATCCATTGAAGGTCCTTCTTTATGCCGTCCTTCGTCACATTGCCGTTCATCCAGTGCCAGAGTGCCATCGGCCTGCTTTCGTGGGGCGGGTCCATGAATCCGGCTTCAAGATCCGGGCATACTTTCCTGTCGGAGCAGGAAAGCATCAGAAAAACGGCGGCAATGCAGACGATGATTCTTTTCATGTCATAAATATAGGATTTTTCCGGGACTCCCGTCAAAGAGAAGCGGGCACAGAGGATAATCGGGGACGTAAAAAGGCCCGCCTAAACGACGGGCCTTTGCTGTTAATTCAAAGTAGTGCTATTTCTTCGAGAAAACATAGTTGCCGCTCTTTGAGAAGGTGACGTTCATGGTCGTTCCGGATACGGTACCGGTGATATCCTGCTCCTGGTCATTCAGCAATTTCCCCTTGGTAGTCATCTTTCCGTTACTGAATGTGTAAGGATACGTGCAAGTGGTTGTTTTTCCGTCGGCAACACGCTTCAAGGTTGCGTCTTTATCGGTGAAGGACAGTGTAAGGGTCCCTATTCCCATTTGTTCTCCTGTAGCCCAGGTGGTTCCCTTGAGGGATGTTACGGTACCATCCTGTTTCCCGGGAGTAGGATCACTGCTTCCGGATGCATTATTTTCCTTGGAGCAAGAGACGGTAGCCAATGCAAGACATACGACGGCTAAAAAGCCGAAGAGTTTAATGTGTTTCATATCAATTGATTAAAGATTAGCGTATGAATTCCTTCAGGAGTTTATGGAGAAGATCACTGACATAGGAACTCTCTTCGGGATGTGAGGCGAAGGTAGGGACCTCCTTTACGAAGTGGACGACCCTGTCAGTTTCCCCGTCTATGACGGCGCAGTAAAGGACGTTGCCGTACGGAGAATCAACACTGTAGTTCCTGGATGGATTGGTCAGACCGCCGATACCGGTCAGCTTCTCGAAGGCAGTGTCGATGGCCTTGGAAGCAGCCTTTTCTATCTTCTCCGTCTGATATCCCTTCTTGGTCTGGACATATCCGTAGGAATAAATGACTACACCATAGCGGAGGCCGCTCTTGTTAAGCAATGCCTTGAGGGATTTGGGAACGCGAAGCCTGTCCGCCTTGGACGGATCCACATCAGAGAAGGACCACATCCAATTCTTGATGTCCTCGTTATCCCCTTTGTAGTCGGCAGGAATCATTTCGGAAAATGGAAAGCGTTCCGAATTTATGATGTTTGTAATCAGTCTCGTCGCCGTAGCGGAGGATTCTTCATTATAGTATCCTTTTCCGTCATCTCCATAGAGGACTATGTAGGAATAAGGCTGAATGAAAGCATACTCCGGGACGGATGCAAGGTTAAAACTTGAACTCGTGTAACGGGAGGGACCACAGGCTGCCACAAGAAGGAGGGCTGATAAACCGAGGATCAGATGGTGTAATGATTTCATGAGTTGATTATTTCCATAAATATAAGCATTTCCGATGGAATATTGATGATTTAGCGGTCAAGTCAATCCCTTTGTATTTAGCACACCCTTTTCCTGCGACTTGAAGATGGAATACGGAGCCATATTTGGCCTGTCTTTTCAGCGAATGTGACCTGAAGGACCCCTACAGGTCCATATGCTCCAATTCTGGTTTGAAAAATGAATCGCCATGGGCGACTTAACCGACTACGCACATTATTCTCGACTTTCGCCTGCCAAGGAGAACCTGTCTGTACAGTCCTCAGAGGCAGGTCTGTCGGGCAGGTCAGGCCAAATTACCTCGCCTGCCCGACGAATATGCCATTATGGCCTCCAGGGGCCTGGTCGTGTGGGCAGGTGAATTTCATGTACCCCACCCGGAGGCCCTCGAAGCGCACATACTTCAAACGCTAAATATGGATTAATCTTTACGGATTCAATAGGCGTTGCACTTCGGAATAGAATCCAGCTTCAGTCATATTCATTGAATAGAGCATTCCTTTTTCTTTGTCCGTCAGCAATTGACATCTTCCCACGTTGACCCCAAGTAATTTGCCGGCTCATCTAGCGTTCTGTTGTGCTACAACTACAACTAACCGCTCCCATCCTCACATATGTCCTCAGTACAATAGAAATGCAGGTACTCCTCTTACGTTTTCTCATTCTTGAACGTCAGTAAGGGAAGAAAGTCCATAAGATTGCTACAGCCTTGTCTTCTGTCCGATATGTATGCGGCGATTTTGTTCTACATCATCAACTCCCCGAACTTGTTCGAAATAAATTTACTTGCCAGTTTCGGGTGTATCAAAGAAGAGCATCTTCAGTCTTTCTTCGTCAGTTTGAATCCTTAAGCCCCAGCGTTCTTCCATGAATGCAATCATTTTAAGGCCGCGTTCTTTGATTGTTTCCGGTGTCCAGTCCGCGTACTTGGCCACCTCTTGTTCCGAATATGAGCCGTTCTCATATCCTTGCCTCATGATGGAACCATCGCGTCCATATTTGACGGTTTTCTTGTCGGGGAAACTGTCATTCTGAAGGCTGGAGTTTATGCTTTGACTCAAGAGCATCAGATTACCGAGCGAACCCTGCAGATTTAGCATCTGACTATCAGTCAAGCCAGTGAAGTGTTCTTGCCAGTATTCGTTCTCGGGTGTCTGTGGTAAGATGTGCTCAATGCTGATTTTAGAATTCGATGTCTTGACGAAATCTTCCCATCTAGGAAGAGGCCTGCGATGCTGTGCATCTGATGCCAAATGGCGCTCATATTCGTACAGGAAATAATGACGGACGCCCCATTCATAATAGTGGCCATTCCTTCGCTCGATGCTGTTGATAAGGTAACTGGACTTGAAATACAACGTGCCTGGGGTGTTGATGTCTTCACTGAAAGCAAAACGAATTCTATCACTAAGGGTTCCGATAATCTCTTTCACGGTCTCCTCGGGATTGCTGCTAAGTCTCAATATTCTGGCATACCGGAAGTATTCGCTGTTCCTATAGTTTGTTTGTGCGACTTGGCACCTGAAGGCAATAAAGATGAACCGCTCAATGGCCTTGAACAACTCAACTCTTGTTGCCGGGAGCAGGTTCGCAATCAATGCGGCAGTAACAAGTGGCCTGAAGTAAGCAATGTTGATCCTGTTCAAATTCTCCAGCCAGTATTTTTCTCCGTCAGTCAAAGCCATTCCACTGTCGTTGGGAAACCAGGAATAGTACCATTTGATGGCCGCGTTACTCAAACTAACGACATAATCCTTAATCTCTTTCGGTTTCAGGCTGGCTTCTTCAAAAGGTTCATCGGCAACAGTTTCATCCTCAAGTTCGGTATCGATGACAATATCTGGATCAATCACCATAGTTCTGTTGCATTTTCGTTTCTGGACCTTGGAAATAGAGAACTTATTATCCAGGAGGTCGTTGGCAAAATTAATTCCTGCTGTCCTGCTATAGGGGAACGATAGAATCCAATGAGCCTGTAAGAATTCATCATCATCGAGTGGACTGTCTTTTTTCTTTCCAAGTTGCTCGTAAACCACTTTCCAGGCATCGTTAATCTGAGCGCGTAGTGACACTTTCTCCTGGCTGTTCAACTCTGCGTCAGAATATAGAGTTGTAAGGTAGATGAGTCGGTTCTTAAGGAGTTCCAGCGTGGAAAGCTTCTTGCCGCGATTGTTCATCGTCTCAAATGCTGCAAAAACGTCGAAATCCCTTTTGACGCTGTCTATCTCGAACAAATTGAACACCATACACTGAGTCAATTTATGAAACAGCGTGGATATACCATCTTCTCCCTCTTGCTTATAAAGTTCCTCAAGATTGTTGAGGAAAAACGTATATGCGTTTTCAAGATTAAGAGTATAGTATGTTTCATCGGTCGCGGCTGCAGTCAGATCGTGAAAAATCTTACTTTTGAGATAATTATAGCTGGGGTTGTCAATCTCGTAACCAAAGATATAAGATGTGATTATTCCACTTTTTTCCGTAATAGAGACATACTGTTTTTTTACCTCGTCAAGTGACATCTCTCCAATATAGACATCTTCAGAGGTCTCACCTTTATGATGCTGTCCAACAAAGTCAAGAATCGCCTGGATCAGGATAATAGAGGTGGTTAGTCTCTGTTGACCATCTACAACATGAACTGGTTTGAAACCTCTCTTAGAAATAAGCCACTGCTCATCATTCCATTTGACAATATCCTTATCTTCAAGGTACGCGATTGACAATAATCCAGTGTAATGCCTGCGGTCTGGCTGGAGATTATTTAAGTCATCCCAGAAAGCAGCTACCTGTTCATTCGTGCGCCACGCATAACCACGCTGATAGTCTGGAATTCTGAATAAACGCTTGTAGAATATGTCGCTAAGAGAGTGTAATTCGTCCATAATAGTGATTTCTTTACCATGCAAATATACGAAATAACATCAACCATCAATTGTCCGAGCAGAACCATCAGTCATTCTGACTATTGAGAGCGCCTTGTGTCGGAGTCTTAATAATTGTCCGCTGCTTCAAGACGGTATCGTATGTTAAAAGCCTGCCCTGAGAGATGGGATACACTTATCGGTACGCCGGGGAATTTTAAGGTAACGGTCAAGAACACCGACAGAGCTGATTTCTCCGATCACTACTTCATCGAGGAAATTTAGCAAACTAAAACATAAAGATAATCCTTGAATGGCCGAGGTTGGAACAGTAGATCCAGCATACCATTCAAGGATACTTATTTGCAGTGACCCCTTGGAACTACAGTCCAACTTGTATGCATTAAACAAAGAGAACGCCCTCGCCGAAGGATCAGCAATCCAACACAGAATCGTTCCCTTTTGGCAGGGAAGACCCACGATAGATTAACTAAGGGTTGCATACCTCCCTAAATCCAGCTTCTCGGGCTGTTTCTGGCGGTACAAAGTACCCGTCCGTGCTGCAAATATAAAGTATTCCTTTGAAAACAAAAACCTCTCTTCATCCTCATTCGGGACTACAGCCCGATTCAGAATTGGAGAGAGGAAAGAACGTGCAAGGGTATCTAAATGTTAACCACAATCACGCACTACAAAGATACAAAAATACTTAACAGCAGAGCGGTAGGAGAAGATATCCAACATAATGTAAAAGGTCTGAACTATATAAGGGGACAGCTGGGTTACTGTTTCTTGTTGTGTTTCTGGTTACGATATCCACAATATGCGCCCCAGATTAAGATGGCTATCGCTATAACAGCTCCAGTTATGGCTCCTATGAGAAGATCTTTCATAACAATACAAATATAATCAATCTTGATAACGATATCCATGCCGACTGACAAGAGGTATCATATTTGCACGAGGATATGAAAAACGATAATAACTATGAACAGACATATCCTTCCTATTCTTCTAGCTGGATTTCTTTGCTTATCCGCATTCCCTGCTATTGCCCAGACCGAGCAATATTACACTGTCGATAAAACAAGTCTTGAGGGTTCGCGATTTGAGATTGTGATTCCGACAAGGGATAATATACCTTCTATTTACAAGATTGACAAGTATTCGGGAGATGTCTGGGAACTGCCGAATGATCTGGTTCTCCCACATAAACTCACCCTTTTCACAAGAGAGTCATCCGAAAATGACATAGTGGATGAGGGGAAGGTCAATTATCAACTCATCGCCGTATCCTCCTCTCAAGTCTACCTTGTCAATCTCAATACTGGAGTCCTCTGGGAGTATACGAATAATTTGTTTCCTCGAAGTCGAAGAGGTAATGTGTTCCGCCTGGTAAAAGAAAAGGAATAGTATAAACAGAGAAGCATCTCCTGCCATCCGGCAACTCGCTTGGCCCTCTTGAACGCATCTTCGAGCGAACGACAATAATGTGTGATAATCATGGCTCAAAGATAATTTGAGCTTGTGCCAAGACAGATAAACACTGTTTCAACATCTCCAGTCAAAAAGTGGACATTGCACAAGAAAACTAAAATGGGGAACCTGAATTTCGTCTGCCCAGGCAAACAAGTCTGGACGATCGTCAGGGGCGGGTTTGTCGGGAAGGCCAGGCCAAAATGTCTCGCCCGCTCGGCCGATATGCCATAAGATCACATACAGTTCATGCTAGCCTGGCAGGTGAATTTCATGTACCATCCCCGGAGGCCCTCGGCTGACTCAGGGAGTCTGAGGGGAACGCCCCTCAGTCCCCCAATGGGGGTGCAGGGGGGTAAAAGAAGTGACGACGGCACGTCGTCTGAGGGGAACACCCCTCAGTCCCCCATCGGGGGTGCAGGGGGGTAAAAGAAGTGACGACGGCACGTCGTCTGAGGGGAACGCCCCTCAGTCCCCCAATGGGGGTGCAGGGGGGTAGATTGGGACAGCAAAAAGGCCACCGGCTGAGCCGATGGCCTTTTTGTGGTCCCAGTAGGGCATGATCCTACGACCCCCTGATTATGAGTCAGATGCTCTAACCAACTGAGCTATGGGACCGGTTTCCCGGCACTAAGGTCGGGATAATTTATCAAAAGTGCAAATAGCTAAGATACTCACACTTTGATTTCCACCTCGACACCGGAGGGGAGCTCGAGCTTCATGAGGGCGTCGACAGTCTTGGCATTGCTGTCATCGATGTCGAGGAGCCTGCAATAGGCATCAAGCTCAAACTGCTCGCGGGACTTCTTGTTGACGAAGGTCGAGCGGTTGACTGTGAAGATCTTCTTGTTGGTGGGAAGCGGAATGGGACCGTTTACCTTTGCACCGGTAGCCTTCACGGTGTCCACGATCTTGGCGGCTGACTTGTCAACCAGCATGTGATCGAATGATTTGAGTTTAATTCTGATCTTTTGACTCATATCAATAATTGTTTTTGCTTAATCTTAAAAAAACTTTGTGTTACTCATCATCGTCAGAGCGCCTGAAACTGTAGCCGCTCTTTTCGACAATCTCCTTTGCAAGGTTCGCAGGAACCTCTGAATAATGGTCGAAGGACATCGTGCTCGTCGCCCTTCCGGAGGACAGGGTCCTGAGGACGGTGACATAGCCGAACTGCTCGGCAAGAGGAACGAATGCCTTCACTATGCGTGCACCGTTCGCGGTGGAATCCATTGCCTGGATCTGGCCACGACGGCGGTTGAGGTCTCCTACGATGTCTCCCATGTAATCCTCCGGGGTCACGACCTCGAGGGACATGATGGGTTCAAGCAGGATAGGCTTTGCCTTCGGGCAGGCGTGGCGGAATGCCATACGGGCTGCCATCTCGAAGGAAAGCTGGTCGGAATCGACCGGATGGTATGAACCATCGATGACGGTCACCTTCATGGATTGGACCTCGTAACCGGCAAGTACGCCGTTGGCCATTGCCGACTTGAAGCCCTTTTCGACCGAAGGGATGAATTCCTTGGGAATATTCCCACCCTTGACCTCGTTGACGAACTGGAGTCCGTTCACGCCTTCGTCGGCAGGACCGATCTCCACGATTATGTCAGCGAACTTGCCACGGCCGCCGGTCTGCTTCTTGAATACCTCACGGTGCTGTACGCAACCGGTGATGGCTTCCTTGTAGTTGACCTGAGGCGCGCCCTGGTTGATTTCGACGCCGAACTCCCTGCGGAGACGGTCGACGATGATGTCAAGATGGAGCTCTCCCATACCGCTGATGATGGTCTGGCCTGTCTCCTGATCAGCCCTGACGGTGAACGTAGGGTCTTCTTCAGCGAGTTTGCCGAGCGCTACGCCGAGCTTGTCAAGATCCGTCTGGGTCTTGGGCTCGACTGCGATTCCGATCACAGGGTCGGGGAACACCATTGACTCGAGTACGATAGGATGGTTCTCATCGCATACGGTGTCTCCAGTGCGGAGATCCTTGAATCCCACGGCGGCGCAGATGTCTCCCGCCTCCACGGAATCGATGGGATTCTGGTGGTTGGAGTGCATCTGGAACAGACGTGAGATCCTGTCCTTCCTTGCCGTGCGGACGTTGTAGACATAAGACCCGGCATCGACCTTTCCTGAATACACCCTCATGAATGCAAGACGTCCGACAAAAGGATCGGTGGCAATCTTGAACACGAGAGCGCAGAAAGGTTCGGAAGCGGAAGGAAGGATATCCTTCTCGTTCCCGTTCCGGGGATTGGTGCCGACTATGACACCCTTGTCCAGAGGAGACGGAAGATAACGCATTACTGCGTCCAGGAGGAACTGAACACCCTTGTTCTTGAAAGAAGATCCGCAGCAAGCGGGAACGACCTGCATCGAGATCGTACCCTTACGGATTGCCGCGATGATCTCTTCCTCAGTAACAGATTCAGGATCCTCGAAGAACTTCTCCATGAGAGACTCATCGCATTCGGCAGCAGCCTCGACGAGTTTGTCCCTCCATCTCTCTGTTTCCTCGACCATATCGGCCGGGACGTCCTTCACCTCATAATTGACCAGCTCGTCGCTGGAGTCATATATGATGGCTTTACGTGAAATAAGGTCCACGAGACCCAGGAATTTGTCCTCAGCTCCTATGGGGAGACAGATGGGGACTGCGTTGGCTCCGAGTTTCGTGTGGATTTCCTCAACGCAAGCGAGGAAGTCGGCACCCACGCGGTCCATCTTGTTCACATATGCGATCTTCGGAACCCTGTACTTGTCGGCCTGGCGCCATACAGTCTCGGACTGAGGCTGCACGCGTCCGACAGCGCAGAAAGTAGCGATGGTTCCGTCAAGTACGCGGAGCGAACGCTCCACCTCGACTGTGAAATCAACGTGGCCGGGAGTGTCGATAAGATTGATCTGATACACCTTGCCTCCATAATGCCAGAACGCGGTGGTTGCAGCGGAAGTTATGGTGATACCCCTCTCCTGCTCCTGCACCATCCAGTCCATGGTAGCGGCTCCGTCATGTACCTCACCGATCTTGTGAGTCTTACCGGTGTAGTACAGGATACGCTCGGACGTAGTCGTCTTGCCGGCATCGATGTGAGCCATGATGCCGATGTTCCTGGTGTAATTTAGATCCCTGCCTGCAGACATCCGTAATAACGATTAGAAACGGAAGTGAGCGAATGCCTTGTTGGCCTCCGCCATCTTGTGCATATCCTCCTTTCTCTTGAATGCGCCACCTTCGTTGTTGTAGGCAGCCACAATCTCTGCACAAAGTTTTTCAGCCATGGAGTGGCCGGAGCGCTTACGGGCATAGCCGATCATGTTCTTCATGGAAAGCGAGACTTTCCTTTCCGGGCGCAACTCCGTAGGCACCTGGAAGTTGGCACCTCCTACACGACGTGATTTGACCTCGATCTGAGGGGTCACGTTTTCGAGAGCCTTCCTCCAAATATCCAGAGGAGCCTTGTCAGAATCTTTCATCTTCTCGCCTACCATGTCGATGGCATCGTAAAAAATAGAATACGCGATACTCTTCTTCCCCTGCAGCATAAGATTGTTCACGAAGCGAGTCACCTCGACATCATGATACTTAGGATCAGGAAGTAGAATTCTCTTCTTAGGCTTCGATTTTCTCATTTTGAGTAAAAATTAAAGGTGATAAATAAAACGGACTACTTCTTGGCCTTCGGTCTCTTGGCGCCATAGAGTGAACGGGACTGGGTCCTGCCCTCTACGCCGGCAGTATCCAAAGCGCCGCGAAGGATGTGGTAACGCACACCAGGGAGGTCCTTTACACGGCCGCCGCGAACCAGCACGATGCTGTGTTCCTGGAGGTTGTGACCTTCGCCCGGGATGTAGGCATTGACCTCTTTGGAGTTGGTAAGGCGTACCCTGGCGACCTTCCTCATCGCTGAGTTAGGCTTCTTGGGAGTCGTCGTGTAAACACGAAGACATACGCCCCTCTTCTGAGGGCAAGCGTCCAGAGCACGAGACTTGCTTTGTGAAACAATGCTCTCGCGTCCTTTGCGAACTAACTGTTGAATTGTTGGCATAAATGATTGTAAATCTATTATTTATGTTTCTCCCCAAATAATTTGGGGCTGCAAATTTACAGAATAATCTTGAATTCACCAAAGTTTTACGCCGTTTTGATGATTGTCCCGGGCATTGCAATTGACGGATTTTCACTATCTTTGGGTATGGACTTATAATGAATCTCTGCAAATGAAACGAGCTTTATCGATCGGGATGGCACTGCTGATGTGCCTCGCCGCCTCCGGGCAGGACAACAAAATCACCAAGGCGAACTATGCCCTGGCAGAACGGTTCTCTGCGAAGAAAGTGAACCAGATGGTGTTCTCCACAAGGGTACAGCCACGATGGTTCAAGGACGGCGACAGGTTCTGGTACGACTGGCAGTCACCCAAGGGGACCAACTATTACGTCGTGGATCCGGTGAAAGGCACCAAGACCGAGGTCTTCGACATGGAGAAGCTGGCAATGCAGCTGACCGAGATAACCAAGGATCCCTATGACGCCCAGCATATTCCCATCACGGGCCTCAAGCTGAAGGACGACAAGGTGTTCACCTTCGACATCCGCAGCTCCCAGGACAAGGTGGAGAAGCCTGATACCACGAAAGCAGGTAAAGGCAAGAAACCGGCCGCTCCGGGCAGGCCTGAAAAGAAAGTGTTCCATTTTGAATACGACTTCGCCTCCGGAGTCCTCAAGGATGTTACTGAAGAAAAGGAGAAAGAAGTCAAGAAGTATCCTACATGGGCCTCCATTTCCCCTGACGGCACCCTGGGAGTCTACGCAAAGAATTCTAACCTCTGGATCATGGACTCCACGAACCTGAGGAAGGCAGCCAAGGATCCCAAGGACAGCACGATCGTGGAATTCCAGCTTACGAAGGACGGCATCAAGCAGTTCGGATTCGGCTACGGCAACTATTCCGGAGACACGGAAACCGACACAACCAAGCGTTCCAACCCCGGGGAGCTCGTGTGGTCGCCAGATTCGAAGCATTTCGCAACCTCGAAATGGGATACCCGTAAACTGGAGGATCTCTGGGTCATCAACTCAGTGAGCAGCAAGCGTCCCAAGCTTGAGACCTACAAATACCAGATGCCCGGAGAGCCCGGACCGAAGGGGTACCTTTACATATTCACCCTGAACGGCACCAATGCGACCTCCAGGCAGGTCAAGGTTGACGCTTTCAAGGACCAGGACTTCAATATTGAACGCGGAAGAAGGCTGGCCAAGGACAGCTATAACGACTATTTCTCCAGCAAATGGCTGGGCGACAACAGCGGATTCTACCTACTCCGCCAAAGCCGTGACATCAAGCGAATCGATCTCTGCTGGGTCGGAGTGGATGCGGATTCGGCTAAGGTCATAATCCCTGAAAGGTCAAACACATACATAGAGACAAGGACCCCCTTCCTGATCAAGGACGGCAAACAGCTGATCTGGTGGTCCGAGCGCAACGGCTGGGCCAACCTCTACCTCTACAACAGCGACGGAACGCTGGTCAGGAAGATCACCGACGGGGCCTTCCACGTAGAGAACGTATTGGGAGTCAACGAAAAGGAAGGATATGTGCTGCTCAGTGCCTGCGGAGTCAACAAGGACGAGAATCCCTACCAGATGCATACTTTCAGGGTGCCCCTGACGGGTGGTGCCCTCCAGCAGTTGGACATGGACGACATGGATGTCCTCTCGACGGCCAGCGACGATGCCAGGTTCTTCGTGGCCAACTATTCAAGGGTTGACTACACACCCAACGTCGCCCTCTATGGTGCAGGCGGAAGGAAGATACTGGATCTGGAAGAGGCAGACCTGAGCCTCCTCCTGCAGGCCGGTTACAAGTTCCCCGAGCGCTTCAAGGTCAAGGCTGCCGACGGTGTGACCGATCTCTACGGAGCCATGTACAAACCCTATGACTTCGATTCCACCAAGGTCTATCCGATCTGCGACTATGTCTATCCCGGCCCTCAGGTCGAGGCGAACAACATATCCTGGAGCAAGAATTTCACAAGGGTCGACAGGCTCGCCCAGCTCGGAATAATCGTCATAACCGTGGGCAACCGCGGCGGCCATCCTAACCGTTCCAAGTGGTATCACAACTTCGGCTACGGTAACCTGCGTGACTACGGCCTGGAGGACCAGAAATACGCCATCCAGCAGATAGGCGCCCGCTGTCCCTTCGTGGATCTTGACAGGGTTGGAATACACGGACACTCCGGCGGAGGATTCATGAGTACCGCCGCCATCCTGAAATATCCCGACTTCTTCAAGGCAGCCGTCTCCTGCGCCGGAAACCACGACAACAGCATCTACAACCGCTGGTGGAGCGAACAGCACCACGGAATCCTGGAGAAGATAGACAAGGGCGACACCACCTTCGTCTACCACATCGACACCAACCAGGAGCTGGCGAAGAACCTCAAGGGCCACCTTATGCTGGTCCACGGCGATGTGGACAACAACGTCCACCCGGCCAACACCATCCGCGTGGTGAATGCCCTCATCAAGGCCAACAAGCGTTTCGACATGCTGCTCCTGCCCGGCCAGAGGCACGGTTTCGGCGACATGAACGAATACTTCTTCTGGAGGATGGCGGACTACTACTCCGAATGGCTCATCGGCGATTCGGAACGCTCAAGGGTGGATATAGTCCAACTGAATAACGACTAACGGCTGTAGAGCTGCTTCTCGATGAGGCGGCGCTTGAGCTCGGAACCATATTCATACTCACCGACGTCTATCGAATCCAAAAGGTAGAGGTCGGTCCCTTTGAATATGGTACCTTCCGCAACAGTGCGGATCGCAAGGATCTTGTCTATGGCTTCCTTCGGGACGATCAGGTGGCAGGGAATGATGTAGGCGACGGGATTGCAGGCCACTGCATGGGCAACGGCACGGACTCCGCGGGGATTCTCGCAGAGGTCTGCCAGTTGGCTGTAGCTAAGGAGTTTTATCCCTTCTCCGGGCATGATGGGAGTGCCGTCCTCGTGATGGGTCAGGAGGTAGAGTTTCCGCCAGACATTGAGTTGGAAAGGAGTTCCGGCAAGCCTCATGTCCTCCCACTTCGTTGTTGCGGATAATCCGGCAAGGTCGTCTGTCGAAACCTTGGTCACGGTGATTTCAGAAATATTGTCCACGGGGAGTTTTGCGACATATTCACTTACTCTGGACAACCCCCTGAAATCAGCGCTCACCGAAGCTATCTTCCCGTCGATACGGGTCACAACCCATCTTTGATCCTTTTTCATGCCGTAAAACCTTAATCCTTGTAAAGTTAAGAAAAAAAACTAATTATCAGAGACTACTCCCCTGAACGTCGAGGCCGGCAGTTCCGCTTCGTTGACCAGGTTGGCGCGGGTGTACGGCTCCCAGGCATAACGGACATAGACGGGGTGTTTCACCCCGGGTGCTGATAGCACGGCCCTGTCGTTCTCAAGTCGGCAGGTTGCCTTATGGAATAACATGTCATCACCGGCCAGTTCGAAACCGGTGACTTCCGTTCCTTCAGAGGGTCTCAGGCCATCACCGTATTCAAAGGTCACTAAGACTTGTCCCTGCCCTTCGACCAGTGTCGAGGCTGATTTGAACAGGGGACCGGAAGGGACCAGGCCGAAACCATATTCATCGTGCAGGGCAAGCCTTGCAAGACGCTCTCCGACCGGTTTCTTGTCCTTGTAATGGACATCCGACGGATCACCGAGATCGCTGGAAACCGCCATACCCAGATGAGGCCTGCTTTCAAGGAGCCTGCGCTGGCTGTCCCTGAACCAAGGCCAGGAAGGACGCTCCAGACTTGACAGCTGGACATAATAGAAAGGCAGTTCCGGATTTCCGAACCAGCTCCTCCAACTGTCCACAAGCATAGGGAAGAGTCTTTCGTGCGCTTCAAAATTGTGGGCATTCGATTCCCCCTGGTACCAGATCACGCCTGCAAATGCAGGATGTTCCAAAGGAAGTATCCCGGACTCAAACAGATAGCAAGGTTCGAAAGGATGGCGGGAGAACTTGTCGCCCGGCTTATAAGAGAGGTTTACCTTGGCTCGCTCCCTTGACCATTCCTGGATGAAATCATTGTTGATCCAGTCTCTCAGGATAACGGGGAATTCCGTTTCCATCGTATTCCTGTCGATCCAGGATTCGATGGGAGACCCTCCGATGGAATTACAAACCAATCCCACAGGGACCTTCAGGCTATCCCTCAATTCCCTGGCAAACCAATATCCAACGGCCGACACCCGGGAAGAAGACCCTGGAGAGGCTGAAGTCCAGGCCGCAGGCCGGAAATAAACCAGGTTCTTCACGGAATCCACAGCTGACTCGGCCCAGACCAGATCATATGTTTCCCAGTATGGCTTCATGTCGAAATAGCGGAGGTCAGGATCATCAGAAGCTGCCGCAGCCTCCTTCCCGCCAACGGCCTGACCGAGGGCAAAACGCATGTTGGACTGTCCTGAACAAAGCCATACCTCACCTACCGCCACGTTGGAATAATCAAGTGTCTTGTCCTTCGTGGATATCGTAAGTTCCAAACCCGTGGCAGCCTCCATGGCAGGAAAAACGACGTTCCACTTGCCGTCAATGCCGGCAACCGCCTTCAGGCTCTTGCGGCCAAGTTTGACCGTCACCTTGTCCCCGGCATTTGCCGTTCCGCTTATTTCGATGGGACGGCGGCGTTGCAGGACCATGTTGTCAGTGTACAGAACAGGGACAGACAGTCCGCCGAAGTCTCCGGTGATCCTGGAATAAACTGTTTTCGCCAGCATCCCGTAACCTTCCCGGTCGGGATGGATGGCATCCGGAATATGCCAAGGATATGGATATAACGGAGTGTGGAAATCAATGAGCTCGCAACCGGATGCCCTGGCAACCACCTTGATGGCTTCCTGGATATCAGAATGCCACTGCTTGGTTCCGGACATGAATCGGTGATGACGGTCTGCGAGCGGACTGAGAAGGGCAATGATTACCCTGGCCTTGGGATTGGCGGCCTTGCAGGAATCTATCAAGGAGAGATAATCCCCGACGAAATCGTCTCTGTAGTTCGGCCAGGACCTGGGGTCCGTATCATTCACACCCAGATGGATCACGTAGATATCTCCGGCGAAATCCATCGCTTCCCTGAATTCCGGCTGGTCGAAATATGGCCTGTATGAACGCTTTATCAGTGTCGCGCCATTCTTTCCGAAATTACCCACAAGATAACCGTCACCGAGCATCGCCTGGAGCTGGGATGGATAGGAATAGTTTTCACGGTCCTCGATTGCTGCACCATATGTGATGCTGTCTCCTATGCAGGCTACCTTGACCGGCTTTGAGTCCTTTCCTGAAAGGACGGACAGTTGTATCAGCAGGCAGAAAATGGCCGCTATCTTTTTCATATTCAATATGTCCTTAATTATCAAGACATTCCAAGAAATAATCCTTGATCTTCGAGTCAGAGTTCGATATCCTGCCTTTTAGGCGCCAGACCCGGTTGTAGATCACGCTTTTCTCTTTTTCCATCAATGCCGAGATGGTAGTGGTCGAAAAACCGGAAGAAACGAAACTGTAGAGCAGGAAATCATCTTCCTTCCAGGTCGGGAATTCAGACCGGAGCTTTGTCATCACTCCGTTCTTGGAAGAGTCCAGGATGTCTTCAAGGCTCTTTTGGACTTTTTTGTCATTTCGGAAACCTTCGACGATCGATTTTACCTCTTTCAGGATCCTTGGCTGGAGGTTGTTCGTCCCTTCGTAGATGTAGTACTGTTCGCAGAGACGCTCAAGCACATCAAAGCCGGGCCCTTTCGGTGGTTCGACCGGTCCCTGAGCTTGTCGAAGGGCCTGCCGGAGGGCCTGCTGCAAGTCCTCCGCGATCGTCATATACCTGTCCCTCTCGGCCTTTTCTTCTTCCAGGATGCGCTTCTGACCGGAACGGTAATACAGATAGGCGGCAACCATGGCTGCAACGACCAGCAGCGCCACAAGTGCGATCAGCCATAGTTTCATCCTCGCGGAACGCAGTTTCTCAGCCTGGATTTCCGACTGTCCGAGAAGATAATCCCTCTGGCTCGCTGCAACGGCCTCCTCCATAGCGTCCGACTGGGCCTTGTTGCCATATTCGGTGACCCTCTCCAGTGCCTTGAGCGCCCTTGCGGAATCTCCACCCCGGGAAGCGATCTGATATTCCCGGAAAGCAGCATCGGCTGCATCCCCGTCATCCTCGACGGAAGATTTTGCCTCGGAGAGCCATCTCCAGGCTTCCTGCTGGTTACCTGCCAACGAATATGAATATGCCAGTATGCCTTTGTCGGAACAGTTCAGGGGATAGTTCAACTGGTCGGCGGCCCTGCCCAGGAGGTCGATCGCGAGGACCGGATCCGGAATATCCTTGGAAACCGCAAGGGAGGCATAGGATTCAAGGCACCTTGCTTCCAGGAGCGTGTCCCTCAACTCGTGCGAATCGAAAAGCACGCTCTTGAATATCTCTTCGGCCGTATCGAATTTCCCGCTCGACGCCTGTGCCTGGCCGATTTCAAGCAGGGTCCTCTGGTACTCAGCAGGCAGTCCGGCAGCCTTGAATGCTTCTGACGCCCTGGCCAGGTAGAGGATCTCGTCGGAAGTGTTTCCGGTCGCACCGTTGGTCCTGGCCATGTCACGGCAAACCAGGCCCTCACGGTATTTGTCACCGGCCTTTTCCGCATATTCCAGGGCACGGGTATAGGAAACTATGGCAGCCGAATAACTCCTGTCATTGAACTGGGACCTGCCAAGACAGTACAGAGCCCTTGCCTTCCGGCTGTCATCCCCCCTGCGTACGAACCAGTCCGCCATCTTCGCGATATCCTCCGTACCAACCGCATTGACATATCCAAGGTCCTGCTCTACCCGGTCCAGGACGGCATCCATCTGTGTGTCCAGTCCGGTAGTACAGGACACCGCGAAAGTGCAGGCAAGGAAAAAAAGTATGGCGCGCTTGAAAATCATTCTTCGTTCCTCCAGCCCTGGGCCTTGACAGGGAGTTCAACTCCGTCAGGAGTGACCAGCACCGCCCCGACCTCCGACTGAGCAAGATGGCCTATGATGTCAAATGTCTGGAAATCCCTGCGGAACTTTTCCGCCGACAGGATGGGGATGGTGAACAGGAGCCTGAAATCGTCACCTCCGTTCATTGCCGCGGAAACAGGGTCGATGTCCATCTCCTTGCCCGAGGCGAAGCTGTTCCCCTCGAACGGAATCTTGTCGGCATAGACCTTGACGCCGAGACCTGTATCACGGACCAGTTTCCTGAGGGTGTCAGACAAGCCGTGGGTGACAAGATAACCGTTTGAAGGATAAATACCCACGTCTTCCAGGTGTCCGACAAGTCCGGAAGGGATCTCCGGCTTGAGGTAGCTCCCGATGAGCATCTTGTATTTCTCAAGGTCCGGCTGGGAAGAATCGTCCTTCGTCTTTTCGAAATTGCGCTTTTCCCGTTCCAATATCTGCTGGCCGAGGAAAGCGGCCCCCAGGCTCCCGGAAACGCACACAAGGTCCTTGCTCCTGGCCTTCACCGTACGCCCCTGGGTGAGCTTGAACCTTTCCCCCGTTGCGGATATGCCGACCAGAAGGCCGTTTGGGGAAGGGACGAGGTCGAGTTCGACCGACTGGAAACCGTGTTCCTTCGCAGCGACGACGACTCCCGACCAGAGGTCCCGGATATGGCTGAAGTCCAGTTTGGCTGAAATACCCAGACGGACCGAGAGAAGCCTCGGATGGGCCATGGCGGCATAGATCTCCCCGGCTGCCACGGATGCGTATTTATAACCAAGATGCTTGAGAGGGAAATATGTCAGGTCGAAATCGATACCTTCTTCATAAACCCCTGAAACGGATATGACATGGCTCCCCGGAGACGGCTCGAAGCAGATATGTTCATGGCGGTCAAATCCCGTCCCTTCGAACAGCAGGCGCAACGCCTCCTCCTTTCCATATTCCCTGAAAGACTCTTCTGGCATAGTTTTATTCTTTTTCGCTGTCTATTATTACAAAATTAGCACAATTTGTTAAATTTGTAAGTATTGAAAACCACTCATTATGAAAAGAGCACTACTAATCCTCATGGCGGCCCTCATGGTCCTGCCTGCAAGCGTTTCCGCAAAGAAAAAGACCGCGGATGTCAAGGTAATCTCCTACAACATCCGGCTGGGCGTTGCGAAAGACGGAACCAATTCATGGGAATTCCGTTACCCGGCATCGGCGATGATGATAATGGACCAGAAACCGGACATCTTCGGTCTCCAGGAAGCCTATGACTTCCAGGTCAAATATCTGGAAGAATACTGCGAGGGATATAAGAGCGTAGGTGTCGGCCGCGAAGACGGCAAGCACGAGGGCGAGCATATGTCCATATTCTACAACAAGAAGACAACCAAGCTGCTGAAATGGGGAACTTTCTGGCTTTCGGATACTCCCGAAGTCCCCTCGATGGGCTGGGACGCCGCCTGCTTCCGCACTGCAACCTGGGCCCTGCTTAAAGACAAGGCAAGCGGCAGGAAATATTACTATGTCAACACCCATCTCGACCACAGAGGCTGGCAGGCACGCAAGAATGGAATGAAGCTCATCGTCGACAGGATCGACAGCATCAATCCTCAAGGTCTTCCGATGATCGTCACAGGTGACTTCAACATGACCATCGACCGTCCCGAGTTCGACGATATGAAGAAGATCATGAAGAATGCCCGTGAAGAGGCTGCCAAGACCGACCATCACCAGACCTTCAACGGCTGGGGAAAGGCCAGTCCGAACAGCATCATCGACTTCATCTGGTACAAGGGATTCAGTTCATGCCCCGAGTACGAGACCATCACGAAGCCTTACATGGAGAGGACTTACATCTCCGACCATTTCCCTATCAGGGCCACGCTGGTCTTCTAGTCTCCAACCGGTAGCAACTGGATCACATCATGAAAAGAGTTTTCCTGATTCTCATGGCAGCCCTGATGGTGCTGCCCATGAGTGTTTCCGCAAGGAAGAAAGATTCGGCCATCAAGGTCATTTCATACAACATCCGCCTTGGCACTGCCAATGACGGAGACAACTCCTGGGAGTTTCGCTATCCGGCATCGTCGATGATGATAAATGACCAGAAGCCGGACATATTCGGTCTTCAGGAAGCCTATGACTTCCAGGTAAATTACCTTGAAGAGGCCTGTCCGGATTATAAGAGTGTCGGTGTGGGCCGTGAGGACGGCATCCACAAAGGCGAACATATGTCCATCTTCTACAACACGAAGACTACGAAACTCCTGAAGTGGGGAACATTCTGGCTCTCGGAGACTCCCGATGTCCCCTCGAAGGGATGGGATGCCCAGTGCTTCCGTACCGCGACCTGGGCCCTGCTCAAGGACAAGGCCAGCGGCAGGAAATATTACTATGTCAACACCCATCTCGACCATGTAGGTTGGGAAGCCCGCAAGAACGGCATGAAACTGATCGTCGACAGGATTGACAGCATCAATCCAAAGGGACTCCCGATGGTGGTCACGGGCGACTTCAATATGAGGATAAACAGGCCGGAATTCGATGACATGAAGAAACTGATGAAGAACGCCCGAGAGGAGGCTGTCAAGACCGACCACCACCAGACCGCAAACGGATGGGGAAAATCAAAGCCTGACTCCATCATCGACTATATCTGGTTCAAGGGATTCTCATCCTGCCCGATGTACGAAACCATCACCAAGCAGTACATGGGACGGCAGTACATCTCCGACCATTTCCCCATTACCGCCACCCTGGTTTTCTAAATCCTTATTTATCACGGAATGACGATAATTAGACTGATATCTGTGTGGGTTACCGCAACGGTAACCCTTATTGCTTCAGCACAGGGGCCCCTCAAGGTAGTCAAACCCGGAGACGGCGGCATGGACGAGGCCAGGCTCTCGCAGGTCGACCGGGTCATCGAAGAGGCCATATCCGAGAAGACCATCCCCGGTGCAGTGGTATCCATAGTCCGCGGGGACAGGATCGCATACCTGAAGGCCTATGGCAACAAGTCAGTGGTTCCATCTGTCAAACCCATGACCACGGAGACAATGTTCGACCTTGCTTCGGTCAGCAAATGCGTAGGTACCACCCTGTCCTTCATGCAGTTGATCGAGAGCGGCCGGGTACGTCTGACTGACAATGTGGACATGTACATTCCCGGATTCAAGCCGTGGGAAGACCCCGAGACAGGCGAGAAGGTGGACATCACCGTCAGGGACCTGATGACCCACTCTTCCGGGCTGGATGCCTACATCGGAGTGGACGGCTATGTGGCAGAGTTCGGGGAGAACACCCCGGACGAACTGGAGACCTTCATCGCCACGCGTGTCAACAGGAATTTCAGGCCGGGTACAAAATGCCTGTACAGCTGCCTGAACTTCGTCACGTTGCAGAGAATCCTGGAAAGGGTCACCGGTGAGAAGCTATGCGATTATGCCCAGAGAAATGTCTTCGATCCCCTCGGGCTGAAGCATACCTGCTACTTCCCGCTCACTCCCGACGGTCAATCGAAAGCCAAGGAAAAACTGAAGGAACTCTGCGCCCCGACGGAGGTCCAGGCTGACGGCCTGCCGCTGGTCGGAGCAGTCCACGATCCCCTCGCACGCCGTATCAACAGCGGCAATTCCGGTAATGCGGGAGTATTCTCCAATGCGGAGGACCTGAGCGTGATCTGCGCTGCGATCATGAACGGCGGCTACGGTATCCTTGGGCCGCTGACCATCGAACTGATGTGCAAGGCCCCCATACAGAACGATCCGAAGGTCGGCAGGGCCCTGGGTTGGGACAAGGACGGATGGCATCCCGGCACACGCGGGGACATATTCGATCCTGAAACCAGCATCTGGCATACCGGCTACACCGGACCGTCTATCGTGATTGACATGAAGACCAGGACGGCCGTAATCATACTGGCAAACAGGGTACATCCTGAGGACAAGGGATCCCTTGCCCGCCTTCGCGCCCAGGTAGCCAACATCGTAGCCGGCGCAGTCGTCAAATAAGTTCGCGGATAATCTCGTCGGAGGTGAAGAAGTGATCCTCCGGAATACGGATCCAGCCCGGTCGGTTAGTTTGTCGGACCAACGCCCCCTCGGAGAGAAGGCGGTCGACTGCGGCGTCCCCTGCCAGGGACCGGAGTTCCGCCTCGGGAATACCTGAATCCGTCCGGAGCGGAAGCATTATCCTCTCGATGCGGATGTCTTCCGGGGTGAGGACTTCTTCCTCCCGTGAATAATCGGGCACGGAACAGCTGTTCCAGGAACGTACTCCCAGAGGCGACAATGAATGCGCTCCCGGGCCGAGGCCGACATACGGGACCCGGCGCCAGTAGGCGCTGTTATGGACGGCCTCCCGGCCGGGCAGGGCAAAATTGGAGATCTCATAATGCCGGTAACCTGCCTCCCCGAGTCGTTCACAAAGAATGTCATACTGCCTGCGGCACTGGTCTTCCGAAGCCTCAACGTATCTGCCCTTCGTTATCATGCACTCTAGGGCGCTGTCATCCTCGACCGACAGCTGGTAGGCAGAGATGTGTTCCGGCTCGAGGGCAAGGGTCCTGCCGATCGTGTCTGTCCAGGTAGCTTCGTCCATTTGTGACAGTCCGAATATCAGATCCAGGCTGATGTTGTCCACGCCGCAGCGCCGAAGGATCCTGAACGCTTCTTCCGCCCTGGCGGCATCGTGCCGGCGGTTCATCCACCGCAGGATTCCGTCGTCGAACGACTGGATCCCCATGCTGATCCGGTTAACTCCCAATTCCAGCAAGCCCCGGACATATTCTTCTCCCTTTTCAACTATGTCCTCGGGATTCACCTCAATCGTAAACTCTTCCCAGTCCCTTCCGGGCAGAGCGGTGACGATTCGGGACAATACGTCAAGCGGAAGCACCGATGGGGTGCCTCCGCCTATGTAGAGCGTATTGACCGATGATGCGGCGGCAATATCGCCGCGACGCGACCCGATCTCCTCCAGTACGGCTTCCGCATATTCTCCGTAAACGGTCTCACCCGGTCCCGGGACCATGGAGAAGAATCCGCAGTAGGTGCAGAAACTCTTGCAGAAAGGTACGTGAAGGTATATCACTGCTTATCGAAGCAGCAGTTCGGTCTTGCCAAGGAATGCCTGGGCCGTATAAGCCTCGACAGTGTAGATTCCCGGCTGGTAGGAAGGAATATCGTTGAGATAGATGCTCAGGTCGACTTCCTTGCCCTGGTAGTCCACCTCACGTGATGCCGAAGCGACCAGGGTCTGTCCGTTGTAGTTGAACGAAGTCTGGTTGCTGTTGGTCAGGAGGATTCCCTCCGGATCCTTGACACGGAGATAAACCCTGACGGGTCCCTTGGGAGCCAGGTCGTTTTCGACAAGGCTGAGGGAGGCGAGAAGCCTGACAACCCTGCTGCTCCTGTCCGTAACCTTGTCGGAGCTGTTGTAAGCAGCTACGCTGAGTCCCCTGGACTTGATGACCGAACCTGCAGCCACCTGGCCGGAAAGATTCTCGACCTGACCCTTGAGTTCAGCGTTCTCAGCCCTGCTGGATGCAGCTTCCTTGCGGGCTGCCGCAGCATCGGCCGTCAGCTTGTGGTTGAGGGTATTCAGGGAATCGATCTGGACGATATAGTTCCTCATTATGCTTCTGAGGGTTCCGAGTTCCTTCTCGTACTGGCGCATCTTGGCACGGTTGGTAGCCTCGGTCTTCTGGATCCTTTCAATCAACTGGTTGACTTCTTCCCTTGAAGAATCGAGCTGGCTGTTGACGGATTCGTAATCCGAAGACAGGCTTTCGTAATCACCCCTCAGGGCGATCATCTGCTGGGTGAGGTCTTCCTTCTCAGCATTCAGGTCCCTGACGAGCGAGGACTTGGTAGACCAGACATATGCAAGGCCGGCGGCCATAAGGCCTGCCACTGCGACAAGCGCCCACATGATGTTCTTAAGGCTCTTGTTCTTCTGCTCCTGTGCCTCGCGCTCACGGCGCTCCTGGATTGGATCAATTTCTGCCATAATTATTCAATTCATTGATTTATCGTACAAAAATAGTAAAACTATTTCTTTTTCGTATATTTGTGTATAATGCAAAAAATGTACTGACATGAAATATCTGGTACGCGCAGTCAAGTATCTGATCTGGTTCTGCTTGATTTTAGCAATCATGATCGCCATCCTGAAAGTCTCGGGCAGTGCAGGAGACTCCGTCGGGGAAATGTTCCGTGGAGGATACAGATCCTTGTTGCAGATAGCTGCGCTCTTCGTAGTGTTTGCAGCCTTATATCCGTTGACCGGCTTCCGGAAACAATATGCAGTAATACCTGGCGAATTCAAGGATATTCGCGAAGGAATCGTAGACTATATGGCCTCCAAAGGTTATGTGGTCGAGTCGGAGAACGGGGAGGACATGACTTTCCGGCTCCGCTCCAAGGGTGCCGCCGCAGCAAAGATGTGGGAAGACCGCCTGACTTTCACCAGGCAGCAGGGAGGCTATGACATCGAAGGACTCAGAAGGGATGTCGTACGCATTGTCGGAGGCCTCGAATACAGATTCAGGAACGATACTGATAATTATTCCAAATCTTGATAACCATGAAAAGAGAAGATGATTTCAAGACCGTGATCACGGTAAACGATGCAATCAGCGCTCAGATGGTTGCAGGAATGCTGAATGAGAATGGAATCCCGGCCGCCGTGTTCGGGGCCGATTCCACCGCCTTGGTGAACGTAGTGGGCAACATCGACGTCAAGGTCAATGCCGCCGACTACGATGCGGCAATGGAACTGATCAACGCTCCCGGCGAGGACGTTGACGAAGCTGAAGAAGAGACTGAGGGAGAAGATCCCGACGCCTAGCCGGGAATATGCTCGGCCGCCGCGCAAAGCGCGTCATAAAAGTCTTTCCCGTAGAGAGTTGTCAAAGGATCGCGGAGGAATTCGTAGACATGGATCCCTTCGCGTTTTCCTTTTTCATATGCATCCTTGCAAAGATGCCAGCGGTGAAGGTTGAGGGCCTGGCCGCCGTTACGGAGTCTGGTGACGCGTATGGGATACAGCCAGCATGACCTGGGCTTCCGGAATGAACAGGTCCCGGCGAAGAAACATTTTTCGATGGAGCAGAAACAGTTGCCCTCCCCGTCGAATGTCGTGTAGGCACATTCTCCGGTACCATCGACGACGGGCGTAACTATGTCACCGTCACGGTCTATGATGAAAAAACCGTCCTTGTCGACCTGGTCCTTACCTTGCTGACGCATCAGGCTGGAAAACTCCGGATAATGCTTCTCGAGTTCATCCACCTCGGCTTCTTCCAGAGGCGCCCCGCTGTCCCCGATGATGCAGCAGCATCCCTTGCAGACCGGATAGTCGCAAGCGAAATACTCGGTTACGACCTCCTCGGAAACGAGGATGTCACCGATCTGGATTATCGTTCCGAATCTATTCTCCCGGTTTGACGACATATTCGATCCTCATTCCTTCGGACAAGGCGCCGAAGGTCGCCTTAACATTATCCGCCGTTACTCCCTTGATCCTGTCGGCATAGCCGGTAAGGACATCCTTCCCCGCAGAGTAACGCATCAGGATGGCATCGGCATAGTTGCCCGGATCGGCCATCATGGTTGAATATTCATTCGTAAGAAGGGACTTGCATGAGGCAAGTTCGGCGGGATTGACAGGATTGGAGAACACTTCCTCAATGGTCTTCCTGGCTGCGAGAAGGGCTTCTTCGGGATGCGAGGAACCTCCTGATATTCCCTCCGGGAGACCTTCCTCTGGCACCGGAGCGAGATCGAAGACCAGCTCCATGGTTTCCTGCGGGAAAGTCTTGAAACTCTGTGACATCCTGACGCTGAAACCCTGGGCTGCCATCGTGCCGGACAACTTTCTGTTCAGGGCCAGGGCGGCTATCCTGAAGGCCATGTAATTCTCCGTGGAGAAAGGCCGGGCGGCAGCCAGACCTATGCTGATGGAGACAGGGCTGCCGGTTCCGTAATAAGTACTGGCCCCGCTGCGCAAACGGTATGATACCGGCTGTTTGACAGCCACGGACTTGCTGACCCGGAATCCTCCCATGAACCGGACCAGCGTTTTCTGCAAGGCTTCGGAAGGCAGGTCTCCGACCAGGACGATCACTCCGTCATTGCATCTCAGGAATACCTTGGAGAAAAATGCCTCGGCATCAGTGAGAGTTGTCTTTGTCAGGCCGGAAGGGGATTTCGCTTCGGAATAATCATACTCCGGATACATAAGGCTGTCCAGGACAGCGGGCTTCAGCATAGGCAGGGTCATGGTCCTGTAATTATCGAACCGTGACCCATCCGCCTTCCTTTCGTTCGCTACAGAGAGCAAGGCCTTCATGACCAAGGAGAGCTTGTCAGAAGGGGCGGAACCGAATATCCTCATGTCCGAAACACTGACTGCGGCATCCATCTCGATCCCGTTGGCTTTGAGCACCTTGAAGAAATCCTCTCCGCTCAGGCCGGCGATGCTGTGGAGGCCGAGCATGTCGGAGAAGAAAGCCCCTTCTCCGCGCGGAAGGTCCTTGACCGTGGAGAAACCGCCCTTCACCATCATCGAGTAATTGACCCTTCCGCCGGAAGGCATCTTCTTGTAAATGATCCTCATCCCGTTGTTGAAGGTCCACATCTCGCCGCCTGATACGGGTTCAGGGACGGATGTCTTCAGCTTGGACTTGTTGCCCAGATGGAACCCTGAAGTATCCCCCGCACTGACCTTCCAGACATAAGCAGGTTTCTCCAGCATGGATATGCCGCTCCAGGTCGACTTGAACATCATCTGGTATATCCATTCATCATAATCCTCGAGGTTCCCGGTCCATCTGACGGTGGCATTCTCGGTATTCGAAACCAGGGCCTTGGAATAGCCGTTGAACAGATTGAGTTCGGAATCCAAGGCTATGTTCCTCGAAGAGAAGAACTTTGCCTTCGTGGCAGTGGTGGCGAGATCCGAACCGTAGAGATATGAAGATATGCACTGACGGATCCTTTCGTCATTGGTCATGGCCCTTGACATCCTGGCGAGGGCGTACTCGCGGACCGTCCTGTATTCATCGGGGCCGATCCCGTTGGTCCCTATGCCGGCAAGAGTCGAAGCCAGTGCCATGGAAGCCGGAATTATCTGGTCCTCTGACATTTCAAGCCTGACTCGGAAGTGCTCGTCTCCGGGAGAAGAGGAACTGCCTATGTAATCGATGTCCATCCTGCTCACCGGGATACCCCGGGAAGCCAGTGTTTCATGAAGGCGGTTCCGGACCACATCCGAAAGTTCCGTCGCGAATAATTCGGAGATGAAAGGCTGGATCGTATTCATCTGGTCCGCAGGCGTCCTGGGAGACCTGAAGTCCACCTCGACCGAAGCGGTTTCCGAAGGAGTGAAGGACCACGAGGTTGCATCGGAAGGTACCCAGGAGTATTCCGCCTGCTTATATGACGGATTCCTGGAAGGCACCATCAGGGCGAACACGTTCATCTTCTCCATTATGTCCGCAGGCTTGATGTCGCCGGACACGATTACGGCGTGCTTGTACGGCTGGGAAGCAATGATGTCGAAAAGCATCAGGAGGGTGGTATCGGCGGCGGCAGCATCGAACATGGGGACATCGTCGAACCTGAATACGGTCACGTCTCCCGAATATGAGACATAACCCTCCGGACGGCAGCCTATTCCTTTGCGGGAAAGGAATTCATGGGGTATGGTCTTGTTGAAATGAGGAAGCGAGGAAAGCTCCTTGCGGGCGGAAAGGGTGTCGCACAGACCCTTTCTTACGAGGGCGAAATCAGCGACTCCCTTCATCGACGGATCGGCCACCAGGTAGTACGAGATGCCATTTGCCAACTCTCCTTTCGTGATAGCCGCATCCTTCTGCAGAACAGGCAGTTTTTGCGCTGGCATGCTTATTGAAATTCCAAGCATGACGAAGCAAAGTATGGATTTGAAAAAACTACGCATGAACGTGCCTCCCTTAGGCAAAATTAACCAATAATGTGTATTTGAAGCAAATTTTTATTACTTTTGTCTCCGCTGCAAATTCAAAAACAGTTGAACTTAAATAAATAGAAGATGAAAAAGATTTTTCTCGCCATCGCGGCAATGGTTTTGACCGCAGGTTTGATTTCAGCTCAGGACATGGCCCAGGCTACCGAACTCTACAATAATGGAGCCACGGCTATTTCCATGAAGAATTGGACAGAGGCGCTCGACTGCTTCCAGAAGGCGCTTGCAATGGGTGAGACAATCGGTGAAGAGGCACAGGAACTTGTAGCAAACTGCAAGAACGCTATACCGGGAGTTTCCCTCCAGATCGCTAAGGATCTCATCAATGATGAGAAATATGACGAGGCTTACACCAAGCTTGAGGCCGTCAGCAAGATCGCAGAGGAATACGGCAACGCCGAAGTGGCCGATGAGGCCAAGACCCTGGTACCGCAGATCTGGCTGAGGAAAGGTGCTTCTGCAATGAACCTCAAGGACTTTGCGACTGCAGCAGACAGCTATGCCAAGGCCTATGCACTTGACACGACAGCCGGAAAGAACGCATTCCGTCTCGGACAGGCTCTCGGACAGCTTGGCAAGACTGAAGAGGCAGTAGAGGCTTTCGAGCACGCAGCCTGGAACGGAGAGAAGGATGCCGCAATGGGTCAGATCTCCAATATCTATGTAAAGGAAGCCAACACCGCTTTCAAGGCCCAGAAGTTCGCTGACGCCGTCAAGGCTGCCAACAAGGCCAACAGCTATGCTGAGAACGCCACAGCATACCTCATCGCCGGCCAGGCTTCCCAGAAGCTCAGCAAGAACGCCGACGCGATCAAGAACTTCGAGAAGTATCTCGAACTCAAGCCCACCGCTTCCAACGCCAACGGAATCACTTTCACCGTGGCCGCCCTCTATCAGGGACAGAAGAACAACGCCAAGGCTCTCGAGTACTACAAGAAGGTTCAGAACGATCCCAAGTTCGGCGCCCAGGCCAAGCAGATGATCGCAGCCCTCAACAAATAAATGAGAGAACTCGAACTTCTTGCTCCGGCAAGAAATGCAGACATCGGCATTGCAGCAATAGACTGCGGTGCCGATGCCGTATATATAGCCGGACCTGAGTTCGGAGCCAGGCAGAACGCCGGCAACCGGATGGAGGATATCCGGAGGCTTTGCGACTACGCTCACCGCTTCGGAGCAAGGATATTCCTGACCCTCAACACTATCCTTTTCGATACCGAGCTCCCCGCCGCAGAAAAGCTGCTGAAACAGGCTGCGGAGGCCGGGGTTGATGCCGTGATCGTTCAGGACCTGGCCGTATTCGCCCTTCGACAAGCTCAGGGATTCCCACCGCTGCACGCGTCGACGCAGTGCGCGATAAGGACTCCTGAACAGGCCAGGTTCTACGAAGCGTTGGGGGCTACAAGGCTGGTTCTGGAACGGCAGCTGTCCCTGGAGCAGATCCGCGCGATACGCCGGGTGGTTTCCTGCGAACTGGAGTTCTTCGTCCACGGAGCACTGTGCGTCTGCTACAGCGGGCAATGCTATATGTCCGAGGCTATAGAAGGGAGAAGCGCCAACCGCGGGGCCTGTATCCAGGCGTGCCGGTCGCTCTACGACCTCGTGGATGGAAACGGGAAGGTACTCGTCAAGGACAAGGCCCTTCTTTCGCTGAAGGATTACAACCTCCTCTCCAGACTGGAGGAACTTGCGGACCGCGGGGTATGTTCATTCAAGATCGAGGGCAGGCTCAAGAACATATCCTATGTCAGGAATGTCGTAAGGGCATATTCATCGGCCATGGACGGACTGGTGGCAAAGCATCCGGACCGCTACCGCAGGGCTTCCTTCGGTAAGGCGGAGGGCGGTTTTACCCCAGATCCGGGAAAGACGTTCAACCGCGGCTACACGGAACTTTTCCTGGACGGCAAGCGCGGGAAGTGGTCTTCCATGGACACTCCGAAATCAGTCGGACAACCTGTCGGAACCGTCTCGATGATATCGACCGGTGACCCTCGGGGTGGTGCAGGAAGGGATCCCGGAGCCATAAGACGACCGGCTTTCGCACCGGAGATAATGCAGGTCCAGGTCAGTCTGGACAACCCGGCCATATACCTGAAGAACGGAGACGGATTCTCCTTCGTCTCAAGGGATCACAACAATATAATCGGATTCCGCGCAGATACCTGCCGCGGGGCGAAAATCATAGCCAGGAATGTGCCTGAGCTCTATGTCGGTGCCAGACTGTACAGGAATCTCGACACGGCCTTCGAGAAAGAGATGGAGACCAACCTACCGGAAAGGAGGATACCGGTCGGGGTAAATATCTCAGTTTCATCTGAAGGGCCGGATAATTACCGTATCCAAGTGTCTGCGGAAAGCCAGGACGGAAGGATCGTGGAGTTCTCACCCGAAGGTGGTAGCCAGAAAGCGTCTAATACCGAACGTATAAAAGCCATGTTCGGATCGCAGATAGGGAAGAATACGGGAATATATTCTTTTGAGCTCAAGGGTCTGGACATCAGGACCAAGGATGGCAGCCTGCCGTTCATAACCGCTTCTGCTCTCAACGGAATACGCAGGGAACTGGCGGAACGGCTGGACGGGATGCCCTGCAGGGCGATTCCTATGGGCGGGCCTGTCTCATCGGAAACCGGTTCCGTAAAAGTGCCCGGAGAGATTACATACAAGGCCAACGTGGCCAACGGAACAGCCGAAAGGATCTGGCGAAAGTACGGAGCTGAAAAGGTCGAGAAGGCATTCGAACTCTCGCACAGGAAAGATGCCGAGCTTATGAGGAGCAAGTACTGCATCCGTCACGAACTCGGCATTTGCCTGAAAGATTCCGGTCCTGTTTCGACTGCAGGAACTGCGAGATGACCGTCTCAAAAGACTAATCAAATGTGAATGTGGCGGAGACGTCGCCGAGGCGGCTGGAGACGCCGTTGTACTTCTGGAAGTAGTTGGATGAAAGTTTGCCGCGCCAGACTATGTCGTCATTGCGGTGATAGGGAATCTCCACTTCGAACCCGTATGACTTGGATTTGATCTTGACCGAACCGCTGGATTTCCAGGTGGTCATCTTGCCCCCATCATCCTCGTGGATAAGGAAGGCGCATTCCGACAGCTGCTCGGACCAGTCCGGGACAATTACGGCGTTATACCGGAGAGCCTTGCCTACCTGGCCCCTCTTGACCTTTATCATCAGGTCCGTGATTTCAGGATCGTATAGTTTGAGGTCGGATACGACGTCTGCCGTGAATGCCTTCAGGGAGCCGCA
>CACZCQ010000009.1 GCA_902779765.1 uncultured Bacteroidia bacterium
CGAAAAGGAGGCCTAGTCATGAAAAGGTATCGTTTGGCCACCGCGGCCTTGATCTGCTGCGCCCTGACGGTATCAGGATGCGCCATTATCAGGACGGCCGGTGCGATAGGGTCGATTTTCGGCGGTCACAAGAAGGCATCGACGGTCGTAACGATCGTAAAGATCCTCGGCTCCGTGCTCGGGCAGTTCTATGACACTACCACCAAGACTGCATTGGTGGGCAAGTGGTCATATGATGAGCCGGCGATCCAATTCGAGAGCGAGAACCTGCTCAAGAAGGCCGGAGGCGCCGTGGCAAGCCAGGGCGTGGCCGACAAGCTCGTGCCGTATTTCGAAATGGTCGGGTTCAAGAAGGGAGGTATCTCTCTCGAGCTGAGGGAAGACAATACCTGCACTTATACAATTGCGGGCAACTCGTTCGACGGGACTTACGATTTTGACGACCAGAACAAGAAACTCACGCTCAAGACTCCGTTCTTCCCGCTGCCGGCAGCCTACCTGTCTATAGTCGATGACCAGATGGCCATGACTTTCGACTCAAGCAAGTTGCTCAATGTCGTACAGGTGGTGGGCCAGTTCACCAACCAGCCGACACTGTCGGCCGTGTCGAATCTGGCCGACAGCTATGACGGCATGAAGACCGGCTTTACCTTCAAGCGCGCAAACTAGGAAAGATCCTATCTCTCAGCGGCTTCGGCAAGCGAGCGTGCCAGGGCTATGAATGCCAGGCCGTCCGGTCTGGAAGACAAGGCGGAAGGCTCTCCGGAGTCTCCGCCTTCCCTTATACCCTGGACGATGGGTATCTGTCCGAGAAGCGGGATACCGTACTTGTCTGCCATACGCTGTCCGCCGTCTTTTCCGAAAATGTAGTATCTGTTGTCCGGGAGTTCCTCCGGCGTGAACCATGCCATGTTTTCGACCAGGCCGAATATCTTCCGGTTGATATTCTCGTTACGGAACATGTTGACGCCCTTTTCCACATCCGACAGGGCTACTTCCTGGGGAGTGGTGACGATCAGCGCGCCTTCCATCGGGATATCATTGACGAGGGAGATGTGTATGTCTCCGGTTCCCGGAGGCATGTCGATGAGCAGGAAGTCAAGGACACCCCAGCGAACCTGGAGAATCATCTGCTTCAAGGCATTGCAGGCCATCGGGCCACGCCAGATGAGGGCCTGTCCCGGCTCGGCGAAATAGCCGATGGACATCCATTTCACCCCGAATTTTTCGATCGGCAGGATGACCTCCTTGCCTTCGTCGGTCGCTTCGGCGCCGGGCACCTCGTTTTCGGTTCCGGTCATCAGCGGTACGGAAGGACCGTAGACATCGGCATCGGCCAGACCTACCCTGTAGCCAAGCCTGGCCAGGGCGACAGCCAGGTTGACGGCTACCGTGGATTTCCCCACGCCGCCCTTCCCTGAGGCGACGCCTATGATATGGCGGACGTTGTTGATTTCCTCCATGCCGAGGTCAAGTCCGGCCTTCTTCTTCGGAGCCTCTTCCTTGACTATGGCCTTGACTTCGACTTCGGTACCCTGGGGGGCGTTTCGTATAACGGTCGCCCTGGTGGCTCCGACCAGATATTCAGTCAGCGGGTCACGCCTTTTTGGGAAGGCCAGTGTGACGGTAACCTTGTTTCCTTCGACGGAGACGGCGTCCACCATCCCCAGTTCTACAATGTTCTGGCTCCCTTTGGCGGGATGAACCACCTCCAGGAGCCAGGTTTTAATCTCTTTTTCAGTCATTTACTTCGTGATATTCATTTCCTTCAGGAGATAGCCTGCGCCTCCGAACTTGTCCATGAGGAAGAGGACGTAGCGGATATCGACGCAGATGCACCTCTGCAGTTCGGGTTCGAACATAACGTCGCTGGACATGCTCTCCCAGTTGCCGTCGAAGGCGAGTCCGATAAGTTCTCCGTCAGCGTTGAGGACAGGGCTTCCGGAGTTTCCACCGGTGATATCGTTGTTCGTGAGGAAGCAGACCGGAAGGTTGCCGTCAGCCATTGCATACTGGCCATAGTCCTGGGCGTTGTAGAGTTCCTTGAGTTTGGCGGGTACCTTGAACTCATAGTTCTCGGGATCCTCTTTCTCCATGACACCCTTGAGAGTGGTGTAATGCCTGTAGACGAGAGCGTCCTTCGGTGAGTAAGGAAGTACCGATCCGTAGGTGAGCCTCATGGTGAAGTTTGCATCTGGATAGGTGGCCTTCCCTTTCTGCCATTCGAGCAGACCTGCGGTGAAAGCCTTGGATCCTTCCCTGATCTTGTCGGCTCCGGAAGCTCCTGCCGCCGCGGGCCTGCGGCCGGCACCCATTCCGCCGACACCGAACTTCATGTAAGTCATGAGCAGGGAGTTCATCAGCTGGTTGACGGGATCCTTCGAGAGGACCTTGACACCATTTTCCTCTACCGCTGCCTGAAGCTTTTCAGGAGAAGTGAAGTTGCTGTTGTCGTAAAGGTCGTTGACATACTTGTCGATGTCAAGGGTGGCGAAATCACCGGGAAGTCCGTTGAGGTAGTACTCGGGCTTCGCCTTTTCGCGGTAGTACTTCAGCAGGGCGGCTGCCTCTTCACGGTCGAGGGGCTCGTAGTAATCCTGATACCTCTTGGCCTGGGATGCGAGGGCGGTCTTGAATGCCGAAAGGGAATCCTGACCGTCCCTTATGGAACGAGCCATGGTATTCTGTATTCCGCTTGAGAAGCCCATCAGCTCGATATTGGCCACGGTCTCTCCGATAAGCTGCACGTCAAGGGCGGTGGTGTTGGACTCCACTCCTTCCTTGATGTCCTGGAGGGCGGTTCCGTACTTGGCCTGGCGTTTCTTGTTCTTTCCGACCCATTTCATGAAGTCGGCTTCCTTCTGCTGCTCTTTCTCGATTATTCCGAGATTCTTGAAAGCGAGCCTTTCACCCTGCCATTTCTTCCATCCGTTTGCGCTTCCGGCATACTTGCTTGCATATTTCAGGCGGATTGACGGATCCTTCTCCATCCACTTCCACATGATGTCCTGACGCAGGGTCCTGGCATCGATGGAGACAGCCTGACGGTCGAGCATGGACTTGAGCTGGGCCTCGGTCTGGAACCTCTGGGTGCTGCCGGGATAACCCATGATCATGGCATAGTCTCCCTGCTCGACTCCCTTGAGGGAAACCTTCAGGGACTGGGCAGGTACGTAAGGCTTGTTCGAAGGGGAATATGCGGCGGGCTCGTTGTCCGGTCCTGCATATACCCTGAACATCGAGAAGTCTCCTGTGTGACGGGGCCACATCCAGTTGTCGGTCTCTCCTCCGAACTTGCCGATGGATGCCGGAGGTGCTCCGACGAAGCGGACGTCGGTATATACCTTATAAACGATCAGATACCAGAAATTCTCGTTGTAGAACGAAGTGAGCTGTACCCTGCAGTTGGGGTTGGCGTCCTGGGCAGACTTCTGGAGAGCCTCCCTTACGGCAGCCTGGTCGCCGGCCTTTGCGAGCTGGTCGGTAACGTCTGTCATGCTCACCAGGTAAGTCACCGAGAGACCGGGGGCGGGGAGTTCCTGGTCACGGCTCATTGCCCAGTATCCATCCTCGAGGTAGTTGTGCTCGTCGGTAGACAGAGCCTGGATGGTGCCGTATCCGCAGTGGTGGTTAGTCACGAGGAGACCCTGGTCGGAAATCATCTCGCCTGTACAGCCGCCTCCGAATATCACGATGGCGTCCTTGAGGGAGGAATGGTTCACGCTGTAGATCTGTTCAGGAGTGAGCCTGCAGCCGAGGTCCTTCATGGCTCCGGCGTTTAGTTTCTGGAGGAGCGGCAGAAGCCACATACCCTCGTCTGCCATTGCGCCCGTAGTGATCAGCAGGGCGGCGGCGATTGAGCATAAAATCCTTTTCATCTTGTTCGTTGTATGTTCTTTGTACAAAAATAATCAAAATAACGAAGGTTCCAGTTCTTTCGGATGAAAACTGCGGCGGTGGTAAGGTGTCAGGCCGAACTCCTTGATCGCGGCGATATGCTCCTTTGTCGGATATCCGAAATTCCTGTCCCAGCCGTACTGGGGATATTCGGCGGCCAGGGATCTCATCTTCTCGTCCCTCCAGGTCTTGGCCAGGACGGAGGCGGCTGCGATCGAGGCGAAGGTGGCGTCTCCGTGTACCACTGTCCTGTATGAAGAGAAGCCGTATCCCTCGAAGGGCCTGAACTTGTTCCCGTCCACCAGGAGGAAATCCGGTTTGGGATCGAGCCTGAGGACGGCCTTCTGCATGCCGGTGACCGAAGCCCAGAGGATATTCAGCCTGTCGATCTCTTCGGGACTGACAGCCTCCACTGCCCAGGCAACGGCTTCCTTTTCGATGATGGGACGGAGCAGGTCCCTGTCCTTTTCCGTCATCTGCTTCGAATCGTCCAGCAGGGGATGGTGGAAATCTTCAGGAAGGATGACCGCAGCAGCATAAACCGGTCCTGCAAGCGGACCGCGCCCGGCTTCGTCGCATCCCGCCTCAAGCCTTCCGGCTTCCAAATATGGCAACAGATTATGTCCGTGTGGCATTTAATGGATCTTCTGCCACAAATTTAGTCAAAAGATAGCATCAAACCTTGAGGCGGCCCATCAATTGGTCGATCAGGAGTTTCTGTGTGGAGATGGTGTCTTCCTTGTCCTTGATTATGCCCTTCAGCCGTTCGATTTCCCTGTCACGGCTCTGGATTTCATTCAGGTAACCGCTCTCCTGTACCTTCATTTTCAATCCATATGCTATTTTGGCCTCTTCCATGGCGGCCACTGCATCCTTCACGGGTTCAAAGCCATTGATAAGTTCGGACAGGCTCACGCCGAGGGTTTCGGCGCATCTGGAATAATTGCGGTTGAGTATCCTGGTCCTCCCGCTTTCAATCTTCTGGTAGGCCGTTACCGAAATATCCAGGCTGTCAGCGACATCGGCCTGTGTGTAACCGAGTTCAACCCTTTTCTTCCTCAGGTTCTCCCGGATGGCGTTTTCGTCCAGTCTCTTCTCTTCTTCCATCTTCCTGTCTCCTTATGGTACAAAAATATCCATAGGAGACCGCTATCCTGTCATACCAAAAGTTTGTAAAACAAACCAAAAGTTAATAAGAAACACATCTTTTTGATAAAAAACAGAAATATTCCACTCCATACCCCTCTCTTCAAAACCAACTTCCGGTTTATTTATTCAAATTTGGTATAAAGAAACGACCTTCTTCCGGGAACCACTGCCACCCTCGGCTCGTTAAGGAGGGGACCTGAAGGAGGTCGCTTCTTGGGACAAGGAGATAAGATTATGGATAAAACGATGGAAGACTATGCCGCTTTCGAGCGAGCGATGGACGAAGGGAAGGTGTTCCTGGACCTGGATTTCGAAGAGATATGCGATGCCCTGGAAACGGACAGGGAAGCCCTTGACAGGCTGATTATTGAAGAACTTGGATTCTCCGGACAGGAGCTTGTGGACTTTTATCATTCTAATTTTTGCTAATGGGGCATTTTTTGCTAACTTTGCCAAACTATGGCTACATGTCCCGATAATTTGTAATTAATAACTTATAGCAATGAAGGAATACTCAACAAAAGACATCCGCAACGTGGTCCTGATCGGTAGTTCCAAGTCAGGAAAGACCACCATGTCAGAGGCCATGCTCTATGAGGGCAAAGTAATCGACCGCAGAGGTACGGTGGAAGGAAAGAACACTGTTTCCGACAACACCGAATTCGAGCAGACAAACCAGAAGTCAGTCTATGCGACTCCGCTTTATGCAGAGTTCATGAACACCAAGTTCAATATCATTGACGCTCCCGGTTCCGATGACTTCTGCGGTGGTGCAATCTCAGCATTCAAAGTCTGCGAGTCCGCTGTCCTCACCGTCAACGCCCAGCAGGGAGTCGAGGTAGGAACGGAGATCTTCGCCCGCTACGCCGACCAGTACAATGAGCCGATGGTCGTGGCCGTCAACCAGCTCGACACCGAGAAAGCCAACTGGGAGCACACCCGTGACACCCTCAAGGAAGCCTTCGAGAAGAAGATCGTCCTTGTCCAGTTCCCCGTCAACCCGGGACTCGGCTTCGACGGTTTCGTGGATGTCCTCACCATGAAGTACTATCACTTCAAGGATGAGAACGGCAATTTCGAGGAACTTGACATTCCCGCAGAATATGCCGACGAGGCCGAAGAGCTTCACATGGAGCTTGTCGAGAAGGCTGCAGAAGGTGACGACGCACTCATGGAGAAGTATTTCGAGACCATGGAACTTTCCATCGACGAGGTCCGCGCCGGTCTTCGCGCCGGTCTGGCCAAGAGGGAGGTCATGCCCGTCTTCTGCATGTCCGCTAGGAAGGACATCGGTGTCAGGAGGCTCATGGAATTCCTGGTCAACGTGGCTCCCGCTCCCTCCTGCAATGCTGCTGACCCCGTCAGTCTCTTCATCTACAAGACTTCCGTCGAGCAGCACCTCGGCGACGTCTCCTTCTTCAAGGTGATGAGCGGTGTCCTCAAGGAAGGTGCAGACCTCGTGAATCCCGAGACCGGCAACGGAGAGCGTCTTTCCGCCCTCTATGCCGTCAACAAGAAGGACAGGGTCGCTTCCATTTCCGCGGGTGACATCGGCTGCGCCATGAAACTGAAGGCCGGAAAGACCGACGTCACTCTCGCCGCTCCCGGCGTCGACGCCATCGAGCACATGGTATTCCCTGATGCAAGGTATCGCTGCGCCGTCAAGGCCGTCGACAAGAACGACGAGGCCAAGGTCGGAGAGGCTCTGAACAAGATCGCCGCCCAGGATCCCACCATCAATGTCGAATATTCAAAGGAACTCCGCCAGACCATCCTCAGCGGTCAGGGAGAGCAGGCAATCAACCTTGTGAAGTGGAGAATGAACAACGAGTTCAAGCAGAACATCGAGTTCCTCGCTCCGAAGGTTCCTTATCGCGAGACCATCACCAAGGTCGCTACCGCCCAGTACCGTCACAAGAAGCAGTCCGGTGGTGCCGGTCAGTTCGGTGAGGTCCATCTCCTCGTCTGCCCTTACGTCGAGGGTGAGCCCGCCGGCAATAAGTTCATGATCAACGGCAAGGAGACCATCCTGAACATCAAGTCCCAGGAGACCTACGATCTCGAATGGGGCGGCAAGCTCGAGTTCATCAACTGCGTCGTCGGTGGCGCCATCGATCTCGGCTTCATGCCCGCCATCCTCAAGGGTATCAACGACAAGATGACCGAGGGCCCTCTCACCGGTTCCTATGCCCGTGACATCAGGGTCTATGTCTATGACGGTAAGATGCACCCGGTCGACTCCAAGGAAATCGCCTTCATCATCGCCGGCCGCAACGCCTTCAAGGAGGCCTTCCGCAATGCCGGTCCGAAGATCCTCGAGCCTATCTACAATGTGGACATCCTCACTCCGAACGAGTTCGTCGGTCCTTGCATGTCCGACCTCAACGGCCGTCGTGGAATGATCATGAACCAGGACATGGACAAGGGATTCACCATCCTCCACGCCCGCGTTCCGCTCGCAGAGCTTTACAGGTATTCCACCACCCTCAGCTCCCTCACCGGAGGTGCAGCCACATTCACGATGAAGTTCGCTGAATATCAGCAGGTTCCTGCTGATGTCCAGACCAAGCTTCTTGCCGACTACGCCGCCCAGGAGCAGGACGAGGACTAATCCAGGTCCCGACAGAGAAAGAGGCCGGATCCCATCGGGACCCGGCCTTCTTTTATGGTACCGCAGGCAGGCTACAGCTTGGAGATGCCTGTGAGCAGCTGGTTGCCGAGGCCGATGGTATAGCCCTCTGTCTTGAAGAATACTCGGTTGAAAGTGTCCGCGATCATCACCCTGGGCATCTGGCCTTCGAGCATTGCCTTCGGAGCTATTCCGAAATGGACATTGGAAGGCAGGCGGGAGGAATACTCCTTCACCCAGTCGAGTCCGTCTTCAGAAGTCAGGAGCAAGATCGGCCTTCCCCATTTTTCCAGGGCGTCCTTCTCGGCTGCCAGGTCGTTGACCGCGTGGACCGAGGGTTCGTGACGTGGTGTGAGGAAAGCTACCACGTAGACTCCGCGTCCGGTGGTGGAAAGGATGGAAACAGGATCACCGTCGACCGTATTCCTGTATTTCGTCTCGGAATCGAACTCCCCGATTACAGACAACTTGTCCTCCGGGACTGCGAAAGTCAGGTCGATCCCGGTGGTCTCCCCTTCCTTTATTTCGAACCTTCTGACAGTGACCGGAACGCTTCCGTCAGAAAGGCGGCTTCCGCTTACGAGTATGTATTCACCGGCATCCAGGTCCACTCCCTTCTTGAAGGCGCCTTCCCAGCTCATTCCGCCGCCCATGTCGACCTGTCCTTCATCGAAGGTGAGGAGGTTCGTCCTTCCGTTTTCAATCTTGCTGATCGTGAAATTGCTGTAGTACCCCGGATTCTTGATGGTTTCGGTGGGAGTATAGTCAAGGACAAGCTTTCCGGTAGGAGCGGCCGCCTGGTTTCCGGCATCAAAGTCCACATCGATCCAATTCCCTTCCTGGGGTCTGTATTGGATCTTCCCGGTGACAGGATCTTTCCTGGCATCGATGCCTAGGGTCCTGGCAAGGGCGACAAAGAATATGTCCCTGGATCGGGAATCGGCTATCCGTGAGCACCATACACCCTTGGGTGACATGGGAATCTTCCACGCCTTGGGATCATCCGGGACGGTGATATTGTCTTTCACCCATTTTACAAGCGTGTCCGGATCCTTGAGGGCTTCCTGCTCCTTTCCGCTGAGGACACCCTTGAAGAAACCCTTGTAGGGGGAGAGGAATTCGTTCTCCACCCTGGGACAGAGGATGGAACCCTCTGCATTGTAACTGTCGTCCAGGATTTCCCTGGTTACATCGACCATGTCTTTCTGGCTGAGGGATTCCAGCAGCTCCAGCGCCCTTTCGTCAGGATGGTCGGCCATGAAGCCGTCTATCACGTCGTGGTTGCCTGCGGCCAATGACAGCAGCCTGCCCTGACGGGTTCCGTCATCCTTTGCGAAGGTCTCCATATAGGCCTTGCGTATCTGGTCTTCCTGGTCGAAGCGGATCTTGTTGGCCCTTCTCTGTTCCCTGGTGACTTCGGGCATCGTGACCTTCTCGGGCGGAGGTACGATCATCATGGATTCAGGTTCTGAAGGATGTTCCCCGGAAATCCTGACCGTTATCAGGGAATCCTTTCCGAAAGACACTTTTGAATACCCATACAGTCCGTCCTTGGAAGCCCAGGCCAGCATGTCTCCCTTTCCTGCGGTCAGGAATGTCTTGCCTTCGCTGTCGGTGTACTTGGACAGGGCGGGATAGAACTCTGCGTAATTGTAGATCTTGAAATCCACGAGGGCTCCGTCCACGGGCCTGTCTTCCTCGTCCACGACCAGGAAGTCCACCCTTGCCGTCTCCGCATAATTGTCGATGAGGTTGATCTCAGTGAAATTGGTTCCTTCCATGACCTTCTCTTCAGGTCCGTCGTAGCGTCCGAAGGCACGGGTATGCATCAGCAGTCCACGGCTTGCCGGGGCGTTGAACCAGCCAAGGTTAAGGACGGCTTCCGGTTCGCACGCACCCATGAAGTACCATTCTCCATCCGCCCAGGCTTCCACCCAGGCATGGTTGTCGTCCGTATGCGCCCAACGCGGGGTATAGACCTGACGTGCCGGAATACCTACCGACCTGAGAGCCGCCACCGTGAACGTGGATTCCTCCCCGCACCTGCCAAGGGTGCTCCTGACGCTGGACAGGGGTGAAAGGGTTCTGGCATCAGAGGGTTTGTAAGTCAGTTTCTCGTGGCACCAGTGGTTTACCTCCAGTATGGCGTCCTTCATTCCAAGGCCTTCAAGACGGGGCTTTATCTCCCTGTAGAAGGCCATCCTTGCCGTGTCCAGATTCTCATTGTTGACCCTGAGGGGCAGCACGAAGTGCCTGAACTCCCTCTCTGGAACATTCCATCCCATCTCGTTGCGAGTACGGAAAGTCTGCTGCACGTTGTCCAGGTAGAAATCCGTGGAATAATCGGTGAAATCCGCAAGGGGCATATAGGCATACAGGAACTGCAGGGCCTCCTTTTCTTCCGTGGTGATCAGCAGGCTGTCAACCTTGTAGAACTGTTTCAGCCCGGCGTTCTTAGAAAGACGGGATCCGAGGTCCTCTGCGACCTGTTTGCGATAGTCCACATCGTTTATGAAATGGTGCACTTCGCAGGATGAAAAGATGAGGGCGACAGAGATTGCCAAAAGATAATTTCTCATAATCAAGGATATTGTCGTTCTGTTATTCTGCCAAGATGAAGGAACCGAACCTTTCAGGATTGTGGTTGTCGGCAACACCGACCGGGTGCCAGCTCCAGCCGGCATTTACAGGTTTGCCGTTGATATGGAACAGATTGTACCGCCCGAGGAACAGTTTCAGGACATCACCTTCCTTCGGAATGACCCGGTCCTTTCCGAACAGGTCGGCGAATCCCTGCCAAGGGAACTTGAGCTCGGCTGTCCAGCCTTTGGACACCACCGAGGGGTCATTCAACTTGCCATCCACCTTTACGGCTACCTCAAGTCCCGGGAAATCCCAGTTACGGTAAACCCACCTGAGTCCCCTCGGGTTGATGCCCGACCAGAAATAATCGTCATTCCTGTCGAAATTGCCTCCGAAACTTATCGCACCGTTCTTCAGGATGTCGAACCTGTCCTTGGCGAAATACGCTTTGCCGGAAACCAGGTTGCCGTCCAGGTCAAACACCGGATAGGCATCCCTCCACAGGTAGAAAACCTCATAGATGACCCCCAGGGCATTCAGTTCCAGTTCATAGTAGGTATCTTCGCCGGCAATGAAGACTTCAAGGTCATTCTCCACCCAAAGGAGGCTGTCCCTCTCGGTGAGGGTGGCGGAAGGATATGGCTCTTCCACCCAGAAGCCCACGTAAAGCGCCTCCGCGTCCCACAATATCGCTGCCCTCGTGTCATAGATGCCCGGGGTTCCTCCTACCGCATCCACGAACCGGCCGGACTTCACGGCATTCTTCCAGACGGTCTTGTCGAGGTTTCCGTCTATCCTGACGGGGCTGTCAACCCTCTTTATCCGATATGCTTCCATATTGCTGTTTACCTATTTACAAATATAAGAAATTTGTAACTTTGGGCCTTGCTTTGAAAAATGAAACCTCACAGGATACTGTTGTTCATACTTTCCGTCTTTGCGATACTTTTCGCCTGCTGGTACTTCTTCCCGTCCGGAGGCGTCAAGGTCGGAAGCATGAAGTTCAGGTTCCCCTCCTATGAGGCATCGCTCCATGACCTTGAGAACAGGGGTACCGATGTGGACGTCGATTCTGTCCTCGCTGCAATGAGGATTGGGGAACTGATCCGCCAGTCTGAAGACACCCTTGGTTTTTTCAAGGAGTTCCTTGATTCAAGCGTATACAGGATACATCTTCCCGACGGCGATTACAGCTATTTCGACTCCCTGTTCATCGAGGCCGACAGCGCAGCGCTCGACGGAAGGATAGTCAGGATAATGCACTACGGCGATTCACAGCTGGAAATGGACCGTATCTCTTCCGTATTGAGGGAAGAGCTTCAGGGACGTTTCGGCGGCTCCGGTCCGGGGATGGTGCCTATGATGAGGAGCATATCTTCAGTATCTGTCCAGCAGGCGGCATACGGTGGAGTGACCAGGTACGCCCGGGTGGCTGATTCCCTTTCACATTGGACATCCACGCACCGTTACGGGCCATTGACCCAGTTCGTTACCGTATATGGTTCCGGAACTTTTACCTTCCGCAAGACTGACAGCCGGTTTGCGCAGGAAAGGGCGCAGAGGATATCCAGGGTCTCCGTCCTCCTCGGTCATAACAGCGAGGGTCTGGAAATGACGTTGAAGTGCGATACCATGAGTGTCAGGACAGCAGTGCTGGACTCTGCCCGGGATGATGTCTCACTGGTGTCGTGGACCCTGCCGGCGGATGTTTCCAAAGGAACGTTATCCTTTTCCGGGAACGCCGAAGTCTATGGCATAATGCTGGACGGGGAACCCGGAATCACCGTGGACAATGCCGCTATGAGAGGCTGTGACGGAACCGTGTTTCCCGGGATAGACTCGACCGTGATGAGGCAGTCGTTCGACACCAGCGGGACGAGGCTTATCATCCTGCAGTTCGGAGGTAATGCCATGCCGGCGATAGGTACGAAGAAGGCTATCTCCGATTATGTGGCCAGGGTTGAGGAACAGTTCGAGTATTTCCGGCAGGTAGCTCCGAAAGCGCAGCTCCTGTTCGTGGGTCCTGCGGACATGTGCAAGAGTTACGACAGTTATGTTGTCACCTGGCCTCTCCTGCCCGAGCTCAATGACTCCCTCAAGGTCCACTGCCTGGATAACGGGGTGGCCTACTGGGACACTTTCAACGTAATGGGCGGGGCCGGTTCCATGCGTCAGTGGGTCAACCACAATCCTCCGCTCGGAGGTCCTGACTATATACATTTCACGACCAGGGGAGCGAACGAGATAGGTTCGGCGCTTGCCAGGTCCATATTGGTTTATGACGATCTCCGCCGTCTGCGGAATACCATTTCCGAAGAAGCGGTCAAAGAATATCTGGGAAGATGAGACGGTTGAAGGCATACTTCCTGGCAGTTGTTTTCCTTCCGTCCATCCTTGCGGGGCAGACGGTACGGAAGGATATCCCTGACCTGGATTTCGCCAGGTTCGACCGGAACCGCATTGTCATGAAAGGGGACAGCAGCAGTTTCGAAACCGTCTACAGGAAGTTGGATTCCATACTTTTCACCGGTCGGGGCAATCTCAGGATCATGCATATCGGGGGTTCCCACGTCCAGGCCGGTACGATGACCAGGCGGTTTCGCAACGACCTCCTTTCACTGGGTGACAGCCTTGACGGCGGCCGTGGCCTGGTCTTCCCGTTTTGGGCAGCCAGGACCAACAACCCCAGCAGTTTCAGGACCAGATACGGAGGAGAATGGACAGTTTCCAAGAATGTCCAGAAAGAGCCTGCCAGGAGACTTGGCCTGACCGGTATGGCATTGTCATCCTCGGATACTTCGGCCTTCGTCAGGATAGTCCTGAAGGCCAGGAATGCCGCGGAGGATGAGCCGGTATTCAGGTTCGACAGGGTAAACGTAATAGGTTACCGGTCGGGAGGCGACCGTTTCCCGGTTATAGTCAGGGAAAACAATGACACCATTTCAGGGACATGGGACGATGATTCTTCAAGCTGGTCTTTCCTTCTCCCCGAACCGATGGATTCCGTAACTGTGGCATTGGGAGGAAGCGGGGGAGAACTCACCTTGACCGGGATATTCCTGGATAACGCCAAACCCGGGATATCCGTCACGGGAGTCGGTGTGAACGGTGCGGCACTGAACTCATATGCCGCCTGCCAGGACTTTGAAAGGGACTTGAAGATGGTAGACCCGGACCTTGTGATATTCGCTATCGGAATAAACGACGCCGTCCCGACCGGTTTCTCCAAGGATGTTTTCATCAGCCGGTACAAGGCCCTTGTGTCCAGGGTCCGTTCTGTCAATCCTGACTGCGCCTTGCTGTTCGTGACCAACAATGACAGCTACCGCAGGGTCCGCAGGAGGGTGTATTCCGTCAACCGCAACGCCCTGCCTGTCGAAGAGGCTTTCTTCACGATAGCGGAGGACTGCGGCGGAGGAGTCTGGGATTTCTTTGACATAATGGGAGGCCTGGAGTCCATGAAGCGTTGGGAAGAGGCGGGACTGGCTAAACAGGACAAGGTGCATTTCACGGAGGAAGGTTATGCCCTTGCCGGAGACTTGCTGTTCAACGCTCTGATGGGCAAATATGTAGAATACAGGAGGAACAAGTGATGGTAGGTTTGAAAGATGTCCTCTTGGATTTCGTGAGGAACCTGTTCTCCTTCGACCAGGCTCACCCCCTCCTGTTCACCCAGTTCTATTTCTGGGCGTTCTTCGCGATAGTCATGGCCTTCCTCTGCGTGTTCCGCAGCAAGGTCCTGCTGAGGAATGCCTTCATTTTCTTCGCCAGCCTGTTCTTCTATTACAAGACCAGCGGACTGTTCCTCATCCTGCTGGGCTTCGTGATACTCTATAATTATGTTGCAGGACTGTGGCTGGCGAAGGACAGGAGCAGGGGTTTGAAGAAGGCCGTAGTCGTGTTGAGCGTTATCGTCAACCTGTCGCTTCTCTGCTATTACAAGTATGCTTATTTCCTGACCGATGTGGTGAACAACCTGTGCGGGACTTCTTTCGTAGTGAAGGACTGGTTCGCCGCGGCCGGTAATGCCGTGGCAGGATCGCAGGCTTTCAGCGTGGATTCCATATTCCTTCCGGTCGGAATCTCTTTCTTCATATTCCAGGCTGTCAGCTATGTCGTGGATGTTTACCGCGGCCTGAAGCCTGTAAGGATTTTCCTGGACTTCGGATTCTACCTGAGTTTCTTCCCTCAACTGGTAGCCGGTCCGATAGTCAGGGCGAATGTTTTCATACCCCAGCTCAGGAAGCCTTTCTTCCTCGGCCGCACACAGTTCGGCATAGCGGTGTTCTGGATCCTCAACGGCCTTGCCAAGAAGCTGATACTGAGTGACTATCTTGCAGTTAATTTCTGCGACAGGGTGTTTGAGAATCCTCTCCTCTATACCGGTTTCGAGAATCTTACCGCACTGTTCGGATATTCCCTGCAGGTGTATGCGGACTTCTCCGGATATACCGACATCGCTACCGGAGTGGCGATGCTGATGGGATTCTACCTTCCCAAGAACTTCAATTCCCCATACAAGGCCAGGAATGCTGCGGAATTCTGGAGGAGATGGCATATCTCCCTTTCCACCTGGCTGAGGGACTATCTCTATATCCCTCTCGGAGGCAACCGCAAGGGTACTTTCGGCTCATATGCGATCATTCTCGGAATAGCATTTCTCGCCTCCGCCCTGGCCGGCAGCTGGTGGGTGTTCCTGCCCGTACTCGCCCTCACGCTGATAATCGCATTGCTGATTATCTTCAAGAAAGGCTGGAGGAAAGAACTCATTTCGGACATCAACAGGATGGACACCATGCTGCTCGGCGGACTATGGCACGGGGCAAGCTGGAATTTCATGATATGGGGCGGTCTGAACGGTCTGGGAATCCTGATATATCGTTTCTGGCACAACTGCAATGCGTATATCCGGACCCTGGTAATGGTATTGACCGTGGGGGCCTTCTGGACCCTCAGGCATTTCTTCGGCGCCCCTGTCTTCAACCTGTTCTTCTGGTGGACAGTGATAATACTTGCCGGAGCGGTCTTAGGAATGGCTTTCAAGTCGGTTTCGGGACCTGCCGCGAAATGGATCAAGGACTCCTGGGCGGTACTTATGACTTTCATATTCATCACCTTCACCAGGCTCTTTTTCCGCAGCGGATCCAATCTCGATCCTGCCGAGGCCAACGAAAAGGCCTGGAACACGGCCAAGGAAATGGTGAACCGTATCGGAGGACAGTGGGACTGGTCACTTGTCCCCCAGATGGCTTGGCAGCACAGGAGCATCATCCTGGTATTCCTGGCCGGTATGATTATCCACTGGCTGCCGGAGAACTTCAAGCGCCGCTACAGGATCTGCTTTGCAAAGCTTCCCCTGGCCGTGATGGTCCTAGCCTGCGCTGCAGCCATATTCATAATCTGCCAGTTCGTCACCGCCGACCTCCAGAGTTTCATCTACTTCCAGTTCTAGATGCTCCCCTTTTTAAAGTAAAATTCCTATATTGCAGTATAAAATAATAGGAAAATGAATATCAGGACTCTCATTCTGGCAGCGGCAGCGCTGTTCCTGTGCGCCGCAGCCTTTGGGCAGGATCCGAAGCCGGCACCCGAGAAATTCATCGACTTCGAGGTGGTGCAACCGGACGGTAAGACGGTCAAGCTTTCCGACTTCGCCGGTAAAGGGAAATATATCCTCGTGGATTTCTGGGCCTCCTGGTGCGGCCCCTGCAGGGAAGAGATACCTCGCCTTAAAGACCTCTGGTACGAATTCAAGGGTGACAGGTTCGATATCATCGGAGCGCCGGTTTTCGACAAGCCGGAAAAAACACTGGCCGCCGTCACTGAATTAAAGATTCCGTGGACGCAGATGCTGTCCGTTCCCGAATCCGTTCCGAAGGCATATGGTTTCGACTATATACCCTATATTATACTAATAGGTCCGGACGGGACCATACTCGCCCGTGACCTGCGCGGCCCGGCCATACGGGAAACGGTGAAAAAGTATCTCTCATTATAAATCACAGGCAAGCGATATGAAAAGAAGGACATTCATAAAGGATACTGCGCTGCTGGTTGCGGCGGCCAGTACGGGTGGAGCCCTGAGGGCTGCGGAGAAGTTGGATAAGCAGGGACCGGTCGGTGAGCCTGTCGAACCACAGGGACCGGAAGGTAAGCTTATTGTATCTCCCCCTATGCTCCAGAACTATGCCGAAACCTCGATAGGGGTGGCTTTCGCCGTGGGCGCACTGGCCAACGGATATGTGCTGATCGGCGAGAAACCGGACCTGAGCGATGCCCGGAAAGTGAAATGCGGAGGTTACCGTCTGACTGAGATAAGCGACAAGGTCAGCCAGATAAGGATCACGGGTCTCAAGCCGTCCACCAAATATTATTACCGGATCGGGGCGGACCGTATCCATTACGGTGGCGGATACGACATGAAGATTCTCGGCAACGAGGAGGATCCTAACATATACGGTTTCACCACGGCCGGCAAGGATGCCAAGGCCCATTTCTGCGTAATCAACGACACCCACGTAAAGTGGGGTTCCATCGACAGGATCGTCGGTAAGGTAATGTCGCTGTCTCCGTCCTGCGTTATCTGGAACGGGGATGCTTCCAACACGCAGGAAACCATCGAAAGCCAGGTCAAGATATTCCTGGACCATGAGACTTCCCACAAGGAATATGCTTCCTCCACTCCCTATCTTTTCTGTCCCGGGAACCATGATTCGAGAGGTATGGCGAACCGTCACCTGGAACGGGTCTGGATGTTCCGCCAGCCCGAGGAAAGGACTCCCAGGGATTGGGATCTCGGAAGGAATTTCGCCGTGAGGATGGGCGATGTCGCCCTTATAGGGCTCGATACTGCCGAGGACAAGATGGATACGAATCCCTTGTTCGCCGGCCTGTTCAACAGCGATGCTTATAGAAGGGCCCAGGTGGCCTGGCTAAGGGATGCCCTAAAGAGGAAGGAGATAGCCAAGGCTCCCTATCTGGTCGCTTTCTGCCATATCCCTCTGTTCGATCCCAATCCAGACGCCAATCCAGGGGATATCGCTCCGGCCGACAAGGACCCTCGCTACAGGACGGATTATGCTGCTTGGCAGCGCACCTGTGCCCAGCTCTGGGGGCCGCTTCTCGAAAAGGCCCGTTGCCAGCTGGTGATCACGGCCCATCAGCACACCTACCGTTATGATGCCCCTGAAGCAGGCAGAAGCTGGGCGCAGATCGTCGGCGGAGGTCCGGATATGAAAGAAAACCATTACCCGACGGTAATCGAAGGCAGGACGGAAGGCGGCAGACTGCAGGTCGTCGTACATAACATCATGACCGGACAGGTCCAGGAAACCTTCTCGTTCTCTCCCAGGAAAAGATAGGATATGAAACGGATAGCTTTAGTTCTGTTCATGGCCATGGCCTTCCTGCCAGGTCTTTCGAAGGCATGGGCGAGGAGTGAGCGTGTGATCGATTATGTAGAGCCCAGGATAGGGACTGCCCACTGCCGGTACTTCCATTTCGCCCCCGGGGCCTTGCCTTTCGGTATGGCGAAGCCGGGACCTTCGACCAACGGCCACCTCGGCAACAAGGATGGCTGGGAGGCAACGGGTTATGACTATCGTGACAACTCCATCGAGGGTTTCCCTTCCGTCCATGAGTTCCAGGTCGGGGGAATCACCCTGATGGCGACCAGAGGCGGGGAACGTCCGGTGACGATTCCCGGACGCCCAGACGGCACTGGTCCTGAAGGCTACCGTTCCATTTTCAGTCACGATGAGGAGGTGGTACGGCCGGGATATTATTCGGTACTGCTGAAGGAATATGGAATAAAGGCGGAAGTAACTGCTACCGAGCGTGTTGCATATGACAGGTTCACTTTCCCCAAGGATCCTCACAGCCGTATAATCTTCAATATCGGCAGCAGGATGGGTGAGAGCGGGGCCGTGAAGGACGCCTCCGTGGAACTCCTTCCCGACGGAACCGTCGAAGGATGGGTGATCACGCTTCCCGAGTATGTGAAGAAATATCAGCCCGGAGCCGAGGTCCCGATTTATTTTTCCGCTTCCTTGGACAAGGAGGCTGCGAAGGTATGGGCTTTCAACGGTCCGGATGCCATTGAAGGAGTGAACAAGGCTACGGGTGTCGGGGCAGGTCTTTGCCTTGAATTCGAAACGGTGCAGGACGAGGCGGTGACGGTCAAGGTGGGAATATCCTATACTTCGGTGGAGAATGCCCGCCTGAACCTGGAGAAGGAGGCCGCTTCGCTTCCTTTCGACCGGGTCAAGAAGGATGCCCTGAGGACCTGGGAGCGCTATCTCGGCCGGATTAAGGTCAAAGGTAAGTCCAGGGAGGACAAGGTAAAGTTCTATACCGGGCTTTATCATGCCCTGCTCGGCAGGGGAGTATGCAGCGACGTCAACGGAGCGTATCCGAAACACGACGGCTCGATCGGACAGATACCTCTCAGGGACAGCAGCCCTGAATTCAGGCTCTACAATACGGATGGTGTATGGGGAGCGCAGTGGAACCTGGTACAGGTGTGGGCCATGGCTTATCCCGAGCATCTCTCGGAATATATCAAATCCCACCTGCAGATATACAAGGACAGCGGCTGGCTTGGAGACGGAGTCGCCAATTCGCGCTATGTGTCTGGGGTAGGAACCAACCAGCTTTCACTGGTCATTGCCGCTGCCTATGAATGCGGAATACGTGATTTCGACATAGACCTTGCCTATGAGGCGTGCCGGAAGAACGAACTCGAAGGGAAGGACCGTCCCTTCGGAGCGGGCAAGACCGACACGGACCTGTTCGTTAAATATGGCTATGTCCCCCATGCCGACAGCGGAGAAGGAGCGGACGAGATGTTCATGTTCTCCGCTTCCCACACCCTGGAGTATGCATTCTCCGCCTATGCCGTGGCACAGTTGGCGAAGCAGCTGGGACATCAGGCAGATTATGAGCAGCTTATAAGGCTTTCGAAAGGATGGGAGCAGATCTATGACGACGAGCTGGACCTGGTCCGTCCGAAGAAGGCGGACGGCAGTTTCATCGAGGATTTCGATCCGATGCAGGTATGGCGCGGGTTCCAGGAGGGCAATGCCTGGCAATACACATTCTATGTACCCCACGATGTCGAGACCCTGGTCGGCAAGGTCGGTCACGAAGTCTTCAGCGCCCGTCTGGACAGCATATTCACCCTTTCCCGTCCGAAGATTTTCAGCGGGGGAACGGTAGTCGAGGCTTTTGCCGGGCTTCAGACCCTGTATAACCATGGCAATCAGCCCTGCCTGCATATCTCCTGGCTTTTCAATGAAGCCCGGAGACCTTCCCTGACCCAGAAATGGGTGCGTGCGATCCTGGACGAGTTTTACGGTACCGAAGGAATACACGGTTACGGATATGGCCAGGATGAGGACCAGGGACAGCTGGGCGCCTGGTATGTACAGTCTTCCATCGGACTGTTCGACGTGAAGGGCCTCACGGCTGCCGACCCTTCTTTCTCCATAGGCTCACCTCAGTTCGACAAGGTGGTTGTCAAGCTCAACCATAAGTATTATAAAGGAAGGAGATTCAAGATAAAGACTGCCGGGAACTCGAAGCGCAACACCTATGTCCAGGATTTCCGTTTGAACGGCAGGGGTCTCCATTCAACCAGGCTCCCGTTCAGTGACTTCGCCAGGGGAGGCAAGCTCAAACTTACCCTCTCGGACACTCCTGTCGACGAATACTGACTCCGGCCCTAGATGGAAATGATACTGTGGTCGATGGACCATCTTACAAGCTCGAGGGAAGAATTGATCCCGAGCTTCTTGAAGATATTGTCCTTATGGGAATTGACGGTGTTGATGGAGATGTCCAGGCGCCGGCTGATATCCTTGGCGGACAAACCTCGTGCGCAAAGTTCCAGTATCTCGCTCTCCCTCTTTGTGAAATTTGTTTTCAAACCCTTCCTGGCGTTACTGAAATCCCGAAGGATTCTGGCGATGTCCCGGCCGTAATATTCGAGTCCGTCTGCAACATATTCTATCGCAGTCTTGAGTTCCTCCGGAGAAACCGACTTGTTTATAAATCCGTCAATCCCTATCCTGACCAGTTCGGAGATGGTCTCCCTGGTCGTTTCGGCCGAAAGCACCAGTATTCTCATGGTACTTCCCTGTTTTCGCAGTTCCCTTGCGATCTCCACTCCGCTTTCACCGGGAAGGATTAGGTCAAGGAGAATTACGTCTGCAACCTTTTCTTTCATAAGGCTGCGCAGAGCCTCGGCGCAGTCGGCGGTACCCACGACATCGAACCTCCCCCTGTCGGCAGACAGGGTTGTCTGAAGACCCAGTCTTACGAGCGGATGGTCTTCAACGATTATGATCCTGATAGGAGAGACCATACTTTCAAGAGTCCTTTTTCACTGTAAAACAGAAAGTGGAACCTTCACCGACCTTGCTGATAATATCCACCGTTCCTCCATATGCTTCGACAATCTGTTTCGCGACCACGAGTCCGAGTCCGCAACCTGTCTCTCCGGCAGTTCCCTTGGTGGTATAGGGTTCTTTTGCAGAACACAGTCTGGGTATATTCTCGGGAGGAATTCCGATTCCACGGTCCGATACCATGATTTTCACGGAGCCGTCTCCGGTATCCCTGGAATCTACCGTGACCAAACCGCCTTTTTTCGAGAATTTGATCGCATTGCTGACAAGGTTCCTGATGACGGTCGCAATCATGTTACGGTCTATCAATACGAAGCACCCCGGATCTACATCATTCCGAATCTCTACCTCTTTTATCGTGGACTGGTCCTTAAGAACTATAAAGGTATCGTCTACGAAATCCCTCAGGTTCGAGCGGGTGAGGTCGTCAAAGCTACCCATTGTATTCAGCTGCCTGAAGCTGAATATATTGTCCAGAAGTTGGGCAATGGAAGACGAAGAACGGTAAATTTCAGTGATATGCCGTTTGACCGTTTCCTTGGGCAGGGTGTCAAATGAATCCTTCAGATTCTTCAATATCAGGATCTGCGCTTGAAGCGGGTTCTTCACTTCGTGCGCCACGAGTACGTAGAATTGATCCTGGACAGTGAATCTCTGCCTCTGTTTCCTGTTCTCACGCGAAAGGTGCGATACCTTGGCTGTCAGTAAGCCTACCAAGGCCAGCAGGATAATGATTATGGATACAGATAAAAATCCCATGACAAGATACACAGGTGGTTAAAGTATAAGCAATTTTACAAGACGGCGGTCAGGCCGCTTGTTCAGACAAAGATAAGAAATTATTCCCAATGCCGGCAGACTTGAGGGCTTCTATAAGCTCTTCGGCATCGGATTTCTCCTCGAAAGGTCCGACCTTGAAAACCACCGAACCGTTTTCCATGCTCTTGATCAGGTCCTTGTCGGAATTGTTCCGGATCACTTCCATCGCTGAATCAGGAAGGGTCTGTCCCTTCTCCGGATAAATGATCACGGTATACAGCCTCTGGGATTCGAGTTTCCTTGCAGCGGAAACGCTGATGCTGCGGCCATCCTGCCAGGCTATGATCTCCGCTGTCCGGAAACCTCTCTTCTTGACCTTGTTGAGGTTTGAGAGGACGTCCTTGTAGGAACGGAAGACACCGGCGGAATAGATGTACCTGGAACCTCCCGCCGTCCTTTCGAATACCGGGCTCAAGCCCTTGATATCGGCGACTGTCGCCTTCCTGGACTGGGTGAAGAGCTGGATCTGGTATACGATCCCGTCAGGGATGTCGTTGTTCTCGGCGAACCGGCCTTCCTGCAGGATCTTGAATGAATAGTCGAACTTGACCTTGGGTTTGTGCATCTTCAGGTCAGGGGCGGGGCCGTAGCTGTTCCTTGAGAATGTGTAGCCGGATGAGGCTCCGACCACTTCCTTGTCTGCCTTGGCCTGGAGTTTTGAGGCGTCGATGACTATTCCGTTAGCCAGGAATTCCATTTCGATGTCCTGAAGTTCCTTGACGGAGGCCTGGAGGGCTTTGTTCAAACCCGGAAGAAGCAGTTCCTTGGCCTGGATCGCCTCTGAAAGGGAGGCTTTTTCGTCATCGGCCGCGGTGGAATATTCATTCCTCAGTCCGTCCAGTTCGCGGTTGAAACGGCTGACCGAGTCCCGCAGCGCGCGGACTTCCTTGATCTTGTCGATATAGCGGCGGGTGTCATCCCCTGTCTTGCCCGGGTCTTCGACGGCGGAGCCGTTGTCCATCCTGGACGGGTCCCCGGCGGGAACGAGAGCTGAAAGTTCCCGGAGTTCCTTTATGTCGGAAATGGCCTTGCGGACAGGCATCCCGTCATATTCGAGGACGTATATGCAGACACTGTCCCTGGGGCAGTCCCTGTTCGATGCAAAGATCGAATACTTGCCGTCTTCGGTATTGATGAACAGGAAATCGTCATAAGGGGATGAATATGGGAATCCCATGTTGACGGGGACGTCCCAATCCTTTGTCTCCTCGTTCCATTGCGACATGTAAAGGTCATATCCACCCATCCCGTATAGGCCCTTCGATGCGAAATACAAGGACTTCCCGTCAGGGGAAAGCATAGGGTAGATTTCGTCGGAGGAGCTGGTCAGCTGTTCGTTGATGAGCATCGGGGCCGACCATAGCGAATCTGCCAGGAAGGTCCTGTAGATGTTGCGGATTCCGTCTTCGTCGGCTGCCGAGTAGTAAATGTCCTTCGCACCTTCTGGAATATATACAGCGCGCGCGAGGGCGTTCCCTCCAAGGGAGTCAAGCTGGTTGGGAGTTTTCCTCCATCCCTTGTTGGCAAGGGGATAGAACAGGAAGAAGTCCTGGAGCGGGAAGGTCTGCCTGGCTACCACAACCGGCTGGCTGCAGAAGTCCATCATGCTCCTGCCGTTCTGAACCATTATGAGCATGTCTTCAACCTTGGCCCTAGCCGTAGAATCCTGTTCGATGGCTTTTTGGCAGAAGGCAAGGGCGGAAGGGAAGTCGTATGCAAGCCGTGCTGAGTCAGCCTTTGCCAGGAGACTCTCCACCGGGGCTTGGGCTCCTGCCCTGAAACCGCACAGGGAGGCGGTGAAAAGTATCAGAAGATAAACTAAAGCCTTCTTTTTCATTCCAGGAATCCGGGATCAATGTATCTGCAAAAATAAGAAATACTTGGCAGATAATTTCTTTCTTAGAAAAAAATGCTAAATTTGTACCCTTATTTTTGTGAGTAATAGTTAAAACAATAAATAAATAAAGTAAAAAGTTATGCAAAGTAAAGGTTGGATAAGGCTTGTCGCCATCTTGTTAGCGATCGCTTCCCTTTGGCAGCTTTCCTTCACAGCGGTGACGGCTATCCAGGAAAAGAAGGCAGAGAAGTTTGCGGAGAAGGCTGCAGTCGCCGCCATGAACACCGCCTCTTTTGCCAAGATTCCCACCGAGGCCCAGGCTTACTATCTGGACTCGATCAGGAAAGACCAGAACAGGGTCTACATTGATTCCATTTCTTCGAAGAAGGTTTATCTCTGGAACACCTACAAGGATTGCAAGGCCAAGGAAATCAACCTCGGTCTGGACCTCAAGGGCGGTATGAACGTCATGCTGCAGGTCCAGCTCCAGGACCTTGTGACCGCTCTTTCAGGCGACAGCAAGTCTCCTGAGTTCCTCAAGGCCCTCGCTCTTGCGAAGGAGCGCAGCGTCAATTCCAGGGACGATTTCATAACACTGTTCGGCAACGCCTGGAAGGAAGTTTCCAACGGCCAGAGGCTCGCACAGGTATTCGGAACCTATGAAATGAAGGACAAGATCAAGCCGGAATCCACCGATGCTGAAGTCCTCAATGTCATCCGCGCCGAGTCCGAGAGCGCAGTTGCCAACTCCTTCAACGTTCTCAGGAACCGTATCGACCGTTTCGGTGTCACCCAGCCTTCCATCCAGAAGCTTGGAAACAGCGGACGTATCCTCGTCGAACTTCCCGGTGTCAAGGAGCCTGAGCGTGTCAGGAAACTCCTCCAGGGAACGGCTTCCCTCGAGTTCTGGGAGACTTTCACGAACCAGGAGATCTCCGGTTATCTTGCAGAGGCCAACGCCAAGCTCGCAGAGATCCTTGCCGATGAGTCCGAGACTCCCGCCGAGGCTCCCGAGGCTGAGACCGTGACCGAAAGCGCCGACACCCTCCTCAATGCCGAAATCGCCCAGAACCAGGGTAATGAAGAGGCTATCGAGGCTTACAGGAAGCAGAATCCCCTGTTCGCCGTCCTGACCCCTTCCCAGTACACCGGCAACGCTTGCATCGGTTTTGCGAACGCCATCGACACTGCCAGGATCAACAAGTACCTTGCAATGCCTCAGGTCGCCGAGATATTCCCGGCCGAGTTCCGTCCCATGTGGTCGGTGAAGCCGTCTGAATATATCGACGCCGAAAACGTATTCGAACTCATCGCCATCAAGTCCACTTCCAGGGACGGAAAGGCGAAACTCGACGGCGGTGTCGTCACAGACGCCCGCGTCGTCTATGACCACGGTACCAACGGAGAGCCTTCAGTCTCCATGAGCATGAACGCCGAAGGCGCCAACATCTGGGCCCGCATGACCGGTGACAATGTCGGAAGGCAGATCGCCATCGTCCTCGACGGTATGGTGTATTCCTATCCGAACGTCAACAGCGCCATCACCGGAGGTCAGTCCTCCATCACCGGACACTTCACTCCGGATGAGGCTACCGACCTCGTGAACGTTCTCAAGTCCGGTAAGCTTCCCGCCCCTGCCACCATCATCCAGGAGCAGGTAGTGGGACCTTCCCTCGGTGCAAAGTCGATCAAGGCCGGTATGATTTCCTTCCTGATCGCCTTCCTGCTCGTCCTCGTCTACATGATATTCTTCTATCAGGGCGCAGGTATCGCAGCTGACATCGCCCTCCTCTGCAACGTGCTTCTCCTCTTTGGAGTCCTCGTTTCCTTCGGAGCAGTCCTGACCCTGCCTGGTATTGCCGGTTTGGTCTTGACCATGGGTATGGCTGTGGATGCGAACGTGATCATATATGAACGTGTCAAGGAGGAGCTTGCCGCCGGCAAGGGCCTGAGCAAGGCTGTGGCCGACGGTTACAAGAACGCTTATTCCGCCATCATCGACGGACAGGTGACCACCCTCCTCACCGGTATCGTGCTCTTCGTGTTCGGTTCCGGTCCCGTCCAGGGCTTCGCCACCACGCTCATCATCGGTATCATCACTTCCGTTCTCACTTCCATCTTCATCACCCGTCTGATCTTCGATGACCGTATCAAGAAGGGAAAGAACATCACGTTCGAGAACAGGTTCACCAAGAACTTCCTCAAGAACACCCACTTCGACTTCATCGGCGCACGCAAGTGGTCCTATATCATTTCCGGTGCCCTCATCCTCATCTCCCTGGTTTCCATCTTCACCAAGGGCTTTACCTACGGTGTCGACTTCACCGGTGGCCGTACCTATGTCGTCCGCTTTGACAAGCCGGTCACTGCCGAGGAAATCCGCCAGGCTGCCATCGCCGAGTTCGACGGTGCCGTCGAGGTCAAGCAGTTCGGTGGTGAGAGCCAGATGAAGGTCACTACCCAGTACAAGAACAACGAGGAATCCTCCGAGGTTGACGCAGAGGTCGAGAGCAAGCTCTACAACGCCCTCAAGCCGTTCTTCGCCGAGGATCTCAGCCTCAACGAGTTCAAGTCCACGCTTGACAACGCCAACGGTATCATCTCCTCCGACAAGGTCGGTCCTACGATCGCCAACGATATCAAGAGGGATGCCATCATCGCCGTCATCCTGGCCCTCATGGTGATCTTCGCCTATATCGCCTTCAGGTTCAGGGGATGGACTTGGGGTCTCGGTGGAGTTGTTTCACTGGCCCATACCGCTATCATCGTCATCGGTTTCTTCTCATTGTTCTCCGGTATCCTGCCGTTCAACCTTGACGTTGACCAGACGTTCATCGCGGCTATCCTGACTATCATCGGATATGCTATCAACGATAACGTGGTTATCTTCGACCGTATCCGTGAGTACAGGACCCTGCATCCGAACACCGACATCAAGACCAACACCAACCTGGCGTTGAACGCTACCCTTACCCGTACGGTCAACACTTCGGTCTCCACCCTCGTTACCATGCTCGCAATCGCGATCTGGGGAGGTGAGTCCATCAGGGGTCTTGCAGTCGCACTTATCGTCGGTATCTGCATCGGAACTTATGCATCCATCTTCATCGGTACCCCGGTGATGTACGATGCCACCATCGCACGTCAGAAGAAACTTGCTGATTCTTCCAAGAAATCTTCCAAGTAAGGAACACATAAATCACACAGAGCGCCGGCCCTCATAAGCCGGCGCTTTATATAAACTGATAATCATGACTGAAAAATTCAGAATCGAATCCGACCTCCTTGGTGAGCTCCAGGTTCCCGCCGATGCCTATTATGGCGTCCAGACCCAAAGGGCCTTGAACAACTACAAGATCTCCAACACCAGGATGTGCGACTACCCCGACTACGTGGTCGCCATGGCTTGCATCAAGCTTGCCGCCGCCGAGACCAACAAGGAACTCGGAGCCCTGGATCCGGTTATCGCAGATGCGATAGTGGCTGCCTGCAAGGAAATCATCGACGGCAGGTTCCATGACCAGTTCCCCGTGGACATGATGCAGGGCGGTGCCGGAACATCCGTAAACATGAATGCCAACGAGGTGATTGCAAACCGTGCCCTCGAAATCATGGGTCACGAGAAGGGCGAATACAAGTTCTGCTCTCCCAACGACCATGTGAACTGCGCCCAGTCCACCAATGACGCCTATCCTTCGGCTTTCAGGTATGCCTTCATCAGGATGAACAGGAAACTCGTCAGGAGCCTTCAGAACCTGATCGACGCTTTCAGGGCCAAAGGAGAAGAATTCAAGGACGTGATCAAGATGGGCCGTACCCAGCTTCAGGACGCCGTCCCCATGACATCCGGCCAGGAATTCCACGCCTTTGCCACCAACCTCGGTGAAGAGATTCTCAACCTTGAAAGGAACGTCAACCTTCTCTATGAAATCAATATGGGCGGAACAGCAATCGGTACCGGCCTGAACGCGAAGCCCGGATTCGCCGAGCTCTGCGCCAGGAAGCTTACCGAACTTACTGGTGAGAAGTTCATCGCAGCTCCCGACCTTGTCGAGGCTACTCCCGACACAGGAGCTTACGTAAGTTATTCAGGAGCCCTCAAGAGGCTGGCAGTCAAGCTTTCAAAGATCTGCAACGACCTCAGGCTCATGGCTTCCGGTCCGCGATGCGGCTTGAAGGAGATCAACCTCCCTCCCAAGGCTCCGGGATCTTCCATCATGCCCGGAAAGGTCAATCCTGTCATCCCGGAAGTGACCAACCAGGTCTGCTTCAAGGTCATAGGCAACGATACCACGGTTTCCTTCGCAGCAGAGGCGGGACAGCTTCAGCTCAATGTCATGGAACCGGTGATCGCCGAGTCCGTAATGGAGAGCATCACCTGGCTGACCAATGCGATGAACACCCTCCGTACCGAATGCATCGAGGGAATCACCGTCAACAAGGATCGCTGCTACGACATGGTCAAAAACAGCATCGGTATCGTCACTGCCCTCAACCCGATCATAGGCTACAAGGCCAGCACCAAGATCGCCAAGGAGGCCCTGGAGACCAACCGTTCGGTCTACGACATCGTCCTTGAACAGGGAATCATGACAAAGGATGCCCTTGACGCAGCCCTCGATCCGAGGAACATGATCGGATAATCCCTAATAGCGGATATAAGAAAAGCCGGCCCCTGAGTTTGTCGAAGGGCCGGCTTTTTTCATCAAAAGGAAGGATCTTACTTGATCTTCTTGTAGCCGTAGCGGGCCTCGTCGCCGAGTTCGATCTCGATCTTCATGAGACGGTTGTACTTGGCGATACGATCGGTCCTGCTGAGGGAACCGGTCTTGATCTGGCCGCTGTTGGTGGCAACCGCGATGTCGGCGATGGTGGTGTCCTCGGTCTCGCCGGAGCGGTGTGAGGTCACGGTGGTGTAGCCGTTGCGGTGAGCCATCTCGATGGCGTCGAGGGTCTCGGTCAGGGAACCGATCTGGTTCACCTTGATGAGGATGGAGTTGCCGGCGCCCATTTCAATACCCTTCTGCAGGTACTTGACGTTGGTGACGAAGAGGTCGTCGCCGACGAGCTGGCAGCGTCCGCCGATGGCCTTGGTGAGCTTCACCCAGCCTTCCCAGTCTTCCTCGCTGAGGCCGTCCTCGATGGAGTCGATCGGGTACTTGGTGATGAGCTGCTCCAGATAGGCGATCTGCTCCTCGGAAGTGAGCTTCTTGCCGTTGGGATCCTTCTTCTTGCCGTCCTTCAGCTGCTTGTAGTCATAGTAGAAGGTGTCACCCTCCTTGAAGCAGAACTCTGAAGCTGCGCAGTCCATGGCGATGGTCACGTCCTTTCCGGGCTCGTAACCGGCCTTCTTGATAGCCTCGATGATGCAGTCGAGAGCATCGTCGATACCTTCGAGCTTCGGGGCGAATCCACCTTCGTCACCGACTGCGGTGGAAAGGCCACGGCCCTTCAGGACCTTCTGAAGTGCGTGGAAGACCTCGGCGCCGATACGGACGGCCTCAGCCTCGCAGCATGCTCCGACAGGACGGATCATGAACTCCTGGAATGCGATGGGGGCATCGGAGTGGGCTCCACCGTTGATGATGTTCATCATCGGGACGGGCAGTACATAGGCGTTGGTTCCGCCGATGTAACGGTAAAGGGGAATGCCGAGATATTCAGCGGCAGCCTTGGCAACTGCGAGGGAGACACCGAGGATGGCATTTGCTCCGAGATTGCTCTTGGTAGGAGTGCCGTCCAGTTCGATCATGGTCTTGTCGATCTCGCGCTGCTCGAGGGCAGACATTCCGATGATGGCAGGAGCGATCTTGTCATTGATGTTCTCGACAGCCTTGAGTACGCCCTTGCCGCCGTAGCGCTTGGGATCTCCGTCACGGAGCTCAAGAGCCTCGTTCTCTCCGGTGGATGCACCTGAAGGAACGGCAGCAGTGCCGATAATACCGCTTTCGAGGACAACTTCAGCCTCGATCGTAGGATTTCCTCTTGAATCAAGGATTTCCCTTCCTGTAACTTGGATGATTCTCATGATTAAATGAATATTTGATGATAATAATTACGTTCAACCCAAAAGACAAAGATAGTCATTATTCCTCAATTATTTGATAAATTTGTCTTTATCATGAAACTGAAATATCCAATCCTACTGCTTGCCTTTCTGTCTGGCGTCCTGGTGTCAAGCGGCCAGGAGAGACTCCGCCGCGACCAGAGTTTCCTCGGAATCCATTTTGATTTCCATGCCAATCCCTCCTGCACGGGAGTGGGTGCCAACACTACCCCGGAAATGATCGGGACGATCCTGGACATGGTCCATCCCGACTATATCCAGGTTGACTGCAAGGGACACCCCGGTTATTCCAGCTATCCCACTGAGGTTGGGAATCCTGTTCCGGACATCGTGGGGGATCCGCTCGCGGTCTGGAGGAAGGTTACGGCTGAGAGAGGCGTATCCCTCTATCTGCATTATTCCGGAGTCTGGGATTCCAGGGCTGTGGATCTCCATCCCGACTGGGCGGTCAAGGACAGGGACGGGAATCCCAGCAAGACCATCACATCCGTTTTCGGGCCATATGTGGACAAGCTGTTGGTCCCCCAGCTCAAGGAACTTGCCGGCAAGTATGGGGTCGACGGTGTCTGGGTGGACGGCGAGTGCTGGGCTACCAGCATCGATTACGGCGAAAAGGCCGTCAGGCTGTTCAAGGAACAGACCGGAATGGACGCACCCCTCTCTCCCGAGGACCCGGGATGGTTCGAATGGAAGCAGTTCCACAGGGAGGCATTCCGCAACTACCTGCGTCACTATATCTCGGCCGTACGGTCGGAGTATCCCGATTTCCAGATATGCAGCAACTGGTCCTACACGCACCATATGCCGGAGCCGGTGTCCGCTCCCATGGACTTCCTTTCCGGTGATTATGCGCCCACGAATAGCGTGAATTCCGCGAGGGTCGCGGCAAGGTATCTTTCCGCCCAGGGCATTCCGTGGGACCTTATGGCGTGGAGCTTCAGCAATGACAGCAAGCAGCCGGGCCAGAAGCCTTCGGCCCAGCTCATGAGGGAAGCTGCCGTGACGCTATCCCAGGGAGGCGGTTTCCAGGCCTATTACACCCAGAACCGGGACGGTTCGGTCAAGTTGGAGAAACTCAAGTCGATGGCAGACGTGGCCGTATTCGCAAGGGCGAGGCAGCCGTACTGCCACCACTCCGTCTCCGTGCCGCAGGTCGCCGTGCTGCTCTCCACCTACAATTACCAGCACCATCTCATTCCGGGCAATCCCGGGGCCTTGTTCCCCAACGATGCCGGCGGTGCCGGAGGAGTACTGGAATGTCTGCTGGACAGCCAGTACAGCGTGGACCTGCTCGGTGAAGGTTCATTGCAGCCCGATATGGGGCGTTTCCCCCTGATCGTCATTCCGGAGTGCGAGACCCTGTCGGAAGTGTTCCGCGACGACCTGCTTGAATATGTCCGTGGCGGAGGTTCTCTGCTCGTCATCGGAGAGGAGATGTCCGGGTCATTCTCCAAGGCTTCAGGAATAAGTCTCCAGGGAGACAAGTGGTTCACGGCAGGATTCGGCTCAGGAAAGATAGGATTCATCCCGACAAGGATTTCCGGCGACTATGACTCCGGCAGGAATCCCGAGATGATCCGTTCCGGCGTGAAAGCCGTGGTCGGCGAACTGTTCCCCGCCCCCCTGGTCGAACTCAAGTCTTCCCCTTTCGTGGAAATGTCCGTCAGGAAACACGATGGGAAACTCCAGGTCCATCTGGTCAACACTTCCGGTGACCATAGACACACCGTATTCTTCGAATCGATCGAACCCGTCCGCAATATCGAGGTGGCAGTCCGTCTGGACAGGGAGCCGGAACGGATAGTCTGCCAACCTGATGGCAGGGATATCAAATTCGATTACAAGAATGGAAAGGCGGTCTTCAGGATCGACAGCCTTGATATTTACGATATCATAGAAATAGAATAGCCGGGCCTGAGTTTCTTATTGGAGTCCCCACTCCTTGTTGGGCTCCGGTCCCATTACCAGTTCCAGGGTTCCTCCTCCGAGTAATTCGGAGGCAGGGAACTTGAAAGAATTCCATTCCTTTCCATTGAGTTTGGCGGACTGGACATAGATGTTCTTCCTTGATGCTCCGTCAGCCTTTATGACGAACCGGTCCCCACGTCCTTCCCTTCCGTCGAGATGTATCACCGTCTCCGGGAATATCGGACTTGCGATTTCATATTGAGGATCGGTATTGCATCCTCCGTCTATCTGGAAAAGTCCCAGCGAAGTCATTACCGCCCAGGCGCTCATCTGTCCCTGGTCCTCGTCTCCGAGGTAGGCGTTGGCAACTCCGTAGCCGTAGTACCTGTCAAGGATGGAACGGCTCCATCGCTGAGTGTTCCAAGGCTGGCCGGCGTAATTGAACAGATAGGCGAAATGCATTGATTGCTGGTTTCCCTGAACTACCGGATGGTCCCAGTATTGGTCGTTGGGCGCATTGTATCGCCAAGCCTCATCCTGGTTGAATCCCCAGAGCAGCCGTTCAGTAAACCTTTCACGGCCAATCATTTCAACGAGGGCCGGGACATCCTGGGGGACGAAAAACGTAAGCTGCCATGCGTTTCCTTCGACGTACTGTTGGTTGGCTCCGCTTCTGAACGGATCGAACCCTTCCATCCAGTTCCCGTCACTGTCTTTCATGTGGCAGTAACCATCGTCATCAATTACGTTTTTCCACCAGTAACCCCGGTCGTTGAAGATTCTATGGACATCGTCCTTCCCGAGGGACTTTGCCAGCTGCCCTACGGTCCAGTCATCGAAAGAATATTCCATGGTGTTCGAGAACCGTCCTTTGTCATAGGGTACATACCGGTATTTCATGTAATGCACGAGGTCGCGGTTCCCGGCGAAACCTTTGAATATTTTCCCCGCCGGAGTTGTCTGCATCTTCACCGCCGCTTCCAGAGCTTTCTCAGGGTCGAAACCCCTTATACCCATCTGCCAGGCGCTGACAATGAGAGGTATCTCATGCTCCGCAACCATGACCGGGATGTAGTTCAGGCCGGCAGGGCCCTTTGCAAGCCAGCCGTCAGCCTCATACATGGCAAGCTGTGACCTTGCCCATCTGCGTGACCATTCCGGAGTGACCAGGTTCCAGAATTGATTGAGATTCCAGAATGTGTTCCAGAAAGCATCGCACCCCAGCATCATGTCCTCTTCCGGATTCTCCACCCTGCGGACGCTCCCGTCGGTGGATATCCATTCACCGTTGACATCACTCCAGATGTTCCGGCTGCAAACCGCCCTGTACATGTTGTTGTAGAACCTTGACTTCTCCAAGGCGTCGTCCGACTCGATCTCAATCCTTGCAAAGATGTCATTCCAGGTCGCTATGTTATTGTTCATCACGGCTTCGAAGTCCCATCCGAAAGGTACGGAGACCTCTTTCTCCAGGTTATCGGCAGCATTGGCTACGCTGACCAGGGAGATCCCGCTCCGGACCTGGACCTTTTCTCCATCTTCAGGATCGAATACCGCAAACACCCCGGCTGCATCGCATTCTCCCCAGTTGAATCCGGAGATGTCTTCAAATATCTTTCCGTCAGACCAGCAGCCTATCCTTTTGACCGGCCTGTCAAATTCAATTACGAAGTGGAGGCGGTAATCCTGGTCGGCGTCCCTGCTCCACACGTTTGGAGAGAATTCGTGGCAGTATCCTTCCAATCTCGTGTCGGAGATTTTCGTGATGTTAGCGTCCTTGATGATGATACCATATTCCGCCTGCGGCTTGAATTCCAGGATTATCCTTCCTTCGCCACGGTCGGCAGTGAACGTGAACCTTTCGAAGCCGCAACGGGTAGTGGCAGTGATTTCAGCCAGGATGTCGTAATCAGTCAACCTTGCGCTGTAATAACCTATTCCTGCCTTTTCCGACCGTTTGTCAATCCTTGACCTATAGCCCTCGTCATCCTTCCTTTGATCTCCGACCTTCGTCTTGAGCGGACCGTTGGCAGCCATTATCCCAAGGCCAGCCATGGTCCATTCATGGATATGGCTGAAACAACCGATGCTTTCGAATGACGGTTGGTATCCGGCCTGCCATCCGGAATTCTGGTTGTCCGGACTCATTTTCACCATGCTGAATGGCATCCACGGGCCGGGAGCTATCATCCAACGTGAATGGGCCGTACCGGTCCTGGTGTCAACATATGCGGCCGGGGTCTGGTTTTGCCGAGGCGAGCGAAGGACTGTACCGGAAGCCACCTTCCTGCCATCCACCAGAACCTTGTATCTGCTTTTTACCGATTCCTTGACCGCAGCCATCGGAGCTTCCAGGATGTAACGTCCCTGCTCTATGGTTTTCCGCATGATGCTCTTTCCGTCCACCTTGATTTCGAGGGAAGGGTCTCCTTCCAGATGCTCGATATCCACCAGCAGGGGTTGGATATCATCCCCAAGCTGATAACCGGCAGCTCTGACATCGCGTACGAACACTCCATGCGGACGCCTTACCCTTATGCGTGACGGACCGAGAAGTTCGATTTGGTCGAACAGGATCCAGGAACCGTCCAGTACGCTTATGGTCAAGATGTTCGGTCCTTTTCGAAGGTCCTCTCCATCCAGCGGCATCTCTATGGTACATGCGGAAGCACCGGAAAGGTTTCCGGTTATTCCCATGGTGTCAGTCACCGGCTCTGTCGTGCCAGGTGCCGGAAGCGACGAAAAGTCCGTTCCTTCCTTTGTGAGCTGGACCTTATGGTCCTTTTCATTCAGGCTTATCTTGACAAGGGGAAGGAACTTCGTGGCATGGTCGGCAAGATGGATCTTGAGGACATATTCCCCTTTATCGATAGGTTTTCGCCCCAGGTCGAAAAGGATGTTCACACAATGTGTCCTCCAACCAGCCGTAGACCAGGTACCGCCCCAAGTGTCTGCCGGGCCTGGCAAGACATAAGGGAAGTCCTTGGCCGGGTCGGACCAGCCGAGGAGGAAGAACTTGTCCTCGAAACCGAAATCGTGTTCGATGAAGTCCTTGAATCCGTCGGGGGAAAGGGCGAATCCTTCCGGAGAACCGTCTTTTTCGCCTATCTGCCAGATGATCCTGTCTGATTTTCGGGCGGTGGCGTCGATCGATGTCAGACAAGCTATTATTACTAACGCCGATAAAGCTTTCAAGAAGTATTTCATATGGCAGATCAGCCGTTCGTTTTAGAGGGCTTCAAGGAGGTCGTCCATCGAGCCGACAACCTTGTCGAAGATCTTGTACATCAGTTCGGGCTCCTGCTTTTCAGGAATATAGACCACCGTCTTCAGGCCGCGGCCGGCAAACCAGCCGGCCTCCGCGTGTGCGGACCTGCCGCAGGGAAGGACCAGTACGCAGGCGTCTGCCCATAGCATCGCATCCAAGTCTGCCTTGAATCCTTTTTCCGCCACCGGATGGTCCAGGTTGCGGATATATTCCCCGACACTCCATTCCTGCCAGTCTTCCCCTACGTCCGACCAGTGGAAGCCCCCGGGATTGTCCTTTGGATTCCTGAAATCGTACACTTCGTGGCCCGCTTCGCGCAACCGGGTAACCACTTCCGGTTGGTAGGCGTTCCGCCAGCTTGAGGCGACATATACCTTGGCCATATCCTTAAGGGAGTTTGGGAACTACGCCGTCACGGTCTATGAAGCGGATGAATCCCCATCTGTCAGGAAGGTGGATATCCACTACGCCGGTAGGGGACCATACCCAGTTCTCTTCGGGTTTGGTGAGCCACTCCACGCGGGAGAAATTCGCCCTCCAGACCTTGTTGGCCCTGGGATCGTCTCCTCCCCGTTTCATCGAGGCGAAGGGAATGCTCATCTCCACGGTCCATCCCTCGTCGACATCATTGGACTTGTTCAGTGTTCCGTGTACCTTGACTGCGAGCTGCAGTCCCTTGAAATCCCACGGCATGATGTAGGTGCCGCCTTTCCTGTACGGTTTCTCCATCAACAGGTCCATTACGGTACCCAGGGCGTTGGTCTCCAGCTCGTAGTACAGTTTCTCGTCACAGAAAGGGTTGAGGAAGACCTCGAAATCGTTGTCGTGGTAGACTATGTCGTCATGGTCCTTGACAAGTGCCTTCACATCGGGTTCCTCGAGTACGGCCGAAATGTAGAGATTCTCATAATCCCAAAGCATCCTCATGGTGGTCAGGTACTTGGGTGCAGCGTGACCTTTGCCGCGGATGTCTCCGAACTCGGTGCACGGAATCGCCGCTTCCCAGGCTTTCTCCTTCAGTTTCCCGTCAATCTTGATTATCCCCTCTGCCCTGTGGCAGTCGTATACGGGCTGTCCGAGGGCCAGCACCGGTATAAGGGAAAGCACGATAAGCAATACTCTTCTCATATTGGTTTATTTGAAATTCCTGGAGGCGAATGGCAGGGCGTTCCGAAGGGCGAGGTGCCAGTATTCCCAATTGTGGACTCCGTTGCGGATTCGCAGTTCGCTCTTTACATTCCTGGCCTTCATCTTCATGTGAAGTTCGAAAGACAGCCTGACAAGGAAGTCGTCGTCACCGCAATCTATGAACCATTTGACTGTACGCAATGCTTCAAGCGTGGCATCATCCGCATTGTCGATGAAGTCGAGGGCGGAATGTTCGCGGACGGCCTGGCAGACATAGTACAGCTTGTCCTTCTTCGTATTGTTCCCTCCTACCTGTCCCGACTCATTGTCGAGCCAGGCGCTCATGGCATAGCAGCTGGAGAACATGTCAGGATGCCTCTGGCAGTAAACGGTGCTTCCGCCACCTCCCATGGAAAGGCCCATGACGGCCCTGTGACCCTTGTCTCCGATTATCCTGTATTTCTTTTCGACGGCAGGGAGGAACTCCTTGAAAAAGAAATCCTCATAGTTCCATCCAGGCATGTTGAAATATCCGTTCCAGACATTATGGGTATCGGGGTGTCCGGCATTCGGCATTATGATTACCATCTCCTCCGCCTCTCCACTGGCGATAAGCTCGTCTGCAACAAGTTGCATCGAGCCGTTCCTTGCCCAGGTCTGGTAAGTGTCGCTGAGTCCGTGGAGCAGATAGACGACCGGGTACTGCCTGTCGGTCTTGTCGAAGCCGCTGGGGAGATATACATTGTATTTGACATCCGCGCCGAGGATCCGGCTCTGGAGACTGTCGGTAACGACCTTGCCCGCCCTCGCAGCTATGGCGGGGACGAGGAGCGCGATCATGACCAGGGAGAAGAATCTTTTCATATTTTTGATTGTGAACATATAAAAATAGTGATTATATTTGATAAACCGCATAAAATCTCGCTTATGAAAAAGGGGCATCTGCTGTTTGTTCTTTGCATCATATTGTTTGCCGGTTGTTCCAAAACCCCTGAGACAGTTCCCACCGACCGCCCCTGCGCCGACCTTGAATCCGCCGCGAGGATGTTCGGTGCCTGGACCGACGATCCGGCATCCATTCCGGTGTCTTTCATATATGGCGAAACCGTCCACGACGGACTGAAAGGACTGGAATTGTTGTCCAGCACCGTTTCAAATACCGCTGCCGGCCGGAACCTCAAAGCGGTTTTCCGTCTCGACACGGATATCTTGCTTACCGTAGACGCCTTGCTGAACACCGAGTTCGGCGAGACTGAATATACCGTCTGGATCGAGAACAGGGGCTCCGCTCCGAGCAAGGAGATCAAGGAATTCCTAAGCGCCGTGATTCCTTTCGAAGGTGAGGATCCGATGCTGAGAGGATGCCTCGGGGACCATACCAACCTTTACGCCGACTACCAGACGGAACTCAGGGACACGACCGTGTCTTTCGTCTCGTCCAACGGCCGTGCGACCCACATAGTATTCCCTTATTTCGACCTTGTGCATGGGAACGGCGGCACCCTCCTGGCCATTGGCTGGGCCGGCACCTGGCGGGCTGAATTCACAGTCGAAGGTTCCACGACTTTATGGAAGGCAGGGAACTGCAATGATTTCGACTCGGTCCTGATGCCGGGTGAGAAGGTCCGCTCCGCCCTCGTCGTGATGCTTCCGTACAAGGGCCGCGACCGGGACGACGCCACCAATCTCTGGAGGGAATGGTTCCTCAAGTACAACATGCCCCGCGCCGATGCCGAAGGCAACCGTATACAGCCGTTCTCGACAACCTGTTTTGCCGCTGACACCGGACTTCCAAATTCCGACGGATCCATCTCGGAGCGTTTCTATACCTGGAAGCGGACCCTCGAGAGGCTCATCTATGAAGACGTGATACCGGATTTCAGGTGGTTCGATGCCGGGTGGTATTTCGACCCCAGGGGAGAGACCGTCCCTTACGACTGGTACGGAACCGTTGGGACCTGGGACCTGGATACGGTAAAGTGGCCGGGGAAGACCTTCCTGGAGTCCAACGAGGCCTGCCACAAGGCCGGGATGAAGGTTCTGGTCTGGTTCGAGCCCGAGAGCGTATGCGACGTGGAAGACCTTGCCCGGAACTACGGATATGATCCGGAGTGGGCGGACCATTACCGCAACAACCGCTACACCAACAACCTGGGGAACCACGACTGTCTGGAATGGACCCTCGGGAGGATTACAAAAATGATGGGCGAGAACGGTGTCGACCTGTTCAGGGAGGACAACAATTCGAATCCGGTCAAGGCCTGGAGCGGTTTCGACGGGAAGGAGGCCGAGAAGACCGGACTGCCGAGGAAGGGAATTACGGAGAACCTTGCCATCCAGGGCCATTACGAACTGTGGGACAGGATCATAGACTTCTGCGCCCGGAACGGGAAATGCACCTTCATCGACAACTGTGCTTCCGGAGGTGGCCGCAACGACATCGAATCTTTGAGGAGAAGCCTTCCCTTCATGCGCAGCGACGCCGACCGCACCACCACGGCGCTCCGTCTTTCGATGACTACATCCTACTGCCGCTGGATACCGTTCCACGGGGCGAATACCAAGGAATCCCAGGACGAGCTTGCTCCCGGAGTCGCCGGCGGAAGCACCTTCTACATCACCAGGGCATCCTGGCTGCCGGTGTACAATATTTCCGAAGTATTCACCCACGATGTCGAACTGGATTACGACCGCCTCCGCGCGACCTTCGGCGAGTGGAAGAAGTACAACCACCTTCTTGTCAAGGATATGTATCCTCTGACTCCATGGCACCGCCACGACGACGACTCCCACTGGACCGCCATAGCATGGCATGACCGCAAGACCGGGGAAGGCGTGCTCCAGGCATTCCGTCAGGAGACCTGCCCCGATCCGGAATATGTGGCCGTGCTGAAGTTCCTCGACGGGACTACTGAATATACCCTTACCAACGAAGATACCGGAGAGGTCCAAACAAGGACCGGTTCCGACCTTGCTTCCGAAGGAATAAGGATCACACTTCCGGAACCCAAATCCTCTGCCGTTTGGCACATCGTTCCGGCCGATAAATAGTCTGCAATGTTTAATCCCAAAAGAATATGAAAAAGTATTTAGGACTGCTGCTCTTGTTCAGCGTGCTCCAGCTTTCGGCTTTGGAGCGTGAGCCGATATGGCCGAAGGGCAAGATGCCCGATGCCCAGAAGCATCAGATCGCGGCGATGACGAATGAAGTCTCGCAGGACGGTTTCAATCCGGATAAGTTCCGTACGGCTTATCTGGAATGGTTTGACGCTCCTGACAAATCTATCCGCAAGGACGTCTGCATGATCCTCATTTCCGGAGGTTCATACCAGAACTGCTGCGATGTGGGTCTTATAGACTACTGGCAGAAAGAATTGACTAAGAGGGGTGTACAGTGTGTGAATTTCGTGTACCGCACTCCCCGTCCAGTCGGCCTGCCGATCTACCAGACTGCGTGGGAGGACGGACAGCGCGCTGTCAGGATGGTCCGCAGCGAAGCGAAGAAACGCGGATTCGATCCCGAGAAGATAGGAACCGTGTCCATGTCGGCCGGCTCGCATCTGGCCTTGCTGCTGGCCACCAGCTCCCAGACTCCTGCCTATGAACCGATTGACAAACTGGACGAAGTTCCCTGCCATATCAACTGGGCGATCGTCAACGCTCCGGCCTACGCGACAACCGATGGTGAAACCGGTATCCCGGCCACGAGGGAAGGCTATGGCATCGACGTAAAACTCAGCGATGTCTTCAAATTCGACGAAAAGACCTGCCCGATGAGCCTGCACCATGGCGGAAAGGATCCTTATCCGCCCGAAGGTTCGACTCTGGTGTACCGTCAGCTGAGAAGAATGGGTATTCCCGCCGAACTACACCTCTATGCCGACAAGGGTCACGGAGCATTCGGATTCGAACGCGGCATCGAGTTCATGACCCAGATGGGTTTCCTCGGCCCCGTCGCGGAGACGGAGATGATCATGGACCGCTTCCCCAGTGACGGCGACCGCGCCGGTCACATCGTCGAGGATATCTGGCCCGAGGGCAAGATGCCGGATCCCCAGCCCAACCAGTGCAAGCCGTACATCGAGTGGCATATCCCCGCACAGCTCAAGACCAAGGCAATCCAGATCATCTATTCCGGAGGATCATATACCGGTAACGATCCCGATGGTTTCGAAGTGGCTCCTGCCAGGCGTTATCTCAACGCGATGGGTGTGACGGTCGTCACGATGAAATACCGTACTCCCCGCCCCACGACAGGTCTGGCAAAGCATACGACCGCATGGCAGGACCTTCAGAGGGCCATCCGCATCGTAAGGAGCGAGGCTGAAAGCCGCGGCCTAGACCCGAACCGTATCGGAATAATGGGCTCGTCTGCCGGAGGCCATCTCACCCTGATGGGTGTCACTTCTTCACGGCACAAGTCCTACTATCCGATCGATGATATCGACAAGCTTTCCTGCAAGGTCCAGTGGGGTATCGGAATCTATCCTGCCTATTCGCTTACCGACGGGGCCGAGAGTCCTAACAAGGGTGGCGGCAACGATGATTCCGCTGTCCTGGTTCCTGAATTCTCCTTCGACCTTGACACGGCTCCGATGTTGTTCATCCACGGTGATGCAGACAGCTGGGCGGCCATGAATTCCGTGAAGACTTGGGAGAAGATGAGGGCGATGGGCATCCAGTCGGAACTCCATACGCTGGCTCTCCGGCCGCACTGTTTCCAGAGGGACGCCTCTCCCGGTACGGGCAGCTACACCTGGCTTGACAGGATAGGTGAATACCTCCAGCCTTTCATCAAGGAAGATTAGAAAGGTATTCCCTAACGGTTTCGAATACATTCCGCCGGGCGACTTCAGGACGCATTGCCGTTTCGAGGGTCATGTCCGGCGGATTTATGCACAGGACATCCTTGAACCCAACCTGTTCCAGCAGTTCCTTGTCTCTCACCTTTCCGGCGATCGCGACTGTCGGAATACCGAGTTTTGAAGCGCGTCGCAGCACTGAATATGGAGCCTTTCCCAAGAGGGTCTGGGAATCCAGCCTTCCTTCCCCGGTTATGACCAGGTCCGCTCCTTCTGCAATGGTATCGAAACCTGCCGCATCCAGCACCATCTCCGCTCCGGGAAGCAGATCCGAATGGAGGAAGGCCTTGAAGGCACCTCCCAATCCTCCTGCCGCCCCGGCCCCGGCGACGGTCTTCACATCGGTCCCGGTGGCTTTCCTTATGACTTCGGCAAAGGATTCCATTCCGGCGTCGAGGATCTCGACCTGCCGGGCCCCTGCTCCTTTCTGCGGGGCGAATATATGGGCTGCCCCTTCAGGTCCGCAGAAGGGAGTATCCACATCGCATGCTGTCTTGAAAGTGCAGCCCAGCAGACGTGGATCCTTCCCGTTGTCGTCTATATGGAATATCTTTCCAAGTGAAGATCCAACCGGTGGCAGTTCTTTCCCCTCTGAATCCAGGAACCTCCATCCAAGGGCGGACAGCATGCCGATTCCGGCATCATTCGTCGCACTCCCGCCTATTCCAGTCAGGAAGGTCCTGCAGCCACGGTCCAGGGCGTCAGAAATCAGCTGACCCGTTCCGAACGTGGTAGTATTCAAAGGATTCCTGAGCGCGGGCGGTACGAGGGTAAGTCCGCTGGCCTTCGACATCTCTATGACTGCGGCAGGACCTTTCCCGGGGATGTCCACGATGGCATATTCCGAATGGATTACGTTGCCCAGAGGGTCCTTGACTTCCACCTGTATCCTGTTTCCTCCCAGGGAGTTGAAAAGGGCGTCGAGGGTTCCTTCCCCTCCGTCGGCCATTTCCAGGCATACGGTCCTGCAGTCTGGAAACACCGAGACTACGGCCTGGGCTACGGCGGCGGCAACCTCCCCGGACCTTAGTGATCCTTTGAAGGAGTCGGATGCTACCACGATCTTTTTCATGAGGGACCTATTGTTCCGTGAACGACATGATGCAGGCGATAGCCTCGTCCGGATCGTCGGTGATGTCAAGGAGAAGTGACTTGTATACTCCGCGAGCCACAAGATCCTTCAGGAGAGGATAGAGCGGAATCTCCCTGGAGTAGTAATCCTCTCCAAGGAATACCATCGGACTGGGATAACCGAAGGATTGGTAATGGTTCTGGGCGGCATCCTGGAATACCTCCTGGATGGTTCCGGCGGAACCGGGAGAATAGATGATTCCTCCCTTGGCGGCGGAGAGAAGGATGTCTTCCCTGACACTGTTCATGAAGTATTTTGCTATGTCCGTGGCGAATGGTGTGGCAGGTTCGTGTCCATAGAACCAGGTCGGGATACCGAGGCTGCGGTAAATGTCCTGAGGATATTTCTTCCTCACTTCAAATGCGGTTCGCAACCATCCTTCATCCCGGAAAGTCGGTGCTACGGATATCATCTCCAGGGCATCTTCCACCTCTTCCTCTTTTCTTCCCGCCATCCATGCGCCGAAGTGGGTGGCCTCCATGGCTCCGGGACCGCCTCCGGATGCCATGATCTTCCCCCTTTCCGTCAGGGCCTTGCTGATGTAAGCGACTTTCTTGAAAGACTCGTCCGTCCTCTTCAGGGCATGTCCTCCCATTACGGCTACCACCTGGCGTTCCTCGAAGCGGCTCAGGAAATCCTCCATGGCATCGGCTATGGCGTGGTCGTGAAGGGACCGTGCCAGGGTCTCCTTGATGTTGTCGCTCTGTTTTCCCTTCTCCACATAGTCCGAGTACACCCTTTGGTCGAAACAGGTGGCGAAAGAATCCTCGTGCTCCGGATCGTAACCTGCGTAGAGAGATTCACCTGTGTAGAGGTTGCTCCTGAACACGTTGTAGGTCATGCCCATCCGAGGGAATACCAGGCATGACGTCCCGATTCCGTCCTCCATCTCTTTCGGGATGTCACAGCCGAAGAAGCAGCAGTCGGTGAACCGGTGTCTCGCTGCGACATACTGCGGGGCGAGGTTGAAATTGATATACTGGAAAACGTAATGGTTGATGAAGCCTGAGCTGTCCGAAGCCGGGAGTTCGTTAAGGTTCTTGATCTGCTTGTAAGAAGACGAAGTGGACATGTGGTTGGTTGATTGATCAGAACACTAAGTTACGAAAATTATTATTTTTGTAAAAAATCAGACACGATGAAGACTATTGATTCGATACCGGCTTCGGTCCTGCGCCTGGCAGTTATTCTTGCTGCATCCTTGATGGTTCTCTCCTGCGGGAACCGCGAAGTGACCCTTGGTGAGGGACAGACACGCCAGTTGAAGGGCGATTATGAGAATTTCATACTGAACGGAGAATTCCTTACGGAGGAAGGTTCTCAGGCTGAAATAGCATTCCATGACGATGGAACCGGAAGCGGCTACAAGGTCCTGCTTCACGGAGGCCCGATCGACGGAACCATCAAGAGCGGATCGCTCCTGCATGTCCGTAACCTGTACCGTTCCCTGGCTGAAGACGGACAGTGGACACCTCTTGAAGTCGCTGTCCGCGGGAAGAACATTTCCGTGAAGGTCAAGGGTGTCGATGTGGTCTGCTATACCGAGCCCTCAGAACCATGGAGACTTCCTCAATATGAGAAGATGCGTTTAGGGCATGGTTCCGTCAGCCTTTCCGGAGACAAAGGGACGGTCCGTTTCCGTAACCTGAAACTCAGGCGCCTCGGAGCGGATGACGTGAATCCCGCCGACACCCTTCCTCCGGTCGACGAGACCACGGACAAGGCAATCAGGCTCCAGCAGGAAGATTTCCCCGTGATCGACTGGCACGTCCATCTCAAGGGGGGACTGACAGCCGGGATGGCGCACGCAATGTCCATGAATTACGGAATCAATTACGGCGTCGCTCCCAATGCAGGGGCCGGCGGAGTCGGCAGGATGCTGGCAAATGACGAGGAGGTATACGAATACTACAACGAGGTGAAGGACCTTCCCTTCCTCTGCGGAGTCCAGGGAGAGGGCCGCAAGTGGACGGCAGATTTCTCATCCGAAGCTCTCGGCACCTTCGACTACCTGTTCACCGACGCCATGACGGTTGTTGACCACAAAGGCCGGCTTTCCAGGATATATCGCAACGAAGAGGTCGTGAAGGAACCCCTTACCGACCAGCAGTACATGGACATGATCGTGGACCAGACCGTGAAGATACTCTCCAATGAACCTGCGGATTTCTTTGCGAATGCGTTCTTCCTCCCGGAATTCCTGGATGACCGTTTTGACGAGATGTGGACCCCCGAAAGGGTCGACCGCGTGCTGGACGTGATGCAGGAGAACGGAATAGCCCTGGAAATCAGCGCCCGCTACCTGATTCCCAACGAATACATCATCCGCGAGGCCAAGGCCAGGGGTATCAAGTTCACCTTCGGAACCAACAACGTGGATGCTGATTTCGGACGTCTGGAGTACAGCATTGACATGGCCAGGGAGTGTGGCCTGACCGTGGCTGACATGTGGTTCCCGAACCTCAGCACACGTGCCTCAAGACCCACTGTGATCTATAACCATTTCGCCGACCAGGGGAAGGTTACCCTGTTCAACGGTACCGACCTGAACGGATGGGTGCCGGTCACCGAATCCGAATCGGAGGAGCCGGTATTCAAGGTTGAGGATGGTTGCATCGTGGTTTCAGGCAAACCCAACGGCTATCTGAGGACCGCCCGCCAGTATGGCGACTATTCACTTCACGTGGAGTGGAAGTGGATTGGCGAAGGCACCAACAGCGGTATATTCCAGAGGGTGCAGGAAGGCGACAAGGTCTGGCCTGCAGCCTACGAGTGCCAGCTTATGGCAGGCAGGGCCGGTGATATGGTCTCCCTCGGAGGAGCCCGCATAGCCGAGGTGCCGTACGACCCTGAAGTCAAGTTCCCCATGAAGAAGAGGGTCCATCAGGGCGCGGCCATCGAACTTCCCGACGGGGAATGGAACAGGGCCGAGATCATCTGCAAGGGCAACAAGATGATCGTCTACATCAACGGCAGTCTTGAGAATGAGGCTACTCTTTCACTCACGCAGGGATACATAGCCCTCCAGAGCGAAGGAGGCCCCCTCGCTTTCAGGAATATCTACCTGGAATAGGAACCGGGATTATTTGGTCTCGATAATGAGTGTTTCTCCTGCGTCAAGGGCAGCTTTGAGGTCCTTGGCGTGGGAGGTTACCTTGCACAGGCTCACATCTTCGCCTTCGACATCCTTCACTCTCAGTCGGGCGATCTCCTGTTTGGCAGTCCTGCCGGCAACGATCTTGCTGCTGAACACCTGCAATACCACTCCTTCGCTCAAGCCGTTTGCGGATCCGAGGTCGATGTAGACCTCTTTCTGCTTGTCGTTCTTGATACCGGCCCTTTCGATGATGCTTCCGGTGAGCGGGAAGATATTGTTGAAACACATGCGAACCTTTTTTGACAGGGCTTCAAGGGCTTTGTTCATTGCCCCTTCAGCCGTCTCTATCCAGGACACGTCCGATTCGGTTATGTTGAAAGAGGGGCTGGCCACCACCGACCCGTCGTGCGCGTCCTTGAGCTGGAGGGTAACCGCAATCTGTCCGCGGAAATAAGTCCTGGAGCGGGTCTTCTTCTCACCTTTGACTTCATAGGTTTCCACTTCCGTCTTGTTGGTCGTGGTCATGTTGGTGATGTCTCCGTCCACATAGATGACGTATGGATATTCAAGATCCTCCTCGGTCAGTCCGTCAACCACCTTGAGCCGGTATGCATTGGACATTCCCTGGACAATGGCAGCACGTACCGCATTCTCATAACCGAGCATCTCCTTGCTGGTCTGTCCGGCAAGGACGGCGACTGCGACCTCGCCGATTACCTCACCGACACTGTTTTTCTTGACTTTCGGCTTGTAGTCCAGCTTGTTCATCGAAGCTACGATGGTAGGATTGATCTCGTCCTGGGCGACGGAGGAGGCGGCTACGCAGAGTATGCCCGCAAGCGCCATTAAAAGTTTCCTGATATTCATTCCTGTCTGATTATTATGATGCAAAGATAATTCATTATTCGTGATAATGCCAACGGATTCCGGGTCCTTATCATTTTTGTATATTTGTAAATATGGGAAAGGCAATCAACTATATCCGGGCGTTAGCGGTTGTGGCCGTCGCAGCCTGCAGTTGCGGAAGTAACGGCGGGTGGGACGGTGTCGGCGTCATCGCCGGAGCGGAGGCCACAACGGACGGTTGCGTGTACCTCGCGCATAACACCGACCTTGACGGTAAGCAGATGCTCAATATCTACAATGTTCCGGCGGGGGAGGACCGGTGTGCCAGCCTGTGGTTCGAATTCCCCGGCGAGGCGGCTTCCGACAGTTACATGAATGAATACGGCGTCTGCCTCGCTACCGTAGGTCCGCACTTCCGGGGGAACCGTGCCGCCAAGGAAAAGGTCTACTCCGTCCGGACAGCCGTGGCACGGAAGGCCCATTCTGCTGCGGAAGCCGTGGAGATAATAAGCAGGATGACTGATTCCCTGGGTGTAAAGGATACGGGACGGACTTACCTTGTGGCGGACCAGCATGAAGGCTGGATCTGCGAAGTGAAGAAAGGAGGGCGGATCGACGCCAGGCGTGTGCCTGACGACGGGATAGTCTATGTCCCGGACAAATATACCCCGGAATGGGAAGGGAAGATCCATCGCAGGGACCTGTCCCAGATGTTCTCGATACCTCCTTTCAGGAGTGACAAAACCGTCCTCACCCAGGTCTTCGCCCTGGACCGCAGGTTTTATCCCAGGAAGGGCTCCATCGTATGGGTCGGACATCCAGGGCAGTTCGCCGCCAACCAGACCCCCTGGACGGTGGGCACCGAAGCCTCCGGGATATATCACCGTTTCGGTTCTGCGGACGAAGCCTTAGGTAAGCATTTTACTGACGTCGGGAGGTGGCGGGAACGCTACCCCGACCATTTCTGGTGGCACTACACCGACCCTTCGGCCGATATTGACGTAGTCCCTCACGATTTCGTCGTGTATGTTCCGAAACAGCCCCAGGATGAATCCAAGAGGGATTTCTCGGCGATAGGGGATACTTTAAACGACCATTTCCATGTCCTTGAAGATCCTGCCAGAGGCCTGTTGTACGCTTTCTGGACCCAGGGATCGCATGAGGCCTGCGAAGACGAACATATCGCCTTCTCCAAGAGTCCGGACGGCGGCAGGACCTGGACCGATCCGGTCCTGCTGGCCGGCTCCCACGACCGGGTCAATCCGGTTCCAGTGGCCGGATGGCAACAGCCCATGCTCTCAAAAAGCGGCCGGCTCTATTGTCTCTGGAACCAGGAAACGACTGTGAAACAGCATCTTTGCGGACTTATGTACGGGAGGTATTCGGACGATGCAGGAGAGACATGGAGCGAACCTGAAATGGTCCCGTTCCCCGGGAGGATGGATTCCGATCCGGAAGACCCGTCCATACCCCCGTCTTGGTGCAACTGGCAGCGTCCGCTCCGCCTCGGCGAAGACGGAAAATACCTTGTGGGCTGCTCCCGGCACGGCAAGGCGCCCTACGACGAGAGCGCCGGCTGCAAGGTGGAATTCTGGCAATATGAGAACATAGACGAGGACCCCGAGGTCCGTGACATAAGGATTTCCTTCTTCTCCACCGGCCGGCAGTCGTTCGATGCTACCAAGGTGGATACGGATATCGAATATGTTCCCAGGGAAGGGCCCGCAATCGAGGAGGCTTCCATAGTCGGTCTTCCCGACGGTCGGCTGTTCGCCCTGATGAGATCCTCCCTCGGTCATCCGGTCTGGTCGCAGAGCAGCGACAACGGGCGCACCTGGTCGACGCCGAAATTACTCCTGGACAGGGATGGAGGTACGGCTTTCAAGCACCCGAGGTCTCCGTGCCCCATTTATGACCTGAACGGTCCCGAAGCCCGCAGCGGTAAGTATTTCGCCTTGATACACAACACTTTTGACTTCGACGGAATAACCGCCTACCAGATCCGCGGTCCGCTGTACAAGATAGAAGGCACGTTCGTGCCGGATGCCGAGCAGCCGATATGGTTCTCTACCCCTGAACTCTTCTCGCCCAGGGATATGGGAAATTCGTTCTACACGAGTTATACCTTTGCCGACGGGAAGGGAATCCTGTGGTTCAACGACTACAAATTCTATCTTTTCGGCCGGGTTATGACTCAGGACCGTCCATAGGATAACGGACACCCCATTCCTTCCTCAGGGAGTCCATCAGTTCCATGATGAAAAGGATTTCCGAATGTGGCATCTGGGGCGGCTCGATCAAGCCTTTCCCAATCGAATCCCGGCAGGCCAGGAATTCATATTCATAACCCGAGATACATTCCGGTACGGTCAGTTCTTCCCGTAGGATACCCCCAAGGGCATATACCTGGATCACGTGGGGGTTGTTGACATTGTCTACGACTATGTAACCTTCCGAACCGGCGATAACCCCCGTGTTGTAGCCGGCACAACATGCTGAACTCTGGATGTTGGCCATTATCCCTCCGGACAGCGTCATGCTGACCGATTCGGTCAGGTCGACCCCGCTCTCGGACAGGATGCACTGGGAGTCGATCTTTTCGATCGGGTTTGGACAGAACATCCTCACGAAGTTGATTGCATATACCCCGAGGTCGAGGAGGGCGCCTCCGCACAGCTCCGGACGGATGATCCTGGGCTTGTGTTCTATGCTGTAGGCGAGGGTGGCTGAGATCATCCGCATCCTGCCGATCCTTCCGTCGTCGATGAGCTTGCGGATGATTCCCAGGGCTGGCTGGTAGCGGGTCCATACGGCCTCTCCCACGAAGACTCCTTTCTTCCTGGACAGGTCAAGGACCGCCCTGGTCTGGGCAGAGTTGGCCATGAAAGCCTTTTCCACCAGGCAGGCCTTTCCTTTCCCGATGGCCTCCATGGTCACTTCGAAGTGATGGGAATGGGGGGTGGCTACATAGACCAGGTCGATGTCGGGATCATCCAGCAATTCGCTGTAAGAGCCATATGCCCTGGGAACGTTGAATTCCCTTGCGAAGTTTTCCGCTTTCCCGAAGGACCTCGAACCGACGGCCAGGATGTCCACGCCATCGGTCTCGGCTATGGTCCTGGCTATCTTCCCTCCGATATGCCCGGCTCCTATGATTCCGACTTTCATTGATGTATTCATATTCCTATTCTTTGTTTTCAGGTTCCCGGGTTCCCTCGGCCAGGGATTTTACTACTTCCGATAGAGAATCGAGACGAGCTTGCAACTTCACTATACGCGCATCCTTGCTGGACAGTTCCTGTTCCGTCTTGTCGTAGATGCCTTTTATGAGGGATCTCATCTCGTTTTCGGTCATTCCAAAAGCCTTTTCCTTGATTATCAGCTGTTTCTGCTTAATCCCATGCTCTGCGGCCGACTTGGTCAGGATGTCCCGTTTCTCCTGGGACATCCGCTCTCCGGTAACGGATATCTCCACCTTCTGGCCGTGGTCCCTGAATGTCCGGTAGTCATAGATATATGTGCGCCCAACCAGTTTGTTCTCACTTACGAAAGCCTGGACATCCCTTTCGAAATTGCTCGCCTTTATCAAGTTGAAGGCGGTGAAGATACTCGGAAGGGTCACGATGAGCACGATGCAGGTCATCAGGTTTCTCCTTCGTGTCGCACGATCCTGGTCAATTCCTTTAACCGTATTGAAATTCAGGTATTTCACCATCACATAAGTGGCCAGGATAATGAATACGGTATTGATGATGAACAGATACAGGGCTCCGAAGAAGAAATGCGGGTTGAGATGGGCAAGGCCGTAACCGGCGGTGCAGAGAGGAGGCATGAGGGCGGTGGCGATCGCAACTCCTGACAGTACGGTCCCGCGCTCCTTCCTGCTGTTTTCCAGGATTCCGGCCAGTCCGCCGAACAGGGCGATGAGAACATCATATATGGTAGGGCTCGTCCTGGCCACCAGTTCGGTAGGGTTCACCAACCTGAGGGGTGAAAGGAGGAAGAAAAGGGTGGATGCCGCGACGGAGATCAGCACCATCACCAAAAAGCTCTTCAGGGCGTTTTTCAGCAATTCGAAATCATTGGTCCCTATCGCCAGTCCGATGCCGATGATCGGTCCCATCAAAGGGGAGATGAGCATCGCGCCGATGATGACCGCCGTGGAATTCACGTTAAGTCCTACTGACGCAATGATGATCGAGAAGGCCAGGATCCATGCGTTCGGACCCCTGAACCAGATAGCATCCTTTATCCGCTTTGCGGCATTCTCTGTATCGATATCATCATCGATATTGACATAATGCTGGATGACCCTGCGATAATATTCTTTATTCCATTTCATGGTAGTCTGTGTGTCAGGCGATTATTTTGCGTATGTCGTTTTCCGTTGCTTCAGGGAACGATCCACGGATATGTTCCACGAGTTTTAAGAAGGATTCTTCAGGAGTACAGTGGCATTTCAGAGTGGTCCCCCCTATGCGCCAGGGCCCGAATTCTTCCTCGGGGCGTTCGAACAGGGATTCCGGAGTGCAGTATGAGGCGGTCTGCCAGCCCTTGTATTCCAGGTTGGGTCCCCTGTAAACCCGCTGGATATCTCCGATCACTATCCTTGTGCCCTGCATCAGCCCGGCAAGGACGGAGTCAGCCTTGCTCTTCTTGACTCCGAGCAGTTCCCTGACCTGCCTGGCCGTACAGGAACCGTCCTTCCCTATTAAGTGCAGGACCTTCTTGCCTTCTTTGGACGGCTTATGCTTTTCTTGCGACAGCCGCCAGTTCCTGAGGTGGGCGTACCACTCCGGTGTGGCGAAAGACGCTTTCCCTCCGCAGAGGAACTTCCCGTAGACGATCTCTCCGCTTTGCACCACGTCCACTTTCCAGTCCCATGGGCCGAGCTGCTCGTCAGTCAGCCAGAACCCTGGCGGCGTCAGTTCCTCGATTGAATATCCCCTCACGGGATTCTCGAAGAACGGAATGATCCCGATGGCCTTGATCGCCTCGAGCATCGATATGCTGTCGGTAACCTTGACCCCGTAGGGATTGCCGCTATGACGGAAAATGGACATCTCGGTTCTTTGTAATCAGCGTCATGGTTTACGGAACAGCATCGCTCCGGACGCGATGAAGTTGATGCTTTCTGAGCCGCGCCTGTCTTCAATCATGCTGAACACGGCCATGTAGCTGTCATTCCTGTAGATGAGCTTGCCGGCAGGGTCATTACCTTCGTCTTCAAGCATCTCGAGTATATTGCACTCAAGGAGGGGTTCCGTCCTCGTTTCGTCCTTGTAGAATACTGCCTTGGCTGAATCCTCGTAATAATGATATTCGGAACGTGGAATGAACAGGGTATATCCTCCCAGGTCCACGGGTCCCTCGATGTCGTTGACCGACGAGATCCGTGGCTCGATTATCCTGGCGGTGTTATCTTCAAGTCCTTCCGCCACCTCCACGGGCCTGTTCCGCTGGCTCCGCGTTTCAAAATCCTTCGCCCTTATTCCGGGAATGTAAGTGAACAGGATGGCAGCTGCAGCCAGGATGAGTGTCATCAGCTGGAAATTCCTTGAACGCTTCCAGGCCAGCATCGCGACGAATACGGTCACCAGGATGGTCAGAAGCAGAAGGTAGAACCTGGGTTCAGTAAAGCCGTACTCCCCGATGCGGCGAAGCACCCCCGTCCAGAGCAGGACCAGAGGGGGAATGAGGATTACAGGAAGGGCCTTGTAGAACCACTCGAAATGTCTCTTCCCTATCTGGAGGCGGAACAGGTGGCAGAGGAGAGCTATGGCCGTGAAAGTGAGTACCATATAGGCCACGCCACCGTTCGGAAGTTCCCAGTGGAAGAGTATCCTGGCAATGTAGGCATACAGTATCAGGGCATATATGACCAAGGCCGGAGACAGGATGAAATCTACTGCAATCTGCAGGAATTTGCTCTCCTTCGTGTCCACATCAGGGCGGCTGACGGACCAGCAGCAGAGCAGCGGGATCACGACCAGGGCGATGAAGGCGTTGGGCCAGGTGAACCATTCATCCCTCAGTTCCAGGTCGAACAGGAAATTGACGGAGGCGATGATTGCCGACACGATACCCATGAGCAAGGCTCCTATGACAAGTCCCAAAGCCACTTTCAGGGCCATGTTCAGTATATTCCTTCCGTATGCTCCGTTGTCGAGCGGGCGCTCTCCGATGACCAGGAGTATCAGGGCCAGGATATATGCTATGCCAACGTTCCATCCCGGGTCCTTCGTCCCCCATAGCAGCAGGGGTATCCATAGGAACCACGAGAGGAAATAGAGGACCTTCATCGCCTTGTTTTCCCTGCTGAACTTGTGCAGGGTGAAAAGCAGCACGTAGTTGGGGAAGAACCAGACGAACATGCCCGGCATCCCGGATCCTCCGGACAGCGTCTCAACCTTTTTCCAGAACACGAACAACAGGAAATACACAAGCCCCAGAAGCGTTTCCAGGGGATATTCCCTGACGCTTCCTGCCAGGCCTCGGCCAAAGTTCTTTATGCTCTCCGAAAGTCTTGACATCCTTCTATTCGGTGGAGAAGTTTGCCTTTATGAAAACAGTTTCTCCTTGTTCGGCATCGTTGCCGTCGGTCCAGACAAGTTCGCCTTCTTCATTGAGACGGAACGTTCCCTTTCCTTCGGTGTAAATGGTTTCTTCTTTATATTCCTTGTCTCCCTGACGCTCGTACCGGCGGATCTTGTAGGAGCCGTCATCATAGGCCAGCCCTCCTTCCCCGTCCTGGACAGCTGTCATTTCCCAGATTTCGTATTGTGCCAGTCCTTCTTCACGCCAGCCGATGCATACCTTGTAACCTTCCCCTTCGCGGGTGAAGGCTGCCACGATCCTTTCAGCTGTCTTCTCGGCCCATTCTCCTGAATAATCCCTGTGGGACTTGATGAAGTCCAGGCACTGCTGCTTGGTGTCATCGAAATCGTCCAGCAGGTAACGGCCGCCGTCCTTGACTAGTTTAACTGTGTGGAGGGTATTGTCCTGTAGGGTTATCTTCGCTATGAGGCTGTCACCTTTCTGCTTGACCGACTTGACCTTGAATTCGGGTTCTCCGTCCTGCCCGGAGACGAAATAGTAGAGGAACTCTTCGTCACCGATCATGCCGTCGTTTTCCGGTATTGAGTTCAGGGCACCGGAATAGGCCTTGAAATAGCTTTGTGTCAGGTTCTCCCCTGCATCTTCCTTCAGTCCGTGGTCCGGGATGTATTTGCACATGTCCAGTACGACGGCTTTCAGTTCCTTGTCTGTACGGCTTCCGCAGGAACTCGCGGAGAATGATATGACGGCCATAACCGCCGCGGCCAGGATGATTCTTGTGATTCGCATTTCTCTTCAGATATTGCTTCACTAGCGAAAATAATCAATTATTCGCGAACTACCATTATTTCTGTGATCAGAGATGTGCAAGGTGTAATTTCAGTGCCTGGACCTTGCACACAATTATGCTTTAGGGTTATGTGTTGTGTTCAAGGTCTCCTGCATTTTGTTACATCTTGTACATTATTCTTGCTTCAGAAAAGGATAATGCTTACATTGATCCCGTAAACCAAATAGTAAACTAATTATGAAAAAGCTTCTTGAAGTATTTATTGATGAAGAAGGCAATCTGGACCTTCGATGTGAAAATGAGTCAATTATAGACCATAATTTTTCTTTTAAGAACCCTAAAAAATCCCAGTCTTTCTTTCGGAGGATCCTTGCCGGCATGATTGACAAGATGTGGGAAAAGAGGGCGACCGGTATCAGCAAGGTAATAAGGCTTTTGAGCATGGCGGAAATCTGCGCTTGTGCAGAGCCTTATGCCCAGGCCGAGGAATTCTGGTCTACGATGATGTTCAACTGTATTCCTTCCACCGAGAAATATGCTGATTCCCTGAAAATGAAATATGGGTATAATCCTTCTGCCAAACAGCGTCCTGTCACATTTGGCGACTGTGGTCTTTTCGAATCGGGTATGTTCACAAGGAAAGGAATGAACTGATGGGACTGATTCGACCTGTATCAAGAAGGCTTCCGGATGGTACCTTCAGAGAAGTCCTTCCTTTCCATGTCAGTTTCGAAGGGTTGGAAAAAGCGATAATCTGCAGGGATGAAGGGGATTGCGACACATTGGTCAAATGCATTTTCGTGTGTTCCAAAAGGAAGAACGTGATTGTAATTATTTACGCCGTGGTCTCCAATCATGCCCATGTTGCTGTCCTGGCAGGGAAGTTCACTGAAGCCAAGGCATTTGGAGAAGAAGTGAAACGGACGTATTCCCAACTATTCAGAAAGAAGTACGGCGAATCCAAAATCTTGCGTGGAACAGATGTCAACGTTCAATCCATAGACACGGATTGGTATCTTAGAAACGTATTGGCCTACATTCCCCGGAATGCATATGACAACGGTGCGGAGAGTTTGCTGGATTACAAATGGAGCGGGTTCCGTGCCTTTTTCAGAAGAATCCCGGATAATAGCCGGCTCAGACCCGTGTCAAAACTGACTCATAGGGAATGGCGGGAGATTATGCATACGGGAGATGATTTGAGTGATGTCCCGTGGAAACTCAATTCTGATGATGAACTGGAGCCGGGGAGCGCTTGTGACAATGATTATCTGGAAAAGGCTTTCGGGAATGACGAGACGTTTTTCTACCGGTGCATAGGTTCGGTGAATGTGTCGGAAATGACCCAGAAGCTTGTAGTGTCTCCTCGGAAAATGAAGACGGATGAAGAGTTTTACAAGGAAATAGATGATGTTTCAATCAGATGGTTCATGACAGGAGTTGCCAACCTGCCGATGTCCAAAAAGGCCAGGTTGATACCATATGTTTATCATACGATGAAAACGACGGTGCCCCAAATGGCCCGAGGTTTTGGCGTTTCCAGGGAGGATATCAGGCGTCTCTTGTGCAAGGTGTGATTTCAGTGCCTGGACCTTGCACGTTGAGAGAAGGAGGTGATAAGATTTGTGCGCAAGGTCCCCGGTTTGTTGTTACACCTTGTACATAAATAACCAGGGAAAGGCTTGGTTTCCCTGGTGAAAAATGTTCTTTCTGCCGTGAGCTACTTCTTTGGCAACTGGAGGATCACCTTGACGGGGAAGTGATCCGAGGGAGTACGGGCTTGGTAAGCCTGGAAGGATATTTCCTTGGGGAAGTTGCCGTTCTCGTACTTCTGGGCCTCGGGAGTCATGGTGCGGTATGTGTCAGTCAGGACGCCGTAACGGATCACCCTTGTCTGCGGAGACACGAAGACGTGGTCTATCCTGCTGTTGGTAAAGCTGTTGGGATCAAATCCATTGGCGGTACCGTCCATCGCGTAGCGGATCTCGCAGACCTCATAGCTGTCTGCAAGGACACCGCTTTCGACAAACACGTTATAGATGGGATTGGTCTGGTCCACGTTGAAGTCACCGGTCAGGACCACCGGCTTGCCTTTGCAGATCTCGCGGATCTTGCTGACCACGAGCTTCGCGCTTTCCATCCTGGCCTGTACTCCGATATGGTCCATGTGCAGGCTGAAATAGTAGAAATCCTGTTTGGTTTCCTTGGACTTGAAATGTCCCCAGGTGCAGATACGGTTCATCGCGGCGTCCCAGCCAACGCTGGGTATCTCCGGAGTCTGGGACAGCCAGAAGTCACCATGGTCCAGTAGGTCGAACAGTCCGGTATTGTAGAAGATTGCAGAATGCTCGCCCTTATGTACGCCGTCATCGCGTCCAAGGCCGATATAGTCATATCCGGGGAGTTGGGCTTTCATCTGCTCCAACTGGTTGATCTTTCCTTCCTGGGTCCCGAATATCTGAAAGTCGTGGAAAAGGATGAGCTGGGTGATGACAGGGCATCGCTGGCCCCAACCGTTTCCCCGGAGGGAATCTCCGCGATTCTCGTAGCGGATGTTGAAAGAGCCGACCTGCAAGGTGGTTGCACGGCGGGATGCACCGCAACCGGAAATCAGTGTGACTGCAAGCGCAGCAGTCAGCACGGAAAGGAATCTTGTGGGTTTCATTATGGTGAGGATTTGATATTCAGCGAAAGTAAAGGTAATAAATACTAACTTTACAGACAAATCCGAATACCATGATTTCAATATTCACTCTGACTTCTCCGCTTCACGACAAGGCCACCGTCGATGCCGTCACCAGGGAATTCCTCGACTCTTTGGGTCTTGAATATTCATTCAAGGGAGACGATTTCAGCGACTACGGAAGCGACCTGTCGCTGATCTATGTGCGCACGGGAGGGACCGAAGGTCTTTTCAAGGAGCTGCTGCCTACCTTGCAGGGGCTTTCGCGTCAGACCATCCTGCTGCTCACTTCAGGAAAGAGCAACTCGCTGGCTGCCTCGATGGAGATACTGTCCTATCTGCGCAGGGAAGGCCAGAGAGGTGAAATCCTGCATGGCAGCCCGGCATATATACGGTCACGCCTGGAAGCGGTTTCAAGGATTAAGACCGCCCGACGTTCCCTTGAGTACACTACTCTCGGAATCGTGGGTCATCCCTCTGACTGGCTGATTTCCAGCGATTTCGACCGTGAGACAATTTTCGACCGTCTCGGGATCAACCTCCAGTATATTCCCATGGAAGAATTCATGGAGGAATACTCATCCCTGACTGACGACCTCCAAAGGTCCCGGGAGGCTACCGGCGAGGCTTATATGGGGTCGTCGACCGCCGTCAAGCAGGCCGTTCCCGGAGCGTTCAGGCTTTATGAAGCCTTCCGTACCCTCGTATCTGAATATGGGCTCTCCGGCCTTACGGTCAGATGCTTCGACCTTCTCGGTTCCGTCCACAACACCGGATGCCTCGCCCTTGCCAGGCTGAATTCCGAAGGTATCGTAGCAGGTTGCGAAGGAGATGTCCCGGCGATGCTTTCGATGATGATAGGACGTGCCGTGACTGGTGTCAGCGGCTTCCAGGCCAATCCGTCCAGAATCGATCCCGAGAGCGGCGAGATGGTCTTTTCGCATTGCACTGTCCCTCTCGACATGGTCTCCTCCTTCAAGCTGGACACCCATTTCGAATCGGGGATAGGAGTAGGAATACGTGGACATATTCCTGAAGGGCCGGTGACTGTGTTCAAAGTGGCGGGAGACCTTTCCAGGCATTTTGCCTGTGAGGGTGAACTCATACGGAACGAAGCCAAACCGGACCTCTGCCGCACCCAGGTGGTGGTTCGCCTGCCCGCAGGCGCAGCAAGTTATTTCCTGACCGACCCTATCGGCAACCACCACATCATCCTTCCGGGTCACGTTGCAGCCGAACTTGAGGAACTGTTGAAATAATTGAATATGTTGGAATTAGGAATAAAAGGCTACCAGGAAGAAACAGTCACTCCTGAGCTACTCGCCTGCCACATCGGCAGCGGAACCGTGAGGGTCTTCGCGACCCCGCTGATGATCACCCTTATGGAGAGGACCTGCCGGCTCAGCGTCCAGCCCTATCTTGATGCCGGTTACGAGACGGTAGGCACACACGTCAACGTGTCCCACTTGAGCGCCACTCCCGAAGGGATGAGGGTCTGGTGCGATTCAGAGCTTGTCGGAATCGACGGACGCAGGCTCATATTCAAGGTCGTAGCCCGTGACGACAAGGGCATAATCGGAGAAGGTACCCACGAACGTTTCATCGTGAACGTCGCCCGCTTCCAGGCAAAGACCGATACGAAACTGGAATAGTCCGTATCCGGTTCGTTTCTGGCGGGAAGGCGGCATTTTTGCCCACAAATTGCTGCCAGATGCGTCCAATCAGCTTTCCTGGCAGCAAATTTGCCCTCAAAATGCTGCCGATCATGGATTTGGGAGGATTCATGCTTTTTTACTACCTTTGTGACGGCGTAATCGTTACGCCACGCCTTGGTGGTGGAATGGTAGACACGAGGGACTTAAACAGATTTGAGTGCGCTTTCCGAAAGGAAAGATGTAGAATGTCGTAAATTCAAGGAAGCCTTAACGGGTCAGGCCGATGGTAATCTTGAGCCAAGCCTCCGGATGGAGGAAGGTGCAGAGACTAGACACGACACACCTAAAGATTGTTGATCCATGGTGAAGGAATAGTCCAGACTACAAACGGTCATTTCAGGCATATCGCCGGACCGGTGGTAAAAACCATAGTGGTAAGAAAATCCCTTGGCCCGAAACGGCCGTGCGGGTTCGAGTCCCGCCCGAGGCACTAATCAGACCTTGCAAGTTGTTGATTTATAAACACTTTGCAAGGTTTGTTTTTTTGTTCAGTTTTGCGTGAAGCGGTACTGGTTGATTATTAATAAATTAGATAATTGTCCTGTGCGGAAAAAGGCAATAGGATACTTGTATAAGGTATTGAATATCAGACTATTGCGCAATACGATTGCCAGTGTGGTTGGAATCGAAATCGGCAGTCATTGATAGAACTATTCCAGTGACTTGTAGGCATCCACGGCATCACGGAAGGTCTTTCCGGCATTCTCTCTCAGCCAGCGCTGGAATCCAACTTTGAAGCGGAAACCCTTACCGAGATGCCGTTCAAAGAAGACCCGTAGTTCCTGGGAACATACAAGGCCATGAGGAATGGTTTCATCCAGTGAGGAAGGGGCGTGTCTTTTCTTTTCTGTCATCGGATTCCTTTTGGACTTCGGCTTTGGAAGGGCGAGAACGGTCGCTTTTGTAATGGCTGCCAGATATTCCCTGTCATCCACGTCGGTAATCAGGAAATGTTCTTTGGCCCCCGGGTAAGGAGAGCGCATCACCACCTCTTTCAATTGCGCCGCGCCCTGATACGTGGGCTTGATATACAGACTGTTATCGCAGATCAAACCGAACAAGATGCCGTCACAGTAGATGCAATAGTCTCCCATCATCTTCTTAACGACGATTTCCCCGGCGTCCGAACACTGGTCAATGATGTATTGTACGAAGTCTGGATTGCAAGCCATATGTATTACATCTTTTTTATCGGGTGCCGTATAACGGTCTTCCAATTCTCCGGGGCGACCTTGCGGGCGTCGGAGAGATAAATCTCGTGGTGAAGACGTGTCGCAGAAAGATCATTCACATAGCCATTCTCTGCCAGGAACTTATCCATGAGTGCAACCGATGCCGGTTCGTTGTCATAAGGGCCTATGTGCATGATCTGAACACAGAGACCCTCGTCAATCGTCAGGAACTCCGCACAGGAGCAATCTGTCTTTTTCTTCTTGGAGGCGGTCTGGACCGCCCAGTCAAAATCGGCCTTGGTTATAAAGTCCGGCAGACGGATGACGGAAATCCAGCAGAAGGTCGATTTGTCAGTATAATCTATACCGTCAACGCCTTCCTGCCACCAGAACCCTTCCAGCGGCGGAACCACATAGTCGTAGAAGCCTTCGATACGATGGTCCGTCTTGTAGCTCATCTTCAAGGTGTAGGCAATGGAATACAGGATGCCGATGGCCTTTTGATATGCGCCATCTTCATCGTTGGGATTGCCCTTGCCGCGCACGGCAATGTAATTCGCCTTAGGAACAGTCACTATAACCGGTTTTTCTGGCGGGAGATAAAACTCCTTGTATTCCTTCTTGAAATCAAAGGCCATTTTTATGAGTTTTTAAGTAGGAATAAACGTCCTTCGTTCTGATGAAATGCCCCTCCTGTACGGCGGCAAACGTGGCTATAGCTGCCACAATGGCAATAGGAATCACAGACCGGAACATGGCCGGAACCGCCAGAAAAAGAAGTATGCCGGTCAGTTTATTAGCCAATGTGTGAGGGAAACAGAATCGTTTGCAGACGACCAGGGCTGAGACCTGGTTCACAACCTTGATGAAGACAATCACCCCGGCCCAGGTCCAAAGCCAAACGGGAATCTCCACCGCCGGAATCAATCGGACTGCGCAGCAGGCCACGAATACGAGGTCGGAAACACTATCCAGAACGGCTCCGGCTTCAGTCTCCGCATGGAGTTTCCTGGCCAGCCAGCCGTCAATCATATCACTGATTCCACACAAAGCATAGAGCACCCAGAACGGCCATCCTGTCACATCGCAAAACAGCAGGCCGATGGAGCCTGCTATCCTTAGTATCGATATGACATTCGGCAAAAGCATCATATCACTTCAATGTAGAAACTCACCGGCCTGAAGCCGTCGTTACAGCTGATCATGGCGCTCATCGGATTCTTCATCCATCCGTCATAGAAGTTTCCCTCGCCACGGGCCAGTGCCTCGACGAATTCCCTCATGGAGCCCCAGGCAGAAAGACACATCCCTTCAGGACATTGACCGTCAATCGAAATCCACTCCTGCCCCTCCTGCACATCGCAAGTGTGTTCGATAGGGTTCTCATATTTCGCCATCAAATCCGGATACGAAGTCTTCCTGATGGCAGTGATTCTGATTTTCATTTGAATACTACAGTTCTCTCAAAGGTAACCATTTTTTGATACACTCGGACACATCCCTGGGCACAAAAAAAGACAGCGATGAAGCTGTCTTTTTCATGTCGGATAGTCTTTCGTTTATTTGTACCGGCGGAAGGCATATGTGGTGCTGCCGCCCAAGGATTCTTTCTGGATGACCAGTCTCCTGCGGTTCATCTCAAGGACATTGTATGTCCCTGACAGGCGCATTTCATAGCGGAGGCCCTGGGTGAGCCAGAGCGTCTTCGTGAAACTGATCTGCTTCCTGGAGGCGCTGTAAGAGAACTGTGAACCGTCGACATCCACATCCTTGAGGTCAAACTTCGTGAAACTGCCCTTCTTGGCAAGGGCGATCCGTGGTTCGCTCAGGGAAAGATAGAAATGGACGCCGGAGTAATCGACCTGATTCTTGGATTCCAGTGCCCACACTCCGTAAATGGATCCCGTAACGTCTCCGGTATGGTTGATCCTGGACACTCCGCAGGATGTGAACAAGGCCGCGCAGGCGATGACAGCCGCAAACAATATCTTCTTCATGTTATGCAGGCCTAGTGCTTGAAGTTCAATCTGATGTCTGCGGGAATCTGCTCAAGGCGCAGGTTGCGGAGGTCTTCCTCATAGTCTGCGCTGTGTTTCGAGTATTTGCTCTCGAATGCCTGGGCACCTTCACGGTCGCCGGTGGCCTGTGTCTTGAGGACGAAGGCGGTGAGGTCGGACAGGGCATTCTCCATCTTGTCAAGGTTCAGTATGTACTGTCCGGACGGCTTATGCTCGAAGGCACCGGCTTCGTTGAGGTAATTGAATATGATTACGCTGCAGCGACCGAGAGCCGAAGCTTCTCCGAAGCGCTCGGAGCGGACAAGGGATGCGAAGAAGGTGGTAAGGGCATCGTCCCTGTAGAAATAGTGGTTGCGGATGTCGAAATGCTTCTGAAGCTTGCATACAAGGAGTACTCCGGCGGCATTCGACTTAATCTCTTCAAAGGTTGCCGCGCTGCTTCCAAGGGCCTGTTCCACGCTGCCTTTGCCGTTGACGGTTTCCTTTACGCCAAGACCGTGGGCCACCTCACGGAACACGATGTTCCAGAAGAAGGCGTCGGGGGAAAGGTGCTCGGCGGTTTCAGCATCCAGGAGACGTTCGCCCGTGGGTTTGATAATGCTGTTGTACTTGGCGCGGATAACGTTCTGAAGCAATATGGTACGGGTTCCGCGGTCACGCTGGACATCGGCGTCGAAGGGCAGGTTCAAGGCAATGACCTTGACACCGGCGTTTGCCTTTCCGGCATAGTAGAGGGCGTCGCAGGAGAAGATGTTCGAGCCTGTTCCGGGTTGGAAGGTCTTATATTCCGGATCACCGGGAAGGTCTTCCTGCAGCTCCCCTATACGGGACACATACTGCATGAGCTCGTCGGTCTGCGTCAGGTTCTTCAGCAGGACGTAGGCCTCATAGGAGCGCTTGATGCCAAGAAGCTGGTCGTCAGTGACCTCGTTTGGACCGATGACAAGGTCCATCTTGCTGTCGTCCATATCCAGCCAGGCAAGTGCACTCTCGTAATAGTTGTCCGTCTTGAGGGCTTCTATTTTTTTCAGGAGATATTCCCTCACGCTGGGCTTGATGGTGACATCGGCAGCAACTTTCAGGGAATTCTCGATCTTTTCGATATAGGGCTTGTAAGCGTCGTGATACCATACGGCTTCCAGGGAGCCGTCGGCGGCGCGGCGGACGAGTGTATATGGACTGTCCTTGTCAGGATTGTCCCAGGCTTCGAACTCCTCCACCGTCATGTCGGCAGGATAGAAACCGGCTCCGGCAGGACGGTCTCCATAGCCTTCCACGAATGACTTGCCGTCTGCACGGTCCCAGGGACCGTAATTGATCTCGGCAAAGGTCTTCTGGAGAGGATCTTCGATTCCATTGAGCAGTGCCTGTTTGTCGCCGAAGTACTGCTGCCAGTAGATGGAATCGACCACGTCGGCGGCGTAACGGTAGAGTCTGAGGACTTCCTTCCCGTTATCGGTAATGCCGCTCAGGTCGGGAGCTTCAAAGGTGACCACGGCATAATCCGCCACTTTGCGGGCAAAGGGGGATTCGGGCGCTTGCTTGCAAGATACCGCTAATGCAAGTGACAAGGCTGCAAGGAGTAAATACTTTTTCATGATAGGCTTTTTCATGATTATTATTTTACAAAAATACACAAAAAAAGCAGAATGTTTTCTATATTGCAGTATCGTTTAAAACTAATACCATGAACATCATCCTAACATTGCTTTTCGGAGCCATCGCTGGCTGGCTTGCCGGTTTCTTTGTAGTAAAGGACAAGGGCGGCCTCATCTGGAACATCATCATCGGTCTCCTCGGCGGCTTCGTCGGTGGCTGGCTGCTCGGCCTCATCGGAGCAGGCGGATCCTTCTGGTCACAGTGGTACGGCCAGATCATCAGCGCCGTCATTGGTGCTGTGGTCCTTCTGTGGGTCTGGAACATGATCAAGAAGGCCCTGAAGTAAGGCCTGTCTATTGCCTGCTGCCAAGTATCGCTAGCCGTTCCCTTTCCGGGAATTTCTCAATGGCATAGCGCAGCATCGTACGGGGCATGGAAGCCGCCCGATGGTCCAGGAAGACCCGCAGGGCGTCCATGTCCCGTTTCCCTGCTTCCCTCAACAGCCATCCCACGGCCTTGTGGATAAGGTCGTGAGGGTGGTTGAGCAGTATATCGGCTATCGCGAAGGTGTCGTCCAGCTGGCCCTGCCTGATGAAAGCCATTGTGCTCACCATTCCTATGCGCTGCTCCCAGATGCTCTTCCCGTCGGATGCCAAACGGTACAGGAGACTCCGGTCCTTGTCCAGCAGCCAGTCTCCCAGCAGGTTGTAGCAGGAAAGGTCCACGAGGTCCCAGTTGTTGATACAGTCGGTGTGCGAGAGGTAGAAATCGATGCACCGGCTCCGCAATGACATATCCTTCCTGGCGTGGGAATATATTTCCACGAGTGCCAGCAGGCCGGCGAGCCGGATTTCATGATATTCGCTGGCGAGGCATTCCTCAAGCTCGTCGAATCCGGTCTGTTTCCAGCATTCCTTGACCACTCCTCGGGTCACCGGAACCTTTATTCCGAGGAACCTGTCCCCTTCTCCGTACTGTCCGGGGCCGGTCTTGAAGAATCTGGACAGTCCTTCTACCTGTGAAGGGTCCGCCTTAGCCAGCATCTGTTCTATCATATCGTCATTTCTTATGCTTCTCTCCCAGCACGCACCAGCGTATCACGGGGATCCTGCGGATAATCTCGTAGATCAGCGGGGAAAGGGTGAATACCGCGACACCAAGGATGAGGTACATTGCCACGGGCGGAAGGTCGGTATAGACCTTCATCATGTACCCGAGGCTGGCTATGACGAGATAGTGGACTATATATATGCCGAAACTGGAGCGGGTCATGTAGCCGGCGAAGGCGGAAGTCCTGTCGAAGCGGGTGCGGAACCAGGCGATCATGGCAAGGCACATAAGCCATCCGTAGAGGCAGTTTAGGGGACTGCCCAGGTACTGAGGAGAGGTGTTGTCCTGTCCGAATGTGGTGACAATCAAAGCAATTCCTGTCGCTGCGGCGCAGCCTAGAAGGGGAATCCATATCCTGCCCAGCCTGTCCTGAACCTGCTCGTGGGAGAATACGAAATAACCCAGCAGGAAGGGGATCAGGTAGAAAACAGGTTTATACAGATTCAGAAGGCCGTCCGGGCTTTCCGGCCGTGGATTGCGTATGAGGGTCTGCTCCCCGGCCCAGAACAATACGCCCAGAAGGATTATCCATACGATGCCGAGTTTGCCGCACCACTCATGGAAACGGTTCTCCGGGTCCAGTTTGCGTATAAGCAGCAGAATCAGCGAGAACAACCACAGGTCCTGTATGAACCAGAGCGGTCCCGTCCCGCTGACGGCCCACATCAGGTACCGGCCGATTCCCGGCATGCCGTCGAAGACTCCGCTCTTTGCAGCTACCGCCGTATTGAAGTATCCCACCATCCAATGGAAAACCAGCAGGCCGATGGTTCCGGGCACCAGCAGTTTCCGTGTACGGGCCTTGAACCAATCCTTGGCCGGATACTTTTCCAATGCATATCTGGCGCTGATGCCGGCCAGAAGGAACAGGAGCGGCATGAACCAGGGATAGAGGATATACATCATCACATCCTGGTACTGAGGCCCGTCACCGAACCCGCCGATGCCTCCGAAGACACCCTTGTTGTTGTAGAAATAGATTACGTGGTAGAGCAGTACGAGCAGCACTGTCACCCAGCGCAGATTGTCCAGCCAGTGTTTTCTCATATCTTCTATGGTGCCGTTATCGTCTCAGGCTGCATGGGCCCCATGGCGGAGACCGCAGCTCCGTCGCCGTCAAGTCCGAAGTGCATGAACAAGGGGCTCTCTTCCGTGCAGGGAGTCCATGGACCGCCGTCGGTTCCGTTGGGATCTCCGCAGGCCGCGAAGTTGGTCCAGCAGGTGATCATCTGCTCTGCAAGGTCATAGTCTCCTTCAGTGAACGGCCTCCAGCAGAAGCGGAGGGACTTGAACATGAACCAGAGTTCGGATGAGTGGAAAGCGCCTTTCAGCACGTCCGGACGGCCGTCGGTGGGAAGCCTGCGGTCGAATCGGTAGGCATAGGCCTTGCCTCCTGCCTTCTGCCTTTCAGCACAGAACCGGTCGATACCGCTTGCCAGCGCAGGCATGTCATCCAGGGTGCATCCAATCATATATGGGATATCGGCTATACGTCCGCCCAAGGCTGCTTCCGAGAATGTTTCGGAAAGGGCATGGCCGTCTGTAACGGGGGCTGTCACTCCCTGGACGTTCAGCCCGGTTGCATTCCTGTAGCGGGATACCAGGGTCAGCAGGTCTTTCGGAGGAATTGCACGCATTTCCTCAAGGGTTTTGCAACCTGCCCAGTCCATAAGGTTCCTGCCGGATTCTTCAGCCAGGGACAAAGGGGTTCCTCCCAGGAGCTGGCTTTCCCGTATTCCGCCTCCGCTCTGGATTATCGCACCTGCGATCAGGTCTTTAGAAAGAGGCGAGGTCACCAATGTCTGTACGCTCATCGCTCCCGCGCTCTGGCCCATGACCGTGATATGGTCGGGATCGCCTCCAAAGACTGAAATATTGTCTTTGACCCATTTCAGGGCGGCCACCTGGTCCAGCATACCGTAATTTCCGCTGACCCCGTCAGGACTCTCGGCACTCAGCCCGGGATGGGCCAGGAAACCGAGGAGACCCAGCCGGTAATTGAAGGTGACGAGCACACCTCCGTGTTTCGCCCATTCTTCGCCGTCCATTTCCGGCTCGAAGCCCCATCCGGCGACATATCCGCCTCCGTGGACCCATAAGGTGACGGGAAGTTTGGCTTCCGGGTTTCCGGCAGCCGGTGTCCATATATTCAGGTAAAGACAGTCCTCGCTGAACTCTGGGTCGCCGTCGAAGAAGAATTCGGGTGTATAACCTCCCGGAGTGTGGGAATTCTGCCAGGCCGGGTGCCCCCAGGTATCGCAGATGCGAAGGCTGCCCCAGTTTTTAACAGGCTGAGGAGCCTTCCAGCGAAGGTCTCCCACTGGCGGGGCTGCGTATGGGATGCCTTTGTAGACAGTTACCCCGGGTGTTTCAGTAAGAACGCCTTTGACCAGGCCTCCTTCGACCCTGAGGATGGGATTGACGGGCTTGCAGGCTGCCAGCGCTGCCAGCGCCAGGATAATAAACAACCGTTTCATCTATCTGACCTCCAATACTACTACGGAAGCAGGGGGCAGCGTTACCTTCAACGTGCGCCCTGACATTTTGAAATCCTTGAATGGTACGGGTGACACGGCGGTCTTGCCGCCGAATTCATTGTGCGACTTGACAGCCTCGATGCCCTTCCCCTTTCCACGGAGTATCTCTCCGGACACCACGGCGGGTTTCAAGGCGTCGAATTCCAGGTCGACTGTCTTGCTTTCGTCTACCGACGGATTCGCCAGCGAGACATGCAGGGCGTCTGACTTGGAAGCGCTGACGCTCAGGGTGGGGAACAGCCTTCCGGACTTAGATGCGAGGGAATCGGACGGCATGGTCACCGGCACCGAGGTTGCATCCTGATGGACGTTGTACATCCTGAATACGTGATATGTCGGAGTCAGGACTATCTCGGAGCCCTTGGTCAGGATCATGGCCTGCAGGACGTTGACCATCTGGGCAATGTTCGCCATCTTCAGGCGGGCGGTGTGCTTGTTGAATATGTTGAGGGACATGGCGGCCACCATGGCGTCCCTCATGCTGTTCTGCTGGTAGAGATGGCCGGGATTCGTCCCGGGCTCCACGTCGAACCAGGTGCCCCACTCGTCGAGCAGCAGGTCTATCCTGCGGTTCGGGTCGTAGAGGTCCATTATAGCTTCGTGGTTGTGGAGGACCTCTTCTATCTCGACCGCCTTCCCGAGGATGTCATAGTACTCGTCCTCGTCGAAGTCTGTGGCCGAACCCTTGTGCCCCCAGTTCATCACGGTATAATAGTGCAATGACAGTCCGGAGATATTGCTCCTGACATTGTTCATGAGGACCCTTGTCCAGTTGTAGTCGTAGTCGGAAGCACCGCTGGCCACCTTGTAAAGGCGGTTGCCGTCATAGTTTCTGCAATAGGTCGCATATCTTCTGTACTGGTCCGAATAGAACTCGGGAGTCATGTTTCCTCCGCATCCCCAGCTTTCGTTGCCGACTCCAAGGTACTTTACCTTCCAGGGATCCTTCCTTCCATTGGCCGCACGCAGGTCGGCCATGGTACCGCCTTTAGCGGTCATGTATTCAACCCACTTGGCCAGTTCTTCGACCGAACCCGAACCCACGTTGCCGGAAATGTACGGTTCGATTCCTAGCATCTCGCAGAAGTTCAGGAACTCGTGCGTGCCGAAGGAGTTGTCCTCGACAGTCCCGCCCCAGTTGGAGTTGATCATCTTCGGACGTTCTGAGAGCGGGCCGATCCCGTCCCTCCAATGGTATTCGTCGGCGAAGCATCCGCCCGGCCAGCGGAGTACAGGCACCTTGAGCTCGCGGATCGCTTCCACAAGATCCTTCCTGTAGCCGTCGACGTTGGGGATGGGAGAGTCCTTGCCGACCCAGATGCCGTCGTAGATGCATCTCCCGAGGTGCTCTGCGAACTGGCCGTAGATTTCCTTAGGAATCACCGGCTGGTCGGCGGCGGTCTCGTGCACGGCGACCTTAACCTGCGCTAAAAGGGCGGCCCCGAAAAGGGCAGCGATCAATGTGGTCAGAGTCTTTTTCATATCGCTAATAGTATTTCTTTTCCTGACGGTAGAGGGCTATGAATATGAATATGAGCACTGTGAAAGCCCAAAGGGACGAACCTCCGTAGCTCAGCAGCGGCAGCGGGATGCCGATGACCGGCATCAGTCCTATCGTCATTCCGATGTTGATGAACAGGTGCATGAATATGCAAGCGGCCACACAGTAGCCGTATATCCTGGTGAAGGCCTCCCGGCTCTTCTCGGCATCCACTATTATCCTCCAGATCAGGTATACATACAGGAGGATGACGATGAAGCATCCGAGGAATCCCCACTCTTCCCCGACTGTGCAGAAGATGAAGTCCGTGCTTTGCTCCGGAACGAAACCGAAAGTGGTTTGGGTGCCGTTCAGGAATCCCTTGCCAGTAAGCCCTCCGGAACCGATGGCGATCATGCTCTGGTTTACGTTGTAGCCGACGCCGGCGGGGTCCTCCTTCATTCCGAGCAGGACTTCGATTCTCTTGCGCTGGTGGTCCTGCAGGATGTTGTTGAATATGAAATCAGTGGAGAATATCAAGGCTATTCCGGCGATGAGCCCCAGGGCGGACATCGTCAGATGCATCCTGCGGTCCTTGTATCCCTTGATCAGGAAGTATGGAAGGGCGCAAACGCATATTCCGATAAGGATGTAGATGGGCTTCAACCTTGCCAGGAAGGACTCCGGGGCGGTAACCTTTCCGAGTATCCACGGCATCAGGCAGAACAGTATCAGGGCGGCCAGGTTCACCCATCCTATGACGCCCATCCTCCCGGTGCAAACCACTCCGATAGCCATGAGCACTCCGATCAGTACGAGCAAGGAGACATAAGGCGAGGCCGTCAATGTCAGGATGAACAGGAGGATGGCCAGGAATATGCTGAAGAGCCACCATCCGGAGAATCCCTCCCGGTACATCACGAATATGAATCCGGCATATACCAGGGCTGATCCGGTCTCGCTTTCAGCAAGTATGACGAGCATCGGCACTCCGATGACGATTGCCGTCATCAGGAAATCCTTGAACCTGGTGATCCTGTAGTTGGTCTGGCTCATCAGGGTGGCCAGCAGAAGGGATGTTGTTATCTTGGATATCTCCGCCGGCTGGAACTTGACGGGACCGAATTCGAACCACGAATGGGAACCCTTCACATCCTTGGATACGAATATCACCACGACCAGCAACCCCAGCACGAACAGGTACATAGGCAGCGAGGCGCTTTCCCAGAACTGGGGGTTTATCACGAACAGTATGACCGCCGCCAGCACGAATGAAGTCAGTATCCAGACGAACTGTTTTCCGCAGCGGAAATTGAAATCGAATATGCTTGCAGGGCCTTCTGAATGGATCGAGGCGTATATGTTCACCCAGCCGATGATGATCAGGAGCAGGTAGGAAATAACCAGCTTCCAGTCGATCGACTGCTTGACGCCTCTGTCAGAAAAATTGCCCATATCCCGTCAATAAGCTTTTACCCTCGACATCAGGTTTCCGTCCATCACCCTCTTCTCAAGTTCAGGCCTGGAGGTCTCTCCGTTGAGGTATTTCTCGATAAGCAGTGAAGCGATGGGGGCGGCCCAGGTGGCTCCGAAACCTGCATTCTCCACATATGCGGCCACGGCGATCTTGGGATCGTCCATCGGCGCGAAACAGATGAACACCGAGTTGTCTGCTCCCCTGGGGTTCTGGGCCGTTCCGGTCTTGCCGCAGATGTCCAGACCCTTCACCTCTGCTATCGCGGCCGTACAACCTGTTCCGGGGCCATTGTTCACAGCTCTCCACATGCCCTTGATAACTTTCTTGAAGTTGGTCGTGTCGACCATAGTGTATTGCCTCTCATAGTACTGGGGTTCGATCTCGACTCCCTCGGACGCCTTCACAATGTGGGGAATCTTGTACCAGCCCCTGTTGGCCACTGTGGCCGCCAGGTTGGCGATCTGGAGCGGGGTCACACCGACCTCTCCCTGGCCGATGGAGATGGAGATGATGGTCGTGAATTTCCATCCTCCCTTTCCGTAGCGTTTGTTGTACAGGTTGGATGTCGGAAGCGTGCCGCCTAGCTCTGCGGGGAAGTCACTGCCCAGCTTCCGCCCGAAACCGAAACTCTGGACATAGTCATGCCATTTGTCCAGTGCCTCGTCTATGTTCTTGTATTTCCTGTTCTCGAGGATGTTCTTCAGGACGTAGCAGAAGAAGCCGTTGCAGGACATCATGATGGCCTCTTCAAGTTTCAGGGGGGAGCGGTGTCCATGGCAGCCGAGCTTGTGGTTTCCGAAGTGGTAGCCATGGTTGCAGGGATATGCCATCTCGGTGTTGAGGGTGCCTTCCTGAAGGCCGATGAGTCCGTTGACGAGCTTGAATACCGAGCCGGGAGGATAAGGAGCCTGAACCGCACGGTTGAACATCGGCTTGTGCGGGTCCTTGATAATCTCGTTGTAGTGCTGGCTTATGTCGGCGAGCATGCTGACGTCAACACCCGGACTGGATACCAGGGAGAGGATCTCACCCGTCTTAGGTTCGATCGCCACAAGGCTTCCGACCTTGTTCTGCATGAGCTGCTGCCCGTATTGCTGGAGGTCGGCGTCGATGGTGGTGACGATGTCGTGGCCGGGAACGGCTTCCTTGTCCATCTCTCCGTCCTTGTAAGGACGTTCGATCTGGTTGCGAGAATTCCTGAGGTAGATATGGTAGCCCTTTTCTCCGCGAAGGTCCTTTTCCCTTGCCGCTTCGATACCGGTCTTTCCGGCGTAGTCTCCGGGACGGTATTCGTCAGGATGGGCTTCGATATACTTCTGGTCCACTTCGGAAACATATCCCAGAAGGTTTCCGCCGGCGTTCACAGGGTAGTCCCGGATACTCCTGACCTGGCCCCTGAAGCCGGGGAAATTGTACTGGAGTTCAGCGAACTTCATGTAGGTTTCAGGCTTGATCTGCTTGAGCATCACGATACTCTGGTAGCCGATCTTTTTCCTGTTCCGCTCGTACTCGGCCATCTTGTCCCTGATGAAATCGGGACTTATGTCCAGGGTGGCCGCGAGCATCAGGGTGTCGAAAGGAGTGACTTCCTTCGGAGTGACGAGTATGTCGTAAGTGACCTTGTTGCTTACTATGATCTTGCCGTTGCGGTCGTAGATGATGCCCCTGGTGGGGTAGATGATATCGTAGACCATCGAATTGTTCGAAGCGTTGATCTTGTACTTGTCTTCGATGATCTGGATATAGAACAGCTTGCCTAGCAGGATGGCGGCGACCACCACCAGTCCGATCAGCATGACCCGGCTCCTGTTGTTACCTTCTGTCGTCATAGCTGAGCAGGTTGACGACCAGGATGGATACGATGTAGCTGGCTACGAGTGACAGACCTGTCTTGGCACCGATGAACCACAGGGGCCTGGTGCCTGCGCAGTCCGCAAGTATGTATATGACCAGGAACAGCGCGGTCAGGATGAGTATCGCGAAGGACATCCTTGCGAAGCCATATTTCTTGATGGTCAGGTTCTCTTTCTGCTCGAAGGGTTCGATCCCGAAGATCATGCCTATCAAGGTCTTCCTGACGAAGGCCACGGGGACCAGGGACATGGCGTTGATGCCAAGGGTGCCCTCCGCCAGCCAGTCCACGGCCAGTCCCGTCGCGAACGCGATCACCATTGCCCAGAAGGTGTTCACCTTGGTGGGTATGCACAGGATCATGACCGGAAGGATCGTCAGCATCACCAGGGGAGTGAAGTGGAAGTAATTGCTCAGGATCATCTGGGCGATCACGAGAAGGATATATGTGAATGCGAACGTCTTTCTCATTTCTTGCTGCCCTCCTCTTCCTCGCGGTTCTCGATCTCTTCGATTTCCTTGATCCTGGTGTTTTCTATGATAGTGACATATTTCAGGGCGCTATGGTCCTGGAACAGCCTGACGCTGATCTCGTTGGTGGCTCCGTTGATTACTTTGGCCTCTCCTGCGATCCCGAGCGGGATGTCCGGAGGGAATATGGCGGAATAACCGCTGGTATATACGGTGTCGCCCGGGTTGTACTTGAACTGGAGAGGGATCTCTTTCAGGACCGCCCCGTTTGTCTTCAGGCCGTCCCAGGCCAGGGGACCCACGGCTCCCGTCGTGTCCAGCCTCGCGCTGATGTTGAGCTCCTTGTTGAGGAAGGAGATCGCGAATGAATAATGCTTGCTTACGGCATCCACGATTCCGATGACGCCCTTCGATGAGATTATTCCTGAATTCTCCACGACACCGTCTTCGCTTCCCTTGTCCAGGATCAGGTAATTGTGCTGGCTGTTCGTTCCGGACTTGATGATCGTGGCCGGGATGTAATTGAAGCCGTCCTCCTTGAGCTCGGGCCTGAATGCCGGATCGGACTCGATCGCCGCCTGCCTGTACCCGCGGACTATCCCCCTCAGGCGTTCGTTTTCGAGGGAAAGCTCATCGTTCTGTTTCCTTAGTGAGAAATAGTTCCCGACAGCCTGGGTCGTCCCCCAAGTCTTGGCCATGAAACCGTGGGAAATCCTGGTCAGCCAGAGCCTCTGAAGCTCGTTGTTGTGGGACAACATCGAGATTGCCGCGATCTCCAGAAGGATGAAGACCACGGCGTAGAAGATCTTGGAAACGACCGGTTTCTCCTTGGGCATTACCTCATGAGGAATGAGTAGTTGGAAGTCTTCTTCAATGCGATGCATGTTCCCCTGGCCACGGCCCTGAGCGGGTCTTCGGCTACATGGAACTGGATGTTCACCTTGTCGGTGAACCTCTTTGCAAGACCGCGCAGGAGGGCGCCGCCTCCGGAAAGGAATATTCCGTTCTCGACAATGTCGGAGTAGAGCTCGGGAGGAGTCTGCTCAAGGACATGCAGTATGGATGCCTCCAGCTTGGCGACGGACTTGTCAAGGCAGTGTGCGATTTCCTGGTAGGTGACCGTGGCTTCGACCGGATGGGCTGTCATGAGGTTCGGACCGTTTACCTTGAACGGCTCCGGTTCCTCGTCGAGGTCGGGAATAACGGCTCCGACGGCGATCTTTATCTTCTCAGCAGTGGTCTCGCCGATCTTGATGTTGTGCTGCTGGCGCATGTAATACTGGATGTCGGTATTGAACACGTCACCTGCGGTCGGGATGCTTTCCTGTTCGACTATGCCTCCCAGCGAAATCACTGCGATCTCGGCGGTACCACCGCCTATGTCAACGACCATGTTGCCCTTCGGGGCTTCCACGTCGAGTCCGATACCCAGGGCGGCTGCCATAGGTTCGTAGATGAGATACACGTCCCTTCCTCCGGCGTGCTCGCAGGAGTCACGGACGGCCCTGATCTCGACCTGGGTACTGCCGGAAGGGATACCTACGACGATCTTGAGATTGGGCGAGAACAAGGATTTCTTCTTGTTGTTGACCTGTTTGATAAATCCCTTGATCATCATCTCGGCCGCATTGAAGTCGGCGATGACACCGTTGCGCAGGGGGCGGATGGTCTTGATCCCGGGATTGGTGTGCTCATGCATCAGCTTGGCCTGCTGGCCGATAGCTATGCATTTCTGGGTGTTGTTGTCGATTGCCACTATGCTCGGCTCGTCCAGCACTATGTCGTCATTGCGGAAAATGACGGTGTTGGCGGTACCGAGGTCCATTGCTATTTCTTGTGTAAGAAATGAAAATGCCATGATTTTTAATGTCTAAAATACAAGTTGTAAATATACAAAAAAACTTATATTTGTAAGGAATAATATGGGCCGGTATAACAAAATATTAATAGTGATGGCCGCTGGAAGCGGCTCCAGGATGGGTGCTTCGATTCCCAAGCAATTCCTCGACCTCGACGGCAAGCCTATCCTCCGCAGGACCATCGAGACATTCGTCTCCGCCGTACCGGACATCAGGGTCGTCACGGTCCTTCCGAAGGAACATATCGGTTTCTGGAAGGAGTATTGCCTGTCCAATGATTTCAACTGCCCCCAGCTTCTGGTCGCCGGCGGAATCACAAGGTTCCATTCTGTAAGGAACGCGTTGGAAAGAGTACCGGATGATGCGATAGTGGCGATTCACGACGGTGTCAGGCCGCTCATTTCCACCGGGCTCATAAAGACCATGTTCGACCGTATGGAGCAGGCCGGAATCCGTGCCCTGATACCGGTGGTTCCATCGGTAGATACGCTCAAGGTATTGGACAGAAGGACATTGTCCTCAGGAGAAGAGGTTTTGGAAGATTCCGGCGAGGAGGTGGACAGGAGCAGGATATTCGGTGCCCAGACGCCTCAGATGTTCCTTTCCCGCGACATCAAGGAAGCTTATTCCCAGGCATTCGACACTTCATTCACCGACGATGCTTCCGTGGCCCGTAAAAAAGGAATATCCCTCTCCTACTGTGCAGGAGAGAGATATAACTTCAAAATCACTTCACCCGAAGATCTCGCTCTCGCGAGGATGGTCATTTCTTCTTGGACTCGCCCGGGGTCTGGTAGCTAGTGTGCTTGTAATCCTTGACCCATACCTGGCGCTCGATGGCCTGGTCCAGCGAGATCATCGTTTCGGTTGACTGGATGTAGGGGATCTTCTGCATGGTGTTCAGAAGTACTTCCATCAGGTGATCGTTGTCGAAGCAGTAGACCTTTACGAGCAGGGCGGCATTGCCGGTTACGAAATGACACTCTACGATCTCGGCTATCTTCTTAAGATTTGCAACGACTTCCGGATACTTGTTAGCCTCTGAGAGAGTGACGCTTATGAAAGCGCAGACATTCAGTCCCAACGCCTGCGGTTTCACCAGAAGCCTGGAGCCCGTTATTACCCCGTTCGCCTCCAACCTCTTGACTCTCTGATGAATAGCTGCACCGGAAACACCGCATTCCCTTGCAATTTCCAGGAAGGGCATCCTGGCGTTGTTCACCAGGAAAGACAAGATTTTCTGATCGATCTGGTCAATGTGATAAGTTGCCATTACTTTCGATTTATAACTAGGTAATGGCAAAAATAATTAAAAAAATTAAAAAATCAAGACTTTTTAAAGCGTCGGTGCGCTTTTACGGTAGGTTTTGAATTGTCAATGAGTTTTCGACAATCCTCTTCCGACAGGGCTTTGGCATCCGTTCCTTTAGGTATCCGGTAGTTGGAACCTGCGTGTTTTATATAAGGACCGTAACGTCCGTTGATGACCTGGATGTCAGCATCCTTGAATTCGAGAAGCACAGGATTCTCGGCTGTCTTGCCCAACTCCTTCTCGATTATTTCGATGCATTCTTCTACCTTGACCTTGAGAGGATCCTTACCTTTTGGCAGGGATACGTTCTTGTCTCCGTATTTCAGATATGGACCGAAACGGCCTTTCATCGCGATGATGTCGGTCCCGTTGTACTGGCCGACCGTCCTGGGAAGTTCGAAGAGCTTGAGGGCCTCTTCCAGGGTTATGGTTTCGATGAGCTGCCCCCTGCCAAGAGAAGCGTACTGGGCATCGCTGCCTTCACCTTTCTGGATGAAAGGACCGAATTTGCCGAATTTGGCTATGAGCTTGTTCCCTTCACCGTCCGTACCGAGTTCCCTGGAGATATGGCTGTAGTTGCCGTCATGCAGCACTTCGTCAACCTTCTTGTGGAAAGGAGTATAGAAGCTGCCGATGACATCGTTCCAAACCAGCTTTCCGTCGGCGATCTGGTCGAAGTCCTTCTCGACGTTGGCAGTGAAATCATAGTCCATTATGGAGTCGAAATTCTTCTCGAGATAATCGGTGACGATCATTCCGATCTCCTGGGGGAACAGCTTGCCCCTTTCAGCGCCTACGGTTTCGACCTTGGAAGTCTCACTGACCGTGCTGTCTTTCAGGACCAGGTCGGTGACGCTGACCTTGCGTCCTTCCTTGTCCCCCTTGACTATGTATCCGCGGCCGGATGTCAGGGTGCTTATGGTAGTTGCGTAAGTCGAAGGACGTCCGATCCCCAGTTCTTCGAGTTTCTTGACGAGTGTCGCTTCCGAATACCTGGGAGGGGCGGCGGTGAACTTGCATTCCGCGGAGATGGTCTTGCGTTCCATCACGGTGCCGGGCTGAAGGTCCGGGAGTATGATTTCGTTATCGTCGGCTTCCTGGTCGTCGGTACCCTCGATGTAAAGTTTGAGGAATCCGTCGAAAAGGACCTGGGTGGCCTGCACGCCGAACTTCTCGCTTCTCTTGTCGGATGAGATCTTCATCGTGGTCAGGAGGACCTTGGCATCCGCCATCTGGGAAGCGACCGTCCTCTTCCATATAAGGTTGTAAAGCTTCTTCTCCTGTGCGGTTCCCTCGATGTCGGTGTTCTCGATGTATGTCGGGCGTATGGCTTCGTGGGCTTCCTGGGCGCCCCTGCTCTTCGTGCGGAACTGGCGTGTCTTCACGTAATCCTCGCCGTATGCCTCGGTTATGAATTTCTTGGCAGTTCCGAGAGCCAGGCTCGAAAGGTTGGTCGAGTCCGTCCTCATATATGTTATAAGTCCTCTCTCATACAGGGCCTGGGCCACCCTCATCGTCACGCTGACCGGGAAATGCAGTTTCCTGGCCGCCTCCTGCTGGAGGGTTGAAGTCGTGAACGGGGCTGCAGGGAAGCGCACGGCTTCCTTCTTCTCCACGTCGGTGATCGTGAATGCGGCGCCTATGCAATCGTTGAGGAAGCTCCTTGCCTCTTCGATGTCCTTGAACCTGTTCTCAAGGGTAGCCTTGACCTTCGTGGATGCAGGAAGACCTTCCGGATGGAAAACACCCTCCACCTTGTAGTAGGACTCGTTGTCGAAGGCCATGATCTCCCTTTCCCTTTCCACGACCAGCCTGAGTGCGACTGACTGTACGCGTCCTGCGCTCAGTTTCGGCTGGATCTTCCTCCAGAGGATGGGTGAAAGCTCGAAACCGACAAGCCTGTCCAGCACCCTTCTTGCCTGCTGGGCGTTCACCAGGTTCATGTCTATGTCGCGGGGATTCTGGACTGCGTTGAGGATGGCATCCTTGGTAATCTCGTGGAACACTATCCTCCTGGTCTTGTCCTTGTCCAGACCGAGTGTATCAAGGAGATGCCAGGAAATGGCCTCTCCCTCGCGGTCCTCATCGGAAGCGAGCCAGACGGTAGTTGCGGCATCGGCCGCCTTCCTGAGCTCCGATACTACTTTCTTCTTGTCCGACGGGATTACATATTCGGGGGTGAAGTTCTTCTCCACGTCTACGCTAAGCTTCTTGTCCTGAAGGTCCCGGATGTGTCCGAAACTGGATTTTACGGTGAAATCCTTGCCCAGGAATTTCTGGATGGTCTTCGCTTTTGCGGGAGACTCGACTATAACAAGATTGTCTGCCATGTGTTTCTGTTTAGTAAGTTGTTCATAGATAGTTTGAAGTTTCAATCTGCAAAGTAAACCACAAACCGGGCAATTTTCCAAATTTTGTTTTAAATTTGTCTTTATTATGACTGAAGAGACAAAAAAGAAAATAATCAAGTGGTTCTGGATCCTGATTACGTTTCCGGTACTGTTCCTGCTGTTCATGATCCTGCTCGTCTGGGTGTTCGCAGGCATCCCTTCTTTCGAGGAACTGGAAAACCCTGACAACAAGCTTGCTACGCAAGTCATAGCCGAAGGGGGAGAGGTTCTCACGACCTTCCATATAGAGAACAGGACTTATGTCACATACGAGGAACTGTCGCCCAACATCGTCCATGCCGCTGTGGCTACCGAGGATGCCCGCTTCTACAGGCATTCCGGCATAGACTTCAAGGGATTGGGACGAGTCCTGTTCAAGACCATCCTGATGCGCAAGTCCAACCAGGGAGGAGGAAGTACCATTACCCAGCAGCTGGCCAAGACGCTTTATCCACGAATGGACACGGGCCGGAAGATTCCGGGCATATACCACTTCAAGATGGTCTGGATCAAATTGAAGGAGTGGATCACCGCCGTCAAGCTGGAAAGGGACTATACCAAGGATGAGATCATGACCATGTATCTCAATTCGATTTTCTTCGGCAGCAATGCCTATGGCATACGTTCCGCTGCGGAGACCTTCTTCGGCAAGACCCCTTCCGAACTCAACATCGAGGAAAGTGCCATGCTGATCGGCATGGCCAACAAGCCCACCCGTTACAACCCAGCCCTCAATCCCGACAAGGCCCTCTCCAGGAGGAACTTCGTGATCGGCCAGATGGAGAAGGCGGGATATATCGACAAGCACCAGAGGGATTCTATCCAGCAGATACCCATCGTCCTTGACTACGAGGTCCAGGACCATAATGCCGGCCGTGCTCCGTATTTCAGGGATATGATCCGCAGGGTCATGACGGCTAAGAAGCCCCATCGTTCGGATTATAAGGTCCGCGAGGACTACACTGCGGATTCCCTTGCCTGGGCGAACGACCAGCTCTACGGATGGATCGAGAAGAACCCTAAGACCGACGGAACCCTTTATGACCTCGACAAGGACGGATTGAGGATATATACGACCATCAACTACAAGATGCAGAAATATGCCGAGGAGGCCGTTGCAGAGCGCATCAAATCCCTCCAGGCCGATTTCATGAAGGACCTCAAGCACAAGACCCATGCTCCTTTCTCCAACGACATCGACGAGGCGACGAGGGACAGGCTGATGAACCAGGCCCGCAGATGGAGCGACCGCTGGCGTATCCTCAAGAAGAGCGGCATGTCCGATTCTCAGATACTGAAGACTTTCTCGGAACCTGCCAAGATGCGTATATTCGCATATAACCAGAAGGGATATATCGACACCACGATGACCCCTGACGATTCCATCCGCTACTACAAGGGGATGCTGAGGACGGCATTCGTGGCGATGGAGCCCGGCACTGGACATGTCAAGGCCTATGTGGGCGGCCCCAACTACAGGTATTTCAAGTATGACAATGTCCGTCAGGGCAAGCGGCAGGTCGGTTCGACCATCAAGCCGTTCCTGTACACCCTGGCCATGCAGGAGGGAATGACCCCTTGCGACAAGGTGGTCGACCTTCCCCAGACTTTCGAAATCCCCGGAGGCGGCACATGGACCCCCAGAAGTACCGACAGCCAGAAATGGATAGGCAGCACGGTCACCCTCAAGTGGGGCCTGACCAACAGTTCCAACAACATCTCCGCTTACCTGATGAAGCAGTTCGGACCCTCTGCCATGGCTGACATGATGCGCAGGATGGGCATCCAGAGCCATATCGACGAAGTCCCAGCCCTGTGTGTCGGTCCGGCCGACATTACGCTCTGGGAGATGGTGGCCGCATACAATACCTTCCCTTCAAAGGGAGTGTATGTCGCCCCTATCTTCGTGACGAGGATCGAGGACAGGCAGGGCAATGTCGTCGGCGAATTCACCACGCAGAAGCGTGAGGCCATAGGTGAGAATACGGCGTACCTGATGGTCAACCTGATGCAGGGTGTCGTGCAGGGCGGAACCGCCAGCAGGCTGCGTTACCGATATAACCTGATGGGCGAGATCGCCGGCAAGACCGGAACCACCAATGACAACTCCGACGGATGGTTCATCGGATATACCCCTACCATCGTGGCTGGGGTCTGGACAGGTGCGGAAGACCGCCAGGTCCACTTCCAGTCCGGTTCGCTCGGCCAGGGTGCGAACATGTCCCTGCCGACCTGGGGTATCTTCATGCAGAAGGTGATTGCCGACGGAAAGCTCGGTGTCACGGCCAATGACAAGTTCGCGGCTCCCGCTGGAGTGGTGGACGGCCTCGGTTGCACCGGAGCCGACAATGAAGTCTCGGACCAGCAGGAAAGGATAGAGGATTATTATTTTGAATAGCTTCTTAATATGGGCAAGTACAACAACATTGCGATAATCTACGGAAGTGACTCTTCCGAGTGGGAGATATCCTGCCGCAGCGGAGAATTCGTCGCCTCCCGCATCGACGGGGCGAAGTACGATGTCTATGAGATTTTCGCCCGCTTCGGGAAGTGGCAGCTGGTTTCCATGAAGAAGAAGGACGCGATAAGGGTCCCTTTCCCCGAAGGATCGAGGCCGGAGATCGACAAGACGGATTTCTCGGTCAAGGTTTACGGCGAGAAGGTGAAGTTCGACTATGCTTACATAGTGCAGCACGGAACCCCCGGGGAGAACGGACTGCTTCAGGGCTATCTTGAGATGCTCGGCGTTCCGTTCAGCAGCTGCAGCGCTTTCGTATCTGCCGTATCTTTCGACAAGTTCTCCTGCAAGAGCTACCTCCGTGATGTGGATTTCGTGAAGTGCGCCCCCGACATGTTCGTCCGTAACGGGATGGACCTTGAAGATATCGAGCGGAAGGCTGCCGCCAAATTCACTTTCCCGGTATTCGTCAAACCCACGAACGGCGGTTCAAGCTTCGGAATAACCAGGGTCACCGAGGCATCGAAACTGCCCGAAGCCATCCGTTTCGCTTTCTCGGAGAGTTCCACCGTGCTGATCGAGCAGGGAATATCCGGCAGGGAGTTCACATGTGCCGCATATGCCGATGCTGAAGGTGTGAAGGCTTTGCCGGTGATCGAGATCGTTACGGACAACGATTACTTTGATTTCGACGCAAAATACAACGGCAACAGTCAGGAGATCTGCCCGGCGCCCATAGACGAGTCACTCACCAACCAGATCCAGGAAGTGACAAAGAGGATATATTCCATCCTGGGTTGCGCCGGAGTCGTCAGGATGGATTACATCCACGGTGAAGACGGTCTGTATTTCCTGGAGATCAACAACATCCCGGGAATGACCAGCGCGTCCCTCGTGCCCAAGATGATAAGGACTGCGGGACTCGACATCACCGACTTCCTGACCGGTATTATCGAGAATTCCTGATGCTGCTCAAGGATTTCATCAAGGAAGGAACTTCCAGACTGGAATCCCTTTATCCGACCTCCGAAGCAAGGAATATCGTGCTGATGCTCTGCGAGGACCGTATCGGCACCAAAAGCTACACCCATCTGGTGGAGCCGGACTATGTTGTCAAGGACAAGTATATCGAACCATTGATGGCTGCCCTTGAACGTCTTGCTACGGGAGAACCCATCCAATATGTAATAGGAAAGACGGAATTCTGCGGCCATGAATTCAAGGTCACTCCGGATGTGCTCATACCACGGCCTGAAACCGAACTTCTGTGCCGGGAGGCGATCAAGGTCGGTTCGAGGCTCCGGAGGATGAGACAGGCCTACGGTGATTCCTATCCTGTTCGGATACTGGACCTCTGCACAGGTTCGGGATGCATAGCATGGACCGTGGCACTGAATATCCCCGGGGCGGTCGTTGTAGGTACGGACATATCCGAAAAAGCCATGATGGTCGCGATGGGGCAGGATTTCCAGGCTAATTTGAAGGAAACAGGAGCCATTGCTCCTCAATTCAAGATTGCGGATGTCCTGGGGGATCCTGATTCCTTCGGTTTCGGGAGTTTCGACCTGATACTGAGCAATCCTCCGTATATTATGGATTCCGAAAAGGTCAGGATGCGGTCGAATGTACTGGATTTCGAACCTCATTCAGCGTTGTTCGTCCCTGATGACGATCCCCTGTTGTTCCATCGTGCGATAGCCCGATGGTCTTCCTCCTTGCTGTCATCAGACGGGACGGGGATGACCGAAATCAATGAACAACTCGGAGAGCCTGCCAGGAAGGTTTTCGTTGACGCCGGTTTCCAGAATGCCGAAACTGTCAAGGATTTTTACGACAAAGACAGGTTCATTTTCTATTCCAGATAGCCGGCAGACAATCCTCTGAAAGGTATTTGCAATATTATCCGTTGAACTGTTTGTCCAACGGATATTTTTCATTCACTTTGCAGGGAAACGTAATTGACAAACTACAAAACTTATTAGTCATGAAAAACTTCAACCTAAGCCTGCGGTCGCACAAACTTGCGACGGTTATGCTGGCCACTGCGGCCGTCTTCTTCTGTTCCTGCGATTATGATTCAATGGACAGCACTCTCTCACCTACGGGCACTTCACAGTCCGCCCCAAGCCTTTCAGCCACACCCGAATCCGTTGCCCGGATGCTTTCCGAGATACCGCTTACCATCGGACAGGTCCGCGAAGTATTCCTGGGAGTGCAGGCTTCCTCAGCCAACGGTTATGATGAGGAATATACTTTCGGTGATATGCTCTCCAGCCCCGGCAAGGGAGTCGGTGACGATCCTTCGCGGACCAGGTCTGAAGGTCTTCCTGAGGGATCATTCGGTCTGACGCTCGCTGACCATGTGGCCGGAAAGTCGGCCACGAGGTCCTCAGGATTCCTCGACGGACTTGCGTCCTCCGGCCTTCAGATTTACTGGCCGTATTCCAGTAACTGGGACGGGAAGACCATTCCTGCAATTACCTTCATTCCCGCAGAAGGCAGGGAGGATGCTGCCGGACGGGACGACGGTTGTGAATGAGTTTTATGTCGATGAAACCTATGCCAGGGAGCATCCGGTCTGGGTCGTCAACTGGAATGAGGATGCCGGTGCGATTACTCCCAGGATGCTGGAAAAGCTTTATCCCAATGGGGTTTCAACAAGGGCATATTCTGGGTTCAAAACACTGAAGATCAAGGAATTCAAGGCTCACAGGCAGTATGATTCCTGGTTCTCGGGGGGAAGCGAGTTCTACATCAAATGCGGCTCCCTGAAGGCATTCACGGCAGACGTCGTATCCGACCTCAAACTATACGATCCTGAAATCACGGACCTGATGATAAAGGTCAAGAGGGGCCAG
>CACZCQ010000010.1 GCA_902779765.1 uncultured Bacteroidia bacterium
GGTCAGCGGTATCAGCGTTCCTGAGGCATATTCTGTTGATGTGACCACTCCGTTCACGATAGCGGTCGGCCAGAGCAAGACCGTCACGGTAACCTTCGCCCCAACGGATGGCAAGGACTACAATGGCAGTATCACGATCACCTCCGATGCTGACAGTCAGCCGACCGTCACCGTGTCTGGAAAGGGAATCAAATCATCCACTCCTTCCGGATCTCCCGAGGCAGTGGATCTTGGTTTGCCATCAGGGCTGCTCTGGGCATCTTGCAACCTTGGAGCAAGTAAACCAGAAGAAGATGGCAATTACTACGCATGGGGAGAAACGAAAGCGTATGGCGAAGAAGATAAAACAAATGCAAATAATTATCAGTATAATTCAAGCAAAGGCAATCCGTCGTATGTCAGGTCCTTGTATGTAGTTAATGCATATAAGTGGTATAACGTTGAAAATAAGACATATACAAAGTATGCCTCAGATGATGACCTCTCACTTGAATCTTCTGATGATGCAGCCCATGTGATTCTGGGTGGGAAATGGAGAATCCCCACTAAAGAAGAATGGCAGGAACTTATTGATAACTGCAAATGGACATGGGTATATACGGCTGGAAATGGTCTCAAGATTGAAAGCAAGACAAATGGTAACTCAATATATCTTCCTTTTTCGGGACGCATATATGTCTTCAATGGTGAGACACAACCTATCTACCATTCCCTTGGTTTTTATTGGAGTTCCACCGGGAGCAAAGAAGAAATATCAATGACCGATCACATACAATATGGTTATTACAGTTGTCCATATTGTGTCGGTGTTAACCAGAGTGAATTTGTAGTAAGGCTATCATATAGATTCGAGGGCTCTACCATCCGTCCTGTACGTAGCAAATAGTTATTAGTTTTTGTCCCAGGATTCATAAGAACGACCACTGTTTTTGTACTGTGGCGGGGAATGATTATCTTTACATGAATAATCAACTCTGAATGGGAAAACAAGCCAAGAACGAAGGGGGGGGACCCAGGAAACACCGTGGACTTAAAGCGGTGCTGTGGAGTTTGCTTGGATTGTGGGCTTTGCTTATTTTGATATTGCAGATAGCCCTCAACTCCACTTTCCTGACAAAGGTGGTGAACCACTTCGCTGAGCGGTATATAGACGGCGAGGTAACCTTCTCAGGGATAAAGGCTTCAATGTTCAAGAGTTTTCCGAACCTGAATGTCAGCCTCGACGATTTCACTCTCACCTACCCTCACGAGCGGTTTGCCTCTTACGACTCCCTCATCCCGCCTGGAGATTCGCTGCATTACAAAGGCTGGGGCCCTGCGGCAGGTTCAGGTAACGGAATCCAGCCAGGACAGGTGCAGATGGACACCCTGGCGAGTTTCAGACGGATGAGCCTGTCTGTCAACTACATGGAGGCCCTGAAAAAGAAACTCAGGATTCCGCATGCGATACTTGAACATCCCAGGATATTCATTCACCGCTACGATTCGCTGCAGGCAAACTGGAATGTGGTAAGGGTAGCGAGAACGGCGGACAAGGATACCTCTTCATTCGTTCTTCCTCCCCTGTCGGTCGGCAAGATAAGCCTTGAAGACGCTCCTTTCACCGTCTATACCAGTCTCCCCGACAGCCTGGCCGGGTCTGTCGCACTGAACCATCTCTCATTGAAGAACCACAGGGAACAGCATTATGACATTGATCTCGATTCGAGGATCCTTTTGAAAACCCAGGGTACAGGCACAATGGACCTTCCCCTGACGGTCAAGACCAAGTTCTATCCCGATTTCGAAAAGAACATATATTCAGTCAAGGACCTTAAGGCCTCGGTGGCGATGATAGACCTGACCGCCGACGGAACTGTCGACCTTTCAGGGGACAATCCTTACATCAAGGCCGAAGCGGCGATAGACAAGGAGCATGTCAGCGAGATAACGGGATATTTCGGGAAGAACTTCCCTATCCTCAAGAAGTTGGATACCGATGCAACCCTCTCTTTGAATGCCAGTTGCGATGGCTGGTACATCAGGGAGACCAAGAGTCTCCCTCAGATGTCGGTCCATCTCGAGGTACCCGACTCAAGGATCCGGTGGGAAGGGATCGACGAGGAAGCCCGCTTCGACCTGGAAGCCGATGCCACGGTGGTGGACGGCAAACTGGTCGCGCAGGTTCCGGACCTTTGCTTCCATGTCAATGGCGCGGACATCACTCTCAAGGGTTCGGCGGAAGACCTCCTGAACGGCGATCCCCTGTTCAACATCGACAGTAAGGTCCACGCACGCCTCGACTCCCTGGCCAGATATCTTCCCCAGGAGATGGGCATAACAGCTTCCGGGAATCTGGACGGCAAGGTCAAGGGTTCTTTCAAGGTCTCCCAGCTTGACCTCTATGATTTCGGTGACATCGGTCTACAGGGCAGGCTTGTCAGTGACGGAATACGCATCCGTGACCCCAAGGACTCCCTGACGGCATATCTTGGCAGTACCACCATCGATCTCGGACCATACAGCCACGAAGAGAACGACGGTGACGAACACGGCGAAGAACACCATCACCACGTTGGGATCCAGGCCACGATCGACAGTCTCTTCGCCGAATACGGTTCCTCCACCTACATCAGGGGAAGGGGCGTGAAGCTGTCCGCACATAATTCCGAAGAAACCATCAAGGGATATCCCGGAAAGCATCCTCTTCACGGCCACCTGGACATCACGTCCATAGGCATGATGGACATAGACTCCTGTTTCGTGGGGGTAAGGGGCTCCAGCAATGTATTCAAGTTCTGGCAGATACCTAAAGGGAAGGCCAAGGTACCATACCTGAGCCTGAGCAGCAGCAACAGGTCAGTGGCCATCAGGGAAACCGTCAACAGATATACGGCATCGGGTGTATCCCTGAATGTGTCGGCCCATCCCAACGAAGTCAAGGCAAAGGAAAAAAGCAACCTGCTGCTGGATTCCCTGGCAAGGGTTTACCCGGGTGTTCCCAGGGATTCCCTGCTGTACAGGGCGATAATCGACCGCAACGGAGGCAAACTGCCGGACTATCTTACCGAGAAGGACTTCCGCAAGAAGGACATCAACATAAGGCTTGGAGAGTCGGTGTCGAACTATATCAATGACTGGGATCTCGCGGGCTCCTTCAGGATCAAGGAAGGTAAGGTGATCACCCCCTATTTCCCGCTTGAGAACAATCTCTCCGGATTGAACGGCAAGTTCACCAACAACAGGATCGACCTGAATTCCCTGACCTTGAAATCCGGAGTATCCGATATATCCGCTGCAGGATCCCTCGTAGGAATAAAGAGGGCCCTGACCTCCGGCAGGGGGCGGATGAACCTCAACATGAACCTGAGTTCCGGACTCATAGACCTGAACGAACTGCTACTGGCGATGAATGCCGGGAAACAGTTCGTCCCGCCGGGAGAAAAGACCGCCCTGTCCGGAGTGGATGACCGGACATACCTGGATGCGGTAAAGGGAGAGGCCGTGGTGGACACTTCCGCCATCAGTTCCCTGATAGTCATCCCTTCCAACCTCAACGCAAAGATAAATATCCAGGCGCAGACGATAAGGTATTCAGACCTGGAGTCTTCCTTCATGTCCACCGACCTGGAGATGCGGGAGAGATGCCTCCAGGTAACCAACACCCTGGCCATGACCAACATGGGAGAGGTTTTCGCGGAGGGTTTCTACTCCACCCGCACGAAGAAGGACCTCAAGGCCGGATTCGACCTGATGCTCTCGAACATCACGGCTGAGAAAGTGATCCGGCTCTTCCCCGCCGTCGACAGCATCATACCCATGCTCAAGGCTTTCAAGGGCCTGCTGGACTGCGAGATAGCCGCCACTTCGTCCATTGACACCTCGATGAACATCATACTTCCTTCCCTGAACGGAATAATCAAGATTGACGGGAAGAACCTGTCGTTGAGTGAGAGCCGCGACCTTGACAAACTGCGCAGGACCTTGAGGTTCAAGGACAGGGATTCCAGTTACATCGACGCCATGTCCGTCCGTGGCATAGTCAAGGAAGACCAGCTGGAAGTCTTCCCGTTCATACTCAAGGTGGACCGCTACACGGTGGCGCTCGACGGAGTCCAGCGGTTCGACCAGAATTTCAAGTACCATGTCTCAGCCTTGAAATCCCCTATCCCCTTCCGGTTCGGGGTCAACCTGGGAGGACGCTTCGACAACTGGAAATGGAGACTGGGCAAGGCCAAGTTCAAGAGCACCAAGGTCCCTCTCTTCGACGAAGAAATCGACGGCGTGAGGCTTAACCTCGTCAACGCCATCCACAATATATTCACCAGGGGCGTTGAGCAGGCCATGCTGCAGAACGAGAAGGCCCAGGAAGCCGTGGAGGAGAAGAAGGCTGAAATAGCCTACAGTTCCGAGGAGACTGAAGACTTGTCTGCAGAAGAACAGCAGGAACTGGAGAGTCTCGAGAATGCCGCCGTTGAAGAAGAGTCTCCTTCAGGCTCAGAATAACAAAAAATCATTATCTTTGCAGTCCCGTTGCGGGTGTGTTGGAACTGGTAGACAAGCCAGACTTAGGATCTGGTGCTTCGGCGTATGGGTTCGAGTCCCTTCACCCGCACAAAGAAAGATAGTATTTATGAACCTAAACAGATATTCTTGTATTATACTTTGCTTCGTGTCCCTGCTGGCCTTCAATGGCTGCAACGAAGACAGGATTGCTCCCTGGGACAATACCAGGATTTCACAGGTACTTTTGAATGATTTTTATTCAAGGAACCCCGGAGCAACCATCACAGAAGCTTCACTCTGGTCCCAGGATAACAGAATGGACATCGCATTCACCGACCCGGAAGGGATTCCCGGCATTGAAATCTATGACGGAGGAACCTGGCTGATGACTCAGAAGGAATACGACAGGCACGACTTCATGAATCAGATTCCCTTCTCAATCGCCATGGCATACTTGGAAGCCTGCCCTGGTAACGAGGAATACGACAGCGACAATTCCTATGTTGTAGAAATTTCAAGGAATGGAATTGACGGTAAACAATACGAATTCTGTTTCACTGCTCCGTACAAGGATGAAAAGCACAGTTTCGAGCATCTGTCCTATCACATAGTGATTTCCGAGGACGGAACCTTGCTGAACAGGTATAATCACTTTAACCGTTCAGTATGGTGGTCCGACATGCGCCAATCCATTTCGATTGTCAACAAGAAATACCCTTCGGCAAAGATTCTCGGAGCCGTCAATGACGGACACGGCAACCTTTTCTTCATCCGGGACGAAGGATTGACCAAGAAAGTATGGGTGAGGAAGCTTAGCGATTGGGAATGGGAGAAAACCGTCTACAGGCTTCCCGACGAAACTCCTCTGCCTGAAAGTGCAAAGGCAATGGCCGAGGAATATTCTTCCGCCCACAAAGACATCCCCCTGTCAGCTATCTTGCATGTTGAGGACAGATGGGGCGAATACTTCGGACTCCAGTTCGGCGATGACCTGGAGAACACGACCATTTATTCAAAAATTGATTAATCCTCTCAGAGTATCTCTTTCAAAGCGAGGACATTCTCTTCCTTGGTGGCCCAGCTGGTGACGAAGCGGACGGCTATCCGGCTGTCGTCCACGGGGCACCAGTCCTCGAAACGGACTTTGGAATGCAATTCCGAAGCACGCTGGCGGCTCATCACAAAGAACTGCTGGTTCGTAGGCGAATCGATGAAGATTTCGTAGCCTTTCTCCAGGAATATCCCTTTCAGCAAGGAGGCCATCCTGTCGGCGTGACGGGCTATTTCAAAATATAGTCCGTCTGTGAACAGGGTGTCGAACTGGAGTCCCAGCATCCTGCCCTTCGCCATCAGCGCCCCATGCTGCTTGATCGTAGTGAAGAAATGCGCGGGAGCATTGCCGTGGGTGAATACCACCGCTTCCCCGAAAAGGGCTCCCACCTTGGTCCCGCCGACATAGAACACGTCGCAAAGCCCAGGAAGCTCCTTTGGAGCAATGTCATTGGCCTCGCTCATCAGTCCGTAGCCAAGGCGTGCGCCATCGATGAATAGCGGGATGGAATATGCCCGGCAGACCTCGTGCAAGGCGGTCAGTTCCGCCTTTGAATAAATCGTCCCGAATTCGGTCGGGAACGAGATATACACCATCCCGGGTATGACCATGTGCTCGTATGTCCCGTCCGCATAGAAGGCCTCCAGATAAGCCCTGAGGTCTTCTGCGGACATCTTCCCTTCATGAGGAGGCAGGGTAAGGACCTTATGTCCGGTATACTCCACCGCCCCGCTTTCGTGGACACCGATGTGTCCCGTCTCTACGGCAATCACTCCTTCATAGTCACGGAGCATCGATGAGATCACCGTCGAATTGGTCTGGGTACCGCCTACGAGGAAGAAAACGTCTGCTTCCGGGACCCCGAATTCCTTCCTGATCCTCTCCTTGGCACTTTCGCTGTATCTGTCCAGGCCGTAACCCGGTGTCTGCTCAAGATTAGTCTCGACGAGACGGCGAAGGATTGCCGGATGGGCTCCTTCGGTATAGTCACTTTCAAAAGAAATCATGGGATAACATCTAACTATTACAAATATAGCACTTTCATAATCAAGATGGATTATCAACCGCGCATTGTTGATAATTTTTTAAGACATCGGCAGCCCTGTTTCTTGCTTCGGCCAGAGATTCTGCGTATTTTTACTTGATTGCGCATGATATGCCATATATTATAATAAACTAAAAACCAAGATACAGCATGAAACGATTACTTCTAATGCTTCTGCCGATTGCCGCGATGCTGGCCGGCTGCAAGTATGATGATTCGGAAGTATGGAAGGAACTGGACTCCCAGAATGAAAGGATCGCCGCCCTGGAAAGCACAGTATCCACCATGAATTCCAATCTCGGATCCCTTCAGTCAATTATCACTGCACTGCAGAAGAACATCACCGTCACTGCAGTCAAGACTACTGACGAAGGTTATGGGATCTACTTCTCCGACGGGACCTCGGTGAACATAAAGAACGGATCCGATGCCCACACTCCCCAGTTTGGTGCCAAGAAGGCCGACGACGGCTACTACTATTGGACGCTCGACGGGGAATGGCTGAAAGATCCTTCAGGTTCCAAGGTTCCTGCAGGAGCCACTCCTCAGGTCAAGATCGAGAACGACCAGTGGATGGTATCCTACGATAACGGGAAGACATGGATGAAGGTTGACGGACAGGGAGCCGCTATCACATGCGTCTTCGAGAGCGTCACGACCGATGCAAACAACGTGACATTCAAGCTCAATGACGGATCCGAACTGGTCGTTCCCCTTGCCAACGGGACCGGGAAGCTCCAGCTCATCTTCGACGAGAGCGTATTCGAGACGATGCACGACGGCGAACTGATCAGCACGACTTATACTGTCAATGCTGCCGAAGATGCCACGGTCGACCTGCAAACCTTCGAAAGCAACGGTTGGAAAGTCACGATCTATCCTGCCGACGAAAGGTCCGGAAGGATCTCGATCAAGGCTCCTGAAAAGGCCAGCCCCACCAAGGTGCTATTCATCCTAGCCGACGACAAAGGCGGTTCCTTCGTAAAGATCATCAATATCGGTTACAGCGATGAGGCGAAACCTCATGTGAAGACTGAATATGTAGTCGATCCTGACGGAGGCGAACTGATTATCCCCGTCAACTCCTGCACTGCCGAAATCGGCGATGCCGGAGATTGGATGGAAGTCGTGGAGACCGGCGACAGGGTCGTCCTCAACGTCACGTCCAACGAATCCTACGACTACAGGAATGCAACCCTGGTTCTCGAGGACGGAACCGCCATCGCGATCACCCAGGTCACAAGGGATGCCCTCGTACTATCCAAGGAAGTGGTCGAAATCGACGGCAGACGCCAGAAGGTCAACTTCGTGGCGAACGCCAATGTCTCCGTCTCCGCCAAGGTCATCGAAGGTTCCGATTGGCTCTCGGTATCTCCTGCCACCAGGGGCCTGTCCGAGAAGGTCTTCACCTTCACGGCGACCAGGAACACTACCGGCGAGGAGAGGACGGCAAAGGTGGAATTCACCGGAGGAAAGGACCTGTCCAAGGTCTGCACGGTTGTCCAGGCTGTTTACGAAGGACCTGACGAGATCGATGTGACCGAGGCCATCGCGACGGAAGAAGGCGAGGAGATCAACCTCAGCAAGAGCCTTGTGGTCGCCCTGACAAGTGACGGCTATATGGTCAGCGACGGTGCCAACGTCATCCTCGTAAGTGACGGCACCAACAAGCCTGCCATAGGAGACTCCGTCAGCTTCGGAGCCCTGAGCGCAGTATTCAACGGAATCACCTCGCTCAGCGACGTGGAGGTATTCACCACCGCATCCAAGGGTAACACTGTCGCCTATCCTTCCGCCACCGACATCACGGGAACGATTGATTCCTTCGATGCAGAGGTTCCTACCTTTGTCACCGTTACCGGAGACCTTACTGTCACCAACGGCATTTGCAACCTTGCGGTAGCAGGTGCGACCACCAAGGTTGTCATCTACAATCCTGCCAGGATCGTAGGAATCGAAGCCCTCAGCGGACACAATGTCACCGTGAACGGTTACTACTACGGTTCGACCGACGGCACCATGTACATCATCGCCGTCAGGAAGACCGACAACGGATCGAGCATCACGGAAGGCACCCAGGTCACGGTTTCCGAGTTCATCAAATATGCCAAGGAAGACCTTAAGCTGAAACTCAAGGGAACCGTGAGCAATTTCAACTCGCAGTACTGCAGCTTCGACCTTACGGACGAGACAGGTACCATCTACGTCTACTCCGTCTCTAACAAGAGCGATTGGAGCAGCAAGGTCAAGAACGGCGGAACAGTGGAACTCCTCGGATACTACAAGAATTACAACTCCAAGGACGAAGTGGTCAATGCCGAAATCCTCTCCTTCACCGGAGGCGGTGGCGGCGGAACCACGACCGGATATGCTTACAGGAAGGTTACATCCGTAACTTCCGGCAAGTCCTATATCATCGGTGCCGCGAGCGGGACTTCGGTACAGGTAGCAAAGGCCATCACCAGCAACTACGGCTACCTCCAGGTCGAAGCCGCAACCGAGAATAACGGAGAGATCGCCCTGGCATCCCGTGACAACGAGTTCGTATTCACCCAGTCCGGATCCGGGTATACCATCGCCCAGAAGGACGGAAGGTATCTCTACCAGACCGGCACATACAACAGCTTCAATGTCAATGCATCCCCGTCCGACGGCCAGTACTGGACCGTGACTGCCCAGAGCGGCGGAACCTTCAAGATCACCAACACCAGTGTCAGCAAGTATATTCAGTACTCGACCGGCTACAAGTCCTTCGGCTCGTATGACAGCGAGCAGAGCGGCTCAATAATGCCGACCCTCTACGAATATGTAGGAGAAACCACGATCGACGGTGGTGGCGAAGGCGGCGGTGAAGGTGAAGGCGGAGGCAGCTCCGACGTAACAGGAGACACCGAGACCATCGACTTCTCCGCCCAGGGTTATTCCAACGCCCAGGATATCAACAGTTTCAAGGGTTCCGTGGTTACCATAACCTTTGACAAGGGCAGCAACAGGAACAATCCGAAGTACTACACAACCGGTACGGCAGTCAGGGTGTACGGTGGAAATACCTTCACAGTCAGTGCAACAGGGAAGACCATCAAGTCCATCGCCATGACATTTAGTTCCGGGGAAGGAACCAACGCCATCAGCAGCGATACCGGTTCCTACTCGGATGGTAATTGGACAGGGTCCGCATCCTCAGTCACATTCACCGTTGAAGGCACCTCCGGTCACAGGAGGCTCAAGACCATCGCAGTGACATTCAACTAATTCACAACTGCCAATGAATAAAGGGCGCCCGGAACGGACGCCCTTTATTTATTACTTCAAACCGGTTACCAGCGTATTTCAACCGGAACTCCGTCAGGATCATTCGGGAAACGCAGATAACAGGTCCGACTGCCCTCATCCCAGGTGTAATCGCAGGGAACGCCGCCCGCAATCACCTCGACAGGCCGACCAGGCAGCAGTATGCGCGTGACATTGAAAGTCTCTGCCGGACCCTTGCAGACATATGAGAAAGAGCGTCCTGAACGATTCTCGTCATAAGACCTGGATGCTGACGCCAGGATCCTTGGAGCCTTGCCAGCCTTTGAGACATCATAGAACAGACCTTGCGAACCTGGCTCCACCCTTATCTTCCGGTATACCGGGAGTTCCGGATCGTACAGATCCACGAAGCACCCTTCATCCGTATAGGCCTCCGCAGAGGTCCCCTCATCCATTACCGCCACTATACGGTACGGGCCCCTGTCAAGCGATAGCCGATTTGATGCAGGGACCGCTCCGGACAGGGATTGCAACGCTTCCATCAAACGGGCTTCGCCGTTTTGCGCAAGTACGAAATCCTTCGGGTCACTGCGCAGTACATAAAGGCTGCCCTTGCCATACCTGTATATTCCCTCAGCTGCTCCTGGTCCGGCTCCTAGCATGGTGAAGAGGTGGTCCGAAGGAGCTGCGAAGGAACAGGAGCCGGTATTCCACCATTCCTTGACACTCTGGAAAGGATCAGTATCGGATGCACTGTACAACAGTTTTCCTCCGGCCTTGACCCAGTCTGCAATATGGCGGTGCGCCTCAGGGTCCATGGGCTTCATATTCGAATATGTCATCAGCAGGACATCTACCCCTTTCAGGGCATCCTTGTTCCCAAGGTTCTCGATATGCGTGATACCCACCGGCTGCCCTCTCTTGAGCAACGGCATGGCCAGCCCGAAGAAACCGGACAGAGACGGGTCCGAATACCCCTGATGCTCCGGGAAAGACTGGAACATCAGGGAATTGGCCATGAGTACGGAATACCTGCAAGGCAATGACGGGGCCTTGGGCATCTTCTGCAGGGCGTTAACCATCACCTGCATCATCGAGGAATAGTCACTGGGAATCCTGGAACGTTCATCTGAACCGGGCCTGACCTGATACAGGCGTTCGTATATCCTTTCAGGCCAGGGCATGATCTCATAATCATCGATTTGCGGGTACAGCAACTGGGCGGTGAAAGTAGCCTGGTAATTGCGCTTGAAATCATCCCAGTCACGGGCACGGTCTTCTATGGGATCGGTCAGGAACCAGAGCCTTCGGCCGGTGGGGGCAGTCATGGAAGCCATGCATCCATATTCCAGGAAGGCGGTTTCGAATACCCTCTCCTTCTGGACTCCTGAATAATAGTTCAGGACCCTGGAAGTCCCTGTCCAGACCTGGGCGATGTAGCCGTCAACGCAGGGAAGGGAAGCAAGGGAGGCTTCAGGGCTGACTATCCGCCATTGGGAATAATTGACCAGGGAATGGGTCGGAACATAACACTTGATATCCCTCCCCAGGGAGCGCCCATATTCCTTTGCATATGTAAAGCATTCATCCAAAGCCCTGTAGTAAAGATGATACTTGAGTTTGTTCGAAAGGTACGTAGCCTCCGGAGATTCATCCTGAGGGCGCCATGGGAAGCCGTAATACTCCTCCCATTCCCTCTTGAAGGCCTCTGAATAACCTCCCTCGGCCCAGAATTCCGGTTCCTCCAGGAATATGGCATCCACGCCTGCATCGATAACCCGTTTGACATGTCTTTCCTTGAAATACGAGAGATAATTCTCGGTAGGGACAATGTACGGAACCATCTTCCCGTGCCACAGGGTATCCCCTTTGACGTTCACCTGTCCCTCATCCAGATGCCACTGTCCGTCCCAATTCCCGGTGAAATAGTCATCATACCCACCCCAGGCAATTCCGGTCATGAAATGGGTCTCATAGCCCCTGTCCCTCCAAGAGGCCAGGCGGTTTTCAAGGGAACCGGGTTCCTTCCCTACTCCGTACACCATCACGGCATCTGCCCTCGTATCTATGGATGCGCTCCAGCCTCTTGAGGTCTGGAAGGTGGTCTTTGCATTCCTGACGTCCGGAGCAGAACAGGCGGCCAGTAGAACTACTGCCGGCAGGAGAAAATATCTACGCATTATTCGAAAGCTTTGAAGTCCTTTGTTACCAATTTAGTAAAAAAACGCGATATTTGTGTAAATGCAGTTACATATGAAAAGAATCCTTATAGCCGCGGTCGGCCTACTGACCGCCATCTCTGCTTTGGCGCAGAACAGTTTCGTACACGAAAAGTCAGACGGCTACGAGTGGCCTACCGACCCTCAGGTACTTCAGAAACTCGACCAGTGGCAGGACCTTAAGTTCGGTGTCCTGATGCACTGGGGAATCTACAGCATTCCCGGTATCGTCGAGTCTTGGGAGCTATGCAACGAAGACTGGATCGTACGTCCCAAAGGATCGACCTACGAAGGGTTCAAGCAGTGGTACTGGGGACTGGCCAAGGAATTCAATCCTGTCAACTTCAATCCCGGCCAGTGGGCTGACGTTTTCGAGGACGCCGGAATGAAATACATGATCTTCACGACCAAGCACCACGACGGATTCTGCATGTTCGATTCCGAATATACTGACTATTCGGTCGCCAAGGCTGGTCCGTTCGCAAGCGACCCCAGGAAGGATATAGCCAAGCATGTATTTGATACTTTCAGGGCCAGGAATTTCATGGTAGGAGCATATTTCTCCAAGCCTGACTGGCATTGCGAGTGGTTCTGGAACCCCTACTACGCTACTCCTAACCGTATGTTCAACTACAAGGTCAAGATGCATCCGGACTGGTGGGAGAACTATGTCAATTTCACCAAGAACCAGCTCGGTGAACTCACCGGAGGCCGTTACGGCCAGCTCGATATCCTCTGGCTGGACGGAGGCTGGATCCGTGGGGACCAGGTCGGTCTGGACGAAGTCCTTCCCGAGGCCCGCAAGGTCAGCCCCGGACTCATCTCCGTCGACCGTACCATCCAGGGACGCAACGAGAATTACCAGACTCCCGAGCAGTCCATTCCGGACAGGCAGATCAAGCATCCCTGGGAGTCCTGCATCACACTGGGCCACGCGTGGGGCTGGGTCCCCAGGCAGAACTGGAAGACCGCCCGCAAGATAATCGGCAGCCTTGCCGAGATTACCGCCAAAGGCGGATGCCTTGCCCTCGGAGTAGGTCCTACGGCTGACGGAATCATCCAGGATGAGGCTATCGTGATCCTCAAGGAGATCGGAGCATGGATGCGCAGGTGCGGAGAGGCCATCTACAACACACGCATCACCGACAATTACAATGACGGCAAGATCTGGTTCAACGCTTCCAAGGACGGCAAGACGCTCTACGCCATCTATGCCCTCCCCGACGGTGAGAACCTGCCCGGTGAGCTTTCATGGAATGGCAACCTGCCTAAGGGGAAGGTTACCGTACTGAACAACGGAAAGAAAGTCAAGGCTACAATAAAGGACGGGACCGTCAGCGTCAAGCTCCCGAAGGGACTTGCAGACGAACCCGTCGCTCTCAAATTCAGCCTCTAGAAGGATAAACTCAGCCTCTTCCTGAGGCAGCTACCATCTCGCGGAGCCTTGAATTCAAGGGTTTCTGCGAGATGAGTTTTTCCAGGGTCATGTGCATCCTCCAACGCCAGTAATGACGTGGATTGGCAGGCACGTTGATCCTCTCGTCAAGGGGATCCCCCTGGTACCTGACTTCGCCGTCTATGGATATCCAGTCCTGGAGAGGAAGTATGCACAGCATAGCGGGAGAATCCAGGTGCTGCTTGATTATGCTCTCACATATCCATGGCTCGCATACTGATGGGGCCTGTCCTTGGCAATGCAGCATCTCGTGGAAGTATTTCTCGGTCAGCTGCCTGTCTTCCTCCCACCAGGCACGGAGGGAAGAGGTATCGTGCGACCCGGTCGTACAGACTGACAGGTAGGGGTAAACGGCGGGATTGCCGAAGGTGTCTTCCGGGGACTTGGGCATTCTCTGGACTTCCAGTGAAAGTATGTTCAGTTCGTCCATGACTTCCGGGACACAGGCCGGGATCATTCCCAGATCCTCGGCGCAGGCCAGCATGCTGGTGGAATCCAGCAGCGGCGGCAGTTTCTTCATCGCGGACTCCTTCCAGAAGGAGTTGTGACGGCGATAGAAGAAATCGTAATACAGCTCGTTGTAGGCATTCTTATGAGCCTCGTCAAGTGCTGAGAAGGCAGTGGTGTTCTGGGAAGAGATCCTGGGATGGTACCATCCTTTCCGGTGAGGGTCGGGTACGAATAACACGGAATCAGGATCGAATCCCCTGCCGCGCAGTTCTTCCGCGGAGTAAGGGAGGGCGGGGTTGAAATGACCGAGAAGGCCCGATTTGATGCCCAGGGGAATCTCCCATATCCGGAAGAAACCCAGGACGTGGTCGATACGGAAGGCGTCGAAATACTCGCTCATCTTTCCCAGGCGGGCTTTCCACCATCCGTATCCGTCCTTGCTCATCTCCTCCCAGTTGTAGGTCGGGAACCCCCAGTTCTGGCCGTCCTCCGAGAATGCATCCGGCGGTGCTCCGGCCTGCGAATCAAGGTTGAAGAGTTCGGGATACTGCCATGCATCCACGCTGGTACGGCTGATGCCGATAGGAAGGTCACCCTTGATTGCCACTCCCTTGGAATGGGCATATGCGACAGCATCCTTCAGCTGGGCGTCAAGGCAGAACTGCTCCCAGCAATAGAAATCCATCTTCTCCCCGTGCACGGCACGGAACGCTTCGACTCCGCTTGCCGAATAGACGGACAGCTCCGTCCACTTCCCGAATTCCGGCGTACAATTGAGGTCCCTCAGTACGCAGAAAGCGGCATAGGGGATGAGCCAGTGCTCATTCGAGGCGAAGAATGACTTGTAGGCTTCGCTTTCACGGACCTTGGGCCATACCCCATCGAATGCCTTCTGCAGCAGTCGTGTCTTCTCGTTGTTGACCTTCTCATAGTCTATCTGGGGCAGGTCGTTCAATTCCTTCTGAAGCGCCTTGTACTCTTTCGTAACCTTGACCCCGGCTTCGGGCAGAGAGATGAACTGAGGGTGCAGCGCGAAGGTGGAATTGGCATTATAGGGGTAAGAATCCGTCCAGGATCTCGTCATAGTCGTATCATTGATCGGAAGCAGCTGTATAATGCTCTGTCCGGTCTCTACAGCCCAGTCGACCAGTTTCTTGAGGTCCTTGAATTCTCCGACACCGAAACTCTCATCGCTCTTGAGGGAGAAAACGGGGATTGCGACTCCTACACCCTTCCACGGCTGCCTGTCGAACACGGGAGGAACCTCCCTGACGGCACAGGCTGTATTCTCGTCATGGATTCCGGGGAACCGGCGGTTAGGTCCCGACTCCCAGATCTTAGGTTCCTTTGATGCAGCGTCCAGGATAACGTACTTATATTCAAAGGGTCCGGCCGCCTCGAGCCTTGTGCTCCACAAGGGCCCGTTGGACCGGGATGCTCCCATCGGAACGAATTTGGTCCAGTCTCCGAACAGAGGGCCGCTGCCGGTTATGGCCAGCGTCTCGCCGCTTCTCACCTGGGAAGCTGCGACCATGAGTGTCAGATTGCCGGAACGATTGGCTGCAGTGACCTTCTTGTTGAAGATCACCTCTGAGAAAGCCTTGGTCCAGAAAGGAGAATCGGAAGGCCTGTCATTCCAGCGCTCCCTGATATCAAACACGGCGGGTTTCTTGCCGGAATGGACGATCGTGCTGTGTCCTGCCCATTCCCTGCGCACGGTTATGCCGTCGCGGCGCAGTTCGAAACCGTAATCCAGAGACCGAAGGGAGGAAGGGACTTCCAACGATGCGGTCCAGATACCGGCCGAAACATAATTCATGGGAATCTCGCGGCTCCTCGTCTTCAGAATGAGGGATTCGCCCGGATTCGTAAAATACTCAATACTGATATTGACTTGCATGATAATGTAGGCGGGCTTGTTCCGCCATCATGCAATATAGGCAAAATATCTGAAATTGGCTATCTTTGCAGGGCAGAAACGGCATTTCCATGGACAGGAAAGAATTGGAAATAATGGCTCCGGCAGGAAATTTCGAATGTCTGCATGCAGCAATCGAAGGTGGAGCGGATTCCGTCTACTTCGGAGTAGGCAGGCTCAACATGCGTTCACATTCGGCCAACAATTTCTCTCCCGAAGACCTTCCGGAGATCGTCCGGATATGCCGTCAGTACGGGGTCAAGACCTATATGACCTTGAACATCGTCCTCTATGACGGAGACCTTGCCTCCATGCGGGAGGCTCTAGATGCTGCCAGGGAAGCCGGGGTCGATGCCATCATCGCCTCCGACATGGCTGCGATAATGTATTGCCGGGAGATCGGCTTGGAAGTCCACGCCTCCACGCAGCTGAATGTATCAAACCTCGAGTCCCTGAGGTTCTATTCCCGCTTCGCTGACGTCATCGTACTGGCCAGGGAGCTTGACCTCGGGCAGGTCAGGAAGATACACGAGGCCATCGTCGAAGAAGGGATCAAAGGCCCGTCCGGCAAACCGGTACGTATAGAAATGTTCGCCCACGGAGCACTTTGCATGGCGGTTTCAGGCAAGTGCTACCTGAGCCTGCATGCCTATGGCAAATCCGGCAACAGGGGTGAATGCTACCAGATCTGCCGCCGCGGTTATGAAGTCACCGACCTCGAGACCGGGTACAAACTGAATATCGACAACAAGTACATAATGTCCCCGAAGGATCTCTGCACCATAGAATTCATGGACAAGATCATCGGGGCCGGAGTGACGGTGTTCAAGATCGAAGGCAGGGCCAGGTCCGCCGAATATGTCAAAAGGACGGCATCCTGCTACCGCAGGGCGGCGGATGCCGTCTGCGACGGGACCTATACTCCGGAATATGCCTCCTCTTTGAAGGATGAGCTCTCAGAAGTATTCAACAGGGGTTTCTGGGACGGGTATTACCAAGGTGCCAGGCTTGGGGAATGGAGCGAAATCTACGGCAGTCACGCTACTAGGAGGAAGGTTTACTGCGGAAAGATCACCAACTGGTACGACCGCCTGGGCGTGGCTGAAATCCTTGTGGAGTCCGCTGCCTTGGAGGTCGGAGCAGATTACATGGTGATCGGTGCCACCACCGGTGTCTTCGAGGGCTCGGTCACTGAGATCCGAGTCGACCTTAAACCCGTACAACGGGCCGGCAAGGGAGACCTGTGTTCGATTCCCGTAGTATTCCGTGACGATTGGAAAGGCGAACGCAAGCTGCGCCGCGGAGACAGGCTCTACCTCTGGGAAGAAGAGGGTGCGTGAGAGAAACGTCTCGGGCCCTCTATCGAGCGCCAATAATCAGAATCGAAATCCGACGGATGCCTGTAAGGTCCTTCGTGGTCGATCGTGAAGGCAAGGTATGTTATCTTGTAACCTTGCGATAGGAACATCCTCTCATAGAACGTCTGGACCTCGAATAACTCAGCTCCGAGGTTGGAGGCTGTTTCCGGAGGGAATACTCCCCCGGAATTATAGAGATCCGTCGTGGAGGCGAGAATGGTAAGGCCGTTTTCGAGGGCGACGGCCTTTGAATATTCATGGAGGAAGCGGCTGTCAGTCTTCAGATGGATGACGCCGCCGGGCTTCAGGAACTTGCGGTAACGCTCCAGGAACAAAGGGCTGGTCAGTCTGGAATTCTCGCTCTTGAGCTGCGGATCGGAGAATGTCAGCCAGATTGATGAAACCTCACCGGGGCCGAAGAAAGCCTCGATGAATTCGATCCTTGTACGAAGGAAGGCGACATTGGGAAGGGCTTGCTCGGTAGCGGTCTTGGCTCCTCTCCAGAGTCGGGCGCCCTTGATATCGACTCCGATGTAATTGCACTCCGGGAACCTTCTGGACAGGTCTATGGTATACTCTCCTTTGCCGCATCCCAGTTCCAGCACGATCGGATGGTCGTTATGGAACATCTCCCCGTTCCATCTCCCCTTGATCGGATGGTCATTCAGCCGAAGCCCCTCGGAAGGGTCACCGCTCTTGTCCAGGACCAGCGATGCATCAGGCTGCAGGAGGCAGGTGAATGTCTCGTTCTCGGCGAATTTCCTAAGCTTGTCGTGTCCCATTATTTCCTTTTGAATATCACTCCCAGGCCCCGGATCTCCTCGGAATCGTTCACGATCCTGGCCTTCAGGCGCCACTTTCCCCTTTCGTACACCCTGAGGTCTTCCGAATAATTGGATACGAAATCCTCGGAATAGTATGCTGAACCGACCGGACTGGATACCGACACGTATGCTGTATCTATAATGATGGAATCAGACGGAGATATCCACCGGAGGTCCAGGATTATGCTGTCGGAAGGGAATTCTCCGAAAGAGGGCCGCTCCAGCCTCGTGTAGAAGTCCAGGCCGTATACGACCGTCGAATCGGACATATCGAGCTCGAAGGAGTATGTGTCGCCATATTCAGCTTTCTCCCTCTGCATGAAAGGTTCATAGGAAGAGGGCCGTGAGCATGCAACCACGCATACGGCGGCAATGAATATGGTGGCAAGGTTCTTCATTCCGGATCAATTGTCCTTGGCAGGCCTTGGTCCCCTGGCCTTCCGGCCGTTACGGTTACGACCGCGGTTCTTAGCCTTCTTGGGCTTGTCGAACCTGGTGATGCTGTCGTCACCGACTGCAGAGATGAACTGAGGACCCTCCGGAGTGATATCGGCCTTCAGCGATTCCGGCTTCTCCCCGTTGCGGTTCATCATTATGATCTCCCTGACTTCCGATGCGTGAAGGGCGTAAAGATTGGTAAGGGAACCCTTCTCATAGGAGAAGTACATGGTTTCCTGAAGGATATCCGTCTTCACCAGGTAGGCGGGGCCATCCATGAATTCGAGCGGCTCCGAGACCTTGGGGATCCTGGTCTGCGCATCGAGGTAGTTGGCCACTTCATAGTTGAGACAGCACTTGAGCTTACCGCATTGTCCCGCGAGTTTCTGGGGATTGAGCGAAAGCTCCTGGGAACGGGCGGCCGAAGTCGATATGGACTGGAAGTTGGTGATGTAGTTGGCACAGCAGAGTTCACGTCCGCACACTCCCAGGCCTCCGATGAGACCGGCTTCCTGCCTGGCACCTATCTGCTTCATTTCAATCCTGATGCGGAATTCCTCTGCGTATATCTTGATCAGCTGGCGGAAATCCACCCTGCCGTCGGCAATATAATAGAAAATCGCCTTAGTGCCGTCGCCCTGGAACTCGACATCTCCGATCTTCATGTCAAGGCCGAGCTCTGCAGCTATCCTCCTTGCCTGGATCATGGTATCCTGCTCCCTGGCTATTGCATCCTGCCATTTGGCGATATCGAAGGGCTTGGCCCTGCGATAGATCTTCTTCAACGGGGTTGTCTCGGGATCGATGCCCTTGCACTTCATCTGACGGCCGACGATAGGGCCCTCCAGGGTGACTATACCAAGGTCATGACCGTTGGCGGCCTCTACTATCACAAGGTCGCCGGTCTTTATTCCCTGACCGGACGCATTGACGTATATGCCTTTCCTTGTGTTCTTGAAACGCACCTCGAAAAGGTCCTTGTACTGTTCCTGGGTAACTCCTTTCAACCAGTCGTACGACTCGAGCTTGCAACAACCCTGACGGTAGTTGCAGTCATATTCGCCCGTCTCCTTGTCCTGGGTGACGGTGCAGCCACGGCTGCAGTCGAATTTCATCGTCTCGTTATCTCTGTTGTCCATCTGAATCGTCAATAACATGAATACATCCTTCCGACAAGATCGCAGAACAGTATCTTCTGGTTCACATTCCTGTCGATCAGCATCTGCGCCCTGTCAAGGTAGGACAAAGCCTGTCTCGGGAAATTCTTCCGGCATTTTCCTGCCAGAGAATTGAAATACCCTTCCTCCTCGTCAGAAACACCCGCAATCTGGGGAAGCTTCTGCTGTATCAGGAATACCTTGCGCAGGCAGTCACCTGCAAATTTACAAAAAGCTTTCTGTTTTTCACGGGACCCAAGGGCTGCCATGGCCTCACCGCTTTCCAACGCCGCAGAAAGATCCCTGGCGACAATGGAGTCCATAAGCCCCTTGAAGATATCCATCTGCTCCTGATAGTCTTCACTGTCTGAAAGGTAATGCAGGGCGGCCCCGACGCTTCCTCCTGCCACAAGCACTGCTGAAGCAGCCTCCTGTGGAGTCTTGCCGTATTGACTGACAAGTACTTCCGCAATTTCTTCCTTGGTATATGGCAGGATCCTTATGGCCTGGCATCTGGAAGATATCGTCTGCATGACCTTCTCCGGCGCATGGGTGACCATCAGGAAAAGGGTCTTCTCAGGGGGTTCCTCGACAGCCTTGAGCAGCCTGTTGGCAGCCGATGCGTTCATCTTCTCCGGGAGATAGACCACGACTGCCTTCCAGCCTCCCTCAACGGCGGTAAGGTAAACCGACTCCAGGATCTCCCTGGCCTCCGCATTGTTGATGACGGTCTGTTTCCCTTCGATACCGAAAGCCTCGTTGACCTCCGATTCCAAAGCATAGGGATTAGCCTTCATGAGATCCCTCCAGTACTTCAGGAACAGGTCCGCCCGGAGGTTCTGGACCTTCTCGTTGACCTTCGTACCGGAAGCTACGGGGTAGACATAATGCACATCAGGATGTATGAGTCCGGAGACTTTGTGTTCATCCCCGAAAACCTCCCCGAGGAAAGCCAGGACAATCGCCATCGCCCCGCATCCGTCGTTTTCATAGAGCATCATAGCGTGAGGGATACGGCCGCTCCTGGCCATCCCCTTCAATGCCTCGACGGCATTGGCGTTCCCTATGATACCCTCGAGTTTCATTTATCCCTGCCGGCAGTAAACGCCGCTATCGAAACAAGATAATCTTTTTCTTCGGATTGAGGAAGGATTTCCAATGCGGACACCGCCTTTCCGACATATTCCTGTAACCGGGATTCCGAATACTCGCAACCCCCGTTGGAGAATACAAAATCCCTCACCTCCTCCTTGTATTCAGGATGGAGAAACATTTCCGAAACTTTCCTCCTTATCGTAGCGGCTGCCTCCGGTCCGGCATTCTTCATGGCTCCCAGGAGAGGGAGGGTTATCTTCTGTTCGTCGAGATCGACTCCGGTAGGTTTCCCAATCTTCACTCCCCCGGAATAATCCAGGATGTCGTCCTTTATCTGGAATGCTATTCCGAGGCTCACGGCATATTCACGGACCGCCTCGACGACCTCCGGTGAGGCTTCGACTGAAATGGCGGCGGAGATACAGGCAGACTCGAACAGGGATGCCGTCTTGCTGTAGATTATGCGGAGATAGTCATCCTCGTCAGTGTCACCGCTTGCCGACTTCTGCAACTGGAGCATCTCCCCTTCCGCCAGGTCGCTCAGGGTCTTGGCAAAAATCCTGGTTACCTCTTCGCTGTGCGTAGGGGAAGCCAGTATGCATTTGATTGCCTTGACCAGCCAGAAGTCTCCGATCAGTACCGAAGCCGGCCCGCCCAGCAGTGACATGACGGTCGGCATTCCCCTTCTTTTGTCACTCCCGTCCACTACATCGTCGTGCAGGAGTGTCGCATTGTGAAGGAGTTCGGACGCAGCGGCGAACCTGATGCTGTCTTCGGTGCAACGTCCGCCTGAACAAGCCCTGGCTACAAGCAGGGACACCATGGGGCGAAGCTGCTTGCCGTTGTTCGACAGTATCGCCGCATTGGTCTTGTTGAGAAGGTCTATGTCACTGCCAAGGCTGGTACGGATCCGGGCATCCGTATCCTTCCAGTCCTTCCCGAGGAATGTCTTTATTTCATCCAGCATCATCGGTTCGAGTAGCTATTTCAACAGTCCGACCAGTTCGTCGACTGTCTGGGGAAAGAGAATAAGTTCCCTGGATGCGGTATCGAGCATCCCGAGGGAGACATAATGGTCCAGCAACGCCTTCAAAGGCTCGTAGAAACCATCGAAATTGAAAGCGATCACTTTCCCGGAATACTTCTGGAGTTTTGCCAGGGTCAGGGTGCCTATGAGTTCGTCAAGCGTGCCTATTCCTCCCGGAAGCGCTATCGCCGCCGAAGTGCCTTCCCGCATCTTTTCCTTGCGGTCCGCCATGGATTCAGTCCAGACGGTATCATCCAGTTTCGGGAAGCGGTACTGGGCCATGAACCTGGGCAGGACACCTATGTGCCGTCCGCCGCACCTGACCACTTCGTCGGCCAGGACTCCCATGGTACCTTTGACAGCACCTCCTGACACAATGGTATAACCAAGCGAACAAGCCGCACGGGTCACTTCCCGTGCAGCTTGGTTGAATTTTTCATCGATGTCGTAACTGGCGGAACAGTAGAAAACGATCTTCCGTTCCCCCGTTTCACGGCCGTCCATTAGAAGAAGATTGCCAAGGAGATGGCGAAACCGTTGAAATTATTGCCGTCCTTGAGGTTCTTGATAGTCGTACCGGTCTGACTGATGTCACCCCTGTAGATATTTCCGAAGTTCCAGAAATACTTGGCAGAGATCTGGAAATGGCTGATGTCGATACCGGCACCTGCACCAAGTCCATATTCGACTTTCTCAAGTTCTCCGTTGACTGTCTTGGCCTCGTTGCCCTTGGCCTTGTCGGAAATCTTGTATCCCACGAAAGGTTCTACGAAAGCATAGGGGCGGAAAGCCACGAGGTCGGGACCCCACTGGATCTGGACGGGCAGCTCGACATAACCCACCTTTGTCTCGAAAGCCTCGGAAATCTCCTTACCGGTGGCATCGCTCCATTTGTCCAGGGACATGCCCTTCACCTGATAGAGAAGCTCGGGCTGGATTGCAAAACCGGCACCCATGGGGATCTCCAGGGTAATACCAGCATGATACTGGGAGATTGACTTGGTATCGAGGTCCTTGACCTTGCCGGTGGAAGAGGTCAAACCTCCGACGACACCGAAACGTGCATTGTTATAATGCTGGGCGGAAACATTCACGCTGAAAGCAAGGGCTGCGGCGACCGCAGCAATGATCAATTTCTTCATGACTTGATTATTGATGATTTAAGTTTAAGACATTAGAGAATGGCATCGAGCTTTGCGGTGATCTCGGCCTTGGGGACATTGCCCACAAGCCTGTCGACGACCTCGCCTCCCTTGAAGAATATCAAGGTAGGGATGTTGCGGATTCCATATTCGACAGCGATATCCTCGCATTCGTCCACATTGCACTTGACGACGGCCACCTTGCCGTCATATTCCTTTGCCACTGTTTCAACCGTGGGAGCGAGCATGCGGCAGGGACCGCACCAGGTAGCCCAGAAGTCGACCAGGACAACATTGTTGGCGGAAAGAATCTCCGCGAAATTTCCGTTGGTAGCAGTGATTTCCATATTTTCTTGATTTGGATTCGTAATTACAAAGTTAAAAAATTCAGTCGGGTCTTGCAAGATGGCTAGACCATTGTATCCACGGTCCACTGGAAGGCCCTTAGTCCAAGGTCCGGATACTTCTCGTCCGTTTCGTGGAGAGCCTTCATAAGGTCTGCAGCCTTGTCGTCAGGAGCTATGGTAAGGATCGCATAGTTCTGAGTCGGCCAGGCGTGGTTACCGTAATGGGGATCTCCGGCCTCACCTCCCCTTCCCTGAATATCGGTCCACTGGGTGAAGCCTCTCTGGCCAAGTTCGCTCAGGAGCTCGACAATCTCGGTTCCGTAGGCTTGGTTGTATGCAATGAATATCGCTTTCATATCCTTGATTCTTATGATTTCTTGATACGGCGCTTCTCCTGCCTGGTGGCGAATACACAGTAGATGGTCGGAATCAGCACCAGGGTGATCAGGGTCGAGAATGACAGGCCCCAGCAGACGGTCATACCGAGACTCCTCCACATTTCGGAGCCCTCTCCCCTGCCCAAAGCCATGGGCAGCATACCCAGGACAGTGGTAAGGGTAGTCATCAGGATAGGACGCAGACGGCTTCTGGCTGCTGTGACAGATGCATCCAGTATGCTCATTCCCCTTTCCCTCATCAGGATGGTATAGTCTATGAGCACGATACCGTTCTTCACGACTATACCCAGCAGGATTATGATTCCGATCATCGCCATCACTCCGAGCGGGGTTCCGGTGAGCCTCAGTCCCATTATCACGCCGATGAAAGCGAACGGGACGGAGAACATGATGACAAGCGGACTCATGAACGATTCGAACTGGGACGCCATGACCATGTACACGAGGATGATGATCAATATCATCAGGATGATCAGGTCCTTGAACATGCTCTGCTGGTCTTCGAAGTCTCCCGAGATCTCCGTGGAGATGTTGCCGGGGATGTCAGTCTGGCTCACTATCTTGTTGGTAGCGGCCACGGCATCGCTGAGGGCATGCCCGCGGGCTACGATTCCGGTAATGGAAATATAGCGCTCGCGGTTCTTCCTCTCGATGGTCGGAGGCACCTTGGCCTCCACTATCGTTCCCAGGTCCTTTATCCTGACCGCTCCGCCAGTGGGGGTGTAGATCAGTATGTTCTCGATGTCCTCGATGCTCGAGCGGAATTTCTTGTCATAGATGACCCTGATGTTGTACTCATCTCCCTCTTCCCTGTAGAAGGATCCGACCGAACCGTTCATCGCGGCGCTGAAGGCAGCAGCTGCCGTAGTGGAATTAAGTCCGTTGATCGCAAGTTTCTCACGGTCGAAATCCACCTGGTACTCGGGAGTGTAGTCGTCACGGCTGAGCACGACCTGCGTGAACGAGGGATCCTCCAGCATCTTGGCCTGGACCTCCTTGGCTATACGGTCAGTCTCGTCGAAATCATAACCGTAAATCTCCAGCCTGAGGGAAGCCGCTCCTCCGACTCCTCCCATTCCTTCCGTGACCGTAGCCTTCTTGACCTCGGGATATTCCCGCAGGTCCTTCCTTATGATGTCGGCTATCTCGGCTCCGGAACGCTTGCGGTCTTCCATCGAACCTATGTTGACATTCATGGATATGACATAGGAACCGTTGTTCTGCATGCTTCCGATCACATTGTCGGAGCTGGCCTGACCATAACGATACTGAAGTACCTGGATCTCAGGTATTTCCTTTTGCATTCTTTCGGCGAAGTTCCTGGCGAACTCACCGGTTACGCTCTGCTCGGTTCCTACCGGAAGTTCGATGGACACGGACAGTCGTCCTTCATCCATGGTCGGGAAGAACTCGGTCTTGAGACCGGGAGCGAGCAGTGCAAGCACTGCTGCGAAGATGGCAAAGGCTCCGAGTACGACGGTCTTCCTGTGGGTGACGGCCCAGCCGATGAGAATGGAGTACCAACGGGAAAGGTTCTCGAGGAAACGCTCGATCGGATCGAAGATAGCCCTGTGGAGCTTTCCGGTCTTGGGACCGCTCCTCAGGAATCTCGAACAAAGCATCGGCACCAGGGTAAGGGCGGCCGTGGTGGAGATGATCATGATGATGCTCACTATCCATCCAAGCTGCTTGAATATGATTCCGGCCATTCCCGAAACCATTGTAAGCGGCAGGAACACGCAGAGCATCGTGAGGGTGGAAGCGATGACGGATATACCCACCTCGGAAGTGCCGTGTACGGCCGCCTCCTTGGGCTTCTCACCCCTCTCCAAGTGCGTGCTTATGTTCTCCAGTACCACTATGGCGTCGTCAACCACCATACCGATGGCGATCGAAAGCGCGGACATGGATATGATGTTCAGGGTGTTTCCGGTCGCAAAAAGATAGACCAGAGAGCCCAGCAACGCGATAGGGATGGAAAGTACGATGATGAAAGTCGCCCTCCATCTTCCCAGGAACACGAAGACGACCAGCATGACGACCAGGAGGGTGATGAGTATGGTCTCCTTGAGCGAGTCGATCGTATTGAGGATTTCCGAGGAATTGTCCACGACCTCGGTTATCTTGATATCCGAAGGGAGTGTGGGCTCTATCTCCTTGATCCTCTGCTTGGCGGCCCTTACGACATTGACCGTATTGGCACCGCTCTGCTTCTGGATGGCGATCATGGCAGATCTCCTGCCGTTGGTGTACGATTCTTGGGATTTCTCCTCGAGGCCGTCATCCACCCTTGCCACATCCCGGAGATAGACCACCTGGCCGAACCTGTAACCGACAACGATATCGAGCAGTTCCGAAGGATCCTTGAATTCCTTCTCAACCCTGAGGGAGAAGGACTCGGTACCGATGTCGATGCTTCCGGAAGGGACATTGCGGTTCTCGGTCGCGATGATCTGCGAGATTCCCGCCACGCTCAATCCATAGGCCTGGAGCTTTGCAGGGTCGCAGTATACATGGATCTCCCTGGCAGGCGCTCCGGCCACTGAGACCGTTCCAACTCCGGTGACCCTTCCCAACGGGGTAACGACCCTGTCGTCCAGGATCCTGTCCAGACCGTCCATGCTCTTGTCAGCAGTGGCGGAAAGGATGAGGACTGGCATATCATCCATGCCGAACTTGAACAGCACGGGAACCGACGCTCCGTCCGGGAGCGACGAATTGACCAGGTCCAACTTGTCCCTGATGTCATTGCTCGCCTCGTCTATGTCCGTACCGTACTTGAACTCGAGCATTATGATCGAGACATTCTCCCTCGACCTTGATGTCAGGTTCTTCAGGTTGGCAACGCTGTTCAGCGTGTTTTCAAGCAGCTTGGTAAGGTTGTTCTCCACATCGGAAGCGCTGGCCCCAGGATATGAAGACATGACCAGGACGACATTCGCGTCGAAATCAGGGAAAAGTGCGACGGAAGTGTTGGTCAGGGAATAAATACCGAATATCGCGAAGGCCAGGAACACCAGGACCGTCGTGACCGGTTTGTTGACCGCTGATCTGATTACACTCATGATTTCACGGCATTATTGGTTGGATATCTCGACCTTGCTGCCATCCTTGAGGCTGGAGCTGCCCTTGGCGGCAACCACATCGCCCTCGGAGACACCTTCGAGGATCTCATACATTCCCTCGATGTGACGGCCGAGCTTAACGAGCGAACTTTCGACCGTATTGTCCGGCTGGAGGATGTATACGCACCTTTGTCCAGAGCCCTGCATCTTCACGACGGCCTCTTCGGGAACGACTACGCTGTTATTGATTCCGAATTCGACCTTGACCCTGGCGAACATGCCCGGGCGAAGGACCCGGTCCGCATTCTGGACGAGTATTTCCGTGATGAAGGTGTGGGTCATGGCATCCATCGTAGGATAGATCTTGTTGATCTTTCCGGTAAATGTCCTTCCCGGAATGGCATCGACCGTTATCTCGACCTGGTTGCCAAGCTTGACCTTGGTATAATCGCTCTCCGAAACGCCAACATGCAGCTTGACCGGAGTGATCTGCTGGACCACGAATATCGGCTGACCGTTGTACAGGTCGCCGCGGTCATAGTTCCTGGCAGTTACGACCCCGCTTATAGGGGAACGCAGATATGTATTCTCGGCGAGGTTGTTGAACGACCTGCGGCTCACGTTGTAGGCCATTTCGACAGCATCGTAATCCGATTTCGAAACTCCTCCTTCCTCATAAAGGCTCTTCAGACGGCTCAGCTCTGTGGAATCGTTGATCAGCTTGAGCCTGGTCTGGTCCAGCTGCGCGGCATCCATGATGGCGAGGACCTGTCCCCTGCCCACAAAAGTGCCCACATCGGCGCGGATCGACTGGATCCGGCCCGGAGCCTGGGGAGCTATATTGTTGATGGCATTGGCCTCGACGGTCGAGGAATATATCTCCGTCTGGGGTACCTCCCTCACCTCTGCTACGGCTGTGGAGACCAGGGTGGCCCTTTCTTCTTCAACGATAGCATTCTCATTGCCGGCTTTCTTGCCCCCGCAGGCGGCGAGCAGGAGTGCCGCAATAGCAAACGCGCAAGTCTTGATGATTCTGTTCATATCTGTTTTTCTGTTTTATCCGTTTTACTACATGTTCTCAAGGTCCGTCTCTCCCTTGTCATCGATGAAATCGTATCCCAGGACCTTTTCCAGGTTGGACTTCGCAACGACGAAATTGTAGATGGCCTGGCTCTGCTGCAGGCTTGCCTGGGTAAGGGTCAGCTGGGCGTCGTTCATGTCGGTGATCGTGCTCTTTCCGACCTTGTATGACTTCGCTGCGATATCGTAAGCCTTCTGTGCAAGACCTACTGCCTCGACCGCGGAGTTATAGCTGTTCATGCTGGTCTCCATGGTGTTCAGGTACTGGCGGATGGCTATCCTGAGCTGCCTTTCGGTCTCTATCCTCTGGAGATCCAGCTCTGCAGCCTGGATCTTGGCCTGCTGGACGTCGTAATGACGCTTGCCTCCGGTGAATATGGGGATGTTGAGACTGAGTCCGACATAGGAATACGGGGACCATTTATACTCGCTGAACTTGAAATCGTTCGTCATCGCGATCATGTTGTACGCAAAGGCTGCGGAAAGGGTCGGCAGGTAAGCCGCCTTGTACATCCTGACGCTCGAGGCAAGCTGGTCTGCCTGGATCTCGAGCTGGCGCAGTGTCGTGTTGTAGTCGAGGGAAGGATCGTCATTCTCATGGATATCCCTGAACATCTGGGTTGAATAGTCGCCCAAAGATCCGGAAACGTCGATATTCCGGTCCAAGTCGATTCCCATGACGGCCTTGAGCTGCCAGAGGGCAAGTATGACCGAACTCTCGGCGTTGTAGACATTCGGTATTGCGTTGGCCACTACCGACTTGGCCCTTGTATATTCAAGTTCGGAAGCTTTCTCGGCATTGAACCTTTTCTCCGTCTGGACGAAATTCTCCACTGCGTTCTCATATACGTCCTTGTATACGTTGAATGCCTCCTTGGCCAGCAGGACCGCAAAGAAAGCCTGCTTGACCTGGGTGACCATGTCCAGCCTTGAGGACCTTGCCTTTTCAACGGCGAGATCTACGACCTGGCCTGAAATCTTAAGGCTTTCCCAAAGCTGTGCGTTGACCAGTGGCATCTGGGCGGACACACCGTAATTGTATGTGTTCCAACGTCCGACTGCAAAACCGCTGTTGGAGCTGCTGGTTTCACTTTCTCCGGGAATGATGGGCGGCATGCCCTGCAGGACGGAAAGCTCGTTGATCCTCATGAAATAGGGAGCGAGTGAACTGAGCATTCCGAATCCGCCTCCTTCCTCATCGTCTCCGCTGTCGGAATCCATGTACATTATCTGCTTCTTGATCGTCCTTTGATAGGACCCGGAACCGCTAACCTGTGGGAACAGTGACGAATAAGTCCCCTTTTTCGCATACTCACTCCTCTCGATCTCCTTGTCTGCCACTTTGACAGCCACGTTCTCGCTCAGGGCTATCTTCAGGGCTTCGTCAAGGGATATCACCAAAGCACTGTCCTTGTTCTGTCCGGTCGTGGGAAACGCGACCACGGACAATACTGCCAACAGGACAAGCCTTCTCATTGTCTTTATCATTTCCTAAAGTTAATATTACATATTAAAGCCGGAAAAACGCCACAAATATGGTGCTAAACTGACTGGCCGGAAGAGGTTAAATCCTTTAAATGACACCGAAATGCCGTAATGCTGCCAGCACCCCGTCATTTTCAACGGAATCAGTGACGAAATCTGCCGCAGACTTGACATCTTCCGGGGCATTCCCCATGGCAACACCAACCCCTGCATACTGAAGAAGCGGGACATCATTGCCACCGTCTCCGAAGGCCATGCATTCCTCCGGCCTGACCCCTATCCGTTCCAGGATTTTCGATGCCCCATACGACTTCGAGAGGCCTCCGGGAACGATGTCTGCGAAATACGGATGCCATCGTGGATACTCCACCCCTTCCAGTACCGGCCGGAGATACTTTTTCTCCTCCTCGATATCCATATAAATGGTATACTGGTAAACCCGGTGCTCGCTGGCAACCTTCTCCAGGTCGAGGTATTTCTCGGGAAAGAAATGAAGCTTCTCAGAGACCTCCCTGGACTTCCCGTTCTCGAAATTGATCCCGCAGATATTGTCGGCGAAGGACCAGCAGGGAACCTCCAACTCCCCGGCAATCCTTGCGATCTTCATGGCAAGCTCCCTGGAAAGCGGATGGTGGTCTATGACTTCGCCGTCAAGGATGCACAAAGCTCCGTTCATGGCGATATAACCGTCGAAAGGGAAATCATCCAGGTTGTTCATGACAAGGACGTGCCGTCCACTGGAAATGAAGAGCTTCACGCCCCTGGCGCGAAGCTCGTATAAAGTATTCCTCAGCGGTTCGGACATCCCGCGGGCCCCGAAGGCGACCAGCGTTCCGTCTATGTCGAAGAAAAGAGCCTTGACCATCAGCCGTTCAAGCTTTTGGCAAAGTGTGTGGGCTCAGACTTCCTGGGACGGTTGTCCGGGACTATAGCCCTGGCAGGCATTTTCTTCTTGTACGCATATACCAGCATGCCGATGCCCAGAAGCACGAGCGGAATGCTGAGCGTCTGGCCCATGTTTATGACCATGTCGTTCTCGAAAGCTTCCTGCGGCTCCTTGATGAATTCGATGATGAAACGCATCCCGAAGCACACGATGAAGAATATCCCGATGAATGAACCTCTGTACATCCTGTCCAGTTTCTTGACATACAGCCAGACAAGTCCCAGACCGAGGATGAAATAGGTCAGCGCCTCATAAATCTGCGTAGGATGCTTGGGCTCCGTCTCTCCCCTGCGCTCGAATATGAAACCCCAGGGAAGGCTGGTAACATTGCCATAAATCTCTGAATTACAAAGATTTCCAAGCCTGATAAAGGTGGCTGCGAAACAGACTGCAATGGCCAGATGGTCCATTATCCAGAGGAAGTCGATGTGATTCTTCTTCCCGTATTTGGATGCGAACCACCACATGCACAGTATGAGCATGAACGTTCCGCCATGGCTGGCGAGTCCCCCTTCCCAGACCTTGAATATTTCCAGGAAGCCTTTCCATGATCCGAAATAGTAGTTGAATCCGTAGAACAGGCAGTGACCCAGCCTTGCGCCGACCAATGTTCCTATCAGCAAGGTGTAGAGCAGCGGATCAAGGATATCCTTGTTCAGCTTCTCACGCTCGAAGAACTTGGAGAATATCCAGTAACCCAGTATGAACCCCGAAACGAAAAGGAGTCCATACCATCTGACTGCGAATCCGCCGATCCGGAAGATCTCGGGATTCATGTTCCAATGTACGACGAGCGGAATCATGACCGACTTTTATTCCTGAATAGCCGCGATGCCGGGAAGGACCTTGCCCTCGATAGCCTCGAGCATTGCACCGCCGCCGGTACTTACATAACTGACCTTGTCCGCGAATCCCATCTTGGTCACGGCTGCCACGGAGTCACCTCCACCGACGAGGGTGTAGGCTCCATGCTCGGTAGCCTTGGCTACGAGCTCGGCGATCTTCTCTGTGCCGGTAGCAAAGTTCGGGAACTCGAATACACCGGCGGGGCCGTTCCAGAGGATGGTCTTGGAAGCGAGGATTATCCTTGCCCAGTTCTCGATGGAGGCGGGGCCGCAGTCAAGACCTTCCCAACCGTCGGGAATCTTGTGAGAAGGAACCACCATCTCGGGAGTGTCATTGGCGAACTCCTGGGTCACGCGGGTCTGGACAGACAGGGATACGTTGACACCGAGTTCCTGCGCTTTCTCCATAATCTCCTTTGCCTGAGGGATAAGCTCGTCCTCGTGGAGGGAATTGCCGATATTGCCACCCTCGGCCTTGATGAACGTGTAACCCATACCACCGCATATGATGAGGTTGTCGACCTTCCCGAGAAGATTCTCGAGGACTGCGAGCTTGGAAGACACCTTGGAACCACCGATGATTGCGGTAAAGGGACGGCGGGCGTTCTTGAGCACGTTGTCGATAGCCTTGATCTCTTTCTCCATCAGATAACCGAACATCTTGTCCTCAGGGAAATAAGCGGCTATGAGAGCGGTCGAGGCATGGGCCCTGTGGGCGGTACCGAATGCGTCGTTGATGTAGCAGTCGGCATAGGATGCGAGTTTCTTGACGAACTCCTTCTGGCTTTCCTTGACAGCCTTCTTGGCAGCAGCCTTCTCTTCGTCAGTGGCGTCCTCGGCGAGTCCCCTGGGCTTGCCTTCCTCCTCTGCGTAGAAACGGAGGTTCTCAAGCATCAGGACCTCTCCGGGCTTGAGTGCCGCAGCCTGTGCATCGGCCTTCTGGCAGTCGTCCGCAAACTGTACCGGAACTCCGAGGCACTCCGAGACATGGGCGACGATGTGCTTAAGGGAGAACTTTTCGGTAACACCCTTCGGGCGGCCGAGATGTGACATGAGTATGAGTGAGCCACCTTCGGCCAGTACCTTCTTCAGAGTCGGAAGGGCTGCGCGGATGCGGGTGTCGTCTGTAATGTTGAAGTTCTCGTCGAGCGGGACGTTGAAATCAACCCTGACAATGGCTTTCTTGCCTTTGAAATCGTAACTGTCAATGTGCTGTTGCATGGAGATGTATTTTTATTGTCTGTTTTTTCCGGAGCAAAGATACTATTTTTTTATCTTTGCAACATCATGGTAATAGAGTTTCCCTCAGAACAATGGAAAGACTATGAGCTTCTGGACTCAGGAGAAGGAATGAAGCTCGAAAGATTCGGCAGTTTCATCCTGTCACGCCCCGAGCCCAAGGCTCTCTGGGACAAAGGCCTCAGTGAAGGTGAATGGAAGTCGCTCCCTCACACGAGGTTCACCCCGGGAGCAGGATTCGGGAAGGCTGGAAAGGAAGACAGCGGGACCTGGGAAAGGCTCCGCAAGATGCCTGACCAATGGTGGATACGCTACCGGGATATGTTCTCCCTGCGCCTGGGACTCACCTCATTCAAGCACGTGGGAGTATTCCCGGAACAGGCCTCCAACTGGGAATATATCTTCAGGGAAACAAAAGGGATAGCCGATAAGACCGGAACCCGTCCGAAAGTGCTCAACCTGTTCGCCTACACTGGAGCCGCCTCTCTGGCCGCAAGGTGCGCCGGAGCCGACGTGACCCACCTTGATTCAGTCAGGCAGGTGGTCACCTGGGCGCATGAGAATCAGGACCGCAGCGGTCTGGACGGCATACGGTGGGTCGTGGAAGATGCCATGAAATTCGCCCGCAGGGAAGCCCGCAGGGGCAATACATACCAAGGAATCATCCTGGATCCTCCGGCTTACGGACATGGCCCTGACGGAGAGAAATGGAAACTCGACGAGTGCCTCTTCGACATGATGAAGAACATCGGACAGATCCTGGCTCCGGAAAACAGCTTCGTGGTGCTCAACCTCTATTCCAACGGTTTTTCTTCCGTGCTGGGAGAAACGGTTGTCAGGCAAGCTCTCAACCTTGCAGAAGACATCCCGCTCGAGACCGGTGAACTTGTATTAAGGGACAGCCTCGGTAAGAAACTGCCCCTGTCGATTTTCGTCCGTCTGAGAAGATCCTAGGCGTTCTCGTTCAGGAAGGCTGCGAGATCGGCCTCAATGCTGTCCGCGAATTCCTTGTCGCCGCACTTCGTGACCTCGTTGGACATGTAATAGATCAACTGGCAGCAGTATTCGAACTCATCCTTGTAGTCAGGATAGAAATCCAGATACAGTTTGATGGATTCCTTGACGGCGTCCTGGACCTGCAGTGCAAGTGCCCTGGCTTTCTCCGAATCCCCGATTTTGTAGTAGTCCTTGACCATCTCTATGGGATAGAGGGCGTTGGCACCCCATCCGAGGATGGAATTGTCCAGAGGGAACCTGTCGGGCTTCATGACCTCCTGGCATTTGTCAAGCATTTCCCCTGCCCTTCCGGGTTCTCCCGCCTTGAGGAAAGCATGGGCGCAGGAAACGAACAGGCTGCGGATCGACATGACTCCCAGGAAAGTGTACATGTTCTGGTAGTCAACGAAATAGTCATCCCTCGAAAGGGCGTCGAACGAGAACACGTCCGTCATCTTGTGATAGAGTTCGTCGGTGTCCACAAGACCTATGTCAAGGTTGGTTATCCTGTTCTTGAACGGGACAAGCCTGTAAGAGAATCCGTCAAACATCAGATAGTCCTTCAGGCCTATGTTCAGGTCACCGCCCTGGTTCAACAGGTTGATCGGACGGTCCCACTTGTAGTCAGAGAGCAGGTCGAGCATGAAGAGCTCGGGCTTGGTGAGCGCGCTCTTCCCCTTTGGCATCTCGAGCACGATCGAATCCGGAATAGCCTGCGCGAACTTCTCGCTGACGATACCGGCTTTCAGGCAGTTTTCCTTGTTGACCGGGACTATCATCTTCCTGGATACCCAGTAATCGAGTTTGCGTCCGTCGGATGTAACGACCTTGGCATCGGGATGCTTGAACACCTTGATGCAGTCCGAGAGCAGCACGGCCTGTTCCCTGGAATCCTGGATCGGCACCCAGTCATTGGTCCCGTAAAGGTACTGGGCCTGCCCGATCGAGAGGTCGAGGGGGGCTGAATTGTTGATCGCATACTTCATCTGGTCGATATACCAGTCGGTACCGAGCAAGGATGTGTTGCATATCCTCACATCAGTCCTGATACCCTCTACCTCCTGCGCATACCACAGGGGGAAGGTATCATTGTCTCCGTGGGTGACGAGCAGACCGTTGGGGCCGACAGAATTCAGATAGTTCTTTGCTATCTCGACCGCAGTCGCACGGTTGCTCCTGTCATGGTCATCCCATTCCTCGGCACACATGATGGCAGGGACGCAGAGACAGGCCACTGTCGATACTATGGCGACTGCAGTGGAGCGGCGCCCCTTGAAGGCGGAATCAATCCACTTGTACAGGGCTGCCACCGCAAAACCTATCCATATCGTGAACGCGTAGAATGAACCGGCATACGCATAATCCCTCTCGCGTACCTGGTAAGGAGGCTGGTTCAGATAAACCACGACGGCGATTCCCGTCATGAAGAATAGCAGGAAAGTGAGCCAGCAGCCTCTCTTATCCTTGTCGAACTGGAAGAACAGTCCGATGAGACCGAGCAGCAGGGGGAGGAAATACAGATGGTTCTTGCCCTCGTTTTCCTTCAGCCATCGTGGAGCATTGTCCTGGTTGCCCAGCCGGATTTCATCTATCGGCTTTATGCCACTCTCCCAGTTGCCGGTAAAGTAATCCGCAGCAGGTGTATGGATCTCGTTCTGGCGGCCGACGAAATTCCACATGAAGTACCTCCAGTACATCCAGCCCAACTGGAAATCGAAGAAGAACTTCAGATTCGCTCCGAAGGTAGGCTTCTTGTAATCAGCCCCGGGAACAGTGGTTCCCTTGCCTTCAGTGTAGGTCTGATAGAATTTGATCGCCTTGTCATCACTGCTGTACATCCTCGGGAACAGCATTTTCCCGGATGACTTGTAAACCGGCTCGATCGGACTTGCAGCCTTCTTGTACTTGCCGTCCAGAGGAGTCCAGAAGGTTCCCTGCTTCAGATCATATGGAGAGTCGAAATACTGGCCGTACAGAAGAGGCACCGAACCGTACTGCTCCCTGGAGAGGTAACGTACAAGTGTGAAGGCGTTGTCAGGCTGATACTCATTCGTCGGTGTCTTAGCGCTCGAACGGATGATAACCACGCTGAATATCGAGAACCCGATCACGATGGTGGTGAAGCACAGCAGAGCCGTATTCCAGAACACCTTCCCCTTTTGGAGGGTCTTGAACAGTCCCCAGAAACAGAGTCCGAGCAAGGCAGCCATGAAGAATGCGGCTCCGGTGTTGTAAGGTAGGCCTAGAACATTCACGAAGAAAAGGTCGACATATGCCGCGAATTTCGGAATCAGAGGGACCATCAAGAACAGTATGAATGCCAGGATGGCCACTGAGACCAACAGGATCTTTATTATTTCCTTGAAAGAATACGGCTTGTCCTCACGCATCTTGTAATAATACATGAAGACCAGCATGGGGATGGCAAGGAGGTTCAGAAGATGGATTCCGATCGAAAGGCCCATGAGGAAGGAGATCAGCACTATCCAGCGGTTGGCATACCTCCTGTCTTCCGCCTCGTACCACTTGGTCATCGCCCATACGACCATTGCCGTGAACAGGGATGACATGGCATAGACCTCGCCCTCGACGGCGGAGAACCAGAACGTGTCGGAAAAGCAATATGCCAGGGCACCGACCGCACCGCTCCCGAAGATCGCAATCGCCTGGCCGGTGGAATAACCTCCTGCCTCACCTTTTTCGTCCTTCCCGGGAATAATCACCCGTTTGACAAGGAAGACGATAGTCAGGTAAAGGAAGAAGATCGTCAGCGCAGAGCACAGGGCACTCATGGCATTCACCATAACGGCAGCCTTAGAAGGGCCGGTGAACATAGTGAAGAACCTGGCTATGAGCTGGAACACCGGGTTTCCCGGAGGGTGTCCGACTTCCAGTTTGTACGATGATGCTATGAACTCGCCGCAATCCCAGAAGGAAGCGGTTGGTTCTATCGTGGAAAGATACGTGAACGCCGAGATAAGGAAAACCACCGCGGCGGTCAGGAGATTCCAACGCCTGAATTTCTTGCCGTCCATAATTAATAAGCCAATAATCAGACAAAGATACAAAAGGAATAGCTATCTTTGCAAAAATCGACCCAAGAAAATGAAACCGGACAATGACTGGAAGCAGCGGCTGGGAGTGGTTTACTCAACCAATCCTGATTTCTGCTTTGACACAGGAGAAACCGAGGAAACCGCCACCCCGGAGCCTTCCAGGCAGAAACTCACAGTTACCATAGACAGGAGGAACCGTGGAGGAAAACAGGTTACCCTGGTTTCCGGTTTCGTCGGCACTGCCGAAGACCTGGCGGACCTCGGCAGGAAACTGAAAGTCAAATGCGGGGTCGGAGGAAGCGCCAAGGACGGACTAATCACCATTCAGGGAGATTTCCGGGACAAGGTCACCGCCCTGCTCAAGGAGATGGGTTATAACGCAAAGAGGGGGAACTGACCGTATGGACCTTTTCGACAATCCCGTATTCTGCGGCCTGGCCGTCCTTTTCACGATCCTGTTCCTGCTGAACATGCGCAGTTTCCTCAAGATCGTGCCGTCCCTCTGGGACTGCGTGGTCCGATGGAAGGGCAGCCTGGACCTGGAGGACAGCATCCAGCTGAGCAGGAGCCGCAACTGGATTGCCGCCATCCTTTTCATCCCCCTGTGCATGGTGGTATATTCACATGGCCTTTACGAGCCGGACATAGCATCCGGGCTTCAGCCCCCGCTGCGCCTGGCTGTGGTCACAGGAGCCCTGGCCTGCTACCTCCTCCTCAGGGCATTCCTGAACTGGCAGCTGGAGATGCACAACTTCAGGTCCAAGACCTTCACAGCCGCCAACCGTTCTTTCTACAATTATGCGATAATCCTTTTCTTCCTGCTTTTCCTTGCCGGCGCCCTCCTGAAGGCATTCTCTTGTGACGAAAGTCTCACGAGGACCGTCCTGGTGTGGATCATGGCCATATCTTACCTGTTCTATATCATCCGAAGGGGACAGATCTTTTCATCCTCTTGCAATCCTTTTACAACTTTTTTGTATCTTTGCAGCCTTGAATTGCTCCCTACCGCCGCACTCGTGCTGTCCGCACGTTTGCTCTAGGGCTGCAGGCAAAGCTTCAAAAGAAACAAAATGGCCATCAAGAATATATTGATATCGCAGCGCGCCCCTCTCAACGAGGCCCCGTACACAGACCTTAAGGAAAAATATGGCGTTGACTTCACTTTCAAGCGCTTCTTCCTCATCGAGCCTCTCACCTCAAGGGAGTTCAGGGCACAGAGGATCAATATCCTGGATTATACCGCCGTCATCTTTTCCTCACGGCATGCGATCGACGCTTTCTACGGACTGTGCGAAGAATTAAGGGTCAAGGTGCCCGAATCCATGAAATACTTCTGCACCACCGAGGCCGTCGCCATGTATCTCCAGAAGCACATCGTCTACCGCAAGCGCAAGATTTTCTACGGCAACGGCACTCCCGAGTCGGTCATCGCTCAGATAGGCACGAAGCACAAGGGTGAAAAGTTCCTTGTGACCCAGTCCGATTCCAGCAACAGTACTCCGCTGACCAATCTCCTGGACGGGCAGGGCATCTCGTACAAGATCGCCGTGTTCATCAAGAGCGTGCCCCAGGACCTCAAGGACATGGACCTCAAGCGGTACGACATGATCGTTTTCTACAATCCCTACGACGTCAAGTCGCTCTATGAGAACTTCCCGGATTTCAAGCAGGACGACATCAAGTTCGTCGCTTACGGGAAATCCATCGTAAAGGCCATGGAGGAAGCCGGACTCACCATCGACGTGAAGGCTCCCACCCCCGAGGCTCCTTCAGCGGCAAGGGCGATCGAACTGTACCTTCAGCAACAGAAATAAAACCCGGATGAACACATTACCGAAATCTGAGCGCCTGCACGGAAAGGCGACGGTTTCGGCTCTGATGTCAAAGGGCCGCTGGGGCTTCACGCAGGGTCTGAAATACTGCTATCTGAAGAACCAGCCGACAGAAGGAGGCTTTTCTCCCAACAGGATCATGGTTTCCGTACCCAAACGCCTGTTCAAGAGGGCGGTCAGGAGGAACCTTCTGAAGAGACGCATCCGCGAGTCGTATAGGACCCAGAAGCACCTGCTCCCGCAGTCGGGAACCGACGTCCTGTTCCTCTACAACTCGAGGGATATATTGGAATACAGGGACATAAACGAACAGGTAGGATCGATACTCAAGACGATAGGCAATGAAGGACAGCTATAGCATACCCAAATGGCGCAGGACGGTCAGGAACGTGCTTTCAGCCCCGTTCCTTGCCTTAATCTGGTTCTATCGCAAATGCATCGGGCCATATATCCCCAAGACATGCCGGTTCGAACCGTCATGTTCAACCTATGCCATAGAGGCGTTCAGAAAGTGGGGACCTTTCAAGGGATTGTACCTCACGGTATGGCGCATCCTGCGCTGCAACCCCTGGGGCGGGAGCGGCTACGATCCCGTTCCCTAGATCTTGTGATTCTTCTTCCTTGAGCGCAGACGGGAAATGCTCTCTACGAGAAGCTGGTCCCGGAAAATGCATCTGGCAGCCATGAAATCGAGTATGGCCGCAACTATAGGGAATACAGCGGTCCACCTGAACAGCACCCCGTCGGCAGCTGCGAAATAATCGAATGCGAGCCACCCCTGCAATGCAAGGAGAAGCAGTCCCGCCAGGACGGCCGTGCGCATCTGCAGTACCCTGACATTGAAACTGCCGAGCGCGATCAGATGCAGCAGGGTTACCAGGATCAGGAGTATCAGGTAGGGGAAAAACTGGACGTACTTCAACTCATCGACATGGGCTCCGGCGGGGCCCAGGGAGAAAGACTTGACGCAGAAGAAAAGCGCCACCACGAGACCGGCCGCAATGGCCAGGTACAATGTCTGAATTCTTTGCCACATGGTGCAAAAATAGCTATTTCCCGCGATTTTTCTTATATTTGAGAATAATCTGTAAAACCATTTTATCATGAGGATACCAGAATCAGAGTTGATCATAAATTCGGACGGCTCAGCGTTCCACATCCACCTGAGACCTGAAGAACTCGCCGACATAGTGGTGCTTGTCGGAGACCCTGGCAGGGTCGCATTGATTGGAGACTGCCTATCCGACATCGAATTCCGCCACGAGAACCGTGAATTCGTCTCGATGACAGGATACTACAACGGTAAAAGGCTTACCGCCTTGTCGACCGGTATCGGCACCGACAACTGCGACATCGTGATGACAGAACTCGATGCCCTGGCCAACGTAGACTTCGCCACACGCGAACCCAAGGAGGAACACAGGACCCTCACTATCCTCAGGATAGGTACCACCGGTGCGGTCCAGCCGGACATCCCTCTCGGATCAGCCATCTTCTCCTATTATTCGGTGGGTTGCGACGGTCTCCTGAACTGGTACGCCGACCGTGACAAGATCACGGACAAGGCGATGGAAGAGGCATTCAAGGAGCATGTGGGCTGGAATGCAAACTTGCCCTCCCCCTACTTCGTCAAAGCTGGTGAAACCGTTGCAAAGAAGTTCGAAGGATGCTCCGTAAAAGGCGTAACCATCTCGGCTCCAGGGTTCTACGGTCCCCAGGGACGGGTCGTCAGGCTCGGCCTTGCGATGCCGGACATGATCGAGAAATTCGAGTCATTCAAATACGGCGAATACAGGATCACGAACTTCGAGATGGAAAGTTCCGCCGTGGCCGGCCTTGCCAGGCATCTCGGTCATGAAGCCGGAACGGTCTGCTGCGCAATCGCCAACAGGTATCTCAAGAGCTCGAATACCGATTACAAGCCGCTGGTGAGGCAGCTCATCGAACTCTCACTGGACAGGTTGACGGAATAGTCGAAAAGGAATATTATTCTACAGGATGTCTTGGGGTGCTGTTGAAACGCCCCAGGACATTTTGTTCATAGGTCTTGGTGATGGGAATAGCCGGTATCGTGTCATTGTCGAGATCCATTTCATAACCGTCTTTCTCCTTCCTGAGGACCTTTACCTTGTCCATGTTGACAATGTACTTCCTGTGGCACCTGACGAGGCTGCTTCCCCTGAAACTCTCTTCCACCGTCTTCAGGCGGCACCTGAGCATATAGCGCTTCAGGTCGCCCTTGCTGTCCGAATACCACACCCTGATGTAATTGTCGTCGGACTCGATGTAATACAGGTTGGATGCGCTGACACAGAGCTTCAGGTCCCCGCTGTTGTCGAAAAGGGTTATCTTCTCAAGCTTGGAAGGAAGGACGTTCTCGTCGAGTACGACGTTCCCGTAATTCATCAGACGGATCGTCTGGTTCTTGTCCTGAAGGGCGAAATACATCCCTGCAAGAACGTATGGGATGATCAGGGATATGGTCCCGTACAGCAACGCTTTGCCGAGGGTCTCCGGGAAATGGTCCCACCCGATGCCGGTGATCGGCACGGTTATGAATGAATATGCAAGGCAGATCACCACCACTTCGGCGATGCACCACAAGATGTAGCCGAGGAAAGTCATCTTGAAGAGGTTCCTGGTCTGGTACATCACGAACTTGCTCAGTATTACGAGCAAGAGTGAACCCGTAGCGAAAAGGACAGTGAAAACGAAGAATTTGGAATTCCCAAGGGCCATCCAGCTGTTGTGGGAGAAAGGGAGGCTGAGAAGCAGGAATACGATGGAGAACAACGCCGCGAAAGTAACGGTGTAAACCAACTGGTTCTTGCCCCTCAGATATTCAGGAAGCTGTCTGTCCGCTGATGTCATCATCCTTAAAAGTTTACAAATATAGCATTATTTGGGATTAAATGAAACTCCGATTTCGCCACACATTCGGCAAAATCACCACTGAAAACCGCATGTCGCGTAATAGCAGCCCCTTTCGCCACAATTATTTTGCCGCGTGCGCGAGTGGTGGTACTTTTGCAGACTTAATAATCAAGACTAAAGCACAATCATGAAAATAATCGGAACAGGAAGCGCCCTGCCAAAGAAGATCGTCACCAACGAAATGCTGGCCGGATTCCTCGACACAAGCGATGAGTGGATCACCACAAGGACCGGCATCAAGTCAAGGCATATAATCACTGACGAGAAACTCGAGGACCTTGGAGCGGAAGCCGTGAACAAAGCCCTGGAAATGTCCGGACTTGCAGTCTCCGATATCGACCTCTTCATCGTTTCAAACGTAATCGACGCATATGACACCCCCAGTCTCAGCTGCATTGTCGCAGCCAAGACCGGATTGAAATGTCCCATGTTCGATATCAACTGTGCCTGCCCCGGATTCATCTATGCCCTCGACATGGCTGAATCATATTACAAGGCCGGCAAAGTCAAGAATGTCGTAATAGCCTGCATCGAAGAACCTTCAAGGATGGCCAGCTGGGATGACAGGGCTACTTGCATCCTGTTCGGAGACGGCGCCGGAGCCGTGGTTCTCACCGAGGGCGACAACATCAAGGGCATAAAGCTGAATGCAGAACCTGACGTGGACAAGATCTGGATGACCCGTCCCCTTATCGACAACCCGTACGCCATCTGGAAAGAAGGGCTCGTCCCGATGCAGATGAAGGGAAGGGAGGTTTTCCGTTTTGCCGTCAACGCATGCACGAAGGGAGTCAAGACCCTTCTCGACGAATCCGGCATCGACAAGGATGACGTATCCTGGTTCATGGTCCATCAGGCCAACAAGAGGATCATAGATTCCATCATCGATTTCATGAAAGTGCCAGCCGACAGGTTCCCGGTCAACATACAGGACCACGGCAATTCATCTTCCGCATCCTGTCCCATCCTCCTGGATGAATGCAACCGCAAAGGGATGTTCAAGAGAGGTGATCTGATGGTATTCAGTGCATTCGGAGCAGGCCTCCTTTCAGGCGCCGCAGTGCTCGAATGGTAGTCACATAAAAATTGCTATATTTGTAAATTGCTGAAAATAATAAAGAAACATATCAAGATGAACAAAAGAGTAGTCATAACCGGAATGGGAGTCATCTCCCCGGTTGGTAACGATGTATCCACTTTCTGGAAAAACCTCTGCGATGGTTACTGTGGAATCGAAGTGATCGAAAGCGAGGATACCGAGCAGCTCCCTGTCAGGATTGCAGGCAAGGTGAAGGAATTCCATGCAGAAGAGTATGGGATGGACAAGCCTTTCATCCGCAAGCAGGACCTGTTCACACAGTACGGAGTAGCGGCCGCCTACCAGGCAGTCAAGCAGTCCGGACTCGTATCCACTGGCGATGAAAAGAACATCGATCCTTTCAGGTTCGGTGTATATTTCGGTTCCGGCATCGGAGGCTTCGCTACCCAGTACAGGGAAATGGCGAAGATGATCGACGACCCTTCAGGCCAGTGGATCTCCCCCCTGTTCATCCCCACGATGATCTCAAACATCGCTGCCGGGCAGATAGCCATCCTCAACCATGCCGAAGGCCCCTGCCTTGACATAGTCACGGCCTGCGCGACATCCACCAACGCGATGGGAGAGGCCTACAGGGCTATCAAGCATGGCTATGCAGATGCAATCATCACCGGTGGAAGCGAGAATGCCACGATTCCGATCGGCATCGCCGGTTTTGCCAACCTCAAGGCCCTTTCCAGGTCGACTGATCCCAAGTATGCTTCCCTCCCGTTCAACGCCAACCGCGCCGGTTTCGTAATGGGCGACGGTTCCGCTTCGCTGATCCTCGAGGAATATGAGCATGCAAAGGCCCGCGGAGCCAAGATCCTCGGAGAGATGGTCGGATACGGAAACACCTGTGACGCATACCACTCCACGGCCCCGAGGCCGGACGGCACTACCCAGGCCAGGTGCATCGAACTTGCCCTTGAGGAGGCTTGCTTCGACAAGGACAAAGACAATCTCTACATCAACGCACACGGCACCGGAACCAAGCTGAACGACGCCGCCGAAACCCTGGCTTACAAGAACGCCCTCGGTGACTTCGCCTACAAAGCCCACATCAGTTCCATCAAATCGATGACCGGACATATGTTCGGAGCCGCCGGAGCTGCCGAAGCCATCGCCACGATCCTTGCCCTGCGCGACGGTATCTGCCCTCCTACCATCAACCTCGATGCTCCTGATCCCGAGTGCGACCTCGACTACACTCCCAACAAGGCTGTCAAGGCAGAACTTACCCTTGGAATCTCCGATTCGTTCGGATTCGGCGGTCACGACGCCTGCGTCGCCTTCAGGAAATGTGAAGACTAAAACGGAACTGCAATGACTGAGATACTCAACAAGGAAGACATCAAGAAATTCCTTCCCCACAGGGAGCCAATGCTCCTCATAGAAGAGGCTTACATCGATGAAAACGGACTTGCCCACTCAAAGTACCGCATCAAGGAAGATGAATTCTTCACCCGCGGGCATTTCCCCGGCAATCCGGTAGTCCCCGGAGTCATCCTCTGCGAGATCATGGCCCAGAGCTGCGCAATCCTTGTCAAGGACGAGATTCCGGGCAACGTCACCCTCTATGCAGGGATCGACAAGGTCCGTTTCAAGAATTCCGTCAGGCCGGGAGACCTCTGCGAGGTAACCGCAAGCCTTGATGACAGGCGCGGCCAGCTATTCTTCTGCTCAGCCAAGCTGACGGTGAACGGAAAGCTCTGCTGCAAGGGAGAACCGTCGTTCGCCCTGGTTCCCATCCAGCAATAAGATGGAATACCGAAGACTGGGAGCCGCGGAATATGCGGACATCTCCTCGAGGATTCTTTTCGAGGACAACCATATCCTGGTCTTCAACAAGGCTGCAGGCGAAATCGTCCAGGGCGACAAGACCGGGGACGAATGCCTTGCCGAAACGCTCAAAGCTTTCATAGCCCAGAGGGACGGGAAGCCCGGGAAAGTATTCATGGGCATCCCCCACCGTCTGGACAGGCCGGTCAGCGGAATCGTAGTGTTCGCAAAGACATCGAAAGCCCTTTCTAGGCTTTCCGAAATGTTCCGCACCGGGGATATCCACAAGAAATACTGGGCTCTCTGCTGCAAGGCTCCTGAAAAGGAATCCGGCGAACTGGTCGACTGGCTCTCCCGCAACGAGAAGATGAACAAGAGCTTCATCGTCCGCCCGGGCAGCTCCGGAGCCAAGGAGGCCCGCCTGATCTACAGGCTGATCGGCAGGACAGACAGATACTCCCTCGTCGAAGTAGAACTGCTCACCGGACGGCACCACCAGATCCGCTGCCAGCTGGCAGGTATGGGCTGTGTGATCAAGGGTGACCTGAAATACGGTGCCCCGAGGTCTAATCCGGACGGAGGCATAAGCCTGCATTCACACGAAATAAGATTTGTCCACCCCGTCCGGAAGGACGAGATGGACATTATCGCACCTCCTCCGACCTCCTGGAAAGGGATCGGGGAATATATCCAAGGCAATTAACCTCCGATTTCCTCCAGGGCCTTGGCCCTTTCACGATCGGCTTTCTCAATCGCTTTCCTGGCCTTTGAATTTGCCTTGTCGACAGCCTTCTGATGGGCCTTGTCTACCTTGTTCCTGGCCTTCTCGGCCTCACGCTCAGCCTTCTCCTTGGCTTTCTGCATCTCCTTCCTGGCCTTCTTGTCAGCCTTCCTGGCCTCTGCCTGGGCTTCCTTCTTCTCCTGGTCGGCACGGGCGAAGGCAGCGGTGGAAGAAGTCCCTTCCCGGACCGACTGGGCACGGCTGGAAACCTTGGAAGCACCTCCTATGAGAGCATAGCAGATCACATCGTACTTCCTGCCGTTCTTCTTGTATACGAAGAATGAATCGGCAATCTCTGCTGCGGGATACACTGCCAGCGCATCCCTGCGGGCCTTTGCCTTGGCCTCGTTGAGATTCTTATCAGTAGCCTTGCCTATGACTTCGTAAATGGATTTGTCAGAATACTTGATGGTAAGGAATTCACTCACCGTATCCTCCAGTTTCCCTTTGTCAAGAGACTTGAATCCTTCTTCCTTGAGCTGCTTGGCCACGAGACGGGCGTCTTCCTTGGCCTGCTTGGTAACCTTCCTGCTCTGGGCAGGAAGCGGCGCGAGGGCGACAAGCCCTGCGACAAGAATGAGTATGATCCTTTTCATTTGTGATAGTGGTTTACCACAAATATACTAAAAACTTGCCAAACGCTCACCCTGGTCCCTCACATGCTCCTGGAGCCACTCCGATGGGGTCATTCCGGTATTCACCTTGAAAGCCATGTTGAATGAGACCGCGGAGTTGAATCCGGACAGTTCCGCAGCCTCCGTCACCTTCAGCCTGGGGTCCTTGCGGAACAGGGCCATGGCGTACTGTACACGATGGTAATTGACGAACTGCCTGAAGTTCCTCCCGGACAGGATATTCACGGTACGCGAAAGGTAGAGTTTATTCGAATATACCTTCTCGGCCAGATCGTTCATGCAGAACGACGGATCCAGATAGGGCTGCTCCTCAGTCATATAGTTCATTATCCTCCGGTAAAGGTTGTTCATCTTCCTGTCTTCCTCCGCCTTGTCGATGAAGGAAGTCCGCAGGTTTCCCTTGATTATATCCTTGACCCTGGTTTCGGTATCAGGATCCAGCACGAAGGTACGTCCCGTCACCGACCTCAAAAAAAGGATCGCATACAATACCATGAGCAGGGCAATCGTGATCAAACCCAGCACCGTACCGGCATTCCCGGGCACCGACATGGAGCAAAGCGACATGATCCCCAGGCAGAGGTACGCCGACAGGAACAGGAAGCGGGAATAGTCCTCGATATTGTGCCAGACAGCTATGTTCCTGAAGAAAAGCCTGATACCCTTGAATCTCCTCAGGGCGACCGCAGCGTAATACCAGGTAAGGGTCACAATGAGGATCGAGTAGGACAAGACAACCCTCTGCAACCTGAAGGACATGCTTCCGGAAGGCAGGAAACCGGTGAGGATATTTGACACGACCGCCGCCGTGCCGGCGATCACCGCAGCTGAAAACGCGTATGACGGTTTCTCGAAAGAACAGGGGTTCATTACCATGATCCCGTTCACGAGCATCATGTCGGCGACCAGGCAGTTCAGTCCGCAAGGACGGAATACCATTACCTCCATGGTGACAAGGAGCATCCCCGCCATCCCGGCGGTGATGCGTATCTTCAGCTTCGGAGACATGCTCCTCCTGCTTTTCACAAGGTCATATACGAGGAAAAAAGCAAGTTCCGTGAGCAGGAACGATGCTACGATTGTCGGCATAAGTTATAGTTTTAGTCATTCCAGGTCGTTTCTCCTCCGTAAGATAGCAAAAAAAGACCCCGGGCTGCGACTGCCCGGGGGTATTTCCTGAAATTAAAGGATAAAGAACAGAAATTATGATTTCTTGATGGATTCAAAACCCTTTCCGTATACACCGGTTACCGACGAAATCGAGATGAACGCCTCCGGGTCGATCCGCTTTATGGAACGGAGAAGGAGATTGACATCCGACTTCCTTGTCAGAACCATAAGGACGGAGGTCACACGCTTGGTATACCATCCCTGACCGTCAAGGACGGTGACTCCACGATGGAAATCCCGGCCTATCATGTCCGCTATCGGCTCGAACTTATGCGAGAGGATGAACATCTGGACGCTCTGCTTGGCACCGGCCAGATAGATGTCCGCAAGATTGCCGCAGACCGTCACGACAATCATGCCGTATACTGCCGTGATGAACTTATCCACGAACGGAAGCGGCTGTCCATCAGCACCGTACGAAGGTACAAGCAAGGATGATGCAATGATGAAAACATCGATGAGGAGGATAACCTTTCCAGGGGAGATGTTCCTGTACTTGGTGATTATCAAGGCGATGATATCGGTCCCTCCGGAACTGCCACCCTGAGATATGGACATCCCGATTCCCAATCCTGCCATGGAACCGCCGATGATCGAGCACATCAACTTGCCGTTCGACAAGGCGAAATCCTGGATTACCGGAGCCGGAATCAGGCTCTGCTCTACGTTCAGGCACACTGACGCCAGGATTATGGCATAAACTGTCTTGAGGCCGAAAGACGGGCCTATGATGAACAGAGATATCAGCAGCAGAAGGGCATTGATCACGAAGTATGTATAACCCATCTTGATCCCAGTGGCGAACTGGATGATGGCACTGATACCGGAAACCCCGCCTCCGAACATGTTGTTCGGGGTCAGAAAAATTGTCCATCCGCAGGTATAGATCAAAATTCCCAGCGTGATGAAGACATACTCCTTAATTGTCCGCAGGACGTTCTTCTCTTTTAATGACATCGTCGTTCTTCTTTTTGAGCTTCAGTTTGATTCCCGTTTTCATCTCGTCGAATCCCTCACCATAGACAGTGCTTGCGGAAGCGACGGTCACGAAGGCCTTGGGATCAATGTCCTTGACTGTCTTGGTGATGGTATGGAGTTCGGGCTTGCGCACCATGATCAGCAGGACCTTCTTGCTTTCACCGGAATACCATCCCTGGGCATCCAGCGCTGTCACTCCCCTGTTGAGATCGTTGATGACTGTATCGGCTATTTCCTTGTACTTGTTGGAGAACACCATGATCTGCCAGGTAGAATTACGCCCGAGCATGACCCAGTCCACGAACACCGAGAAGATGACCATGGCAACATAACCATATACCATATCCTCCACGGTCTTTCCGGGTATCAGAAGGATGGACGCGATGATGAACATATCCACTACCAGGAAAACCTTGCCGAGCGAGACCGGCCAGAACTTATTGACGATCAGCGCCACTATATCGGTTCCTCCGGTGCTGCCACCCCTTGCGAGGATGAAGGAGATACCGACCGACTCGATCAGGGCGGCGACAACGACCAGAAGGAGCTTGTTGTCGAAGAACACGTGCATGAACTCCCAGTTGGCCATCACGTCGAGGCACAGGGTGGAAAGGCCTATCGCAAACAAAGTCTTCAGACCGAATCCCTTCCCGAGAACCAAGGCCCCGGTAAGGATCAGCAGGGAGTTTATGACTATGTATGAAAGATAGACCGGGATGCCGGTCGCGAAATTCAGGATCGTACACGCTCCCGTGAGGCCGCCGCTGGCAATTCCGTTGGGAATGAGCATGGCAGACCACGCGAAGGTGTACAGCAGCACTCCAACTGTGATGACCAGATAGTCGCCGACTGTTGACAAGATGGTCGACTTGAGTGTCTTTGTTTCCTTGTTTGCCATTATCGAGACTATTTGAGGACGATGTTGACGATCCTTCCGGGAACCACTATCACCTTGACGATAGACTTGTCGGCCACCCACTTTGAAGTCTGGTCCATATTCCTGACAGTAGCTTCAACCTCAGCGGGAGACATCGACTTCGGAAGGTCCACGGTGAAGCGCATCTTACCGTTGAAGGACACCGGATACTTCACACTGTCCTCTGCGGCAAGGGCGGGATCGAAGACAGGGAAACTGGCATACGTGATGCTGTCCTCATGGCCGAGAAGCGACCATAGCTCCTCTGCGATGTGCGGGGCGAACGGGGAAAGGAGGACAGTCATGGGCTCCAGGATCTCGCGTTTACGGCATTTCAGGGCACCAAGGTCGTTGAGCGCTATCATGAACGCGCTTACGGTAGTATTGAAGGAGAAATGCTCGATATCATATTCCTCCTTGCCGATGAGCTTGTGAAGGACCTTGAGCTCTTCCGAAGAAGCCTTCTCCTCGGAAACCGAGAAACTGTCTCCGTCGAAGAACAGCCTCCAGAACTTCTTGAGGAACCTGTTCACACCGTCGATTCCCTTGGTATCCCAAGGCTTGCTCTGTTCCAGAGGGCCCAGGAACATTTCGTAAAGACGCAGGGTGTCGGCACCGTAATCGTCGCAGATCCTGTCCGGATTGACCACGTTGAACATGGACTTGCTCATCTTCTCCACGGCCCAGCCGCATACATATTCACCGTCCTCGAGGATGAATTCCGCATCCGCGAACTCGGGTCTCCAGGCCTTGAACCCCTCGAGGTCGAGCTTGTCGTTCCTGACAAGGTTGATGTCGACATGTATCTCGGTGGTATCATAACCGTCCTTCAGACCGGCGGACACGAAGGTATTCGTGCCAACGATACGGTACACGAAGTTGGAGCGGCCCTGGATCATGCCCTGGTTGATCAGCTTGCGGAAGGGTTCATCCTCGCAGACATAACCGAGGTCATAGAGGAACTTGTTCCAGAAGCGGGAATAGATGAGGTGACCGGTAGCATGTTCGGTTCCGCCGATATAAAGGTCGACGTCACGCCAGTATCCGTCCACATCCTTGTCCACTAAGGCGTTGTCGTTATGCGGATCCATATAGCGCAGGTAATATGCGCTCGACCCTGCGAATCCCGGCATGGTGCTGGTCTCGAGCGGATACCCCTTGTAGGTCCAGTCCTTGGCCCTCGCAAGCGGCGGTTCGCCCTTCTCGGTAGGCTTGAACTCATCGATCTCCGGCAACGTCAGAGGCAGGTCCTCGAAGTCGACCGGAGTGGGTATTCCGTCCTTGAAATAGATAGGGAACGGCTCTCCCCAATACCTCTGACGGCTGAATATGGCGTCGCGGAGCCTGTAATTGACCTTCCTGTGGCCAAGACCGTGCAGCTCGACATAGTCAATGGCCGCAGGAATGGCGTCCTTGACTTCCATTCCGTCCAGGAATCCGGAATTGACCATCCTGCCTTCCTTGGCATCGAAGCTTTCTTCGCTGACGTCACATCCCTCGATGATCGGGACGATCGGAAGGTTGAATTTCCTGGCGAACACATAGTCGCGGCTGTCGTGGGCAGGAACCGCCATGATGGCACCTGTACCGTAACCGGCGAGCACATATTCGGAAATCCATACCGGCACCCTTTCACCCGTGAGCGGATTGACTCCGTATGAGCCGGAGAATACGCCTGTGACGGTCTTGGTCTCGGCGATCCTCTCCCTTTCGGTCTTCTTCTTCACATAGGCAAGATACTCCTCGACTTCAGCCTTCTGGGCGGGAGTGGTTAGGATTTCCACGAGGTCGCTTTCGGGAGCGAGGACCATGAAGGTGACTCCGAAGACGGTGTCGACCCTGGTAGTGAATATAGTCACGTCGTGCTCTTCCTCGCCGTTATAGCACTTGAACACCACTTCGCATCCGTTGGACTTGCCGATCCAGTTGCGCTGCATCTCCTTGAGCGAATCCGTCCAGTCGATCCTGTCAAGGCCTTCAAGGAGCCTTCCTGCGTATGCAGAGACACGCAGCTGCCACTGTTTCATCTTCTTCTGCTCCACAGGGAAACCGCCGCGGACCGAAAGTCCGTCCTTCACTTCGTCATTGGCCAGGACCGTTCCGAGTCCGGCGCACCAGTTGACGGAGGTCTCTCCCTGGTAGGCGATACGGTAATTCATCAGCATGTCGGACTTCTCCTTTTCAGAGAAAGCCTCCCACTGCGCTGCGGTGAAAGGTTCGTGGTCGGAACAGGAAGCATTGACCGCCTCGCTGCCGCCCTTGCCGAATGCTTCGACCAGGTCCTCGATCGGACGCGCCTTCTGGATATCGTTGTCGTACCAGCTTCCGAACATCTTCAGGAAGGCCCACTGGGTCCACTTGTAGTATGCCGGATCGCACGTACGTACCTCACGGTCCCAGTCATAGGAGAAACCTATGCGGTCCATCTGCTGGCGGTAGCGGTTGATGTTCTGTACAGTCGTAACTTCAGGATGCTGGCCTGTCTGGATGGCATATTGTTCAGCCGGCAGTCCGAAGGAGTCATACCCCATCGGGTGAAGGACGTTGAATCCCTTGAGTCTCTTGTAGCGCGAGAAAATGTCGCTGGCAATATATCCGAGAGGGTGGCCTACGTGAAGGCCGGCCCCGGAAGGATAGGGAAACATGTCCAGCACATAGAACTTCGGCTTGGAAGGGTCCTCCTTCGTCTTGAAGGTGCCTTTCTCAGCCCAGTAGGACTGCCATTTCCTTTCAATGTTCCTGAAATCGTATTCCATCTTGCTTATTACTGTTTCTTAATGTCAATATTTCTTGAGTCCGAAACTCCTTGTGCCCTTCTTCTCGAGCCTGAACTCGATGTAGAGGGACATCTCGGATTTCACCTTCTCTCCACGCAGCCTGCCAGGCTTCCACTTAGGTGAGCCGCTCACGATCCTGACGGCTTCCTCGTCGAGAAGCGGATCCACGCCCTTCAGGACCTTGACGTCCCTGAGCTTGCCGTCCTCGTCGATGATGAAATCGACCAGTACCCTGCCCTGGATTCCTTTCTCAACGGCTTCCTGAGGATATTTCATATAGGTGTATACCCATTTCTGGAGGAATACACGGGGATCGGTGCTTCCCAGGAAACTGGGCTTGATCTCGCAATCATAGTAAGGGACCACTCCGGATGACACGGTTGAGAGCTTGGACAGGTCCGAAGGATTGAAAATGGGCTTGGGACCGTTCACGAGGGCTACGGAATAGTGGTAGATGTATTCCAGCTCCTTCTCCATCGTATCAAAGTCGATTATGGACTGGGTATCCCGCTCGGTATCGTGCGCAGGGTACCTGCCAGTAGTGAAATATACGGAAGGTATCTCCTTGTCATAGAATGCCACATGGTCGGAGGGATACGGCTCCTGTGTGATGACCTGCGGACGGATCGGCTGCAACTCGTCGGAAAGCTGGGTCAGCAGGGCGTTCATGTCGGCATTCGAAGCAGTATACGCATAGAAGCCGTCCGAACCGGTACCCAGCATGTCCAGGTTGATCATCGCATCGATGTTGGACACGTCGGAGAACGACCTGTTCAGGAAATACCAGGATCCGGCAAAGGATTCCCTGGAAGCCCCGAAAGCAACCAGCAGGATGGAACGCCTCAGCTGGAACCGGTTTGTCTGGAGAAGGCGCGCAAGTTCCAGGAGCATTGCAATCCCGGAAGCGTTGCCGTTGGCGCCATAATATATCCTGTCTACCGTACGTCCATCCACGGTCATAGTCCCCGATCCCAGGTTATCCATCCTGGCACCGATGACTATATATCTGTCCCTCAGGGCCTTGTCACCTCCGTGAATGAAAGCGCAGACATTCCTCGAAGTCAGTGTGTCACCGTTTTCCTGGCGTATTCCGAAAGGGTCTCCGGACTGCCCGGACAAGAGGTCGAGTCCATACTCCTTGAATACTTCGGTAATGTATTCGGCTGTCATCTTCTCACCCTCCGAACCGGCCTTGCGGCCTTCCATGATGGCGGCGGAGACTGTGGAGACATGCTTCTTGAACGAAGATACAGTCTCGCTGTCACCCAAATCCGAATACCCGGCCTTGAACTGGGCTTCAAGAGGCGTGATGAAGGCGAAAAGAGCGACTGAAGCCGAAATGATCGCTGATTTGATGTTCATTTTCTGTTCCTGTCTAAAATCCAGACGCCTTGAGGGCAAAAATCCTGCCTTTTCAATTCCTTCAGCGAGGCTTGGGCCTCCTGCATGTCATCCGTACCAAGCACGCCGACCGCGGTGTAGCCTCCCTTGAACTTCAGCAGTTCACCGGGATAACCCCTTCCGGCCATGCGCTCGGCACATCTTTCAGCGTTCTCGACCTTGGAGAATGAAGCCACTATGATGTAATATCTCTTCTTCCCGTCATTCGCTTGCGAACTGGATGAAACTGTCTCCTTCGCAGGGGCAGGCTTGACCTCCGGCTTGGCTGCAACTGTATCAGGAACGACCGGAACCGAGTCCGTCTGAGCTGCCTGCACCTTCGCCTCTTCCCTCAGGGCTATAGCCTGCCTCATCGCTTCTATGTCGGTAGAGGTGGGCCTTCCCGCAAGCTTGCGGAAGAAATCGCAGCCGGTCGCCGTCAGGACGACGGTTGACAGAACGACGACGAGATGAAGGATCCTTTTCATTATGCCTGTACGAAAGCTATGATCTCACCCTTGGCGACTTTCTCGCCCTGCTTTCCGAGAACCGCCACGACACGGCCGTCTATGGCAGGGATGATCTCCTCCATACCGTAATATGTCTGGACGAAGCCCATGCCTTCCCCAGCCTTGACTGCAGTCCCTGCCAACGGTGCGGCGGAATCGTCATCCACATCAACCTGCCAGAGCAACTGTCCCTTGACGGGAGCCTGGACGGGCACGGCACCGGGATAGCGCCTGGTATATTCCTCCACATCGAACTTCGGCATCTCCACTACAGGGCGGGTGACCACTATCGGAGCACCGGCCTTCTTGCGGAAGTCCTCAAGTTCCTTGTTGAAGCGCTCCTTTGCGATTCCGCTCCTGTAGTCGCGATACTGGCGCTCGTGCATGGCGAGCTCGAAGAGTTCCTCGTCGTCCTCGCCATAGTCCCAGCCTTCCTCGTCCATCATCTTGCGGAACTTCGGGAGTTCGTCAGGATAGTTTTCCTGAGGGTCGCAGGTCGTGAACTCGAGGCCTTTCTCCTTCGCCAGTTCGATGATTTCGGGGGCGAGAGGTCCGGGAAGCTGGCCCATGTTGCCGAGTATCATACCCCAGGTGTCCTTGTCGATGGTAGTCCAGCGGGGCTTGTCGTTCAGCATGTTGAACAGGTTCATCAGGGCCGTGTTCTTGACATACTGGCTGAACGGGGTCACGAGAGGCGGGTAGCCAAGGCGCGGCCACACGTACTCGACCTCCTGGAACAATTTGACCATCAAGGTGTCAAGGCTCATCTCAGGACGGCCATGCGACCTCTGGGCGGCGTTGATCGCACCCTGGAATCCCATCAGGTCGGCCATCATTGAGCCCATCATTCCGCCGGGCAGGCCGCAGCCCACCAGCAGGGAACTCATCTGGGAGTTGGTCGGATTGATCCAGTATCCAAGGAAATCGTCTATGAACTTCTGGGTCAGGCGGCGTACCTCCATGTAAGCATCCATATTGATGTCCTTGACCAGGAAGCCGTCGGCCTTCATCATCTCGCGGATGGTGATGACATCCGGATGGACCTTCCCCCAGGAAAGGGGTTCGACAGCCACATCCAGATAGTCCGCTCCGGCGCGGGCCACCTCCAGCATCGATGCCGGAGAGAAGCCGGGACCGGTATGTCCGTGGTACTGGACAACTATGTGAGGATATTTCTTCTTGATGTCGGATACCAGTTCTCCCAATACGGTAGGCCTGCCGATTCCGGCCATGTCCTTGAGGCAGATCTCGTCGCAGCCGTACCCGACCACCTTGTCCACTATGCCCATGTAATACTCGACCGTATGGACCGGTGAATGGGTGATGGAGAGGGCTACCTGGGATATCATCCCGCCTTTCTTGGCGCCCTCGACAGAGACGCGCAGGTTGCGATGGTCGTTCAGTCCGCAGAACGAACGGGCGATGTCGGTGCCCTGCTTTTTCTTGACCTTGAACATCAAGTCGCGGACGTCCCTCGGTACAGGGTTCATCCTGAGGGCATTGAGGCCTCTTTCCAGCATGTGGGTCTGGATGCCTGCCTTATGGAAAGGAGCCGTCCACTTGCGGACCGCGACGTTTGGATTCTCACCGAAAAGGAGATTCACCTGTTCGAAAGCGCCGCCGTTGGTCTCCACCCTGTCGAAGCAGCCCATGTCAACGATTGCGGGACCTACCTCGCAAAGCTGGTCGACCCTGGGAACATATTTGCCCGAACTCTGCCACATATCCCTGTAAACCAGGGAGAACTTTATTTCTCTTGCCATTATCCTAAAATAATCTTATAATCTTACAAATATACTCATTTTATTTCGAACTGGCCACGCATTCCCAGATCTTCGAAAAGCCGGCGGTAAACGTCGGCTTTCCTGTCTATCGGAAGCGGGTAGGCGCGGGATGTGGACGGCATCCTGTAGAGGCGCATCCGCCTGTCCTCGAAAAGGAAGGACGAATATTCCCCTACGGCCGGGGAGGCAACCCCGAATGCCCCTCCGAGGGTATCGGCGGCCTTCTCCCCTGTCACCACTACTGCCCGGCACTCCGGAATCCGTCTGAGGAGTGCAGGGATATCCGTCGGTTCGACCACCTCCAGGAACTTGTCCGAGGCGTTGCCTTTCAAGCGTCTTACCGCAGTGGCGGTATCAAACAGAGCTATCCCTTTTTCGGAGCAGAATCCTTTGATCTCCTCCAGCTTGAACCTTTTGGCGGGTACATCTACGAAACGGTCCCGGTCATCAAAGAAAACGAGACCTGTTATACGCCAGAAATCGTTGATATAGTTGGGGTAATAGAACTCCACGCTCCACCTTTTACGCTGCGGGGGGAAACTCCCGAGAAAGAGGACCCGGGCGTTCGCGGGCAGAAAAGGCTCGAAAGGATGTCTCTCTATCTCGGCGGCCATGGCTACGCTTTAAGGAATATTCCTCTCTTGTACATCAGCCGCAGGATTAGGAAGAGAATCGTCACATTGGCCGCCGTGATGACGAGGGGATAATAATCTCCGGTAATATGTTCGAAGCCGTGAAGCAAGGATCTGCTCACAGAGGAGAAATTGATTACCTCACCGATGCAGTACGCTGCTATCGAGTTCATTCCGAAGTACTTGAGCCACTCCAACCCTTTTCGCTTGCCCCAGACGTCAACGATCAGGTATACTACCGCAAGGGCAATGCAGCATATTCCGCCCGAATAGAGTGTCATCGAGCTGCTCCATATCTTCTTGATTATGGGGAGCCACGAACCGAGAGCCAACCCGAGGACGACCAGGGAGATGCCCGTGGCCGCCAGCAGCAACCCTCTCAGGGACTTGGTCCTGGAAGTATCCTTCAATATGGTTCCGGCATAACAGCCCAGCATCACCGTCACGATGAAATTGAGGCTGCTCAGAATCCATGTGTACTGGTAACCCTCGTTCCAGGCCCAGCTGCCGTCCGGATTCCAGGTCACCCCGTCGCGGTGGCTCCCCAGAACCGCCTTGTCGATGGTCATGGCCACGTTCCCCTGCGGGTCAAAATCCATATTGCCGAATACGACGAACACCAGGATATAGGCGGCGAAACAGAACGTGCCGAATATCCAGCTTCCTTTCTTTCCTAGAAGGACGAAAGCGAGGGCGGCGAAGACATAGCCCACCGCGATGGCCTGCAGGGTATTGGCGAAAGGATGGAATACCTTGAAGTCAAGGTTGAGAAGGTTGCCCTGCACTATCCACCCCAGGAAAAACAAGAGGGCGAAGCGCTTGAGCAGCTTGAAATAAAACGCCCTGCCCGGTTTTTCACCTTCCCTGTACCTTGCCATCGAGAACGGTATGGTGGCCCCAGACATGAACATGAACAGCGGCATTATGATATCCCAGAGCACGAACCCTTCCCAGGCGACATGGCTGACCTGGTGGCGTATGCCGTCCCATACGGGGCTCTCATTGATCCTGAGGAAAGTATGGATAACAGGCCCGGCCACCAGCAACAGGAACAGGTCCAGTCCCCGCAGGATATCCAGGGAGGCAAGTCTTTCCTTACGATCCATCCTTATGCCTTTTCGGGGTTCTGTCCCTCGAATTCTTCTATGATCTTTTCCGCCTTTGAATACCCGTCAGCGGGCGCCTTCCACATGATTGCGAAGACAAGGCAACCCAGGATACCGAACGCGATGGCCACGGCAAACACGGTGTTCCAGCCGAAGGACTTGGCGATCATACCGAAAGCAAGGCCGGATACCGTTGTACTTGCATATCCGAATATACCGAGGACACCGTTGGCTGAAGCCGCAGCCCTCTTGGTGGCCTGATTGGAAGCGGCGATTCCCGTGAGTGCCTGGGGACCGTAGATGAAGAAGCTGGACATGATGAGGAAGAATATCGCAAGGCCGGTGTTGGACTGCGGCATCCTCCAGAACATGAAGAAGCAGAGGGTTGCCATAATCATGAATATCAGGCAAGTATGGTGTGCCTTGCTCTTGAAGAACCGGTCAGTGATCCAGCCTGCCAGGAGTGTTCCTATGATACCTCCCACAATCTCGGATGCCGCCACGACGTTTGCGGCAACGCTTATGTCCAGATGCTTGTAGTCAGTCAGGAACATGGATCCCCAGTCGAGGATCGTGAACCGGATCACGTATACGCAGAAATTGGAAACCGCCAGGATCCAGATTATCGGATTGCGGAACACCATCTTCTTCAGAAGCACCTTGTACAATGCATGCGCATGCTCCGGGCTCTCGTGTTCCTGCTTCGCGGCCTGTGCGACAGGAACCTGCTCGTCCAGCATGTCCGGGCTTGGGAGGCCGACATCGGAAGGAGAATCCTTGAGGCCGAAAAAGAGGAGAAGGCTGCCGGCTGCGGCCAGGATGGCGGGGATGAAGAAACACCACTGCCAGGCCTCATAACCGAAACGTCCCAGGATGAAAGTGCCTATGAGCACTGCTACAAGGCCGGCTCCGATCGAATGGGAGCTGTTCCAGATACTCTGCTTGGTCGCCAACTCGGAAGGCTTTATCCAGTGAGCCATGAGACTGCCGCAGGGCGGATAACCCATTCCCTGGGTGAAGCCGTTGATCAGCCACAGGGATCCGATGAAATACACCAGTCCGACAGTGGCCTTCCCGCTGGCATCCATATAGTGGAACAAACCGTTCATCTGCGGGCTCAGACCGATGACGAAGTTGACGATGGCGGAAAGCAGGAGCCCAAGACCCATTATCAGTTTCTTCGAGCGCGCCCTGTCGGATATGAAGCCGTTGATGAAACGGGACACGCCATAGACTATTCCGTTCAGAGTCAGGAATATTCCCAACTGCGTCTCGTCAAGTCCGAGTTCGGACTTCAAGGCCGGCATGGCTATGCTGAAATTCTTCCTTACGAAATAGAACAGGGCGTATCCGATCATCAGGATGATGAGCGTACGCCACTGCCAATAATTGTATTTTTGCTTGATGCTCTTGTCCATATTACAAATATAACGAATTCCGGTAATTAGTTGGATTACCCGAGTCAAAATAACCCCGTGGAATTAGTATATTTGCGTTTGATATGAAAGACAACTACAACAAGACCATATCGGAGGAGCAAAGGGCCAGGCTCAGGGGAATCCGGCACCTTGCCCTGGACATGGACGGGACCATCTACATGGAAAACAACATATTCCCGTTCACCATCCCCACGCTGGATGCTTTGAAGGAGGCCGGAGTCGGCCACTCTTTCCTGACCAACAATCCCACGAAATCCGTTGGAGACTATGTGGCGAAACTCGCACGGATGGGGATAGACTGTGCCTTCGAGGACATGTACACCACTCCCATTGCAACCATCGACTACATAAAAAAGGCCTATCCGGAAGTGAAGCGCCTGTTCATGCTCGGAACACCCAGCATGCGCGAGCAGTTCGTGGAAGCCGGGTTCATTTCCTGCGAGGACGACCCTTCCGACAGGCCGGACATGCTGATAGTCGCTTTCGACACGACCCTGGTCTATTCACGACTCTGCAGGGCCGCCTGGTGGGCCAAGCAGGGAATACCCTATATCGCCACCAATCCCGACTGGATCTGCCCTACCGACGCCGAAACCATCCTGGTGGACTGCGGCTCGCTCCAGAAATGCATCGAGGCCGCGACAGGCAGGAAGCCGGACAAGGTGATGGGCAAGCCCGATCCGACGATGCTGGACGGCATCCGCGACCGCCATGGACTGAAGCCTGAGGAGATTGCGATGGTCGGCGACCGCATCTATACGGATATCGAGATGGGCCGCAGGGCCGGCGCGGTCAGCGTGCTGGTCCTCTCCGGCGAGACCACTTTGGAAACGGCTCTCGAAGCCGGTACCGCCGATTTCATAGTCAGGGACCTGAAGGAACTCGGAGATCTAATCCTCGAGAGCCGGAAATCATTGTAAATGAAGATTTTATTCATCCACGGACTGGCATCATCCGGTGCCTACAAGATGGCCTCGACCCTGAGGATCCTCCTCAAAGGAAGCGAGGTGACTGCCCCTGATGTGCCCATCGAGCCCTCGGATGCACTGGCTCTCCTTGAAGGAATATGTTCCCGTGAAAAGCCGGACCTTATCGTGGGCCTTTCCCTCGGAGGCTTCTGGGCGCAGAAACTGCGCGGCTACCGTAAGATGCTTGTCAATCCCGACCTGCATCCATCCCGTCTCCTCAGGACCAAAGTCGGCGTAATGGAATATCTTTCACCGCGACAGGACGGAGCGGTTTCATTCAGGATCGACGAAACCATCTGCCAAGGTTATGAAACCCTTGAAAAGGATGAATTCAAAGGGTTGGATGATGAGGAGATCGCCCTGACATCAGGTATGTTCGCCGACCGGGACGAGATGGTGGATTGTTTCGACGAGTTCCAGGAGCATTACCCCGGCCGCGGCCACAGGTATCCCGGAACCCACCTTCCCAATTTCCCTGAGACAAAAAAGTATATCCTGCCCGTTATCGAGAATGAGATATCTCGTAAATAACTCGACGGACCCATATTTCAATATGGCCCTTGACGAGTTCTGCCTTGAGAACATCGTCAGGGAGGAACCGTATTTCTACCTTTGGAGGAACCGGCCTTCAGTTATCATCGGTCTCAACCAGAATGCATATTCAGAGGTCAACCTCCCATATCTACGGGCTAACGGGATCAACCTTGTACGAAGGGTGACCGGCGGCGGCGCGGTCTATCACGACCTGCAGAACCTGAACTACACTATCGTCGGCCTATCCCTTACACCCCAGCCGATAGTCGACGCCCTACACCGGCTCGGCGTCCCAGCCGAACTGTCCGGACGCAACGACATATTCGTAGAAGGCCGCAAAGTCTCCGGCTATGCCCGAAGGGTTTCCGGATGCCAGGAAATCATCCACGGCACCCTCATGTACGACGTGGACCTGGAAACCCTGACCCACGTCCTGGACACCCCGGGTTCGAAACTTCAGGCCAAAGGGATCGGTTCCGTCAGGAGCAGGGTCGCCAACCTCAAGGAATATCTTCCCGGTTTCAGCACCCTGGACGAACTGCAGGCTGCTCTCCAGGAGATACTTGCCGATGGTGACGGGGTTATCGAACTGTCCGAAGACCAGCTTTCTGAAGTCCGAAAGATGGCTGACGGGAAGTTCGCAACCTGGGATTTCATATACGGACGTTCACGTCAGACCGGTTTTGTCCGGAAGGCAAAACTTCCCTGCGGTACGGTCGAGGCTGACATCAACCTGGACCGCGGCCTGATCACCGGCATTTCCTTCAGCGGAGATTTTATGTTCGACGAACCTGTGACGGAGTTGGAATCGAAACTGACAGGTTGCCGGTTCGAGCGTGAAGCCCTTGCCTGCGTCCTGGATGATGCCACCGTCTCACGCTGCTTCAGGGGCACCGATTCAGCAGCTATCCTTGACTTGTTACTGATTTAATCTTTTCCCAACCTTCAGGGCCGCATTTCCGTCTAACATATGGAACCGCACTGATTGCGGTAATTGTTGATTACAAATTATAATACTATGATGGAAGACATTATCCTCCCCCTTTTCATGTGCGTAGTAATGCCGGTTACTATCGTCTGGCTTGTAATGAGGACAAAACAGAATGAGACCAACAAGATGGCCGAAATAATTCTGAAGGCCATCGAGACGGGTACACCTGTAGACCCTAGTTTATTGAAAGCAGAAAATCAAACCGTCAGGAAAAAGAGCATCAAGGAAAGACTCCTTGGTTATCTGACAGCTGCCTGCATCCTTATCGGCTTGGGATTATCCTCAATCATTCTTGGTATTGTTTTCTGTCTTGCGAACAATCATGCTTACGAATCCTGGGCTTCAGCGATGAGTCTGTTACCTTACCTCGGCGGAATCCTGTCGGCTATCGGAATCGCTCTCCTTGTGGTTTACTTTATCAGGAAAAAGGCTCTTGCCAAGGAGATTGAAGTTGAGGAGAAAGTATTGGAAGCATCCAAAGAGCAATGACTGAGGAGCGGTTCATCGACCTGGTCAGAGTGGAGCAGGGACCACTGAGACGGTTCCTGCTTGCTTTGTGCGGCGGTGATTCCGCCCTGGCCGATGACATAGCCCAAGATTCCCTTGTGAGGGCATATGTGGCTTCGGGATCTTTCATGGGGCTATCTTCATTCCGCACCTGGCTCTTCAGGATCGCCTACAACTGCTATGTTGACCATCGCAGGAAGAAGCATCCCGGACAAGCCCCGATCGATGGAAGCGAAGCATTGAATCTTGAAGACAGGAACACCTCCGATGCATCTTTCCGGTACCAGCAACTCCATCAAGCATTGGACCGGCTTTCTGAGAAAGAAAGGACAGCCATCATCCTGTTCTATTTCGAAGACCGGAGCATAAAGGAAATCTCATCGATCCTCGGCATCCCCACGGGAACGGTCAAGTATCATCTCTCAATAGGGAGATCACATCTTAAAGAGCATTTAAGCCTATGAATGATATTGAATTGGAGAAACTCCTCCGGAAAAACAGACCGGCTGTCAAGGATGATCCGGCCTTCCTGCTGGAAGTCAGGCAAAGGCTGGATGCCGTCGAAGGAATCAAGGATGAGGTCGACCGTCAACGCCGGCATGGACGTTCAACCATTCTCATTGCCTTGTTCATTGGGGTGGCGACAGGAATTATTGCCACGTTGTTCTTCATAGCATTCCCTTTGGTTAACGTCAAAAGCCTTCAAGCCGGCATCCTGGCATCGCTGTCCCTTTGGAAACCCTACCTTGCAATTGTTGTGGCCATTGCAGTTATGCTGCTTTCCATTCACACAGGAAACAGTTCTGCCATAATAATCAATAAGTTACATTTTTTACTTCCAGGGAAAAACTCTGAGGATAATCAATCAACTCATTGATATTCAATACGGTTCTGTCTCTGCAATAACAATTTGGGATACCCCACCTGCCAATTACCCTGCTCCCTTGTTCAAGCGGAAGCGTTTTGCGAAATATGTTGAATAACAGCCACTTACGAAAAACGAGTAGCATAATTAGCTACTCGTTTTTTATAAAAGATTCAATATTAACCAGTTACAGAAAACGTTACAGCTGGTCGGCATGGCTGAGGAGATATTCCTCGGCCTCGATGTTCCAAAGCCCCTGATGTGCCTTGCAGAGGCGGTCTAGTTCGGCGTAGACAGGATTGGTCTTCCCCTTCTCCTCGAATTCGGTGATTGCCGTCAAAGGCATATCCACGTGGGTGTAGACCAGTTTCTTTCCGCCCTTGATCTCAGGAAGGTGAAGGGTCGTCTCCGGAACTACGTTAAGTCCTCCGATATGGGTCACGAGACCTGCAGGGTCCATGCCCTTGCCCATCAGGTAGAGGGCCTCCTTCATGTCATCGGTGTTGCCGCCGCTGGTTCCCACGATGTGGGTGGACGCGTAATGGACATTGTAGAAGTTCAGAGGAGCCTTGAAGTCCGCGCGGCCGGGACCGGAGAAGAAGTTGAGGCAGCCGTCCTGACCGAGGATATCGTCTCCCTGCTCGATCACGGCAGGAACAGGAGCCATCACCACCACCTCATCGTAGCCTGTTCCACCCGATATCTCACGAAGGCATTCCGCAGGATTCTCCACCGCTCCGGTATTGACATAACGGAGGTCGATTCCCCTGGATGCGGCGAACTCCCTGGTGTACAATGAAGCAGCGCGGTCCAGCCTGGCCTGGTCGATGTCGGTCACGACGAAAAGGGACGGATGCCTGTCCTCGCGACGGAGGACATAGTTGATCATGGCCAGTCCCATCGGGCCCACGCCGGCCAGCAAAGCCATCTTGCCTCCGTCCTTGATCTCCATGTGATGGACATAGGATCCGGGATGGGTATGGTAGCAGGCGTGCATCGCACCGATCACGCAGGAGAGCGGCTCGCTCAATGATGCGGGATAGAATCCGGGGCCGTTGTAAGGCAGGAGGCAGCCCTGCTCCATCACCTCTGCGGGGATGATTATGTAAGTGGCGTCACCACCGATGAACCTGTAGGAATAACCGGGGGCGGAAAGCACTCCGACGGGACCTCCTTCATAATTGAGGGCAGGCTGGATGGAGAACTTGTCACCTGGCTTGAACTGGTCTTTCCATTTAGCTCCGACCTCGACGATCTCTCCGGCGAATTCGTGGCCTATGATGGTGGGATTCTCGGCGATGTCATTGGGAACCCTCTTATGGTCGGTGCCCTGGTGTGATGACTTATAGGACGACATGCAGATGCTGTCGCTGACGACCTTCGCGAGGATCTCGTCTTCCTTCATCGCCGGAAGCTCGAATTCCTCAAGCCTCAGGTCTTCCTTGCCGTAAAGGCGTACCGCTTTTGTCTTCATATTCAATCAATTAAATACCTTTGCGGGCGTGCAGACGCATCTGGGCGACGGTCTGGTTGCTCGTGGGAACATAGTCCTTCAGAGGAACGATCTTCTCGTTGATCGCATCGAGGAACCATGACGGCTGAGGGAAGAAGGCCTCCTCAAGTTCATGGCAAGGAGTGATCCAGTTGCGGGAACCGAGCACCACGGGAGCCGCGTCAAGATAGTCGAATGCCATCTCGGAAATGTTGGCAGCCAGGTCATTGAGATATGAACCGCGGGCGCAGGCATCTCCGGCGATGATGATCCGGCCGGTCTTCTTCACGGACTCGATCACCTTGTCGTAGTTGAACGGCACGAGCGAACGGGCGTCGATCACCTCCGCCTCCATTCCGTACTTCTCCTTCAGGATGTCGGCCGCCTCGAGAGCGCGATAAAGGGTCGCGCCGATGGTCAGTATGGTGATGTCCTTTCCGGCACGCTTCACATCAGGCTCGCCGATAGGAATCTCGTAGTAACCTTCCGGAACTCCACCCTCGTGGAACTTCTCGGCGATGCCGTAGAGACGCTGGCTCTCGAAGAAGATCACAGGATCGGTACCCTGCAAGGCCGCGTTCATAAGGCCCTTGGCATCGTAAGGAGTCACGGGGAAGCAGACCTTCAGTCCGGGAATATGCGTACAGAGGCTGGTCCAGTCCTGGCTGTGCTGGGCGCCGTACTTGGAACCCACGGAAACACGGACAACCACCGGCATCTTCAGGATGTTGCCGGACATCGCCTGCCACTTCGGAAGCTGGTTGAATATCTCGTCACCGCAGCATCCGAGGAAGTCGCAGTACATGATCTCAGGGATGACACGGCCTCCGCACATTGCGTAACCGATAGCGGTGCCGATGATTGCGGCCTCGGCGATCGGAGAGTTGAACAGACGGTGGTAAGGAAGGGCCTCGGTAAGTCCACGGTAGACTGCGAAGGCACCGCCCCACTCGCGGTTCTCCTCACCGTAGGCGATGAGGGAAGCATCCTTGTAGAAACGGTCCACAATGGCTTCGAATACACCGTCGCGGAAGTTGTATGCCTTCATGCTGCTGGCAGGCTTGCCGTCCTTTCCGAGCCAGAAACGCTCCTTGCCGGCGATCTGCTTCACGCGGGGATTCTCCTCCAGCGGCATAAGCACGTCGGGCTTCGCATCCGACAGCGAGTCGATGCTCTGGTTGGAGAACATCATCTCGCCGAGGAGTTCGTCCTGCTTCACGAGGTCCATCCTCGGTGAGAGCTCGGGATCGATGGCGAGCTTGTAGCATTCGAATATGTTGTCGTTGACTTCGGCACGTATGGCGTCCAGTGCTGCCTGGTCGGCCACCCCTGCTTCGATGAGTTTCTTGCCGAAGGCTACGATGCAGTCTTCCTTCTCCCAAGCCTCGATCTCCTCCTTCGTACGGTAGGAGCTCTGGTCGGACGGGGAATGGCCGCTGTAGCGGTATGTCACGACATCCAGAAGGGCAGGCCCCTTCTTTTCGAGCAGGTAGGCTTTCTTGCGGTAGAATGCGTCGATGACGGCGAGAGGATTGTAGCCGTCAACCCTTTCGGCATCCATGGCATCGGCCTTGAAGCCTGCACCCAGACGGGCCGGGAAGGTGTAACCCATGGTCTCGCCCTTTGTCTGGCCACCCATTGCATACTGGTTGTCCATAACGTTGAACAGGACGGGAAGTCCTCCCTTCATGTCGCCTTCCCAGAGGGTGTTGAACTGGTCCATGGAGGCGAAGGTCATACCTTCGAGCACAGGGCCACGGGCCATTGCACCGTCACCGAGGTTGGCGACGACGATTCCCTTCTTGCGGTTGACCTTCTTGAAGAGGGCTGCGCCGACCGCGATCGAGCCGCTGCCACCTACGATGGCGTTGTTAGGATAGATTCCGAACGGAGTGAAGAACGTGTGCATCGATCCGCCGAGTCCCTTGTTGAAACCGGTCGTGCGGGCGAATATCTCGGCCATCGCACCGTAGAGCAGGAAGCGTATTCCCAACTCCTTGGTGTCGGTCCCGGAATATGCCTTCTTTGCCACGTTGAGCGTAGCGCCGTCCCAGAACTCCTCCATCACCTTCTTCAGTTCCTCCTCCGGGAGGATCTGGATCGAGCGGAGACCCTTGGCCAGGATCTCTCCGTGTGAACGGTGGCTTCCGAATATGAAGTCATCGGTATCGAGGGCATAGGCCATACCTACGGCGGCGGCCTCCTGTCCTGCGGAAAGATGTGCGGGACCCGGGTTGTTATAGGCGACACCGTTGTATCCTCCGGTGGTCTTGACGAGGTTGAGCATCGTCTCGAACTCACGGATGTAGGACATGTCGCGGAAAATGCGGAGCAGATCCTCCTTGGTGAAACGGCCGTCAGCCAATTCTTCCTTGACGGTCTTGTTGTACTTCATCACCGGTATGGTCGGGAGCTTGAGTTCATGCTCCTGCGGACGCAGGGTGACTTCCGGATCTATGTAAAGCGCTTTGGGCATGGTTTTCTGATTATTTGATTGTGAATGCGGTTTCCTTGATTATTTCCGACACCGTAGGGTGAGGGAACACGACTTCCTGGAGCTGCTCGAGGGTCATCTCGGTCTCGATCGCCAGACAGGCGCTGTGGATGATTTCCGAGCAGGGATTTCCGAGCATATGGACGCCCAGCACCTCGTGGTACCTGGCACCCACGATGATCTTGCAGATTCCCTCTCCCCTCTCGTTCTCTGCCACGAAACGTCCTGAATAAGCCATCGGCAGCTTGACCACCTTGTAGTCGATGCCCTTGGCCTTGGCCTCGGCCTCGGTAAGGCCGGCACCTGCAACCTCAGGATTCGTATAGACTACGCCGGGAATGGCGTTGTAACGCATCCTGTCCTCCTTGCCGAGAATGTTGTTCACGGCGACCTCGCCTTCGCGTGAAGCCGTGTGGGCAAGCATCGAGAAACCGGTCACGTCGCCTGCGGCATAGACGCCGGGGACATTGGTCCTCATCTTCTCATCTACCTTGATTCCGTAAGGCCTTCCGGCCGGATTGAGGGCGAGTTCGACTCCGATGTTCTCGAGGCCGAAACCCTGGAGGTTGGCCCTGCGGCCCACGCTCACAAGGATCTTGTCCCCGCTTACACGGCAGACCTTGCCATCGGGGTCCTCATATACCACGGTATTTCCTTCAATTCCAGTCACCTTGCAGCGGAGGCAGAAATTGACACCTCTCTTCTCATACTGCTTCTGCAGCATGTCGCTGATCTCGTCGTCAAGGGGACCGAGTATCTTCGGAAGCATCTCGACCACCGTGACCTTGGTGCCCAGGGTGCTGAAGAAGGCCGCGAACTCCATTCCGATCACGCCGCCTCCGATGACCACCAGTTCCTCAGGCCTTTCTTCCAAGGCAAGGATCTCGCGGTTGGTTACGATCACGTCTCCGGCTTCCTTAAGACCGGGGAAAGGAGGGACCGCAGCCTCGGAACCGGTGCAGATCAGAAGGTTCCTGGCTGCATAGGTGTTCCCTGCAGCCTCGACCTTGATACCCTCCTGGTCACGCCCGAGTATGGTCGCATTTTCATTCACGACCTCCACTCCGTTACCCTTCATGGCCGCCTTGACTCCGCCGACAAGTTTCTTGACGACCTTGTTCTTGCGCGCCACGATCTCATCGTACTTGAACGTTGGATCGCTGACATAGACTCCGTAATGGTCTCCGGTCATGGCGTAGTTGTAGACCTTTGCACTGTAAAGGAGGGTCTTGGTGGGGATGCAGCCTTCATTGAGGCAAACTCCGCCGAGCGACTTCCTTTCGAAGAGAACCACCTTCAGTCCGGCGGCTCCCGCCCTTTCCGCGGCCACATAACCACCGGGGCCGCCTCCGATAATCGCTAAATCGTACATATCCTGAATTAAATTATATCCGAAACTAGAATTCGATTTCAAGGTTCTCTATCTCGGTGGCCACCTGCTTGAGGAAGCGGGTCGCCTCACCGCCGTCCAGGGCCCTGTGGTCGTATGTCAACGAGAGGCCGAGATAGGGGACGAACTCATATTCACCGCCTCCGAGAGCCTTGGGACGGGGCACGATCGTGCCAACGCCGAGGATTCCGCTCTGGGGCAGGTTGATGACAGGAGTGAACCATTCGACTCCGAAACCACCCAGGTTGGACACCGTGAAAGACGCTGCTTCCGAGGACAGGAGGTCAGGATTGATGCTGCCCTTGCGGCAGTCATCGGCCACCTGCTTGAGAGCCTTGCTGAGGGCTATTATGTCCAGTTCCTCGGCATGCTTGATGCACGGGACCATAAGGCCGCGCTCGGTATCGACAGCACAGCCGAGATTGACTGTCTTGAAAATGCGCATCGCATCGCCGAGACAGTGTGAATTGACCTTCGGGAATTTATGCAGGGCCTTGATCACGGCGAAGCAGACGAAATCGTTGATCGTCACGTTCGCATCGATCCGGCCTTCCTCCAGGGCTTTCTTCGCCTTTTTGCGGAGAGCCTGGACCTTCCTGGCATCGGCGCCGAGCATATGGGTGAGCTGGGCTGAGTTCTGGAGGGAGTTGTACATGCTCTTTGCAATGAGCTTGCGCATGTTGGACATCTTCTCGACAGTGAACTCCGTCCCTTCACCGGGTATCTCGGAATGTGAAGGCTCCCAGGTCTTGAGGTCTCCGCCCTTGACCATGCCTCCCAGACCTGAACCTGATGCAGGGGCCTGAAGGTTCCCTTCCTTCATCATCGCCTTTGCAAGGCCGGTACGGGGCGTCAGGGCGGCAGCCAGTACATCCCTTTCAATGACACGGCCGCCAGGGCCGGATCCGGCTATATGCGTTGCATCGACCCCCTTCTCAGCTGCAAGTCTCCGGGCACGGGGAGAAACTGCGGAGGAACAGGCCGGGGAGACCATACCCCCTGAAACCGTCTCGCTCCGCTCGACCCCACCGCTCGCTTCGCTGCGCTCCGCTCCGGTCCCCCCTCTTAACGTGCCGAGGGTGGCAGTGGTTTCCGAGGGTATGGTCTCCCCGGCTGCACTGCCGCTGTCACCTGAAGGGGCGAACTCCTCGAAGGACTCGCCGGGCTCGCCGATGACCATCACGTTGGTCAGGCACGGAATCTCATCATTATCGTTGAAGAAACACGCCAGGACAGTACCTTCGAATTTTGATTCCTCTTCGAACGAAGCCTTGTCAGTTTCATAGCTGAAAAGGATGTCTCCGACGGCAACCTTGTCTCCGACTTTCTTTTTGAATTCTGTTACGATGCAACTTTCGACTGATTGCCCCTGTTTGGGCATTATAACTGCTTGTGCCATTGATTATGGTGTTATTTCTATGGCCCCTTTATAGACCATACAAAGTTAAAATTTCCTCTTGAGATAAAAAAGGATTATATTTGTATGCTTTAACAAAAAGCATAATTCTAATTCAAAATATCAAACAGCAAATGCAATCAACTGAAGATCTGAAGAAGATTGCCTCTCAAGTCAGAAGAGACATCATCAGGATGGTCGTCGAAGCCAAATCCGGTCATCCTGGCGGTTCGATGAGCAGCGCCGACTTCATGACTGCCCTCTACTTCGCAGTCATGGAACACGATCCTGCCACCTGGACCCGTGACGGAAAGGGTCAGGACATGTTCGTTCTGTCTGCCGGCCACCTCACCCCCATGTATTACTCGATCCTTTCCCGCGCCGGGTACTTCCCGACCAGCGAGCTGGCCTCCTTCCGCAAGTTCGGAACCCGCCTGCAGGGTCACCCTTCCGTCAGGAAAGGACTTCCCGGTGTCTTCCAGGCTGCCGGTTCCCTCGGCCAGGGTCTTTCCGTGGCGGTTGGAATGGCGCTCGGCAAGAAGGCTGCGAAGGACAACCACACAGTATACGTACTGTGCGGAGACGGCGAGAGTGAAGAAGGACAGATCTGGGAAGCCGGCATGTTCGCCGCACATCACAAGGTCGACAATCTGATTGCCATGACCGACGTCAACGGCCAGCAGATCGACGGAACCACCGAAGATGTCGCCGGACTCGGAGACCTGGGTGAGAAATGGAGGGCCTTCGGCTGGGAAACGATCACAGCTGACGGGCACGACATGGACAGGATACTGGAAGCCTTCGCACAGGCCAAGGAGCTGCAGGGCAAGGGCAAGCCGGTCATGATCCTCTTCCAGACCGAGATGGGTCACGGGGTGGACTTCATGGCAGGTACCCATAAGTGGCACGGAAACGTACCCAACGAAGAACAGAGCGTCAAGGCACTGGGCCAGTTGAAGGAAACATTGGGAGACTACTAAAAAGACAGCATCATGAAAAAATATATTGACAGAGGAAAGAAAGACACCCGAAGCGGATTCGGAGAGGGACTTCACCTGGCCGGCAAGGCCGATCCAAGGGTGGTCGCCCTTACTGCCGACCTCAAGGGTTCACTCAAGATGGATGCTTTCGCAGCTGAATTCCCGGACAGGTATTTCGAATGCGGAATCGCGGAATCCAACATGATAGGAGTCGCTTCCGGCATGGCCATAACCGGCCTAGTGCCGTTTGTAGGCTCTTTCGCGGAATTCGTCACCGGCCGTGTCTATGACCAGGTCAGGATGGCGGTCTGCTATGGGAAGACAAATGTCAAGATAGCCTCCTCACACGCAGGTCTCACCCTGGGTGAAGACGGAGCCACCCATCAGACGATGGAAGACATCGCCCTGATGCGCGTGCTTCCGGACATGGTCGTCATCAACCCCTGCGACTGGACCCAGACCAAGAACGCCACGATCGCAGCCGCCAAGTACGACGGTCCTGTCTATCTCCGTTTCGGAAGACCGAAGGTCGCCGACTTCATGCCCGACGAACCGTTCGAGATCGGCAAGGCCTATGTCCTCAATGAAGGAAAGGACATAACGATCATCGCCACCGGACATTTGGTATGGGAGGCGCTCAAGGCTGCTGAAATCCTTGAGGCAGAGGGTATCTGCGCCGAAGTGATCGACGTGGCCACCATCAAGCCTCTCGACACTGCAACCATAGTGGCATCCGTAATCAAGACGGGAGCAGTGGTCGTCGCCGAAGAACACAACATGGCCGGAGGTCTGGGAGAACTGATAGCCGGAATGCTTGCCAGGACTTCCCTTAAGCCGATTGAATTCGTCAACGGAAAGGATACATTCGGCCAAAGCGGAACTCCTGGAGAACTGCTGGCAGCCTACGGTATCGACGCCAACGGAATAATCAAGGCCGTACACAAGGCCATCATCCGTAAATAAGACTTTTTACTAAACTTTAAAACTATGAAACTCAAAGATTTATGCGTGGACGAGCGTCCACGCGAAAAAATGCTTTCCAAAGGACCCGGAGCAATGACGAATGCCGAACTCCTCGCCATTCTTATCGGCTCCGGAACCAGGAAGGAAAATGTCCTGGAAGTCGCCAACAGGCTGCTTGCCAGGGTGGACGGGAAACTTTCGGGTATTGCTTCGATGGACCCGTGTGAAATGACGGCGATGGAAGGGATCGGCAGTGTCCGGTACTCCTCCATCGCCGCTGCTTTGGAGCTGGGGAAAAGGAGCTGCCTTGAAGATCCTGGCATAGAGAAGAATCCTGTCTGCTCCCCGACCGCGGTTTTCAGGATGATGCTCCCGGTGCTGAAAGGACTGGAATATGAAGAATTCTGGATAATCCTCCTCAACAGGGCGAACTATGTGATCCACAAGGAGATGGTAAGTCGCGGAGGGATGACCTCGACCATAATGGACACGAAGCTCGTGGTCAGGAAGGCTCTGGACAAGCGTGCCAGCGGAATAATAATGGTGCATAACCATCCCTCCGGGAATCCGAGACCCGGGAAGGCGGATATCACGATGACGGCTGCGATGAAACGGGCCGCGGCGACTTTCGACATATCCCTGCTGGACCATATCATCGTCTGCGACGACAGTTGTTTCAGCTTCTCAGACGAGCGGGTCTATATGGCCGGTGACGGGACTTGAAAAATTTGGATGGGACGAAATAAATCTCTACATTTGGTTGAAGGAACCATTTATCACCAAAGCAATGAAAGTCATCAATCTTGGAGAGACCAATTCGGCGCTCAACAACATCATCGCGCAGGTACGTGACAGGAAAGTCCAGAAGGACAGCTTACGCTTCCGGTTCAACCTGGAGAGGCTGGGACAGATTTTCGCCTACGAACTCAGCAAGGTGCTGGATTATTCTCCAAGGGAGATATCCACCCCCCTCGCCACGGCCAACGTCAGCACCTGTGATTCCAAGATTGTAGCGGCCACGATCCTCAGGGCCGGCCTGCCCATACACAAGGGCATACTGGACATCTTCGACAATGCTGAGAGCGCGTTCATCGCCGCCTTCAGGAAGTATCACAAGGGAGATGACTTCCATATCGCCATCGAATACTGTTCCTGTCCGAGCCTGAGTGGCAAGATACTGATCGTCGCGGACACCATGATCGCCACCGGTGCTTCGATGGAAATCACCTACAACAAGCTGCTGGATGAAGGCGGCACTCCCCTCTTCACCCATTTCATCAGTCCGATCTGCAGCATCTACGCCATCGAATACCTTCAGAAACGGTTGCCTGAGAACACCTGTCTGTGGACAGCTGCCGTCGATGAAGAACTGACGAGCAAATCATACATCATCCCGGGTCTCGGAGACGCGGGTGACCTGGCCTTCGGAGCCAAGATGAACCTATAATTCCTTTCTGAGCCTGGCTTTAGGGATATCGAGCTGGTCGCGATATTTCGCGATGGTCCGGCGTGCGACCTTGTATCCCATCTTGTTCATTTCGGCGACAAGCTGGTCGTCGGTAAGAGGCTTGCGCTTGTCTTCCGAGTCCACACATTCGCGGAGGGCCTTCTTGAGTTCCCTGGTTGACACTTCCTCCCCATCCTGGTTCTCCAGGCCTTCAGAGAAGAAATACTTGAGGGGGAATATTCCGAAATGGGTTTCGATATACTTGCTGTTCACCACCCTTGAGATAGTGGAGATGTCGAAACCGGTCTTTTCGGCGATGTCTTTCAGGACCATGGGGCGCAGATGCGACTCATCCCCATCCAGGAAATAGTCGTGCTGATATTCCAGGATAGCCTTCATTGTACTCTCCAGAGTGTTGTGACGCTGCTTCAAGGCCTCCACGAACCACTTGGCGGAATCCAGTTTCTGCTTGACGAAGGTTGCCGCTTCCTTCTGCTGGCGCTCGGTGGAACCCTGGGCGTCGGCCAGGAGCTCCGCATATTTCTTGTTGACGCGGATCTCCGGAATCGAGAAGCGGGGCATCGACAGCTCCAGGTTGCCGTCATTGATATCCAGCACGAAATCAGGCACGATCTGCTGAGCCTGGTCGCTGTACGAATCGTCGATCTGCCCTCCCGGCGCGGGATTCAGTTTCACAATCCTCGCCAGAACGGCTTTCATCTCATCCTCCGAGATTCCGAGCCGGTTGATGATTTTCTGGAAATGCTTGTTGGAGAACTCCTGGAAATAATCCTCCAGTATCGTCTCCGCCAGTCTGACCTCTTCGTTCTGCGTCTGCCCCTTGAGCTGCAGCAGCAGGCATTCACGCAGATCCCTGGCTCCCACACCGGCGGGTTCGAACTCCTGGATAACCTTCAGGAGACGGAGCACCTCTTCCGGGCTGGACTCTATGTTGGCCCTGAAAGCCAGATCGTCCACGACGTTTTCCACATCCCGCCTCAGGTACCCGTCCTCGTCCAGGCTGCCGATGATGAACGCAGCCACGTCGTGGTCATGCCTGGACAGGTTCCTGTAACCAAGCTGGTCCATCAGGCTCTGGGTGAAACTCTCCTTGACGGAGAACGTGCTGTACTGGGGTCTTTCGTCCTTGCCGTAATTGTTGACCCTCAGCCTGTAGGAAGGGATGGGATCGTTTTCGTCGATCTCGTCGATCGAGATGTCCTTCGGTTCGTCATCCCTGTCCTCATTGTCCGGAGCAGGAGAATCGTCGAGCACAGGATTCTCTTCGAGTTCAGCCTTCACACGCTGTTCCAGCTCCTGGATCGGCAGCTCGATCAGTTTGATCGTCTGTATCTGGAGCGGAGACAGCTTCTGTGTCTGCTTTAGTTCGAGTCCTTGCTTGAGCATCTGCTAATAGATTGAACCTGCCGGAGGATAGTTGATCGAAGATTCCTTGACTATGAACGCAGAGGGGAACGAGCCCTTGATCTGCTGAAGAAGCTGCATGGCCTCCGACTTGGTGCGGAAATCCCCGACCGTAACCTTGAAGAACGGATTGGAATACGTCCGGTATGCCGCTATTCCGGGATACATCCCCTTGAAGCGGTTCAGGGCAGCTTCCGAAGCGCCCCTGGAAGTCTGCTTGTTGTCATTGAATATCCTGACCCTGTAGCCGGACATCTTCCTCGACGAGTTCGAGGAAATCTGGCTGCCGAGAGCCTTCTGGATACTCTGTGACTGATGGATGGTCACATCAGCCCTGGCGCCCTTGCCCTTGGACGGAAGGATATTGAAAATGCTCTTGCCGATAAGGGTGGAGTCCACCGAAGGAGCCTTTCCGGGCACCGACTCAGTCTGGGCCGATGCGGAAAAAGCCGTCAGCAGGCAAAGCGCGAATAATGTCGTCAACAGTCGTCTCATCATTTCTCTGCAAGTTTCTGAAGGTCCAGATCCTTGAATCTCACTGTCTTCCTGGGACCCTTCTTGATTTTAACCTTGGCCTCTATGTCAGCGGTGAAACCTTCCAGCGAGCCTTTCCCCGCTATCTGCATGGCCTGGAGCAAACCGATGCCATCCCTGAGGGTAGCGGTGCACGGCAGGTCATACACCTTGCTGCACTTCGCATTCACCGTGACAGTGTCAGCCGAGAAGAATGCAAAATCCTCACCATGATATTTCAGGATTCCGTCAAGTTCATTTACCGTGAACTCCATGGCCGGATTGTCAATCCCGATGGCAAGCACCGCATCAAGCGATCTCAGACCTTTCATGGAATATGACTCCACCCCGCAGGAAGTCACCTTTATCTCCTTCACCTTGGCCAGGGAGCCGCAACCGGGAAGTGCCGTGACGATGGATGTCACGAGCAGGCAGAGGATCAATATTCTTTCTGTTCCTTTCATGTCTGAAACGGCTTGCATGTCTTACAAAGATATGAAAAAATACTTATACGTTGAAAATTCCTATCTTTGTGCCCATACTTGAGTACCGGGATGAAAAGGAAGATTTACATCGAAACATACGGCTGCCAGATGAATGTGGTAGACTCCGAGGTGATATTCGCCATCATGGCAAAGGAAGGCTACGAACGCACCGAATCCATGGACGAGGCGGATATCATCCTTGCCAACACCTGTTCTGTCCGCGACAATGCGGAGCAGAGGATCTGGGGACGCATAGAGCTCTTCCACACCCAGAAGAAGAAAAGGCCGGAAGTGATCGTGGGGATAGTCGGATGCATGGCCGAAAGGCTCAAGGACAAGCTCACGGATACGGGCAAGGTGGACCTCGTGGCAGGTCCCGACTCTTACAGGGCAATACCTGAACTGATAAGGAATATCACTCCCGACAAACCCCAGGTCGACGTCCTCCTGTCCCATGAAGAGACATATGCGGACATCGTACCCGTCAGGACCGACAAAAACGGAGTCTCCGCCTTCATATCCATAATGAGGGGTTGCAACAACGTATGTTCATACTGCGTCGTGCCTTACACCAGGGGTGCCGAACGGAGCAGGGACCCGGAAACCATCCTTTCCGAGGCAAGGGACGTATTCAGCCGCGGGTACAGGGAAGTCACCCTGCTCGGGCAGAATGTGGACTCATATCTCTGGAAATGCGACGCCGGGACCGTGACTTTCGCCCAGCTGCTCGAATCGGTGGCGGAGATAAGTCCGGAACTGAGGGTGCGTTTCGCCACCAACCATCCGAAGGACATCAGCGACGACCTGATCGAGGCCATGGCACGGCACGACAACATCTGCAAGCACATCCACCTTCCCGTACAGTCGGGAAGCGACCGTCTTCTGGAAAAGATGAGGCGCCGGTACACCCGTGAATGGTACCTCGAAAGGGTAAGGAAGATAAGGGAAGTCCTCCCGGGATGCGGAATAACCACCGATGTGATAGCAGGATTCTGCTCCGAGACAGAGGAGGACCATCAGGACACCCTCTCCCTCTTCAGTGAAGTAGGATTCGACTATGCCTTCATGTTCAATTATTCCGAGAGGCCGGGAACCCTCGCCGCCAGGAAGTATCCTGACGACGTCCCTCTCGAGGTAAAGACCAGAAGGCTCAACGAGATCATCTCCCTGCAGAACGAACTGAGCCTCAAGAGTAACCAGGCTGATATTGGAAAGACCTTCACAGTACTGGTCGAAGGTCCGTCCAAGAAGAATCCGGATGAACTCTGCGGACGTACCGGAAGCAACAAGATGTGCGTCTTCCCCGACAGGATACACAAGGCCGGGGACTACGTGGATGTCACGGTACTTTCATGCACATCCGCAACCCTCATCTGCAAACTGGCCTGAGATGCCGCCTTACGGCTCCAGACCGACTTCGGCAGCATAATCAAGGAATGATTCATTCACCCGGCGGTTTCCGCCAGGAGTTGGATATCTGCCAGAGAAATACCAATCACCCAAATGGCCGGGGCAGGCCTCACGTAGTCCTTCAAGTGACTGGAATACGAACTGCACAGGAGTCTCCATTCCTTCAGGACGAAGCATTTCCGCCATCCTCGAGTTCAACTCTTCGACAGAGAAAGGAGCATAGACCCCGCGTACAGCATTCCTGATTTCCGGTTCCGGCTTGGATAGTTCCTGCCTGCAATCGTCCACTATCTGTTTCAGACGGTTCTCCCAGCAGCGCTCTTTCCACAAGTCCATGGCAGCCCTGAATGCACACAGTTCATCCAGCCTCGGCATGTCTATACCATAATAGTCCGGGTATCTGACCTGGGGAGAAGAACTGACTATCACTATCTTGCGGGGATGCAACCTCTCCAGGATCTTCAATATGCTGTCTTTCAAGGTTGTCCCACGCACAATGCTGTCATCGATTATCACCAGGTTGTCCTGGTATGGTCGGAGGCTTCCGTAAGTAATGTCATATACCAGCGATGCCAGACTGTCCCTGGATCCGGCCTCAGTGATAAAGGTTCTCAGCTTGATGTCCTTCCACGCCACCTTTTCTGTCCGGAGATCAAAGCCCTTGCTCCGGAATCCTTCGACAAGCCCATAGAAAGCGACCTCGGCTGTATTTGGGATAAATGAGAACACCGTGTTTCCGACATCACCTCCTATTGCTTCACTGATCGAAGGTACAAGCTGTTCTCCCAGTTTCTTCCTTTCACGGTAAATGTCACGGTCGGAACCCCGGCTGAAATATATCCTCTCGAACGAACATTTGGAATCACCCCTCTTGTCAAGAATCTTTGAGACACATACTTCACCACTGCGTCTCACTACCAGGGCCTCTCCTGCTGGAAGCTCTTCAACATCCTCGCACGAAAGGTCAAACACCGTCTGGAGGACAGGTCGCTCGCTCGCCAGGGCAACTACCTCATCATCCCTGTAATAGAAAGCGGGCCGTATGCCCCAGGGATCACGGACGGCAAACATCTCTCCGCTCCCGGTAAGACCGCACATCACATAGCCACCGTCGAACCCTTCCAGAGTCGTCCGAAGCACTTCCTCGATCCGGACATGGTCGTCGATATATCTTGTAATATCCAGCCCTGACAGGCCTGACCGAACAGCCTCCTTGTATTCCTTCTCCACTTCCATGTCGAGCCTGTGTCCCATGAGTTCCAATGTGATATAGGAATCACTGAAAATCCTGGGGGACTGTCCCTGGGCAACCATCTTCGCGAAAACATCATCGATGTTGGTCATATTGAAATTGCCGCAGAGGCATAGGTTACGGGCACGCCAATTGTTCCTGCGAAGAAAAGGATGGACGTACACGAGCCCACGCTTCCCGGTGGTAGAATATCTGAGATGGCCCATGTAAAGCTGTCCCCTGAAAGAATCGCCCAGGCGTCCGAATATCTCGGTGATGGCATCCTTCCCCTCTGCACGTTCACGGAACATGTATTCCTCTCCCGGCGGCACGTCAAGGTTTACGCATGCGATGCCTGCTCCTTCCTGGCCTCGGTTGTGCTGTTTTTCAAGCATCAGGTACAGCCTCTCTGCACCATACCGGTCTGTCCCGTACTTTTCCCTGTAATAATCCAATGGCTTGAGAAGCCGTATGAGAGCAACTCCACACTCATGACTAAGCTTTTCCATATTCGATGCAGGCTTTTACGAAATCCATGAACAAAGGATGGGGTTTCAGGACGGTGGAAGAATACTCCGGGTGGAACTGGGTGCCAACATACCATCTCAATGAGGGGATTTCAACTATCTCTACCAAATCGGACTCCGGATTCCGCCCTACAAGGTTCATCCCATTGTCCTCGAATTCCTTAGCGAACCGGTTATTGAACTCGTAGCGGTGTCTGTGGCGTTCCCGGATGGAATTCACCCTTCCATAAGCTTCCCATACCCGGCTGCAGGGGACGAGATTGCAGGCATATTCCCCGAGCCTCATGGTTCCTCCCTTCATGGTGACGGTCTTCTGCTCCTCCATCAGGTCAATGACATTATGCCCGGTTACCGGATTCATCTCTACACTGTCAGCATCCGGATATCCGAGAACATTCCGGGCAAATTCGATCACCATCATCTGCATCCCGAGACAGATGCCGAATGCCGGAATGTCATTAGTCCTGGCATACTCAGCAGCGATGATCTTTCCCTCTATGCCCCTCTGACCGAATCCGGGACATATGACAATACCATTCATGCCATCCAGTCTGCCGGATACGTTATTCCTGTCAATCTCTTCACTGTTGACAAAAACAGCCTTTACCCTGTGGTCATGGAAGGTACCGGCATGGGCAAGACTCTCCGATATACTCTTGTAAGCATCCTGAAGACCATATTTCCCGACCAGGCCGATTGTAAGGGTTGAAGAAGCGCTCTTCCTTCTTTCCAGAAAACCCATCCACTCTCCCAGATCAGGTTCGGCGCCGGGCTCGATCCCCATCTTTTTGAGGCAGATGGCATCCAGTCCTTGCCGTTCCATATTCACCGGGACCTCGTAGATACTCGGAAGGTCCTGGCTCTGGATGACCGCCTCGACATCGACATTGCAGAAATGGGCGACTTTCCGCCTCACATCATCACCCAGTACATGCTCAGTTCGCAATATGAGCACATCCGGCTGAATACCAAGGCCTTGCAACTGTTTCACGCTGGTCTGTGTGGGTTTGGTCTTAAGCTCTCCCGCAGCGGCAATGAAAGGGACATAGGTCAGATGGATATTGAGGGCCTGACTGGATCCGAGTTCCCACCTGAGTTGCCTGATAGCCTCAAGGAAGGGCTGGCTCTCTATGTCCCCTATCGTTCCGCCAATCTCCGTTATTACGAAATCCAAATCTTCCTTTGTAGCCTTAAGCTGGATCCGACGTTTAATCTCATCGGTAATGTGCGGAACGACCTGGACGGTCTTGCCAAGATAATCCCCACGCCTCTCTCTTTCAATTACACTGCTGAAGATCCTTCCGGTCGTTACACTGTTGTCCCTTGTTGTCCTGATGCCGGTAAAGCGTTCATAATGGCCCAGATCCAGATCCGTTTCCTGACCGTCGGATGTCACGTAGCATTCTCCATGTTCATAAGGGTTGAGAGTACCGGGATCGATGTTGATATATGGATCGAACTTTTGGATGGTAATCCTGTAACCCCTTGATTGAAGCAGCTTTCCGAGTGAAGCACTGATTATACCCTTCCCTAGGGAGGACACTACGCCCCCCGTTATGAATATGTACCTTGTCATGCTGACAGAAAGTTATTCCCTTAACTGATAAACAGAAGCTCACGGTACTTGGGAAGCGGCCAGGTACGGTTGTCGACACGCTCCTCGAGCTTGTCGATAGGTCTGCGAAGGTCGTTCAGGGCCTCGGCTATTCTGTGGTAGGCTACGGCCCTCTGGTAGAGATCCTCGATGGAATTGGCCATCTTGCGGAGTTCGACAGAACACCCCGAGGTGTCCCCGAAGACCTCCTGGCTCAGAGCCACTTCCTTGAGGAGCCGGTGCTTGTAGTCAAGGGCGGCAGGGATTATGTGGTTGATGGCCATCCTGACCATCACACGGGATTCGATCTGCACCTTCTTGATGTACATCTCCCATTTGACCTCGTTGCGGGCCTCCAGTTCCATCAATGAATAAACACCTGTCCTGCGGAACATCTCTACCGACTCCGGATGTGTGAAGACCTTGATCATCTCCGGAACGCTCGTTTCAATGTCAAGACCCCTCATCCGGGCTTCTTCAACCCATTCCGGGGCATAACCGTTACCGTCGAAACAGACCACGTCGATAATCGAAGCGATGATCGGCTTGAGAGTGTCCATGACTGCGACATTGAGTGCCTTGCCCTTGGCCAGCTCCTTGTCCAGGTCTGCCTTGAAGATCAAAAGCTGTTCAGCAACCGCTGCATTCAGCGTAGTCATGGCGCCGGCGCAATTGGCGGAAGAGCCGACGGCACGGAACTCGAAACGGTTGCCGGTAAAGGCGAAAGGAGAGGTCCTGTTACGGTCAGTGTTATCCACGAATATTTCCGGAATCTCGACCAGTCCGAGGTTCTTTCCCTTCTTCCCGGCAATCTCGATGGGAGTATCGGAAGGGACTTCAAGGAGTTTGCGCAGGACCCCGGTCATCGTCCTTCCGAGAAAGGCGGAGATGATCGCTGGCGGAGCCTCATTGCCGCCGAGACGGTGTGCGTTGGTAGCCGAGGCGATCGAAGCCTTGAGAAGGCCGTTATGCCTCTGGACGGCTGCCAGGACGTTCACGAAGAAGGTAATGAACTGAAGATTTCCCATAGCATCCTTTCCCGGGGCAAGGAGCATCGTACCCTTGTCGGTACCAAGCGACCAGTTGTTGTGTTTTCCGGAGCCATTTACCCCATCGAAAGGCTTCTCGTGGAGAAGCACCACGAAGCCGTGCTTCCTGGCAATCTGGTTCATAAGATTCATGAGAAGCTGGTTCTGGTCGTTGGCAAGATTGGTTTCCCCGTAAATCGGAGCAAGCTCGAACTGGTTGGGTGCCACCTCATTATGGCGTGTCTTGATAGGAATTCCGAGACGGTGGCCACTGGTCTCAAGGTCACGCATGAACTCTGCGACCCTGGACGGGATTGCTCCGAAATAATGGTCATCCAGCTGCTGGTTCTTCGAGGAAGCATGACCCATCAGGGTTCGCCCCGTGATCATCAGGTCAGGTCTTGCGGCGTAGAGGGATTCATCCACGAGGAAATATTCCTGTTCCCAGCCAAGGTAGGAAAAGACTTTCTCGACCTTAGGATCAAAGAGACGGCAGATAGGCACGGCCGCATCAGAAACTGCCTTCAACGCTTTTTTGAGAGGGGTCTTATAGTCGAGGGCCTCTCCAGTATAGGCGATGAAAACAGTCGGTATACATAGGGTATCGTCCATGATGAAGACAGGAGAAGTAGGATCCCATGCAGTATAGCCCCTGGCCTCGAAAGTAGCCCTGATGCCTCCGTTGGGGAATGAAGAGGCGTCCGGTTCCTGCTGCACCAGGGAACTGCCGTCGAATTTCTCTATGACTCCACCCTTCCCGTCATATTCGATGAGGGAATCGTGTTTTTCCGCCGTACCTTCCGTGAGCGGCTGGAACCAGTGGGTCACATGGGTGACGTGATGTTCCAACGCCCATTCCTTCATGCCTTCCGCGACCCCGTCAGCGGTCTTCCTGTCCAATGGATGTCCCTTGTCGATGCATTCAAGAAGGGCCGAAAGGGTGTCAGCATCAAGATACTTGCGCATCTTGCGGCGGTCGAAGACGAGTTCTCCAAAATAGTCGGACGGTTTGCCTTCTACTCTCTCGGAAGGAATTGCCTTTTTCTCGAAGGATTCCTTCACCAAATCAAATCTGTCACTGCTCATAATTACCTTTAATAAAGTTCGTTTGTATATTGTCTATATCATTATCCGTATTGTCCGGTTCTACCCTGACCACGCAGTACGGTCCGACGAACCAATGGCTCCTGCTTCCGGCGAACTCCCCGAGTCTTCCATCCCGGTCCAGATACCTGCCCCTGGTCACCAGCACGAGAGGCCCCTGCCCGGCGGTCCGGTCCTTTATCTCCCCGTCGTAAAAAGCATCAAAATCCCTCTGATAATCAGATACTTCCTTTCCGAGATAAACCTTCATCGGATATGGTCTCCTCAGATAAAGGGTCGCGACTTGCTCTTCCGGGGAGATGGTCTTGCACAGGTTGCCATAGCCGATCCAGTCATTCAGTTGAGGCATGACGGAAGAGGCAGCATATCCGGCAAGCAGTATAGAACTGCCAATGAATATCAGTGAAAGGTTCGGGCGGCGCCTGTACAGGTAATAAAGCGCCAGGGCCAAACCCTGTATCAGCAGGAACAAGGCGAACTTGACCATTCCGTAACGGACGAAGGGATACTGCGATACCAGTTCTGCCGGTTTGCCGCTCCCGGTGCCGAACAGCAGGATACCGAGAACCGCAAGCACCACGACCAGCAGGAGGATGCACGGTACAGCAAGCGACCAGGTCATCCACTTCTTCCACCCGGTCCGCTTCAGGACCTCGATGAACAGGAGGACCATGAACGGCATGACGGGAACCAGGTAGACGGCCAGCTTCCCGCTGAAAAGCGACAGCATAACGAACGTGGCCGTGACGGTAACCAGGAAGAATGTTTCCTTGTCCTGCCTGTCCTCTTTACCGATTCCCTTGAAGGAAGCCACTATGCTGCCGACAAGCAGGAACATGTATGGTGCAGTCACGTACCAGACGGCCGCGAAATAATACCAGAACGGTGCTTTGTGGCTGAATGAATTTATCGCCCTCCCCAGGGTCTGGTGGAAAAGCAGGTTGTCCAGGTACTCCCAGCCTCCTTCCAGATATGCCCCTGTGAACCAGACGGCGCACAGGCCGGCGAGTATCCCCCAGGTCTTCCAGCCGAGATACCTGCCGATTTCACGCCCCTTCCGCTTGACAAGCAGGAATACGGTAATCGACAGGACCGGCATCAGGAGTCCCACCGGCCCTTTGGTGAAAAGGGCCAGGAATACCCACACCGGCATCAGTATCCCCTGTTTCCCATTCCCCTCGTACAACTTCCAGAAAGAATGAAGCGCAAGCACGATGAACATGGTCATCAGCATGTCCATCCTCAGGAATACGGAAGCCCCGAGGAACAAGGCGCAGGTCATCATCATGAAAGCCACTCCCACCCTGTCGGACGGCTTTGACAGGCCGGCCCATCTGTCCATGACACCGATGGTTACGAAAGCCGGAATAAGCGAGAACAACGAGAGGAGCAGCATGGAATGCTTGCCGAGGATGAGCCGGCAAAGCATGACCAGCCATATATAGAGCGGAGGCTTGTCGGCATAGGTCTCTCCCTGGTATGAGAACGTGAATATACTGCCGTTCCCGATGGCCTCGTCAGCTATCTGCAGGTACCTCAGCTCGTTATCCGGGTTGAAGTCCCTCAGGATCATCATCGGCAACAGGCAGAGGGTGATCAGGACGAAGGTTATTATGAGGGGATACCTATTCACTTTCCGCTTCTTTCTTGAAACCGATCATAAGATTCCTTACATATGCCACGAAACCGAAAGACTGTCCCAGGATGAGGACCGGGTCCTTCCTGAACAATCCGTAGGCTACTATCACTGCTGAACCTATGAGGCTGATGATCCAGAACCCCCTCGGAAGCATGCTGACGTGGGGGTTGCGGGAATACGCCCACTGGTATACGAACCTCAGGGTAAACAGGATCTGTCCGGCGGACCCGAACAGTACCAGCCACAACGGGATTTCCTCGTTCCGGAAAACATTGTGGATGAATGATCCGGCATCCCGGAAAAGGGCTGCGACCGCAGCCACCGGAACGAGCATGAGTATGACCTGGAGCACTCTTCCCAATCTGTTCCAGACCCCGACGGCTTCCAGGTTCCAAAGATATATATAGAACGAAATGAACTGCCCGAGGATAATGGAGAAGTCACTCCTGAGGACCCCATAGAGGAACATCAGGCAGGAGGCGATCACACTCAGTCCCCAATATGCGGAAGGAGAGGTCACCCTATGCTTCCTCTCCGAGTCGACCCATTGGAAAACGGTCCTCCCCGCAAAGAAGAACTGGGCTGCAAAACCTATCGAGAAGATTAACCAATGCGGGAATCCGTCCATACCGTGCTAAAGATTAGTATCACCAACTTCGTAGCTGCAGTACCGGCTTTTCATCCACCGGTATGCAAAGCAATCGGCAAACGGTCCCCAGAGCCTGTTCCGGAGACTGTACTTCGACTTCCCGCTGGTCCTTGGATAATGCCTTACCGGGACCTGCCTGTATGAACCGCCGTCCTGCAGAAGGACAAGGGCGGGAAGGAAACGGTGCATCCCCTTGAACATGGGCAGCTTCCTGGCCACGTCGGTATGCAGGACCTTCAGGGGGCAGCCGGTGTCGACCGCTCCGTCACGTGTCATCATCCTCCTGAAGCCATTTGCTATGACTGACTGGACCTTCTTGAACGGGGAATCCTTCCTGGACCCGCGTATTCCGACGACCATGGAACAGCTGTCTATCTCCTTCAGGAGAAGGTTGAAATCTTCCGGATCAGTCTGGAGATCGGCATCCATGTAACCTACCAGTTCAGACTCCGAATAATCGAAACCGGCTTTCAGGGCGGTGCTCAGTCCGGCATTCCTGCCATAGGATATATAGTAGAAATCCGGATTCACGGAACAGGCGGATTTGATGCCTTCGAGGCTGCCGTCCACGGATCCGTCATCCACGAACAGGACACAGGCTTTGCAAAGGCACTTCGGAAGGAATCCTGACAAAGCCTCCTCAAGTCTGGTGATGTTGTCTTCCTCATTGAAAACGGGAACGATTATGGTCAATCGGTATTCGGAAGTCCTGTTCATCTTGGGTATAATCATACAAAGTTAACTATATTTTTACTATCTTTCCACCATGTTACTCTCATTTCTTGCCACGCTGCTGACGGTCGCATCCGTGGACGTTTACAACCCGAGGATACCGGTAATCCTCGACCGTGAATACAATGTCGTTTCCGAAATCGTAATCCCCCGCACTGAAGCAGGACAGGCCTCGGGCGAGGTGGAGGTGTCGCTTGAAGGCATCCCCCTTAAGGCCGTGAAGGACATAAGGCTGGTCTACATCGGAACCATCTCACCGTTGATGTCCCGGACCAAGTCCAACGTGATGAAGTCCCACTACAACTTCTGGGGTGCCGGCCAGGAAGACTGGTATGCTTCGAGGTCTACCTCAGTCGAATGCAGGATGAAGCCCAAGTCAGGCACCGTCGTGCTGCCTTTCAACAGGCCGCTCATCAAGGGAGACAACCATTTCTATGTCAGCCTCAACATCGCCTCTTCCAAGGTCGGGCTATCCGACGCCTTCTCCTGCAAGGTCAATTCCGTGACCCTGGACGGCACGAGGGCGGAAATTGATGAGCATGGCCCTTCGGGCGGAAGACGTTACGGAATCGCTCTCCGCAACCATGACGACGACGGAGTGGACACCTACCGCATCCCCGGTCTGGCAAGGATGAAGGACGGACGTCTGATCGCAGTTTACGACATCCGCTGGAATACCTACTATGACCTTCAGGCTGACATAGATATAGGTTTCCAGACCAGCGGTGACGGCGGAAGGACATGGAGCAGGATGAAGGTGGCCATGGATCTCGGCGAATACGGCGGGCTCCCCAAGGACCAGAACGGATGCGGGGATCCCTGCGTTCTCGTTGACGAGAGGACCGGCAACATATTCATTTTCGCGATATGGGCCCACGGGCAGGAGGGACAGGCCTCCATCTTCTCTTCCAGGACCGGTCTGGCTCCTGGTGAAGTCGCCCAGATCGTCATGGTGAAGAGTACCGACGGGGGCAGGACCTGGAGTGCCCCGGTGAACATAACCCCGATGGTAAAGGACCCTGCTTCATCCACCTTGTTCCAGGGCCCCGGATGCGGCATCACGATGTCCGACGGAACCCTGGTCGTCCCCATCCAGGAATGGGACAAGGACAAGGTTCCTTCGGCCGGCATAATGTACAGCAAGGACGGCGGTGAGACCTGGACCAAGACGGCCATGGCGGTCGACCACGTCTGCGAGGACCAGGTGGTCGAGCTGCAACCCGGAGTGCTTATGCTCAACATGAGGAATTACGGCAACCAGGACAGGACGAGGAAAGTATACGTCTCATCCGACCTGGGAGCTACCTGGACTCCCCATGCCTCCAACGACGTCCTGATTGAGCCGGTCTGCCAGGCCAGCATACTCAAGGCCGGGAACACCCTGCTTTTCGCCAATCCGGCCTCGACCAAGACCAGGAATATGTTCACGGTCAAGGCCAGCAGCGATTTCGGGAATACCTGGCCCCATGCCCTGCTTCTTGACGAGGAAGGCGGTTGGGGATATTCCTGCATGGCGATGATCGACGAAGATACTGTCGGAATCCTCTACGAAGGCAGTACATCCCACCTGGTTTTCCAGGCCGTCAAACTCTCCGACATCATGGCCCGCTGACAATAGCATTCAGGTACCGATATTCAGGTGTTTTTCATAAACATCTGGCTACCAAAAGATTACAGAAAATGCGTAGATTATTTGTCTACGCATTTTTTATATTCTGTTCATTTTCAATCATTTACAAATAATGCCCAAACTGCGTGCAGCCCACGGATCCATGGCGCCAGGAACCGCAGGGGCGGTCTGTGGAAAAATATGTGGAAAAATTTGGAAAGCAGTGGAAGAAAATGGAAAATAATTCCTATCTTTGTATCCAAGCGTGAAAGGCGAAAAAGATATGATCACATTCATAGGCGAATACACATCAAAGATCGACGACAAGGGAAGGGTTGTCTTCCCTGCGCCGTTCAAATCCTTGATGCCCGCCGAAGGCGACATGAGGTTCGTGGTGAAGAAGGACATCTTCTCCCCCTGCCTGGAAATGTACACCTTCGAGGAGTGGGAGCGCCAGTCGGAAGGGGTCAAATCGAAACTGAATATCTTTAATCGTGCTCACGCCGCTTTCTGGAGAGAGTACATGCGCAACCGGGCCATCGTTGAACCAGATGCCAAGCTCGGCCGCATCTCGATCCCCAAGAAGCTTCTGGAGTCCATTGGTGTAACGAAAGAGGTAGTCTTCTCGGGCAACGATTACAAGATAGAGATCTGGGCCAAGGAAAAGTACGAGGCCAGCGAGATCTCGAATGAGGAATTCTTGAATATTGCCGGCCAGCTGTCTCAGGAGAGGTAGGAGGGTCAGGAATGTCAGAATACCATACTCCGGTTCTTTTGGACGAGAGCGTTTCCGCTTTGGTCACGAATCCTTCAGGAATATACGCAGATGTCACATTCGGAGGCGGTGGTCACACCGCCGGAATCCTTTCACGCTTAAATGAAGACGGTCACGTCATCGCCTTCGATCGTGACAATGATGCGTTGCAGAACAGGATAGACGACCCGCGCCTTACCATGGTGCGTGCCGATTTCCGGTTCATACACAATTTCGTCCTGGCCACCGCCCATGAAAGGGAGGACCTCAAGGGACGGCTGGAAGAAGGCCTGGACGGAATCCTCGCCGACCTGGGTGTATCCTCCCACCAGTTCGACACCGCTGAAAGGGGCTTCTCATTCAGGTATGACGCCCCTCTGGACATGAGGATGAACAGGGAAGGTGGTATCACCGCTGCGGATGTCGTGAATTCATATCCGCAGGAAGACCTGGAGAGGATATTCAGACTGTACGGTGAAGTCGAGAACGCGCGCAAGGTCGCGTCCCTGATAGTTTCCGCCAGGGACCGTAAGGGGATCACCACTACCGGCGACCTGGACAGTGCCATCGGAAGCGTACTCCCGAAATTCGCCGAGCACAAGTTCCTGGCAAAGGTCTACCAGGCACTCCGCATAGAGGTCAACCACGAGATGCGGTCCCTCGGGAAGTTCCTGGAAGGAGCGGCGGATTCACTGAAGGAAGGCGGGATACTCGCCGTAATCACCTACCACTCCCTTGAGGACAGGATGGTGAAGAACTACATCAAGACGGGAAATGCGGAAGGGATTGAAGAGAAAGACATGTTCGGAGTGGTAAGGACTCCGTTCGAGGCGGTGAACAGGAAGCCCATCCTCCCGGAAGAGAATGAAATAGCAACCAACACGAGGGCGAGGAGCGCCAAACTCCGGATAGCCCGCAAAAAGGGTAATTGATATGCTTGGAGAGAAGGAACACAGGAAATGGAAGTTCTCCGACGTGGGCCAGTGGCTCAGGAACGCCTTCCTTGCTACGATCAAGGGAGAATTCCTGCTCAGGCTCCGGATAAGCAAGTACTTCATCCATATCATCTACACCTTCTTCCTTTTCTGGGTCAGCATATGGCTGAGCCTAAAGATGGAGAAGACCCTGACGCGGGTGGAAGACAACAGGAAGGCCCTCCAGGACATGGAGATATACCACGCCCAGAAGACGGTCGAGCTGGTAAGCCTCGGACGTATGAGCAAGATAGAGAATATGCTGCAGGAACAGGGGTCGAAACTGACTTTGCCCCAGAAGCCTGCAGACAGGATAAAGTAAACTTTAAAGGAAGGCAGAGACATGGCTGTACAGTCACAGAATTCAACCAAGAAGGAGAGGGACAGGATAGGAATGATCCTGTACTACCTCTATGCCGCCTTCCTGATCCTTTCCGTCATCCTGGTCGGCAGGATCGCCTGGATACAATGGTTATGGAAGCCTGACAAGACCATAGAGAGGTATTTCCGTCCGGTCAGCGTCAAGACCATAATAGATCCGGAACGAGGTGCCATTATCGGTCAGGACGGAAAACTCCTGGCGATGTCCACCCCCATGTACGAGCTGTTCATGGACTGCACCGTACGCAAGGACTATTTCGAGAGCAAGGGCAGGGAAGGCAAGAAGCTTGAGGCCGAATGGCAGTCCAAGGCTAAGCAGTTCGCGAAGGGACTTTCCGCCGAGATGGGAGGAGACGGTGAGAACTACTGGAAACTTATCGAGAAGGGAAGGGAAGACGGGAACAAGTACCTGAGGCTGGGCCACCCCGTGGACAGGGAGACGCTTATCCGTCTCAGGAGACTCCCCCTCATGGACGAAGGCCAGTACAAGAGCGGAGTGATCGTCGTAAAGAAGGATTCCCGCCAGTATCCCTACGGTACCCTCGCCAGGCGTACCATCGGATATGTCAAGGACAACAGCAACTCCAACGGTAACAACCACATAGGTCTCGAGGGCAAGTATGACTATGTGCTCCACGGCAAGGAAGGCGAGATGTGGACCAGGCCTACCGACAACCGGGAGCGTATCCAGAACTACGACAGCCTGTATGTCAAGCCGGAAGACGGCCTCGACGTCAGGACCACCCTGGACATCACAATGCAGGATATCGTGGACCGTGCCCTAAGAAGACAGATCGAGGACAACAAGGCCATCGAGATGGGCTGCGCCGTGATCATGGATGTCAAGACAGGTGCTATCCGGTCGATGGTCAACCTGATGAGGGATTCCACGGACTGGAGCCTCAGCGAGACCTACAACATGGCCATCGGACTCAACTCCGAGCCCGGATCGGTGTTCAAGGCGACAACCTTGATGACCGCCCTGGAAGACGGATACATACAGTCGCTCGACGACAGGATCCCCACCAACAACGGTATCCTGCCCGGATATCCACCGGACGACCATGTAAGAGGCATGAAGGATATATCGATCCTCCACGGCTTCGAGATCTCCTCGAACTATGTTTTCCGCTACCTCGCGGTCAAGAACTACGCCGACAACCCCAAGAAATTCCTGGACAAGCTGTACCTGTACAAGCTGGGACAGGCATTCGACTTCGACCTGGACGGACTCAGCGCCCCCGAGCTGCCGAATCCCGAATCCCCCAGGTGGAGCGCGACCGACCTCGGATCGGTCGGAATGGGATATGCCATCAAGGAGACTCCCCTGCACATCCTGACTTTCTACAACGCGATTGCGAACAAGGGTAAGATGATGAAACCCTACCTGGTCGAAAGCATCGAGAAGGACGGTGTGGTCAAGACCAAGAAAGGACCGAGCGTGCTAAATGCATCAATCTGCTCCAGGGCGACCGCCGACACCCTGCTCAGGGCAATGAAGGCCGTCACATCCGAAGGTACCGCGACCAGGCTGAAGGGTGCCAGAGTACAGGTGGCCGGAAAGACCGGTACTTCCCGACAGGTCCTTTCAGGAGAGGAAATCAAGAAATTCGGCATGCAGAATCCATACGTCACTAAAGACGGAAGCTACCATAACCTTGCGACCTTCGTAGGTTTCTTCCCCGCCGACAACCCCAAGTACAGCGCTATCATCTGCCTCAAGTCCTATCTGATCAGGGGCAGCGTGTACGGAGGAGTCCTCCCCGCAGCGGCAATGAGGGAGATCGTCGACGCTCTCTATGCCCTTGAACCCGACTGGGGACATGAGATAGAGTCCAAGGTCTCGGTTCCCCAGATGGCGCTCGACAGGGAGATGCCGGTACAGGCTGACGCCAAGAATCCCGTAGTCCCCGACGTAAAGGGTCTGGGGCTCAAGGATGCAATGTATATGATTGAGAACAGCGGACTCAGGTGCATATATTCCGGAACGGGCCATGTCTCCTCGCAGATACCACAGGCGGGACAGAAGGCTCCGAAGGGATCGACAGTAACCATATCTTTGAAATGAGACTGGAAGAAATCATAAGGGACAGCGGAGTGATCGAGATCAAGGGAAATCCTGGCATCTCGATCGGCAATGTCTGCAACGACTCGCGCAAGGTAACGCGTGGCGACCTCTTCATAGCCGTCAAGGGGCACGGAACCGACGGGCATGCCTATATAGGCAAGGCCATCGCATCCGGAGCCGCCGCCATCGTCTATGAAGATGACACGGTCCCTGAACTCACCACCCCGGTCCCGGAGCCTGCCGAAGGGCACGCGGTGACATTCGTCAAGGTCGCTTCGTCCAGGCATGCGCTGGCCGTGATTGCCGCCAACTATTACGACAATCCTTCCCGGAAACTCTCTCTCGTTGGAATCACCGGCACGAACGGCAAGACCACCACTGTCACCCTCCTCTACGACCTGTTCATGGCGCAGGGATACAACTGCGGCCTGCTGTCCACGATAGCGAATTACGTCGGGACGAAGAGGTTCGAGACCGCCAATACCACCGCCGATCCCCTGGTCATCAATTCCCTGATGGACCAGATGGTCAAGGCAGGCTGCGAATACTGTTTCATGGAAGTCAGTTCCATCGGAGTCGAGCAGGAAAGGGTCGCCGCCCTGGAATTCAAGGTGGCTATCTTCTCCAACCTGACCCACGACCACCTCGACTACCACGGAACCTTCGCCGAATACATCCGGTGCAAGAAACTGTTCTTCGACAACCTCGGGCCCGAGGCTACCGCCATAATCAACGTCGACGACCGCCACGGGGAGGTCATGGTGCAGAATACGGCCGCCAAGGTCATGACCTATTCCTGCAAGGGAATGGCGGACCATACCTGCCGCATCATCGAGGAAAGCTTCGAGGGGATGCTGCTCAGGATTGACGGCCGCGAGACCTGGACAAGGCTGATCGGAAGGCATAATGCATATAACATCCTTGCCATTTACAGCGCCGCCATGGCACTCGGAGCGGATGTAGACGAGACCCTGCTGGCAATCAGCAGGCTGTGTCCGGCCAAAGGCCGGCTGGAGGTCCTCAGGGGACCGAAGGGACTGTCGGTCGTGATAGACTATGCCCATACCCCCGACGCTCTCGACAATGTGCTGAAGACCCTGAGGGAGATCGACCGTGGCAAGGAACTCATCTGCCTGTTCGGATGCGGAGGCGACCGGGACAGGACCAAGCGTCCCGAGATGGCTGCCGTGGCCGAGAAATATTCCGACAGGATAGTCGTCACTTCCGACAATTCCCGTACGGAAAGGACCGAGGACATCATCGAGGAGATAAAGACCGGTTTCAGTCCAAAGGGACTGGCCAGGACCATCTCCCTTCCGGACAGGAAGGAAGCGATCCGGATGGCCGTCATGACGGCTGCCCCCAATGCCATCATCCTCCTTGCCGGCAAGGGTCACGAGACCTACCAGATACTCGGGACGGAGAAACGCCATTTCGACGAGAGAGAAGTTGTCGCCGAAGTGTTTAAGCAAATGGAAACAACTGAATAATAGAACAATACAATGATATACCACCTGTTAAGATACCTTCAGAGATTCGACTTCCCAGGAGAGCACCTGATCAACTTCCTCTCCTTCAGGGCAATGCTCACGAGTGTGACTGCCATGCTGATCGCCTTCTTCATAGGAAGGAGGATCATCACCTGGCTGCAGCGCAAGCAGATTGGCGAAACCATCCGCGACCTCGGTCTGGAAGGGCAGATGCAGAAGAAAGGTACCCCTACGATGGGTGGAATCATCATCATCATCTCCATAGTCGTTCCGGTCCTTCTTTTCTGCGACCTGACCAATGTCTATGCCCAGCTTCTTCTCTTCACCACCCTGTGGTGCGGAGCCCTGGGATTCGCCGATGACTATATCAAGGTATTCAAGCATAACAAGGACGGCCTGAATCCCAAGGCCAAGCTCCTGGCGCAGATGATACTCGGCCTCGTGGTCGGCATGACGGTGTGGCTCAGCAACGACATCGTCGTGAGGGAGAAAGTGCCCGTGAAGGCGGGTGTCGCCAACATTGTCGCCCAGGGGAACAGCGGTTCGCTCAACGTGGATTCTGAGACCCTCGTGGCACAGGATTCCGGCTGGAAGATGGAGAACGTGGTCAAGAGTACCAAGACCACCATCCCGTTCGTCAAGAACCACGAGTTCGACTATAAGTGGCTGTCTCCTTTCAAGGGGAAATGGGGCTGGTACTGCAAATGGGGAATATACGTCCTGATGATCATCCTGGTCATCACCGGCTGTTCGAACGGAACCAACCTGACAGACGGAATGGACGGGCTGGCCGCAGGTACAAGCGCCATCGTCGGAGTCGTATTGGGTATACTGGCCTGGCTAGGAGGTAACCTGGTGGATTCCAACTACCTGAATATCATGTATATCCCGGGCAGCGGCGAGATTGCCATCTTCATGTCCGCATTCGTCGGAGCATTGATGGGATTCCTGTGGTACAATTCATATCCGGCCCAGGTATTCATGGGCGATACCGGCAGCCTTACGATCGGAGGAATCATAGGTGTCGGAGCCGTGCTGATGCGCAAGGAACTGCTCCTGCCCATCCTGTGCGGCATATTCCTCGTGGAGTCACTCTCCGTAATGATGCAGAGAGGTTACTTCAAGTACACGAAGAAGAAATACGGTGAAGGAAGGAGGGTTTTCAAGATGACTCCCCTGCACCACCATTACCAGAAGGAAGGCATTCCGGCCATAATCCAGAAGCCGGTCCGTGCTATTCCGGAGGCGAAGATAGTCGCCCGCTTCTGGCTGATCGGAATCATCCTGGCAGTTGCGACGCTTGCATTGTTGAAGATAAGATAACAAGAAAAATAAAGGAAAGATAAGATGAGCAGGATTGTAGTATTGGGAGGAGGAGAAAGCGGTGTCGGAGCCGCGGTCCTCGCGAAAGTCAAGGGATTTGACGTATTCCTCTCGGACAGCGGACAGATCGCCGGCCATTATGCCGACGACCTGCGCAAATGGGACATTCCGTTCGAAGAGGGATGTCACAGTGAAGACCTAATCCTGAACGCCGACGAGGTGATCAAGAGCCCTGGCATACCCAGCACCGTCCCGATGGTGAGGAAACTGGAAGCGCAGGGAACCCCCATACTGTCGGAAATCGAGTTCGCGGGACGCTACGACAGCGCCAAGAAGATATGCATCACGGGAAGCAACGGGAAAACCACCACCACTTCCCTGATTTACTACCTTCTCAAGAACGCCGGCTTGAACGTGGGGCTGGGCGGGAATATCGGAAAGAGCTACGCCTATCAGGTCGCAACCGAGCACTTTGATTATTATGTCCTGGAAATCAGTAGTTTCCAGCTTGACAACTGCTATGACTTCCATCCTGACATAGCCATAATCACGAACATCACCCCCGACCACCTGGACCGTTACGGATACCAGCTGGAGAATTATGTGAAGTCGAAGTTCCGGATCACCAGGAACCTGAGCCCTGAAGACTGCTTCATCTTCGATTCCGATGACGAGATCACCATCGACCACCTCAACAAGATAATCCTGAGCGCCAAGAGGCTTCCTTTCACCCAGAAGGAAGAAGTTCCGCAGGGAGCTTACCTGAAGGATGACAAGATCATCGTCAAATACGAGGACGAAGAATGTGACATCTACCTCAAGGAACTGGCCCTCGGAGGGAAACACAATATCTACAATTCGATGGCAGCAGCCCTCGCCGCCAAGGCTTCCGGTATCGACAACCAGGTGATCCGCGAGTCCCTGGCCACTTTCCAGCCCATTGAACACAGGCTGGAACCGGTGCTGAGCATCAAGGATGTCCTTTACATCAACGATTCCAAGGCCACCAACGTAGACTCCGCCTGGTACGCGCTCGAATGCCAGACCAAGCCCGTCGTGTGGATCGTCGGCGGAAAGGACAAGGGCAACGACTATGACGTCCTGAAGCCGTTGGTCAAGGAGAAGGTCAAGGCGATAGTCTGCCTGGGAGTCGACAACACCAAGATACGCGAAGCCTTTGAAGGGATAGTAGGAAGCGACAGGATAGTGGAGACAAGGTCGGCTGAGGATGCAGTCAAGGAATCCAGCAAGCTGGCCAGCCCCGGCGACGTGGTCCTGCTGAGTCCCTGCTGCGCAAGTTTCGACCTGTTCACGAGCTACGAGGACAGGGGACGCAAGTTCAAGGAAGCTGTCAGGATGCTTTAAAGACAAGGACGGGATATGACTGAAGAGAAGAAAAAGAACAATCTGTGGAACTTCCTCGACAACCTCGAGGGAGACAAGGTCGTGTGGATGATAGTGCTGCTGCTGATGCTTATCTCCATAGTGGCCATTTTCTCTTCCACATCCCAGCTCGCCCTGCAGAAAGGGACCTCGAGGATGAACATCATCACACAGCAGATGATAATCACCCTCTTGAGCCTCGGCCTCATCGTCATATGCTACAACATCAGGAGCATCGGCTTCTTCAGGGTATTCTCCCAGTTCGGATATGCCCTGTCCATGTTCCTGCTGCTGATACTGGCAAGCCATAAGCCGGTGGGTCCGATCAAGCCGCTGTTCATCAACAGCGCATGGAGGATCGTGAGTATCGGAGGGTTCCAGGTGCACGTATTCGAGGTGGTCAAGATCGCCATGGTCATGTACCTTGCCTGGGCGGTAAACGCTTACCGCAACGACAAGTTCATGATCGCCAACCTGCTGGCGAAGAAATACTCCTTCTGGAGCAAACCCCTGACGAAGAAGATCGTCTACATCTACCTGCCGATATTCACAGTCTGCCTCGGAATCATGGTGGGCAGCCTCTCCAGTACCATATTCATAGGGGGCATAATGTTCATCACCATCCTGATCGGAGGAATAAGCGTCAAGGAGCTCATCCTCCCCGGCCTGATCGCTGTCGGTCTGCTGCTGGGCTGCATCGGAATCAATTCGGTTTCCAAGAAGCCAAGTGACCAGAAACCCTTCCCCCACCTCGAATCAGCGATGAGGAGGCTCTCTTCCGACAGCACGGAGAAACGGATCGAGACCATCAGGACAGCACCGCAGAACAGTGCGGAGTTCCAGGACGCCCTGGACAAGCTGAAGCAGCCCGTCAGCGCCAAGATCGCCATCCACGAAGGAGGGCTGATCGGCAAGGGGCCCGGAAGAAGCACTCAGAGGTATGTCGTACCGATCATGTTCGAGGACTACATGTTCAGCTTCATCGTGGAGGAATATGGGATCCTAGGCGGAATATTCGTGATAATCCTGTACATCAGCCTGCTGGCCAGGGGCTCGATAATCGTAAGGAACTGCGACAACCATTTCGCAAAGACGGCCGTGGCCGGACTGGTAGTCCTGATCACCGGTCAGGCGATGATGCACATCATGATCAACTGCGACATGGGCCCGCTGACCGGACAGACGCTCCCTTTGATAAGTCACGGAAACTCTTCATACATAATGTTCAGCATCGCCTTCGGAATCATCCTGTCCATAAGCAAGATGGCGAGGAGGAAGATAGCCCGTGAAGCGGCGAAGGCCGCTCCCCTGGTGGAGCATGATGGAAAAGACGAGATGGAAAGGACCCTGGACGACCTGGATGTCCTGGAGTCTTCACTTCCGGTGCACGAAAACGACATTCCCGACTACGGGATAGACGACCATAACAACGAATAGCCATGGAGTACAAAGCCTTGAGGGTAATAATCAGCGGAGGAGGCACGGGAGGTCACATCTTCCCGGCCGTTTCAATCGCGAACAAGCTGAAGGAGCTCAATCCGGAGACCGAAATCCTCTTCGTAGGCGCTGAAGGGAAGATGGAGATGGAGAAAGTGCCAGCCGCCGGCTACAGGATAATCGGACTACCGATCACAGGATTGCAGAGGCAGCTGAACCTGAAGAACATCATCAATGACCTGGGGGTCCCCTTCAGGGTACTCTCAAGCATCCGCAAGTCCAGACACATCATCAAGGAATTCAAACCGCAGGTAGCGATCGGGGTCGGTGGATATGCCAGCGCTCCCCTGCTTATGGCGGCCACCCGTATGGGTGTCCCGTCCCTCATCCAGGAACAGAACGGATTCGCCGGCCTGACCAACAAGAAACTCGGGGACAAGGTCCAGTGCATCTGCGTGGCTTACGAAGGCATGGAGCGTTTCTTCCCTGCCGACAAGATAGTCATGACCGGCAACCCGATCAGAAGCGTATTCGTTCCCTGCACTCCCGAAATGAAGGAAGAGGGAATCAAGGAATACGGACTCGACCCCGGAAGGAAACATATATTCATTGTCGGAGGCAGCCTGGGAAGCTCGAAATTCAACAAGAGCATGAGGAAGTGGATCTCTGACGGCTGTCCGGGTGCCGAGGGTGTGGATGTCCTCTGGCAGTGCGGCAAGTACTACAAGGCGGGAATCGACGGGTTCATGGAAGAGGAAACAGCAAAGAATCCCGGCCTTGGGCAGATAGTGAAGTACTCCGACTTCATAGGAAGGATGGATCTCGCCTACGCCGCTGCGGACGTGGTCATCTCCCGTTCCGGAGCCAGCAGCGTTTCCGAACTCTGCGCCGCACACAAGGCAGTGATATTCGTACCGTCACCAAACGTGGCTGAAGACCACCAGACCCATAATGCCATGGCCCTGGTGAACAAGGACGCCGCACTGATTGTGAAGGATGACGATGCCATGGAAAAGATGATGCCTACTGCCCTCGAGCTGCTGAAGGATCCGGAAAAGATAGGCCGTCTGGAGGAGAACGCCGGCAGGATGGCATTGCCTGACGCCGCGAAGAAGATAGCGGACGAAGTGTACAAACTTGTTTAATGGGAATATGTCACAGTTTTCAAAAGTATATTTCATAGGTATCGGCGGGATAGGCATGAGCGCCATCGCCAGATACTACAAGTTCAAGGGTTACCCGGTCGCAGGTTACGACAGGACTCCTTCTGAACTCACCCATGCTCTTGAGAACGAGGGCATCTATGTCCACTATACCGACGACCCCGACTACATCCCCAAGGACGTGGCATCAACCCTTATCGTGTTCACTCCGGCCATCCCTTCCGACATGAAGGAACTGGTCTATGTGAAGGAGCACGGATATACCGTCGTAAAGAGGTCCCGGATGCTCGGTGAGCTTTCCAAGGGACAGACCTGCCTCGCCGTGGCAGGAACCCACGGAAAGACCACGACAAGCACCCTTGTCGCCCATATACTGACCGACTGCGGAGCGGGATGCTCGGCCTTCCTCGGAGGGATTTCCAAGAACTACGGGACCAATCTCCTGATGAGCCAGACTCCGGTAATGGTCGCCGAGGCGGATGAATTCGACCGCTCTTTCCTGCAGCTCCACCCCGCAATTGCCGTGATAACCGCGATGGATCCCGACCATCTCGACATCTACGGCACCCCTGAAGAATACCGCAAGGCTTTCAAGGCCTTTGCATCACAGGTCACCCGTACAGTCATAGCGAAACAAGGCCTGGACATCACGTCTTCGGATACGGAAGCCGTGATACTTCACTACAGCTATGACGATCCCGCTGCAGATTACCACGCCAGGAACATACGGACCGACGAACTGGGACACTATATATTCGACCTGGTACATCCAGATGGAATAATCGGAGACATACGCTGCGGCATCCCCGGATGGGTCAACGTCGAGAACAGCGTGGCCGCGGCTGCCGTATGCCTCTGCCACGGAATCCGCCCGGCGGACATCAAGAAAGGAATCGGCAGTTTCCAGGGAGTGAAACGCAGGCTTGACGTCCACGTCGGAACTCCGGGGCTGACCTACATCGACGATTACGCCCATCACCCGGAAGAACTCTCCAGCGCAATCTCCTCCATCAAGGCAATGTATCCCGGAAGGAAGCTGACGGCTGTGTTCCAGCCGCACCTGTACACCAGGACCAGGGATTTCGCAGAAGGGTTCGCCGCAGCCCTGAGCAAGGTGGACAAGCTTATCCTGCTGGACATCTACCCCGCCAGGGAAGAACCTATACCCGGAGTTTCCTCAGAGATTATCTTCGACAAGGTCACCGCTCCTGAGAAGGTATTGCTGAAAAAAGAGGAATTGATGGATTACCTCAAGGATGAGCCGGTCGATGTCCTGGCCACATTCGGGGCGGGCAACATCGACAGGTTCATAGAACCGATAACAGAACTTCTGGAAGAAAGGCTGAAAAGATGAAAAAAGGAATCAGGATAGCCATAGCGGTAGCTGCAGCAGCCCTGCTGGGACTCGCGATCTTCGTCATTCACGGAATGAACGAAGAGAAGCAGCGTCAGCTCACCTGCGGGGGTGTCAAGGTTGAATTTGCTGATGACTTCAACTTCGTGACCTCCGAAGATATAGAAGCTTACCTGAAAAACGAATACGGTGCATACATCGGCCAGAGGCTGGACAGCGTGGACCTGATCAAGGTCGAGGACATCCTCAACAGGAAGAGTGCGATCCTCAAGGCCGAAGCATTCACCACCCCCGATGGACTCCTCAACGTAAGGATATACCAGAGAGAGCCCGCAGTCAGGTTCCAGAAAGGCTCCGGAGGATTCTATGCCGACTCGAAGGGGTTCCTGTTCCCTTTGCAGGACAACTATACATCCCATGTACCGATCATCGACGGAGATGTACCTCTCTCTTTCGAGAGCGGCTACAAGGGAGAGCCGAAAACGGAGAAGGAGAGGATATGGCTGTCCAGGATCATCGAACTGGTCGGTTTCATAAGGGACTCGAAGACCTGGTCGGAAAACATCAGCCAGATATCCGCGCTTCCCAACGGAGACCTCATCATGGTTCCAAGGCAGGGGAAGGAACGGTTCATCTTCGGCCAGCCGGTCGACATCGAGGACAAGTTCTCCCGCATAGGGAAGTACTATACGGCAATAGTCCCTGAAAAGGGAGAAGGTTTCTATTCGACCGTCAATGTCAAATATGCAGGACAGATAGTTTGCAGGAAATAAGGATAAACGATATATGGAAGAAAGGTACATAGCATCAGTCGACCTGGGCACGTCAAAGATGGCAGTCTGCGTGGCCAGGATCCTGGACCAGGATGTCCAGGTGATCTACTACAAGGAGTCTCCTTCCCAGGGCATCCGGTACAGTTACGTCAACAACCCTGGAAAGGTTGAAGAAGGACTCAGGAAGGCGATCTCACAGGCCCAGCAGGAATTGAAGATAAAGATCCAGCAGGTGATAGTAGGCCTGCCGCGCTACTATGTCCGCCAGGAAAGCGCCTCGGCCAGCATGGTCAGGACGGATCCCGACTCACAGATCGGGGATTCCGAGGTCAGGACACTGAAATCAATGGCCCTGGAGACCTATCCGCTGGGAGACAGCAAGAACGAAGTCATCTACGGGGCCGTGGCACAGTCATTCTCGACCGAGGACAGCCTTGGCGAACTGGAGAATGACATCGTGGGTATGACGGCTGAGAAACTGGAAGGCAATTTCAAGGTATTCATCGGAAGCAGGAGACATTCGATCAACATCGACAATGTCTTCAACAGCATGGGAATCGCCATTGCCAAGAAGTATTTCACTCCGGGAATCACCGCCAGGGCCGTCCTGAAGGAAGAACAGATGGAGAACGGCGTCGCCCTGATAGACATAGGCGCCGGTGTCAGTTCCGTCACCATATTCAAGGGCAAGATAATGAGATACTATGCCGCTATACCTTTCGGCGGCAACAGCATCACGAATGACATCAAGTCCGAATGCAATTTCTCGTTCGCACTCGCGGAGAACATAAAGAAAGCCTACGGCGCCTGCATGCCCAACAAACTTTCTGCGCTTGGCGAAAAATCCATCCAGATAGTCGATGAGAACGACGTCCCTACAGCTCAGGTAACGGTGAAATATATTTCCGAGATCATCACGGCCAGGATGAAGGAGATCATCGAAGCCCTGCTGTATCACATACAGGTCAGCGGCTACGCTGCCGAAGACATCCTCAGGGCAGGGGTCGTGGTTACCGGCGGAGGCGCCGATGTGGTAAACTGCGCCAACTATATCAAGGAACTGTCAGGATATTCAGTGAAGATAGGCTACCCGAGGAGGTTCTTCTCATGCGAAGGCTGCCCCGAGGCCGTCGAGACCGGCGCTGCCACTTCAATGGGAATGATCCTCGCAGCCAAGGGTGACAAGATGCTCAACTGCATCAACGAGCATCCTGCAAGAAGGGTATGGAGCGCTCCGAAGCCCGCCGTCAAGCAGGAACCGAAAAAGGAGCAGGAATCCGAGCCTGTCGAAAATGTAGCTGTCCCGGTGGTCGAGGAGGAGAACGTCCAGCCCGAAGAGCAGGACTACAAGCCTGAGGAAAGCCCGATCGAGGAATCCGTGATCGCCGCCCAGGAAGAGGGACCGACCGTCTTCGACGAACCCACTCCTGAAGAGATCCGGGATTATAACGATCGCAGGAACAGGAAAGGGACGAAAGAAAACACAAAAGAGTCAAGGACTAAGCGTCCTCGCGAGAAACCGAAGTTCACTTGGATCAAGCACATCCAGAGCAGCATAAGCAAGGGAATGGGCGAGATATTCGATGGTATGGAAAACGAAGAAGTATAAAAAGGCAGAGTCATGGGAGAAATAGATAAGTTCGACATTATCGCTACCGACTGGACACCGATCCAGTCAATGATCAAGGTCATCGGTGTCGGTGGCGGAGGCTGCAATGCCGTCAATTACATGTTCCGCGAGAATGTGGAAGGGTGCAGTTTCATAGTCTGCAATACGGACCGCCAGGCACTGGAGGAGAGTCCCGTCCCTGTCAAGATCCATATCGGACGCAATGCACTGGGAGCCGGGACTGACCCGACCAAGGGACGCAACGCCGCCCTCGAGGCCCAGGACCAGATCGAGAAGGTCGTCCTCAACGAGGGTACTCAGATGCTTTTCATAACTGCCGGAATGGGTGGCGGCACCGGTACAGGCGCCGCGCCTCAGATCGCAAAGATGGCGAAGGATAAAGGCATCCTTACGGTGGCGGTAGTGACGATCCCGTTCGAGAATGAGGGTGACATGGCTTTGTCAAGGGCCATCGACGGCATCCATGAGCTAGTGAAGAACGTCGACAGCCTGCTGATCATCAACAATGAGAAGCTTTACGATTTCTTCGGCGGCCACCTTATCCAGGATGCCTTCCCCAAGGCGGACGAGGTCCTTGCGACCGCGGTAAGGGGTATAACCGAGATCATCTCCAAGCCCGGTTACATCAACGTGGACTTCGAGGATATCAAGACCATGATGAAGAACAGCGGAATGGCACTCATGGGATGCGGCACGGGCACCGGTGAAAACAGGATCGAAGACGCAGTGCAGGGTGCGTTGCGTTCTCCCCTGCTCAACGATTTCGATCTCACGACGGCAAAGAACCTCCTGATCAACATAACCTGCGGGAAGAACGAACGCGGCCTGACGATGGATGAACTCAAGGAGATCAATGCCAAGATCGCCGAATATACGGGCAATGTCAACAAGTTCAAGACAGGACTTGTCTGGGAGACCGATCCCGAAATAGGCGACCAGGTCAAGATAACCGCAATCGCCACCGGATTCAAGGTCAACGACCTGTCCAAAATCACGAAGACGGACCTGGGGAACCTCATCATCATAGGAAAGGACTTCAAGTTCGAGAAGCAGAACATGGTCGGAGCAGAGGAAGTGACTCTGACCGATCTCCCAAGCGGGATGAACATGATCGGTTACAATGCCGCCGACAATGTCAAGAGATTCCACTTCGACAGCGACAGGAAGCCGGCCCTCGTGGTTGAATACGGCCACAGCATCGGAGAACTGGAAAGCGTCCCGGCGATCAAGAGGATGATCCGCCAGGAGAAGGAAAACAATTAACTTAATGGCAGTCAATGGAAAGAAGGACTAGAGTAAGGTTCGCTCCGAGCCCAACAGGACCTCTCCATATGGGAGGTGTCCGTACGGCCTTGTACAATTATCTCTATGCAAAGCAGCGCGGAGGGGACTTCATCATAAGGATTGAAGATACCGACTCCCACAGGTTCGTACCCGGAGCGGAGGAATATATTATCGAAGCATTGAACTGGTGCGGAATCATTCCCGACGAAGGTGTGGATTCCAACGGCAAGGTCGTCGAGACGGCTTCCCCAAGGCATCCCCACGCGCCTTACAGGCAGAGCCAGCGCAAGCCCATCTACCGGGCATACGCAGAGCAGCTCATCGCCAACGGGTATGCCTATTACGCCTTCGACACATCGGAAGAGCTTGAGAAGGCACGCGCCGATGCTGAAGCATCCAAGGAGACCTTCATATACAACCAGGTCACCAGGATGAAGATGCGCAACTCCCTGACCCTCCCTGAAGATGAAGTAAAAAGGCTCCTGGAAGAGACTTCCGACTGGACGGTCAGGTTCAAGATGCCGGAGAACACGGTCGTGAAGATGGACGACCTTATCCGCGGTCATATTGAGGTCAACACCGACACCCTGGACGACAAGGTCCTCTGGAAAAGGGCTGACGAACTTCCGACATACCACCTGGCCAACATCGTCGACGACCACCTGATGGAGATTTCCGAGGTCATCCGCGGTGAGGAATGGCTCCCTTCCCTGCCCCTGCACTACATGCTTTACAAGGCATTCGGATGGGAAGACACCATGCCGCGCTTCGCACACCTTTCCCTGCTTCTCAAGCCCGTCGGTAACGGCAAGTTGAGCAAGAGGGACGGTGACAAGATGGGATTCCCGGTATTCCCCCTGAAATGGACCAATGCGGAGGGAGAGACCTCCAGGGGATATCGTGAAGACGGATACTTCCCGGAGGCATTCGTGAACATGCTCGCCATGCTCGGCTGGAATCCCGGGGATGACAGGGAAATGTTCTCTATGGAAGAACTCGTCGCCGCCTTCTCACTCGACAAGGTGCAGAAGGCCGGAGCCAAGTTCAATCCCGAGAAAGCCCACTGGTACAACAGGGAATACCTTAGACTGAAGACTGACGAGGAACTCACGGACCTGCTGGTACCGATACTCGAGGAGCACGGGATCAACGTAGTCGACTGCCCCAAATGCGCCCTCACCGCCGGAGCGGAGTTCAATGCCGCAGGCGGCGACCTCAGCAAGCATATATTCACAAGGGACTATGTCCGCAGCGTCGTCGCCTTCACCAAGGAAAGGGCTACGTTCGTAAAGGACTTCTGGGACATAGCATCCTACCTGTTCGTTTCCCCTGAAGACTTTGAACGGTTCGGCATCTCCAGGTCGGCTGCCACGGAAGGCGCTCCCAGGCCGGTCGATCCTAGGGCGAAGGTCTATGACGACTCGCTGACAGCTCCGTTCCTTGCCAAGGACGTCGACAAATTCTGGAAGCCAGAGATCGTGGAGATGGTCGAAAAGGTCGGGGCGTTCGTCAAGGGATATGACGGGATGTGGTCCGTCGAAGGCGTCGAAGCCGCCCTCGAGGAGTTCATCAAGGGTAACGAATGGCCGATGGGCAAAGTCATGAATGCGACCCGCCTGGCCCTCGCCGGCTCGGCCAGCGGTCTGGGAATAGCGGACATCGTAGCCCGTATAGGCAAAAAAGAAACCTCAGCCCGCATCGCTTACGCAATCGACAGGCTGAGGCATTAATACTTCAAATCAGACTCTTACAGTTTCCTGATCCAGATATTCCGGTAGCTGATTGCCGGGCTGGGATCGCCGTGGCTCTGGAGAAGGATGGGACCGTCTCCATGCTCCTGGACCTTCGGGAATCCGATGTACTCGGTGGTTCCGAGGATCTCCGTGTTGTTCTGGACGACTACACCGTTATGGATAACGGTCACGCGGGGACGATAGAGATATGTTCCGTCTGCCTTGAATACGGGTGCTGTGTAGATGATGTCATAGACATTCCACTCACCCGGCGCCCTCATAGCGTTTACGAGCGGAGGGGTCTGCTTGTAGACAGATCCGGCCTGGCCGTTGACATAGGTCTCGTTCCCGAAGCTGTCGAGAACCTGGATCTCGTACTTGCCCTGCATGTACACACCGCTGTTTCCACGCGACTGGCTCTTGAAATTCTCAGGCATCGGGGGTATGCACCACTCGATGTGCAGCTGGTAGCTTCCGAATGATTCCTTCGTACGGATGTCACCGGCCCTCTTGTTTACGGTAACGATACCATCATGTACGTTCCAATTGGCAGGAGAACCGTCACGGGCGCTCTCCCATGCCGAAAGATCCTTTCCGTCAAAAAGGATGATAGCGTCTGAAGGAGCTGAAGAGGTGGCCTGGTCACCGGGGGTGACGATAGCAGGCTGAGGGGTCCAGTACTCGGACATCCCGGGCCTCATCGGTTCTTGTTTGGGGTACTCTTTCGCCTCCTGTGCAAAGGCAGAGAAGGACACAGCCATAAGGACGGCTGCTGCAAAAAGATGAGAAAATGATTTGGACATTTTACACGAATTTATAGTAAACAATTAAAGTGGTTTTAATAACTATTGACCTTCATCCATAACTACCTTGATCGTTATCCAGTCGGTCTGGATAGTACCGAAACCGTACTTGACCTTGGCCTTAAGGAAGATATTGAAACTCTCGGTCAGGCCTACCGTCGTGAATTTGCACATCAGGAAGCCGTTCCTGTTCGCCGGCAGCGAAACCCCTGTTCCGGACTCGGGATCGTTGGCCACCGTGCTTCCCGGCATTGTCTGGACGAGGGTGACACTGTTCTTGGGGAGGGGCTGCCTCTTCCCGTTCAGGTCACACTCGGCATTGGCGATGTCGAATGTGATCTCCACAGGTCCGTAGTAATCCCAATAGGTTGGATAATCATTGAAATTCCGTCCTCTCCAATCGTAAAGGGTCACAAGGGAGTCGACGGGAATATAAGAACCCTCTTCCCCGAAATCCACATCATAGATGAAGTGATATTTACTCTCTGGTGATGCCTCTGCCTCTGTTTCGGTTTCTGCTTCAGCTTCTGTTTCTGTCTCCGTATCAGCTGCTACCTCTGCCGTTGCCGTATCATCCGACCCTTCATCCGTTACGGTCCCAGCTTCCTCTGCGGCATCCGATCCTGCCTCAGATTCAGCTCCAGTTTCCGTTTCATCTCCGGTTACGGCCTCTACTTCAGCCTCCGACCCTTCATCCGACGGCTCCGCCGCGATTTCTCCCGAAGACCTTACAGTAACGGTGCAGATTCCACTCGTAACCCCTCCGGCTGACGCCGTGATCAACGCAGTACCTGCCTTGTGGACCTGAACCCTTCCCTCCGAAACCGTTGCGACGGAAGGATCGCTGCTGATCCATTTGATTGCAGAATAATCCGCGATCGATGGCACTACGGTAGCGACCAGGGTCGTCGTCTCCCCCATCGCCAGGGATATCGAGGTTTCACTCAGACCGACGGAGGTCACGTCAATGCCCTTTTCGCAACCGGGCAAAAGCACCAGGGCGAGGAGTGCACTCAACAATAAACGGGTAATACAGAATCCTTTATGAGCCATTTCGAACATACTGTCTTGAGCCACTGTCATGGCATATACGGTTAAAAATACGAAAAAATAATAAAAATCAATGCAAGGTTTCACAGGTATTGGATTTAGTAATTAGGAAGAACACGAATAAACTGATTATGAAAAATTGCCTGTTACTTACGGTGCTCGCCGCTTTCTGCCTGGTTTCATGCGGAAAGGATGTGCCTGTGGTCATCCCTGAAAGGAATGACATAGTACTCACCAGGTCGGAGGCCGAGGTTGTCTCTGCGGGAACTGATTTCTCATTCGACCTGTTCCGGGAAGTATCCTCCAGGAACGGATACCGCAATATCTTCATCTCCCCGCTCAGCGCCCATATCGCTACCAGCATGCTGGCGAATGGCGCCTCAGGAGAAACGTATTCCCAGATTGTCAACACCCTCGGATACGATGGTTTCAGCATAGATGACGTAAACTCCACTTACAAGGCCCTTGTCAACGGACTGCGGAAAGTAGATACATCGACAAGGCTCGAAATCGCCAATGCCATGTGGGTGGACAACAAATTCCCCGTAAGCCAAACCTTTTCCAGGGCAATGTCGGATGATTATGACGCATACGTCAAGAATCTGGACTTCGGGTCAAGGGATGCTGTCAAGACCATCAACAAATGGTGCTCGGACAAAACGGAAAAGATGATTCCCGATTTTCTCAAGGAACTCACTCCCAACGATATAATGATTTTGATGAACGCCCTTTACTTCAACGGCAAATGGGCGCAGCAATTCGAACCTGACCAAACATACAAAGCTACCTTCCATGCCCCCGGCAAGGATGTCCAGAAGGATTTCATGCATCTGACAAAAGAATTCATTTATGCCGAAACTGAAGACGGCAAGATCCGGATGTGCGAACTTCCTTACGGCAACGGAGCGTTCGTGATGGACGTGATCCTCCCCGACAGCGACTTGAATTTCAAGGAATTCATCAATGGGATGACGGGGGCGGAATGGAAGGAGATGTTTACCTACAGGGGGCGTCACAAGATTGTCCTGAGCCTGCCGAAATTCAAGATGGAGGCGGAATATGACCTGAAGGACGCCTTCATGTCGATGGGGATGGAACTTCCATACATCAAAGGCAAAGCCGACCTGACGAAGATGTGTTCAAATGATTCCTGGCAGCTCTGGGTGGACAGGACCATCCAGAAGGCCGTCATAGAAGTCGATGAGAGCGGGAGCAAGGCCGCAGCGGTCACTGCCCATGTCATCAAAGGAGAAACATCCCCGGGACCTCAGGAGGTAATACAATTCAATTGCGACCATCCCTTCATGTTCATCATCAGGGAGACCACCTCAGGTGCGCTCCTCTTCATGGGAGCCTTCACTGACTGAAAGGATCCTACCTTCTCTTCAAGGCCTTCTTCAAGGTAGGGAGTACATATTCAGTATATCTTACCATGCCGAGATCGGTGAAGTGCACACCGTCGACGGTAGCTTCCCCGTCCGTTCCCAGCATCCTGTCTCCCTTGATGTAGTAGATTCTCTTCTCCCCCGCCTTTTTCAGCTTTTCGTACACGGCCTTCATAGAGGCGTTGCGTGCAGCCACGTCCGCCGCCCGAACCTTATCGAACACCAGATGGGGATAGTTCGGGTTCTCTATGAATACCACCGGGACATCGGGATGGGCGTCACGTATGATCCGGAAGAACCGTTCCTCCCTCTCGTCTATAAGTTCATGCTCACAGTTAGGGACATTGTCCAGGACGAACAATGACGGATCCTTGACCTGTGCCATGAGCTCTGCAATCTCGTAATCCAGTCTCGCATTGCCGCTGAATCCAAGGTTTACGACTTCCCTGTCTAGTTCGCGGGAAATGATGTTCGTAAAGGCCATTCCGGGACGGTTGGCGCAGCCCCCCTGAAGGATGCTGGTACCGTACATGACTATCGGGGAGCCTTTTTTCGGACTGTTGATCGCAGGTCCCTCTATCACGGAGCCTTCATCGACGCCTATCTCGACCTTCTTGACGCCTTCGTAAAGGGACAGGTAGAGGATATACTCCCTCATCACCGGATCCATCCCGTCGATGACCAGCTGGTCGTTCAACGTATCCTTCGCCGGCCTGGCACTCTTGACGAAGCGCCACATCCCGTTCACGGGATCCTGGGAATACAGGTCCAGTCCCCTTGTACCGGTATCGGTCATATGGTTCATCGTATGCAGGCCGAACGATATCCATCTCAGCCTGATGGAAGTGGAATTGGACCTGAAACGGATGGAAATCCCGGCGGAATGGTGGGCAAGGTCCCATACCGGTTTCCTGATAACACCCTCCAGGGAGGCAGGCAACCTCTCATACAAGGCGGATGTATTCTCGATGGCTTTCCCATATACAGGGAATGCTGATGCGTCAACATAAACCGATTGCTGCTGAGCGCAAACATGGCCCGACGGTAAAACCGAAAGGGCCATGGCTAAAAGGATGATCGCTGTTTTCTTCATTGTCTGAACAGATCAGAATACATACCGGACTCCGAGTCCCAGACTGAGCAGTCCGCTGTCGCGGACCTTGCCGTCACCGAACATCAGACGGGGACGCAGGCTCATGGACAGTTGCAGGGGAAAATCGAAGATATATTCAATGCCGACATTTCCGAGGATGCCCGCATAGACGATATTGTCGTCAAGGACCTCCGTCCTTCTGCCCCAGACAGCCACACTGGCTCCCGGACCCGCATAAAAACCCCATTGGCCGGATGCCGACCAGTCAGGATGGGCAATCATGATGTTATAGATACCGTCGAAATGGAAAGAGTTGGTACTGAATACCTCGTCAAGGCCAAGCTCGAATTCGAGGAAGTCCGAACCGCTTCCGACAAAGTTCTCATAGCTGATGTCCAAGCCATAGTTTCCGATACGTCCTCCCAAAGCCTTAGGCTGGGCGGAAGCCACTGCCACGAATGCGAAGACAGCGGCCAGGATGGTCATAGTCTTTCTCATGATCTGAATAATTAACCAGAAAACAGATCTGCAAAAACTATACGAGACCGGAGAAACCCATGAATGCCATGGCAAGGATTCCGCAGGTGATCAGGGCGATGGGAACACCCTTGAACTGCTTCGGCACATCATTCAACTCAAGATGCTCCCTGAGTCCGGCGAAGAGGATCAAGGCCATTCCGTAACCGATGGCCGTAGCGAATGCGTAGACCACTGACTCTCCGAGGTTCAGCATATGGGCTGCACCTCCGCCGAATGTAAACTCCTTGGTGACCACGTTCAGGGCAACGCCGAGCACAGCACAGTTGGTAGTGATCAGCGGAAGGAAGATACCCAGGGCCTGGTAAAGCGAGGGGCTGATCTTCTTGAGCACGATCTCGACGATCTGGACCAGGGTCGCGATCACGAGGATGAAGGCTATGGTCTGGAGGAACTCCAGTCCGAAGGGAATCAGCAGGAACTTGTTTATCAGGTACGTGACAAGGGTCGCAAAGGTGATGACGAAGACCACGGCTCCGGACATGCCGGTAGCTGTCGACAACTTGCTGGAGACTCCGATGAACGGACAGGTGCCCAGGAACTGGGCCAGCATGATGTTATTGACGAATATCGCCGAAATTATGATGAGGAAATATTCCATGACCTAGCTCTTTTTTGCGATTTTGTTGAAAAGTACCATAAGATAACCCAGGGCGATGAAAGCGCCGGGGGCCATCACGAATACGAGGAGGCCGTCGCCGGAGATAAACTTCCAGCCGAAGGCGGACCCGCTTCCGAGGATCTCACGCACGAGGCCGAGAACGGTAAGGCTCATTGTGAAACCGAAACCGATTCCCAGTCCGTCGAGGGCGGAATCCACGATGCCGTTCTTGCTTGCAAATGCCTCAGCGCGTCCAAGCACGATGCAGTTCACAACGATCAGCGGTATGAACAGGCCGAGGGTCTTGTACATATCCGGGGTATAGGCCTGCATGGCGAACTGGAGGATTGTCACGAAGGTCGCGATGACGACGATATAGACAGGGATATGAACCTTGTCAGGGACCAGGGGTGCGATGGCCGAGATCACGATATTGGACAGCACGAGGACGAAGAGGGTGGCAAGGCCCATGCTGAGGCCGTTGATGGCCGACGTCGTCGTAGCCAGTGTCGGGCAAAGTCCGAGGAGAAGTACGAAAGTAGGATTCTCCTTGAAGAAGCCTTTGGTGAAGATATTCAGTTTTCTCTTGCTCATAGCCTATTCTCCTTTAATGGTCTTGAAAGCCTCGACGGCATTCTTGACTGCGAGGGAATATGCCCTCGAAGTGATGGTCGAAGCTGTGATTGCATCCACGTCCCCGCCGTCCTTCTTGACTGAAAGGATCTTCTGGGACGGATCGAATCCCTTGAACTGTGAGTAGAAGTGTTCGTCAGAAGTACACTTGGCTCCGAGTCCGGGGGTTTCGGTATGTGAGAGAACGGAAGTGTTGTACACGTTGCCGTCAGGAGTTATCCCGACCATCAGGGTCAGAGGACCTCCGAATCCGACGGTAGTGGACTTGATGGCATATGCGACCACTTCATCTCCGTTGCTGCTGACGTAATATTCAGAAGGCTGTCCGCCGACCTTTACTTCCCTGGCATCGGAGATATCGCCGCCGTCAGGAAGGACAGCCCCGATAGAGGCTTTGAGGATATCGGCATTAGCCTTGTCTATGGGTGCCTTGGTCAAAGCGTACATGCAGCCCAGGAGTGCGGAACACACCAGGCAGACAGCCGTAAGACACAGGACCATGTTGGTCAAATTGGATTTAGCTGCCATAATCTATGCCCTCCCGTATTTTTTCTGATGGAACCAGTTGTTGAGAAGAGGAACCGTCGAGTTCATAATGAGGATCGCGAAGCTCATTCCTTCGGGATAGGATCCGAAGTACCTGATCATCAATGTTATGAAACCGATCCCTATACCGAATATGATACCGCCCTTCGTAGTCATCGGAGAGGTCACGTAGTCGGTCGCCATGAAGCAGGAACCGAGGAGCAGACCACCGGTGAGGAGATTGAAGAGAGGATCTGTGAACTGGGCGGGATTGGCCAGCCAGAAGATGCAGGATACCGCCGCCACGGTGCCGAGGATCGAAAGGGTGATCCAAGGCTTGATGACCTTGCGGGCGACGAGGTAGATGAAGCCCACAAGTATCGCTATCGCACATGCCTCTCCGGCAGAACCGCCGATATTGGCGAACAGCATCTGGGAATATGAGTACCCGTGCTGGGCCATGAGTTCCGGTACCGAGGCTCCCTGCATCAGGCCTTCCTTGATGACACCCAGGGGGGTGGCGCCGGTTATGGCGTCAACTCCGAACAGTCCCTGGGGGATTTCCCAACGGGTCATATATGTCGGGAAGGAAATGAGCAGGAATACTCGTCCGACGAGAGCCGGGTTGAAAAGATTCTGTCCGAGACCTCCGAAAGTCATCTTCGCCACACCTATGGCGACGATGGCTCCGATGAACACGACCCACCACGGGGTGGTCGTGGGAAGGTTCAGGGCCAGCAGGATACCAGTAACGATTGCCGACCAGTCCCCTGTCGTAGAAGCCTTCTTGAGGCAATATCTCGTGATGAGGTATTCAACAAGCACGCAGGAAAGTACGCTGACTGCCAGTACCAGGAGTTCCTTCCATCCGTAGAATACCACGGAAACGACAACCGCAGGCAGCAAGGCAATAACGACATCACGCATCAGGACCTTGGTCGTGGTCTTGGAATGCAGGTGCGGATTAGGTGAAACCAATATCTTATCCATACGCTATTCAGTTTTCGGTTTTGCGGCCTCCGCAGCTGCCTTGGCAGCGGCGGCGCGGGCCTTCATTATTCCCATGACCTGGCCTCTGGCCTGGCTTATGACATCCAGGAGCGGGATCCCTGCAGGGCAGGAATACAGGCAGCATCCGCACATGATGCAATCCTGGACGGCATTCTCTTCGAGAGCATCTGTGTTGCCGGCTTTGGCAAGCCGGTTGAGCAGGAACGGTTCCAGGCCCATCGGGCAGGCATCAGCGCATTTGCCGCAACGGATGCAATTGCTCTCGGGCATCCTCTTGGTCTGCTCCCTGGTAAGGAACAGGAGACCTCCGGTACCCTTCATGGTGGCAGCCTCGAGGTTAGCGATGGACTTGCCCATCATGGGACCGCCGCTGATTACCTTGGCAGCATCTTCAGGAACTCCGCCGAGGAAGTCGATGATATAGTTGATCGGAGTACCTACCCTCACAAGGAGGTTCGCCTGACGTGGGAAGCATTCTCCGGTGACAGTCACCGAATTATCCACCAGGGGCTTGTTCTTCTGGACAGCCTCATAGACAGCAAGGGCTGTGCAGACATTGTCCACCACGGCCCCGACATCGATCGGAAGACCGCCGGACTTGACCTGACGGTGCATAACTGCGTCGATCAGCTGCTTCTCGCCGCCCTCCGGATACTTTTTCATCAGGGACATGACCTCGATTCCGGCATAGTCGGTGGACTTAGCCTTCATCTCGGCTACGACCTTTTCGATATGGTCGATGGCCTCAGGCTTGTTGTCTTCGATAGCGATGGTCGCCTTGTCGACTCCAAGGGCTTTCTTGATGATGGCGGTACCGACAACCACCTGTTCTCCTTTTTCCAGCAGGGTGCGGAAATCGGACGTAAGATAAGGCTCACATTCGCAGCCGTTGATTATCAGCATCTCGCAAGTCTTTCCAGGAGGAGGGCTGAGCTTTACGTGGGTCGGGAAGGTTGCACCTCCGAGTCCGACTACACCGCCGAGCTTGATCTTCTCGATTATGGCTTTGGGATCCTGCGGTATTTCCGTGATGAGGGTGTCGGTCCTGTCTATGCCTTCCATCCACTCGTCTCCCTCGACTGCGATTTCAACGACCATCTGGTTGTTTCCGGAAAGATCCTTGCGGGGACCGATCGACTTGACCGTACCGGAGACGGATGAATGGATGTATGCCGACATGAATCCGCCCGGCTCGGCTATCACCTGGCCCGCCTTGACCTTGTCACCCACGGCGACCACCGGCTTGGCCGGAGCCCCGATATGCTGTGCGACGGCGATGTACACGGTAGGAGGAGTCGGCAGGACTTCTATCTTGCAGTCGCGCGAGATCTTGGCGTCGTTCGGATGGACGCCTCCGATAGAGAATGTTCTTCTAGCCATTGTTTTCCTCCTTCTTTATTTCATTGGCGGCCGCGGCAGCGGCTTCGCGGGCTTTCTTCTGACGCTCCTGCACCCTTGCCTTCACCGCCTCCTTGTCGAGCGGTTTGGGGAAGTTGACACCATGGATCGCCCCGGTAGGACACATGGCCTCGCATTCACGGCAAAGCTTGCACTTTTCGGGATCGATATAGGCCACGTTATTGTCCAGGACGATGGCTCCGTGGGTACAGGTCTTGACACATATCCCGCAACCGATGCAAGCAGCGGCGCAAGCTTTCTTGACAGAGGGTCCCTTGTCCTTGTTGACGCAGGACACGAATTCCCTCATGCCCCTGGGTCCTTTCTTCCTCAACTCGATAATACCCTTCGGACAAGCCTTCGTACAGGCACCGCAGGCAGTACATTTGTTCTCGTCCACGACAGGGAGACCCGTCTCGGGATCCATCGAAAGGGCACCGAACTTACAGGCTTCCACACAGTCGCCGCAACCGAGGCAGCCGAAAGCGCAACCGGTGTCGCCCGAGTAAAGGGAAGCCTTCACCTTGCAGGAAACGGAACCGTCGTACTCATTGACCTTGGGCCTGTTCGCACAGGAACCGTTGCAGCGCACCACGGCCACCATCGGGGCCTTCTCCTGGATCTCATATCCAAGGATATCGGCGACTGCCTTCATTGTCTCATTGCCACCTACCGGACAGAAATGGTTGTCCAGGTTCGGGGCCTTCACAGCCGACTCGGCGAATGCATGGCATCCGGCAAAGCCGCACCCTCCGCAATTAGCCCCGGGCATGGCCTTTTCGACCAGCTCGATGCGAGGATCCTCGACCACCTTGAAACGCTGCGCGACAAGGTAGAGGGTCAACGCAAGCAGCAGGCCTAGTCCTGAGATGATTGCGATGGTCCAGATAATAGTTGTTGTCATAAAAATTGTTTGGATTTATCTCCTGATAAAAAACTCATATCCCTCCGCGAGTCGGTCCTTGAAGAGATACAGTATAAGATAGTACAAAGCGACGCCCAGGATCGAAATGACACCGGCAGCAAGTTCACCCAGCCCTATCAAAGACAAAGATAATATTAAAATCAGTAAAAACATCACGGGCAGCACATAAGAAAGCAGAACTGCCTTAAGTCCGGTCTTCGGGGCCAGGCATACCTCGACTTCCTGTCCGGAAACATATTCCATCCCGGCCGGGGCAGGTACTTCGACGATCTTCTTACGGGATTCCGACATGCCGCATAGACCGGCGGCATGACAGGCTGCACAGGCAGATTCCGAGACGATCTCCACACTGACCTTCTTGCTGTCCGCGGAGACCACTCTGCCTTTATGGGAAATCAGTTCGGCCATCAATCGACGACGCAGGACATCTGGTGCCTCAGGCCGGTGTAACTGTTCAGGCGGCCACGGACCTGACCTATCTTGAGGGGGGCGATGAAGAATACCGGAATCTTGTTTTCATCGTCCGAAAACCAGGCGTAAAGGGAGCTGTCCCCTTCGAAAGACTCGCCCTTGGGAACCTCGAAGCCGAACTTCAGGCACCTCATGGTCTTCCCGGAAATCTTCCGGTTCTCCTTGCCTAGATAAACGAAATGGATGTTGTGGACATGATGGTCGCAGGCATAGGACATGGGATAACGTCCGCCTTCCTTGAGCTTGGACACATCCATGTTGCGGATCATGAAGAACAGCATAGCCACATCGTACGTACAGGCGTCCTTGGGAAGGGTGACATTGAATTCACCTCTCTTGGAACTGTTGATCTGCGCATCGATATGGTCAGACTTGTATGCGTACAGGTTCTTACACCAATAGTTTCCCTCGACGCAGTCGCGGGTGAACTTCAAGGGCTTGAAATCTCCGGTCGTGAACCAGCAGTCGAAGTCCTCCTTGAGCTTGAATACCTTTTCGTATGTCTTCTGGATGTTGCCTCTCAGGGAGCCGTGATAACAACTCCTGCCATTCAGGACAGTGGAATCCAACTTGAGGGTAGCCTGGGCGACATCAGCATTGATCAGGCCCCATTTGTAATGGACCGTATATACCAGTTTTTCCCCACCCTTGAAAGCGATCTTGTCCTTGCTCAGGTCCAGTGGCAGGCATTTGCTGCCGTCACCGGCCATAAGCGACAGACTGGCTGCCAGGAACATCGCAGCGACAGTAAGGCAAAGTCTTGTAGGTTTCATCAGAAATCAGGATTATTGTCAAACTCACTGTTCATTGCAGATTCCGTGCCCATCGATTCCGCCCTGGCGGCGAGGGAGTCCCCCGGCTCGACGAATTTGACCTGCTCCGCCTTGAACAGCATGTCAAGATCCCTGACTTCGCCGTTACGATGCTTGGCGATGATGATCTGTGTCGTTTCCTTCCCATCCGGGGACTCACCCAGTCCAAGATAGTCCGGACGATGGATGAATATGACCATGTCGGCATCCTGCTCGATCGCACCGGATTCACGCAGGTCGGAAAGCTGGGGCTTGCCCGTTCCACCGGTCCTCTGGACGGCGTTCCTGGACAACTGGGAAAGGGCTATGATCGGAATGTTCAACTCCTTTGCCGTAGCCTTGAGGGTCCTGGAGATCGCCGCCACCTCCTGCTCACGCAGGCCACGCAGTTCGACAGGTCCCTGCATAAGCTGCAGATAGTCAACTATCACCAGCCTGACTCCCTTGGTATTGACGAGTCTCTTGACCTTGGTACGGAACTCCATGAGCGGGATACTCGGAGTATCATCGATATACAGAGGAGCCTTGGAAAGCGCTGCCAGCCTGGTCTCCAACTGCTGCCAGTCCCACGGGTCGAGTTTGGCACCACCCTTGAGCTTGTCAGCGGAAAGGCCGGACTCCGTGGTCATGAGCCTCATGACAAGCTGGAGCGCAGACATCTCGAGTGAGAATACGGCCACGGGCATATGAGAGTCCACGGCGGCATTCCTTGCAAGGTTGAGTGCGAAGGCGGTCTTTCCGACAGACGGCCGTGCGGCAAGGATGATAAGGTCCGAATTCTGCCAGCCCCTGGTAACCCTGTCCAGTGAAGGGAATCCGGACGGAACCCCGCTGAAACCACCTTTTTCCTGGTTCCTCTCAACCGCCTTCATGGCTTCGTTGATGATGGAACTGATCTCCTGGACATCCTTCTTCAGATTGTCCTGGATGGCATTGTAGAGTTTGGACTGTGCCTCGTCGATCAGCTTGTCGACATTGATCGAGTCATCGTATGAATCCTTGAGGATCTCATAGGAAGCCTTGATCAGATCCCTCTGGATGCTTTTCTGCTTCAGTATCTTGACATAGTATTCAAGATGGGCGGCGGCGCCGACCTTCTCCGACAGTCCGACGATTGCGACCGGGCCACCGACAGCCTCAAGGTTCCCCTGCTCCCTGAGCTTGGTGCTGACCGTCACGATATCCACGGAAGTATGTTCGGTGACCAGGGAGGACATGGCCTCGTAGATCATCCTGTGGCGGGGATCGTAGAAACAAGACGGGGACAACTCCTCAATCGCCGTGTCGACGGATGAGGGTTCTATGAGCATGGCACCGAGGACAGCCTCTTCGACATCAAGAGCTTGAGGCGGTTTGTTTCCCATCTCAAGCCCGAGTGTGTCCAGATTGACTGCCTGGGCCCTTTTCCTTGTGGATTTAGGGTTATCAGGCATATTGTGGTTGAAGTCTATTCGAAATCAGGGTTGACTATGATACGGCCGCAGTGCTCGCAGATAATGAGCTTCTTGTTGGAAGCGATCTCCACAAGGCGCTGAGGAGTGATGGTGTTGAAGCAACCTCCGCAGGAATCTCCATTGTAAACGGAAACGACTGCAAGGTGGTTGTGGACACTGGCGCGGATGCGCTCGTATGCGCTCATTGTCCTGGCGTCGATCTTGGAAGCGCACTCCTCCCTCACTGCCATGAGCCTCTTCTCATCCTTGGCTGTGGACTCGACGATGTTTGCGAGCTCTTCCTTCTTGGCCTTGAGGTCCTCATTCCTTACGGAGATGTAATCCTTCAGGCTCTCGATATCCTCCTTCTTCTCAGCGATGGCAGTCTTGGTATCGTTGATGGTTTTCATCGCGATCTGGCGCAGAAGTCCCTGGTTCTCTATCTCCTTGTTGATGGAGTCGAACTCACGGCTGTTGGAAATCTCTTCCAGCTGCTTCTGGTACTTCTCTATCTGAAGGTCACAGTCTATGATGTTCTGCTTGTTGTCGGCTATGGTCTGGTTATAAGCGTCGATGACCGCGTTGTCCTGGGCCTGGCGGGCCTTCAGGTCAGCAATCTCGTTCTCAAGGGTCTCGACCTCGGAAGGAAGTTCACCACGGAGCTGGACGATCTTGTCGATAGCTGAATCAGCCTCCTGGAGGGCGTATAGGGTCTTGAGTTTTTCCTCGACGCTGATCTCGGAGTCTGCAAAATTCTTCTGAAGGGAGACGAAGGTTTCCCTCTGGTCTATCGGGGTCTCGACTTTCTTGATTTTCTTGGTTGCCATAATAGCTGTTTATGTCTGACTAATAATAAAAAACCGGATTGGCCGAATCCAGCTTCGCGCTGGTACGGACTGCAAAGGTAGGAAAATTTTTCCTTAACAGAGTAAATAATACCTGGCAAATTTCCACTTCCCCTTCGAAATGGCCTATATCAATGAGCATAAAGTCCTTAGGGGTGAAGAAATGATGGTAGGAGATATCCCCGCAGATGTATGCCTGGGCGCCCGATTCCATAGCCTTCCCGATCAGGGAGGACCCGGAACCTCCGCACATCGCGACACGGCTCACAGGGATATCCAGGGGACGGGAACAACGGGCGACGGACAGTCCGAAACAGGATTTGACATAGTCGATGAATTCCCCGCTTGACATCGGCCTAGGGAGATTGCCAACCGCACCCAGTCCGATCCCATCTCCTTCCTCGTCGAGAACTTTGATATCCTCAAGGTGAAGGCGTCTTGCCATGGCGCCGCTCACTCCCGCCAGAACCTTGTCCGCAGTGGTATGTGCAGCATAGACCGCTATCCCAGCCGACACCGCCTTGATGATGGCGAGCCCGGTCGGGGCGTCCGGAGAGATCCTCTTTACGCCGCCGAATATCAGGGGATGATGCGTCACAACAAGGTCCGCTCCGCAGGAAACCGCCTCATCGATCAGTTCAGGAGTACAATCGAAACCAATCAATACTCCGTGGACCTCCTGTTCAGGGGATCCTATCACCAAGCCGCTGTTGTCCCACCCTTCCTGGATGGACAAGGGGGCGAAATCCTCGATCACCGAGGTGATGTCCCTGACTGTCATAGCGACTTCCTGACCTCCACCAGCTGACTGCGGATCTCCTTGAGGCTGTCAAGTGCCTTTACCCTTCCGTCGACCTTCTTTCTCTCAGCCGCGAGTTTCTTGGAGGCACCCTCCAGGGTCAGGCCCTGCTCCTTGACGAGCAGATGGATCTGCTTGAGGCAGTCCATGTCTTCCTGGGTAAAAAGACGGTTGCCTTTGGCATTCCTCTTCGGCTTGATGTACTTGGGGAACGAATTCGACCAGAATCTCACGAGGGATGTGCTTTCCCCGAGGATTTCGGCGGCTTCTCCGATGGTATAGTATAATTTGTCCATTTGAATATGTGGTATTAATCCATTGACTGGCCTGTGTTGAATGACATGAAGAGCATCGCCATGTATTCCTCCGGACTCACTGAAGCGAACATGAAGTTGAGCGGGTCCAGCCTGGTGGTGTCCTTCATGACTTCATAGTGGAGATGGGGTGCGAATGAATTGCCGGACATACCGACCTGACCTATCTGCTTCCCCTTGGTCACCTTCTGTCCACGGCTCACACGGGTATTCTCGAGATGGGCATATCTCGTAAGATAACCGTTGCCGTGGTCGATGGTCACCACGTTGCCCAGCCCCTTGGATGAATGGTCGACATCCTTGACGGTTCCGTTCGCTACGGCATATACGGGCTCACCTTGCTGCGAAATCAGGTCAAGCCCGCCGTGAGGGACAGCCACCTTGTAGAAAGGATTTATCTTCTCGCCGGTGGAAGCTCCTGTCCTGGCGTATGAGAAATCATTGAGAGGAGTTGTCATGGGAGGCAGCTGCCGTCCGCTCTCCATAACTTCCATGACATGCCGGAAATTGTCCTCAACCTTGCCGGAAGCATCCTCAAGCAGGTCCAGCTTCTTTCCGACATATTCCAGGATATCGTTGTCGTCCACGGAATCTATCATCGACAGGAAACCTTCCGGATACATTATTCCCAGATCGGGAGCATCCGAATTGAACAACTGGCGGAATATCCTGTCGTCCTTGACCTTCAGACCCTCGATGACCTCCCCGACAAGTTCCTCCTTCCTGGAGAGCTCATCGAACATCCTGGCATACATCTGGTTTTCCCTCTTGAGGACACGCTCGGAATCGGTATTCACCAACAGGGCGAATATCAGATAATAGACGACTGCAAGGGATGCAGTGATCAGGAAATAATTCAAGCCCTTTCCGAGAATGTTCCACACCGTACGGGTGGTCTTCCGGAATACCATCTTGTTCTTGTCGTACTCGTACCTGTCCATCCCGCTATCTTCTTGTGACACTGAAGGGACGCCTGGTCAGGACGGCTTCGGATTCATTCTGGCGTTTTTCCACCATGGCCTGGTATTCCTGCTTGGACATCGAGAGGTCGAAATAATTGGCAGGATTCACCCTCTCACCCTTGTATATCACTTCGTAATGGAGGTGGGGTCCGCTTGCCCTTCCGGACTGGCCGACATCACCTATCCGGTCTCCCCTCTTTACTTTCATTCCCTCGATCACGCTGACCGAATTGAGATGGGCGTAACGTGTCTTGTAACCGAAACCATGGTCCAGGAGGACCGAATTGCCGTATCCGAAGAAATCGAATTCGATTGTCTCAACCACCGCATCGCCGGTCGCATACACCGGATTGCCGACTTTCATCGCTAGGTCTACTCCGGTATGCATCTTTGCATCCGTCGTAAACGGATCCGACCTGTACCCGAAGGGACTCGACAGGGTATACTTCGAAGGATCCGGCACGATCGGGGGTATTGCAGGGATGCAGGAAGCCATGTCTCCGGCCGTCTTGGATATCGAGGCCACCTCATCGAACGACTTGCTCTGTACATAGGCCCTCCTGGTCAGGCGGTCTATCCGGATCGCCGTATTCTTCAAGGCATTGTCCGGCTCGAGGCCGTCCAGATATGCATACTTGTCGACACCGCCGATTCCGGCCGCCCTGACCGCCGCAGGGATTTCGTTCATTCCGAATATGGACCTGTATATGTCGTCATCCCTGATCTGCAGGGCTTCTAGGTTGCTCTCGTATCTGTCCAGGCGGGTGTTGAGGACGTCTAGCTTGGCATCCCAGCGGGCCTTCTCGGCCTTCAGGAACGCCGTCTTCGGGAGGTCCAGTCCGAGTACGGAGGTAAAGAACCACAGGTAAAGGACCGCCAGCGCGATGCTGCCGACCAACAACATAAGACCCTTGAAGAGTTTGGATTTCAAGGAAGCGTCCTTGATCTCGTACATCAGGGTCTCAGGATTGAGAATATACTTTCTCATAGCTCGCAAATATACCCTTTTTTGCTATAAATCGCTAAATTTGTTATAATTTTGCCATTTCCGTGCCATTTTATAAAATGATATGTACACAGCCAAACAGATAAGACAGCAATTCCTGGATTTCTTCGAGTCCAAGGGACACACGGTGGTGCCTTCAGCACCCATGGTCATCAAGAACGATCCCACCCTGATGTTCACCAATGCCGGAATGAACCAGTTCAAGGATATATTCCTGGGCAATTCGGCTCCCAAGATGAAGAGGGCTACAGACTCGCAGAAGTGCCTGAGGGTCAGCGGAAAGCACAACGACCTGGAAGCCGTAGGCCACGACGGACGCCATCATACCATGTTCGAGATGCTCGGCAACTGGAGTTTCGGTGACTATTTCAAGTCCGAAGCAATCAGCTGGGCTTGGGAGCTCCTGACCGAGGTTTACAAGATCGACAAGTCGAAGCTTTACGCCACCGTGTTCGAAGGCTCGCCCGAGGACGGCACCTCCCTCGACGGGGAGGCCCGCGAAGCCTGGCTGAAACTCATGCCCGAAGACCACGTCCTCCTGGGCAACAAGCACGACAACTTCTGGGAGATGGGAGACACCGGTCCCTGCGGCCCCTGCAGCGAAATTCACATCGACCTGCGCAGCGACGAGGAAATAGCGAAGGTTCCCGGAAGGGACCTTGTCAACACCGACAACGACCAGGTCATCGAGATCTGGAACCTGGTGTTCATGCAGTATAACCGCAAGGCTGACGGTTCCCTGGAACCTCTCCCGGCCAAGAGCATCGATACCGGCATGGGCTTCGAAAGGCTCTGCATGGTACTGCAAGGCAAGACCAGCAACTATGACACGGATGTCTTCTCCGGAATGATTGGAAATATCGAGGCCCTGTCAGGCCACAAGTATCACGAAAGCCAGAAGACCGAGGTCGCGATGAGGGTTATAGCAGACCATATCAGGGCGATTGCTTTCTCGATAGCTGACGGTCAGCTGCCTTCGAACGTCAAGGCCGGCTATGTCATCCGCAGGATCCTGCGTCGCGCAGTCAGGTACGGCTACACGTTCCTGGGCTTCGACGAACCATTCCTCTGCTCCCTTGTCCCCCAGCTCGTGGAAGACATGGGTGAAGCATATCCGGAACTCGGAAAGCAGCAGAAACTGATAGAGAGCGTGATCAGGGAAGAGGAGCTGTCGTTCCTCAGGACCCTCGACCGCGGCATCAAGATGATGGATGACTATATGGCCAGGAACGCCGGGACCAAGAGTATCCCAGGCACCGATGCCTTCATCCTTTACGACACCTACGGATTCCCCATTGACCTTACGGGCCTCATCGCCTCCGAAAACGGCTATACCGTCGACATGGAAGGCTTCAACGTGGAACTCCAGAAGCAGAAGGACAGGGCCAGGAACGCCACGGCCAACGAATTCGGCGACTGGACGATATATTACGATGGTGAAGAGGAAGCATTCCTCGGATATGACTGCCTCGAACTGGAAGGTGTCAGGCTCCTGAAGCAGCGCACCGTCAAACAGAAGAACAAGACGATGTTCCAGCTCGTATTCGACAAGACTCCTTTCTATGCCGAGATGGGTGGACAGGTAGGAGATACCGGAACCATCGTCTCCGGAAGCGGGGAACAGATAAGGATACTGAATACCGTCAAGGAGAATAACCTCACCATCCACATCGCCGAGCGCATCCCCGAAGACTGCGAAGGGGCATTCACCCTCAGGGTCGACAGGGACCGCAGGCTCAGGATTGCCGCCAACCACACTGCGACCCATCTTCTCGACCACGCGCTGAGGGAGGTCCTCGGAACACACGTCGAGCAGAAAGGCTCATTCGTAGGACCGGACTATTTCAGGTTCGACTTCTCTCATTTCTCGAAGGTCACCGACGAGGAGATCCGCAAGGTCGAGCATATGGTCAACTCCATGATACGTTCAGACTACCAGCTCGAGGAGAAGAGGGATGCGACCATGGAAGAAGCCATGGGAATGGGTGCCATCGCCCTGTTCGGCGAAAAATACGGAGACAAGGTCAGGGTGGTCAGGTTCGGTGACTCGATCGAGCTTTGCGGTGGAACTCACGCAGCCTCGACCGGAAGGATCGGATTCTTCAGGATCGTTTCCGAATCCGCCATCGCCGCCGGGGTCAGGAGGATCGAGGCCCTCACAGGAGAAGCCGCTGAGGACCTTCTCGATACCGTAGCCGATACCCTGAAGGGCATCAGGGAAATGTTCAACAATGTGCCCGACGTCAAGGCTGCCGTGACCAAGTTGATCGGTGAGAACTCGGATGCACGGAAGAAACTTGAAGAATATGCCAAGGAAAAGGCCGCCGCATTCGCAAAGACCCTTACCGAACACGCCCGGCAGATCAATGGAATAAATATTGCAACATCCGAGCGGGATGTGGATCCCTCAATGTTCAGGGAAGCCGCAGCCCTGCTTCAGAAGGAAGTGAAGGATTTCGCACTGGTTTCCGCTTACGAGCACGAAGGGAAGCCACAACTCCTCCTGATGTATTCAGCCGACCTCGTAGCTGCCGGTCACAATGCCGCAGCCGACATACGTGAGGCGGCCAAGTTCATCCAGGGAGGAGGCGGAGGACAGCCTTTCCTCGCCACCGCCGGCGGTCGCAACACGGCCGGTCTGAAGGATGCCTTGGAAAAGATGGTTGAGACCATCACGAAATAATACAATCCCCCGGGGATGAAGAAACTCGACAGATTCATATTGACTTCGTTCGTAGGACCATTCGTACTGATCCTGCTTGTCGTGATCTTCATCCTCGTGATGCAGACCCTCTGGGTCTATATCGACGAGCTGGTCGGCAAGGGACTGGACTTCCGGATCATCGCCGAGTTCCTGTTCTGGGGAAGCTGCATGGTGCTGCCGCTTGCATTACCCCTGGCCACCCTGCTGGCATCCATGATGACCATCGGAAGCATGGGAGAGAACAACGAGCTGATTGCACTGAAGGCTGCCGGAGTATCGGTATTCCGGGTGATGGCTCCGGTCATGATAGCATCCCTGATCATTTCCGTCGGAACATATTTCGTCATCAACAAACTCGTTCCCGTTGCATACAACGAGATGTTCACCCTGAGGGATGACATCAAGAATACCAAGAACGAGATCAAGATTCCCGACGGGGTCTTCTATGACGGAGTGGACGGGTATGTGCTCAGGGTGGAATCCACCTCTCCCGAAGGCATGATGAACGGAGTCATGCTCTATGACCATCACGGAAATGGCAATACCAGGCTCACCCTCGCCGATTCCGCACAGATAAAGATGTCCAAGGACAAGTCGTACCTGACCATCCATATGTACCAGGGCACCAATTACCAGGAGACCAACAAGATGGCTTACAGGGATACTTCCCTGCAACTGCAGAAGATCGACTTCTCCAGGCAGGAGATGGTGGTCGCCCTCGAGAATTATGCCTTCCAGAAATCCGACAGCGTGAGGTTCGGAGACCAGGCCAAGACAATGCCACTGAGGAAACTGCGTGAAGTCAAGGACACCCTGAGGGCAGAAAGGGACAGCACCAAGTCGTCACAGCTGATGTCCACTGCAGCTTCCTACCTGTTCTCGCTCAACAAGCAGCTGGATACGATTCCCTCCGGGATCTACAGTAATTTCGAGGACCCTGACTTCCTGAATTTCGCCGACGAGAGTGCCACCGCTTCCGCGATGTCCAGGGCTGCAACGGTCGCCGCACAGATGCAGTCCAATCTCCAGACATATGAATTCGGGGCATTCGATTATACCGTAAGGCTCCGATGGACCATGGTCGAGTTCCTGAGACGGTATTCCCAGGCGCTCGCCTGTTTCATAATGTTCTTCATCGGTGCGCCGCTGGGAGCCCTCATCCGCAAAGGCGGGCTGGGTGTTTCAGCCATCGTGGCCATCCTGTTCTTCGTCCTGTACTGGATCGTCGACATAACCTCCGTCAAACTCTCGAGGGATGGCAGCGTAAGCCCCTGGGTCGGAGCCTTCGCTTCAGCCGCCGTGATGCTGGTGATCGGCGTCTACCTGACATTCAGGGCCATACACGACACCGACCTGTCCAATACTGATTCCGTCAAGAATCAATGGAAGAAACTCAAGAGCAAGGTCATCGGGTTCTTCCGCAAGACGAGGATTGTGTTCATGGGTACTCCCGAATTTGCGGTTGCCTCACTCAAGGCCCTGCTCGACAACAACTACAATGTCGTAGGTGTCGTGACAGTTGCAGACAAACCAAGCGGACGCGGTCAGAAAGTCAACGAAAGCGCAGTCAAGCAGTTCGCTGCCGAGCGCGGCATCCCTGTCCTGCAGCCGGTCAAGCTCAAGGATCCCGTATTCCTTGAACAACTCGCCGCCTTGAAGGCCGACCTGTTCGTGGTGGTAGCGTTCAGGATGCTGCCTGAAGATGTATGGATGATGCCCAAGCTGGGTACATTCAACCTCCACGCCGCCCTTCTGCCGCAATATCGCGGTGCGGCCCCTATCAACTGGGCGGTGATAAACGGTGAGACGAGGACGGGAGCGACGACCTTCATGATCGACAAGAATATCGATACCGGAGGAATAATCCTGCGCCAGGACATCAACATATCCGAGACTGACACCGCCGGCGATGTCCATGACAAACTCATGGAAATCGGAGCCGAAATGGTGGTACAAACCACTCAGGGTCTTATCGAGAGAACGGTGGAGACCAGGATCCAGAGGAGTTTCATCCAAGGTTCCGAGGTCCTCAAGCCGGCTCCCAAGCTGACCAGGGAACTCTGCCATATCGACTGGAACGATAACACCGTCCAGGTCTATAACCTTATCCGGGGTCTGAGTCCCTACCCTGCCGCCTTCACCGAACTGGTCAAGGAAGGCTCATCCCCTCTCCAGCTCAAGGTCTACTCCGCCGAGAAGGTTGATCCTCGGTTCGAAGGGAACGGCAGTTCGGACGCCTCGCTCCGCTCGGCCCCACCGCTCGCTTCACTTCGTTCCGCTCCGGTTCCCCCTCTAGTGCCGAGGGTGGCATTGTCCTCACCTGCCGTTCCCTCCGAACCTGGAAGAATCATCTCCGACGGGAAGACGTATCTGTGGATAACGACTGCGGACGGAGCCATTTCACTTAAGGAGGTACAGCTTGCCGGCAAGAAGCGGATGGGCATCGAAGCATTCCTCCTCGGCTTCCGCGACCCTGAATCATACTCCACAACGACCGGCACCTCCAAGGCCGAGATAGCCAAGACCAGACAGGCGTGAGCACGGCAGTCATCATAGGAGGAGGAGAATTCCCAAGGAAAGAATATCCCCGTGAACTGATACGACGGGCCGACAGGATCGTCTGCTGCGACGGAAATGCCTTGAAAGCTTTTCTCCGGAACCGTGCAGGCATATTCGGAAACGATGCCAGGGAACCTGATGCGGTCGTAGGCGATATGGACTCCATGACGAAAAGTCTCGCTGAAAGGTATTCCCACCTGATGGTCAAGGTCGAAGAACAGGACGACAACGACCAGACAAAAGCCCTGCATTTCGTCCTGTCCAACTATCCGGAAGTTGATACTGTCCATTTCATCGCCGCTACCGGGAAACGCGAGGACCACACGGTCGGCAATCTCGGACTCCTGATGGAATATGCTCGCCCTTCGACAGGCCCTTCGACAAGCTCAGGGACCGGAAGGAGCGTTGCATTGGACATGGTTTCGGACTATTCTACCGCATTCACCATCACCGGGAGCTGCGAATTATATCTTGGGAAGGGAAGGAGAATATCGATATTCAGTCCCGACAACAGCCTCAGGATAAAGTCCAAGGGTCTTGAATGGCCTGTTGACAACGTCGTTTTCAACAACTGGTGGCAAGCCACCCTCAACCGCACCTGTGAAGATTCTGTCAGCCTGGAATTAAATCATGATTCCTTGGTACTGATTGTGGTTGATTAATCATTTTTAGCTATATTTGTTCAATACGGACAAATAATCTATCAACAAGATGCTTAAGAAAATAAGAGTCATCCTGGCGGCCTTGTGTTTCGTGGCCGTCACCCTGCTCTTCCTGGACTTTTCCGGGACCCTGCACCACTGGCTGGGCTGGCTTGCAAAAATCCAGTTCCTGCCCGCAGTGCTGGCACTGAACCTTGCAGTCATAATCGCACTCCTGGTTCTGACGGTACTGTTCGGAAGGATCTACTGTTCGGTGATCTGCCCTCTCGGAGTCTTCCAGGACGGAGTGGCTAACCTCAGCAAGAAAGGGAAGAAAGGCAAGTACACCTATTCAAAGGAAGTCAAATGGCTCCGTTATGGCGTATGGGTACTTTTCGTAGTCGCCCTGATCGCCGGAATCAATGCCTTGGTAGCACTTCTGGCACCTTATAGCGCATGGGGAAGGATCGTACAGAACCTCCTTGCTCCTGTATGGCAGTGGGGCAACAACCTGCTTGCCAAGATTGCTGAGCATCGCGAGAGCTATGCCTTCTACACCAAGGATGTCTGGCTGAAGAGCCTGCCTACGTTCCTGGTTGCGGTCGCCACCCTCGTTGCGGTGGTGATACTGGCATGGAAGAACGGAAGGACATACTGCAATACCATCTGCCCTGTAGGAACGACGCTCAGCTTCTTCTCGCGCTTTGCGATGTTCCGCCCGGTCATCGATGCTTCCAAGTGCAAGAGCTGCCACCTTTGCGAGCACAAGTGCAAGGCGGCTTGCATCGATATTGACGGAGGCAAGAAGATCGACTACTCCCGATGCGTGGATTGCTTCAACTGCATCGACAACTGCAAGTTCGGCGCTCTGAAGTACCGTTTTGCATGGGGAGCTACTAAAAGCCCGGCTGCCGAACCTGCAGTCCCCGAGGACAATACCCGCAGGGCATTCCTGGTCGGAAGCGCGCTGGCCCTTGGCGGTGCCGCCCTTTCCGGAATAAAGGCCAAGGCGCAGACCGATACCGAAGAAGTAGAGATACAGGGTGAGGGCGGCTTCGCCGACATCATCCCCAAGATCAAGCCTGAGCGCTCGGTCGCAATAACTCCCTTCGGTTCAGAAAGCGTCGAAAAGTTCTACAAGCACTGCACGGCCTGCCAGCTATGCGTTTCGGTATGTCCGAACGATGTCCTGAGGCCGTCCGCAAGCCTCAAGCACCTCATGCAGCCCGAGATGTCCTTCGAGAGAGGCTACTGCCGTCCCGAGTGCGTAAAGTGCTCCGAGATCTGCCCCGCCGGTGCTATCCTTAAGATTACTCCCGAAGAGAAAACACAGTGGAAAGTCGGTACCGCCCACATCAACTACGTCCTCTGCCTCGTGGACAACGGAGAGGTCGAAGAGTGCGGTAACTGCGCCCGCCACTGCCCCGCCGGAGCGATCCAGCTCGTCAAGAAACAAGTCAATGGCATCGACGTACGGATACCATCCGTCGATGAAGAGAAGTGCATTGGTTGCGGCGCCTGCGAGAACCTGTGCCCCGCCCGCCCGCTCAGCGCCATTACAGTCGATGGTTACCAGATTCACCATAAAGCCTGATCACGCCATGAAGAAGAATATTGACAGAAGAGAATTCCTCAAGCAGACCGGTGAAGGGGTCGCAATGGCCGGAGCCGTCGCCCTGGCCGGAGCCTGCGCCCCAAAGAAAACCGCCGAAGCGGTGGTCAGATCCTCAACCAAATCCGGAGAAGACCCTCTGGAGACCGGCAAGATGGAGATGCGCACCAACAATGTAAATGGTGACAAGGTATCCCTGCTAGGCTACGGCTGCATGAGGTTCACGATGAAGAAGGATGAGAACGGCAAGGACATCGTCGACCAGGAGAATGTCAACAATCTGGTGGACTATGCACTCGCGCATGGTGTGAACTATTTCGACACGGCACCGGTCTACCTCCAGGGCCAGTCGGAGAAAGCCGTGGGAATAGCCCTGAAGAGGCATCCCAGGGACAGCTATTTCATCGCCACCAAGATGTCCAACTTCCAGAGCACTGACCGCAAGGTGGCCATGCAGCTTTATGACAATGCCTTCAAGAACCTGCAGACCGACTACCTCGACTACTATCTCCTCCACTCCCTGGGATCCGGCGGAGCGGCGGGATTCAGGTCAAGGTTCGAGGATAACGGGGTGATCGATTTCCTCCTCGGTGAGCGTGAGAAGGGCAAGATCCGCCAGCTGGGCCTTTCGTTCCACGGCAACAAGGAAGCCTTCGACGACATGATGAAGTTCCACGACAAGTACCACTGGGACTTCGTCCAGATCCAGATGAACTATTTCGACTGGAAGCACGCTGACGGTCGGAGGAATGTCAATGCCGAATACCTCTACGACGAACTCGACAAGAGGGAGATTCCCATCGTCATCATGGAACCCCTCCAGGGCGGCCGTCTCGCCAGGGTTGCAGACAGTGTCGCGAATCTCCTGAAAGAGCGCGATCCGGAGGCTTCGCTGGCTTCCTGGGCATTCAGGTTTGTCGGTTCCTATCCCAGGGTCCTCACCGTCCTGAGCGGAATGGTCTATCTGGAGCACCTCCAGGACAACCTCCGTACTTTCATGGACTTCCAGCCCCTGACGGACGAGGAAAAGATCTTCCTTGACACCGAAGTCGCCGGCCTGATGGCCAATTATCCTACTGTGAACTGCAATGACTGCAAGTACTGCATGCCATGCCCTTACGGAATTGACATCCCCGGCATATTCATGCATTACAATGAAGCAGTGAACCATGCAAAGGTCGCCCAAAGCGTGGAGCAGGAGAACTACAGGGAACTGAAGAGAGCCTATCTGGTCAGCTATGACAGGGCCGTCCCTACCCTGCGCCAGGCCAGCCACTGCGTGGGTTGCAAGCAATGCATACCCAAGTGCCCTCAAAGCATCCAGATCCCCCGCGAACTGCGCAGGATCGATGCCTATGTCGAGAAACTGAAGCAGAATACGCTCTCGTCAGAATAGACGGCTTCCTTCCGGCCCGATCTCCTTGTACGGTATGGGCTTCAGGCCGAAACCGGCCAGGACCTCGGGAGAAAGGTAATATTCAAGAGATTCAGTCACGGGATCCTCGCCTATCGAGATCCCGTGATTGTTTTGCAGATAATTCTGTCCTTTGTCGTCGTAAAGCATCCTGCCGCAGCCGACCATGAGATTGTTCCTTACGATATTGCGGTCGACATTCGCATGTATGTCAACCTTCAGTTCGGGATAATGCTCCTTGTAAAGAGCGGAATCGATGTCCACTTCCTCATGTAGCTTTCTCTTGACCTCTTCCCTCTCCAGGGCCCCATCCCATCCCGCCTGTCCCCAGGGGGAGAAACTCACACCCATGTTGCAGTCGAAGATCACGTTGTTCTCCACCAGGTTATCCTTTCCACCATGGATCTGAACGGCGCCGAAATGGACACCGCCGACGTTCCTGAATATATTGCCGTAAATGACCTGGCCTGAGATCATGTCGTCGAGCCTGACTCCGGCAGAGCCATGGAGCGACCCTCCCAGGATATTCTCCCAGAGGTTGTAACGTATGACATTACCCCTATATCCATAGTTATAGAACATGTCAATGGCTCCTTGGTCGTCACTCTCCTTCACAAGGTCATGGAAGTGGCTGTATTCGATGATTACATCATTGCCTTCTATGCGCATGGCGGATGAGGGTGAGTCGGAGAATTCACAACGGGTGACCAGGAGACCGCATCCCTCGAAATACAATGCCGGCTCGTAGGTATGCCGGAAAAGGGAGATGTCCTTGACAACCGTATTCCTTACCTCATAGCCGGAATGTGCCAGTGTCCGCCTGTCCCCTCCGTATAGTTTCATCCCGGAATGGCCGAGGGTCCCGAAACGGCAGCCCTCTATCCTGACCCCCTCGGAGGCGGTAACATGAAGAGCATCCACCCCGAAACGGAATATTCCCACATCCTCGATCAGCACATCCTTCGAACAAGTGATGGAAACGGCGTTGGTCCGTCCTCCCGCAAACGACAAGCCCCGTATGGTAACATCTTCACAATCCGATACTTCCAGCATTGCATCGGCATTGAATACGGAAAGGCTTACCTCATCCCCTTTCCCGTAGCCTTCCGGCGGGAGCCAGTACAGTTTCCCCTTCTCCCTGTCAATATAATACTCTCCGGGGGAATCCAACGCACAGAAGAGGTTGACTCCACGGAATTTTAATCCTGACTTGTAGCCGTAATTATGCCAGGGCTCACCCAGGGTTATCGTCTTTGCAGCAGTATCGATCGACACGATCTTTCCGTAATCATCCCTCCAGTCCCAACGGAAATATCCATATATCCATGCATCCTTTTCATCCGCCCATTCCGATATTACGTCCTCCTCATATCTGAATATGCCCTCCTTGTGGCTTATATCGTCCAACTTGGTCTCGCCCAGGGCCTCGGATGCGGTCAGGAAACCATCATCGGGATAGCTCGCAATCGACTGGCGCATTCCTTTCCAATACAGGTCCGCGAGATTGGCCTTATTGCAGGCGTCTCCATAATCCCGTATTCCCGAACCGGCAAGGTCTGCCTCTAGCAAATTCCCTTTCTTCCTGAACCTCAAGATCTTCCTGTCTCCCCTTATTACCGGTTCCTCTCCAGGAGCCGCCTCGACAGAAACGTTCTGGCCCTTTATTCCGTTGAGAACCAGCTTCCCGGAAGGATAGTACTCCCCTCCCATTACCACCAGACGGAAATCCCTTTCCCCAGCCATGATCCGGGAGAAAGCATGCTCAAGGGTTCTCCACGGTCTCTCTGAAGTTCCGGGCCAGCTGTCATTGCCTTTCGGGGAAACATAACGCTCAATTTCTTCAGCCTTTATGGGTAGAATGGTGACAACTGAGAGGAAAAACAGGGACAGGATCCGGCAGAATCTCATGGAGACAATCATTTTTTAGGTTTTATACCACAAGATAGGATTTTTTTCTTATATTTGCAGTCCCGTTTGACGGGATAAAGCCTTGGAGAGATGCTCGAGTGGCTGAAGAGGCACGCCTGGAAAGCGTGTGTACCCCAAAAGGGTATCGCGAGTTCGAATCTCGCTCTCTCCGCATTTTGCATTGAACATCAATGCTTTATAAAAATTACGCACGGTTTTACGCTCATTTTTTGGCGAATTCCGTGCGTTTTTTGTGCCAGTTCTGACAATTAAAAGCCTGGGGTTCCCAGATTACCCCAGGCTTAACAAAGATTACTTTGATGCACTATTTATCACTCTTGATTCGTAGAGAGTAATAAAAGTGAGACACGAACCTGCATGTAACCAGTAATCGGCTCAATGTACCGCTGAACATCAGCGGCAAAACAAAGATAGAAAAAACCGGGCGAATCTACAAGGATCACCCGGCGTGCAAATGGGTGGGCCGCTCTTACATATGTTCACGAGCAGCGGCCCTTAACTTTGCAATAGTTTCGGCCATTGTTTCGGCCAGTCCACGAAGGTATTCTATTTCTTCATCCCTCGTTTCGGCCAGGGCCTTCAATCTCACAACTTCTAAGCGGACTGCCTTCAATTCGTCTTCAAGTTTCGGGATTTGTTCCCGTGCGGCTTGTACTTGTTTGGCTAGATTCCAGGCATCGGCTCGCCAATCGTCACGGCATTCTTTCAGCATTGCCCGTGTTTCATAGTTCGGGAAGATACGACATAATAATGACCCAAACATGATAATTGATCTTAAAAAGGTGGTACTCACTTACAAAAACCGAGGTTTTTACCCTGCGAAACTAAGAACAATATTCTATTTCTCCAAATATTTAACTTATTAATTATCAAAGCGTTGCATATTGAAACGGTTCGACGAAAAAAGCGTTGCATTTTGCAACGCTTTGTCACTCGGCTGACTTCTGATCAAGTCCTCGGATTGGAGGCTGATAGTCGCAATCTTTTGTGATAGCATTTCTTTTGCTCCAACGCAAGGCTATATGATCTATAACAGCAGCGTTGACTCCTTGCTCCTTGTATGCAGCGAGCTTTTTTTTCTGGATCTCTGAGAGATCCGACTTTATGGGTATTGTATTCATAATGAGCTATTCTTTTGTGTTTGCGGCTATCTCTGGATAGGGATTGATAAAAGGATTAGGTAGTATTTCTTCTTTGTTGACATCGACCTGAAAAAGGCTGTCAAACTGCCAGGGCCAGACACCAGCTCTTCGACAAAAGTCCTCAAGGGCCTTACACAACTGCTCATGCTCACGCCTTGCGGCAATCTCTTTGGGATCTGTAAGCCAGACTGTCGATATGTCTTCAAGTTTTTCCTTATTGACCTCAACTATCTCCCCGTTGAGGTGACAACAACTAATATGCTCCCCTGCGACATTCTGTCTTTTTGCAGACTGTTTGAAGGCAGCGAACACTCTTTCAAACTCTTTAGCTATCTGCTCTTTCAGGGCCGCTTTTTCGTACTTTGTGCCTCTTAATTGAAGTTCCAGGTAATAGCGTGGGTGCTCTGGGTGTCGGCATGTGGAAAGCACGTTCTCCCACGTTACAGGCACGTCCATAGCCTTTAACAAGGGAATGGCAACAGAGTTCGCATATTTGGCCAAGTCTGTTGCTTTATCAGACAGCCGTTCATGTTTTGACCAATCAAAATACAGTTTTATTTTTTCCATTTTTATCTGTTTTAGAAATTATTATTCGGGATTGTCGGGTAAGGTTTTCATCAACTCTTCGAAAGCATTAACGCCTTGCAACTCTTTAATGAGCCCTGGGAACTCATCGGTATCGAGGTAGCCTTTGGTAACTGCTACCAACAAGGCTCTTTTTTCGTCATTATTGAGCCAGTATTTCATAATTCACGGTCGTTATTGTGGACTGGGTCATCTTTCATAAGATATTGGCTTAAATCGCCTTCTTTTTCGTTCTTGTCTTGTAATTCAAGGATCTTCTCAGCAATGAGGGTGGCCCCTTCTGCCGGAACATCTCGCAAAAGCTTCTGCAATTGCTTGAATTCGGCTTCGACCTGGGCCTCAACAGTTATCGCCTGTTGTTTCGGAACTATGTACCCTATCAGCCTGGAGAAAGCGAAGATCCTCTCATCCGGTTTCAGTGCTGCGAAGTCTTTCTCAATTTGCTCCCGGTTCCCATTGAGGAAACCGTCAAGCCATCCTCGCAAGTCTCCGGTGATCTTGTTCGGTGTGCCTTTCTTCCGGCCTCCTGTCTTCGGCTGTCCTCTAGGACGGCCACGGCTTCTCTTTTCCTGGTCCATATTCAAGAAATCAATAATCCTCGTGCGTTGATTGTAGTGAGTTAATTTATTAACGAACGTTTAAGTAGTGCAATGCAATGAAATGTAATGTAGTGTTGTTTTCTGCTTGAATATTGGTTGTTTTCTGGTTGTTTAGAATGAAAGTGGACCATCATTTTTCAGAGACTTATCTTTGAACCTTAAAGCATTGGTATTGCCTTTGGGTGCGCCTCCTAACTTTCCGGCGTTGTATTTCATCCAACCGTAATTAAGACCTGTTATAACCTGCTTCCAGATTATACGAGACAACTTGTCTGTAAAACATGGTTCCTTGAGATCGAAGGCATATTCAACTATCGCCAATAACATTTGCTTGGCCGCTTCTGGTTCAAGATCTTGTATTACATCATACCATTGGCGTAAAAAGGTAAAATGTGGGCGTGGCTCAGGGTCTTGCGGTAACTTTTTCTTACTCATCGCTCAATAACTCTATTAGATAATACTCTTTGCACCTGGTTCCCCACTCTGGAGATTTAATCCAGGTATCAGCTATGGCTATACCCTTATTTCTCAACGCTGCGATATGTCCTCTTGGATCAGTAACGCAAGCACGCTTGGCAATCTGAAGAGCCGTTAATCGTTCGCCACTCTTGAGAACGGCAAGCACCCGGCCTTGAACTCTAGCTATCGGACGGCTTTTCGCTGTCGCTGTTCCTGTGTCCATTGCTCTAAGAGTTTGTCTGCCTTTTCTGTGTCCACAATGATTTTACGACCGTCTCGGAGTACCGCCGGAGCTAATAGTCCAGAAGCCCATGTACAGGCAGTATTTAGACCCACACCATACCGATTACGGATTCCTCTGAGACCATATACGAATTTGCTTGGGACTGGCCTTGGTTCCAGTCTGGCCGCTCCCTGGTTCTTGCGGTCCGTGTCCTGATCGGCTTCGACCGCCGTGCCCGGCTTGCCTTTGATATATGCTGAAAGCTGTCCTACTGTCAGCATAACGATCGGGGTGTCTTTTGTAATTTCTTTATTCATATTGTTTGTTATTTTAAGGATGTTTTAACATACCACCAGCAAATATAGATACTATTTTTAATACATAACAAATTGATATTCAATTATTTATGTCATAAGAACTTTAGACAATATTAGAAATTATTAGACATCTTTCAAAAAGACCGTGAAAGTACGGCGCATCTATAGCGCCGAACCCCCACAATTAAACCGCTTAATATCAGTTAGTTACGCTGATAAAAAGCGGCTTGGAGTACCAAATGGAGTACCAAATGAAATTATTTCAAATCCTTAGACACATTTTCTTATCTGCTCGCTATCGGCAATAAGGAGGCAGTTGTATAGATTCCTCATTTTCGTATTCTTCCTTAGTTACCCAGGTTCCTTTTGATGTATCCCAGAATCCTGTACTTTGGAACAACCTCAAAGATGGATAATCCCTTAAAAAGACTTCGTTATTTATTCTTCGGTATTCGGATATGACTTTCAGGATTTCAGGAACTTTAATCTCTCTATCTGTTTTCCGTTCTCTAAATTTCAACTGTTGTTTGATAACGAATCTTTTTCCATCTTTCCTCTGGAATACCCTGTTCAACCTATCGTTTGAACCAGGCCCCCATACTGCTAAGGCAAATCGACATGCATCGGCCAGAGATCCGATCCATTCTATTGGGGTTATTGGCGTGTATGTCTTTCCAAAGATAGCCTCTACTTGTTCATCGTCTCGTGCATTAAACCAGTTCTTAAAGTCTGCAGCCGATCCTTTGAATTTTTCCAAGCGTCCAACCTTGCGACTGGATTCGGTTGTTAATCGCTTCCATTCATTCAAGGCTAAGGCATAGTCGCTCCGGTTCTCTTTGGGAATGTCTATTGTCTGGTTCAATAGGTCTTCGACGGTCATCTTCAATACGCCTTCTTCCGTAGTGTATCCAAAAAGATCCCGAATAAGATCCCGAACGGTCATATTCAATACATCTTCTTCCGGAGTGTCTCCTATAAGATCCCGAACAGTCATGTTCAATACATCTTCTTCTGGAGCTCCTATAAGAGCCCGAACGGTCAACCCTAATACGCCTTTAATGGTTGAGCCTCTCAGCCCTCCGATTTCAAGCAGTTCAGACTCGTATTCTTTGAGCATTTCAAGCCGTTCTCTATGATCCTGGACACGGGCCACGCCTTTCAACTCGTAGTATATTTGTTTAGCTCTGCTTATCTGTTCCATTGTCTTATGATTAAAAGCCATTGACTGAGTTCAAGAAATCCATCCTCTGCTGAGGATCAAGCTTAGAAAGATAGTATTTGGCCTTCCGCTTTTGGCCTCGAATCCAAAGAAGATAGGCTACATCGATGTATAGCGATTCCTGTGTCATCCCTTGAAGATACTCTTCCTTGCTCTGGTTTGTTAGCAAAGGAGAGAATATCTGCATCAGCTCCGTTTGAGTCGGATTGAAGTCATAGATTGAGACCATACTTTATAGCTTGTTAAATTTGTCCATTTCCTTAGCCTTCACACTATCTGCAATGTCAATATAAGGCTTCATCGCCTTGTAGTCATTGTGACCAGTCCATTTCATTACCACTTGCGGAGGGATTCCCAACATAAGAGCGTTGCAAATGAAAGTGCGGCGGGCCGTGTGCGTTCCGATGCATTCATACTTTGGCCGGGTCACTTCAATACGCTCTTGTCCTTTGAAATAAGTTTGGGTTACAGGTGTGTTAATCTCGCATAGTTCCATCAGATCTTTCAAGTATTCGTTCATCCGCTGATTGCTCAGCACAGGAAGAGCCTTATTGCCCAGGATCTCAACATCTGCGTACTTATCCAGAATAGCCTTAGCACGGTCTGTTAATTCGATGTTCAAAAGGTCTTGAGTCTTTATGCTTGTGACAGAAATATAGCCGTCTCTTACATCGGACTTCTTGAGGTTGAAGGCATCGGAATACCTCAACGAAGTGAAGGCGCAGAAGCAGAAGACATCACGCACTTTTTCGAGCGTTCCGGCGTGCTCGACTGTCTTCTCGTACTCCTCCCCGGCGGCATTAATTAGCTTGACAGTTGCCCCCTCTTCTGGGACCTGATAGGAATAGACTTTCATCAACTCAGACCATTCCAGAAATACCACCTTCTTTTCAGCCTGTTTCAACTTCGGGCTAAATGACTGGTAATCAATTCTAGTGTTAAAGCCTTTGGCAGTGGCCCAATTCAAAAACCATTTCAAATACCCAAGTTGTTTACCTATCGTACTATTCTTCATATCCAGGTCATTTCTACAGAAGTCCACGAATTTAAGCAAGCCGGACTCAGTGAAAGTGTCAAAGGTGGTACGGTGGTCGAACTCCTGCAAATGATTCTTGAGAGCATCGAATTTTTGATAAGTAGCCTTTGTCCAATCGTTTTGCCTCCCTCGCTCTCTACAGAACATAGAGAAGTAGTCCCAGAAGGTCAGTATTTGCACCTTCTCTGTTGAGGATGATCCGTTGGTCGGTCTGCCAAATTGAGAGAGAAACAAGGCTTTTATATCCACGTTTTCGGGCCGGGTGGGAGCTCCCTCGATTGCTTCGAAATATGAAGCGATCTTGCCTAACTTCGAATTGATGGTATTATAATTGACCTTCTTTGCATTGGTGGCCCCCTGCTTTACTCTCATAGTATCAGTATTCCACTTAGCCGGATTGATAGCATATCCGGTTGAGGTGACGAAGCGATCTCCGAACAGAGAGATAGAAACCCTTATCGGAGCATCGCCGGACTTTCCTGGTCTATTGTCAAGGTAGAATTTAACAGGCATATTGCGCACGGTTATAAATTACGCACGCAATTTACGCACACTTATTGACAAAACAAAATAAAACGCAATAAAAAGCAACAAACAATAAATGGCCTACAATGTCATACAAAGAAGGTTTTCCGATATGCTTCAAAATGTGCGAAAACCTCTGGACAATCTCGCTCTCTCCGCAAAAAGATAACGGCGCCCATTCAGGACGCCGTTTTTCTTTTTTTACCCGGAGGGATGCTATACATCCAGGGCGTGCTTGTAAGCCGGACGGTACTCGTAGTGCATCAGCTTGGTAGCCTCCGGATCATGCATGAACTTCTGGACGATAGGATTCCATACGACCGGACGTCCGAGTTCCATGGCGATGTTACCCAGGTTGCAGACCGTGCAGGAAGAATGGCCGACCTCGACGGGAACGTTAGGATCGATCCTGGACTTGATGGCCTCGATGAACTTCCTGTGGTGGCCGACCTTGGTCTCGTAAGGCACATCGTCGTCGGCGGCGGCCTTCTTCATGTCGAACTTCTTGTCGGAAGCCGAGAATTTGCCACGGGAAACCTGGATCCAGCCGTCTTCGCCGTAGATCTTCACGCCGGGAGTCGTACCGTCGAACGGTTCCTCGGACACGATCACACCGTTGTCATACTTGTAGGTGAGGCTGTCGTAGAAACTGTATCCCGGAGGTATGATCTCGACAGGGCCGCTGCCATCCTTTCCGAGAGCCCACTGGGCGATGTCGAACATATGTGCGCCCCAGTCAGTCATGAGACCGCCACCGGTAACCTTGTACCAGCGCCATGCACCCCAAAGCTTCTCGTTCTCCTCATTGGAAACGATAGGATCAAGGTCAGAATGATAATAGACCGAAGTCGGGAGAGGTCCGAGCCACTTGTCCCAGTTCAGTCCGGCGGGAACCTCCATATGAGGAAGCTTGCACGGCATCGGGGCTCCGGTGACAGGATTGACATCGTTCCTTCCGACGAAGACCTTGACCTTCTGGATCTTTCCGAGCTCACCTTCACGGGCGAGGGTCGCCGCATGGAAGAACTCGTCGCTGGAACGCTGCTGGCTTCCGACCTGGAGGATCCTGTTGTACTTGCGGACAGCCTTAACTAGCTGCTGGCCTTCATATATTGTAAGGGTGAGAGGTTTCTCCAGATATACATCCTTTCCGGCCTTGCAGGCAGCGATCGCGATGATGGCATGCTGGTGGTCGGGAACTGCGATAACGACGGCATCGATGTCGGGACGTGCCAGGACATCCTGATAGTCCTCATAGACATCGACCTTTACCTTCTTCTCTCCCTTTCCTTGATAATACTTGGTCACCCTGTTGACGAAACGGTCCCTCTTGATGTCATATACATCGCAGCCCGCGACGACACGCACATCATCCATGGACATGAATCCGCTGAGAAGATACATGGCCTGCTGGCCGAGGCCGATAAAGCCCATATTGATCTTGTCGTTGGGTGTTTTCTTCTTGGCGGCAGCCGGGGCGGCCGACGCGCTGATAATACCTGCAGGCATCATGATGCCCGCTGCTCCGATAGCAGAAGCCTTCAGGAAATCTCTACGTACCATGTTTTAGTGTTTAATCTTTGATATGGTAAATATACTAAAAAAATCAAAAAATTAATATTGGTGGCAAGGCGTTTTGGCACGGAAATGGTATTATTGAATAACGACACAATAATTTTTTACTCATAAACCAAAAACTGACTCAATAGTTATTTCATAAGTATTGAACAATAAAACGGAAGCCGGTCGTGAGACACGCTTCCGTTATACTTTTATATTCAGGCCGACGGTCCGGTTACTCCGGATACAGGAGATAAGGCCTGCGAAGGACCTTGAAGGCCTCGACATCGTCCTTCCAACGGGCTTTGATCTCGGCGGCAGAAGCACCTGAAAGGATCATTTCCTTGATATAGCCCACGCCGGCCAGCTTGTCGAAGAAATTGCCGGTGCCGAAGAATGCTTCTCCCATATCCAGATCCTTGAAGGCCGTGATCACATATTCAAGATTGATCCCTTCTTCCCAGATCTCCTCGAGAGGTTTCTCATGAAGGTCCACTCCGTGGCAGGTCCGGTCCTTCAGGGGAGGATTTTTCGCTCCGGGCACGCTTCTGGGGGTAAAGGTGAACTCTCCGGTCATGTCCGGATGGCCGAACATCTCGAACGGATAGTCGGTTCCCCTTCCTAGGGAAACCACCGTACCCTCGAAATAACAGGTTGAAGCATAGAGATACACGGCTCTCATATCCTTCAGGTTCGGAGAAGGCGGGACGATAAGCGAGGTCTTCATGGGATGTGAATAACCAAGGCAGGGTACGACTTCCAGGTCACATTTCAGCCCGTCCTCAAGCCAGCCTTCCCCATTGATCATCAAGGCAAGTTCCCCGAGAGTCATTCCGTGTACCGTAGGGACGGGCAGCCACCCGACTCCGGAACGGTATTTCAGGTCCAGAATCGGTCCGTCCACATAAAAACCGTTCGGATTGGGACGGTCCAGGATGATCACCTTCTTCCCAAGCCTGGCACAGTGCTCCATAAGGTGATGCATCGTAACATAGTAGGTATAATACCTCAGGCCTACGTCCTGGATGTCCACCAGGAGCACATCATACTTATCCTTGTTGTCAACCGCAGCATCCTTGTTACCTCCATAGAGGGATGCTATCTCGACCCCGGTTTCCGGATCGATACTGCTGGAGACCTTCTCCCCGGCATCCGCAGTCCCCCTGAACCCATGTTCAGGCGAGAAGATGATCCTTACGTCCACTCCCTTTTCCAGGAGGACATCCACCAGATGGGGACCGTAGTCGGATCCGTTCATCACGTTTCCGACTATCCCGCTGTGATTGCTGAATACCGCGACTTTCTTCCCTTCGAGAGCAGGTACGTACTCCTCGAACCGCTCGTCTCCCAGGATCACCCTGTCAGGGGTCTTATCCTGTGCACAGGAGGAGAAGCACCAGGTCAATACTACCAGGCTGTATAGCAATGGATTGCAAATCATGATCCTATTTATTTTTGAAGGGAGCCTCCGACGATGTCGAGAATCTCTGACGTTATCTTCTGCTGGCGTCCCTTGTTGTATTCTAGGGTCAGTTCCTGAAGCAGGTCTTCCGCATTGTCGGTAGCGGTCTGCATGGCAACGGTCCTGGCAGCATGCTCGGCCGCACTGCTGTCCAGTAAGGTCGTGAATATCCTGAGACGGACGACCTTGGGCATCAGCACCTCCAGCAACTCCGAAGGGGAAGGCTCGATAATCAAGTCTTCCGGGTTCCTGGGCCTGGGCATCTCTTCCTCCAGGACCTCCGGCTTCTTGCCGGCATTGAGACCGGGTGCCTCGACGGAAAGGGTCAGAGGCAGGAAAACCTGCCTGGTTGTCGGTTGGGAAGCGGTGGACTTGAAGTGGTTGTAGACGAGTTCCACCTTGTCATAGCTTCCGTCCAGGAATCTGTCCATCAACTCCTGGGCAAGCTTTGATGCAGCCTCGTAATTCGGAGACTCCATCATCCGGGAATAATCCTGCCCGCAGATGAAACCGGCTTTCTTCAGCGAATCGGAAATCTTCCGGCCAATCGGATAGACGGTAATATCCGAATCCTTCAGTCCGGAGGAACGATAATCCCTTATCAAGGACATCGTCTCGCGAGCCACATTGGAGTTGAATGCTCCGCAGAGTGAGGAATTCGAGGAAAAGGCCACGATAGCCACCTTCTTTACCGGCCTTGCCACCATGATACCGTTCTCCGACCGGTCACTGACCTCCACGTCGGAAGAAAGGATATCGACAAGGATCCGGTGCAGCTGCCTCTCGTAAGGCAGCATGTTACCGATAGCCTGCTGGGCCTTGCGGAGTTTTGCGGATGCTACCAGCTTCATCGCCGAAGTGATCTTCAGCGTACTGCTTACGGAAGCGATCCTGCTCTTTATTTCCTTGAGGGAAGCCATCAGGCCAGAATGGATTTAACGACGGATTCAGCGGTTTCTTCTATTACCTTGGATATGCCCTCATCTATCTTTCCGGCACCAAGGGTATCGATAACATCCTGATGGACAGCCCTCATACGGTCCAGGAACATGGATTGGAACTCGGTTACCTGGTCTGTCCGGATCTCGCTCATCAGGGCGTGCGTACCACAATACAGGATTGCAACCTGCTCTCCTACAGGCATTGGAGAATACTGCGCCTGGACCAGAAGCTTGTTGTTCTTGCGACCTTTGTCAAGGGCCATCGCAGTGACCTTGTCCATGTCGGAAGAGAACTTGGAGAACGATTCCAACTCATTGTACTGTGCCTGGTCGATCTTCAATGTGCCGGCGACTTTCTTCATCGACTTGACCTGGGCGGAACCTCCCACCCTGGAAACAGAGATACCGACATTGATCGCAGGTCTCTGCCCCTGGTTGAACAATCCGGACTCGAGATAGATCTGTCCGTCGGTGATGGAGATCACGTTGGTAGGGATATATGCGGAGACATCACCCGCCTGGGTCTCGATTATAGGAAGAGCGGTCAGGGAACCGCCGGCTTTTACCTTTCCCCTCAACGACTCGGGAAGATCGTTCATCTGCTCAGCGACTTCCTGCTGGTCAATAATCTTGGCAGCCCTCTCGAGAAGTCTTGAATGCAGATAGAACACGTCTCCGGGATAGGCTTCACGGCCCGATGGACGGTGCAGGATCAAGGAGACCTCGCGATATGCTACCGCCTGCTTGGAAAGGTCGTCATATACGACCAGTGCAGAACGTCCGGTATCGCGGAAATATTCACCTATCGCAGCTCCTGCGAATGGAGCGAAATACTGCAGTGCCGCCGGATCGGCAGCGGTGGCCGCTACTACGATGGTATAGTCCATAGCCCCTTTGGCGCGAAGGGTCTCGACTATGTTCGCCACCGTCGATCCTTTCTGGCCGACCGCCACATAGATGCAGAATACCGGCTTCCCGGCGAGGAAGCAGGACCGCTGGTTGATGATAGTATCGATGGCGATCGCAGTCTTTCCGGTCTGACGGTCGCCGATGATGAGTTCCCTCTGTCCCCTTCCTATCGGAATCATGGCATCGATAGCCTTGAGACCGGTCTGAAGCGGTTCTGTCACTGGCTGGCGGTATACCACTCCGGGAGCCTTGCGTTCCAGCGGCATCTCGGTGAGTTCGCCGTCTATGCTGCCCAGGCCATCCAGAGGGACTCCGAGAGGATCGACGACGCGGCCTAGCATGGACTCGCCTACCTTGATGGAAGCGATACGGCCTGTACGGCGGACGGTCATTCCCTCCTTCACTTCATCGGTAGGGCCGAGAAGGACCGCACCGACATTATCCTGCTCCAGATTCATCACGACACCCATCACCCCGCTTTCGAATTCCAGGAGCTCTCCGGCCTCGGCATTGGTAAGACCATACATCCTGGCCACGCCGTCGCTTACCTGAAGAACCTTGCCTATCTCTTCGAAATGGAGCGAGGTATCGATGTCCTTCAATTGCTGAAGGAGGACCTGTGAGACCTCACTTGGTTTTATGTTGTTTTGCGCCATATGATACTATACTATTCTACGGTTACGTTCTATGAACTGTTTGCGTATGAGATCCAGTTGATGCGATACAGAAGCATCTAGGAGTTGGTCCTCAACCTCCAGAAGGAATCCGCCGATCAAGGACTCGTCGACCTCGGTCTTCAGCAGGAGCTTCTTGCCGCTCCTTGATTCTATCATGTCCCGGATCCTTTCTTCCAAGGCCTTTCCGTCCCTTGTCGCCCCTTCCTCGGAAGGGAAAACCAAACGGCCGCGTACGATACCGCGGGACTTGTAATACTCGGATATGAAACTGTTGAATATGAGTCTGATCTCGCCGATACGTCCGTTCCTGCCAAGCAGACCGATGAAACTCCGGAGTTCAGGAGCCATTATCCCGGAGGATGTGTCGCCTCCGGAAAGGACAGTCTCGAAAAGAGCTGTCTTCTGGTCTGGAGTCACAGCCTGAAGGTCATCCACCGCACGCCGCAATTCCGGCACCGCGCCCAAGGCGTCCTGCAACACCTGGACCTGCTGCACCACACGCTCTCCATTGCCGGTCTCATCGACCAGTTTCAGGAGCGCCTTTGCATAGCGCGAGGCGATCAAACCCATGCTCATGACCTCAGTTCATCAATCATCCGGCCTACAAGTTCATCCTTGTTGACTCCGGAATCCAGTTCTTTTCGCAAGACTTTCTCAGCTACGCTTACGGAAAGCAGCGCGACCTCCTTCCGGATATCCCGCATGGCACTTTCCTTCTCGGCAGCGATCTGCACCCTTGCCTGTTCCAATATCTTGGAAGCCTCGTCACCGGCCTGGACCTTGGCCTGCTCGACCATCTTGTCCCGTGCAAGTGCAGCTTCCTTGAGTATGCGGCTCTGCTCCTTCCTGGTTTCTTCTATCATCATAGCCTGCTCAGAGGCAAGGTTGCGGAGCTTTTCCTCCGCTTCCTTGGCCTGCCTTATCGAATCATTGATCCGGTCGGCCCTCTTCTGGACTGAGTCGATGATCATCGGGAAACCCCACTTCGCAAGCACGAAGAAGACGATGCCGAAAATCAGCGTCATCCATACGAGCAACCCGAAATCAGGAGTGATTAGAGACATCTTACTTGGCTATGAGACAGACTACTATGGCGAAGAGACAAGCTCCCTCGATAAGGGCGCTGACGATGATTGCGGTCATACGGTAATGTCCTGCCTGCTCGGGCTGGCGGGCACCTGCCTCCAGGGAAGCCTGGCCGATCTTACCGATACCGAAGGCTGCGGCAAAAGCAGCGAAACCGGCTCCTATGGCCTTGCCCAGGACACCCAGGGACATACCCGCTTGAAGTAAAACTGCTAAAGGTAACATAATGATATTGTTTTAATAATTAATGAGTTTTCGCTTTCTGCCTCGACAGCCCTATGAAGACGGCCGAGAGCATGGTGAATACATATGCCTGGATGAACGCCACGAGCAATTCGAGGCAGTCCATGAATACACCGAGAACGACTGCAACCGCACTGAGTCCTCCGTTGACCGCTGCACCCATCTTTGCCGTGAGGAAGACTACGGCCACTACTCCGAGGATCATGAAATGACCCGCCAGGATATTGGCGAAAAGCCTGACCATGAGGCTGAAAGGCTTGGTGAACATGCCGATGATCTCTATCGCCGGCATCAATGGGACAGGTACTTTCAACCAGGTCGGCACATCGGGCCAGAGGATTTCCTTCCAATAGTGTTTGTTGCCGAACAGGTTGACGGTAAAGAAGGTGAACAGGGCCAGGACCAGCGTCACGGCAATGTTTCCGGTAATGTTGGCGCCTCCCGGGAAGAAGGGCACTATACCCATCAGGTTGTTGATGAAAATGAAGAAGAATGCGGTCAGGAGATATGGCGAGTACCTCCTGTAATCCTCCCCTACACAGTCCTTGATGATGTCATCTTCGACCATGGTCACCATCATCTCCATAATTCCGACACCACCTTTGGGCGCTTCCTCGGTGGCATCATGCCTACGGTACCAGTTCGCGGTTCCCAGGACGATGAACAGCAGCAAGGCGCTGTTGATCAGAAGTCCCAGGACATTCTTGGTGATTGAAAAATCCCACGGGCGTATCTCAGAACCGCCCGGGCCCTTTTCAACTATCTTGTTCTCGTACTTGCCTGATGATGCTATGCTGAACCCTTGATACTCACCTTCTTCCAAATGTCTGGAGGAGAAGACATGGGTGCCGTTCCCGTTCCGGCTTATAACGATAACCGGCAGGGGGATGCTTACAGGCTTTCCGTTAATGGTGGTGATATGCCATTCATAGGAATCACGGACATGGCCGTAAAGGTACTCATCCATATCCAGGTCGACATCGGTATCCGAAGCGCCCGCGGCCACGGCCTGGAACGGCAGCATAAAGACAAGGACAAGAATATACCTCAACCACCTCATAGCTCCACGCACGCAGTTACATGGTTGTCGCATACCTCCACGAAACCGGAAGACACGGACACCCTTCCGTCATTCTCCTCATCTATCCTGTACACGATATCACCACGGCACAGGGAAGAAACGAGGGGCGCGTGGTCCTTCAGTATCACGAAACGCCCCATGGTACCGGGAAGCTCCACACTGAGCACGGACTCATGGACAAGCGTCCTTTCCGGAGATATGATGTCAAGGATTATCATACAGCCTGTGCAAGGATGGCTTCGCCCTTCTTGATAGCTTCATCGATAGTTCCCACATTCAGGAACGCCTGCTCGGGAAGATAATCGACTTCACCGTCAAGTATCCTCCTGAAGCCCTCTACCGTATCCTGTATGTCCACCATGACACCGGGTACTCCTGTGAACTGTTCAGCAACGGAGAACGGCTGTGACAGGAACCTCTGCACCCTACGGGCGCGGTTGACGGTCTGCTTGTCTTCGTCGCTCAACTCGTCCATACCGAGGATTGCGATGATATCCTGGAGTTCCTTGAACCTCTGGAGGATCTGCTTGACCCTCTGGGCCGTATCGTAATGGTCGGTTCCGACGATATTCGGATCGAGTATCCTGGAAGTGGATTCAAGCGGATCCACAGCAGGATATATACCCAGTTCGGCTATCTTCCTGCTAAGGACGGTGGTGGCGTCAAGGTGGGAGAACGTCGTTGCCGGAGCCGGGTCCGTCAAGTCATCGGCAGGCACATAGACTGCCTGGACGGATGTGATGGAACCGTTCTTGGTGGATGTGATCCTTTCCTGCATCTGTCCCATCTCGGTAGCGAGGGTAGGCTGGTAACCAACAGCAGAAGGCATACGGCCGAGAAGTGCGGACACTTCCGATCCTGCCTGGGTGAACCTGAATATATTGTCGATGAAGAACAGGATATCCCTCGGGCCTTCTCCGGTGTCGGAATCACGGAAAGATTCGGCCAGGGTCAGGCCGGAAAGGGCAACGCTCTGCCTGGCTCCCGGAGGTTCGTTCATCTGGCCGAAAACCATCGAGACCTGCGATTTCTCCAGCTCGTTCCTGTCAACCTTGGAAAGGTCCCAGTGGCCTTCTTCCATGCTCTTCTGGAATTCACTTCCGTATTTGATCACACCGGATTCGATCATCTCACGCAGGAGGTCGTTACCTTCCCTGGTACGCTCGCCGACTCCGGCGAATATCGAGAATCCGTTGTGCTTCTTTGCAATATTGTTGATCAGTTCCTTGATCAGGACCGTCTTTCCAACACCGGCACCTCCGAACAATCCGATCTTTCCTCCCTTGAGATACGGCTCAAGGAGGTCGATTACCTTGATTCCCGTATATAGTACTTCCTGTGATGTGGTAAGGTCTTCAAACTTAGGTGGTTCCCTATGGATGGGCAGATTATGTCCTCCTTCCAGGGCGCCGAGACCGTCTATGGTATCCCCAACCACATTCATCACCCTTCCTCTGATCTGGGCACCGGTAGGCATGGATATGGGAGCGCTCGTATTAACGGCTTTCATGCCTCGCTTGAGGCCGTCTGTGGAATCCATGGCGACACAACGCACGGTATCCTCTCCGATATGCTGCTGTACTTCTATAACCAAAGGTCTCCTGCCCTCTCCCCTGTCAACCTTCAGGGCATCATGAATACGTGGAAGCGATTCTTCATTTGATGCCGCTTCGAAATGGACATCAACGACAGGACCGATAATCTGGGAAATATAACCTGTAATATTATCCATGTAGGATTATTTCTGAAATTTACCACAAGTTAGTCATTATTTTCCAAATAAGAAAAAAGGCAGGCCGATTTACATCGGTCTGCCTTTGGACTCTGTTTGCCAGCCTTACTTAACGAGGCAGACAGCAACACGGTTGAGCTCAGGAGTCTCGAAAGGATTGACGGTGTCGCCGAAGTACTCGGTGATGATCCTATCCTTGTCGATTCCGGCGTCAATGATTGCCTGGGCGACGATCTCAGACCTCTTTTCGGAGAGGAACTGGTTCCTCTTGGCGGTACCGGTAGCCTTGTCAGCGTAACCGGAGATGCGGACCTTGGTTCCAGGGTTCTCCTTGAGGGCAGCGACGACCTCGTCGATCTTGAGCTGCTCGCTAGGACGGATATCCCACTTGTTGATGATGAAGAGGATATTGCGCTGGAGAGACTCGAATGCAGGCTCGACGATGACGGGCTCTTCCTTCTTCACGACCGGTGCAGGTGCCGGTTCCGGTGCAGGTGCGGGTGCCGGCGGGGGAACCACGACAGGTGCGGGTGCGGGCTTTGCCTTACCGAAGCTGAAGGTCAGACCGGCGAGGGCCTTGATCTGGAAGTCAGCCTTGGAACCGACCTTTGAGTTGAAGTGGTCGTTGATGAAGCTGGTGTTGCCTTCGAGGTTGAGGGCGACTGCGTCAGAAAGCCTGATGTTGAAACCGAGACCAGCCCTGAGTGCAGGAGAGATGCTCTTGCCTTCCCAGAGATAGTTGTTGGCCGGGAAATTGGCCTTGAGAGCGTTAGCCTCGTCATTGTTGAAAGCATAATTTACACCGACACCACCGAAGATGTAAGGATTGATGGTACGGTCAAACTTGTAGCCTCCGAAGAGGGAAGCGAGATCGGCCATGAGGTCGAGGGCGCCTTCTACATAGTTGTACTTGTAAACCTCTGCCTGTCCGACGTTGATAGCGCCCTTACCCTGCCAAGCATTGGCGTTGAGCCTAGCTGCAAAGACAGGTGAGAACTGGTAACCGAGGGACAGTGCACCGGACGGGGAGAGAAGGTCTACCCAATTCGTCTCACCGATGGTCTCGGCGGCGCCACCCTGGATCTGAAGGAACCAGTAAGGATCAAAGTCCTTCTTCTGAGCGTTGGCAACAGAAAGCGAAGCGACGAGTGCGACGCTTGCAAGAATAGTTATTATACGTTTCATGACAATAATGAATATAAATTGCGCATTTAGTGTCGCTAAATTAGTACATTTTTTTTAAACACGCAAGATATAATCTATTTTTCAGTCATCACAAAGCGAAGTCTGAGCTGAAAATATGCAGGGCTGCCGCTGCATGCGAAGTTGATCTTGTGATTATACCGCCCAGGTCTCTTGTACAAACCCTTGTAATGGACTACGATCTTACCCACTTTCCCCGGTTTGACCGGTTTCTCCGGCAGGTCCACTGTGATGCATCCACAGTCCGGTTTTGCATCGTAGAACACAAGCTTGTCATTGCCGACATTCTTGAATGTATATACCACTGTCTTGCTGCTCGCGCTTTTCGGGAAAGTGCCGATATTGGCCGTCGTCGAATCGAGCTGGATAGAAGCCTTCTTCTCCTTGGTCTGGGAAAAGGACAGGGAGGAGAATGCCAGGAGCAAGACCAGGCTTGCAAATAAGAAACGCTTCGTCATCACAAAATCTGTTAGCAGGAAGAACTTGAACAAATTCCGTTCCAACTGCAAATATACAAAAAAGGAGGGGCGCTCCTATGAGCGTCCCTCCAGTGATCTGTTGAATCTTGTGGATTACTGTCCGATGGTCTTGTCGACAGGGATGGTGATCCAGTCAGAATCGATGTAGCCGAAGCCGTAAGCAACCTTAGCCTTAACGAAGATGTTGAAGTCGGAGGTTACGTTGGTACCATTGTTCTTGTAGGTCAGGTAACCGGCGTCATTTGCAGGGAGGGTAACCTCTACGCCGCTCACAGGATCCTTAACCTTGGTTGCACCAACCTCGGTCTGGGTCAGGACGATGGTAGCAGGAACGGGCTGACGGACACCATTGAGGTCGCACTGTGCGTTCGCAGCGTCGATGACAACCTCGAACGGTCCGTAGTACTTCCAGTAAGTAGGATACTTGCTGAACTCACGTGCACGCCAATCGAACGGATCAAGGAGATCCTCGATCTTGATGTAGGAGCCCTTCTCACCGAAGTCAACAGCGTCGATGAACTTGTCAGCGGACTTGGTGTTGACGAAGACCGGCTGCAGGACGTTGGCCCTGAAGTGATCGTTGCCGTCGAAGGTGACCTTCAGAGGCTCAGCCTCGAAGTCCTCATTGCTGGTGCAGATGTAAGCATTTGCTCCGATGTAGGTGTACATGTCGTTGGTGTTGAGCAGGGTGTCAGCGACAGTCTTGCCCTTGACCCACTTGAACATGTTCCATACCTTGGTCTCACCCTTCATTGCAGGGACGTTGGAGATGGTAGCGACAGTGTCGGTAACATCCTTGCCGTCGATCTTGATGGTAGCGGTGAGGATGGTATCCTCGACTACCTTGAAGGTAACTGCAATGGTCTGCTCGTTGCCGTCCTCATCGAGGATAGGCTCGTGCTTCTGGTTCTTGTAGGTGAGAGACGTGATGGTAGCGACATCCTTGCAGAAGAAGTAAGCGACAGAGTCGACATTCTCAACAAGAAGCTTACCGGCGTTGGCGGTTCCCTTAGGATAGGTCACGAAGGAAGCATTGATGTCGTTCTCGAACTGGCAGTTGTCAGCGATGGTATCCTTGTCAGCAGGAACGTTGACGTTGTACTTGGTGGCCTCGAAGTTATCGGTCCAGTACTCCTTGATGTAGTCACCCTTAGCGGATGAGAGAGCAACGGCGTCAGCGACATCCTCGACAGTAGCGGTGAGCTTGACATCGACATAGACATCCGGGTTCTTGGAGCTGTAGTACCTGGCAACGATAGCAACCTCCTCACCAGCGTACTCCCACATGTCGTTTGCATCGAGCTTCCAGCTGATGACATGGGTACCCTGTACAGGATCGATAACAACGTCAGCGACAGTACCGATGGTATCCTCCTGAGGAGCGATCTTCAGGCTGTCATACAGAGCGTGGAACTGATCCTTGCTCATGTTCATGCCGTTGTAGATGATCTGGTTCATATCCTTGACAGTGGTCATCAGGGAATCAACGTCGCAGCTGAAGCGGAAGATGTTCTCACCGTCATCCTTGGCATCCCTTCTAGGGATAAGCTCGTAGGAAGGATTAGGACCAACCTCGCCGGCGGCGATGTAGACCTTGATGTAAGCAACCTCGACAACATTCTCACCGTCCATGATCTTGACACGGATGATAGGAGTACGGCCGATAGCGGCAGTTCCTTCAGTGTCATAGGTAACAGGCTTGAAGACACCGGTCTTGATCTTCTCAGCATCGACAAAGTTCTTCTGGTCGGTCTTAGGCTCACCAGCGATGTAGTTCTGGACAACCTCGAAGGTGAAGGTAAGGCCATAGTCCTCAAGATCCTTTGCAGTCATTTCGAAGCAAGCAGCCTCGGTGGTATCCTCTTCAGCGACAGGCAGGGTGTAGTGAGCGATGGTGATGGTCTTGAGATCAAGCTCGCCAGTGTAAGCAACAGCGGTATCGCAGTAGCTGTGGGCCTCCTCGAGGGAGTTGTTCATGATCCAGACCTCCTTGTCAGGAAGATAAGCATCCTCCTCGTCAGGGTTGGAGATACCAACGGTTCCCCTTCTGTAGTGCTCGTCCTCAATATTCTTGCACTTGGTGGAGACAGCCTTAGGATCTGCAATGCGGAGATTCTCGATCACACCGGAAAGGAGGGTGAAGTAGTCGGAAACGACAGACTTGCCATCCTTGGTGACCTTGAGGGCCATGGTGGTGATGAGCTCCTCGGTAGCTTCCTTGCCGACGACCTCGACATCAAGAGTAAGAACACCGTTCTCGTAGCTCTTGAAGGTAGGGATAACGGCGAAGTCCTCGCTCTGAGGGCCACGGGTCTTGATGTAAGGCTTGTCATCCTTGTTGATGAACTCATAGGTGAAAGTGTCATCAAGCTCGAAGTCGGAGACGTTCACGTGGAACTGGACACCCTTTGCAGGGCTGATCTGTGCAGGATCAGCACCCTCTTTGCCAGCCCAGATCTCATCCTTGGAATCCTGAGCAGTAACGAAGAGAGGATCATAGAAGAATGAAACAGCCTGGAAACCCTCGACACCGTCGATGTAGCACTGAGGGATGAAAACGAGAGCGGTCTCACCGGTAGGAGTGAGGTTGACCTCGTAGCTGTCTTCACCAACAGTGATGGTGAGGACGTTGGCTTCGGGATCATAAGTAAGGGTGGTTCCGTTCTTGGGCAGATAGCTCTGCTTGGTGTCGGTCACTTCCCACTTACCGTTCTTGTACTCATGGAGATCCCAGCAACCGGTCTCCTCGTTAGGAGTGTAGTAGCTACCAGGAGTACCGTCGTTACCCTTGGCACCGTTGGAAACCTGGTACTTCTTACCATCAGAGAGGGTGAATTCCCATCCACCGGGCTCTCCTGAAAGAGCGCTGACATTGGTAATCACAGCACCGGCATTGATAGCGTTCTGGAGAGTCTGGACCTGCTGAGACAGGGTCTGGACAGTACCATTAACGTTATCAATGTCCTTCTTGAGATTGTTGATGTCAGAATCGTAGTCCGTACAGGATACGGCTACCCCTGCGAGACCCAGGACAAGGGCCCCAGCAAGGAACAGATTTTTGAATTTTTTGTTCATAGTACTAAAAACAAAATTGATAAAGTTGATAATACATAATTCTCAATCAGTAATTCTTTCCTCTTGCGAATGAATATTTTTGATTAATTGCACAATCAATAAAGCCACCAAAAAGCTGACTTGACCTTGCAAAGATAACACGAATATTTAAATAAACAATATTTTTCCAACTTTTTTCGCGTTTGGGGCTATCTCAAAGCCATTTTTACTCATTTTCAGATCAAACCATAGTTTCGATTCGGAACCTCATAAACCACCTGAAAATTCTTCACTATCCTAAATGCTCATATTCCGAAATCTTGCATCAAAAAATTGAAAAAATTCATAAAAAATTCACGGGCCCTCTGCATCGCTTTCTGAATAAAGAGCTTACACGGTTCTATCCGGGACTTCGGCATACGTCAGGTTTTGTCAGACTTTTATGGACATCGACTGTGGCTAATCGGGTCTGCACACCCTATCCACTGCTTCCCCTGGAGGGGTCGCAGCCCACGTCAAACTCCGTTACCTGGAGTCCCGCGCAATCCGCCTCGAGCGGCTTAACCACCACTATCTCAATAAGTTCCCGGAGAAGGAAGCCAGCGAATAAAGCATCCCTGCCAAACAGCCGCACGGAGATATACTCCGGTGGCACCTGCATTCAATTCTACTGTGCGCCACAGCCCGTTTTCGGGTGCCCGGGCACGGCCAACGATACTGAACAAGTCCGGATGACAGTCTCCTGTGCGCCTTTTGGAGATAATCTCCTTTGGCTGAGCGATATCCTGGGAAATACCTGTTCACCCCTATTCGCCATTCTAGACCGGCATACGAGTATAAGAAGAGATCCGAGGTACGACAAATATAAGATAATGCCCGAGGAACGTGGCCGGCACAGGATATTATTAACGGTATGTCATCCAATCGCACAAATAGAGTCTGGGTAGTTAGAAAAGGACAACCTGAAGTTGTCCAACGGGTGCATCCCAGGAATGATTCAAGCATTCGGAGGAGAGCAACCGTAAAAGACTGTGGAAAACCACTCTGCTAATGTTGCTTTCGGAACCTTTTCAACCAGGGAATCTTAATATAAAGGGATATCTCATTGCCATGAAAAGGGCAGCATTACGGTGGCGCTTTTGCTTCCCAAGTCCATCCAGGCGGGTCTCCGGCAGCATATCAGGGGTGGTTTTGCTTCCGTCAGGGCGATCCTGAGGCTTCGGGCAACAATCAGGTACCCGAAATGACGCCCGACCGTCAATGACGCCATTCGGAGCGAAGCGACCCGGGGAGTCTGAGGGAACGCCCCTCAGTCCCCCATCGGGGGTGCAGGGGGGTGGACTGACGGACAACGGCAGTTGTCTGAGGGGAGCACCACACGCCCTGGATAAAAAAGAAGAAGTCCCCGACAGGTTTATCCTGTCAGGGACTTCCGAATAACGGCGGCGACCTACTCTCCCAACTGGTGGGTCAGTACCATCGGCGCGGATGAGCTTAACGGCTCTGTTCGGGAT
>CACZCQ010000011.1 GCA_902779765.1 uncultured Bacteroidia bacterium
GTCCATGATCACGAGAGGAGTGTTACCTCCGGAGAGGGAAGTGGTACCACGGAGACGGATGGTCGGGTTGTCCTGGACGTTGCCACCGTTGGAGGAGATAACGAGTCCGGGAACCTTACCGCGGATAGCGTCGACGGCAGTCGACACATAACCGGTGTTCATGTTCTCCTCGGTGATGCGCTCGACTGCACCGGTGATGGTGCGCTTGTTACCGACAGCATAACCGACGACCACGGTTTCGTCCAGCGAGGTGGATTCCTCGACGAGGACGACATCAATAACCCTCTGGTTACCAATCGCGAACTCCTGAGTCTCATAACCGATGCATGAGACCACGAGGGTCGGATTTGTCTGGGAGTAGTTGAAAGAGTACTTACCATCGATCCCCGTAGAGGTTCCGACGGTAGTTCCTTTGATCATGACGGTCACGCCCGGGATGGGAGCGCCGTCCTCACCTTTTACGGTTCCGCTGATGTTCTTCTGCTGCGCGAATGCGGCAACGCTGATAAGCATTGCAGCCACGCTGAAAAGCATCGCTTTTAGCGAAAAAGAGTTGGTCATAATAGAATGATTAATAGTGAAAATGACAGTATAAGTTGTGTCCTATTTTTTTAGTTGGTTCAATTAATCGTGTAAATTTACACATAATTTTACTAACACCACTCATTTTTATAAAAAATAATCCCTTTTTACATTATAAATAAGCTTTTTGTTATATTTGTTATTCAGTGAATAATCGTTTCTTTTGATGGATAGGAGGAAACTACTCAATCTTGAACTGTCCAGAGTCAATCCGGAAGAGTACCGGAATCTCCCGGAAACCGGAGTAGCCGTCATTTTGGATAATGTCCGCAGCGCCCACAATGTCGGATCGGCGTTCAGGAGTTGTGATTCCTTCAAGGTGGATAAACTGTGGTTATGCGGAATCTGCGCCGTTCCACCGTCCGCCGAGATCCGGAAGTCCGCAATTGGGGCGGAGGAAAGTGTGCCGTGGGAATATTCAGAGAGCACTCTTGAGGTTGTCGGCAGACTCAAATCGGAAGGTTTCACGATTGTCAGCGTGGAACAGACGGTCGGCTCTGTCAGCCTTGAAGCTTTCAAGCCGGATTGCTGGAATCCCGAAACCGGGGCCGGAAAGAAATATGCATTCATATTCGGGAACGAAGTCGACGGGGTCAGCCAGGATGTCGTGGATGCTTCGGAGTTCTCTTTGGAGATTCCGCAGTTCGGGACAAAACATTCCCTGAATGTATCGGTGTCCGTCGGGGTGGTCCTGTGGCGTTTTACAGAGATTCGCCTTGCCAGTAGAGTATAATAAACACATAAAATCATGGGAATCAAACGAAAACTGTCTTTCTGGGATATGTGGAACCTGAGTTTCGGGTTCTTCGGCGTGCAGATTGCCTACGCCCTCCAGAGCGCCAACATCAGCAGGATATTCGCAACCCTGGGTGCGGATCCGCACCAGCTGAGTTTCTTCTGGATCCTGCCGCCTTTGATGGGAATGATCGTCCAGCCTCTGATCGGTAAGTATTCTGACAGGACCTGGTGCAGGATGGGACGCAGGAAACCATACCTCCTGGTCGGAGCGCTCGTAGCCGTGCTCGTGATGGCCTTCCTGCCCAATGCCGGAAGCCTGAACTTCTCCACGAAGCTCCTCCTAGGCCTTAACGGGGCGATGTGGTTCGGCCTGTTCTCCCTGATCTTCCTCGACACGTCCATCAACGTGGCGATGCAGCCCTTCAAGATGATGGTCGGAGACATGGTGAACGAGGAGCAGAAGGCCCAGGCCTACTCCATCCAGTCCTTGCTCTGCAATGCCGGAAGCCTGGTCGGCTACCTCTTCCCGATCTTCTTCACCTGGATAGGAATCGCCAACGTCGCCCCAAAGGGACAAATACCACCGTCCGTGATCTGGAGTTTCTATTGCGGAGCCGCCATACTGATTGCGTGCGTGATGTACACTTTCCTGAAAGTCAAGGAGATGGACCCACAGGAATATGCGGAGTTTCATGGCGTCCCTGCGACAGGCTCGGGGAACGAGAACAAGGAAGGCTTGTTCAAACTCCTCTTCCATGCACCGAAGACTTTCTGGACCGTCGGACTCGTCCAGTTCTTCTGCTGGGCCGCATTCATGTACATGTGGACATATTCGAACGGTACGATCGCGGCTAATTGCTGGAACGCCACCGACACCGCCTCCGAGGGCTATCAGGCCGCCGGCAACTGGGTCGGAGTCGTTTTCGCTGTCCAGGCCGTGGGTTCCATCCTTTGGGCTATCGTAATCCCGAAGTTCAAGTCCCTGAAACTAGCCTATGTCGTCAGTCTGCTGATAGGGGCCGTAGGTTTCATATCCGTCGCTTTCGTCCACAACCAGTACGTGCTCTTCCTCTCTTATTTCCTGATCGGTGCCGCCTGGGCCGCAATGCTTGCCCTTCCGTTCACCCTGCTTACCAACTCCCTTCACGGAGAGCATATGGGAAGCTATCTGGGCCTGTTCAACTGCACCATCTGCCTGCCCCAGATCATAGCCGCCGCCCTCGGTGGAGTGATTCTCAAGCTCTGCGGTGGAGTTCAGGCGAACATGATGGTAATAGCTGGTGTCCTCCTGGTCCTTGGAGCAATAAGCGTCCGTTTTGTGGAGGAGAAGAAGGCTGGTGCATGAAATAACCCATGATCATGAAAAGAATACTGCTCCTTCTGAGCATCATCGCCGTCGCAGCCGCCTGCTCTGAAAAGGGTGGGAAGGATCCTGCCGTGTCCGCAGACTGGACTGAAAACGCCGTTATTTATGAACTGAACGTACGTCAGGCCACAGCTGAGGGAACCTTCGCTGCCGCTGAGGCCAAACTGCCGGAACTCAAGGAGTTGGACATCGATGTAGTTTGGATCATGCCGCTCTATCCCATCGGGGTTGAAGGCCGGAAGGGAACCCTGGGTTCCTATTATGCCATCAAGGACTACTGTGACGTGAATCCCGAATTCGGTACTCTCGCCGACTTCGACAGCTTCCTCGGCAAGGCTCACGACCTGGGACTCAAGGTCATCATAGACTGGGTGGCCAACCATACTTCTCCAGACCATCCGTGGGTGACGGAAAAGGATCCGTCCTGGTATGTACGCGACGCCGAGGGAAAGACTGTCGTCGAATACGACTGGACGGATATCGCCAAACTCGATTACGCTAACAAGGACATGCGTGCCGCGATGGAAGGTTGCATGCGCTTCTGGCTCGACCGCGGTATAGACGGTTTCCGTTGCGACGTGGCTTCGCAGGTCCCCCAGGATTTCTGGGCGGACGTGTTCACTAAATTCCGTAATGAATATCCCCGCAGGCTCTTCTTCCTCGCTGAAGGGGAGGAGACCTGGCTCAATGATGCAGGTTTCGACTGCACCTATGCCTGGAGGCTGCACCATCTTTTGAACGACATCGCCCAGGGCAAGGCGGATACCGACAGCCTGCTCAGCTACATCAATTGGAATGAGGAGGGATATGGCACTTCGCACCGCCTGACTTTCACATCCAACCACGACGAGAACTCCTGGAACGGGACCGAGTTCGAGAGGATGGGCGATGCATGGAAGGCAATGGCGGTCCTTTGCTGGACTCTGCCCGGCAGCCAGCCTCTCATCTATACCGGGCAGGAGGTAGGTTACGACCATCGGTTTGAGTTCTTCGAGAAGGATCCGATGCCGGACTGGCATCATAATGCGGCTACCGATTTCTATACATATCTCAATGCCCTGAAACACGCGCACCCTGCCCTGGAAAGCGGCAATCCTTCTTTCGAGATCGTTTCCAGCACTGACTCGAGCCTTTGTTTCAAGAGGACTGCCGGGAACGATGTGGTCACCGTGAACGTGCTGCTGAAGGCTCCTTGGACCTGGTCCGTAGACACTCCTGGATCGAGGGTGTCGAAGGTCGAGCCCCCGTGCTGGTGGACCGGGATGAAAACCGATCTCCAGCTCATGATATATGGGGAAGACATTTCTTCCTGGGATGTCTCCATCGATGGGACCGGATTGTCAGTAGCCGGCATCCACAAGGCCGACAGTCCCAATTATCTCTTCGTGGACGTGAAGGTGGGACCCGGCGCCAAGCCCGGCACCTACGATCTCGTATTCAGTAAAGGTTCCGATTCTTTCCGTCGTCCATATGAGATCCTGGCCCGTGAGGAAGGTTCGGCGGCAAGGAAGAGCTTTACCACCTCCGACTTCATCTACCTGATAAATCCTGACCGTTTCGCCAATGCCGATCCCGGCAACGACAACACCGACGATACCTTCGAAACCGCTGACCGCAGCCGTCCTTTCGGGCGTCACGGTGGGGACCTCCAGGGAATAATCGACCATCTTGACTATATAGCCGACCTCGGTGCGACAGCGATCTGGTGCACGCCTCTCCTTATGGACAACCAGCACCACGAATCATACCACGGCTACGCCTGCGGCGACTACTACCGCATCGACCCCCGTTTCGGCAGCAATGCCCAGTACAAGGAATATGTTGCCAAGGCACACGAGAAAGGCCTCAAGGTCATAATGGACATCGTCACCAACCACTGCGGCACCGACCACTGGTGGATGAAGGACCTGCCGTTCAATGACTGGATCCATCAGTTCCCTGAATATACGAACACCAATTACATATTCCCGTCTGCGATGGATCCGAACGCATCGGATTACGATTCGAACCTTCTGGTCAGCGGATGGTTCGTGCCTTCTATGCCGGACATGAACCTCGATAATCCTTTTATGCTCAAGTATTTCCAGCAGTGGGCAATCTGGTGGACCGAGTATTCCGGCCAGGATGGCCTGCGCGTGGACACCTATCCTTACAACGAGAAGGTTCCGATGAGTAAATGGTGCGAGGCCGTGCTTAACGAATATCCGGACCTGAACATAGTGGGCGAGTGCTGGGATTCCAATTTCGACCAGCTGGCCTACTGGCAGGGTGGCAACGCCAACGGTGGCGGTTTTGATTCCCACCTGCCTTCCATCATGGACTTCCCGCTCCAGGAGGCCATCAACGCCGCCCTTTCAGAGAGCAATCCGGGATGGGGCCAGGGAATGTACAGGGTGTACAATGCGATTGCCCACGACGCCACCTATCACGACCTGTCCAGGATGATGATCTTCCTGTCAAACCACGACCACTACCGTATCGCGGACTCGTGGCATCAGGACCCTGACAAGATGAAGATTGCATACTCCCTGCTGGCTACCGTCCGCGGAATCCCTCAGCTGTTCTACGGCGACGAGATGATGTTTGCAACCGGTAAGGGCTACAAGAGTGACGGTGAACTCAGGATGGACTTCCCGGGAGGCTGGGAAGGTGATGCTACCAACCTTTTCACCGAAGAGGGACGTACCGGAGTGGAGGCTGAGCTTCACGACTACGTCAAGACCCTGTTTCAGTGGCGCAAGGGTAAGGACGTGATCCACGACGGACGCACCAAGCATTTCATGACAAGGGACAATACCTACGCTTTCTTCCGTTACAACGACACGGACAAGGTGTTCGTGTACGTCAACAATTCTCCGGAAGAGAAGACGATTCCCTGGTCACACTATGCAGAGATCGCTTCGGGGCTTGGTGAAGGCGTCAATGTCGTGACCGGAGAGAAGGTCACCATAACCGACTCCACCGTCGTCCCCGCCAGCACCGCGCTGGTCGTAGAATACTGATCGGAATATTACTTTGTACGGCCGATCAGTTTGTCGGCGAAGTGATGGAGCACCTCGAAACGGGCTCCATCACATGATTTATAGGCTGCCTCGAGTGCCTTGGCGTTGAGCCGGAGTATGGCCACCTGGGCATCCTTTCCGACTCCCAGTTCCTGATACAGGCCCCTGACACGGTTGATCTTGGCCTCCTTCTGCTCTGGAGTCCCGACGGGCATAGCCATGGCTTCCTTCAGGTCTCTGGCAGCACCGCCTTCCGCCTTCTCGAAAGCCTTGACAGTGAGCCAGCTCTTCTTGGAATTGACTATGTCTCCGCCTATCGGCTTTCCGAATACCTTCTCGTCGCCGAACACGTCCAGGAAATCGTCGGCGACCTGGAAGGCGAGTCCCAGGTTGTAGCCATAATCATAGAGGTTTTCGCAGTCTTCCTTCGAAGCGCCTCCTATCAGTGCTCCCATCTTGGCAGCGCAGGCTATCAGGACACCTGTCTTAAGGCCGATCATGTCCATATATTCATCCATTTGGACGGTATCCCTGCCTTCGAATTCCATGTCGTACTGCTGGCCCTCGCAGACCTGTGCCGCAGTCTTCGAGAACAGGGCAAGGACCTCGTCCAGGCATTCGTGCGGGGCCCTGGCCACGCGTGCGTAACTGTCTATGCACATCACGTCTCCGGATAGGATGGCAGTGTCTGGACTCCACTTCTTCCAGACGGTGTCCACGCCCCGGCGCAGGGGGGAACGGTCCATGATGTCGTCGTGGATGAGCGTGAAGCTGTGGAAGACTTCCAGTCCTGCGGCCGGTTCCAGGATCTCAGGACAGAAAGCGTCCTGGTACAATGAATATGTCGTCAGGCAGAGCCTTGGCCTGAGCCTCTTCCCGCCGATGGCGATCATGTACCTGAGCGGATCGTAAAGCCCTGAAGGCTCACTGGTGAATTCTATCCCGTTGAAAAGCGCCTTGACGGCGGAATCGATAATATCCTGACGAATCATGATGGTGTCGGTGGTTGTCCTTATTTTCCGTAAAGTTAGTGATTTTTATGTAAATTTGCCTCCTGATGGAAGGCAAGGCAACGGTCGTCAAGAATGCGGGGAGCCATTTCATGCTCTCCAGGCTCCCGGAGTGGGCGCCTTTTCCCGCCGTGCTCAAAGGCAAGGTCCGGCTTACCGGCAGCGATGCCACCAATCCAGTAGCCGTCGGGGATTTGGTTTCGTACGAATATTCAGAAACCCCGTCCCTGACGCATCCTGCCAGTATCGTCGAAGTGCTGGACAGGAAGAACTACCTCATAAGGCGTTCCACGAACCTTTCCCGCCAGTCACACGTAATCGCCGCCAATCTGGACAGGGCGTTCATAGTAGTGACCCTTTTTTTCCCCGAGATCAAGCTGCCGTTCCTGGACAGGATACTGCTGACCTGCGAGGTCTATGGCATCCCTGCCACCATCGTCCTGAACAAGGTGGATATATTCAGGAGCGAGTTCCCGGAAGAGCTTTCCGACTTCCATAGGATATACGAGAGCGCAGGATATCCTGTCATTGAGACTTCCGCCCTCACGGGGGAGGGAATCGATGTCCTCAGAAGTGCCGTCGGTGGCCCAGATGATGGAAGGATTTGTCTATTCACGGGAGAATCCGGAGTAGGGAAGTCATCCATTATCAAGGCTTTGGACCCTTCCCTCGATCCTAAGGTCGGAGACATCTCCATCGCACATCTTCAGGGAAAACACACCACTTCGCTTTATGAGATGTATCCCCTTTCCAGCGGAGGCTTCATCATAGACTCTCCCGGGTTGAGGGGTTTCGGCCTCGTGGACCTCAGGAAGGAAGAGATCGCCCTTTATTTCCCGGAGATGCTCAAGGCTTCCAGGGACTGCCGCTTCACTCCCTGCACCCATACCCACGAGCCGGGCTGTGCCGTCAAGGAGGCCGTGGAAGATGGAAGGATATCCCGCGAGCGCTATAATTCCTATCTGGGGATGCTCGAGGAAGACAAGAAATTCCGCGCCTGATTTGCTTATTACTGTCCAAAAGCATATCTTTGCATCCAATAGTAAAAGGTATTACAATAAAACATGGTACTAGAAAAACAGGTATTCCTGTTCCTTAACATCGTGCATAACAGCATGAAGCAGAGGATTAACGAAACCTTCCGCAACAAGGGCTTCCAGCTTTCTCCGGAGCAGTTCCTGGTGATGGACACTCTCTGGGATGAGGGCGTCCTTACCCAGCAGCAGATCGCTGACATCACCATGAGGGACAAGAATTCGATAGTCAAGTTAATCGACGGACTTGAGAACCGCAAACTGGTCAAAAGGGTTTCCAATCCGAATGACCGCCGGCAGAACCTCATCAAGGTGACACCCCATTCCCTCAAGATCAGGGATGAGATAGAGGCTCTTGCCTATGAGGCGGTGAGAGGGATCCTTCAGGATATCCCGCAAGAAGACCTCAATGTCATTGTCAATGTGTTCGCCAGGATGGAAAGCAATATGGATCCATCCTCCGACCTGGAGGCGCTGGCGGAAAAATATCCTACTAAAAAGAATTGCAATGGGTAAACTATATGACCTTCTGATGAAGGACTACCGCCTGAAGGAGGGGCTTAACGCATGCATCAACTGCGGCACTTGTACTGCGATATGCCCTGCGGCGGAATTCTATCGCTATGATCCGCGCAGGATCGTGGACATAGTCCAGAGCAAGGATGACGAGGAGATAGAAAAGCTCCTCAAGAGCGACACCATCTGGTACTGCGGTGAATGCATGAGCTGCGTGACAAGATGCCCCAGGAAGAATGCCGCCGGACTGATAATTATGTCCCTCCGCAATCTCTCGATCGAACTTGGATATTTCATAGAGTCAGAAAAGGGCCGTCAGCAGTATCTGCTGACCAAGGACCTGTGCTCGAATATCCTGGATTACGGTTACTGCGTTTATCCCCGCCGTTTCGACTATGCCGGGCATCCAGAGGCCGGCAGGGTCTGGGAATGGGAAGAGAAGCATCTTGACGACGTATTCGAGCGACTTGGAGGCAACCTTGACGGCAAGGGCCCCGGGGCAATGAGGCGAATACCCCAGGAGGACCTGGAACAGATCAGGAACATATTTGACATCACCGGTGCAACCGAGAGGATGGAGAATGTCCGGAAGGCCGGGGAGAAGAAAGCCGCAGAACTGGGAATGACAGTGGAGGAGTTCTCGGAAATGGTTTATAAACAGAGCGATCCCAAACACTTGAACCATTAGGATCATGATCTACGAAGGGAAACAGAAGATCTGGTCGGAGTACCAGAAAGAAATACCGGACGACCACTATTTCTATGTCCGCAGTTGTATCAGGCAGAGTTTCTTCCCGGCTTCGGAAGCGACTTTCCTGGACATCACAAGGAACAAGCTTGGGAAGGACATATTCGAAACCGAGCACCATACGACCTGCGGCGGGATCGCCTATCACAGCGACACCATCCCTCAGGAGACCGTGATGACCATAATCGCACGCCAGTTCGCACTGATGGCGAAGAACGGCTACGAGAACTATGTGTGCTCTTGCATCACCTCTTTCGGGCTGTATTGCGAGACCATGGAGACCTGGAGGGAGTTCCCTGAACTGGAGGCAAAGATCCGGGAAAACCTTTGGAAGTCCTGCAAGCTGGAATTCGCCAAGCCGAAGTTCCTGATCCATGCCAGCGACCTGATATACAAATACAGGAAGCTGATCGCCGCCCAGGCTGTGAGGAAACTGGTGAACGTCCACACCGGCGAGCCTCTCAAGGTGGTTGAGCACATAGGCTGCCATTATTCGAAGATGTTCCCTTCCAAGGGAGTTGGAGGTGCTGAATATCCATACGTCCTGGTCGGCATGATCGAAGCCTGGGGAGGGGAGATCGTGGATTATCCCGAGCGCAGGCATTGCTGCGGCTTCGGTTTCAGGCAGTATTTCATCAAAGGCAACAGGGGATACTCCCTTTCCAATACCCACAAGAAGTTCGAGAGCATGGAACCGTTCAAGCCTGACCTGATCATTACGAACTGTCCGGGCTGCCCTTATTTCCTCGACAGGTGGCAGTATGTTATCGCCGAGTCGACCGGAAAGACCTATGGCCAGGACGGTCACGGCATTCCGGCGCTTACATATGAGGAAGTCGCCGGACTTGTGATGGGATACGATCCCTGGGACCTGGGCCTCCAGACGCACCAGGTCGGGGTCGAGCCGCTCCTGGACAAGATGGGGGTGGAATATGATCCTGCAAAGAAATATCTTGGTAAGAATGGCAAGGACATCGGTGCCCCGGCGCCCTGTTCCTGTTTGAAATAAATGGTCCCTTAGCATGAAAAATAATATATTGATAATAGGCGGAGGCCCTGCCGGACTTGAAGCATCAGCCCAGCTCCAGAGGATGGGCTACAATGTCATACTCATCGAGAAGGATTCCGTTCTGGGCGGACATCTCGCCAAATGGGACCGGCTCTTCCCGGACGGTGTGCCGGCGGATGAGGTCCTCAGCGGGCTGATCCACGGCACGGAGGGCGTCAAATTGTTCACCGAGACCGAGATCAGGGCTATCAACCGTCTTGAGAAATCCTACAATGTAAGGCTCACCAACGGTATCACGGTGCTTTCTGATGCCGTGCTGATCGCTTCGGGTTTCGACCTTTTCAACGCCGTCAAGAAGGAGGAATATGGCTACGGAATCTATGACCGCGTGATCACGAACGCCGATCTGGAGGCCTATTTCAAAAACGGTTCGGACAAGAGGATCGACCACCCCAAAAGGATAGGTTTCGTGCATTGCGTCGGTTCACGTGACGAGAAGTCGGGGTGCAGGTCCTGCTCCAAGGTATGCTGCGCCACTGCGGTCAAACAGGCCATAGAGGTGAAGGAATCTTTCCCGGATGCGGAGGTTTTCTGTTTCTATATGGACCTCCGTCTGTTCGGAAGACATTATGAGGATCTGTACCTCAAGGCGCAGAAGGAATATGGCGTACGATTCATCCGCGGGCGCGTGGCAGAAGTTTCCGAGAATATCGACGGAAGTCTTGTCATAAAGGCCGAGGACACCGTGGCCAGCAAACCGCTCAAGGCAACGATGGACCTGCTCGTCCTTATGTCCGGAATGCGCCCTTCAGTTTCAGGGAAGGCGGTCGGAGACTTGCTGGAGATGACTGTCGAGGAGGACGGTTATTTCGCCGTACGCAGCGGAATAGCGGCGGGACAGAGGAGCCCGCTTCCGGGATTGTTCCTCGCCGGTGCAGCCACCGGCCCCAAGACCCTCCCCGAGACATTGGCAGATGCCCGGGCGGCGGCTGTTGAGATTGACAGGTACCTGACTGAGATATTCCCCGATGCCAGGAACTACAAACAACTAGTGCGGGAGAGATGGTAGATTTCGGATTCGGCCTTGTGCCAAGCTCCAGGATGAACCTCGACTTGTTCGACAAGGAGAAATACGAGGAACTGGCTGAAATAGAGCCTGATGTACGTATCTGCATGGCCTGCGGCAGCTGCACTGCGGTCTGTACCGCAGGGAAGTATACCCGGACCAGCCTCAGGGAGGCGATCGAGGACATCAAGAACGCTAAGCCGGAGAAGGCCCTGGAAATGCTCCGGGCCTGCCAGCTTTGCGGCAAATGCTCCATGGTATGTCCGCGGGGTATCAATACCAGGCATCTGATTCTTTCCATAACCAAAGTATATTCTGCCAAATGACACCTCTGTACCAGTTTCTTGCGGCTCAGGCCGAGGTTCCGGAGGTGATCGACAGGATACCGTCCGGATACAGCCATTTCGTAATCCCGTTTACGATCGGCATCACGTTCTTCCTGTGCTGGATCGGAGTCGGATGCGTCAGGTTGCTTGCAGCGATTCCGAGGAATGACAGGATACGTTTCTGGAAGTCCCTGTTCATTCCGAAAACGATAGTGAAGAACCTGAAAGACCTGTTCGGAGACTGCCTCTTCCATCTGAAGATATGGCAGAGGAAGCCATTGCTCGGATATATGCACTCTGCCATCGCTTTCGGATGGTTCATGATCATAGTTCTGGGACATATAGAGGTCGCCCTTTTCGTTCCGGCTCGCCTGAACGTTTCCAGGGGAGGGCTTTTCTATCCTATCTTCTACAGGTATTTCGTGTGGATGAATCCGGGTCACACGACGCTGAAAGGTTCATTCTTCTTTTTCCTGATGGACTTCTTCCTGCTGTACATCCTTACGGGTATAGGACTGGCAGTTTTCAAGAGGTTCAGGTCCATCGTGCTCGGAATGCGCCATACTACGAAGCCTTCCCTTGCCGACCGTATCGCTCTGTACAGCCTGTGGCTGATCTTCCCGTTGAGGTTGCTGGCCGAGAGTTTCACGGCCGACCTGAGCGGCGGAAGTTTCCTGACCGTAGGTGTCAACCATTTCTGGCATTTCCTTTTCGGTGACAAGCTGATGTTCCTGCCGTTCTGGTGGGCGTATTCCATCAGCCTCGGGCTTTTCTTCGTGGCGATGCCGTTCAGCCGCTACATGCATATCCTAACGGAGGTGCTGTGGATCCTTCTGAGAAATGCGGGGATCAAGCCGCATCATCCTCGGAAAGGTGTTGCGGAGGCGGAAATATACGCCTGCTCCAGCTGCGGCCTTTGCCTTGATGCCTGCCCGATGAATGTCCAGAAGAAGAACCTGAAATACTCGTCAGTGTATTTCATACGGTTTTTAAGGAGGCATAATGAGAAGAAAATCAACGCGATAGCGGACAAGTGCCTGATGTGCGACAAGTGCCATGCACTTTGCCCGGTCGGGGTGGATGCTCCGGCTTTGCGACGCGCTCAGCGCATCACGGTCAACAACTCCCTGCCGTATGACTATTCATATCTCCCATCTGCAGTGTCGGCCGGACAGCTGTCCGGACCCGGCCGAGTCCATCCTCGCTTCGCTGCGGCTGAGTACGGCCTAAGTCCGGCAGCTGATCCGGCAGGTGCGCAAAAACCGGAAGTCCTGTACTTCGCTGGATGCATGACGCATCTTACACCCAGGATAATCAAGGCGGTAGAAAAGGTTTTCAAAGCCGCAGGAGTGGAATATGCCTTTGCCGACAGGGAAGGAGGCATCTGCTGCGGCAGGCCTCTGATGCTGGCCGGCAAGACGGAGGCGGCTGCCAAGGTAATCGAGGCCAACAAAAAGATGATAGAGGAATCCGGTTGCACGACCCTTGTGCTTTCCTGCCCCATCTGCTACAAGATATTCAGGGAAGAATACCACCTCGAGGGCATCAAGGTCGTCCATTATACCCAGTTCATCAACGACCTGATCGCATCCGGAAGGCTCCCCGTGAGCAAATCCGACGAGAAGATTGTATACCACGATCCCTGCGAACTTGGCCGTGGGTGCAACGTCTATTTCGAGCCCAGGGCTGCCCTGGACCAGGTCGGCACTTTGGTAAAAGCAGCCAAGGAATATGATGAAAGCATCTGCTGCGGAGGAAGTCTCGGCAGCCTGACACTCGACACGAGGGACAGGGCGAAGATTTCCGAGTCATCGCTGGATAATCTCCTTGCCAACAGTCCTGAAACCATAGTGACTGCTTGCCCCCTGTGTCTCAAGACCTTCTCGGAAGCGGTTTCGAACTCGAAACATAAGTATATCCGTGTGACCGTTAAGGATTTCGCAGAGGTCATCTGCAGATAATTCCGTTTTTTTGTCTATATTGAGGCAAACTTGACAAATAAACCTATCATGAAAAGATTTTTGATTGCTGCAGTTGCCGTGATGATTACGGCAGGAATGTGTGTATTCGCCCAGCCCAAACCGGGGCGCGCAGGAAAGTCTGATTCCGAGAAGAAGGAAGAAGCCGAGAAGCCGGCGCCTGAATTGAAAGTCACCCCGGGGATGTTCGGGGTGGCCCATAACGAAAAAGACTGGTACTTCGATATTCCGGACAGTCTGCTCGGGCGTCGTATACTTGCTGTGACCAGGTATGTAAGCAACACTCCGGGCTCTTCACAGTACGGAGGTGAAGAGGTTACCGAGAGCATGGTATACTGGGAGAAGGCTTCCAACGGCAACCTGCTCCTGCGGGTCGATGCCCTTACGATCCAGGCGGATGAAGGCCAGGAGATAGAAAAAGCCGTAAAGGTCAGTTCCGAGAATCCCATCATAGCATCCTTCAAGCCGGAGAGCAAGTCTTCACCCGGATGCACCAGGGTCAAGGTCACAAGCCTTTTCGAGGGTGACAACCAGGCATTCTCCCTGAGCAGCATGTCCAAGAGGTCGATGAACCTTGGCGGAATCAAGGGAGATGCAAGTTTCATTGAGAGTATCCGCACCTATCCTATCAATACGGAAGTTACTGTTACCAAGACATATACCTATAACCAGCCCACTCCCGGTGCCGGCGGAGCCGGAGGACCGGCACGTACGCAGTCGCTTCCTGCGGGAAGGGAGGCCGGTACGGTGACGCTGGTCTTGAACACCTCGATGGTGCTTCTCCCGGAAAAGCCGATGCAACCCCGTCTCTTCGACGCCAGGGTCGGTTATTTCGCAGACGGATACAGTAAATTCACCGATGACCAGCAGGGCGTGGAGAATGTCCGTTTCATCACCAGGTGGCGTCTCGAGGCCCGTCCGGAGGATGTGGAGAAGCAGAAGAGGGGAGAGCTTGTCGAACCCGTCAAACCGATCATCTACTATATCGACCCTGCTACCCCCAAGCAGTGGCGCAAGTACCTGATTGCAGGAATCAACGACTGGCAGGTCGCTTTCGAGCAGGCTGGCTGGAAGAATGCAATCCGCGGAGAGGAATGGCCTGAGGACAATCCCGACATGAGCCTTGAAGATGCCCGTTTCTCCGTAATCCGTTACCTGGCTTCACCTACGGCAAACGCATATGGACCAAACGTCCACGATCCCCGTTCCGGAGAGATAATGGAGAGCCATATCGGTTGGTATCATAATGTCATGACCCTGGTCCACGACTGGTATCAGGTACAGGTCGGTGCAGTGGATCCCCGCGCCCGGAAAATCAAATTTGACGAAGAGCTCATGGGCGACCTGATCCGTTTCGTATCCTCGCACGAGGTCGGCCACACCCTCGGCCTGCGTCATAATATGGGATCCAGCAACCAGACTCCGGTCGAGAAGCTCCGTGACAAGGAATGGGTGGAAAAGAACGGCCATACCATCAGCATAATGGACTACGCCCGTTTCAACTATGTCGCACAGCCGGAGGACAACATCGGCAAGGAAGGTCTGTATCCGAGGATAAACGACTACGACAAATGGGCGATCGAATACGGCTACAAACCGACGTATCTCAAGACTCCGAAGGAGGACCATCTCTATTGGAACAAGGTCATCATCGACAGGCATGCGGCAAATCCGAGGCTCTGGTTCGGAGGAGAGGGAAGTGATTCGGATCCCCGTGCACAGCGCGAGGACCTCGGAGACAATTCCATGAAAGCCAGTACCTACGGCATCATGAACCTCAAGCGTATCATCGGGCTGCTGCCTGAATGGAACGTTGAGGAGGGTGACCAGTACAGGAATGTCAACAGGATGTACACCGCCCTTGTCGGACAGTACAACCGTTATCTCGGTCACGTCGCAGCCAATATCGGAGGCCGTTTCGTTACCTACAAGAGCATCGAGCAGACTGGGCCGGATGTATATCAGGCCGTCCCCAAGGCTCAGCAGAAGGAAGCTCTTGACTGGCTCAACGAGAATCTGTTCAAGAAACCCACCTGGCTGGTCGAGGTCCCTTATATATTCAACCTCACCGACCGTCCCGACAGTTACCTTTATTCCTTGGTCGACAATGTCGTGAGTGCCGGAAATCTGCTTAATCTCCAGAAACTTTCCCGCCTGGAGCAGTTCGCCCAATACGATCCTTCCAACTATAAGCCGGAGGAATATCTGTCCGACCTTACCGGGATGGTATTCGAGGAGCTGTATAAAGGGAGGGCTACCGACAGCTACCGCCGTTACATACAGCGCCGTTTCGTCAATGCTGCCATCGAGGCGGTTAACGGCAGGGGCGCTGACGGAACCGACGGGAAGGCCCTTATCCTCAGGACTCTGACGGACCTTCAAAAGAAGGCATCCAAGGCCAAGTCTTCCGACAAAGCTACCGAAGCCCATTGGCAGGACCTGGCCAGGACTATCGAGAAGGCACTAAAGTAGTGTTATGCCTGTTTAATCTTTCTTGATTTGTCTGGAAAAAGAAATAGTCGTAACTTTTTGACATAGTCTGGTTACCGCAGTACCCTGAGTCTGCACCGCGATATAGGAGATCGTACCTGTATCGCGGTGCGGTCTTTTTATAGAGGTAATTTAATTATAGAAACTTATGATGAAAAATCAGTCTGTTCCATTTTGGAACACACTGCTTCTGACGGGAAACGATATCATACTATGTTTTATTCGCTAGATGCCATTCTGTCGGTAGGATATCGTGTCAATAGTAAAAACGCCACCATTTTCCGCCGCTGGGCGAATACGGTGCTGAAGGATTATCTTCTACGTGGGTACGCGGTCAACAGACGTCTGGATGATTTATTGTTGAAAATATGGTTTATCATTTGGGCGCATCACTTAAAGACGTCGGCAAGCGACTCTCCGCTTTTTCAAAGATGAGAGGTGAATCTCTGGCAGTGCTTCTGTCTTTGCTGGAAACATAGACTGCTCAGAAATGGTCAGTGTCCTTTTTGCCAAATGCTTCAGAATTGTTAAATTTAGCATAATTCAGTTTAGAATAATACGAAAAACCAACGGATATGAAGCGGATCCTGATGATTCTGGCGGTCCTGTCAATTCTTGGCTCATGCAACGAGCCTGGAGGCAGCGGGACAATGAGTTTCAAGAAAGTGGAGAAATCTTTCGTCGAGCCCGGAAAGGAATTCCGGCCGGCACCCTTGTGGACCTGGAATGCCCGGGTCAACCACGAGGATATCTATTTAGGCCTGAAGTTTTTCAAAGAACAGGGCTTTGGCGGCGCTTTCATCCATCCCCGTCCGGGACTTGAGACGGAATATCTCTCCGATGAATGGTTCGAGCTGTACAGGTACAGTGTAGAGACAGCCAAGTCTATGGGACTTGACATCTGGATATATGACGAGAACTCTTACCCGAGCGGTTTTGCCGGCGGTCATGTCCAGAGGGAAATGCCCGAGTCCTGGGACCATCCCGTCCGGTTAAGGCCACATCGCTTCGAGACACTCCCGGAAGACCTTTCTCCTTATGCGTATTTCCTGAAGCAGGATGGAGAGGATTTTGTGGACATATCCTCCGACCCGGAGGCCTTTAAAGGAAAGCCGGGAGTCTATTATCTCTATATCCCCGAGACCGCCGAAACCGTAGAAGGGAGATCCGCCTGGCACGGAGGATATCCTTATGTGGACCTGCTTTATCCTGGGGTTACCGAGAAGTTCCTCGAGATTACGATGAGCGGCTACGAGAAAGAGTTCGGGAAATCCCTGGCTCCGCTCCTTCACGGAATGTTCACGGATGAGCCGCGCTGCCCTTTCTGGACACCGGCGATGTTCGAGGAGTTCAAGAAAGACTGGGGCTACGACCTCTTGCCCAACCTGCCGAAACTGGCTGTTGAAGTCGGCGACTGGAAGAAGGTCCGCCGTGACTATGCACAGACCAGGCTGCGTCTGTTCGAGGAGCATTGGTCCATCCCTTATTCGGGTTATTGCGAAGATCACGGCCTGACCTGGACCGGGCACTATTGGGAACATGAATGGCCGCGGACGGGGATGGGACCGGACAACATGGCTATGTACCGCTACCATCAGATGCCGGCTATCGATATGCTGTTCAACGGCTTCAACGAGTATTCGACCGATGCCCAGTTCGGCAATGTACGGTCGGTGAAGGAGGTGAGGAGTGTAGCCAACCAGTGTGGCCGCACCAGGGTTTTGTCAGAGACCTATGGTGGTGCGGGTTGGGACTTGACCTTTGAGGACATGAAGCGTCTTGCGGACTGGGAATATGCGCTCGGCATAAACTTCATGAACCAGCACTATTCCAATGTGACGATAGAAGGAGCCCGGAAGATGGACTATCCGGACTATTTCACGAGATATTCCCCCTGGGGAAAAGACTACAGGATTCTCAACGACCACGTCAGCCGACTGTCCCTGGTGCTCAGTCAGGGAGAGCAGCGTAACGATATCCTGGTCATTGAGCCGACCAATACCGTATGGCAATATGATTCCGAGTGGTACAATCATCCCAAAGTCAGGCAGATAGGGAATGACTTCCAAAGTTTCGTGACCGGTCTGGAGAAGGCCCAGTATGAATACGATCTCGGCTCCGAGGACATAATCAAAGACTTGGGAGAAGTCAGGGATATGAAGTTCGCTGTCGGGCAGAGGGTATATTCAGTCGTCGTGGTCCCGGAGCAGGTCGAAGTCCTTTACCCCCGGACGGAAGAGCTGCTGGCCCTTTTTGAAAGCCAGGGAGGAAAGGTTGTCTGGATGAACCGCGGCGGGAATATGGCGGATATTCCGAAAGGCGGTGTTATCTTCGAAGATCTCGAAGGTTCAGGACTGTATCACCACCGCAGGGATTACCGCGAAGGAGAGTTGATATTCCTTGCCAATTCCTCGTTGACTGATTTTGCTTCGGGAACACTCACGATCGATGGATCCTGCCTGGTAGAATACGACACGATGACCGGAGAGAAGTTCTCCTACCCGTCATTTCCGGCGGACAAGGGTAAGGTCAAGGCTTCTTTCAACCTGCCACCGGCAGGTCATCTGCTGCTTTTCGCCTCCAGGAAGAAAGTCTCGCTCGAAGGCCGTCCCGTCCGTTCTGTTGACTTCTCAGTCCTTTATCCGGATACTGATCTTAAAGTCAGGAGGCTATCCGACAATTACCTGACGCTGGATGCCTGTGACATATATGTCGATGGAGAACTCTTCCAGAAAGACGATTATGTGGTCAAGGCATGCAGGGATCTCTATGCCCGGTTTGGGGTGAGCAACCCTTGGGAGAGTGCCATCCAGTACAAGCGTGAAGCCTTCGATGCTGATACCATTACAGTTGGAGATATCCACGTGCAGTACAGTTTCGAAATTACCCCAGGTACGGTTTGCGATTCGATCAGGCTGGTATGCGAGAAGCCCTGGCTCTGGGACGTGACGGTCAATGGTGGCATCCCCGTGCTGCAGGAAGGCGTACACCCGCTGGATATCCGCACAGGCTGCTATGATATATCCGCCCTTGTCAGGGAGGGCCGGAATGTTGTCGATTTGCACATCCCTCAGATGAGCATGTTCGCCGAGATTTCGGATGTATTCGTCTGCGGTGACTTCTCCGTGGTTCCCTGCCCGGACGGATGGGGGATTGCTCCACCGGCTGAATTGGACAGAGGATGGTGGTGCGAGCAGGGTATGCCTTTCTATTCCTGGACGGTGGCATATTCAAAGACCTACACCGTAGATGATCTGTCACGGTCATACCACCTGGTCCTGGACGATCTCCACGGTACGGTGGCAGAAGTGCTGGTCAACGGGGAGAAAGTCGGAATCATAGGTTGGAAACCTTTCGAGACCGAGCTGTCGGGGATACTTAAAGAAGGCAGCAACGATGTGGAAGTCCGCATCATCGGGTCACTGCACAACCTGTACGGGCCTCATCATGTCGGCCATACCACTATGGTCGGCCCAGGTCACTGGAACGGCGTTACATGCAAGATGGACTGCTCACAGTACATTTTCCGACAATACGGCCTTGCGGGCGATTTCGAGATCCGAAAGTATTGATTTATAACTTACCCAGGATTGAGGGCTTGTATTTGATTGTCTGGTACAAGGACCTGAATAGCAGATGGGCGTAATATGCAGCGAACAGTAGGTGCACCTTGACCCTCGAAGGGATGGGTGTGCCTCCTGTCTTTTCTACCAAGAGCAGTCCGAGGAACCAGACGGCGAAGAACGCCAGGACGCAACCGATGTTGGAGTCGCGCATTTCCCTTGTAGCCGTGGCACCGGTGTAGATGCCGTCCCAGGTGAAGGCCGGGCAACCGAGCAGGGGAATGACTGCCAGCCACGGGATGAAGTCCCGGGCGGCACCGACTACGGTACTGTCCGCAGTCATCAGCCTGAACATCGGTATCCCCGCGAGCGAATATATCCCTATGAATAAAACGCCTATTCCCATGCTCCAGATGAAGGTCCATTTGACGGTCTCCCTGAGATTTCCCGGATCGCTTGCTCCGATGAACCTTCCGGTCAACGCTTCTCCGGCGAAGGCGAATCCGTCCGTGAAGTAGGAGAATATCAGCATCAGTTTCATCATGATGGAGCACATTGCGAGGTAGGTGTCGCCGAAGCGGGCGGAAATGGCGGAGAATGCGAGGTAGACGGCCATGAGGCACAGTGACCGGATGAACAGGTCCCGGTTCACCGTGAAGAACTCCTTCAGCATGGTGGAACCGGAGTCTCTTTCCGAAAGAACTACCGTCCTGTACTTCAGGAATATGACCGCAGCGGCGAAGAGCAGTCCGGTGTACTGTGCGATGATGGTGCCCCAGGCGATTCCGGCGAAACCGATTCCACGGAAAGATGTTCCAGGGATCCCCAGCGCCAGAAAGATGCTGCACAGTATGTTCACTCCGTTGACGACCACATCTGTCAGCATCGAGGAGAAAGTGTCCTGCATACCGATGAACCAGCCCCTGAGAGCCATCAGGCTCAAGGTGGCAGGAGCAGCCCATACCCTTATATAGAAATACTTCAGGGCCAGTGTCTTGACTTCTTCGGAACAATTGACGAACAGGAATATCAGCTTCTGGAAAGGCCATTGGATGGCCAGCAGGACCAGTGCTGCGAGAAGTGCGGCGCGAAGGCCTCTCCTTAGGATTACGGCGCAACCTGTCAGGTCCTCCCGGCCGAAAGCCTGGGCCGTCATTCCTCCGGTTCCTGCCCTCAGGAACCCGAAGTTCCAGTACATCAGGTCGAACATCAGGGAGCCGATCGAAATGCCACCGATAAGGGCTGCGGCCGATGAGTCCAGATGGCCGGCGACGGCTATATCGACCAGGCCGACCAACGGGACGGTAAGGTTGGCCAGTATGCTCGGCAGGGCGAGACGGAGTATTTCCTTGTTCAGCGGGCTCAAGTCAGTTCGAATTCTTCAGGGGTGAGGATATCAGGCATGGTCAAATGATCGGACAATCCTTTTTTAATCCTGAAATCACGTGGATTGTGTGTTATAATGACGGAGCATCTGTTTGCGACGGCACATGCGAACTGCATCAGGTCTTCGAAATCAGGACCGTCCAACAGGAAAGCCTGCTGCAATTGACCGTTATCCATCGGCACGATTTCAACTATCGATGAAATCTGCTTCAGCGTCGGCACGATGAGAGGGGCGGGAACGGTTTTTCGGAGCACGTAAGCGATGTCCGCTATCGCAAGGGTTGACATGCATACTTCTAATTCTCCGTTTTCCTGCTTCTGCAGAATACGTGCGGCCGCATCATAGCCGGGTCTCTCCTGAATCAGGTCCAGCATGATGTTCGTGTCGAAGAATACGCGACGCTTCATTTTGAAAGGATGTAGCTAAGTCTCTCGTCTTCAAAATTCTCCGGGGTCATGACGGGCTTGGCCATCCCTATCAGGGACAGAATGCGCCTGTCCGTTACTCCCTCAGGTGCAGGGAGATCCTCAGACAGAGCGGTTTCCTCAAGTATTTCTTCGATATACCGCTTGAGTGAAACCCCTTTTCTCTTAGCCTTGAAACTCAGGGCAAGGAGGGTGGGAGCTTTGATATCTATGAGTTTTCTGGTTGTCGCCTCTTGCATTGTATATACTTTTTAGCAAAGATATATACAATATCTCAATTAAGCAACTACCCCTTCTTGAAATATTTCCCAATCACGGGGAGGGTGGAAAGGGGAAGGTCACGCTTGATTATCAGTCCGCAGAAGGCAAGGATCAGCAGGATGTTCACTCCCAGTGCGGGCCACTTTGAAAGATGCCCGTTGACATAGACCATACCCGCGTATAAAACGGCGGCTGCAAGGACATAGATTAAGATATCCATCAGAGGATAGTCGATGCGGTACTTCTTCTGGCCGACGAAGTATGAGAGCAGGGTGGCGGTTCCGTACCCCCCGACACCTGCCCAGGCGCAGGCCATATAACCGATCTTGGGAATGAAAATGATGTTGATTGCGAACAGCACCAGGCAGCCTATTCCGGAAAAAACCGCTCCCCAGAGGGTCTGGTCGGTGAGCTTGTACCAGAAGGACAGGTTGAAATATACGCCCATCAGGATCTCGGCTCCCATCACTATGGGTACGACCTTAAGTCCCACGCGGTAGTCTTCACCGATGATGTATTTCAGGATATCCATGAAACCGACAACGCAGAGGAAGGCAAGCAGCGTGAAGATTATGAAGTACTTCATGGCCTTGGCATAGGTCTCCTTGCTGTCCCGTTCCGTCGAACTGCCGAACACGAATGGCTCGTAGGCATAGCGGAACGCCTGAGTGATCATGGCCATAATCATCGCAATCTTGATGCAGGCTCCGTAGATGCCCAGCTGTGCGGCTCCGTCCTCACCCTTGTAGACATAGGGGAAGATGATCTGCGAAGCCGTCTGGTTGAGGATTCCCGCGATGCCGAGCACCAGGATTGGCCAGCTGTATGAGAGCATCCTCTTCATCAGACTCCAGTCGAAACCGTGCCGGAACTCCTTCAGCTCCTGGATGAAGAAGATGGTCATGAAAGCGGTGCAGAAGAGATTGATATAGAAGACCCAGCCGACCTGGATTCCGTTGTCGTAGATGCCGAACGGGTTGAGACCGAGTTTCGGGAGGAATACGAAATACAGGAGGTTCAGGAATATGTTCAGGAATATGAATCCGAGTTTCAGGGCGGCGAACTTGATGGGACGTTTCTTATACCTGAGATAAGCGTAGGGGATGCACTGGAAAGCGTCGATCGCGACTGTCGCGGCCATTGTCCAGATATAATCCTGATGGTCCGGATAACCCATGGCTGTGGAAATGGGTTTCAGGAATCCGACCACCAATGCGATGAAGAGCACCGAGGTTGTGAGGACGGCGGTCAGTATCGTGGAATACACCTTGTCGGGATCCTCTCCTTCCTTGTTCGAAAATCGGAAGAAGGTCGTCTCCATTCCGTAGGTCAGGATCACCAGCAGCAGGGCGGTGTAGGCATAAAGGTTTGTGACAACCCCGTAACCGCCGCTGGACGCATTGATTACGTATGTGTAGATAGGGACCAGAAGGTAGTTCAGGAACCTTCCGACAATGCTGCTCAGACCGTAGATCGCCGTATCCTTGGCCAATGATTTCAGATTTGCCATTCGCTTGTCGTTAGACAGTGCTAAGATAGCAATTATTCTCTTATCTTTGCAGTGCAATATGAGCCTATATTCATTTTACAGGATTTCAAAACCGTCGGCGGACAAAGTACCGGCGGAAGCCGTGCAAGGGGAGTACCGCAGGCTTAGGAACCATACTTTCTGGGGTGTTACGGCTGCCTATGCTCTCTATTACGTGTGCCGGATGGCGATGGCGGTCGTGAAGCAGCCGTTGATTGACGGAGGCATATTCAGTGCCGCGCAGCTCGGTATCATAGGCTCAGCCTTCTATTTCGTATATGCTGCCGGGAAGTTCGCGAACGGATTCATCGCAGACTATTGCAATATCAAGCGTTTCATGGCCACCGGCCTGCTGGTTTCCACCGTCGTGAACCTCCTTATGGGTGTCCTTGGACTGGCCCATGGCTGGTGGAACATACCTTCCGCAGTCCTGTTTTTTATTTTCGCACTGGTCTGGGGCGTGAACGGCTACTGCCAGTCGATGGGCGCGCCTCCCGGGGTGATCAGCCTCTCGAGATGGTTCCCTCTCAACCGCAGGGGGACGTTCTACAGTATTCTCAGTGCCACTCCATATCTCGGCAAGTCTATTTCTGTGTTCTTCCTTGGCCTGGTGGTCGGTTGGATTGGCTGGGAATATGGATTCATCTTCTCCGCCATTGCCGGTGTCATAGGTTCTGCAATCATCCTGATATTCGTTTCTGACACTACCGAGAGCCGGGGTCTTCCTTCCATTCAGGAATTGACAGGTGATGTACCACGCAAGACGGACACTCTTCCCACCAAGGAGCACCAGAAGATGGTCGTCAGGCATCCGGGAATATGGATTATCGCTCTCTCCAGCGCCTTCGTCTATATTACCCAGCACGCGATAAGCGAATGGGGAGTGCTGTTCCTCCAAAAGGGAAAGGATTATTCCCTTGCATCAGCGACTCAGATAATTGCTTTTTCCGAAGCATTCGGAATCGCCGGGACGGTTCTAGCCGGATGGCTGTCGGACAGGGTATTCAAGGGCAACCGCTTCATCCCTGTGCTGATTTCCGGCATAGTATGCCTGGTCGCCCTGGCGGCATTCCTTTTCACCAAGGGCAATTATGTTATGAATATAGTTTATGTGGCAGTGTTCAGCCTGGCTATCGGTGTGGTCTATTGCACGGTGGCAGGTTTGATGGCCCTTGACATAGTGTCACGTAAAGCTACCGGAGCTGCACTCGGCATGGTCGGCCTGGCCAGCTATGCAGCTGCAGGCATCCAGAATGTGGTAAGCGGTTTCATGATCGGGGCGGGGGACTTCGATTTCCGTCCTGTCTCGGTTTTCTGGCTGGTAGCCTGCCTGCTCTCCTTCATGATCCCGGTGCTGTCGTGGCGCCTTCTTAAAAGACAATCGATTTAAATGATGATGCGCGGATTCTGGACTGTTTTGATGCTCGTCTTCTCGAACATTTTCATGACATTCGCATGGTACGGCCACCTCAAGCTCAGCGAGATGAAGATCTCGACCGGCTGGCCGTTGATTCTTGTGATACTGTTCTCCTGGGGAATCGCTTTCTTCGAGTACTGTCTTACCGTACCTGCCAACAGGATAGGTTTCACTTCAAACGGAGGGCCCTTCAATCTCCTTCAGCTGAAAGTGATCCAGGAGGTCATCTCACTGACCGTCTTCTCACTCATAGTGCTGTTCGTATTCAAGGGACAGTCCATCCAGTGGAACCATATCGTCGCTTTTGTCTGCCTCGTCCTGGCTGTATTCTTCGTGTTCCTGAAATAAAGGTTGCAGGTGGTCAGGGTAATCATATTGGACTTCGACGGGACTCTCGGTGACACCAGGGCCAACATCGTGCTGACGATGCGTCAGACCTTGCAGAAGCGAGGGTATCCCGTGGCCGATGAGGACACCATTGCCGCTACGATTGGACTGCCTCTGGAGGAAGGGTTCAGGCAATTGCTCCCGGGAATCTCCGGGACTGAGACCGCCGCCTGTGCCGCAACATACAGGGAGATATTCGAAACCAACAGGAAACTGTTGATTCCCAAGCTGTTCCCTAAAGTGAGAGAAACTCTTGCCGTACTGAAGGAAAAAGGGTATGTCCTGACGATAGCATCGTCCAGGAGCTCCAGGTCATTGAAAGGCTTCCTTTGCGATATGGAGATTGACGGCTTCATTACCTATATCCTGGGTGCTGACAATGTCAGGCTGGCAAAACCGGATCCGGAGCCTGTTTTGAAAACACTGTCCGATTTGGGATTTGCTGCGGGTGAAGCGCTTGTTGTAGGGGACATGCCCGTCGACATCCTTATGGGGAAACGTGCCGGAGCCCTTACCTGCGGAGTGACTTACGGCAATTCCACCAGGGATGCCCTTCTCGCAGCCGGAGCGGATTACGTGATAGATGGCTTTGCTTCACTTCTGCCGTTATTGCCATGAAGTCAGACAAACTGTCCGGTCACCTGTCGATAGCAGGAGCATATACGATATTCGGCCTGAACATCGTATTCTGTAAGGATATAGCCAATTCCGCAGCAGTTTCTCCGATTGTCCTGTTCACGCTGAGGGCGCTTGGGGCGTCGGCCCTGTTCTGGCTTCTCTCCATATTCACACCTAAGGGAAAAGTGGAGAGGGGAGATTTCCCGAAGATTGCTGCGGCTTCGTTCGTGGGCCTGTTCGTTCCCCAGCTGACTTTCCTCAAGGCCATTACAATGGCCACAACCATCGACACTGCGATCATGGGTACCCTCGGTCCCATATTCACGATGATATTTGCCTTCCTGTTCCTTGGAGAACCGATTACCGGCAAGAAGGCAGGGGGAGTGGCGCTGAGTTTCGCAGGGGTCATATTCCTCATTTTCAACTCGGTCCATACCGGAGGAGTTTCGGCCACATCTCCTTTGGGGATAGTTTTCCTGCTCCTGAACTGCCTGAGTTTCTCGCTTTATCTTGGAGTTTTCCGGCCCCTGATCTCGAAATACAGCGTAGTGACCTTCTCGAAATGGACATTCCTGTTCTCGTTGCTGCTGTCGCTGCCTTTTTCGTACAAGGGTCTTGTGACTACTGATTTCGCGGCGGTTCCATCGCTTGTCAGATGGGAGATCGGCTACCTCGTATTCTTCGCCACATTCGTAGCGTATTTCCTGATTCCCTTCGGGCAGAAGCACCTGAGACCGACCCTCGTCAGCATGTACACCTATCTTCAACCCATAATCGCGGCAATCGTAAGTATCTGGGCCGGGATGGATGTCATCACCTGGCAGAAGCTTGCCGCTACGGTCCTCATCGTCGGCGGAGTAATCCTGGTCAGCCGCAGCCGAGCCGCGAATGTGTCGCAGCGTCCCTCCTGACCTTCTTGATCGTGAGATGTAATATGTTGAAGGTGAAAGAGTTGATTGCGTATTTAGCTTATTGTTAATCAGTTATATCTCACGCCAAAAATGAGATTTTTTAATATCTTTAAGGTTGTATTAAGTATAGATCATCATGAAAAAGATTATCCTGTTGCTGTTGGCGGCCGTGGCACTGGCCTCGTGCAAGACTTCGGAGGAGATACCGTTCGTGGAAATGAAGAACTATTTCTTCAGGAATGATGCAAATATCCCTGAAGATATACGGATAGACTCCCGGGAAGAGTTCGACAGCCTTTTCGGCTCGGCGGCATTCATGGGGCAAGGCGGAGAACCCACTCCGGTGGACTTCTCACGCGAGATTGTCCTGGCTGTCGTGAATCCGGTTACCGATGTCGCTACTGATCTTGATCCCGTTTCCGTTGTCAGGAAGGGAAATACTCTGGTATTTACTTGCAAAGAGACCACCGGGGATAAGCAGACGTGGACCATGCAGCCTGTCCTGCTGGTGAAGGTCGACCGCTCGAACGATCCCGGTGCAGCCAGGGTCGAAAAGATAAAGTGACCTTTTAAATCTTGACGCTGTGCCAGTGCGGGCCGAAACGCTCGAATGAAGCGCGGTCGAGCATCTCCCGGTCGTCAGGATGGGCGATTGAGATCAGCAGTTTGGCACGCTCCTGAAGGGATTTGCCGTAGAGATCGACGGCACCATATTCGGTGATGATCCAATGAGCATCCGCCCTTGGGGTGACGACTCCCGCTCCCGGGTTGAGGAAGGGGACTATCTTCGCCTTGCCCTTGTTGGTCCTTGACGCGAAGGCCGTCATGGAGACGCCGCCCTCCGACATAATCGCTCCCTTTACGAAGTCAAGCTGGCCTCCGGTGCCGGAGAAGATGCGTGTGCCGATCGAGTCGGCGCTGATCTGACCTGTCAGGTCTACCTCGGTGGCGGAGTTTATGGCCATCATGTTCGGATTGCGCGAGATGGTCCAGGGGTCGTTGACATATTTGATGTCCTTCATCAGGACGTCGGGATTGTGGTCGATGAAAGAATATACATCCTGCGAACCGAGGAGGAAGGAGGCCACGATCTTGCCTTTGTCGATGGCCTTGTTGGCTCCGGTCACGACGCCTTTCTTGATGAGACGGAGGATTCCGTCGGCGAACATTTCCGTATGGACTCCAAGGTCCTTGTGGTCAGTCAGCTGGGCTGCCAGGGCGTTGGGAAGCGCTCCGATGCCCATCTGGATGCAGGCTCCGTCGGGAACCAGCTCCGCGCAGTTCTTTCCGATGAGAATCTCGGTCGGGGTCGGTTCCGCGAAATCCTTGGTAACCAGGGGAGTGTCATCCTGGACAAGATAGTCGAAGGCGTCAAGTGAAACCAGGTCTCCGTATGCGAAAGGAACGTTGGGATTGATCACACCGATCTTCACCCTTGCAGTTTCAATGGCCGCGATCGAGCAGTCCACCGAGGTTCCTAGTGAGACCATTCCGTTCTCGTCGGGGAGCGAAACCTGGACCATGGCTGCACCGAGCTTGATGGCGCCGCTGCGGTAGAGTTTCTGGGATTCTCCTAGATGGACGGGGAGATAGTCGGCATAGCCTGAATTGACATTCGCACGGACATTGGGACCTATGAAGAAGCCCTGCTCGAAGAATATCCCCATATACTTCGGGTCCGAATAAGGAGCCGGCCCTTCAGTGTGGAAATGATGGAAATGCAGGTCTTCGACCTCATGGGCCTCCGCCCTTCTCACGAGGGCATCAATAAGGATATGAGGTACACTTGCAACACTGCTCAGGTGTATGTGGTCACCGGATTTGACAGCCATTACGGCTTCGTCAGCGGAAACGTATTTGATTTCTTTCATACGGCAAAGATAGCCTTTTTTTGTTATTTTTGCAGCCTATGGAGAATAAGGATAACAAACTGAAAGCCTTTGAGAGAGCTCTGGATGTTATGGACCGTCTGCGGGCAGAGTGTCCCTGGAACCATGCCCAGACCATCGACACTTTGAGGCCCATGACGGTCGAGGAGGTCTACGAACTCAGCGATGCGGTCCTGAAGAAGGATGAGAAAGCATTGGAAAAGGAACTTGGAGACGTATTCCTCCACGTGATCTTCTATGCCAAGATCGCCGAGGAGGAAGGAAGGTATGATATCGCCGATGTCCTCAACAAGCTGTGTGAAAAGATGATCTACCGTCATCCACATGTCTTCTCGACCACGAAGGTGGCTGACGCGGAGGAGGTGTCTACCAACTGGGAGATGCTCAAGGCGAAGGAGAAGGGTGGCAACAAGCGTATCCTTTCCGGTATCCCGGATTCCCTGCCTCCGATCCTGAAGGCTTATTCCATGCAGGACAAGGCCAGGGGTGTGGGTTTCGACTGGGAAGAGAAGCAGCAGGTCTGGGATAAGGTCAAGGAGGAACAGGCTGAACTCGAAACGGAGTTCAACTCGCTCGACGCCGCTGTAACCGATGAGGAACGGAAGGCTGCATATGAGAGGGCCGAGGAAGAATTGGGTGACCTCATGTTCGCGACAGTAAATGCCGCCCGTCTGTATGGAATCGATCCGGATACGGCTCTCAACCGCGCCTGTGACAAGTTCCGTCGCCGTTTCACGTATCTGGAAGAGAACACTATCCGCCGGGGCCGTGACCTGCACGACATGACCCTTGCCGAGATGGATGCCATCTGGGATGAAGGTAAGGCCAAAGGCCTTTAGCAGTAAGGACTTGATTAATTTCAGGTTATTGCCTATCTTTGCAAAATGTCAGTTTACAGGTTAGTTGAGGTTTTGAGTAAAAGGGACTTGAGACGTTTCGTCAAGTTTCCCGATGAACTGTACAGGGACTGCCCCCAGTATGTTCCCGCCCTGCATTCCGACCAGATAAAATCCCTCACGAAGATTTCCACTCTGTCATACTGCTCGCGCAAGATGTGGATGGTGCTCGACGGAAAGAAAGTGGTCGGCCGCATATGCGGAATGATAAACCCCCGCTACAATGCCCTGTATGACAAGAAGAGGGCCCGTTTCGGCTGGTTCGATGCGATAAACGACATGGAGGTGGCCAGGATGCTTCTGGAAGCCGCCGAGTCGTGGGCAAGGGAGAACGGCATGACCGAGATCCATGGTCCGCTTTACTACAACACCCTTGGCAAGCAGGGAATGCTCATCGAAGGATTCCAGAATGTCCCTCCGTTCAACTGCATCTACAATTATCCCTATTACAACGACTTCATGAAGGAGTTCGGCTATGTAAAGGAATGCGATTGGGTGCAGTACAAGGTCAGGGCCAACCAGGAACCCCAGGAGAAGATCCAGCGTATCGCCGGGATCCTCAAGAAGAGGTATAACCTCCATGAGGGGAGCCTCGACAAATTGAAGAAGGATCCTGAGAAGGTCAGGTATTTCTTCGATGTATACAATGAGAGTTTTGCAAAGGCCGTCTACAATTTCATCCCCTTTACCAAGGAGGAAATCGACGAAGAGGCTGCAGCGGTGCTCAAGTTTGTCACTGACAAGACGAGCAGCATAATATTTGATGAGAACGAGGAACTGGTGGGCTTCGGCATCACTTTCCCAACCATATCCCCGGCATTGCAAAAGGCTAAGGGTCACCTGTTTCCGTTCGGATGGTGGTATCTCCTGAGGGCCATGCACGATTATGACACCGTGGACCTGATGCTCAATGGTGCCGTGCCTAAATGGCAGAACAAGGGAGTTTCCTCGATCTATCATTGTACGATGTCCGCCAAGTATCGCGAGCAAGGTACCAAGTGGGCCATCACCAATCCCCAGATCGAGTCCAACGGTCCCGCTAATGTATGGGGAAAATATGAAAACGAGTTGTTCATGCGGCGCAGATGCTACGTGAAGGAACTTTAAACAGAACTGATTATGGCAGAGAATACTCTGGTGGACAAGATCCTGGCGCTCCAGGACAAATATAACTCACTGCAGGCCCAGCTTTCGGATCCTGCGGTGATCGCCGACATGAAGAAATACGTCCAGCTCAACAAGGACTACAAGCAGCTGGAACCTATCGTCAAGACCGGCCTCGACTACAAGAAGAAGGTCGAAGAGCTCGCCGAGGCCAAGGACATCATGATCAATGAGAAGGACGAGGACCTCAGGGAGATGGCCCGCGCCGAGATAGCAGACCTCGAACCTCAGATCCCTCAGCTCGAGGAGCAGATCAAGATACTCCTCATACCTGCGGATCCCGATGATGCGAAGAATGCGATCGTGGAAATCCGTGGCGGTACCGGAGGTGACGAGGCCGCGATCTTCGCCGGTGACCTCTTCAGGATGTATTCCAAGTTCGCCGAGAAGAGGGGATGGAAGCTGGAGGTCAATGATGCTACTCCCGGAACTTCCGGAGGTTTCAAGATGATAGTCTTCAAGCTCTCTTCGAATGACGAGGAAGTATACGGAATAATGAAATACGAGTCCGGTGTACACCGTGTCCAGCGTGTCCCCCAGACCGAGACCCAGGGCCGTATCCAGACTTCCGCCGCTTCGGTGGCGGTCTTCCCCGAGGCCGGAGAGTTCGATGTCGACCTCAAGTGGGAGGATATCCGTCTCGACCTGTTCTGCGCATCCGGTCCCGGAGGCCAGGGTGTGAACACCACCTATTCCGCCGTCAGGCTCACTCACCTTCCTACCGGACTGGTGGTCCAGTGCCAGGAGGAACGTTCCCAACTCAAGAACAAGGACCGCGCTTTCGAGGAACTGAGGACGCGTCTTTACAACCTTGAGCACCAGAAGTATCTCGACGAGATCGGTGCCAAGCGCAAGACCATGGTGTCCACGGGAGACCGTTCCGCGAAGATCCGTACCTACAACTATCCTCAGGGCCGTGTTACCGACCACAGGATCAACTGGTCTATGTACAACCTCCCCGTGTTCATGGACGGGGACATCCAGGAATGCATCAACCAGCTCCAGATAGCAGAAAACGCCGAACGACTCAAGGAAGCCGGCGATTGATGATAAACCAAGTGTACTAGGAAACCACTCAAAAAACTAGGATGTCAAAAAACAGTTTTTCTTCAGCATTCGTGCTGATGGCAGTACTCTTCACGGTCTGCCTTATCTCATCAAACCTTTTTGCTGCAAAGGTATTCGCCATCGGCAAGGTGGCCCTTCCTTGCGCCGTGCTGATCTTTCCGATCTCGTATATCCTCAATGACTGTTTCACTGAGGTATGGGGATACCGCAAGGCGCGTCTCGTGATATGGATGGCTTTTGCCATGAACCTTTTCGTGGCCCTCGTGGCCCAGCTGGCGGTCATCCTCCCTTCGGCCTCTTTCTGGACAGGAGGGGAGCACTTCGACTTCGTGTTCAAGATGGCCCCGAGGGTGCTTCTGGCCTCTCTTCTGGCTTTCCTGGCCGGATCGACCTTCAACGCTTATGTGCTGAGCAAGATGAAGGTCGCACAGCAGGGGAAGGGTTTCTCTCTCAGGGCGATCGTCTCCTCCCTGGCGGGCGAATGCCTGGATTCATTGATCTTCATGCCTATCGCTTTCTGGGGGACTCCCGTTAAGAACCTTGCCTGGATGATGTTGTGCCAGGTGTCGTTCAAGGTCCTCTATGAGATCCTGATACTCCCCGTTACCGCAGCTGTGGTCAGGAAACTCAAGGCCATCGAGGCCGAGGACGTATACGACCGCGATATCCGTTACAACCCTTTCAAGATATTTGATTTCTGATTATGGACAGGAAAAAAGAAGGACTTGCGGCCCTCGGCCACGAGACCAGATACAAGATGGATTATGCCCCGGAAGTGCTCGAAACCTTCGAGAACATGCATCCCGGGAGGGACTATTGGGTACGTTTCAACTGCCCCGAGTTCACTACTCTCTGCCCCATCACAGGGCAGCCTGATTTCGCTGAGATAAGGATCAGCTACATCCCCGACATCAGGATGGTGGAGAGCAAGAGCCTGAAACTGTACCTGTTCAGCTTCAGGAACCACGGAGGTTTCCATGAGGACTGTGTCAACATAATCATGAATGACCTGATCAAACTCATGGATCCGAAGTACATAGAAGTGCTTGGCCTGTTTACTCCCAGAGGAGGGATTTCCATCCACCCTTACGCCAATTACGGCCGTCCGGGAACCGATTATGAGGCCCTGGCCCGGCAGCGTTTCTCCACGCATGAGTGACAATTTGTCAGCCTGATAGGCTTGGCATAACATTCGTTATTTGATTCGAGGCTGGCTGATGTCAGCCCCGAATTGTTATTGTAATCAAATAAGGAGAAAAGAATATGGGAAAAATCATCGGAATCGACCTTGGAACCACCAATTCGTGCGTTTCGGTCATGGAAGGCAACCAGCCTACCGTCATAATCAACAATGAGGGAGAGAGGACTACTCCCTCGGTCGTAGCTTTCACCGACGGCGGTGAGAGGAAGATCGGTAATCCTGCAAAACGTCAGGCCATCACCAATCCCCAGAACACCGTCTTCTCTATCAAGAGGTTCATGGGCGAGACTTACGACCAGGTGACCAAGGAGGTCAACCGTGTACCTTACAAGGTTGTCAGGGGTGAGAACAATACCCCGCGCGTGGATATAAACGGCAAGCTCTATTCCCCTCAGGAGATCTCCGCAATGGTTCTCCAGAAGATGAAGAAGACAGCTGAGGATTATCTCCGCCAGGATGTCACCGAGGCCGTCATCACCGTGCCTGCGTACTTCTCTGATTCACAGCGCCAGGCTACCAAGGAGGCCGGTAAGATCGCCGGTCTCGACGTGAAGAGGATCATCAACGAGCCTACGGCAGCTGCCCTTGCCTATGGCCTTGACAAGAAGAACAAGGACATGAAGGTCGCTGTATATGACCTTGGAGGCGGTACCTTCGATATCTCCATCCTTGAACTTGGCGGAGGTGTATTCGAAGTTAAGTCCACCAACGGTGACACCCACCTAGGAGGTGATGACTTCGACCAGGAGATCATCAACTGGCTTGCAGCCGAGTTCGCTGCCGAGAACGGCGGAATCGACCTCAAGAAGGACCCTATGGCCCTCCAGAGACTTAAGGAGGCTGCCGAGAAGGCCAAGATCGAGCTTTCCAGCCAGACTTCCACGGAGATCAACCTTCCGTACATCATGCCTGTCGACGGCATTCCCAAGCACCTCGTGAAGACCCTTACCAGGGCCAAGTTCGAGCAGATCTGTGACAGCCTCTTCCAGAGGTCGATCGATCCCTGCCGCATTGCCCTCAGGGACGCTGGTCTCCAGGCCTCCGACATTGACGAGGTCCTCCTCGTGGGCGGTTCTACCCGTATCCCCAAGGTTCAGGAGCTCGTGAAGGAGTTCTTCGGCAAGGAGCCCAACAAGAGCGTCAACCCTGACGAGGTCGTTGCTATCGGAGCATCCATCCAGGGCGGTGTGCTCGCAGGTGACGTGAAGGATGTCCTCCTCCTGGATGTCACTCCTCTGTCACTCGGTATCGAGACCCTCGGCGGTGTCATGACAAAGCTCATAGATGCGAATACCACCATCCCTACCCATAAGAGCCAGGTCTTCTCGACCGCAGCTGACAACCAGCCTTCAGTCGAGATCCACGTCCTCCAGGGCGAGCGCCCCATGGCCAAGGACAACAAGGAACTCGGCCGCTTCCATCTGGACGGCATAGCTCCCGCACCCAGGGGAATCCCTCAGATCGAAGTTACATTCGACATCGATGCCAACGGTATCCTGAACGTGTCCGCAAAGGACAAGGCTACCGGCAAGGAGCAGAACATCAGGATCGAGGCTTCTTCAGGCCTGTCCGATTCCGAGATACAGAGGATGCGTGACGAGGCCAAGGCCAACGAGGCTGCCGACCGCGAGGCCAAGGAGAGGGTCGACAAGATCAACAACGCGGATTCCCTCTGCTTCCAGGCCGAGAAGTTCCTCAAAGACAACGGCGACAAGGTTCCTGCTGATGTCAAGGGAGAGGTCGAGAGCAATGTCAACCTCCTGAAGGAGGCCATCAAGAACCAGAACCTCGCCGACATCGACAGATATTCAGAGGCCCTCAGCAAGGCTTTCGAGAAGATGTACCAGGCACAGCAGGGTGCCGGCCAGAACCCTTACGGTAACGGCGGCCCCCAGGCAGGACCCCAGGGCCCGCAGAACGGACCGGAGGATCAGGGACCTGACGAGCAGTAGTCTCGTTTCTCCGGCCGCGGAGTTCGCGGCAGTTGCATAGGGAGACTTTTTTCGTATATTTGTAATATATGAATAAAGGTTTCGACATCGATATAAGCGGCATGAACACTTTCAGGATGAAGGTTTCATGCCGCTGTCTCGTTGAATATGAGTCCGTGGAGGAACTGAAAGCCATCCTTTCAGACGTGAACCTGCCCCGCCCGCTGTTCCATATCGGTGGAGGGAGCAACCTTCTTTTCACAAAGGATTTTCCCGGGACTGTCCTGCATTGCGCGATGAAGGGGATGAAGGACCTCGGCTCCGGTAGGGTCTATGCCGAAGCAGGGGTGGTGTGGGACGATTTCTGCGCCTGGTGCGCCTCCAAGGGCCTTTGGGGGGCGGAGAACCTTTCATATATTCCCGGAGAGGTCGGTGCGTCTGCCGTCCAGAATATCGGAGCCTATGGCCGGGAAGCCGGAGATCTGATTGAGTCGGTTTCCTGTATCGATGCCGTTACCGGCAGAGAGGTGATCATTCCGGCAGTCGAGTGTGAATATGCCTACAGGGATTCCCGCTTCAAGCACGACTGGAAGGGACGGTATTTCGTGACCGGAGTTACGTTCAGGCTCTCGACGGAGCCGGACCCCGAACTGGATTACGGCCATGTCAGGGAAGCCGTCAAGGAAAAATACGGTACCGACGATCCGGCCTTACTTACTCCGTCGATGATAAGGGATACCGTCACTGACATCAGGAAAGGGAAGCTCCCGGAGGTGTCGGAACTGGGCAGCGCAGGCAGTTTCTTCCGTAACCCCTATGTGGACGGCGCAACCCTGGATAAGATACGCAGGATTGCAAATGAAGAGAATCTGGGGAATGTCCCGTCTTTCGGCATACGGGAAGACTGCTTCAAGGTCCCTGCCGCCTGGCTGATAGACAGATGCGGCTGGAAGGGCCGCCAGATCGGAGGGGCGGCCGTTTACGATAAGCAGCCGCTTGTGCTGGTCAACAAGTCCGGGTCCGCGACTCCGGACGAAGTCATAACCCTAGAAAAGGAGATCAAGGCTTCCGTCCTGGACAAATTCGGAGTGACCCTTGAAAAGGAAGTGGAATACGTTTAAAACAGATAACCATGAGTTCATTCATCATCGAAGGCGGGCACAGGCTCAGCGGTTCCATTGTACCGCAGGGAGCCAAGAATGAGGCCCTTGAAGTGCTGAGCGCAGTCTTGCTGACCAGTGAGGAGGTCGTCATAACCAACGTCCCCGAGATACTGGACGTCAAGAACCTGATCTCCCTGATGGGTAGGATGGGTGTCCAGGTGCACAGGAAGGCAAAGGGCGAGTATTCCTTCAAGGCCGAGAAACTTGACACTGAATTCATAGAGAGCCCCGAATTCATCAGGATGTGCTCTTCGCTGCGCGGTTCGGTGATGGTGGCGGGCCCCTTGCTCGCCCGTCTGGGCCATGTATGGTTCCCGAAACCGGGTGGTGACAAGATTGGTCGAAGGAGGGTGGATACTCATATCTCCGGACTCATGGGTTTGGGAGCCGAGTTGAGTTATGACTCGAACAAGCGTGCCTATCAGCTCAGCCTTCCGGACGGGAAGCATCTGACCGGCAAGTACATGCTGCTCGACGAGGCCTCGGTGACCGGAACGGCTAACATCCTGATGGCGGCCAGCCTGGCTGAGGGTAAGACGGTCATCTACAACGCAGCCTGCGAACCTTATATCCAGCAGCTGTCCCGTATGCTGACGGCCATGGGTGCCAGGATCGAGGGAATAGGGTCCAACCTCCTTACAGTTACGGGTGTAAGTTCGCTGCACGGAGCCACGCACAGGATCCTTCCTGACATGATCGAGGTCGGCAGTTTCATCGGTATGGCGGCCCTCTGCCAGAGCAGCCTTACCATCAAGGATACTTCTTACGACAATCTCGGGATTATTCCCGAGAGTTTCCGCAGGCTTGGTGTGAAGATCGAGCAGAAGGGCGACGACATATTCATTCCCGAGCAGGAGAGCTATGTGATCGAGTCCTTCATGGACGGTTCCATCATGACCATCGCGGACGCCCCGTGGCCGGGACTTACCCCTGACCTCCTGAGTGTCATACTGGTCGTCGCCACCCAGTGCCGCGGGAGCGTGCTGATCCACCAGAAGATGTTCGAGAGCAGGCTGTTCTTCGTTGACCGCCTCATAGACATGGGCGCGCAGATCATCCTTTGCGACCCTCACCGCGCCGTAGTCATAGGTCATGACCATAAGTTCCAGCTCCGGAGCGGCAGGATGCTGTCGCCGGATATCCGTGCCGGTATCGCCCTGCTCCTTGCCGCAATGTCGGCAAAGGGGACCAGCGAGATCGGCAATATCGAGCAGATAGACAGGGGATATGAGGACATCGAAAACCGTCTCAACGCCCTGGGTGCGAGGATAGTGCGAAAGGATTGAACCTAACCCCTGCGGAGCCTCAAGGAATTCGTCACCACACAGACAGAACTAAGTGCCATGCAGGCTGCGGCAATCATCGGATTCAACAGGAATCCGTTGACCGGGTAGAGCACGCCCGCAGCGATCGGCACTGCAAGGACATTGTAGAAGAAAGCCCAGAACAAGTTCTCCTTAATAATCCTTGAAGTCTTTCTGGAAACTTTGATCAGCTGGGGGATTTTCTTCAGGTCGGAGTTTACTATGGTTGCCATGGATGCGTTCATGGCTATGTCCGTTCCGTTACCCATGGCTATGCTGAGGTCTGCCTGTGCGAGTGCCGGACTGTCGTTGATTCCGTCTCCTGCCATTCCAACCTTCCTGCCTTCGGCCTGCAGGGCCTTTATGTGCTCGTGTTTGCTGTCAGGGAGGACCCCGGAGATTACATTGTCGATTCCGACCTTGGAAGCCACTTTTTCGGCCCTCTCGGAGTTGTCACCGGAAAGCATGTAGACGTCAAGACCCATCTCCTTGAGCTCAGATACAGCCTCGGCAGACGTTTCCTTGACTTCGTCCACGAACTCCATGTCTGCGGTAGGAACCACCCCGGCCGACAGTTCCTTGGTAATGGTCCCCGTCTTGTCAAGGACCAGGGTGTCAATCTGTCCTGCAATCTGAAGGGAGTCGGCATCCTTGATCAGGATTCCCTTCCTTGCACAGTTCCCAATGCCTGCCGTGAGTGCCGTAGGGGTGGCCAGGCCGAGGGAACAGGGACAGGCAATTACGAGCACCGTGACCATGGACAGCAGTCCCATCGTAACCCCGTCCGACGGCGCCAGGAATATCCAGCAAAGCAGGGTGAGGACCGATATTCCGATTATCACCGGGACGAACACTGCAGCTACCTTGTCGACCGTCTGCTGGATGCGGGCCTTGCTGCCCTGGGCATCCCGGACCATCCTTATTATGGAGGAGAGCATGGTGTCCCTGCCGACTTTCTCCGCCCTCATAACGAATGTTCCCTTCTGGTTCATAGTCCCGGTATAGACCTTGGTCCCCGGAGTTTTCGATACAGCCACCGGCTCACCGGTGAGCATGCTCTCATCCACCCAGGATTCTCCGCTCACGACCTCACCGTCTGCGGGAATCCTTTCTCCAGGGTTGACTGAATATGTGTCACCCGGCATCAGATTGACGTTCTTGGGCTGAAGCCCGGCCAGTTCCCGAATTGCCGAGCCGGTGCTGTGCTTGGCCTTTTCTTCCAGAACCCGGCCTATCAGTATGAAGGCCACGATCATCGTGGACGACTCGAAGTAGAGATGCGGTTCAAGCCCCCTTGCGGTCCATACCGAGGGGAACAGCAGATTGAATACCGAGAACAAATATGAGATCAGGATGGACAGCGCAACGAGGGTATCCATGCTGGCGGTTCCGTGACGTGCTTGTTTCCAGGCGGTTGAGATGAACCTCCTTCCGCACCAGAACACTACCGGAGTTGCAAAGGCCCAAAGAACGAAGCCTTTTCCCGGGAAATCACCGAATCCCATTCCCAGCAGCATTACCAGAAGGGCCAGGACCACGGCTATCCTCATATCCCTTTTCAGGGAACGGAGATAATCTTCCTGCAACCGTTCGGCTTCCGAGTCAGCCTCATCGTCTGAGTCGTCACCTTCAACGACGATCAGGTCGTATCCTGCATCCTGGACGGCCTTCTTGATATCGGCCGCGGTGACGGTTTTGGGATCGTAGTCCACCTGTGCAGTATTGGATGCCAGGGAAACGTTGCATTCCTGCACTCCCTGCATATTCCTTATCGTGCCTTGCACCCTTGCCACGCAGGCCGCGCAGCCCATTCCCTGAACCGGGAAATTCCTTCTGATGGTCTTTGACATTTGAATATTCAGTTACATCAGCCACTCCGTCATGTCCCGTCCGGCCGCGATGCCTTCCCGGATTTCAGTGGATGATATATCCACGATAGGAGCGTCTATGATTTCTATGTTGTAAGTGTTCCTGAGAGTCCCCTCGAGGTCTGTGATGGAACCGGGAGAATACTCATTGGCATCCAGTACGTACGGGGCGGGGAAGTGACGGCACTCCTCGACGAGCTGTGCTCGTATGTCGTCCAGGTTGAATCCTTTTCTTGGGTATACGGCGACTCCGTATTCTGTAAGGATCCTCTGGAAGTCCCTCCAGCGGTGGATGTCGTGGAGATTGTCGGCGCCTATCACAAGCGTGAAGTCGTTCTCGGGTTCCCTTCTCTTGAGCGCGTCGAGGGTCTTTACGGTGTAATGGGGCGGAGGCATCATGAGTTCGATGTCATCCACCCATACATGCAACTCGGGATGCCTTCGGACGGCTTCCACGGCGGCACGGTAACGGTCATCACCCGTCTCTGCGCTGATGGAATCCTTCAGCGGGTTCTTCGGCGATACCACCAGGTAGACCCAGTCGTATTCCTTCTCCTTCGTAAGGTATTCCATTATGGCCTGATGGCCGATGTGAAGCGGGTTGAAAGATCCCGAATAAACCGCAATCCTCATCAGATGAAAGTTGAGTAATTCAGCCTCCCGTCGTCCAGGAAATCCTCGACGACCTTCTCGGATTCAGCGTATGCAGTCTGAAGTTCATCGTTTACGAGCACGTAATCGAACAGAGGTTCGTATGTCATCTCTTCCTCTGCCTTGGCAACCCTCTCCTCGATGGCTTCAGGGGTATCAGTACCCCTTTTTACAAGCCTTTCCCTGAGGACCTCCACAGAAGGGGCCTTTATGAATATGGATAGTGCGGCTTTCCCGAAATACTTCTTCAGGTTGACACCACCCTTGACATCGACATCGAAAATGATTACGCGGCCGGCATCCCATATCCTCTCGCATTCGGACTTCAGGGTGCCGTAGAACCTGCCCTCATAGACCTCTTCATATTCCACGAACTTGTCCTCCTCGATCAGTTTGCGGAATTCTTCGGCCGACAGGAAATAATACTCCCTGCCGTGCTGCTCCTCGCCCCTGGGAGGCCTTGAGGTCGCAGAGACGGAGAATTCCATCGAATCAGGATATTTGGCCAAAATATGGTTGACGATTGTGCTTTTTCCCGATCCGGAAGGGGCTGAAAAGATCAATACTTTGTTGTCCATGAGGTTTTTGCTGCTATTATTTACACAAAAATAACTATTTTTGTGATAATCAGTCATAATAACGCTCAAATCGCATCAGTTTTGGCCAGGAAGAAAAAAGCGGTTCCGGCAGTCGATCCGGACATTTTCCAGAAGAGCAGGGAGGCGCTCCGTCGTCGCCACAGACAGGTTATATATCTCAACGACAGTGAAATGGCCGCAGTAAAGGAATACTGCGACCGTTTCGGGATCAAAGCCCGTTCGGCCATATTCAGGGAGGCTACTATGGAGACTGTCCTTTCACAGCTCTCCGACAGCCATCCGACGCTGTTCTAGCGGCGGTCAGCCAGTCCGATATAGTAAAGAAGCGTTGCCAGGGAACCAATGGCAGCAATGATGTAGGTGTATGCAGCCCATTTGAGCGCATCCACAGCCATCGGTCGTGTCTCATAATTCGTGATTCCGGCGCTTTCCAGCCACCTGACAGCCCTCTGGCTGGCGTTGACTTCGACCGGAAGGGTGACGAAACTGAAAAGGGTCGAGAACGCGAACATGGCGATGCCGAGCCACAGCAGGGCAGGAGTGATCTGGATAACCACGATACCCAGCAGCAGGACCCACTGTACCAGGCTGTTTGAGAAACTGACCATGGGTACCAGTGCCGTGCGAAGTTTCAAGGGCGCATAGCCGGTAGCATGCTGTATCACGTGTCCGCACTCGTGGGCCGCCACGGCTGCTGCCGCAATGCTCCTTTCTCCGTAAACGGACTCGCTCAGGTTGACGGTCCTGGTCTGTGGATTGTAATGGTCGGTCAACTGTCCCCGGATACACGTCACCTGGACGTCGGTAATCCCGTGGTCCAGAAGCATCTTGCGTGCAATCTCCGCCCCGGTGAGGCCAGAATTGGTAGGAACCCTGGAGTATTTCGTGAACCTGCTTTTCAGCATGGCCTGGACGATGGCGCTCAGGATCATGACAACGATCATCAAGATCCAGATTGTTGCTGTGTTCATATATCTTTCTTTTTTGTGTTTTCCATATCAAGGCAAATGGCGGGCCATTTATCAAATGTAGTTATTTTCGCGCTGACTTTGGCAGAAAAACAGTAAATTTGTCATGATATACCCATAACTGAGGATGTCGAACGGCGAAACAGATTTCTCAAGGCTGGAGCTCAAACTCCCAAATTGCCTTGACAACTACAGGTACTTCCGGTCGAAACTTGACCGGTCGACCAAGTTGCTTGTGCTCGTCAAGGCAAACGCCTACGGACACGGGGCAGTGGAGTTCGCCCTCATGATGCAGAATGCCGGTGCAGACTATCTTGCGGTCGCGCTTCCGGTCGAGGGTATGGAGCTCCGGCAGTCCGGTATAAGCCTTCCTATCCTTGTCCTCACGTCCGGCACTGACTTTTTCGAAGAGATGATCGAGAACCGGCTCGAGCCGGGAATACCCAACCTGTATACCCTCAAGTCACTGGTCGCGACCCTTGAGGCCAGGGGAATAAAGGATTTCCCTATACACATCAAGCTTGATACGGGAATGCATCGCCTGGGTTTCATGTCATCGGAGATCCCGGAGCTTCTGGACTATCTGAAGGATTGCCCGTACGTGAAAGTGAAATCCGTGTATTCCCATCTCTGCGTCGCCGAGGATCCGTCTATGGACGCCGTGACCATGGGCCAGGTGGAGATGTTCCGGAAGAACGCTACGGCGGTGGAGGACGCCCTGGGCTATCATCCTATGTTCCATCTGCTCAATTCCGCCGGCATTGAAAGGTTCCCCGAGTACCAGTACGACATGGTCCGTCTTGGAATCGGAATATACGGTATCAGCGCCCTCCCGGATGTGCACCTCAAGCCCGTGGCGTCATTGAAAGTCAAGATCCTCCAGATCAAGGAACTCAAGGCCGGTGACGGAGCGATCGGATATGGCCAGCATGGCGAAATCGCTCCCGGCGGGACCAGGATCGCTACCATACCGGTCGGTTATGCCGACGGAATAGACCGCCATCTCGGATGCGGGCGGGCAAGTTTCAGCCTGAACGGTCACAGGGTGCCGACCATAGGGAATATCTGCATGGACATGACTATGGTAGATGTGACCGGGGTCGAGTGCAAGGTGGGGGACACCGTAACCATATTCGGAGAAGATCCCACTGTCTCCGAAATCGCCGGTATCCTTGACACAATTCCTTATGAAATAATGACTTCGGTTCCCCGAAGGATCGAGAGGGTGATTGTGAGGCGCTAGATTAGAAGCCCGGCTTCGACCTGCGCGGCAACTTCTTCACCCTTCAGTTTCCTGAGTATCTCCAGAGCGAAACGGATCGCGCATCCGGGGCCTCGTCCTGTGATCAGGTTCCCGTCGGTGACCGCAGGCTCGCCGGTGTATTCGGCGCCCTGTGCCATCATGTTCTCCTCGAAACCGTCATAGCAGGTGAACTTCTTCCCTTCGATGTCCTGAAGCTGGGAGGCAACGAGACCGGGTGCAGCACAGATTGCCGCCACGGTGCCGCCTTCGGAGAAATGCTTCTGCATCGCTGCCATCAGGAACTCGTCCTCGGCCAGGTTGCTTGCTCCGGGCAAGCCGCCGGGGAAGATCATCGCATCTTCCGGAGTGGCGCCGAGTATGACGCATCCGTCGAATTCATCCCGTTCCCAGTCTGCGACGACAGGTATTCCGTGAGCCCCGTGCACTATCCGGTTATGGTTGATGGAAACAGTCTTGACATCCACTCCGCCCCTGCGGAGAATATCCACGGTTGCAAGGGCCTCGATTTCCTCGAAACCCTCGGCGAGAAATAGAAAAACCCCTTTCATATGCCTGTGTTCATTTGATTTGCTAATTTAGTGAAATTACGGTAAATTTGCCAGTCGTATTGAGGTATGGTGTAATGGTAGCACTAGGGATTTTGGTTCCCTCAGTAGAGGTTCGAACCCTCTTACCTCAACTATTCCACTAACACTAAATCACATGGAACCGGGCAAACGTCTATTGTCACTCGACACCTTGAGAGGTTTCGACATGATTTTCATCATGGGCTTCGCATCCATCGTAACCGCGATCTGCGCGCTTTTCCCCAATGGAGATTCCTGCTGGCTCGCCACCCAGATGAGCCACGCATCGTGGGACGGACTCCGCCATCACGACACCATATTCCCGCTCTTCCTTTTCATTGCCGGAATATCCTATCCTTTCTCCTATGCCAAGCAGATAGGGAAAGGTGCTACCAGGGGGCAGGTTTATGCGAAGATATTCAGGAGAGGGATCATCCTCTTCCTCCTGGGCCTGGTGTACAACGGGTTCTTCAAGCTGGAACTGTCCACGCTGCGTATCTTCAGCGTCCTTGCCAGGATCGGCTTTGCCTGGATGTTCGCCGCCCTGCTGTTTATCAATTTTAAGCCCAAGGCCCGCGCGGTGATAGCAGCTGTCCTGCTCGTCGGCTACTGGCTGCTGCTCAAGTTTGTCCCAGCCCCTGATGCTCCCGGTGCCGCCCCGCTGTCCCTGGAGGGAAACCTGGTGGGCTACGTGGACAGGGTCCTGTTCCCCAACCATATCTACCAGAAAGGCCTTTTCGATCCTGAAGGTTTGCTGAGCCTCATCCCGGCCATAGTGACCGCGATGCTAGGAATGTTTACCGGAGAATTCGTAAGGATTCCCGAGGAGAAGGTGTCCGGTTCGAAGAAGTCGCTGTACATGGCCCTGGCCGCCGTTGCGATGCTGGTCATCGGCCTCGTCTGGAGCCTGGATTTCCCGATTAACAAGAAACTCTGGTCCAGCACCTTCGTCCTGGTCGTGGGAGCATATTCACTCGGACTTTTCGCCCTGTTCTATTATATCATCGATGTGCGCGGGTGGAAAGGATGGACCAAGTTCTTCGAGGTCGTCGGACTCAACTCGATCACCATCTACATGGCACAGAGGATCATCTCCTTCAGCGGAATCAACAGGTTCTTCCTCGGCGGCCTTGCCGGCCTCTGCCCCGAGCCTGTGGGCAACCTGATACTGAACATAGGTTACTTCATGATCTCCTGGCTCTTCCTCTGGTTCCTGTACAAGAAGAAGGTTTTCCTCAAGGTTTAAGAATATGTTCAAGTCCTGTATCCATTTGAAAACAATCCTGATCATGGGATTGTTTTCTGTTTTGGCCCTGCTTCCGGTTTCCTGTACCCGTTATGCTTTTCCGGACAAGTCCACGGTCGCTTCTGACAGCGACCTTGTCTTCCCGTCACTGGCCGCGTCCTGGGATGAGGCCATCCCGCTGGGCAATGCGGTGGTGGGAAGCCTTGTGTGGGAGAAGGAAGGCAGCCTGAGGATGTCCCTGGACAGGACAGACCTTTGGGACCTGCGTCCCGCGGACAGCCTCTCTGGCGACAGGTTCAAGTTCTCGTGGGTGACCGACCACGTCAGGAGCGGGGATTACCTTCCCGTCCAGCAGAAACTCGACGTCCCTTACGACAGGGATCCGGCTCCTTCAAAGATTCCCGGTGCGGCCCTGGAGTTCGGCGCTTTGGGAGAAGTCGGGAGCGTTCGTCTTTACCTTGGGAGCGCGCTGTGCGAGGTCGTCTGGAAGAGCGGGACAAGGATGTATTCATTCATCGACGCTGACCGTCCGGTGGGATGGTTCGTGTTCGAGAATGTCCCTGAGGACTTCCGCCCTGTCATCGTGCCTCCGCCATATTCTCGTGGAAGCGATGACGCCACGAATCCGGTTACGGGCCAGGACCTTTCCCGTCTTGGCTACCCGCAGGGTGAGGTAGTCTTAGGCGACGGGCTGTCGAGTTACCATCAGGAAGGCTGGGGCGGATTCTCGTATGACGTGGCCGTGAAATGGAAGGTGAAAGACGGCAGGTGTTCCGGCGTGTGGAGCGTTACTTCCTCAATGGTCGAGGAGAACGCGGTATCCGAGGTGGAACTTGCCTTCAAGAGGGGATTGGCCTCGGACAGGAAGTCGCAGGCCGCTTTCTGGAATGGATATTGGGCCAAGTCCTCGGTCTGCCTTCCCGATCCGGTCCTTAAGAAGCAGTACGACAATGAGATGTACAAATTCGGATCGGCTGCCAGGGAGGATTCCTATCCGATTTCCCTGCAGGCGGTTTGGACTGCCGACAACGGCAAGCTTCCGCCCTGGAAAGGGGACTACCATCACGACCTGAACACCCAGCTGAGCTACTGGCCGGCATACACGGGAAACCATCTGGGAGAGGAAATGGGTTACATCAACACCTTGTGGAACCAGCGGAATGTGTTCCACGCTTTTACACACCAGTATTTCGAGAAGGACGGCCTTGCCATTCCCGGAGTCTGCACCCTTACCGGCGAGCCGATGGGAGGATGGATCCAATATTCACTGTCACAGACCACATCTTCGTGGCTGGCGCACCATTTCTATCTGCATTGGAAATACTCTATGGACGGAGACTTCCTGCGTGAGAAGGGCTATCCTTTCGTGAAGGATGTCGCCGTGTTCCTGGAGCACCAGACTGTAACAGGGGAGGACGGGCACAGGACACTGGAGTTCTCGACCAGCCCGGAGATTTATGACAATACGTTGAAAGCCTGGTTCAGGACAATATCCAATTATGACAATGCCTTGGTGACCAACACATTCAAGATGGCCGCCGAGATGGCCCGTGCGCTGTCGTTGGATGACGAGGCATCCCACTGGGAGGAACTGCGCTCCCAGATGCCACCCTTCGCCCTCTCCGAGGACGGAGCCCTTGCCTTTGCGGAAGGCTTCCCCTACGATGAGTCGCACAGGCATTTCTCACATGCTATGGCGATCCATCCGCTGGGACTGTTGAATTGGGAAGACGGAGAGGAATCCAGGCGCATCATCAAGACAACCTTCGACAGGCTAGAGGAATACGGCCCCTCGTACTGGACCGGTTATTCATATTCCTGGTTCGCGAATATGCGTGCGCGGGCTTTCGACGGCGAGGGCGCCAGGAGATATCTGAGGGATTTCGCAGAGTGCTTCTGCCTGCCGAACACCTTTCACGCCAACGGTGACCAGTCCAGGAGCGGGAAGTCTCGCTTCGTCTACCGTCCTTTCACCCTGGAAGGCAATTTCGCCTTCGCGTCTGGTGTCCAGGAGATGCTCCTTCAGAGCCATACGGACACAGTGCGCATATTCCCGGCCATTCCGGATGATTGGAAGGATGTCTCTTTCAAGGACTTGAGGGCCCGCGGAGCCTTCCTGGTCAGCGCCGAACGAAAGGATGGCAGGACCGTATCCGTCAAGGTCGTATCCGAAAAGGGTGGCGAACTGCTTTTGGTCTCACCCTTCGACGGCTCCCTGATCCGCCGTACCATGAAGCCCGGCGAGGAGATGGTGATGGGGAGGTGAAGTTGGGATAGCTATCTTTGCTTGCAGCTACAGTATCACAATCGAGTTTGATCATGAATAATAAAAGAATCACAAATGATTACATCCTGTCGCTGAGACCGGACGAGGTGTTCGTCTTCGGATCGAATCTGGCCGGACTACACGGCGGCGGTGCGGCACGCGCTGCATACGATAAGTTCGGTGCGGTTTGGGGCCAAGGCGTCGGGATGCAGGGCCAGAGCTATGCCATTCCCACTATGCAGGGTGGAGTCGAGACCATCGCCCCTTATGTGGATGAATTCATCGAATATGCCGGGAACCATCCTGAAAAGAGGTTCCTGATAACTGAGATCGGCTGCGGTATAGCCGGGTTCAGACCTGAAGAGATAGCCCCGTTGTTCACCGGAGCCATCGGTATCGAGAACATCTCGTTGCCACGCCGTTTCTGGGAGGTCCTGGAAAGGACGGTGTAATATCCTATTTCTCTAGCCTCAGAACAACGTCCAATTTCTTTTTCGGAGTGTCTGAGAAATCATAATCCCTCTTATTGTCGTATTTCTTCCATGTTCCCTTCAATACTGTGGAAGAAATCAAATCCTCTCCGTTCATTTCCAACTCGAACCTTTCAAGGAACTCGTCTGAAGACAATACCGGATACTGCTCATAAAGATCCGTCAGTTCAATCCAATCTCCTTCCAGCGAGATTGAATCATCGTGTTGGAGAATCCCATCGAAACTGACCCCCTAATTCCGCACCCCATTGACCCCCTGTCTTTTTCTTTTTCATCAATAAACAAAGTGCAGGCTGCCCAGAGGAAAAACCCCGTCAGCCTGCATTCTTTTTAGGATTCTGTATCTAATGCAGGGGGATCACTTTGAATCGGAAACGGGGGTCACGACTTTACCGGAACGAGGGGGTCACTTTGCTGCGGAATTTCCAACCAATCTGCCGATGCACGTAAATCTTGGCTCGGATGCTGTCAAAAAGATGCTTGATTTCGATGTGCTTTACCTTATGTTCAGAAGTGGAGTGTCCGGTGATGGGCATCCATCAGAGATCGAGACGGCAAGACTTGCACTCGCTCCTTTACAAGCTAAATGGAATGAGATAATAAAGAGTAAGTTGTCGAATTAGCTAGAACTCCAACCGAAAACCATTCCCTTTCAAACGGTCATAGTTCTCCTTGTCAAAACGGTACTTGATTGGTGTCCTGGTCCCGTGACGTGGAGTGCCGTCTTCTACTTCGGACAGGATGCCATAGTGTTTCATCTTGTTGGCAAAGTTGCGGCGGTCGAATTTAACCTCCAATATGGACTCGTAGAGATTCTGCAGTTGGGGGAGGGTGAATATCTCCGGCAATAGCTCAAAACCTACAGGCTGGAAGTGGATGTCCTGCTTGAGCCTGGAGAACGCATCCCTGAGGATCTTGTCGTGATCGAAGGCCAATGAAGGGACTTCCTTAAGTGAGAACCACTCGGCTTTGTCTGCATCAGTGTCTGCCTGTACCTCTGTGAGCTTGACCAAGGCATAGTGAGCAATGGTAATCACTCGCTCACGAGGATCACGCTTGATATCGCTGAAAGTGCCGAATTCCTTGAATTCTTTCTCAGAGAGTCTGAGACCAGTTTCCTCTTTTAATTCTCGTTTGGCAGTATAAGCGATGGTCTTATCCTTCTCTACGTCGAGGAACCCGCCGGGAAGGGCCCATTCGCCGGCATAGGCCGTTGTACTGGCTTCTTTCTCTGCTCCTCGTTTGATAAGAAGGACTTTTAATTCTTTGCCATCATAACCGAATACTACACTATCCGCTGTAACAGCGGGATGGGGATATTCATATGTGTATTGACCTTTCTTAGCCATGCAATTTCCGTTTTGACAAAAATAGTCATACTATGACAAAATAGCAAGCTTTATGCGTTGCTATTACGCAAATTTTGTCAGTTATGCGACAATGTGCCATATTTGAGTAAGTTTTAGGCATAATTTTGGGCGGTTTTAAAAAATGGCCTTATATTTGAGTGGAAATTACTCAAACGCAAAGATGGCTATCGCTATAACAGCTCCGGTTATGGCACCTATGAGAAGATCTTTCATGATAATACAAATATAATCAATCTTTTTTCCTGACTGTTATATACTGCTCCACCAGATTTCCTTTCTTGTATATTGCAAATCCTCTCTTACCATTAGGCATGGTAACTCCCCAGAAGTCATATCCCGGTTGCTTTGCAACTTGCTTGGCTCTAAAGATCGCATCTTCCTGTGTTCGGAAATAATGTGTGATAATCATGGCTCAAAATAAATACTTACATGTGCTTTACTTAGGCACATGTAAGTATAAATCTTGTATTTCCCTGATAATAGTTGATAGAATTGAGGGTTCTCAACCAACTGAGTTTACACCCTCCATACCCAAGAGGAGCACAAGTTAACGGGTCAAGGAAAAACAATTAATGCTTATTATCTAATAGTCCTCGGGCCATGAATTATCATAGTAAAACCTGACGGGCTCGAGGACTAATAAATATGTTCAGTTAATCTTATTGTGGAATATACAGATTAATCTTCTTAGGATACTTGAACAGCACTAAGAGAGTGACAGGGCAAAGCCAGGCCGTGGTAATCTCGATATCCTTTCCATTCCAATTTATGACTGGAACCCTCCCGGAAGCACCGATGCAATTGTAAGTTGCACCGTAACCTTTGTTGGTGCGTTCCATAGTAACAATTGGTTGCCTGCCTTCTATCAGGTGGCTATCAAGGGTAACGTCTACGCATGCCTTGTCCGGATGCCCCTCCATATTTGCCACATATGCGCAAAGATGGTTAGCGCCAGCGACCATCATTAGATTATGATGGGCAAAGGGGTATCCAGGGAAATCGATGTACCAATCCCCATCTGCCTCTTTGTTGAAAGTAAGGTGAAATATCTTCATATAGTATTGTATTTATCTGTTTCCCCTGGACTCTTCGTCATAATAATGTGCTGCCTTCTCCTTCCTGAATCGGAGTTTTTCCTCATAGGATGCACTGGGACAACCCATGTCGAAACAGCTCTCCTCCTCGTACCACCTGTCACGAGCACGACGTTCCTTCTCGAAAGTCCTTATGGTTGCCTCCTCGGTCTTCTCGAACTGTATGACATTGGTAATGGACAGGTTCACGGCGACTCCGTGGACATCATGGTCTGTGCCCATATAGGCGAACGACCATCCTTCGTCCTTCAGATGCTCAACCAGCGCCTTTATTGCCGAGAGAGAGTACTCACTGGAATCGTTTTCATAACCGTCAGTGATTACTGTCACGACCACGGAGTGGTTCTTGTCATTCTTGAGTTCCTTCTCCAATTTGGTGAGAGTGCGTCCCATGGCATCATACAGGGGAGTGGCGGCACCGGGCACGTAGGTCTTTTCAGTCAGATGCTCGGCCATCGATGGATCTGCGTTCCAGTAGACCTTGTTGATGGCGGTACTGTCAAATAACACAAGAGTGATGAATTGCTCCTGAGTCTCCGCATACTTTTCTTTTGCTGCCTTCACGCCTCCGAGCACCTCGTTGAAGCCCATGATTGCTGGCTTCTGGATGTCCCACATCGATCCGCTGCGGTCCATGATGATTACGTTGTAAACCTTCGTCTTGTCATTAGTCGTTGTCATGTCTCTTAATATTAAAGGATTGAACATTGGTATACCGGCACTGTTACAATCGGTATTCCTAACCGCTTAACGTGTCATTGTGACACAAATATAATGAGGCGCTGTCGAATCTCCAAATTTTTTATGTCATTTTGACACATTTTTCTTGTTTTTCCTTGAAAATGGCTATCTTTGTTCTTGCGATGGGAAAGAATTATACATTTAAACCGGGCGATCCCTTCCCGTACCAGTACAAGTACGAGCATATGGGGGTGACGACCGACTGTATCATCTTTACGTATGAAGACTGGCAGTTGAAGGTGCTCCTCGTCCGCAGGGGCGGGGAACCGTACAAGGGAGAATGGGCTTTCCCCGGTGGATTTCTCAGGATGGATGAAACGGCTGAGCAAGGGGCGCTGAGGGAGTTGCGTGAGGAAACCGCTCTGGTTCCGTCAGCTTTGGTCCAACTTGGTGTGTTCTCAGATATCGACCGCGATCCACGCGAAAGGGTGATCACGATTGCCTGGTACGCTCTTGTGAAACCCTACGCGGTTGTGGGTGGTGATGATGCAGACGAAGCAGTCTGGTGCCCCGTCGACAAACTGCCGCCTTTGGCATTCGATCACAGGAAACTATTCGATGCGGCAATGGAAAGGCTCCGTCGGGATATCTTCTTCCAGCCCGTGGGATTCGACCTTCTTGACGACGAGTTCACTATACCTGACCTTCAACGTCTTTATGAAGCCATCCTCGGTGTCAAGTTCGACCGAAGGAATTTCCAGCGCAAAATTATTTCTTCCGGTATTCTCGAAGCAACTTCCGAAAATGAAGAGACGAGGACTACCGAAATCAGTGAATCCGAGGCTAACAGAAGCCTCCAATTCGAAGAACCCCTCATCAATAATGAGAGTATTCCTTCAGGAGCTGTCGATTCGGAGGAAAGTATATCCTATCGGAAAGTCCGCAAGGGTCGCCCGGGAATACTGTTCCGCCTCAACAAGGCAAAATACGACGAACTGAAGGAGGACGGCCTCAAGCAGGAATTCTGATTCTGTTTTCGTCTCACGACTGCTGATAAAAAACAACAGACACCCACATTGCTGCAAGTGTCTGTTTCTGAGGAGTGAGGACTGGCAGATTTGAACTGCCGACCTCTTGCCTGTCAAGCAAGGTTACTCTGATTAATTATTTTTGTTTTTTGATTGATAATCATTAACTTTACGGGCGTAGAATGGCGATATGGCATTTTGCTGTTATATGCTTTTTAAAACTGAATATATTTAAAATCACACCCTTTTCACACCCCTGATAAATAATGGCAGCAATTAGAACTATCCTCAAAAAGAGCAAAACCAACTCGAAAGGAGAACATCCAATCCTATTGCGTGTGGCAGATTCAGACAATAACAGAACTCATTTTGCAACAGGATTCTATAGTACTGAAAAGTTTTTTGATACTAGCAAGGAAGGAGGACGATTCTTTCAGGGGAAGGGAGTACGAGGTTTCAATGTCGAAAGGAAAGAAGAGGATGGAAGCATACGGATATACACGAACAGAGAAGCGAATGATAAGCTCGCCGCTTTAGAGAATCGTGCCAGTGAAATATTGAAAAAATATAGGGAGGAACACATCAGTTGGAATCTTGACAGATTTCGCGCAGATTTTATCGATGCTCCCAAGAAATCCACTTTCTTAAGTTTCGCAGAACAGATCGTAGAGAAAGAATACAGGGATAGAGGACAGCATTCAACAGCAAATACAGTCAAGTATACAATCATATCATTGAAGCGTTTTGATAAGGATCTTTCTAAAAGACTATTCGAGGACATCAATACAAAATACTTGAATAACTATGAGCGCTTTTGCAGAGAAGAAGGTGCACAGCCAGGTACTATAAGCATCCGGATGCGTGTCATCAAACGTGTGTTCAATATCGCTATAAGAGACAGTACCATTGAACGCGACCTTTACCCTTTTAGTAATGGCAATGATGATGGAAAATACAAGATTCCTCAACCAGGTCTGACGAAAACCAACCAGTTCCTTACTATCGAGAGTCTGAAAAAGCTGGCTAACAAGACATTCGACAGCCGCCCTAAAGAGAGAGACAAGCATTTGTTCTTGTTCTCGTTCTACTGTATGGGTATCAACTGGAAGGATATGGCTTTGCTCAAGCAATCTAATTTCCACCATATTTTAACGACAGAGGGAGAAGAAGTTACGGTTCTAAGATATAAGCGTGCCAAAACGCAGGGAGACATTGAGATAATGGTTGTGCCAAATATTCAGAAGGAGCTTGATTGGTTCAGAATGAACACTCATTTGTACTCTGATTATGTGCTCCCGATAATCAGTTTGAGTATTCCTCCTGATAAGATTGATGGTTATCTGGCTCAGAAGAGGAAGAGATTTAACAGTTCATTGAAGGTAATCGCAAAGGAGCTGGAACTCCCCGAGAGTCAGTTGAATATGACAAGCTACCATGCAAGGCATAGTTTCGCTATGGCTCTTCTGGATAAGGGTAGGTCAGTTGAGATCATCAGCCAGGCCCTTGGGCATCAATCTGTCGAAACAACTAAGCACTACCTAGCTAAGTTCAGCACGACAAAGATGGCGGAGGAAACGGATATCGATCTGTCGGAATAGAGTGGGTCCATAAACGCAAAAATCCCACACACCATGTTGGCGTGCGGGACTTTTTCAATTTGCTATGCGCATTTCTGGGTTATTCGCCTTCCTCCGTTTTCGACCCACTGCTTAAGGGTGGCAGTGTCAAACATCAGCTTGCCTCCAACTTTTAAGGCTCCGGGGACCTGACCTCTGGAGTGCATCTGATATAAACTGTTCTTGGTGTACCCAGTAATCTCTGATGCCAGTTCGACGGCAACTTTCTCTGGGTACCTTGGAGACTCTTCAGTCATTTTTTGAAAAGCCTCCGCAACAGCCTCCTTAACGATATTTCTGAGGAGTTCCTCAATGTAGGAACTGATAAGAGCAGTAGGATTATTCATGGGTGGCCCTCCAATGATTAATTGATGAGAAAAGGAGAAAGCGATAAATTCCGGTAGTGAAACCGTTGGGAAGCTCCTCGAGTTCCCAATCATTTCTATCATCCTCATCATAGTAGAATCTGTTCCATAGACGAGACATTTCTTCTCGAGCTTCTTGAAGAGTCCGATAATCCTCAAGATAAACTATTTCGCCATCAATATCAAGACAGATAATGAGATAGGGGTTGATATGCTGATTGGCGTACCATTCTGAAAGAGAGTTAAATCTTTCCATAATTAAACTAACAAATGTATTGGTTAAACATATTGAACACTACCTCCAAGGAGGACTTTTCTTGAACTCTTAGGATCCATCCATTAATTAACAGGATTCCTCCGCGGCAAAGAGTCACTGCCGAATGATTTATTATTCTCATATAAATTGTCTATTAGTAAGCAGGCTGTTTTATGGGGCTCGCCCCGAACAACCTAGTACATAAGTATTGATTAGGCTGTTTTCGGATTGTTCCGTATCGTCCTAACAAAGGACAGTATCCTTCTAACCTGTCTTCTTTTTGCGATTTTAAGGAAAACCTCCCACCGGGCTAGTAGTAAAGTCTCTCCTGACGGGAAATCCAATTGAACATAATCATAATCAGAACAGGTATCTGGAAGATTTATCCCATAAAGATTCTTTGCCATGCTACAGAAAGTCGCGGTAGGGTAAAATGATAAACGGTAGTATGGATCAGAATCCGAGAATGATTTTTCCCAAAGAACGATTGTTGGATTAGTATCAGGTTCAGAAATTGATGAGATAGGGACTTCCTCAAAAGTCATATTTGGATCGCACTCATAAGTGTATAATGCGTTTTCGCAATTTTTATAATATTTTTTCATGATATTGGTTTTTGAATTATCATTTTAATACATTTTTGTCCTGGCTGTTTGATATCAGGCTCGCCCGGTACTCCTTTTCAAATAATATCTCTTTATTAGCATTTACTCTCTAAAAGAGGAGCAATAACGGTATCGACCTCCAAGACTTGAAATCTATTTGCTTTCTTATGAAAAGTATCCCAATCTGCAACACAGAATATTTGACCAGTTGGGGCCTCGAACTCAACAAAGGGCTCTTCTACGGTGTTGTCAGGGATATCTATCTCCAAGAATAGTTTAGCCATTCTTTGTGGTGTTTCGTCCATGGCGAATGATAATCGATAGAATGGATCTCTATGATTGAAATATTTGTCCCAGAGTACCATCGTTGGGATATTGCTAAATTTAGGCTTGATGACATTATTTGCTTTATTTGTCATTCTTCTGTAAGTGTTTGAAATTCTATTACAAGATTTATAATTGTAATTCTTCATTTTGTTTTGATTTAAAAAAGACTAGTAAAAAGAGAGGGAGGTGGCGCCTCTCAATGTTGAAAGTCATGCCCTTGACTAGGCCTTTTATCGACCATTTGCTTTTTAAAAGCCAAAAAGAATTGAGTAATATAAAGAGAGAAGATTAATGCTCTTCGTAGAACCCGGGGATAAGATTCGACCAGAAGAAACTCTCAAGAAAATACTTCGCCTTGTCCTCGGGAAGACAGTCTACGAAGTCAGTAGCATTTGCATATCCTACAGTGTATCCCCAGGTTTTGTTCTGACCCTTTCTCATAGGTAAATCCCATGAACTGAGACGGTCGAACTCTTCAAATACTTCCTTCTTGTTAATATCGGATTCTTCGGCGGTAATATAACCGTTTTCGATATCCTCTTTGTACTCTTCTTCCCAGCACTTATCATCGTCATCAACACAGTATTTTTCAAGGAGGTGCTTGAGGTATACTTGCGCTTCTTCCTCATCTTCGAAAGTAACAAGTTCTTCACAGTACTCTTCATTCTGAAGAAAGAGGTAGACGATGTGGGGACCCCATCCCAGTTTATTCTGGAGTTTGTTGTCTCCATTATTGAGATCTAACGAAAGCTGAATCTTTGCATCAGCCCTTTTGATAATTTCTTCATTATTCTGTTTCATAATTAATTTATTAATGAATTTCCTGGCACTTATTATCGGCAGCTCATTCCGTCCAGAATTCCAGGTTCCTGGAAACCTCTTATAGTAGAACCGGTCTTCCATCGGTACTTATCAGGATTCTCTATTGACCCGGGCCGCGTCCCCTTGGCTTCAGATCCCTCAGCCTCTCACTACTCCTAACTTCCCTGACTTGCTCCAGTCGATCACTTAGGCTCCAATCTCTCCGTCAGCTTTTTCGGTAGCCTACACCTCCAACTTGTCAAAGAACTATCTGCTTTTGTTTTCATCAGGTGGGCAGCAACCCGACCGTAGTCGTCATGGTGGCTTTAGCGCCCTGTTGGATTTTCGTTTCATCATCGTTTTCATTTCTGTTTCCACTCGTTTATGTCGTTTTCATTATTCGGTTACAGACTTTTTTCAACTTTTTTGCTGCGTTTCTGCTTCCATTCGTTTATGTCAGTTTCAAAATTTGGTTACACACTTTTTTAATTTTTGTTCTGCCGTGTTAGCTTCCCATTCATTCATGTCTTTTTCGCAAATAGGTTACAAACTTTCTCTCTTCCCCGACCTCCAATTATTTATGACACTTTTGGGAAACGGTTACAGGATTCGTTTTTACCAAAGGTGAGACATATGATTACTCTTCAGAAAATGCTATCTTTGTAATAAGCTAAAGTCTTTAGGATGGCAACAGATAAAACAGTTTTAGACGGCTTGTTTGCTGGTGACAGAAGAGCTTTCAACAGGTTCGATAACGACAATAAAGACCTATTTAAGGCTTACTTCTATAAGCATTTCCCAGGGATAAAGGTTGAGATCTCTGAAATCTATCAGGAGGCCATTACGGAGTTATGGACTCAGATCAAGGAAGGGAGATTGACCAGAGAGAAACTGACTGTGGATATCTCAACGTATCTGGTATCAGTCGGAAGGCTCAAATTGTTTGAGGAGACTCGTAAACAGGAGAAGTTCTCCAGGCTGAAGAAAGATCAACGGGTCTTCAAGAAGAGGGAGATGAAAACGGAGGAGCCGGAAGAGGAAGAAAATGAGATAGACTTCCCACTTCAGAGAAAGAAGGATCAGAAAGAGATAGATACCAAAATCATCCAGGTAGCTTACGATCTTTTTATAAAGAAGGAAGAATCAGGAGAAGAGGATCTGGAGGAATCCTGGGAAGAACGAATTACACGAGAACGGTTCGTCCAAGATAAAGTCTGGAATATGGAGGAACCATGTAAGACGGTTATTCGTGATACCTGGTGGAATGACATGAGCGACAAGGAGCTTATGGAAAAGAACCCGAATCTTTATCCTTCTACCAACGCAATCAAAACTAAGAGATTCAGATGCCATCAAAAATTTAGGGTTCTAATCAAAGACAAAGACCTTATTAAGGATTGGTGCGAAAAACATCTAAATAATTAAAGCCATGGAAGAGAATATTGAGAGATTCGAAAGAATCCGTTCATATATAAAAGGTGAGATGAGCATCGAGGATAGAATCTCCTTCGAGAGGGATCTTCTTAACGACAATGAACTCGCCAAAGAGTTTGAGGAGATTGAGGGGATCTCCAAAGCCACCGTGAAGGTTTATGAAGAGGAGCAACTTCAGCATGACTTGGAGATGGTGGAGAGGGAAATGGCAGAAGCGGATAAACTGGCAAAGTCGTTGCTGACAAAGGAGCCATTCTTCAAAAAGGTTCAACAATGGTTCACACCAGGGTCTTATGAGGCAACGCCTAATCCAAACGGCTCTACTCTCTCATTCGGATCAAGGATGGCTATAACATTCGCTATTGCAGCAGCCTTGGCTTTAGGAGTATTCTTACCTGTAAACAACCATCATTTAGCTGTCGCTGGCTATAATGAAGCGGGCCAAATACTAAGTAATGGGCAAATACAGTTCAATACGCTTAGAGGAGATGACGAGATTTCTGACAAACTGGAATCCAGTTATTCCCTAATACAAGATGGGAAGTATCAAGAAGCCTTAACTTCACTGACAGAAGTTGAAGAATCGATAGACCAACAGATTTCCGCATTGTCAGACGATGACTCTGCGATAATGAGATTATCAGAACTCAATCGCATGAAGCAAGATGCGGAATGGTATCGTGCTATTCTTCTAATGCGCGAGAAGAAAGTTGGTCAAGCCAAGAAGCTTCTAAAACTGATAGCAAAATCGGATAGTGTTTATGCAGATAAGGCGCAAATGTTAATGAAGGAAGTATATTGATATGAATAAGAGTTACCTACTCTTATCTTGGTCTATAGTTATAATACTTTTTTCTATCTTGGGATGTTCCAATCCTAAGACAAGTTTTGATAAACACTCATACATTAAAGAATGCGGCTTATCTTTAGATGGAAAGTTGCTTTCACCAGAAGTGGCGGATTCAATCATTCTCGAAGTATTAAAAGAGCCAAACCTTGATGATGATATAAAGTCTTCTTTATATCTTTTTTTGAAGAAAGGCGACTATATATCTTGTGATAGTGTCTGCTATGCTCTTTCAAATGAAGATATCAGTAATGAGGAGAATGAAGAAAAGCTTAGACATCATTTTCTTTGCGTTGGTTATACTCTTTCATCTAGTGCAAAAGAGCTTTTAGATATTACATTATCATATGCCAAGAAAGCACCGGTAAGTCTGAAGAAGAAGATTGGAGAGTGTTCCTTCAACTATGCTGAATCCATTAGTGATACATTGACCGCTAGATCAGTTTTAAGGATTGTAGAAGCTCTTACTGGTGATAATAATAGCATAACATCAGATAATGCAGAAGATATAATCAAATGGTGCAAAATCGGAATACCTGTTATAAAAAAAGCGTTTAATGATAACTCATTAATGATATATTTGTCTGAAGCAGGATATAAGTCGAATGATATACAAGCAGATGAATATGCAGATTCATTAGTTAGTTATATGATAAATGGAAGTATTAGTGATGAATCATTCTATTCGGGAGGTACTATTAAGAAAAGGTTCTATTCTGCTTTAGAAAAGCATGAATATACTGTTGCAGAAAGGATAATAGATCATTTCATGGATGATTTAACTAATAAAGAGTTTCTCGAACGTAAGAATCAGAGAGACTTAAAGCAATACGTCAAAGAGAGACTGTGGCCAAATGATTACACAGATTCCTCTCAAATACTTACAATTAAATCGTATAATGAAATTGTAAGAGCCGTTTATGAAGCGACTACAGTTGTTCCAGAGGGACACGTATTGCAGTACTATCTTGAAAAAGCCAGGCTTCTTTATTATCAAAGAGATTCTTCATTTGCTGATTGGTTGACGGCCATGTATTTCCATGGGATTGACGATTCTTTCCCGTCAATGGCACATTGGATTAACTTTGACTCCTTGCTATTTCCTACTTATCTCTATTACCCCCAGGTAATGGCATTAATGTCATATCAATACAATTCTCCTGATACAAGAAATATATATAATGCAAGCCTATACATTAAAGGCACTAGCGATTTTATCCCGATTCAAATATATAAAGCCGTAAAGCAGACTTCTAATAAAAATATAAAGGCATATGCGGACTCTATTAGAAACGGCCTTGAACCAATAGGAGCATTAACAAAAAGAGATACCCTTGTCAAGGATTCTCTGGAGGTTAATCTTGCCAACATACTTGTCAAATGCCTTTATTCATGGGAGGATATCAAAACAAACCTAAAGAACGATGAAGTTGCCATTGAGTTTTTAGCATGTCCATCACTTGATTTACCAAAACGAACTATCTATAAAGCGGTGATTCTTAGAAATGATATAGATTATCCTTTCAAAGTGGATCTTTGTGATGAGAATCAGATAAAAAAAGAATTGCAAAGACGGAGTAATGATAATGGTATATATGATATTATCTGGAAGCCTCTTGAGGATTTCATAAATAAAGGCGAGTCAATCTACTACTCCACAGATGGACTTCTTAATCTAATCAACATTCAGGCTATAAAGGGGAAGGATGGAAGCTATATTATGGACAATTACCAATTGTGTCAAGTTTCATCTACCAGAGAAATACTAAGTCACGAAGAAAGGACACCGCTCTCCTCTATCGCTCTATTTGGTGGACTTGAGTATTCCTCGAGCTTTACTAATAATCAACAAACAAAATCGTTATATCGAAAAAACAAAACAAGTAGAGGTATCTATCGTGATGCTCTTGAGTATTTGCCGAAGTCCATAGAAGAAGTTAAGGCGATTTCGGGATTTGCCAAAGACTATGGGATTGAAAACACATGTTTGATGGGCGAAAGTGGAACGGAAGAGGCTTTTTATGCAACTTCATCGCATCAACCAGATATCCTACATATAGCGACACATGGTTTCTACTATTCAAAAACAGAATCATCATATATAGATTACTTTGACAAAAGGAGATTGAATACACCTTTGGATCGTTGCGGTATCGTATTGTCACGTGGAAAGCACGTATGGGCGGGAGAAAGTGTTCCAGAAGGATCAGAAGATGGCATACTATTAGGTTCTGAAATAATTGGTCTCGATTTAGATGGTGTTGATCTGGTCGTACTTTCAGCCTGTAACACAGCATTAGGCGACATCTCAGGAGAAGGGGTGGCTGGTTTGAGACAGGCATTTAAAAGAGCCGGTGTCAAATCCCTACTCATGACACTCAGCAAAGTCGATGATGAGGCCACCGCGTTCTTCATGACCACTTTTTATGAGAATCTCTTCAGTGGTAAAGACAAACACACTTCATACAAAGAAGCGATAAATACAATGCGCTCATCAGGACGTTTCTCCGATCCTAAATACTGGTCGCCTTTCATCCTGGTTGACTAGCATTTTTTTTCGCTGAGAAAGAGCTGTTATCTGCTGGATGAGGCATCTCGCAACCCACATCTAAAACCCCAATCTTCACTCTCCGTCATTAACGGAACCAATTGAAAATAAGTGAATTATATTTGGAAAATTCAAATCTTTTTCTTATATTTGTATGTCTTAAAAGGGCAATTTTTAAAAGCTTAAACATTTATTTTTAGGGGTACTTCGGTACCCTCCTTTTTTTGCCTGAATCTCAACATTTCCTGATTTACCAACTTTCCTGCTTAGAGATAGATTCCCTGTCCCTTCCATGGCAACTCAACATTTTTTGATTTGCCAACTTTTTTTCTTAAAGAAAAATATAGATTATTTTTAT
>CACZCQ010000012.1 GCA_902779765.1 uncultured Bacteroidia bacterium
TCTCTTTTCAGAGCTCATTTTCAGCTAGTTTTGTCACACAAATTTGAGTTTCAGTTGAGTTATAACTAATTGATTATCAGGCACTTACTTGCCGATGCAGAACCTCTCGAATATCTGCCCCAAGACTTCATCGGGAGTTACTTCTCCGGTGATTGAGCCGAGGTGGGCGAGGGCATCCCTCAGGTCTTCGGCGAGGAGGTCAGGAGTGAGGCCGTGGGCGACTGATGAGCGGACCTTTTCAAGGGCTGATGCCGCCTTCCGAAGCGCCTCATAATGTCTGAAATTTGTTACGATTGAATGGTCAGAATCCAAAGTAATGTCTTTCTGGGACAAAACAAGCTGCTTTTTCAGCAAATCGAGCCCCGATCCGTCTTTTGCTGAAATATATAACTTAATTACCTTTGAATTAGTAGAAGAAACATTATTGTTTAATAGTATAACATTTGTGTTAGGGGCGATTATATCCACTTTGTTGAACAAGACCATCAGGAACTGCTCGGCGGGATCTATCTTTGAGACGATATCATTTATTATAGTCTCATTTGCCTCGGCCGAGTCGGTGGAATCAAGGACGGCGAGGACGATCTGAGCCTCTGACAGTATCTTCAGCGAGCGGGAAATTCCTATTTTTTCAATCTCATCTTCAGACTCCCGGAGTCCGGCCGTGTCGATGAATCTGAACAATATCCCGTCAACCGTCATCGTTTCTTCGACAGTGTCCCGGGTGGTGCCGGGGATGTCGGACACGATAGCCCTGTCATCACCGAGCAAGGAATTCAGGAGGGTGCTCTTTCCAGCGTTCACTGCTCCGACTATCGCAACAGGTACTCCGTTTCGGATCGCGTTTCCCTGGCTGAACGAAGAGGCCAGTGATGTGATATGGTTCAATACCTCATCGAGAAGTGCTGACAACTTACCCCTGTCGGCAAACTCGACATCCTCTTCAGAGAAGTCAAGTTCCAGTTCGAGCAATGAGGTGATCTCAAGAAGACGCTTGCGGATTTCCTTCAGTTCGGAGGAGAAACCACCTCGGAGCTGGTTCATCGCCACCTTAAGCGATGCTGAACTTGAAGATGAAATAACATCTGCAACAGCTTCTGCCTGAGCAAGGTCCATCTTCCCATTAACGAATGCCCTGCGTGTGAACTCGCCTGGTTCAGCCATCCTGGCACCGGCATCGCAGAGCAGGCGGAGGATCTCTGAAGCAACGAATGACGAAGCGTGGCATGAGATCTCCACCGAATCTTCACCGGTGTAGGAATGAGGGGCCTTGAACACACTGGCAAGTACCTCGTCCACAATTGAATCGTCTTCTCCGTAAACTATTCCGTATCTGACTGAATTAGCATCGCTTGACTCAAGCGACTTGGATTTACACTTCACTACCTTTCCGGCAACCGCCAAGGCTTCTGGTCCGCTTATCCTTATAACGGTTATGGCGCCTGTTCCCGGGATGGTCGCAGGGGCGGCGATAGTGTCATCGAATGAGGTATAGCCCATGGTTCAAATTAATCTGATGCGAAATTACAATTTACCCTGTACATTTGCAAAAGGACAGATAATCCCAGGATGTAAGAATATTTCTAATGGAAAGGGATTATTCGCCAAATTTGTGTAAATTTGCCAAGATAAACGAACCTCCCATGGCTTATGCGATCATCATACCGCTCGGCGTATGTGTACCGAAAGGTGCGCAAGGGGATGTTTCCCGTTTTATTAGTCCGACCATTTCAATCGCCTTTTGAGATGGTCGTTTTTTTTATCGACTGACGACGTGACATGAAAGAAAGAAAAGGAGCTACACTGAAACTGGAGAACGGAATGGAGTTCCGTGGTTTCTCTTTCGGATATGATGGCCCGACCGATGGGGAAGTTGTCTTCTCGACGGCTATGGTAGGCTATCCCGAGAGCCTGACCGACCCGTCATATTCCGGACAGATCCTGACTGTGACTTATCCTCTGATCGGCAACTACGGTGTCCCTCAGGAGGGGCCCGACGGTAATGGCATATCCCGCAATTTCGAGTCTGAAAGGATCTGGGTAAGAGGGGTTGTCATCAGTGACTATTCCTTCGACTACAGCCATTGGGATGCCGTGAAAAGCCTTGACGAGTGGCTGAAGGAGCAGAAGATTCCCGGAATATTCGGAATTGACACCCGTGCTGTCACGCAGATCCTCCGGGAAAGGGGATCGATGCTTGGCATGATCGTGCCCGACGGAGTCAGGAAGGATTTCCCTGTGGATGATCCCAATCTCGTGAATCAGATTGCGCTGGTCAGTTGCAAGGAACCCATAGTTTACGGCGACGGACCGAAGACTGTGGTTATGGTTGACTGCGGTGTGAAGCACAACATCCTCAGGTGCTTCATGGACAGGGGAGTGAGAGTTATCCGCGTGCCCTGGGACTACGATTTCAATACCCTTGAATATGACGGACTGTTCATCTCCAACGGCCCCGGAAATCCCCAGTTCTGCAACATCACGGTGGCGAATCTCCGGAAGGCTATGGAAGGCGACAGGCCGATATTCGGAATATGTATGGGCAACCAGCTCCTCGCAAGGGCCGGAGGCGCCAACACGTACAAGCTGAAATACGGCCACCGCAGCCATAACCAGCCGGTCAGGATGGTCGGTACAAACCGCTGCTTCATCACATCCCAGAATCACGGTTTCGCAGTTGACGACAAGACTCTCGGCACGGATTGGGAACCCTGGTTCGTCAACATGAATGACGGCACCAATGAAGGTATAAGGCATAAGAGCAAGCCTTTCTGCTCGGTCCAGTTCCATCCCGAGGCTTCCAGCGGTCCGACCGACACCAATTTCCTCTTTGACGAATTCATAGGAAAGTTATGAAGAATACAGATATAAAGAAAGTCCTGATTCTCGGCTCCGGAGCCCTCAAGATCGGTCAGGCAGGAGAATTCGACTATTCCGGTTCCCAGGCCCTGAAGGCTTTGCGTGAGGAAGGGATCGAAACCATACTCATAAATCCGAATATCGCTACTGTCCAGACATCCGAAGGAGTGGCCGACAAGATTTATTTCCTGCCGGTGACCCCGTTCTTCGTGGAGAAGGTCATTGAGAAGGAAAGGCCCCAGGGTATCCTGCTTTCATTCGGCGGACAGACAGCCCTGAATTGCGGAGTCGAACTGTACGAGGCCGGAGTGCTGGAGAAATACGGTGTGAACGTCCTGGGAACCCCGGTCCAGGCTATCATGGACACCGAGGACCGCGACCTATTCATCAAGAAGCTGGACGAGATTGGCGTGAAGACTATCAAGTCCCAGCCGGCGGCCAACATACGGGAAGCCAAAAAGGCGGCGGCGGAATTAGGCTATCCACTGATCATACGTGCAGCATATGCACTCGGAGGTCTCGGTTCCGGATTCTGCGACAATGAGGAGCAGCTCGAGGAAATCTGCGAGAAGGCATTTTCCTTCTCTCCCCAGGTCCTCGTGGAGAAATCCTTGAAAGGTTGGAAGGAAATTGAATATGAGGTCGTCCGTGACCGCTATGACAACTGCATCACGGTCTGCAACATGGAGAATTTCGACCCGCTCGGAATCCACACCGGTGAGAGCATAGTCGTAGCTCCTTCCCAGACCCTGTCGAACAACGACTATTATTTCCTGCGTGAGCTGTCGATCAAGATCGTCCGCCACATCGGGATAGTGGGCGAGTGCAATGTACAGTTCGCCTATGACCCTGACGCGATGGACTATCGTGTGATCGAGGTCAATGCCCGCCTCAGCCGTTCATCGGCGCTTGCATCAAAGGCTACCGGTTATCCGCTGGCATTCGTGGCTGCAAAACTGGGACTTGGTTACGGTTTGTTCGACTTGAAGAATTCGGTGACCAAGACGACTCCTGCATTCTTCGAGCCGGCCCTCGACTACATCGTGTGCAAGATTCCCCGCTGGGATCTGAGCAAGTTCCACGGAGTATCACGCAAGATCGGGTCCTCCATGAAATCCGTCGGAGAGGTGATGGCGATCGGACGCAGCTTCGAAGAGGCCATCCAGAAGGGCTTGAGGATGATCGGCCAGGGAGCACATGGTTTCGTGGGTAACAAGGAACTTCAGGTCGCAGACATCGAGAACGCCCTCCGCGAACCGACGGACAACAGGATATTCGTAATTTCCAAGGCTATGCGTGCAGGCTATACTGTCGACCGGATCCATGAACTGACAAAGATCGACAAGTGGTTCCTTAGCAAGTTGGAGAATATCGTCCGTACCTATGAGGAAATGCACGGATACGACTCGATCGAGGATATGCCCGCCGAACTCCTGCTTCTCGCGAAGAAGGAAGGCTTCTCCGACTTCCAGGTCCAGCGTGCCGTGTGGAAGGACAGCGGCAGCCCGGCCGCCAACATGGACAAGGTTCGCCAATACAGGAAATCCCACGGGATAATACCGGTTGTCAAGCAGATAGACACCCTGGCGGCCGAATTCCCCGCAATGACGAATTACCTGTACCTGACATACAACGGGACGAAGAGCGACATAGAGTACGAGCAGGACGGCAAGTCCGTGATAGTACTTGGCTCGGGAGCCTACCGGATCGGCTCGTCTGTCGAATTCGACTGGTGTTCCGTGACCTGTCTCAAGACCATCCAGGGCCAGGGCTACAGGGGAGTGCTGATCAACTACAATCCTGAAACCGTATCTACTGACTATGATGAATGTGACAGGCTGTATTTCGATGAACTGACTTTCGAAAGGGTGATGGACATCTTCGACCTGGAGACTCCGCACGGCGTGGTCGTGTCGGTAGGTGGACAGATCCCAAACAACCTGGCTCTCAGGCTCCATGAGCACGGCGTCCCCATACTTGGAACATCCGCTACCGATATCGACAAGGCGGAGGACCGCCACAAGTTCTCCAGCATCGTGGATGCCCTTGGTGTGGACCAGCCTGAATGGAAGGAACTTACGACCATGGACGATGTCGAGGCATTTATCAAGTCGGTCGGCTTCCCCGTGCTGGTGCGTCCGTCATACGTCCTGTCTGGCGCAGCTATGAACGTCTGCCATGACGAGCAGAAACTCCGCCACTTCCTCTCCCTTGCATCCGAAGTCTCCCAGGAGCATCCCGTCGTGGTGAGCAAATTCTACCAGAGGGCCAAGGAGATAGAATTCGATGCCGTAGCTGATGGGGGAGAGATCATCGCCTATGCCATCTCCGAGCATATTGAATATGCCGGTGTCCATTCTGGTGACGCCACCATCCAGTTCCCTCCGCAGAAGCTTTATGTCGAGACTGTCAGGAGGATCAAGAAGATCGCACGCGCCATTGCCGGAGCCCTCAGGATATCCGGTCCGTTCAATATTCAGTTCCTCGCGAAGGAGAATGCGATCAAGGTCATAGAATGCAACCTGCGCGCATCCAGGAGCTTCCCCTTCGTGTCCAAGGTCCTGAAGATAGATTTCATCGAACTGGCCACCAAGGTCATGCTTGGACTTCATCCGGCGGCTCCCCAGAAGAGTGCGTTCGACCTCGATTATGTGGGGGTGAAATCCTCGCAGTTCAGTTTCGCCAGGCTCGAGGAAGCCGATCCGATGCTCGGAGTGGACATGAGCTCTACCGGAGAGGTTGGATGTCTTGGTGACGATCTCAATGAGGCGATCCTAAAGTCCCTCCTGTCCGTCGGCCAGAGGATTCCGGAGAAGAGGATCCTTCTATCTACCGGCGACCCGCTTCAGAAAGCCGACATGCTTGGTTCGTGCCGCCTCCTTGTCGACAAGGGGTACGAGTTGTTCGCGACCGGTGGCACATACAAGTATCTGGTGGAGAACAGCGTACCCGCGACCAAGGTCCTGTGGCCCAGTGAATGTGATAACCCCAACTTCAAGGGAAGGTTCAAACCGGCCGTGGAAATGATCCAGAACAAGGAAGTTGACATGGTTATCAACATCCCCAAGGATTTCAGCGAACTGGAGCTCTCCAACGGATATAAAATAAGAAGAGCGGCCATCGACTTCAATGTTCCGCTCTTCACTAACGCCCGTCTTGCGACGGCATTCATCCGTTCCTTCTGCAATACTTCCCTGGAAGAGATCCAGGTCAAGTCCTGGGACCAGTACTAATAGGAATCGTAAAACTTTGCCTCACGGGGTGAAACCTTGTTCATGTTGTCGAGCAGGGACTCGTTGGTCTTGTACTCGTCCATGAGCTGGAGCATGAAATTCATCGCTTCGGTAGGATTCATGTCGGCAAGGAGTTTCCTGAGGATCCAGATCCTGTTGGCAACGTCGCGGCTGTAAAGCAGGTCGTCGCGCCTGGTGCTTGAAAGGACCACGTTGACGGCAGGGAATATGCGCCTGTTGGCCAGGGTCCTGTCGAGCTGGAGCTCCATGTTGCCGGTGCCCTTGAATTCCTCGAATATGACATCGTCCATCTTGGAACCGGTCTCGGTGAGGGCGGTGGCAAGGATCGTCAGGGATCCGCCTCCTTCGATGTTACGTGCCGCGCCGAAGAACCTCTTGGGCTTCTGGAGGGCGTTTGCATCGACACCTCCGGTAAGTACCTTGCCTGATGCCGGCTGGACGGTGTTGTAGGCACGTGCGAGCCTTGTGATGGAATCGAGGAGGATCACGACGTCGTGGCCGCATTCAACAAGCCTGCGGGCCTTTTCGAGGACCATGTTGGCGACCTTTACATGCCTTTCTGCCGGTTCGTCGAAAGTGGAGGCGACAACCTCCGCCTTTACGCTGCGGCTCATGTCGGTGACTTCCTCGGGACGCTCGTCGATCAGAAGGACGATTTCGTAAACCTCGGGATGGTTGTCGGCGATCGCATTGGCTATCGACTTCAGGAGCATGGTCTTACCGGTCTTCGGCTGGGAGACGATCAAACCGCGCTGTCCCTTTCCGATGGGAGTGAACATATCCACGATACGGCAGGATACGTCATTCTGATGGCCGTGTCCGAGAAGGTTGAATTTCTCGTCAGGGAAGAGGGGAGTCAGGAAGTCGAAAGGAACACGGTCGCGGATATAGTCGGGAGTGCGCCCGTTAATATACTTGATCCTTACCAGGGGGAAGTATTTGTCACCTTCCTTCGGGGGACGGATCTCACCGGTCACAGTATCGCCGGACTTGAGCGCATTCACCTTGATCTGTCCCTGGCTGACATAGATGTCGTCCGGAGAATTCAGGTAATTGTAGTCCGAAGAGCGCAGGAAACCGTAGCCGTCGGGCATTATCTCGAGAACTCCTGTGGCCTCGACAGTGCCTTCGAATTCGATTTCGGGAGCCTTGGGTTTCTGGTTGTTCTGGTTGTTCTGGAAGTTCTGCTGACCGAACTTGTTCTTCTGTTTCTTGCCGTTGAAGTTGTTCCGCTCTGCGTGTGCAGCGGGGTCATCCTTCAGGTCATTGAACAGCTGATGGATGAATTCCTTGCCGTCGACAGCCTTCTCGACGGGCTTGCTGTCAGGTGTTTCCTTTGGAGTGTTCTCCTGGGGAGCGGCAGGTTCTGCGGCAGGGGCGGGAGCGGGCTCCTGAGCCTTAGCCTTAGGTTTGCGGCCGCGCTTGGATGACTGCTTGGGTGCAGCGGTCTCTGCCGGAGCAGGGGACTCAGAAACGACTGGCTCTTCAACTGCTTCCTGTTTCGGTTCAGCAGCCTTCTGCTGGTTATCCGCCTTGGGTTTGGGACCACGCTTTGCCTTAGGTTTATCCTGTACCGGCTCCTTAGGTTTTTCAGCCTCGGCAGGAGCTGCGGGAGTTTCTTTCTTGGGCTGGGCTTCCGTCTTCTTGGGGCGGCCTCTCTTTGCCTTGGGTCTTTCAATTGGTTTAAGCGAGGCCTCCTTGGCCTGTGCATCAAGGATCTCGTACGAAAGGTTCTCGTCCGTCATCCTCTTTGCATTCTTGATCTGATAATTCTGGGCAACGTTTTCAAGTTGCTCTCTGCTCATCTGAGTGAGTTCAAATAAACTGTATGGCATAAAAAGGGGATTTCGTAAATGGAATACGATGCAAATATACCATTTAATATGTAAAAAAACAAAACTATCTGTCCCAGTAGCTGGTGCTCTTCTTGAATCTCAGCAGGTCGGCGAGGGCTGCTGCATTTGCAGAGATCAGGAAGGAATAGGACTGGTACATTCCGGTAGGAACCCAGGACACCGCAATGTTGAAGCAGTGCAGGTCATAACGGAAGGATAGTTGTGAAGTCGTCATCTTCATGGCCACGAAGTCCCAACCCGTCTGTGCCTGCACGGACATCTTGGGAGTGATCTGAAGGTTCCCGGATACACCCAGGGTCTGGGTATACCGGTCGTTCTGTATAAGCTGGTTGTTTGTATAACTATATGACCTGCTCATCGACAGGGAATAGTTGAAGTTCACGCTCCAGGGAACGTTAGGATTGGTGTAGTACAGCCATCCGCCCGGGATATACTCTCCGGTGATGGGATGGTAGTAGATCCTCCTGTAGTAGTCGGCGGAACGTCCGCCGCCACCGCCTCCTCCGGACGCGGTTCCGTCGTTGCCCTTGAACTCTCCCTTGCCGGAGATCGAATAGGACATCGAAGCGCTGAAATTGGTCAGCCTCAGGGGAATACCGGTCTTCACGAAGTGGAACTTGTTGATCCTGGTACCCCTCTCGCTGATGGTATAAGGGTCGAAATTGAGGTTGCCGTTTATGCCCAGCTTGCCGAATATCGACGTGGACATCGTGATACCCACGTTGTTCATATTGAGCGAGTCGGCAAGGAAGTTATACCCGGTGTTGATATTGAACTGGTCGAGCAGCTTGATCTTCTTCGATCCGGTGCCGGTCGTGTCCTTGGCGTCGCGGACCTTTGCTTCAAGGTTGTTGCCGATGGAAAGGCTCATCGTGGCCGACCTTCCCTTTCCCGGAACGGAACCGAGCTGGCCCTGGTAGATATTATAGTCGTATTTCTTCTGGTTGCCCAGGGTGTCGACATATTCAAGCGTCCTCCATCCGTTGAACGCCTTGCCCTTCTCTGGGCTGAAACTCATGCTGAGGCTGGGCGAGATAACATGGCGGACAGCCTGGAGCTTCCTGTATTTGCCGAAATTGTACATACCGTACAGACGGGTACTCATCGACACCGATCCGGAATAGTTGTGGGTGGCTCCAAAAGTGGAGAGGGGAGAGCTCAGGTTGGTCTTTACGCTGTTCGTCTCAGGGTCGAAGTAGGCGTTCGTCTCCCTGAAGAACCAGTTCATTCCGTAAGTTACGGAAGGTGTGAAGTTCAGATAGTTCAGCAAAGTGAAAGAAGGCAGGCCGATGGTGAAGTTGTGGGCCATTCCGTTGTTGAACTTGTCCATGAAACCGGGTTCTCCGAATTCGGACGCCTTGAAATTGATCTTGTTCTGCAGCGAGGTATTGTACGCCAGAGAGAACTTCTCGTAGAAGCGCTCCTTCCCGACACGGTTCTTGATCTTGAACGGATAGAACCTGGACACGGAGAATGTGATGTTAGGAAGGGTGAATGCGTATGAACTGTCCCTGGAGTTCTGGCTGTGCAACGCGTTGACCGACAGGTTGAACTTGCCGTTCCAGTTCTTGGAGAACGAAACGGATGAAGATATCTGGTTCTGGAGGGCTTCCGACACGGACCGCGAATTGTATCGGCTGTTGGACGGGCTGGAGAAGTTGACCGAAGCGGAGAAGGACTGTCCGGGATGGGCCTTTGAATCCTGTGAATGCGACCACCTTACTCCGAAGTTCTTGCTCTGGAAGAAATCGGAACTTCCTTTCTCACCGGTCTGGTCGACAGAATAGTTCAGGGCGAGGTTGCCGGAGAACTTGTATTTCACCATATACCTGGAGTTGAGATCGGCGGCCCAAGAACCCAGGGTATAATAGTCTCCGGTAAGGGACAGGTCGAAGTAGTCTCCTATGACGAAATACATTCCCGCATCCCTCATGTAGAAACCACGGGCATTCTCTTCGCCGAACGACGGCATCAGCATTCCGGTAGCCCTCTCGGGACGTTTGGGAATGAATCCGAACGGAATTGCGACGAAGGGCAGGTCGACATCTTCGACAACCAGGTGGGCCGGTCCGAACACGGTCTTCTGGGAAGGCCTGGTGATGACCTTCGCGGAGGACAGTTTCAAGTAATAGTGGGGGTGCTCAAGGTCGCATACGGTATACTTTCCGTGCGTGATATTGATCGAACGGTCGGGGAGCATCTTTATGTTCCTGCCATGCAGTATACCGTCGTCCTCCTTTGTGATCATATTGGTGATCAGGGACTTCCGGGTGTTGAAGTTGTACCGGATCTCCTCCATGTTGAAAGTCTGGTCGCCCTGGGTCATGACCGGCTGTCCCTTCCACTCGTGGGAGAGCGTATCGTAGGTTCCCCTGGCGTAGACTATGCCGGTATTCATGTCATATTCCATGTAATCGGCATTGAGTTTCATGTTCTCGTAGGAAACCTCCACGTCACCCCAGTAGAACATCTTGCGCTGCCCGTCGAAGAATACCTGCTTGGACGAGTCCTTGGCCGCGGAAAAGGCCGGCTTTCCGATAGAACTCTTGTGCAGGAGGTCAAGGGAATCAGCCCTGGAGGTGGAGTCCGCAGTATGGATGGAATCCCTCCGGTGTTTCAATGAATCCCTGAAAGCGGTATCGATGGGGGCTTTGGTCGTGTCGATTACAGCCTCGACGGGAGCCCTTCTCTGCCGCCTGTCCCTCCTGGGGTTCTGACCGGACACGGAAAGGGCCGTAAAGGCCACGAGCAATATGGCTAATACAATAGTATATGTATGCTTTTTGAAATGCAATTTTATATTTAAATTTGCAATCAACAAATATACGACATATTTTGGATATCCTTCGCAATTTTCTTGCCGTACTGTCGGCGACAGTCCTGTGCACGGTGGCTTTTACGGCCTTCGGGCAGGGAGCGTCTCCCATCAGGCTGTCGACCGTGGTCATCGACCCCGGGCACGGCGGGAAGGATGCCGGTTGTATAAGTCCTGACAGGAAGACCATGGAGAAGACCGTCGTCCTGGACATAGCGACGAGGCTGGCCGAAAAGATACGCACCGGATATCCGGACGTGAAGGTCATCATGACGAGGAGCGACGACCATTTCGTCGAGCTTCAGGGGAGGGCGGACATAGCCAACCGCAACAAGGCCAACCTGTTCATCTCCATCCACGTGAATTCCGTCGAAGGGAAGCGCAGCGGTCCGAACGGCTATTCGGTCCACATCCTCGGCCAGTATACGAGCAAGAACCGTGACCTGTATGCGGGAAACATGGATGTCGTACGTCGTGAGAATGCCGTTATCACGATGGAGGACGACTATTCCACGAAGTATGAGGGCTTCAATCCAAACGACCCGGAGTCTTACATATTCATGAACCTGATGCAGAACGCCTTCCTGGAGCAGAGTTTCAAGTTTGCCCAGCATGTCGACCGTGAGATGAAAGGCGGGGCCATCCATAACAGCCGCGGCATTTCCCAGGATCCGTTCTATGTCCTTTGGAGGACTGCGATGCCGGCCGTCCTGGTGGAATGCGGATTCATGTCCAATCCCACGGACCGCGAGGCCCTGGTCTCGAACAAGGGTAAGGAAAGGATAGCGTCCGACCTGTACGACGCCTTCCGTAATTATAAGAAGGAATATGACGGGGTCGAAAGCCCCGCAAACCCTCCGGCAAAACAGGAGCCAGCCCCGGTTGTCAGCGCTGAGACCGTTGACAGCACGGCAACCTTCTACGCCACCCAGATCCTGGTCAGTTCGAAGGAAATGCCTTCGGGCGATCCGTTCTTCAAAGGCAACGAATTCAAGGTCTACCAAGCTGGCAAATTGTTCAAGTATATTGTCGGTTGGTCGACCGACCTGGAGGAGGCAAAAAAGAACCACGGACTGTTGAAAAAATCCTTCCCGGATTCGTTCCTCGTGAAAGTTGAAAACGGGGTCTTTTCCAGGGTCAATTGAAGGCACTTTTAGAAGTAGTTCATTATCCGAAACTTACAAAAGGGGCTATTGGGGAAATAATTGATATTCAGATAATTGAGGAAACGGGGGAGATTCCCCCGCTTTTTTATTATAGCGAAAATAAAATTCAAAAACAATAATAAAAAAAGTTTTTTGTAATTTATTTTTCCCCAATTTTGCAACAACAAAGCAAGAGGAAAACCACTCCCTCGAACTTCCTTGTAAATAACGATTGATGGCTGAACAGGAAAGACATATTTCCGTATGGAACGAGTGTCTCCGGATCTTCGAACAGAACGTGGATCCGAAGCAGTTCGCCGTTTGGTTCAAGACCATCGTTCCGGTCTCCCTTGAGGGGTCGACCCTTACCCTGGAAGTTCCTACCGATTTCTTCAGGAGCTACCTTGAGGATGCGTATCTTTCGATCATCAAGAAGACACTCCGAAGGGTTATCGGGCCGGATGCCAAACTTCTATACCGGATCCATCCCGTACAGAGTGAGAATCCCATGGTTTTCACGGCTTCCCACGGTAATGTTCCTGAGAACAAGCCTGTGATGATAAACACCTTCCAGGCTTCCAGCAATCCGGGACCGTTCGTCTTCCCTGGTCTGACCAAGGTGAAGATCAACCCAAGGCTCAATCCTGCATACTGCTTCGACAACCTGGTCAAGGGTGAGTGCAACAAGATGGGCATCAATGCAGGAATGAGCATTTCCGGGAAGCCGGGCAAGACTCCTTTCAACCCTCTGTTCGTATTCGGAGGCCCCGGACTGGGCAAGACCCACTTGGCACAGGCCATCGGTATCGAGATCCACGACATTTACCCCGACCTCATAGTACTGTACGTTACGGGCAATGAGTTCAAGACCCAGTACATGAATGCGATCCATCAGAACAAACTGGCGGATTTCATGGCCTATTACATGAGGATAGACGTACTGGTGGTGGATGACATCCAGGAATTGATAGGACCTGCTTCGCAGAACGCCTTCTTCAACATATTCAATTATCTGCACCAGTCCGGAAAACAGTTGGTGTTCACATCCGACCGTGCTCCCGTAGACCTCATGAACTTCGAAGAGAGACTGCTTTCCAGGTTCAAGTGGGGGTTGTCCGTCGAGCTTTCCAAGCCGGATCACGATACCAGACTGGCCATGCTCAAGGCAAGGTGCGTACGCGAAGGCGTGACCGTACCTGATGATGTCCTGGAGCTTCTTGCGACCAAGATCAGGTCCAATTTCCGCGAACTTGAGGGTGCCCTTATCTCCCTGCTCGCCAGCGCGACCCTGTGCCATGAGGAAATCACCCGCGAACTTGCCGAGAGGGTGACCTGCAACATCGTCTCCGAAGAACAGAACGAAGTCACAATCGACAAGGTCCAGGAAGTCGTCTGTGAGTATTTCAACATCACCCGGGAGACGCTCCTTTCGAAGTCCAGGAAGAGGCAGATCGTCCAGGCCAGGCAGATAGCGATGTACATGAGCCGCAACCTGATAGGCGGTTGCTCGCTGTCTACGATTGGTATGGAACTTGGAGGAAAAGACCACGCTACGGTGCTTCACGCTTGCAATACTGTGTCGGACCTCATGTCCACTGACAAGTTGTTCAGGCAGTACGTCTCTGACATAGAAAAGATGCTTGTACCTGTAGCACGCTAAATACAGGTTTCACAATGAATTCATCCACAGTACTTGAAATCTTCAAGGACATTACCCGTATCCCGAGGGAGTCGGGCCACGAAGAGCCTATGACCGCTTTCCTGCAGCAGTTCGCAAATGAAAGGAATCTGGAATGCAAGACAGACTCAACAGGAAATGTATGCATCATAAAGCCGGCCACACCCGGCAGGGAAGACGTGCCCACCCTGGTGCTCCAGGGCCATCAGGACATGGTCTGCGAGAAGAGGGGAGGAGTGGTCCATGATTTCCTCAAGGATCCTATCGAATATGTGATAGAGGACGGCTGGATGATCGCAAAGGATACCACCCTCGGTGCTGACGACGGAATAGGCGTCGCTGCAATGCTCGCCCTGCTCGAGAGCGACCTGCCGATGGGAAGGATCGAATGTGTATTCACGATTTCCGAGGAGACCGGCATGGACGGTGCCTTCGGGATGGAACCGGGCTTCTTCACGGGACGCACCCTCATCAATCTTGACTCCGAAGACGAAGGCCAGATGTTCATCGGCTGTGCTGGAGGCCTCGAGACCTTTGCCACATTCCATTATGAGCACGAGACCCTTAGGGAGGGTTATGCACCGGTACGCCTTGATATCGGAGGGGCTATCGGAGGCCATAGCGGAGACGACATCAACAAAGGCCGTGTCAATACCATCCAGCAGATGGCCAGGTTCCTGAACTCCGAACTCCGGTACGGAATGCAGCTGGTAATGATCAAGGGCGGCAACAAACACAATGCGATCGCGAGGGAGTGCGAGGCGATAATCACGGTCCCCGACAGGGAGGCGACGATCGCTCGTTTCAAGGCTCTCGGCGATGAGGTCAGGGACGAGTATTTCAAAACCGATCCTGACGTATCTTTCTCCGCTTGCAATTTCCGCTGCACTGAAAAGCCTGTCGACAGTGATGTGGCTTGCAGGCTTATCCGCGCCTTGTTCGCCTGCCCCCATGGAGTGGAGACGATGAGCCAGGATATCCCTGACCTGGTGGAGACATCGACCAACCTGGCCGCCGTCAAGATGAGCAGGAAAGGCGAGATCGATATCGTGACCAGCCAGAGAAGTTCGACTGCCTCCGCAAGGAAGATGATTGCCGCCAAGGTTGGCGCCTGCTTCCTCCTTGCCGGTGCAACCGTCGAGCACACCTCCGAATATCCCGGATGGAAGCCCAATCTCGACTCGAAGATACTCAAAGTATGCGTCGAGTCATACAGGAAACTGTTCGGATGCGATCCCGAGGTCAAGGCTATCCACGCCGGGCTGGAATGCGGCCTATTCGGCGAGAAATTCGGCGACCTCGACATGATTTCCTTCGGACCGACCCTCCGCGGGGTGCACGCTCCGGGAGAGAAACTTGACCTTGCGTCGTTGGACAAGTTTACCGATCATCTTATCGATGTTGTAACCTCATTCAGATAGAAAATGGTCAAGGTAGCTCCATCGATACTGGCCGCCGATTTCCTTCATCTCGAAGATGATATCCTGATGCTGAACGGCTCAGCCGACCTCCTTCACTTCGATGTGATGGACGGCAGCCTTGTGCCTAATCTTTCCTTCGGGTTCCCGATCCTTGATGCCGTGGCTCCCATCGCTACGATTCCTCTTGATGTCCACCTGATGATAATCAACCCCGACAAATACATAGAGAGGTTTGCCCAGGCGGGTGCGTCCTATATCAGTTTCCACCTGGAAGCCGCTGATGAGGCGGGGAAGGATGTCAAGGAATATGTCGACCTGGCCAAAAGCTGCGGGGTCGAGGCCGGTATCGCTATCGATCCTGACGTACCTGTCGAGAGGCTTTTCCCCTATATCGAAGACGCCGACTTCTTCCTTGTGATGTCTGTTTTCGCCGGTTTCGGCGGGCAGAAATTCATCGAGGAATCTGTGGACAGGATAGCAGCATTGCGCGCCGAAATGGACCGGAGGTCGATCGTCAAGGAGATCGAGGTGGACGGGGGAGTCTCGGGAGCGAACGCCGGGAGGCTCATAAAAGCCGGAGCGACCATGCTGGTAGCCGGAAGTTCGGTTTTCAAAGCGGAAGACCCGGCCCGCGCAATAGCTGAATTAAGAGGTTAGATAATATAACTTATTTCCTTGAAGGCGAATTCTTTGAGTTCGCCTTTACTGTTTTCAAGACGGAGCAATCCTGACTTGGTTGTGCCCTTGATCCTGCCCTTGAATTCCGAGCCGTCGGAACACAGCACATAATCGTGGAATACTCCGAGCCGGAAGAGTCTGTTTTCATATGCATTGGCAAGTCCGACGGTCCCCATCTCCTTGCAGAAAGCATCGGACAGACAATGGCACAGATCCTCGAGTTCGGGTCTGAGTCCATATTCCTTCCCGGAGAGGAGAGTCATCGACGTGGGATTCGCAAGCTGGACCGGGAAATCCCTTTGGTTGACGTTGAGACCTATCCCGACGATGCTGTGAGCGATACGGTCACCGTCAAGTACGTTTTCGATCAGCATCCCGCAGATTTTCTTGTTGCGGACGTATATGTCGTTGGGCCATTTGACTTTCCCTTCTATCCCGCGGGAATCCAGGTACCGGATGACTCCCATTGTGGCAGCCCTTGTGATATCGAACTGGTCCGCAGCCTTCATCTCAGGAAGTCCTCCAGCGCCGAACTTCAGCAGCATTGAGAAAGTGAGGTTCATCCCCCTGTCGGCCAGCCAGGTATTGCCACGCTGACCACGTCCTGCCGTCTGGGAGAGGGCAGCCACCACTGACAGATTGTCATAGGACGGAATATGCCCCTGAAAGGCGTTCTGCGTGGAATCTATCTCATCTACCCAACGAATATCCAGCTCTTCTGCCATTGGCTCGGAAATTGACTATTTTTAACTATATTTGTAAATTCTGAGTGCAAAAATAACAAAGAATATCAAATATGATTACACACGATCTGAGAGTCATGGCGGACGCTATGTTGGACAAGAAAGCGCAGAATGTCGTCGGGATAGACCTGAGGACCCTCGGCACGGCCATCACGGACTTCTTCATGGTCTGCAATGCTGATTCTACGACCAATGTCAATGCCATAGCCGACAATGTCATCGATAAGATGCGTGAACTCGGACGGAAGCCTCTCCGTACCCAGGGCATGGAAAACAATTTCTGGATCATCCTGGACTACGGTGACATCGTGGCGCATATATTCCTCACCGAGTACAGGCAGTTCTACAGGCTGGAGGATCTGTGGGCCGATGCTCCGCAGAAGGAGTACAAGGACAGGCCGAAATCTAAAAAGACTAAGAAAGATGCCGAATAACCAGAACGATCCGAAAAGAAAGGTATACCGGGTCAAATTCAATTTTTCATGGCTCTACCTTATCCTCGTAATGGGGATAGGCTGGCTGCTTCTGAACAACTCCGGGGCAAACCCGCAGAAGATCGAGTGGGCGGAAGTCAAGGAGATGTTCCAGGAAGGCGATATCAAGGAAATCACCTTCGTCAGGAACAATTTCAAGGGCGACATAACCGTACGTCCCGACCGGCTTGCGAAGTATGCCGACAAATTCGGAGGAAAGGTTCCGACCAGTTCCCCTCACTTCATCTTCCTGGTTTCCGACAAGTTCGATGCCGAGAAGGAGTTCGGCGAGCTGAACCAGGCCCTTCCCGTGGGTGAGCAGGTCAAGATCATCGTCGAGAATGAAAGCCGCGCTTGGGCTGATATCCTGGAATGGCTGATATTCCCCATACTGCTCATACTCATGTGGGTATGGATGTTCAGGGGATTCAACAAGAACATGGGAGCCGGCCCCGGCGGTGCAGGCGGAGGCATATTCAATGTCGGCAAATCCACAGGCAAGCTTGCCGACAAGGAGAAGGTCAATGTCACTTTCAAGGATGTCGCAGGCCTTTATGGGGCGAAGGATGAAGTCATGGAAATCGTCGATTTCCTGAAGAATCCCCAAAAGTATACCTCCCTCGGCGGTAAGATTCCCAAGGGCGCCCTTCTGGTAGGCCCTCCCGGAACCGGAAAGACTCTCCTCGCCAAGGCGGTTGCCGGTGAGGCCAACGTTCCGTTCTTCTCGATATCAGGTTCTGACTTCGTGGAGATGTTCGTCGGTGTCGGTGCTTCCAGGGTCCGTGACCTCTTCCGTCAGGCCAAGGAGAAGGCTCCGTGCATCGTATTCATCGACGAGATCGATGCCGTAGGCCGTGCCAGGGGCAAGAACGTCGGTTTCTCTTCCAACGACGAACGCGAGAATACCCTGAACCAGCTGCTTACCGAGATGGATGGTTTCGACACCAATTCCGGTGTTATCATCCTGGCGGCGACAAACCGCGCCGACATACTCGACAAGGCCCTGATGCGTGCAGGACGCTTCGACCGTCAGATCCATGTCGAACTTCCTGAGCTGAAGGAGAGGGAGGAGATATTCCTCGTCCATATGCGAGGCCTGAAGATCTCGAAGGATTTCGACGTGAGTTTCATGGCCCAGCATACTCCCGGATTCTCCGGGGCAGATATTGCGAACGTCTGCAACGAGGCGGCCCTTACCGCAGCCCGCAAGGGTAAGGAAGAGATCGACCGTCAGGACTTCCTCGATGCCGTAGACAGGATTATTGGCGGATTGGAGCGCAAGAGTTCCATCCTCACTCCCGAGGAGAAGAGGACGACCGCATATCACGAGGCCGGACATGCCACTGTCGGTTGGCTCCTGCCATATTCCGACCCGGTCTTCAAGGTCAGCCTTATTCCGAGGGGAGACGCCCTTGGCCTGACATGGTACCTGCCTGATGAGAGGAAGATCCTCTCCAAGTCATACCTGATGGACCAGATGTGTGCCCTGATCGGAGGAAGGGTTGCCGAGGAGATAATCAACGGCGAGCCGGCTACCGGAGCATTGAACGATCTAGAGAGACTGACCAGGATCGCATACAACATGGTCCAGTTCTATGGCATGAGCGACAAGGTAGGAGAGCTTTCGTTCTATGACTCTACGGGAGCCAGGGGATATGACCTCACCAAGCCATACAGTGAGAAGACAGCCGAACTGATGGACCAGGAAGTTAAGGATCTCGTGGCTGAAGTCCATGAGAGGACCAAGAAGATACTCATTGACAACCAGGAAGGTTTCGTGACGATGGCCAAGCTTCTCCTTGAGAAGGAAGTCATCTTCGCCGAAGACATCGAAAAGATTCTCGGCCCTAAGGTGAAGCCTGCCGCAACCATCCAGACTGCTGATGAATAACGTTGCCACAAGGACCGTTTCAGGGATAGCCTTCATCATCGTGATGCTGGCTTGCCTGATGTTCAACAAATACCTGTTCGCCGGGCTGATGGTGTTCATCATGTCCGTGATGCTTCTGGAGTTCTACAACATCACGATGGGCCACAGCTACACTTTCTCCAAAGTGCTGGCCATAATCGCAGGGGTTTTCCTCTTCGGAATCATGTTCGCCGCATCGTCATACCATATCCCGATGCGCCTGATTGCCCTGGCGATGATCCCGGTCTTCATCGTGATGATCAACTCCCTGTATGTCAAGGATAAGGAAGAATACGGCAAGTTCTCGAATATCTATACCGGCCTGCTGTATATCGCCATCCCCATAGCCCTGGGCAACGTGATCGCATTCGACAAGGCGGGCAATTTCAGCGGCAATCTCCTGCTTTGCTTCTTCATCATTATCTGGTGCTCGGATGTAGGCGCATTCGCTTTCGGCATCTCGATGGGCAAGAAGTTCCCAAAGAAGCTTTTCCCCACGGTCTCGCCCAAGAAAACGTGGATCGGATTCATCGGCGGCCTCGTAGCCTCCGTCCTTGCCGCCTTCATCCTGTATGAAGTCGGCCTTCTCCGTTTCCCTCTGATTCACTCGCTTATCCTGGCAGTCATAATGTCGGTTGCCGGCGTATATGGGGATCTCTTCGAATCCCAGTGGAAGAGGGTTTACGGGGTCAAGGACTCCGGCAACATAATCCCCGGCCATGGCGGACTTCTCGACAGGTTTGACAGCACCCTCATGGCAATGCCCTTCGGTGCCATCTATCTTGCTATCTTCGACCTCTTGTAAAATGCCTCTTTCATGAAAATGATAAAGATCGACAAAGACTCGCACGGAACCATAGCCAAGGCTTGGGGTATCATAGCCGTTTTGGCTGCATTGACGATCTTGCTGATACATAACGCCTGGGTATATGTTCCAATCCTGTTGTTCCTGGCGGCGTTCGCCTTTTTCGTTTTCTGGTTCCACCGTATCCCGGACAGGGAGATCGGACCAGGCGATGACCGCACAGTGACATCCGTGGCGGACGGCAAGGTGGTCATAGTCGAAGAAGCCTATGAACCCGAGTACTTCAAGGGTGACTGCATTCAGATTTCCATCTATATGGATTTCTTCGACGTACACGCCAATTTCTGGCCGGTGGATGGCCAGATATCATATTACAGGTACCATCCCGGAAAATACCTGCTCGCCTTCCTTCCTAAGGCTTCTGAAAAGAATGAACATTCCTCCACGGCTATCCGCAATCCCCATGGAGAGATTTTCTTCAAGCAGATTGCCGGAACGTTCGCAAGGCGTATAGTCTGTTATTCCGAAGAAGGGATGGATGTCAAGAGGGGAGAGCAGTGCGGAATCATCAAGTTCGGTTCCAGGATCGATATTTACCTGCCTCTTGACGCTGAAATCCTGGTCAAGGAGGGAGATTATACCAAGGGACGCCAGACACCGTTGGCAAGGCTCAGATAGCCTTGTCTCCTTCGATCAATTCCAGCAGCCGGTCAACCGCCTCGTTCTCGGGTATGTGCCTCAGCATCGGAGTCCTGCCTTTGTAGATCGAAACCTTCCCGTTACCTTCACCAACATATCCCCAGTCTGCGTCGGCCATTTCACCAGGGCCGTTGACGATGCATCCCATTACGGCAATGACGGTATCCTTGAGATGCGAGGTCCTGGATTTGACCTCTTCAAGGGCGGCCTGGATATTGTACATCGTCCTGCCGCAGCCTGGGCAGGCTATATATTCCGGCCTGTAGAACCTCCGGCGCGTCGCCTGCATCAGTTCGTCCACAAGGTATGCTCCTTTGCCGGATTCTTCCAGGGAGACCGTCCTGCCGCCGTCGTCGACATAGTCCCCGGTCAGGACCAGGTTGTCCAGGTCCTTGTCCATCAGCCTCTTCCCGAAATCGCACGACACATCGAAAAGCAGTGTCTCATAGGATGGGGAATGGTAGTTCGCAACCGCATCCCTGCCGGTAATCGACAAAGATGTCAACGAGGATACGATTTCCCTCCCATAGCGGGCCGCCAGGTATCTTGCGGCCGGGAGCTCGGCTTCCGGATCTTCGGTCAGGGAAACCCTGACAGTGTCTCCAATCCCTTCTGAAAGGAGGGTCGATATGCCCACGCAAGACTTCATCCTTCCGCTGTCACCATTGCCGGCCTCCGTCACCCCAAGATGCATGGGGAACACATGGCCTTCTTCCTGCATGGCTTTCGCAAGCCGGCGGTATGCATCCACCATTACGATGGTGTTGCTGGATTTCAGCGAAACGACCACATTGAAGAATCCCTGGTCTACACACATTCCAAGCCATTCCATTGCAGCCTTGGCCATCGCCTCCGGTGTATTGCCGTAAAGGTTTGTGATATAGTCTCCAAGGGAACCGTGGTTGACTCCTACACGGATCGCGGTATCATGTTCCTTGCAGACGGACAGAAGCCTGGCAAACTGTCTCCTGGCCTCATCGTGGTCCTTGTGGAAATTGCCCGGATTGATACGCACCTTCTCGACGAAAGGAGCTACCGATATGGCGGTCTGTGAGGAAAAGTGTATATCGGCCACAATCGGAGTAGTGACACCGGCTGCACGCAGTTTTTCCTTGATCAGCCGTACGGACCCGACATCGTTCTGTCCCGGGACAGTTATCCTTATCATCTGCGCCCCGGCATCCCTGAGGCGTATACATTGTGCAACCGTTGCCTCCACGTCAGACGTATGGGTGTTGCACATCGTCTGTACCACTATCGGATTGCCTCCTCCGATGAGGACGTCACCGGCCCTGGCTGTCAGTGTCTGCATCATTTTTCGGATGATAGATTTGTTCGTAAGCCTCCCTCCTGATCTGCCCCCTTGTCTTGCCGCTGCGCTTGGTCAACTGGAAATAAAGCCCGGCAGTGGCCATGAAATCAAGCGGATATGCGAAACGGTAGAAATCCTTGCTGACATAGTCCGGATCGTACAAGGTTCCCCACGCATACCGTACACCGGCGTTGACGTGGAATTCAACCGGATCGAATACGATTCCGAATCCGAGGCCTCCGGTGATACCATAGTCATAACGGCGGTCCCATTCCATGAAGGAATAACGGTCCTCCTCCCTGACACGGTCTCCGATCCTCTCGATGCCAAGGCGGTAGGCACCGTATATTCCAAGGTCGGCCATGACCTTGAAATGGAGGCCGTCAGAATGGAAATGAGCCATCATGGGGACTTCTACGATATCGATGATCGCTCTCTCAGCCCCTTCGATATTTGGAGTGACGCCCGTTTCCTTGTTCGCCTTGAACTTATAACCTTCGTGGCCGTATCTGGCACCTAACTTAAGTCCGAAGTTCGGGCTGCCGTCGAAGAGTTTACCGTATTTCAGAATGAATACCCCGAAGGTGTTCGGGATGAAGAAATTCGTCTGGGTCCTGGAGGGATTGAACTGCATCCTGCTCACCGAGGCGCCGTATTCGATTCCAACCAAGGTGTAGTCGTTGATCGAGAAGGCCTTCTTGAGGGAATCCTTGATACTGTCCTGGGCGGACAGGCTGGTCGCCGCGGCCAGGAACAGGCAGACTGCCAGTGATATGATCTTTCTCATTCTTCTTCCTCCGTCATTGCTTGATGAACGTCCCGATGTCAAGGTCCTGTATAATCTCGCTCCTTTCGGGGATGTCAAAGGTCTCGGAATCGTTGGTCCTCAGGAATTTGACCTGTTCGGGCTGCTTGTGCTTGAGCAGGTTCCCGGAATCCACGATTCCGTTCCGGTTGGCGTCCTCGGTTATCCTGATGCAGTATTTCCCTTTCTTGAGATAGGGGAACAGCAGCGACCTGTCGGAATCTATGACATAACTCCTGAGGGTCTTTTTCTTGGTCTCGTCCAGCATCTCGATGATGTACTTCTGGGAAACCCCGGTGACGTTCAGGGTGAAGCTGCTCAGATCCTCTCCCTTCGGAAGCGACAGCTTGATCTGCGTACTGTCGTTCCAATGGCCGTTGATGTCGCGGAAAGACCTCTGGGGAACCTTGAAGACATATTCAAAGCCCTCCATGATCTTGCATCCCGGGGTGATTATGTATTTACGGAGATTGAGGGTGTCCCTTTCGATGGAGAACTTCTCGACCTGTTCCTGCTGCCTTGGATTGATCGACTTGAACAGGAGTGTGTCGAAATCGCCGAGGAAAGGAGGATCGTTGAACAGCAACGCTATTCCATCCTGCTCGAATGTCTCAGGCTGGGCCTGAAGGGTAAGGGCACAGACGGTGTCCTTGTGCTCCACCTTCCTGCGCTCCCTGCCTTTGGGCCTGTTCTCATCGACCAGGTGAAGGACCTCCGACGTCGGATAGAGAACCCCGACCGAATCTGTCTTCCAGTAATGGACATGGAGGTGTAAGGTATCGGGCATCCTGCGGGAATCGTTGATCCAAAGCAGAAGGCTGTCCTGCTGGATGTTGAATTCGGTTATGACCTTATCCATCGGGAATCCCCTGAACCAAAGAGAGTCGATCCTGGCCTCCGGGGCCATGAAGGTTATGTATGCAGAGCGGTCGCCTGTCCTCTTCTTGTTCATCAGCATCTGCTTCGAAGGCTTCTCCCTGAATACTTTCAGGTTGATGTCCGACTTCCTGGCAAGGCAGTGGACCGTATCCTTCATATCGTATTTCTGAAGTTCGGGATCATCCTCGGAAACTACGCGGAACGGCTTCACAAGGGTGTCGATGAATGCGATCCTGTCCTCGTCTGGATCATACATGTTGTTATTGTTCGCATCGACAAGGGCATATGCACGATACAGGGTATCCCTGATGTTACGGAGAGAGAAATACCCCCATTCATCCGTCTTGACGGAAGCGACCGGGCGCTGGAGGAACACAGCCGAATCCCTGTGGTCCTTGTACAGCAGAACAGTGGCGCCCTTGATGGGTTTCAGGTCGTTGCAGTCATAAACCGTTCCTGTGATGTACATGGAATCGACAGTCTCTCCGGTGGAGAACCATGTCGTGAAACCCGGGAACATATTGCCCTCGTTGTTGTCGGCGACTGCTCCGGTCAGGTCCAGCGTATATGTCATGTCCGGGAGAAGCTCCTCCTCGAAATAAACGACGATGCTCTTGCCCTTTATCTTGTATTTTGGGGACTTCTTCTGGGGAGGTGACAGGTATATGCCCTTCGGGTCTTTCACGACCACGTATTCGTTGAATGTGAAGGTGACCTGCGTCCCTTTGACGGACACATTGGTGGAACCGGGAGTGGGGGAGACCTTGACTATCCTGGGAGGTATCGTATCCTTCAGGCCACCGGTAGGAGCCTGGGTAGTATTCGCGCAGGAATGCGAGAATATGGTGATCCCCATCACGATAACCACCGGGATCAGGGGGAAGTATCTTTTCAAAAAACTTTTGAGCATATCCGGCTTTCTATCAAAAATCAGGCTCAGAGTTCGGATCTCACGACATTCTGGATGCCGTCGATCGAGTTGAGCTTGCGTATCATCCTGTCCAGGGCGCTCCTGTCATGGACGTAAAGGTCGATGTATCCTTCGAATATTCCTTCTTCAGTGCTGAGGTAAACCTTCCTCATATTGACTCCCATGACAAGGGAAATATACCTGGAAATTTCATTCAGGAGGCCTACACGGTCGATACCCTTGATCGATATCCTGGCCAGGGAAGCCTTCCTTTCGGTATCCGTCTCCCACTGGGGGACCACCACCCAGTCTCCATGCTTGGAAGCGATGCTGTCCGCCACCGGACATGACTTCTTGTGCACAGTGACCTTGCCGTCAGGGGTCTTGATCCCGATTACCGCGTCACCGGGAATGGGCCGGCAGCAGGAGGCGATGACATATTCGGCCTTGTCCTTGGCCTGCTGGTTCTGATCCTTCCTCCTGGTGAATATGGAGAACGGCCAGGAAAGACCCTTTGCGGAGGTGACGGGTACAGTCGAAGAGAGATGCTCGCCGACTGTGTCCGGTTTCACCAATCCGAGACCGATCCTGAAATACAGTTCCTCGACGTTCCGACCGGGTATTCCATAACGGTTGGCAAGAAGGCCTACCGCATCATTGTCCATCCTGTAGCCCAGCGCATCGAACTGGGCGGCCAGGGCTTTCCTGCCGACTTCCACATATTCCTTCTTGTAGCCCTTGAAGAAATCTATCACCACGTTCCTGGCGTGCCTGGTCTGAAGGAACTGCAGCCATTCGCGCTTGGGCTGCTCGTTCTCGGCAGTTATTATCTCGACCTGGTCGCCGGTCTTGAGTACATGTGACAGGGGGACAAGCCTCATGTTCACCTTCGCGGCTATCGCCTTGTTGCCGATCTCTGTATGGATGCCATAAGCGAAATCAAGGGCTGTCGCTCCCTTCTGGATAGATTTCTGTTCGCCCTTTGGGGTGAAGACAGTAATCTCGCTACTGGTCAGGTCGTTATGGATAATGTCGAGCAGTTCGAGGGCATTGACATCAGGACTTACGAGGATTTCCTTGACCTTGGCAAGCCATTTGTCCATCTCGCTGTCGTTCTCGCTGATGTAGCCTTCCTGCTTGTATGCCCAGTGAGCGGCGATTCCCTTTTCGGCGATATCGTCCATCCTCTTGGAGCGGATCTGGACTTCTATCCATATTCCCTTGTCGCTCATCAAGGTGCAGTGCAGCGCCTCGTAACCGTTGCTCTTGGGGTGCTTCACCCAGTCGCGGACCCTGTCTGGCTTGTATCGGTATATTCCGGTGATAATCGAGAATATATGATAGCACTGGTCCCTCTCGCTTTCCTTCACGGATGAATCAGGCGTGAAGACGATCCTCAGGGCATAGAGGTCATATACCTGCTCGAACGGGATGTTCTTCGTCTGCATCTTGTGCCAGATCGAGTAAGGGGTCTTGACCCGCTTCTTGACGATAAAGTCGAAACCGGCCTCCGTCAGAGCCTTGTTGATAGGGTCGATGAACTCGTCGATCTGTTTCTCCTGTCCGGCTATGTTCTTGTCCACAAGTCCGGAAATCTCCTTGAATGCATCCGGTTCCTTGTAACGCAGCCAGATATTCTCCATCTCGGACTTGATCTCATACAATCCGAGCCGGTGGGCGAGGGGAATGAATATGAACATCGTCTCGCTGAGGATCTTGTCCCTCTTGAACTCCGGCATGGAATCGATCGTCCTGCAGTTGTGCAGACGGTCCGCGAGCTTGATGAGGACAACACGTACGTCATCGTTGAGCGTGAGGAGGATTCTCTTGAAATTCTCCGCCTGAAGGCTCTCTGAATATACGTCCACAGACCTCTTGGCCCTGTCCTCGTTGTCGAGTACGATCTTGATCTTGGTAAGACCGTCCACGAGGCGTGCGATCTTGTCACCGAAGAGATTGCGGATATCGTCCACAGTGTAGTCGGTATCCTCCACGACGTCGTGTAGAAGTGCGGCCGCTATCGACTTGTATCCAAGGCCGATGTCACTGACGACGATCTTGGCCACTTCGATGGGGTGCATGATATATGGATCGCCCGAACGCCTGCGGACGTTCTTATGGGCTTCGTTTGCGAAGTCGAATGCTTTCTGGACGACATCGAGTTCCTCCTGGTTGGCACAGCGTTTCACAGCCGCTTCCTTCAGCTGGGAATAGCTCTCGCTGATCATTTGGTAATCCTTGTCGTTGAATTTGGAGATACTCATGATTCTGCTGCTCTTTCGCGATCCTTCTGTTCGACAGTCTGGAATGAATATGAGAACTGCGCTCCGTAGAGGATTATCAGCCACCCGAACCTCAGCCACATCATGAACAGGGGCAGGGCGGCGACGGCTCCATAGACCGCGTTGATATTTGTAACCAGGACCTGGGTCTCGAGGTAAAGGTATTGGAGAATGGTGAATGCAATGCCGGCCCAGAGAGCCGCTTTCAATGCATGACGGTATTCCACATGTATTGCCGGGATGAACTTGTACATCGCGGACAGGGTCATGACCGCGACACCGCCGAAGATCACCCAGCCCAGCAGGGAAGTGACCTTGTCGGTGATACCGATACTGTTTGGAATAAGGTCGAGGACATGGGTATAGACCACGGTCCCGGCAAAGAATATAAGTACGATGAACGGGATCAGAATCATGATTATGATGTCGATCCCGTAGCTCTTCAGTGCCTTCCTCCTGGGCTTCCTGACATGCCAGACGTTGTTGAATACCTTCTCGACGCGGTTCATCATCCAAATAACCAGCCAGACGAAGGACAGGGCGGTGATCAAACCGAACACTCCGGATTTCGATGCGCTGATTATGTTGGATGCGCTGGCCATCAAGGTATCTATGACAGTCTGGTTGATATCGGCCGAATACAGGGCGTCGCGTAGGACGTTCTCCAGTCCGAATCCGCTGGTGATAGCGAAGGATACGGCGACCAGCGGCACAGCAGCCATCGTGCAGAAATAGCTGAGGGCGACGGATTGGAAACCGATCTTCTCGCTGGCGAAATTATGCATCGCGTCGATTATGACCTTGATGTCCCTTATAAGCCTCGCCTTGGCCTTGGAGAACTCGTCCAGGTTGAACTGCCAGATGTCATGTCCGAAGAACTTCTTGGCCCATCGGACATAACTCTTGATCTTGAACGATATGTTGTCAAACCAGTCCATTTCCCTAGAACAATGTCGGTTCAACATCATCTTCAGGCGCACGGACACTTCCAGCAGAGGGAATCATGTCCATGAATTCCGCTTCCGAAATTATCCTTACACCCAGTTCTCCTGCCTTCTTTACCTTCTCCGGGCCGGGCTTCGACCCGGCGAGAAGGTAGGTCGTCCTGCTGCTTACGGAGGAAGCGTTCTTGCCTCCGTTTGACTCAATCAGACGCTTGACATCATCCCTGGATATGCTGAAATTACCCGAGACTACGATAGTCTTCCCTGCAAGGGCATCCGACGATACGGTCTTCCCTTCAACCGAGAACCTGAGCCCGGCTTCTTTCAGCCTGTTTATGTCTGAGAGATGCCTGTCATCCCTGAAATAATCGTAGAGGCTCCGTGCGATGACGTCTCCTACATCCTTGACTTCTGAAAGCTGTTCCAGCGAGGCTGAGGCTATCGAGTCTATGTCACCGAAATGCCTCGCAATCTCCTTGGCGGTGGTTTCTCCGACATACCTTATTCCCAATGCGAAAAGGACCCTTTCGAAGGGAACCTCACGGGAAGCCCTCAGGCTGTCGAGGAAACGCCTGGCACTCTTTTCCTTCCATCCATCCAGCATCAGGAGTTTGGACATGTCCAGGGAATAGAAGTCCGCCGGGGTCCTGACCAGGCCGAGATTGAACATCTGGTCGACCGTAGCATCACCTGCAATCACATTCATGGCCTTCCTGCCCAGGAAATGTACCAGCTTGCCCTTTATCTGGGTCGGACAGCCGTCGGTATTGGGGCAGAAACGCTTGGCCTCGTCCTCATCCTTGACAAGCGGTGTACCGCAGTCGGGACAGACGGAAGGGAATTCCGGTTTGACCGAATCTCCGGGACGCCTGGTAAGGTCCACATCGATGATCTTCGGGATGATCTCTCCTCCTTTTATCACCTTGACCCAGTCACCTACGCGGATATCCATCATCGACATGAAATCCTCGTTGTTCAGGGTCGCCCTCTTGACCACAGTTCCGGCAAGCTGGACGGGCTCCAGGTTTGCCACGGGAGTCACCGCCCCGGTACGTCCGACCTGGTAGTCGATCGAGACAAGCCTGGTCAATGCTTCCTCAGCCTGGAACTTGAAGGCAACCGCCCATCTGGGAGATTTTGCAGTATAGCCCAAGGCGCTCTGGTAGGGGAGTTCATTTATCTTTATGACAATGCCGTCGGTGGCATAGGGGAGGAACTTGCGCTCAGTGTCCCAGTAATTGATGTAATCTTCAATCTCTCCGATTCCGTGGGCAATCCGTCTCTTGTCGGAAACAGGCAGACCCCACGATGCGGCGGCATCCAGGGCTTCACTGTGGGTGGCGAAAGCAATGCTCTGAGCGGGAATATGGTACAGGGTGCACATCAGGCCCCGCTTCGCAACTTCCGAGGGATCAATGAGTTTCAAGGAACCGGAAGCGGCATTGCGAGGATTGGCGAAAGGCGGGTCTTCATTCTCCAGACGTTCCTGGTTGAGCCTGTCGAAGGACTCGTACGGCATAAGGATCTCGCCACGGATTTCGAATTCATCAGGCCAACCGCTTCCGGAGAGTCTGAGCGGAACGTTGGAAATCCTCCTTACATTGGCGGTCACATCATCACCCACGACACCGTCTCCACGGGTCAGGGCTCTGAACAGACGGCCGTTCCTGTAGGTAAGGCAGATCGCGGTGCCGTCGAACTTCAGTTCGCAGGAATATGTGAAACTGGCCTGTCCCAGTTCCTTCTCCGCCCTCCTGACGAAATCCTCTATCTCGCCGATATTGTACGTGTTCCCGAGGGAGAGCATCGGATACCGGTGGGGGTACTGTGCGAAGCCCCTTTCCAGATCGCTTCCGACTTTCTGGGTAGGGGAGTCGGGAGAACGGAACTCGGGGAAATCATTCTCAAGGTCCTCCAGCTCATGCATGAGGTGGTCATAGTCGAAATCGCTCATCGTAGGAGCGTTCTCGACATAGTACTTCCTGCTGTTTTCCCAGAGGATATCCCTAAGTTCTTCTATTCTTTTCCTGGCCTGTTCCCTATCCATTCCCGGACCGATACTTTAACTTACAAATTTAACGAAAAATAGCGATATTTTGCCGGAAATGGATTAAATTTGTAAGCATCCAAACAGAACGAACATATTATCAATAAACCAATCAGAAATGAAAGATTCAATCATCATCCTCTGCGGCGGCGGCCCCGCTCCCGGAATGAACACGGTCGTGTTCTCAGTAGCAAAGACTTTCCTCTCCAATGGTTTCAGGGTCATAGGACTCCATGGAGGTTATTCCGGACTCTTCAACAAGAACCCCCGCATCGAGGATATCGACTTCTTCAAGGCTGACTCATATTTCAACAGGGGAGGTTCCTATCTCCAGATGAGCCGTTTCAAGCCGACTGACGATGATTTCAAGGACAACTTCAACCTCAGCCTTTTCCAGGACAACAACATCAAGCTCCTGGTTACCGTAGGCGGCGACGACACGGCTTCAACTGCCAACAGGATCGCCAAGTTCCTCGAGGCCAAGAGTTATCCCATCCGCAATATCCACGTCCCCAAGACGATCGATGACGACCTCCCTCTGCCGGACAACGCTCCTACTTTCGGATTCAACTCCGCAAAGGACGAGGGTGCACATATCGCCCGTACCGTCTATGAGGATGCCCGTACATCCGGAAACTGGCTGCTCATCTCTGCCATGGGCCGCTCGGCAGGCCACCTTGCCCTTGGAATCGGTGAGGCCACCCACTGCCCGATGACCATCATCCCCGAGATGTTCAACAAGACCACCATCTCCGTGGACAAGATCATCAAGCTCACCCTTTCCGCCATCCTCAAGAGGAAACTCATGGGTATCCCTTATGGTACTGTCGTCGTAGCGGAAGGTGTATTCCACGACCTGGATGCTGAAGACATCAAGGCTACCGGAGTCCACATGACCTATGACGAGCACGGTCATCCCGAGCTCGGCAAGATCAGCAAGGCCGTCCTCTTCAACGACATCCTCGAGAAGGAATTCAAGAAGGTCGGAATGAAGGTCAAGACCCGTCCTGTCGAGATAGGATATGATGTCCGTTGCCAGGATCCCGTCGCTTACGACCTTTCCTACTGCACGGAGCTTGCGATGGGCGTATATGAACTCTATTCCAAGGGAGAGACCGGTTGCATGGTATATGTCGACGTCAACGGCAATCCTGCTCCTCTCTACCTCAAGGATCTCCAGAATGCCGAGGGCAAGATCCCTCCGCGCCGCGTGGATATCAATGGTGGAATCGCCCGCAACTATTACGAGCACATCTGCCATTACATCACTCCCGCCGACTACGAGGCCGCCAAGGCAGTCGTACCGAACCCCGAGGAGTATGATTTCAAGAAGATCCTAAACTGGTAATACGGTATAGCCGTTTGGTCTTACGGAGACGTTCAGGGCGAACGCCTCCGTTTTTTTGATACCCATGAACAGCACGGCTTCTTCCGGGATGACGATCCGCAAGTCGGCGTCATCCTGGGAGAAATTGGCCACCAGGATGAATACCTTCCCGTGGCCGCCCCTCAGGAAAGCGAAATGCCTGTCCGGATCGAAACCCTGTGACCCATGGTTACAGTAACCCAGGTCGAATGTCTTTCCTCCGATGGTATCGGCAGCTATCCCGAGCGCTTTTTTGAACAATTCCAAAGTAGCAGTCTCCTTTTCCAGAAGGCCGGTTCCTGTATGTATATGACTGTACAGGCGTGTAAGTGACCCGACACTCCACCAGTCGAAGATGGTGGTACGTCCGTCCATTCCGCTGAATCCTTCGGAATCCATCCCCGGTTCACCAACTTCTTCACCGAAATAAATCATGAAAGGAGCCGTATTGAACAGGAGGCTGGTGCAAAGGTAGGAGCCGCTCCTTGCCGGATCGTGGCCGAAGTAAGGGGATGCGAACCGCTGCTCGTCATGATTCTCCAGGAAATTGAGCATCCTCGGCTGAAGGTTCCCCTGGACCTGCCAGTTCCAGGTTATTCCCCTCGCGCTGCCGTGGCCGGCGGCAATTCCCCTCAAGGTGTCGTACAAACCTGATTTGTCATACAGATAATCGAATCCGACAGTCTCCACATAATGGCGGTACAGGTCTTTCTGATATACTTCGGCAATGAATATGACATCAGGGAACTTCTCCTTCACCCTTGCTATAAGCCATTCCATGAATTGCCAGGGAACCATTTCCACCATGTCGCACCGGAAGCCGTCCACGCCTTTCCTGCACCAGTACAGTACGATATCCAGCATCCTGTCCCAGGTCGAAGTATGGAAATCGCAGTAATTCAGCCTGATCGTTTCGTACCAGTCATTGATACCGGGGGCAGGGGAGAAGCAGTTCCCGGAGGCCTTGGCGGGATTCTCATAATAATTGTCCGTCATCACTCCCGCCACCGGAAGGTCAAGGTTCTGGCCAGGATAGTAATAGAAGTCGTTCTCCGGTTTCCAGTGCATCGTGCAATCGTCGGCGAAGCCCAGGGGGCGCTTGTTGCCATCCGTGTCGACAAGGCCCACCTTACCGTACTCCCTTGAAACGTGGTTCGGTACGAAGTCGACCAAAACCTTGAGTCCGGCATCGTGCGTTCTCTTTAACAGGGACTCGAATTCAGCCATCCTTTCTCTCGGATTGTCAGCGAGATACGGATTGACATCATAGTAGTCTGTAATGGCGTAGGGAGAGCCTGCGGCTCCTTTGACTACAAGGGGATTTGAAGCAGGGCAGCCATCGAATGAGACAGTGGTGGCGTGACGGATTATTCCGGTGTACCAGAGGTGGGTTACCTTGAGTTCATCGCGAAGGTAGGTGAGTGTCCGTTCATCTATGCAGGAAAACTTGCCGCAGTCTGCAGCACTGCGGCATCCTTCCTTAGCCCCCCATAACCGGGGCAGCATCTGGTACACGATCATCTTGCCCATATCAGAAACCGATTATGGCTTTGCCCTTGTTCCTATCTATGAATCCGAGAAGGCCATCGATCCGGTAGACCTTGACGAAGTCACCGGAATAAACGCATTCCCTGGCCTTGAGGGCATCAAAATCGATCATCCCGGAACCGGCATACTGATCGACCGAAAGATAACCCACACCAAGGGAAGTGATATTCTGGAAGAAATGCGTTCCCTGGCTGGGTTCTATCCTGAACCCGTCCATTCCATATTCGACGACCAGCCTGGCCGCGGATATGTCTGTCCAGTCCACCGGTACGCCGAGTGTCGGGATCGAAGACCCCCATCTACCGGGACCGGCCAGGAAATAGCTCTTTCCTTCCGTATTCATCCTGGTATTGATTCCGGATATCTCCTTTGCCATCTCTGCGGTCTTCATCTTGTCGAAGGCCTCGGGAAGGATGACCACGAAATACCCGGATTCGTTGAACCATCCGTTGCCTAGTGCACTGTCACTTTTCACCAGCGGCGTATCGATCATCTCCGAGGCTTCCTCGATCGATGAGACCTGGAACTCAGGACCGTTGGATACAGGACGGACCTGTAGCAACTCAAGGACGGCTTCCTTGCCGGCGGAACCCGGGACGGGATCGAGTGCGAACTCGATCTCCACTTCTCCCATCAACTCCTCCCGGCATATATCCATGATTTCCGAAATCGCCTTTGCCAGCGGGAAACGGTCATATTGGAATATCCCGTCGAAGGATATCACACGTGGACCGCGTACATTCACGCCAGGCTGCATCCGGTCGTCCTGGGCAACATATGTCGAAGCCACCAGTTCAGGGTGGTCATAGTTTCCAAGGGCATCGGAAACAGGGATGCTGAGCAGGTTTATACCATCGTTCCTGGATATCTTGAACGAAGCGGGCCGCGAATCCAGCACGAACATCTCGGTCTGGGTGTCGCGCATCGCCAGCTTCGGGGAGGACAGCTGAAGTATCTTCCGCGGCTGCCTGGGGTCCACACGCAGGGTCCTGCCTCCTTCCACGACTGTCTTGCCGAGACCGAAGGCGACATTGAGCACTCCGTCCTCGGCCTTTTCCGAGCCGATGGGATATGCGTTCATGGACCTGGCGACTCCTGAAAGCATCGGATAATAGACATCGCCGTGCAAGGAACCGCAGATGCTCTGGATGATCACGGCCATCTTCTCCTCGCCGAGGAGATTACCGCTGGCCTGGATGTATGCCCTGCTGCCGGCGAAATAGGTCGAGGCGTAGACACTCTTGATAGCCTTGGTCAGTTCCCTCAGCATCCTGTCCTTGTTGTCGACGAAGGGGCACATGTATGTGGAATACACACCCGCGAACGGCTGGTAGTTGCTGTCTTCCAGTTTTGAGCTCGAGCGTACGGCAACCGGGCAGTCCACCGTGGCCACGAAGGCCTTGAGATGGCTCAGAAGTTCACCCGGCAGGGTAGAGGCGACGAATTCTGATAGGATATCGTCATCAGAGAGCTCCGAATCGATCACGGACTGGAGTCCGTTGTCCATGATGAACCTGTCGAACCATTCCGTGGAAATCACTACGGTGCGAGGGATCGTGATCCTCATCTCCGGATACTTGTCCGAAAGGGAATGCTTCTGCACCAGATGGTTCAGGAATGCAAGTCCCCTTGCCTTGCCGCCGAGGGATCCTTCTCCGATCCTGGAGAACCAGAAATAGTCCTGGTAGGACTCCTCGTGGAATTCGGCTATCACACCCTGTCCTATCATCTGGTGATATTTGTTTATCTGCTCCCCAAGGAAGCTGCGGAACTCGGTTGCAACCGTATGATGGGCTTGTTTGAAGGTATCGGCAAGATTGAAAAGGCCGCGGGCATACAGCCACTTCGAGAACATGTTCCTGGATGTGTTGCTGACCAGGATCCCGTCGGGGATATCCCCGATTATCTTCTCCAGCTGAGTAAGACTGGCAGCGCGTCCATATTCCGTACCTGCGGCATCCTTGAATACGAAATCCCCGAAGCCGAACTCCTGCTTCATATAGTCTCCAAGCTGCATGAAAAGGGTCCTTGAGAATTTCTTCAGGAATCCTACCCCAAGTTCTTCAGCCACCTTGGCCATGCTCCCTTGTGAAGATTGAAGCAGAACCGGCATAAGTGGATCGTACTCCCTGATCCTCCTGACCAGGTCGATGCCGGCATCAAGCTTCTCGCTCTTGGTACTGTCACCCTTGTGTATGACCATCCCGACGTCGGAAATGACCCCCATGAGGTTGTCCTTGTACTTTTCGAAATATGCCAGGGCGTCATCATAGCACGTGGCCAGGAGGATCTTCGGCCTGGAACGCTTGCGGTACTTCCTCTGGCCTTCATTCAGGAATTCCGTGAGGAACTCGCGGCTCTGCGTGATGAGGAGCTTGTACAGTTCGGGCAGATATGTGGAATAGTAACGGACAGAGTCCTCCACAAGCAGGATAACCCTTACTCCGACTTCGAAGACATCGTTCTCGGCGTTGGCTGAATCCTCGATCAGCTTGACTATGGCAAGGATCAGGTCGGCATTGCCGTGCCAGCTGAACACGAAATCTATCCCGGACCGGTCATGCTCGAACAGACGCTGCCTGACGGCCTTGGAATAGTGGATCAGCATGATGAACGGAATGTTGCTGCCGTTTTTCTTCAGTTCTGCTGCAAAGTCGAAGATTCCCTTGTCCCGGTCATTGTACATGCACATGATCATGTCGATCTCCGAGTCAGTATCGATGACCCTGCGAGCCTCCTCGGAGGAATTCGCCCAGATAAAGGTAGGGGGATTGCTGAGGTTCAGCTCACGGTATTCACCAGTGACCTGACTCTCGATGCGTCCGTCTTCCTCAAGGGTGAAGGCATCGTAGTTACTGCAAATCATGAGGATCCTCCTGATCCTGGAACGCATCAAAGATTCTTCGTTCATCTGTCTGTGGGGTGTGTTAAGGCTCGTCTTCGGAATTCTGCGACCGTTATCGCGGTGGCCACCGCAGCGTTCAGGGATTCGCTGCCGCGTTCGTCTTCGGGGAATGGCGGTATGAACAGTCGGTCCGTCACATTGGCGGCGACTTCCTTGGAAATGCCGTTCGCCTCGTTTCCGATAACGATCAGCGAGCAGTTGTCCTTACCGAGATTCAATTCCTTTGAATAGATGGATTCTCCATCCAGGAAAGTACCATAGGCATTCCCTCCGGAGAGGGAGAAGAAACGGCAGAGGCGTACGATGTCGCAATAGTGGAAATCCACCCTGAATATCGCCCCCATCGTGGCCTGTACGACTTTGGGATTGAATACATCAACCGTGTCCGGAGAAGCGAAGACACTGTCTATCCCGTACCAGTCAGCTATCCTCAGGATCGTTCCAAGGTTGCCGGGATCCCTGATTCCGTCCAAGGCCAGGAACAGACCGTTACGTGGAATGGAAAAGAAGGCCAGATCCTTGATTTCCAAGCCTTCCGGCTTGCGTAAGACTGCGAGGGCAGGGGAGGGAGAGGCAAGCAGGCTCATCCGTTCCATGGTATCGGTACCTATGTCTTCCGACCTGTAATGCCTGACGACTTCGAACCTGGAATGCAGAGCCTCATCCACCAGCTTGGCACCCTCCACGACGAACATGCCGTGTTCATCCCTGGATTTCTTGCGCTCGAGCGACTTTATGAATCTTATTTCATTGTTGGAAACCGGTAGGCTCATAAAACTGTCTTCCTATGATGAACAAATATATCAATAATCTTTTTATTTTTGTAGAATCATGGCTCCAAAAACGTCTGTCGCCATACTTGCCGCCATAGTGCTCGCTGCTGCGCTGAGTTTCTCGTGCAGCACGACCCGTGTCCTGGAAGACGGGCAGTACCGGTTGGCCAAGAACAAAGTCGAGATCACCAACGACCGGAAATTCAATCCGAAAGAGGTAGAAAAATACATCCAGCAGAAATCCAATTCATACATATTCCTCGGTTGGAACCCTTTCCTTAACTTCTACAACATATCCGGAAAGGACACCAGCAAGTTTGCCAACAAGCTAATACGCAAGATCGGAGTCGCCCCTGTTGTCTACCAGCCGTCGCAGGTCGATGCGTCGATCGAGAACATACAGCGGCATCTCGAATACCTGGGATATTATCATTCTGATGTACAGAGCGATGTCAAGGTGGACGGAAGGACCGTCGATGTGACGTATTCCGTCACGCTGGGCGACAGGTACAGGATCGACAAGATAGATTTCTCAGTGCCGGAAGGGGAGTTCAGCAGGGATTTCTATGCGGACACGGCCAACATCTCCGTCAAGCCCGGCGACTATCTCTCCGAATATGCCCTAGAACAGGAAACCGAGCGTTCTGCGGCGTGGTTCCGCCGCAACGGCTGGTTCGGTTTTACCAAGAACTACTACGCCTTCGAGGCAGACACCCTGCAGAAACGGGATACGGCCGACCTGCTCATGATGATCCGGGAGTATACGAGGAACCAGTCACCGGAGAATGCACGTCCTTTCCGGAAATACCATTTCGGGGACGTGAACATATCCTGGGACAAGGACCTGCATTTCAACCGCAGGGTACTCCGCAACATGAATACCATAAAGCCGGGCGACCTGTATGACGAGGTTGTCGTCAACAACACGTATTCCCGGCTCTCGGCCCTGAAGCTCTTCAACGGAGTCAACATCGCCATGAATCCCCGTGACAGCGTCGACATCGTGGATTGTGAGATCTCCCTGACCCGCTCCAGGATGCAGGGATTCAAGGTCAACCTGGAGGGTTCCACTAACTCCTCTGGACTTATCGGGATCTCTCCTCAGCTCAGCTATTTCCATAAGAACATATTCCACGGAGGGCAATGGCTGAACCTTGGGTTCATGGGCAATTTCCAGTTCAAGTCCAGCGACCACAGCATACGCTCGAATGAGTTCGGTGTATCCGGCAGCGTGAGTTTCCCCGAATTCCTTGGACTTCCGAACACCCTTTTCACCGGTCCCAGCATCCCCAGGACTGAAATCAATGCTTCCTACACTTACCAGGACCGTCCTGAGTATACCAGGAACATGATTTCGACCTCGTTCGGCTACACTGGTTCCCTCTCCAGGGGACGCTTCTACTATCAGGTATATCCCATCCAGGCCAAGATAGTCAGGCTTACCCATCTCGATCCTGCATTCTTCAACACGCTGTCCGGCAATCCCTTCCTCAGGGATGCATATCAGAACCACTTCGACGTAGGTTCGAGCGGTATGGTGTACTATACTACTTGCGCCGACATAAATCCTAAAGTGTCCTACCAGTATATCAGGTTCCTCCTGGACGCTTCCGGCAATGTCCTGAGCCTGTTCAACGGTATGATGAAGACCGACCAGTACGGATCACGCATGATCTGGGGTACTCCGTATTCACAGTACCTGCGTTACGAACTTACCCTTGGCAAGACCATAGTCTTCGGAAGGAATGACACGCAGGCCCTCGCAATCCGCATCCTGGGTGGAGCGGGAAATGCATACGGCAATTCCGTGACGATGCCGTTTGAAAAGCAATTCTACAGCGGAGGAGCCAACAGCATGCGCGGATGGCAGGCCAGGGCTCTGGGTCCCGGACGTTCTCCTGCAGACACCTCGTTCGTCATCCCCAGCCAGACCGGAGACATGAAGTTCGAGGCCAATCTGGAATACCGTTTCCCTATGTTCTGGAAACTCTACGGAGCGCTGTTTACCGACATAGGCAATGTCTGGACATTGAAGTCTACGGACGAAGATTCACTGAGCCGCTTCAACCTGAAGGATTTCAGCGAAAGCGTGGCTGCCAACTGGGGCTTCGGAGTCAGGGTCGACCTTACATTCCTGATCCTGCGCCTGGACATGGGTATGAAGCTTCTGGATCCTTCCCGTGAAGACAGGTATCTGGGCCCCTCCGAATGGTTCAAGAGAGACGGATTCGCAGTACATTTCGGTGTGGGATACCCCTTCTAGTCCTGCCTTTCCGGAATCTGTACAGTCAATACGATCGGATAGTGGTCGCTCATGCGGGGGACGCCGTATCCATCCGTTATCATAGCGTATGAGAGGGGAGTGAGGCCATTCACGAAGAAATGGTCGATGGCCCCGTGACTTTCTTCAGGACGTGAGAAATTGATGAAGGTATCATCTTCCGGAATTCCGAGCATGCTCCTGGCGGATTCCATTTTCAATCCCGCCTCCTGGATATTCCTGAGGAAGGTATTCCAGTCTCCGCAGGCAATATCGCAACCAGTCAGCTGCCTGTTCACTTGATTAACAGTCCTTGCGACGATTTTCTTCTCCCATCTGGAATGGACGTTGACCACCCTTGTCCCGTTCACGGTGCAGGCATCCCAGAATATGGAAAAACGGTGCCTGGAAGCCTTGAGAGGCTTCTTTACATAGATCGGATGGCTGACAGAAAGACCGACACGCCTGTAATTGTCCGGAATATACCTCCCGGCAGGCGGCAGGACCTCCTGGAGGCAGATGACGTCGGGATCCAGGTCCTTGACCATCATTTCCATAGCTCCCATGCGTTTCTTCCAGTATGCGGGGGAGTCGCTGTCGGTATCCCGGGTCCACTCCCGGACATTGAACGAGAGGACCTTCATCGTACGGGTATCCTGGACATTGTTTTCCATGGCACGGAAGGGGAGTGCAATGAGAAGGGCCGCCAAGAACAGCAGGCGAAGTGGAGCGGATGACATTGCGGTACTATTTAAGCCTCAGTGCGCAGACATTCTCTACATGCTGGGTGTGCGGGAACATGTCGACAGGCTGGACGGCAGTGATCTCGTATTTCCCGCAGAGGATTGCCAGGTCGCGGGCCTGTGACGCAGGATTGCAGCTGACGTATACGATGCGGGAAGGGAAGGCCTCGAGGATGACCTTGGCGACATCAGGATGGATACCCGCCCTGGGGGGATCGAGGATGATGACATCCGGCCGCCCGTGCTTCCTGATGAATGAATCGACCAGGACATCCTTCATGTCACCTGCGTAGAACTCGCAGTTGGTTATTCCGTTGGCTGCGGCGTTAACCTTCGCATCTTCGATAGCCTCCGGGACGTACTCGATGCCGATTACCTTCGATGCTTTCCGGGACACGAACTGGGCGATTGTTCCAGTGCCTGTATACAAGTCGTAGACGATCTCGTTTCCAGTGAGGTCCGCAAAGTCCCTAGCCACTGAATAGAGCTTCAGCGCCTGGCCGGAATTGGTTTGGTAGAACGACTTCGCTCCGATTCGGAAGGTCAGTCCCTCCATGGTCTCGCGGATTGTCGGCTCACCCTTGTAAAGGATGCATTCCTGATCTCCGATTGAATCGTTTAACTTACTGTTAATTACGTAATAAAGCGATGTTATCTGTGGGAATTCTTGAGATATTGCATCAAGCATCGCCTCACGGACTTCGCGGTCCTCATAGAAGAAGCACATGATCACCATCAGGTCACCGGTCTCGGTGGTCCGTACGAACATGTTCCTGATGAAGCCCACATTCTCCCTGATGTCGAAGAACTGCAGTCCGTGGGTCACTGCATATTCCTTGCAGAAAAGACGGATTGCGTTGGAAGGATCCTTCTGAAGGAAACATTCCTTGATATCCAGTACCTTGTCGAAAAACTTGCCGACGTGGAAGCCGAGGCCGATCCTATCCTCAGGTGGCAGCTCGTCCGGATTCTCGTCCTTGAGGAACCAGCGCTTGGAGGAATATGTGAATTCCAGCTTGTTGCGATAGTATATCGTTTTGTCTGAAGGGATTGTCGGCCTGATCTCGGGAACACTCAGGTGTCCGATACGAACCAATTGATCTTCAACCTGTTGGCGTTTTGCTTCCAATTGGAGATGATAGGGAAGTGGCTGCCATTTGCAGCCTCCGCAGACACCGAAATGCCGGCAGAACGGCTCGATCCTGTCCTTTGAAGGCTCCACGATACGATCTATGAAACCTTCATAATAATTGTGATGCTTCCTGGTTATCCTGATATTGACGACATCTCCCGGAACTGCGAACGGAACGAAAACGACAGCCCCGTTCCAATGTGTCAAAGCCTTGCCTTCGGCAGCGCAAGCTTCGATGGTCATGTTTTCAAGCAGGAGATCGACTCGTTTTCTCGACATATCTTTGTCAGGGTAGGGTTTATGGTATATCTATATTAACATAATATAAATTGTGTAACAAAACGGCCTACGCGGCTAGACAAGGGCCGCCAGCGCCTCGGCATCGAATTTTTCAGCAGAAAAACCTTGCTTGAATGTCACACCTTCACCGAGAAGCACGAATCCACCTTCTTCTGCCATCGAGTTCAGCAATTTGACGCTGGCTGCGGCCCATGTGAATGAACCGAACGCCAGGAATCGGCGTCCCTTGACCTGACGGTCGCAGATCGCCTGCATGAACTGCCTGACAGGCGGAAATATTCCGTTGTTATACGTCGGAGATCCGAGAATCACAGTATCGTAATTGAATACGTCCCTTAGGGCGAAAGAATAATCCTCCTCGGTCAGATTGTGCAGGACACAAGGAATACCTCTGGATTCCAGGGCTTTTGCCAGTGCCTGGGCGGCTTTTTCAGTATTGCCGTACATCGAACCGTATGCCAGGCAGACTCCGTGGGAAACCTCATATTTGCTGAGCCTGTCGTACAAACCCACGACCTGGCTGACCGAATTCTCCCATACTGGGCCATGGGTGCTGCATATCCGCTTGATTTCCAGGCCCTCGAGTTTCTTGAGGGCGTTCTGGACGGGTGTACCGTACTTGCCGACTATACTGGCATAGTATCTGGTCATTTCGTCTTTATACTCCTCAAAAGTGCCTGATTCTGAATCAATTACGCAATCCTTGACAGCCCTGAACGAACCAAAGGCGTCTCCGCTGAAGAGCGTATTCTCCTCGAGGCACCATGTGACCATGGTCTCCGGCCAGTGGACCATCGGGACCATAAAGAATTGGAGGGTAATGCCTCCCAGGTCCAGGGTCTCCCCTTCCTTGACCGTCAGTATGTTTTCAGTCAGTCCCTGATAACCTTCAATCATGGGGACAGCCTTGGCATTCGTGACGATCGTACATTCAGGATATTCCGCCCTCACAGCCGCCTGCAGCGCACTGTGGTCGGGTTCCATATGGTTGACGACCAGGTAATCCACCTTCCTGTCTCCTATCTCATCCTTGATATTGTTCAGGAATTCATCCTTGAACGAAGCTGCGGCCGTATCAATCAGCGCGACCTTCTCACCTATTACCAGATATGAGTTGTAACTGACCCCGAAAGGCAGCGGCCATTGATGTTCGAAAAGCCGGGTCCGGAAGTCGTTCACCCCTACGAAACGGATTCTGTCAGATAGTATCATTGCCCATTGTTTTATAAGGTTCACAAATTTACGAAACTTATTCCGCTTTTTGCTAAATTTGTATTCAGGCGAAGAGTTTTATACCCCGGAAAAGGCCTTAACAAAAAAGTTACACTATTTAACACAATTGTTAAATACATTGATATTAATATAGTTAGCATCCTATGTCCCTGAACGACCCCAAAACTGCTACAAGTGCCATGCTCCCCCCTCTGCCGGAGAGGATGAGGCCCCGTGACCTGTCCGGATATGTAGGTCAGAAGCACCTTGTCGGCGAGGGTTGCATACTCCGGAACATGATCAACAGCGGGAACCTCAGTTCCTTCATCCTCTGGGGTCCTCCCGGGGTCGGAAAGACTACTCTCGCCGGTATAATAGCATCCACACTTAACCGGGATTTCTATACTTTGTCCGCAGTCAGCGCCGGGGTCAAGGATGTCCGCGAAGTCATAGACCGTGCAAAGGGTCGATCGGTGTTCTCGCAGGGCAGTTCTCCCATCCTTTTCATCGATGAGATCCACCGGTTCAGCAAGTCACAGCAGGATGCGCTTCTAGGGGCCGTGGAAAACGGGACTATAGTACTCATAGGCGCTACCACGGAGAACCCTTCTTTCGAAGTTATCACTCCCCTTCTGTCACGGTGCCAGGTTTTCGTTCTGAAATCCCTGGAGGTCGAGGATTTGCAGATCCTGCTGGACAAGGCCCTCACGACCGATGTACTCCTCAAGGAAAAGGACATACGGATCAAGGAGAATGAAGCCCTGTTCAGATACAGCGGAGGAGATGCTAGGAAGCTGCTCAACGTCCTGGAGATCGTGGTTGATTCCTTCGCAGGGACGGACGAACCAATAGTCATAGACAACAAGAGGGTGACCGACTGCATACAGGAAAACCTCGCGATCTACGACAAGGACGGAGAGATGCACTACGACATCATATCCGCCTTCATAAAGTCCATCAGGGGGTCTGATCCCAATGCGGCCGTCTACTATCTGGCCCGTATGCTCGATGGAGGTGAAGACCCCTTGTTCATAGCAAGGCGCCTGTGCCTGTCGGCCTCGGAAGATGTCGGGCTTGCGAATCCGAACGCCCTCCTGCTGGCCAATGCCTGCTTCCAGGTAGTGCATCAGATAGGTATGCCGGAGGCCAGGATTCCGCTTGCAGAAGTAACCGTCTATCTTGCAAGCTCTCCTAAAAGTAACGCTTCCTATTTAGCTGTAGAAAAGGCACTTGCAAAAGTAAAGGAAGATCGCACCAAGGCAGTCCCCCTATATCTCAGGAATGCACCGACAAAGCTGATGGAAGACCTTGGGTATTCTGACGGATACAAGTATGCCCACGATTATCCCGGCCACTTCGTCGACTTGGAATTCATGCCGAAGGGGCTCGAAGGCACGGTTTTCTATGAACCGGCTCCGAACCCCCACGAAGATAGGCTCAAGGCTTATCTGAAGGCCTGTTGGCCTAAATATTACGTCTAAAAGAGTTTTTCGACCGAGGAGATGACTTCCTCGGCTGAGAGCTCGGTGCTCAGCACCAGGTCAGGCTTCTTGAGCTCGAATCCCCTGCTGGTGGCATTGAGCATTCCGGCCCCGGTAATATTCAGCATCACCGTCTCGTCATTCTTGACAGTACCCTCGTCAAGGGCCTTCTTGAGTGCTGCCACAGCCGATGCCGCGGCAGGGAAAATGTCATAACCCTCCTTGTTGTAGAACTGGAGCATCCAGTAGACGATCTCGTCGTTAGTAACCTTGTAGAAGTCGCCTCCGGAAGCCGTAAGGACATCGTGGAGACCTCCGGCCAGGTTGTATGGCGGTTTCCTGTTGGAAAGCACCTTTGCCAGTATAATCTCCGCGTTCTTTCTGGACACCTCAGCATCGATGGGAACAAGGTCTCCCTTGCCTGACTTCCAGGAATCATACATAAGGGTATACGGGGCGTTCTGTACGCAGTAAACCCTCATTTCATTCCTCCCGAAACGGCCGTCTTTCTCAAGCCTGCAGGCATTCTCCCAAGCAGCGATCGCACCGGTACCGCTTCCAACTGCCTGGAAATAAGCATCGGGAATCCTTCCGATGACTTCAACTGCGCTCAGGATGGTAGTACCCATACCGTCCCTGCGCGCGACATTCTTGGCTCCTCCTTCCGCGAGGTAACGAGGGTCCTTGCAGAGTTTCTCTCCCAATGCTATGGCATCGTAGTAGTCGGTTCCGTGAGGAGTGGCTATGACCTTTACGCAAGGTTTGAGTTTCCTTGTGAACCAAAGGTCGGAGACATTGTCATTGGGTATGCAGATCACTATCGGGATGTCATTGTCCGAACAGACTCTGGCGAATGCCCTCGCAGTATTGCCTGCGGACTGGACGACCAGGATCTTCTTGCTGTTCTTGGGAAGCCTTGCGCAGACCGAGAATGCCTCGGTCTCCTTGAAGGAGCAAGTCTCCATCTTCGCTCCCCTCTTGGGAACATATCCGGACAGGGTGATATACAGGTTGTCCATTCCGAGAAGGTCGGAGAGTCCCTTGCTCTTATAGGTCACAGGGGCATGTGATTTTCGGAGTGTCCTCTTGATAGGAAGCCACTCGGCATATCTGTACAGGCCTTTCAGGTCATCCCTGGGAGTGAACCTTTCATTGGAATACACGGCCCTGACCAAAGAAGGAGCCGGTGCCTGGGGGTCTACAAGGGTCCATCCGGCATCTTCGAAGATACGTCCGGTACCCACATCCATTAGTTGATAATCTGTTGGTTGGAATTTCATATGGATAGATGTTTAAATACTCAGGATCAGGTATGCCATGTAGGCGATGAATACAATAAGGAAGGATGTCGCATCCACTCTGCCGATTTTGTTGTTCCTGCCCGTCCAGGAACTGAACAGGAGCGCCAGAGAACTCAGTACCAGTACACCGAGGTCCACCGGTTTGATATTGGCGAATGACAGCGGGCAGGCAAGGGCTGAGGATCCCAGGATCAGGAGGATGTTGGATATGTTGGAGCCGATGATGTTGCCGAGGGCAAGGGCTCCCTTCTTCTTTGCGGCAGCCACGACGCAGGTCACCAGTTCAGGGAAAGATGTCCCGCCAGCAAGGATCGTGATGGCAATGAACTTCTCCGACAGACCGGAATTCCGTGCTATCCGGCAAGCCGAATCCACCAGGATGTCGCCTCCGAATATCAAGGCAGCCATTCCGACCACTACCATAAGGATCGAAATCCAAAGCTTCCTGGCCGTTTCGGACTGCCCGTCCCCGTCATCGGTTTTCCCTCCCTTGATGGAGAAGATCAGGTAGGTTATGAACAGGAGCAGGAATACTCCGCCTTCCCACGCATTTATGGTGTCGCTTCCACCCAGGCCGAACAACGTGTGCTGCATACCGAAACAGATCAGCAGCAGGCAGGCTGCGATGTTGAGGGGGATGTCCCTTCTCTTGTTGCCGTCAGAGATCGCCACCGGCCTAATCAAGGCGGTGACTCCCAGGATCAGGAATACATTGAATATGTTGGAACCGACCACATTGCCGATGGCGATGTCCGCGCTTCCCATCAAGGCGCCGGTCAGGCTTACGACGAGTTCCGGCAGGGACGTACCGATTCCGACGATGGTCATTCCTATCAGGAACTCACTGAGCCCGGCTCTCCTGGCAATGGACGATGAGCCGTCCACAAGCCACTCCGCCCCGAAGATCAGCAGGGCAAGACCGGCCAGGAGGATCAGGATATCAACGATCATTTCAGTCCTGTCTTAGAGGTTCTCCTGAGGCAAGGCGCTCCTTGGAAAGTACAGGATTTGAATATATGCGGAAGAAAATGTCCCGGAGTTCATCACGGTCCAGTCTCTTCTCTACCTTGTCGAGCCTGTGCTCGGTATAATCCAAGAATTTCTGTACGTCTTCCTTGTCGTAGAGGTCTCCGTACTTGCTGCACTTCTCCACCAGGTCATAGGCGATGTAGTTGGTTTTCCAGAGATGGTAACCGGCGATGACCCTCTTGTCAACCGCATGACGGATGGACTGGTACCGGTCGTTCTTGTCGCACTTACTGGCCATCTCGATCTCATCGAAGGTAAGGGGAAGACCGAAATTAAGATGGACGTTGCCTTTCTGCTGGCGTATACCCATCACGATGCTGTGCATGTCCTCGTAATGGGTCTTGACGTACTTCTTGGTACGGGAGATCAGGATTTCGCGGGCCTTGCGGATATCGCAGGGCTCATATTCATATGAAATGCTGAGAGGGACGATGTTCAGTTCCATGAAATTCTCCTGGAAAGACTTCTCTCCGCTCATGTCCAGCATCTTGAGGAGTCCCTGCTCCGTCGTGTCGATGCCGTCCTTGGTCCTTCCCTGCCTCTGGGCGAGCCAGATGGAAGCCTTGCCGGAGGTGATTGTCTGGCGGATATATCTGGAAAGAAGCTGCGATGACAGGTAAAGATCCCTGGCGGAAATACCGCGGATCACCTTGATCATCCTGTTGGAGCGGAGGAGGTACTCTACGGTCTTGCTCTGCTTGATGAGATTGTCCCCGACACAGATTTCCGTCATCGGGACATCGTTCCTGAAGAAAACCATCTGGGTGATGGCAGGGTCCAGGATTATATCCCTGTGATTGGACATCGCCAGGAACTTGCCTTTGATTCCCTTGATATAGCTGATGCCGTCGTAAGAGAAATTATGGACGGTGTGGTCGATACACCAGGAGACGGCGTCATTCATGACCACTTCCTGGAATTCATCGATGCTCTTCACGGATTTGAGGGCAGAGCGCAGATACGTGGCTGGCTTGTCCGGAAAAAGATATTCCGAGATAGCCAGGACAGCCGGATGATTGGCCACCTTGTTAAGGGCCTTTACAGCTTCTTCGTCGCTGTATGGGGATATGCTTTCAAATTCGGATGAATCCAACATAATGTTCGCATTTTGTCTGAAAGACAAATGTAATCAAATTAACCGCCAATAGCAAAATCGTGACGGAAAAGTAGAGAACTGTCGCCATAGCTCAGGAACCTGAAATCATGGCCGAGGGCATAGTCGTAGATCGTCCGCCAGTCACCTCCAACGAATGCGGAGATAAGCAGGATGAGGGTACTCTCAGGCTGGTGGAAGTTAGTTACGAGTATGTCCACGAGACGGAACCTGAAGCCGGGGACGATGATTATCCGAGTTCCCGCCTTGAGTTCATCAAGACGGTTGGCATCGAGGTAATCGAGGATGGCGCCAAGTGATTCTTCAACCGAATATGGATATTCCCTTTCATAAGGAGCCCATTGGGAGACGTCCTCGGGATGTCCGTTTTCAATGCAGCTGACACCGATGTAGTAGAGAGATTCAAGGGTCCTGACCGATGTGGTTCCCACGGCGATCAGCTTGCCCGTCCTGTTCCTGAGCTTCTCGATAAGGGCTCGTGAAACCACGAACGGCTCCCTGTGCATCGGATGCTCGGAGACATCGGGACTCTTGACGGGAAGGAAGGTGCCCGCTCCAACGTGGAGGCAGACTTCAGCTGTTTCTATCCCTTTGTTACGGATTCCCTCCAGGACCCTTTCGGTGAAATGAAGCCCGGCGGTCGGTGCAGCAACAGAGCCCCGTATCTTGGCATATAGGGTCTGGTAACGCTCGGAATCGATCGCTTCGGTATCCCTGTTCAGATATGGAGGTATCGGAATCGTACCGCAGATCTCAAGCACCTGCGAAAAGGGAAAGCCTCCTTTCCAGGATAATTCGACAGTACCAGTCTGTCCATCCCTCTCGACCAAGCTGGCTGACAGGTCCATGGACGCTACGGTCCGGTCATTTTCCGGATTGGAGAGATGAAGGATATCCCCTTTCCATCGCTTTGCATTGCCGATCACGCATTTCCATGTACAATGGCCGGTCTGGGCGAACGACAGGTTGTATTCACAGGGCTGCACGGGCTCAAGACAGAATATCTCGATATGCGCACCTGATTCGCGTTCGAAATGCAGCCTCGCCGGGACTACCTTTGTATCGTTGAAGACCATGAGGGATCCGGCCGGGAGCAGCTCAGGGAGATTCCTGAATATGAACTCGTCTACATTTCCGTCAAGGTATCTCAACAACTTCGACGAGTCTCGCTCCGGGAGAGGGTATTTCGCAATCCTGTCCTCGTCGAGTTCGTATTTGTAATCGTCTATTCTTATCGAAGGTATCATCGTGAGAATTCAAAAACTTCACAAAGTTAAGCTATCGGGAGGGAATTTCAAATTCTCCTCATGCCCCGCAAATGCCGTTCAGGATGTTGAACCGACACATTAATCTTGAATACAATGTTGAATTTCGGAGACAGGTTTACAATTATGAAATAAGCGATTGTTATTCCAATATATTTGCTTAATTATAATACTTAATATCAGATAGTTATAGAAGTTAATTAAACTTTGGCTTCGCTGAAATATGTAATATTTGAAAAAGCCGGTGCACGAAGTGGGCCGTTTTTAAATATTTCCACATATTTATACATTGTTAATCAGATATTTACTCATTTTTATCTATATTAATTTTGAACCAAATTATTCGGGATTATCTACAGTAAATCGAGCATCTTTCGTGTTGGGTACAGTTTAATTATTCGAATTGTTTTATTATATTTGTTAACAACTTTTTTCACCATGAACAAACGCCTTGAGCAGTTCCTCGGAGCTGAAAACATAACGCAGACACAATTCGCCGAAACCCTTGGCGTGGCCAAGGCCAGCGTCTCCCATATCCTTGCCGGACGCAACAAGCCGGGATTCGAATTCATTGAGAGCCTTGCGCGGAAATACCCGAATCTCAATCTTGAATGGCTCATCAGCGGACGTGGCAGGATGTACAAGGACTCCCCTGATGCTTCCCTGATATCCCTGCTTCCTGACGGATCCGACGACATTCCAGACGGAAACGGCTCTGCAGTGCAGCAGGACGTGCATATTACCAAGGTTGTGGTCTTCTTCTCCGACGGAACATTCCGGGAAATAGTATGATCCGCTGATTATTGCTATATTTGTATTATGTACAAGCAATTGATCAGGCCCATCTTATTCAGGTTGTCACCCGAGAACGCGCACAACCTCACTATGCGTGTACTTGGAGCTGCCCGTAAGGTGCCACTATGTAACAAGCTGTTCAAAAGGATATTCAGCTATAAGGGACAAGACATGAGGAGGTCCTTGTTCGGGCTGGATTTCCAGAATCCCGTCGGTCTGGCCGCGGGTATAGACAAGAATGGAGATTACTACAACGAGCTGGCCTGCTTCGGTTTCTCCTTCATAGAGATCGGATCACTCACCCCCGAGCCTCAGGATGGCAATCCCAAGCCCCGCGTGTTCCGTCTCCCCCAGGACAATGCCTTGATTAACAGGATGGGAATCAACAACAAGGGGATCCATCATGCCATCGACCATATCAAGACGGATCCTCCGAAGGTGATCCTGTGCGCGAGCATAGCCAAGAACAGCTCTTCCGCTGCCGATTCGGACATTGCAGAGGATTACAGGAAGGCATTTTCCTATTTGTACGACTTTGTCGACATGTTCACCATCAATGTCTCCTGCCCGAACGTGGAAGGATTGCAGCATCTCCAGGATGTATCCTACCTTTCCGACATCATAGACCCCCTTCTGGCCCTCAGGATATGTTACGACACATACAAGCCGCTGCTGGTCAAGGTCTCCCCTGACATCCCGCGAGAAGAGCTTGATGAGATCATCGACTACTGCATGCTGTCCGGCATAGACGGAATCGTAGCCGGAAACACCACCACTTCGCGTGAAGGACTGACAACCCCTGCCCAGAAAGTGGAATCCATCGGTAAAGGAGGGCTGTCAGGTGCCCCTCTGTTCGAGCGCAGCCTTTCCCTGGTCAAGTACATACATCGTTATACCTCGGGAAGACTGCCGATCATCGGCGTTGGAGGCATAATGAACGGTGCCCAGGCACGCCAGATGCTTGATGCGGGCGCATCGCTTATAGAGATTTGCACAGGCTTCATATACGAGGGTCCTTCTGCAGTCAAGAGAATACTCAAGAATATCAAATGACACAGGCTTCCATCTGTACTATAGGAGACGAGATCCTGATCGGACAGATCGTCGATACCAATTCGTCCATGATCTCACGTGCCCTGGAAGGGATCGGGGTCAAGGTTACCAGGATGCTGTCCATCGGAGATGACCATCGGGAAATAATCGACAACCTCAGGAATGAACTGGAACACAATGAGATAGTTATATGTACCGGAGGACTTGGGCCGACCAAGGATGACATCACCAAGGCGGCCCTTGCCGAACTCTCGGGAAGCTCCCGTTTCGTCGAGAACTCCGAGCAGCTGGAAATAGTCTATGCTATCCTGCACTCCCGCGGACTGGATGTTCTCGACATAAACAAGGCTCAGGCCATGGTCCCCGACACGTGCGAGGTCATCCCGAACCGCAAGGGAACGGCTCCTATAATGGTATTCAGGTTCCCCGAGAGCCGTTTCGGCCATCCTGCCACCCTCTATTCCCTGCCCGGTGTGCCGTTCGAGGCTGCCGGCGCCGTTCCGGACATAATCTCCGACATCAAATCCCACAATCCCCTCACTGATATCCACCACAAGTGCATAATGGTCGCCGGAATAGCGGAATCCGCTCTTTCCAAGATGATTGAAACGTGGGAAGACAGTCTCCCCCCTGATATCCACCTGGCCTATCTTCCCAATCAACTGACCGGGATCCGCCTCCGTCTTTCCATCTATGGGGGTGACAAGGAAGAGGAGGAAAGACGCATAGATGAAGAGTTCGCCAAACTCAAGCCCATACTGGGGAATCTGATATATTCCTATGAAGACGACAACCTGCAGAATGCTGTCGGAACGCTTCTCAGAGGCACGGGGAAGACGCTCAGTACGGCCGAATCCTGCACAGGAGGCCTGATTTCATCACTGGTAACATCCGTCCCCGGTGCGTCCGAGTATTACCTCGGTTCAGTCATTTCCTATGCAGTGGCAATAAAGGAAAAAGTCCTTGACGTCAGTCCCGATGATATCATTGAATATGGTGTCGTGAGTTCCGAGGTCGCCGCCGCAATGGCGGAAGGTGTCAGGAAACTGACCGGGAGCACCTACTCCGTATCCACCACGGGCCTCGCAGGTCCCGGCGGAGACGAGCGGAATGAGGTCGGTACGGTTTGGATCGGAGTCTCCGGACCGCACGGAACACAGACGGCGAAACGGATCTACAAGAATGACAGAAAGAGGAATATCGAGCGTTTTGCATCTGCCGCTCTCGATCAGCTGCGTCTATATATCCTTGAAGATTTAAAATATTGATACTTTATAAAGAAAACAAAAGTGTTAATAGTATTAACACTTTTGTTTCACATAAGCATCTGCTTCGGTACTATGCTCTTAATGAGCTGGAAATCACATCGTTGAACGCCCTGAGGAAATTCTTGCCGGCTATCAACTCGATTTGGTCCTCAGAATAGCCCTTTCGTTTCAATTGGTCGAATACTTTCGGGAGCTTGGAGATATCTTCAAGCCCCTTCGGAGTAACTTCTATCCCGTCGAAATCGGTTCCGATTCCCACGTGTTCGATTCCACCGACCTTTACTGCGTGGTCGATGTGGTTCACGACATCCGACACACCCGGCCGGGGCGAGGCCTTCTCCCCTTTCACTTCATAGAAGGAAGCATAGAGGTCGGAAAGGAAGACAGGGTAGAAATTGATCTGTATTACTCCGCCGTGGTCGGCAAGGGTTCGGATCATATCGTCGGTCATGTTCCTCCTGTGGCTTGCCAGGGCGCGGCAGCATGAATGCGTGGATACTATCGGAGCCTTTGAACACTTTATGACATCATAGAACGTCTCATCCGAAACATGAGCCACGTCAACGATCATCCCCAGCCGGTTCATTTCGTCCACGACTTCCCTGCCGAACGGGCTCAGTCCGTGCCACCTTGTCCCCTGGGCAGCCGAATCAGCGATCTCGTTGTCCCCGTTGTGTGTCAGGGTCATGTAACGTACGCCCATCCTGTAGAACTGTCTAAGGAGAGGAAGTGATTTATGGATGGGAGAGCCGTTCTCCATGCCGAGGAATATGGAGATAAGTCCCTTTTCCTTGTTCCTCAATGCGTCCTCGGGAGTCAGGGCCAGTGCAGCCTGCTCCCTGTACATATCAAGGGCATCATATACCCTTGCGAGCATCTCCAGTACCTTTGTGGCTGCTTCATCCTCGGACAGGTCCGCTGAAGTGTACAGGGCGAAGAACGATGCATCGACTCCACCTGCCTTCAGCTTGGGAAGGTCGACCTGGGACCGGTCTCCAGCGATGCCGATATCGAGTCCCCGCATCATCTGGGACGGGGTATCGCAATGTGAATCAAGTACAAACATCGCTACTTGCGAAGCACGGATGAATTCTGGATCTTGACTATCTTGACGGCAGGGTCACCTGAATAGCTTACCTCGGAGGCCTTGCCAAGGTCCAGTTCAAGGGTCTTGGCGGGAGCGATATCCACAAATGTGCCCGTTACCGCGACCAGAGCGTTATCAACCTTGAGCAGAGACGCATCGACCTTGCAGGAAGTACTCTTGCCGTTTATTTCCAGCTCCTCGGCACTCCCGGACATCGTCGCCTTGGCGGATCCGGCAGTGGC
>CACZCQ010000013.1 GCA_902779765.1 uncultured Bacteroidia bacterium
TTGGCCCCGGGGTAGCGATGTTCCTGGCAGAAGTCATAGTATATCTTGTTGCCGCATTTCTCCGGATCGGCATCTAGACCTACGGAAAGGAAACCCTCATTCTCAGCCCTCAGAATGGCGAGGAGGTTATGGGAAGGAATCCTCTGAAGAGGCATCGAGAAATTGAAATATGCCCTGTACTTGGAGGCCTCCGGATTCCCTGCAGCAGACTTGGTCGCCCTGGATTCAATCCTCCTCATCCTGAAAATCCTTCTCAGGGAGTCCCTTACACCGGCGGACTCGGAGAACCTCTCAGCCAGTATATCCCTGGCCCCGGCAAGGGCATCCTCGACAGTTTCCACTTTGTCGTTCAAATACTTCCGTGCCTCTGCCTGAGGGTCGGCCAGCTTGACGTTCCACATCAGGTCGGCCAGTGGTTCAAGTCCTTTCTCCTTGGCGACAGTCGCCCTGGTACGCCGCTTAGGCCTGAAAGGCAGATACAAGTCCTCCAACTCGCTTGCTACCAGGCAGTTCTCAATCCTCGCCTTCAGGTCCCCGGTCAGCTTCCCCTGCTCTTCTATCGTAGACAGGATGGATTCCTTGCGTTTCTCCATCTCGGAGAACACATCGTTCCAATGCTTTATCTCCGCCACTGCTGCATCGTCCAGCCCTCCGGTCTTCTCCTTCCTGTAACGGCTTATAAACGGTATGGTGCTCCCTTCCTCGAAAAGCCTTACGCAGTTTTCCACCTGCCAGTCCTTTACACCGAGTTTGCCGGCGATGCAGTCTATGTAAATCTTTTTCATTGCTTAATCCTGTGAGACAATCTTCAGTTCATCCCTGTAGGCGGAGAATATCTTGGATTTCGAGACAAAACCGATGTATGACCTGTCGGAACGCCTGACTACAGGAAGGTTCCACGCCGACGTGGTCTCGAACTTCTTCATGACGGAATCCATTCCTTCGTCTTCGTAGACATATTCCTCTGCGCTCCTCATGAAGTTGAATACGTGGAGGGTATCGTACTCCTTGTAGCGGAACATGTCCTTGCGGATGTCTTCAAGGGAGACATATCCCTGGAACCTGCCTTTCGAATCTATCACCGGAAACAGGTTCCTGGATGATTCGGAGACCACCTCGACCAGCCTGCCAAGCGTGTCGTCGATCCTCACCGTGGAAAAATCATTTTCGATCACATCGGAAACCTTCATGAGGGTCAGTACGGCCTGGTCGCTGTCATGGGTGAGGAGTTCTCCTCTCTGGGCGATTCGCTTGGTGTAGATTGAATATCTCTCCACCAGCCTGGTCGAACCGAAGGCGATAGTGGCCGTAAGGATCAACGGGAGGAACAGGTCATATCCTCCGGAGATTTCGGCAATAAGGAAGATAGCGGTCATAGGAGCCTGCATGACCCCGGCCATCAGGCCGGCCATTCCGACCAGGACGAAATTCTGCTCGGGAACCGAAAGCGAGGTTCCTGACAATATCAGATTCAGCGTCCGCGCGACGAAAAACCCTGCGATGGCTCCCACGAAAAGTGTCGGTCCGAAAGTACCGCCGACTCCCCCGCCCGCGTTGGTCAGGGTCATGGAAAACACTTTCAGCAGAAGGATGAGCAGGAAGAAGACCGGAACGGACCAGGGACTCCTCGAAAGGAAAGCCAGAGGAGTCTGGCCCTCAAGCGAGAGCTCATGCCCGTTCAGGAGGACTCCCAGAGACTCATAACCTTCACCATACAACGGAGGGAAAAGGAAGATCAGGAAACCGAGTCCGATGGCACAGAGAATCCATTTGACATAGGGATTGGCCATCTTGCCGATACGGTCCTCCAGCCACAGGGTGGTCCTGGTGAAATAAATGGAACAGCCTCCGCAGAAAAGCCCCAGTATGATGTAGAATGGAATATTCTTGAGATCGAATGGGGTCAATGTGCACTCGAACGGAGTAGCCTTGCCAAGGAATATGTATGAAACCACCGTCGCCGACACGGTCGAAAGGAGCAGTGGCATCATGGAGTTCATCGAGATATTGAAAAGAAGGATCTCCAGGACGAAAAGGATGCCGGCAAGCGGTGCCTTGAATATCCCCGCCACGGCGGCAGCCGCGCCGCATCCAAGGAGGATGGTCATGCTCCTGTAGGACATCCCTGCCTTGCGGGCGAAGTTCGAACCGATGGCGGCACCCGTATATACGATAGGAGCCTCGGCTCCTACGGATCCACCGAATCCTATCGTAACGGAACTGGCCAGCACCGAGGACCACATGTTGTGCGGCTTGATTCGGGAATCGTGCCTGGAAACAGCCTGGAGTGCCTTAGTGACCCCATGGCCGATGTTGTCCTTAAGGATGAACCTGCAGAACAGCATGGCCAGGAGCATTCCGATTCCCGGAAGCACGATATAATAGAGGGCACCGTTCCAGATACCTCCGAAAACGGAACCCAATCCATGCTGGATCAGACTTATGAGCGACTTGAGGATAACTGCGGCAAGGCCCACCACGAGGCCTACTGCTATGCTCAGGACCAGAAGCCGGTTCCTCTCGGACAGATGCGATATGAGATTCCATTTGGACATACTCATTCGCGAATATACGATTAATTCAAAAAAAAAGGATTACTTTTGAGTTATGAAGAAGATTGTATTGTCCATTGTTTCGGTCATCCTGGTTGCCCTGCTGGCGATTCTCGGTCTGAACATCTATAGCGGACACGGTCCGCGGGAGAGGGTAAAGGCTCCTGACGGGAGCAGTGTTGTCGTGGAAGAACTCAGCTATTACATTCGTGGGGGAAAGGTCTTCGGCAAGGTTTACAAGCCTGAGGGGGACTCTTCCTGGAAATTGCCCATGGTGGTCTATCTCCACGAACCTCTAAAGACTGATTTCCCGGAATCGGTCCTGAAGTCCCTGGTCGGTGACGGGGTCGTAGGATATGCCACAGGTTTCAGGGGTACTGACAGTGATGCCGCTGCACTTGTCAAACGAATCAGCAGGGAGGATTTCGTGGAAGACAGGATGGTCTTCCTCATAGGAGATGCCGCCACTTCGGATGTTGTCCTGCTGGCCGCTTCCAGGTTGGGGCACCGGATACAGGGTCTTATACTGGTCGAGCCGAATCCCACAGGCAAGGCCCGTGATATTTACCAGATATATTCCAAGGAGTTCCTTACCATCGGCTCGTCCGAGAAAGGAAAGGCGGTAGGACTCATCAAAGACTATCTTGACGAAAGAGGAGCACTGAAATGAAAAAGGTCAGGTTCGGATTGGTAGGCACCGGCAGGATCAGCGACTGGGTGCTCAAGGGAGCGGTACTCGAGCCAAGGTTCGAAGCCGCAGCGGTCTGTTCACGTACGGAAGAGAATGCAGAAGCCTTTGCAGCCAGGCATGGTATTCCCAAGACATTCACGGATGTTGAAAAGATGGCATCCGACCCGTCGGTCGATGCGGTATATATCGGTACGCCCAACAACACCCACCACGACCTGGCAATAAAATGTCTGGATCACGGGAAGCACGTAATATGCGAAAAGCCCCTCGCATCCAACGCCCGTGAAGTCCGCGAGATGGTGGCTGCAGCAAAGGCCAATGGCGTGGTGCTGATGGAGGCGATGATTTCCACCCTGAGCCCTAATTTCAGGATGGTCCAGGAAAAGGTCAAGGAACTGGGGCCCGTCCGGAATTACTCCGGGACCTTCTGCCAGTTCTCATCGAAATACGACCTGCTGAAGAATATCCTGTCCGGAAAGTCGGACTCCCCCGTCCCGAGTTCGTTCAACCCCGACCGTTCCGGAGGGGCCTTGATGGACATCGGTATTTATCCTATCTACCCGATGGTCGCTCTTTTCGGGAGCCCAGTGGCTGTAAAAGCGAACGTCCTTACCGTGGAGGTGCCGACCTCCCGCGGGATGATGCCCGTCGACCTTCAGGGAACGGTTCTCTTCGAATACGAGGGAATGACGGCGACGGCAACATATTCAAAGATAGCTGATTCCAAGCTCCGGACGGAGATATCCTGCGACAGGGGTATCTTGTCCCTTGACCAGATCCATATCACCAAGCAGGTGGAACTCACGATGCGCGGGGCTCCTACCTCGGGCCGTTCCAGCGGACCTGCCACGAAGGACATCACGGTCCCGTGCGACCCTGATGAATATCTGTGCGAATTCAAGGAGTTCATCGATGTGATCGAGAGCGGCCGTCCCGAATCAGCGAACAACAGCCTTGCCAACTCACTTGCAGTCGCCGGAATAATGGACGAAATCCGCCGTCAGGCCGGAATCATCTTCCCGGCAGACTAGACCCTTCACTACGTTCAGGATGACAAGGGTCACTGGCCCCCGAGGCGGGAGAAGAAAGTGAGGACGTCCTCCCAGGTCTTGAAAGCGTCGGAGCCGAAATGGATCAGGGTGCCCATGAAGTCCCTGCCTCCGCAGGTGTCCGGCTCGGCATCGATCAGGTAATCTCCCAGCAGGAGATTCTTGTGGTTGCTGATCTCCACCCGGTTCCAGACCGGGACACCCAGGTTGGACTCACACCATTCGAATACGGATCTGCACTCTTCGGGGAAATTGTAGTCCACAGAGGAAACTATGTGGATGTCGTAGCTTTGTGCAAGAACGGATACCGCCTTCGGCATTCCGCTGGAATGGTTCATCAGCCTGTCGCCCAATGAGATGAAAAGCACCGGTCTGGATACGCCGTCCTGCCGGTCGGCTATCCACTGGATCACAGGAAGGAGAGAGTGGACGATCACTGAATCATTGAGATGGTGTTCCCCATCGAAACGTATGGCCTGGGGATAATGCTCCCTGAAAAGGCCGAATGTATCCACAAGGTTGTCGTGGATTCCGAACAGGCCGAAGACCCTGTCATAATCCTCTGAAGCACCCTCGAAGCAATGCGAAGACACTTCCCTGAAATGCTCCAGGAGGGACTTTGTCACCAGGAAGGAAGTTTCTCCGTCAGAACGCTTGTTATGGAATTCCCGGCGTCCGAGTCCATTGTTCTTCAGGATCGTGTCCGCAAGCTGGAATGCCGGGTTGACGAGGATCCTGTCAACACCCCGGAGCATCTCGGCGTACATGCCTCCCATCGATGTACCGATGATAAGGTCAGGTTTCTCCGACGATACGGTATCCCTGAGCAGATCCATCGCCTCGGAAGGCTCTACAGGGAGGTCCGGGGCAATAACGGTCGCGCCGGGCAGGAGCAGCCGTCAGGCCTGGCCTGGCATATTCATAGAGTTCCATTACTCAGTCTCTTCGACAGCACGGAAAGCGGGAAGGCTCTCCTTGTCGAAGCCCATGATGTAGGAGCTCTTGCCGGCAACGGTCTCACATGCCATGGCGGCGAAGACCTTTGCGGACTTAAGGAACATGTCGGGAGCCACGGTGGCGTCACGCATGAGGAGAAGCGACATCACGATCTCACCAGTCATGTCGTAGAGACGGCGGGCGAGGAAGTCCTGCATCTCGCTGTCACCAGCCTCACGGACCTTGGTGATGCACTCGGAAAGGATCCCGACGCAGCCTGCGATCTTCTCCTTGAGAGGGAGCAGTTCCGGAAGGACCTCTTCACCGAGCATCTCGTTGATGATATTGAGATATGTCCCGTTGGTGATATAGCGGATTGCAGCCACTACCTGAAGCTGGGTCGTACCCTCATAGATAGAGAATATACGTGCGTCACGATAGAGCCTCTGGCTCTTGTATTCCATGATGAAGCCCGAACCTCCGTGGACCGAGATGGCATCGTAGGCATTCTGGTTGGCATATTCGGAAGCCATACCCTTGCAAAGAGGGGTGAAGGCGTCGGCCAGGCGGCTGTAGGTCTTCATCTCAGCCCTCTCTTCGGGTTCGAGCTTGCGCTCCCTCTGGATATCCTCCAATGCCTTGTAGACACTGGCGTCCAGCTTCGCCTTCATCCTGCTCAGCATGTCATAGACTCCCGGGAAACGGTTGATCTTCTGTCCGAACTGGGCACGCTCGGCTGCATAGGCGACCGCCTCGTTGCAGGCCTCCTGGCTGAGGCCGACACTCTGGGCGCCGATTCCGAGACGGGCTCCGTTCATCAGGGCCATTACGTACTTGATGAGGCCAAGGCGCCTCTCGCCGCAGAGTTCCGCACGGGCATCCTTGTAGGTCAGCTCACAGGTCGGAGAACCGTGGATTCCGAGCTTATGCTCGATGTGACGGACATTCACGCCACCCTGCCTCTTGTCGTAGATGAACATCGAAAGACCGCGACCGTCGCGAGTGCCTTCCTCGGAACGGGCAAGGACGAGGTGGATGTCAGAATCACCATTGGTGATGAACCTCTTCACTCCGTTCAGGAGCCAGCATCCCTGCTCTTCGCTCCAGGTGGCCTTGAGCATGACGCTCTGAAGGTCGGATCCGGCATCGGGCTCGGTAAGGTCCATGGACATGGTCTCACCAGCGCAGATACGGGGAATGAATTTCTGCCTCTGCTCCTCGCTGCCGAACTCATAGAGGGTTTCTGCGCAACTCTGGAGGCTCCAGATATTCTGGAAGCTGGAATCGGCGGCGGAGATGACCTCGCTGCACATGCTGAATATGGTCTCGGGAGCGTTCAGTCCGCCGTAACGGCGCGGCATAGTTACACCCCAGAGTCCGGAAAGGCGGACAGCCTCCATGTTCTCGACAGTCTTCGAAGCATATTTCATGCGGCCGTTCTCGAGGTGAGGTCCCTCCAGGTCCACATCCTCGGAATTGGGGGCGATGGTGTTGGCGGCGATGTCACCGGCAATCTCCAGCAAGCGACGGTAGTTCTCGATGCAGTCCTCGAAATCGACGGGAGCTTCCTCATAGCGATCCTTCTCGGTGTAGCCGCGCTCCTTGAGCTCGGCGATCCTGCGCATGAGCGGATGGTTCAGATGGAAATCAATCTCCGGATGGTCTTTATAGTAATTAGCCATTGCTTGTCCTCCTTATTTGCTGTTCTGCTTGTAGTACTTGATGAGCTTGGGGATCACTTCCTCGACGGAACCCGTGATCACATAGTCGGCGATGCGGTTGATGGGGGCATCAGGATCGGTGTTGATGCTGATGATGATGCCGCTGTCCTGCATTCCTGCGATGTGCTGGATCTGTCCGCTTATTCCGCAGGCGATATAGACCTTAGGATGTACGGTGACTCCGGTCTGGCCGATCTGGCGGTCATGGTCGCAGAATCCCGCATCCACGGCGGCCCTGCTGGCGCCAACCTCCGCATGAAGCACCTTCGCAAGCTCGAAGAGCATGTCGAATCCTTCCTTGCTTCCCATTCCATAACCACCTGAGACCACGATGGATGCACCCTTGAGGTTGTGCTTCGCCTTTTCTACGTGGTGGTCGAGTACCTGGACGACATAAGCCTCGGGCGAGACATATTTGGAGACCTCGGGATAAACCACCTCTCCTGCAGCCTTGCCTTCATACAGAGCCTTCTTCATGACGCCTGAACGGACTGTCGCCATCTGCGGACGATGGTCCGGATTCACGATGGTGGCGACGATGTTGCCGCCGAAGGCGGGACGGATCTGGTAGAGCAGGTTCTCGTAGGTCCTGCCGGTCTTGGCATCGGTATACGGCCCGATCTCAAGCTGGGTGCAGTCAGCGGTAAGTCCGCTGGTCAGGGATGAAGAGACCCTGGGGCCGAGGTCGCGGCCGATGACGGTCGCTCCCATAAGGCAAATCTGCGGTTTCTCCTCCTTGAACAGTCCGACGAGGATGTCGGTATGGGGTGCGGAAGTATAAGGAAAAAGTCCTTCTCCGTCAAAAACGAAAAGTTTGTCAACTCCATAAGGAAGGATCTGGTTCTCCACCTTGCCCTTGATGCCGGTTCCGGCAACCACGGCGTGGAGTTGTACTCCGAGTTCATCGGCGAGCTTGCGGCCCTTGGTGAGCAATTCCTGGGATACCTCTGCAACGGTCGTTCCCTCTATCTCGCAATATACAAATACGTTGTTCATGGCTCTATCCGATTATCTTTTCGTCCAACAATTCCTTGACCATTCCCTCGATGTCGGCGTCGGAGGCTGTGAGATGCTTGCACTCCTTGGCCTGGAACACGATGTTCATGACGCTCTTCACCTTGGTCGGTGAGCCGGCAAGGCCGCACTGCCCGGGATCTCCGTCCACGTCCGCCACGCTCCACTGGTTGAGAGTCAGGTAGGGACGCTCCTCGTAAAGACTGGCATAAGGCACTTCTGCGGGACGTTCCATAGGGCAGGTAGCCCTCTTGTATTTCATGACAAGCTTGGTATTCTGCGGACGGCAGGGTGCCGCACTTCCGTTCACGGTAATAAGGGCGGGAAGCGGGACCTTCACGGTCTCGGCTCCTCCGTCAATATGGCGGCGCACAGTGGCAACACCTTCTTCGACCTTGATGTCCTCGGCATATGTCACCTGGTTCAGTCCAAGCTTCTGGGCAACCTGGGGCCCCACCTGGGCGGTATCGCCGTCAATCGCCTGGCGTCCTCCGATCACGAGATCGACATCTCCGATCTTCTTGATCGCGGTGGCAAGGGCATATGAGGTCGCAAGTGTATCCGCTCCGGCAAAGAGCCTGTCGGTGAGCAGCCATCCTGTATCAGCGCCCCTGTAGAGGCCCTGACGGATTATTTCCCCTGCACGGGGAGGACCCATGGTAAGAATTCCAACTGAAGAGCCCGGATTCTGTTCCTTAAGGCGGAGAGCCTGTTCAAGGGCTAGGAGATCGTCCGGATTGAAGATGGCGGGCAGGGCGGCACGGTTCACAGTGCCTTCTGCAGTCATCGCATCTTTGCCCACGTTCCTGGTATCAGGTACCTGCTTGGCCAGGACAACGATTTTCAATTTCATGATATATATTAAAATGTTTTTGCAAAAGCGGGCAAATTTACACAATTTTCCCCTTAAGACAAAACCAGTCCCGATACTAGAAATTGTAGAAGAGACCGGCCGAGGCTACATTGCTCAAACCGATGCTGAATGTAGTATCCGAATTGTAGGAAAGGGCGCCGATATGCGCGACAGCGGAGAGTTTGCCGCTGATCGGGGCGGAGATACCCGGATAAAGGCCTATCTCCCAGGAACCATCGTAATTCTTCGGCTTCGAATATATGAAAGCGGCGTCTGTGAAGAGACTCACGGGGCCGGCTGTCAGCAATGTATATCTCAGATAAGGTTTGATGGAAATGGTACTTGAGCTGCCATAGCCTTTATAGCTGAAAGTATAGAGTCCGAGTGCGGCTCCGATGGAGACCTTATCGTTCAGGACATACCCGATTTCGGGAACTATGCTGATCTGGGTGGACTCTGCGTCCGAATTTGTCTGAAGGGCCAATGAACCTCCACCATAAATCTGTGCGTTGGCGATTGCTGCGAAAGAAATGGCTATCAGTGCCAGGATAAATTTTCTCATGATACGAAATAGTTAAAGTAAATTATCGGTGGGCAAAGATAACGAAACTTTTAATTCTCGTTAAAATTTCAGTAATTTGGGAATTGATATGAGAATCCTGTTTGTCTGCCACGGAAATATCTGCCGCTCCCCAATGGCGGAATTCATTTTGAAGGCTCTCGTGAAGGTTCGGGGACTTGAAGACCGATACTTCATCGAGTCAGCAGCCGTATCCGCCGAAGAAACCGGCAATCCCATCTACCCTCCGGCAAAGCGCTGTCTCACCCAGCACGGAGTCCCTTTCGACAATTCCAAGAGGGCACGGCAGATAACAGGTGCCGACTATGACCGGTTCGACAGGATAATCTGCATGGATTCTTCCAACCTCCGCCTGATCCGGCGTATGATCCCTTCGGATCCCGAGGGCAAGATCCATCTCCTGATGTCGTACACCGGAGTCGGTCGTGACGTCGCAGACCCCTGGTACACAGGTGATTTCGAAGAAGCCTTCCAGGACATCCTGGAAGGATGTGAAGCCATTTTGAACAATTCATTCATATTAGAATCATGAAAAGGATCGTCAACATACTGGTGTTCCTGTCGCTGGTACAGGCACTGTCCGCCCAGGTGACTTACAAGATCGAGAAGGATATTCCCTATCATCCGGATGCCGGGGCATATGCTGCAGAACGATGCGTCCTGGATTTCTATTATCCGGAAGGAGTGAAGGACTTCCCTACCGTGGTATGGTTCCACGGCGGCGGACTTACCGGAGGACATAAGGAAATCCCCTCGGGCCTGAAGGAATCCGGGATAGGGATCATCGGGGTAAACTACAGGCTTTTGCCCAAGGCAGATGTCAAGGAGATCACAGACGATGCGGCAGCGGCCGTGGCTTGGGCATTCAGGGAAGTGGCTTCCCGTGGTGGCTGTCCGGACAGGATTTTCGTTGCCGGTCATTCAGCCGGCGGTTATCTGACAGACATGATTGTCCTGGACAAGAAATGGCTTGCAGCCTACGGCGTCGATGCCGACCGTATAGCCGGGGCATTCCCCTACAGCGCCCAGAAGGTCACCCACTTCAATGTCAGGAAGGAGATGGGGATAGGTCCCTTGCAGCCGATCGTAGACGAAACGGCTCCCCTGTTCCATGTAAGGGAACTCCCGATGCCGATGCTGGTGCTTTCCGGCGACCGCGAAATGGAAATGTACGGCCGCTATGAGGAGCAGGCCTATTTCTGGCGCATGATGAAACTTGTGGGCAACGAGAATGTATTCCTGTATGAATTCGACGGCTACGACCACGGTTCGATGCCATCACCCGCCCACAGCGTGGTAAAGCGCTATATCAAGGCTATCTGCGAAGGCAAACCGCTTCCTTCAAGATAATCAGGATCCGGCCATCGCCTTCAGTGCCCTGGCAAGCTGGTCCGGGCAGCTGGTCCCTCTTCCCTTGCAGTTGATACCGTCAAGCCTGCGGATGGCCTCGTCGACCTTCATCCCGGCTATCAGAGCGGCTACCCCCTGGGTATTCCCGTTGCATCCGTTCGTGTACTTCACGTTGGTTATGGTGTCGCCGTCGAGCTCAATGTCGATACGGGTGGAACAGACTATGCCGCATGTCTGGAAGGATGCCTTCCTCACGCCATTCTCGATGCGGTCTTCAAGCAGGGTAACTTCGAACATGATGACAATTATTCAAGCGGTTCCTGCAAATGTAAGAATATTCAGCCGGAAAACGTATATTTGTATATTATGGATGATAAGATGACATTCCGGGAAATGCGCCGGTTCAAGCAGGAACTTCCCAAGAAGGAGTGCCGGGAGATTCTCGACAAGGCCATCAGGGGATTCCTCTCGGTAACCGGCGACGGCGGCTATCCGTATGCCTTCCCGATCAACTTCCTGTACAACGATGGCAGCCTGTTTTTCCACTGTGCCCTCGAAGGGCATAAGATGGACGCCATAAGATCCTGCGACAAAGCCTGTTTCTCAGTCCTTTCAGAGCCGGTCAAGGAGCCCGGAGAATGGTGGTACAATGTCAACAGCGTAATCTGCTTCGGCCGTATCCGCGAGATAACTGACAGGGAACGTCACGATGCGATTCTCCGGAAACTGGGGCAGAAATACTTTCCTGAGGGATACGATATCGACTACGATATGCTCAAAAACGCCCGGAGGGCGGCCGTCCTGGAATTCACCATCGAGCACATGACCGGCAAAAGGGTCAAGGAAAAATAAATCATATTATACATAACTCCCTGCCTGAGAGATACTTCCCAAGCAAGTCGCCTGTCTTGACCTTGACAAAGCATGTGGCGGTTCCGTCCGTGCAGGCGAAATATTCGTTTTCAGTCACTTCCCGGTCCATCACCAGATGGACTCCGGAAGCCTGGGGAAGGACCGCACTCAGGATGGTCGTGGCCCCTACTTCCACGCCGGTCAGTTCCCAGAGTTTCTCCGCCGAAGCGAATGACACCCTCGGGATACCTAGTGCCCCGCAGAAATCCCTTGTGACGAATGGTTTGTCATCTGTCGTGACATACAGGTAGAACTCCGTCTGCTGGCGGTTGCAAAGGAATATGGTCTTTACTATCCTGACCCCGATCCTTGCATCTATATTCCGGCAATCCTCCATGGTAATCCCCGGATCGGTGTCAACCCTCTCGAAAGGGATATCCATGGCGGCGAAGGACTCGTACACCTTACGCTGAAGCTCCGTGCTGAACTCCCGGGGAGGAGTGCTGACCGGTTCACTGACCTTGAACATTGCTGTACTGTTCCGGATTATGTTCAACCTTCCAGGATCTGACCTGCCGCGTTCCTGGTGTCAACCTTCTCGATGACCCTCTCCAGGATACCATCCTCATCGAAGATGAATGTGCGGCGCAGCGTACCCATCGTGGTCTTCCCGTACATCTTCTTTTCTCCCCACGCACCGAAATCCTGCAGCATTCTGGTTGATGTGTCCGCCAGGAGGCGGAACGGCAACCCGTACTTCGCCCTGAAGCCGGTGTGTGACTTGGAACTGTCCTTGCTGACTCCCACGACATTGTATCCCGCGGCCGTCAGCTCGGCATAGTTGTCGCGGAAGGAGCAAGCCTCCGCAGTGCAGCCGGACGTATTGTCCTTTGGATAGAAGTAGATTATGGTTTTCCTGCCATTGCCGATGAAGTCTTCCGACTTCACCGTATTCCCGTCCTGGTCAAGCACCTCGAAGGACGGCATCCTGTCTCCGATCTTAAGCATGGTTCATCGTATCTCTTTAAGTTCTCCGGTCACGGAATCTATGACAAAACCCCTGACGACGACATCGCCCGGGACCAGGGGATGACCCTTGACAGCCTCCACGGTCCTTCTCACAGACGCTTCGGTGTCATGGAATCCCTCCAGCCAACCTTCAATCCCCTTGGCCTCCCATTCAGAAAGTGTCTCCCGTGAAACGCCACGCTCCAACATATGGGGCTTGAATTCTTCGTAGCTCATGTGGCATGCTCCGCAGGTGGAGTGATGGACCACCATCACTTCCTCAACCCCGAGCTCGTAGATGGCGACGAGGAGTGAGCGGATGGCCGAATCCATCTCCGACAGGACCAGCCCGCCGGCGTTTTTTATGATTTTTGCATCGCCGTTCCTGAGGCCCAGGGCCTTGGGAAGCAATTCCGTGAGGCGGGTATCCATGCAGGTCAGGACGGCGAGCTTTTTCGCCGGGAACTTGTCGGTGACGAACGGTTCGTATAACTTGTTTTCGACGAAAGCCTTGTTGTACTGTAGGATTGAGTCTATGTTTGTCATAATACAAATATACACATTATCTTTGCAGAAAAGAAAGATCAGCCGATGACGGACTTCGCGGCAATAGATTTCGAGACCGCCAACGAATGCCCTTCCAGCGTGTGCAGCGTGGGAATAGTGGTAGTAAGGGGCGGCTTGATCACTGACCGGTTCTACAGTCTCATCCACCCGGAACCGGAATACTATCAGTGGTTCTGCATGAGGGTGCACGGGCTCTGCGCCGAGGATACCGAGGACGCTCCCGTTTTCCCCTATGTATGGGAGAAGATAGAGCCTCTGATCGATGGACTTCCTCTCGTCGCCCACAACTCCCGGTTCGACGAAGGTTGCCTGAAGGCCGTATTCCGGGCATATTGCATGGACTATCCTGAATACGTATTCCATGACACCCTTGCAGCATCGCGCAGGTACTACGGGCCATATCTTCCCAACCACAGGCTGGAGACAGTCTCCGCCGCCTGCGGATACGATCTCACCAATCACCACCATGCCCTTGCCGATGCGGAAGCCTGCGCCCACATCGCCATGAAACTGTTGTGAGAATGGCAGTGTATTTGCGGTAGTTAAGCCATATAGACGATACCGCCATGTACAACATTATAATATCCGCATTGCTTGCATTCGCTCTCATGCCCAGTCCCTCCAATCCCCACAAGATTTCCAGCGTAGAGACCCATGGCAGCTGGGTCTACATGTACGACCAGAACGGGAACCGTTACAAGACTCTTAGCACAAATACCGTAGGTGAAATCAAGGGCTACGGTTCCACCTTTTTCGTCTCGCGGAACGGAAGCTGGATCTACCTCTTTGATTCAGAAGGATGGCGCTATAAGACAATGAGTTACTCAACCGTAGGGGATGTCATCGGAGTCGCAGGCGACACATTCACTTCCAGAAAGGATTCCTGGATCTACACGTGGGACAGGGACGGGAAACGGATAAAGACCCGGTCGGCCAGATGATCAGTTCCTCATCGGGAGTATCTGCCCGTGGGTGAGCATACGCCAAACCCACTCCACCGGACCGTATCGGAAATACTTGAGCCATACAGTGCTGACAGCTATCTGGAAGGCAAAGACCCCGAGCGCCATTGCCTCCGTAGCCAGAAGGCCGACCTTCGCTCCCAGGCCTAATCCTATTCCATAGAACAGCAGTACACCCAGGACGGACTGTCCCAGATAATTGGTGCAGGCCATCCTGCCCGTCCTGGCCAGCGGCATCCATCCCCTTCCCTCGGGGGAACGGGCGAACAGAAGGCTGAAGCCGGCGGCATAGGCGAAACCCATCGGATAAACGCTGAGGAGATAGAATACGCTCTGGACGACAGGCCCAAGAGGCTCTCCGGACATGGAGTGCCACGTGTAAAGCAGTCCGACCGGGATGCCGAGCATAAGGCCGTAAGCCAATACCTTCTTCAAAAATCCCTTGTTGCCTTCGATATCTGCGAATATCTTCCCGCGCCCCAGGGCATATCCGGTCAGGAAGAGTCCCAGCACCTTGAAGAATCTGTAGCTCACGACGAATTCCCACATCCTCTCGACGGCCCCTTGATGAAGGAACTGGAGCATCCCCTTATAACTGTCGATACCGGCCAGCCATGTGCCGAAATTGGCTTCGGTTATGCCGTACAAACCGCAGATACGCCACTGCTCCCTGAGCAGCGGATCAGACAGCCTGGTGCCGAAGACCGCCTCGCAAAGGACCGGAAGCACAAGGAAGAAGCCTCCGGCATAAAAAACCTTCCTTGTGGGGAGTTTCTTGAATAGAGGCAGCAGCATTCCCATCAGGGCGTAGAGCATCAGGATGTCCCCGCTCCAGATGAAAAGCAGATGGATAAGTCCGATGAAGAACAGTACAGTCATCCTGCGGTAGAATATCCGAGTCTTCTGCCCTGCATTCTCGAGCTGTATGCTGAAAGCCATTCCGAAAAGAAGGGAGAACAGAGTGTAGAACTTTCCGTCGACAAGGAAGGTCTGGACAGCCCTGGTCACTTTGTCGGTGACGGTCCATCCAGAAGGGTCCGAGAATGTCCATAACGAAAACTCCGGGAAATTCGCGAGGCAAATCCCCATGATGGCGAAACATCTCAAGGCATCAAGTATGACATATCTTTTCTTTCCCATCGTCGCTGCTAATTTCGCGAATAATTGTTATTTTTGAAAGATTAAAGGATAGAACACTAAAACATCGTAATACAATGGAAGATCTCAAAAGGATTGTGAACCTCTTTGCCATCGAGGGCAAGGTCAAGGAGATTGCCCCGCTCGGCAACGGACTCATCAACGACACCTACAAGGTAACGACCGAAGGCTCAACCCCGGACTACGTCCTTCAACGCATAAACAACGCCATATTCACGGATGTCGAGCTTCTGCAGAACAACATAGAGGCAGCGACAAGGCACATCCGCCGCAAGCTGGAAGTTGCCGGCGAGGAAGACATCGACCGCAAGGTCCTCAGGTTCGTCCCCCTGAAGGACAGTCCGAAAACCTATTGCGAGGTGGACGGAAAGTTCTGGAGGATCTCCGTCTTCATCGATGGGGCGAAGACATACGAGCTGGTCAATCCCGAGTATTCAGAATATGCCGGCGAAGCTTTCGGGCATTTCGAGGCAATGCTGGCTGACATTCCGGACAAGCTGGGAGAGACGATCCCCGACTTCCACAATATGGAACTCAGGCTCCGCCAGCTCGTCGAAGCCGTCCACGACGACAAGGCCGGAAGGCTGGCCGCAGAAGGCAAGGACGGTGAGCTTCACAGGATACTGGAAGAAATCGACATACACGGAGTGGAGATGTGCAAGGCAGAGCAGCTCCACCGCGAGGGCAAATTGCCGAAGCGGATCTGCCACTGCGACACCAAGGTGAACAACATGATGTTCGACGACAAGGGCAACGTGCTTTGCGTCATCGACCTTGACACCCTGATGCCAAGCTATGTGTTCTCCGACTTCGGAGACTTCCTCCGTACTGCCGCCAATCCGGTTGCGGAAGACTCTCCGGAAGTTGATAAAGTCGACTTCGACATGGAGATATTCAAGGCCTTCTCGAGGGGTTACATAAGGGGCACGAAGTCCTTCCTCACACCAATTGAAAAGGAGAATCTACCCTATGCAGCCTGCCTTTTCCCGTTCATGCAGGCCGTCCGTTTCTTCGCCGACTACATCAACGGAGACACTTATTACAAAATCAAATATCCCGAGCACAACCTGGTGCGGACACGCAACCAGATGGCTCTTTTCCGCTCGGCCATGGCCAAGGTTCCCCAGATGAAAGCCTGGCTGGACACCTTATAGAACCTTACCGTAATGGCAATAAAACGCAGGGAATTCATCAAGACCGCAGGATCCGCGATAATGGGAGCTGCGGTCGGCGCGGCAGTCACCATTCCGATCGAGGAGGCCAAGAAAAAAGCCCTCGGCAATTCCGTCCAGTCCTATCACGTCAACAAGAACGGTCCTGCCAGGATGAAACTGAGCTTCGAACCTTATGAGCTGAAACTCAGGCATACCTTCACCGTGGCTTCATATTCCAGGACCACTACCCCGGACGTGCAGGTCAAGATCGAGTACGACGGATTCACAGGCTACGGCGAAGCTTCCATGCCGCCGTATTTGGGCCAGAGCGTGGAAAGCGTCTCTACCTTCCTGAAGAAGGTAAACCTGGATCAGTTCAGGGATCCTTTCCGCATCGATGACATCCTGACCTATGTCGACGGCATCAACGAAGGGGATACCGCTGCAAAGGCCGCCGTTGACATCGCCCTCCACGACCTGGTTGGAAAGATGATGGGACAGCCCTGGTTCAGGATCTGGGGACTCGATCCCGGAAAGGCTCCCGACACCACCTTCACGATAGGTATCGACACTCCCGACGTGGTTCGGGAAAAGACCCGGGAGTGCGCTGACAAGTTCAATATACTGAAGGTCAAGGTCGGGCTCGACAACGACAAGGAGATGATCGAAACCATACGGGAAATCACCGATCTCCCAATAGCCGTGGACGCCAACCAGGGCTGGAAGGACAAGCACCTTGCCCTCGACATGATCGGCTGGCTGGCCGAACACGGCGTGGTGATGGTCGAACAGCCGATGCCCAAGGAGATGCTGGATGAGAATGCCTGGCTGACTGAGAACAGTCCCCTGCCCGTTTTCGCGGACGAGGCGATCCAGAGGCTCGAGGATATCCCGTCCATCAAGGGCGTATACTCCGGAATAAACATCAAGCTGATGAAGTGCACCGGAATGAGAGAAGCCTGGAAGATGGCGAATTACGCCCGCGCCGAAGGGATGAGGGTGATGGTAGGCTGCATGACCGAGACCTCCTGCGCTGTTTCCGCAGCTGCCCAGCTGTCACCCGTAGTCGACTTCGCCGACCTCGACGGGAATCTTCTGATCAGCAACGACAGGTTCGAAGGCATGACCGTAGTGAATGGAAAGATAACCCTTCCGGACAGGCCCGGAATAGGAATAAAACTGCTGTAAGCCATGGCAAAGATGAAGAGAAGCGAATTGATCCTATGGATCCTGGTGGGCATAGCCCTTGCCGCCAATATCTGGCTACCGAGGCATATCAGGCAAAAATACTCTTGGGAAAGGGATCTCAGCCAAAGGCTAGCGGTCGATTTCTGCAAGACAAGGGAGGAAGTAAAGGATTATATCCGGAAATATTACCCCTACGTTACTGATGAGCAGATTGACGCTTGGACGGAATCGGGAAAGTTGGAGTCGATGGTCATCGGGAAACGTACCATGTATTTCCGCAACGCCGCTCCCAACCTGTTCAGGCTGGTTCCGGAGATGAAGGCCAAGAAGGAACTCATTGACGGTCAACCCTCTGGAGGTCACGAGGAGATTGACGCCGTGACGATTCCGGCCATTAAGGAGGAAGTCCTGAGTCGTTTTGATGCCGGCGTGCCGGGTAATCCTTACCTGGCCCTGCCGAAGAGGATGAGGGTCCGCTTCTCCCTGACGGTGCCGGTGAATACCCTCAGGCCAGGAAAGACCCTGAGGTGCTGGCTGCCATACCCAAGGGCGGACGTTCCCAGACAGACCGACATCAGATTCATCGAGGCAGGAGTGGACAGCGTGGCATTCCCGATGGAAAAGATCACTTTCTCCGATCCTTCTTGCGCCCACAGCAGCCTCTATATGGAGGCCAAGACCAACCGGTACAAAGACGTGACCTTCTACGAGGTCTTCGAGTACACTTCCTATGGAGAATGGCATCCGATAGAACCAACTCTGGTGATGCCATACGACACCACGTCAGAAGAATACAAGGAATACACCTCCGAGCGGGAGAAGCATATCATATTCACCGACCGGATCAAAGCGTTGGCCGATTCCCTTTCCGCCGGAATCGACAATCCCTATCTCCAGGCGAAGGCTTTCTACACCTGGATCGACGGGAACATCCCCTGGGCATCTGCGAGGGAATATTCCACAATGGAGAACATCCCTGAATACGTCCTTGCCAACGGTCACGGCGACTGCGGAATGAAGACCCTGCTGCTTATGACACTCTGCCGCTACAAGGGCATACCGATCCGGTGGCAGAGCGGCCTGATGATGCATCCGGGGTCCAAGAACCTCCACGACTGGGCCGAGATCTACTTCGAAGGCTATGGATGGGTACCTGTGGACCAGAGTTTCGGGATAACCCCCTACGGAGGCTACTTCTTCCTCGGTGGCATCGAGCCTTACAGGCTGATAGTGAACAGTGACTTCGGGAGGGAATTCTCCCCCGCCAAAAAGTATCCCCGCAGTGAAACTGTAGACTTCCAGAGAGGTGAAGTCGAATGGGAAGGGGGCAACCTCTATTTCAACCAATGGGATTACGATTTCAAAATCGATTACCTTAAGTGATGAAACCCAAGAAATCAGGTACTTACAAGTCGGCTTTCATCTGCCTCGCCGTGGTGGTCGCCCTGTTCACCTACATGGGCATGAAAATGGGCGCATCGAATATGCTCAACACGATCATGCGGACCGCCCACGACCTTCTGCTCAACACGGTGTTCTACCTCATGGGCATCTGCGTTATAACGGGAGCCCTTGGAAAGCTGTTCGTGGAATTCGGAGTGGTGGATCTGATCGAGAAGGTCCTGCGCCCGCTTATGAAACCGCTGTTCAACCTGCCCGGCGTTGCTTCCCTGGGAGCAGTGATGACCTTCCTGTCAGACAACCCTGCTATCATCTCGCTGTCCAAGGACAAGCGCTTCGCAAGCTATTTCAAGAAATACCAGTTCATATCCCTCACCAATTTCGGCACCGCCTTCGGTATGGGACTGATCGTGATTATATTCATGATCAGCCAGGGTTATTTCATCGAGCCGCTGGTCGGCCTCTTCGGTGCCTTCGTAGGCTGCATCGCAACCACGAGGTTGATGCAGCATTTCGTATTGAAATCTTATCCACAGTACAGGGATGAAGAAGTGGTCAGCGATGAGGAACTTGAAGCGCTTGACGCCGAACCGGAGCATGTTGAAGAAAAGAGTGCCTTCCTGCGCACCCTCAACGCACTCCTGGACGGTGGCAAGAACGGAGTGGAAGTCGGTCTGGCGATCATTCCCGGCGTACTTATCATATCGACCCTGGTGATGGTGCTCTCATTCGGGCCGGATGCTTCCGGAACTTATACAGGAGCCGCATACCAGGGAACCGAGCTTCTGCCATGGCTTGCCAACAAGGTGGACTGGCTGTTCAGGTGGCTGTTCGGATTCAACGATCCGCATCAGATCGCTTTCCCCATAACCGCCCTTGGGGCTGTCGGGGCCGCATTGAGCCTGGTTCCCAATTTTGCGGCCCAGGGCTGGCTGGATGGTAATGCAATCGCCGTTTTCACTGCGATAGGAATGTGCTGGAGCGGCTTCCTGAGCACACACACGGCCATGCTCGATTCCCTCGGATACCGTGAACTTACAGGCAAAGCCCTGCTTTCACATACGATAGGAGGTCTTGTCGCTGCAATAACCGCCCATTGGACGATTATGCTGATCGCTTTGATTATTTAACATACCAACTAATAAGCATATCAATAACACTGAATCGGTAATGAAACAGATCATCGAATGCGTTCCCAACTTCAGCGAGGGACGTGACAGGAGCGTGATTGACCAGATAGTCAAGGCAATCGCTTCCGTCGAAGGCATAAAGGTACTGGACGTCGATCCCGGAGAAGCCACCAACCGGACTGTCGTGACATTCGTCGGCAGTCCCGATGCGGTCCTGGAGGCTGCATTCCAGGGGGTAAGATGTGCAGGTGAAGTAATTGACATGAGGAAGCATCACGGGGCACATCCCCGTTCCGGAGCCTGCGATGTCCTCCCTCTCGTCCCTGTTTCAGGCATCACCCTGGAGGAATGCGCAACCCTTGCACGTGGGCTTGCAAAACGCATCTACGATGAACTGGGGGTCCCCTGCTACTGCTATGAAGCCGCTGCGTTCAAACCGGAAAGGAAGAACCTGGCCGTCTGCAGGGCCGGAGAGTATGAAGCCCTTCCGGAGAAAATCTCGGACCCGGAACGCAGGCCGGACTTCGGACCCGGGGAATACAATGATACGGTGGCGCGTTGCGGCGCAGTCAATGTCGGTGCAAGGAATTTCCTGGTCGCCGTGAATTACAACCTCAATTCCACATCCACGAGGAGGGCTATGGCCATCGCCTTCGACGTCCGCGAGAAGGGACGCAAGAAGCGTGAAGGAGGCAGCCTCACGGGCAAGGTCCTCAAGGATGCCGACGGCAATGACATCTGGGAACCCGGAACGTTGAAAGGCTGCAAGGCAATCGGCTGGTACATAGATGAATATGGCATCGCCCAGGTGTCGATGAACATCACGGACATCAATGCCACGCCCCTGCATGTCGCATATGAGGAAGTATCCAGGGCTGCAGCTGCCCGCGGGCTCAGGGTTACCGGGGCCGAGATCGTGGGGCTTGTGCCCAAGAGCGTACTCATGGATGCCGGCAGGTTCTATCTCGAAAGGCAGCAGCGCTCCCTCGGGATATCTGACGATGAGATAATGAAGATAGCCGTCAAGTCCATGAGCCTGGATGACCTCAAGCCTTTCGACCCTCACGAGAAGGTGATCGAATATCTTATGGAAGACCCTGCCGAGCAAGCAGAAAAGGAAAGGCTCGTTAGGATGGACCTGAAAGCATTCGCCGATGAGACCGCATCCGAATCGCCTGCTCCGGGAGGAGGCTCGATCTCCGCTTACATGGGAGCCCTGGGGGCTGCACTTGGAACAATGGTGGCGAACCTGTCCTCACATAAAAGAGGTTGGGATGACCGCTGGAAGGAGTTCTCGGACTGGGCCGTCAAGGGACAGGCTGTAATGAAAGAGCTTGTCGGCCTTGTCGATGAGGATACGGCTGCTTTCGACCGGATCATGGCCGCTTTCGGAATGCCGAAGGGTTCCGAAGAAGAAAAGGCTGTCCGCGCACAGGCTATCGAGGATGCCACACTTTATGCATCCCAAGTCCCTCTGCGCACCATGAAGGCTTCTTTCAAAGTATTCGAACTTGCCCGGGCAATGGCGGCTGAAGGCAATCCGAATTCGGTTTCCGATGCCGGTGTCGGTGCGCTTGCCGCCCGAAGCGCCGTGCTGGGAGCCTGCCTGAATGTCAAGATAAATGCCGTAGGTCTCAAGGACAAGGCAAAGGCGGCTGAGCTTATAGCCGAGGCAGAGAGTCTCGCTGCGAAGGCTGTGCAGGAAGAGAAAGGGATACTTGACATAGTAAACGGGAAGATCGATGGATAAGTTTCAGGAAGAACTGCTGGCCGGCATTCCTCAGGACAGGTTGCCGGAGCCGAAGCCTTACGACAAGGCGATCAACCATGCACCGCGGCGCAAGGACATACTCTCGAAGGAACAGAAAGTACTGGCCCTGAAGAACGCCCTGAGGTATTTCCCTGAGAAATTCCACGCCGAACTCGCGCCCGAGTTCGCAAAGGAGCTGAAGGACTACGGCCGTATCTACATGTACCGTTTCCGTCCTTCCTACGACATCTACGCCAGGCCGATTGACGAATATCCTGCCAGGTCCAGGCAGGCTGCGGCTATCATGGCGATGATCCAGAACAACCTTGACCCCAGGGTTGCGCAGCATCCCCACGAACTGATCATATACGGAGGGAACGGTGCCATATTCCAGAACTGGGCACAGTACAGGCTCACGATGCAGTATCTGGCGACAATGACCGACGAACAGACGCTCGCCATGTACTCCGGACACCCGATGGGACTCTTCCCGAGCCATAAGGACGCCCCGAGGGTGGTAGTTACCAACGGCATGGTCATTCCCAACTACTCCAAGCAGGACGACTGGGAGAGATTCAATGCCATGGGCGTCTCCCAGTACGGACAGATGACCGCCGGTTCATATATGTACATAGGTCCCCAGGGCATTGTCCACGGGACTACCATAACCGTGATGAACGCCGCCCGCAAGCAGCTCAAGGCACGGAACATACCCGGAACGCGGGAGAACATGAAAGGCATGCTCTTCGTAACCGCAGGTTTAGGCGGCATGTCCGGCGCCCAGCCAAAGGCGGGGAACATAGCCGGTGTGGTCAGCGTCACCGCCGAAATCAACCCTCTGGCCGCCCGCAAGCGTTTCGAACAGGGCTGGGTGGACGAACTGCACGAGGATCTGGACGAATTGATTCCCAGGATCCGCAAGGCCGTCACTGGGAAGGAGACTGTTTCCCTGGCCTATGTAGGGAACATCGTCGATCTGTGGGAAAGGCTTGCAGATGAGCATATCAGCGTAGACCTCGGATCCGACCAGACTTCGCTTCACAACCCCTGGGCCGGGGGGTATTACCCGGCCGGACTGTCCCTGGAGGAATCCAAGAGGATGATGGCCGAAGAACCCGGAAGATTCAAGGAAGCCGTACAAGCCTCGCTGCGCAGGCAGGTCGCCGCAATCAACAGGCTCACTGCCGCCGGAATGTATTTCTTCGACTACGGCAATGCATTCCTTCTGGAGTCCTCAAGGGCCGGAGCGGATATCCTCAAACCGGACGGTTCGTTCAGATACCCTTCATATGTCCAGGATATCATGGGCCCCCTGTATTTCGACTATGGGTTCGGACCTTTCCGCTGGGTCTGCATGAGCGAAAAACCGGAGGACCTGGCCAAGTCCGACGAACTGGCGGTGAAGGTCCTGTCGGAAGAAGCGCTTTCCGCACCTGAAGAGATCCTGGGACAGCTCCACGACAACATCCACTGGATAGAGGAAGCCGGCCGCAACAACCTTGTGGTCGGCTCCCAGGCAAGGATACTCTACGCCGACTGCGAAGGCAGGACCAAGATCGCCCTGGCCTTCAACGAAGCCATCCGCAAGGGCGAGATTTCCGCTCCGATAGTTCTTGGACGCGACCATCACGATGTATCCGGTACAGATTCCCCCTTCCGCGAAACATCCAACATCTACGACGGTTCCCAGTTCACTGCCGACATGGCCATCCAGAACGTGATCGGCGACTCCTTCCGGGGGGCCACCTGGGTCTCGATCCACAACGGCGGCGGAGTAGGCTGGGGTGAAGTCATCAACGGTGGCTTCGGAATGGTCATCGACGGTTCTGAGGAATCCGCCCGGCATATCCGTCAGATGTTGTTCTGGGATGTCAACAACGGCATCTCACGCCGCTCCTGGGCAAGGAATGAAGGAGCACGCCACGCAATCCTGCGGGAAATGAGCCGTACCCCCGGCCTCAACGTAACGATACCGAACTTAACAGATGATTCCCTTGTCATAAACGCAATCGATGAACAAAAATGACACACATCATCTCGAAAGAACACCTGAGCCTGGAAAGGCTAAAAAAAATCCTCGAAAATCACGAAAGGCTTGAACTTGGAGAAGGATCAAGACTCGCCATAGAAAAATGCCGGTCATATCTTGACAGCAAGATGGAGGACTTGTCCAGGCCGGTCTACGGCATCACTACCGGCTTCGGCTCCCTATACAACGTCACGATCCCTTCGGACCAGTTGTCCCAGCTCCAGTACAACCTTGTTGTCAGCCATGCCTGCGGCACCGGCGAGACGGTAAGGCCCGAAATCGTGAGGCTGATGCTCCTGCTCAAGGCCCAGTCCCTGTCATACGGGCATTCAGGAGCACAGGTAATCACGGTTCAGAGGCTTCTGGACATGTTCAACAACGACGTCCTGCCTGTAGTCTACCAGCAGGGATCCCTGGGTGCATCCGGTGACCTCGCTCCCCTCGCCCACCTGAGCCTGCCTCTGATCGGGCTCGGAGAGGTCCTTTATAAAGGCAAGGTCAGGCCAAGCAAGGAAGTCTGGGATGAGATGGGCTGGGAGCCCATCACCCTGAAGTCCAAGGAAGGCCTTGCCCTGCTGAACGGAACCCAGTTCATGAGCGCGCATGCGATCTGGTCACTCATCCAGTGCCACAGGCTTTCGGAATGGGCAGACAGGATCGCAGTGATGTCACTCGAAGCATATGACGGCAGGATCGAGCCTTTCCTCCCCCTTACACACATCCTCAGGCCACACAGGGGGCAGATAGACACTGCCTCACGGTTCATAAGGCTTCTCGAAGGCAGCGAACTGATCTGCCGATACAAGGAGCATGTCCAGGATCCTTATTCCTTCAGGTGCATCCCGCAGGTCCACGGAGCCGTGAAGGACAACATCCGTTATGTGGAATCCGTCATCGAGAACGAGATCAACTCTGCGACCGACAACCCCAACATATTCCCGGACGAGGACATGATCATCTCAGCCGGCAATTTCCACGGAGAGCCTATCGCAATCCCGATGGATACGCTTGCCATAGCAATGTCTGAGCTGGCGAACATTTCCGAAAGGAGGATATTCCGCCTCATCTCCGGCCAGAGGGGGCTGCCCAAGTTCCTCGTTGCCAATCCAGGACTGAACAGCGGATTCATGATTCCTCAGTACACTGCAGCCTCGATCGTAAGCCAGAACAAAGGCTTGTGCTGGCCGGCTTCCGTTGATTCCATCCCTTCGTCGCAAGGCCAGGAGGACCACGTAAGCATGGGCTCCAACTCTGCCACCAAGCTGGTCAGGGTGGTGGAGAACTGCGAGAGGGTCCTGGCCATCGAGTTGTTCAACGCCGCCCAGGCCCTTGAATTCAGGCATATGGAATCAGGGGAAAAGTCCTCGCCGGCTGTGGAGGCCATCTTCGACGAGTATCGCAAGGTGGTTCCGTTCATCGACAACGATGTCTACATGCATCCTCTCATCCAGAAATCCATTGAATTCATAAGATGAAGATAATCACCGGCATAAAGGAACTGGTCGGCATCGTTCCCCAGGGGGTCCTGCGCAAACAGGGCCCCGAGATGGATGAACTGTCTTCCATCAAAGATGCCTTCCTTACAGTGGAAGACGGACTGATCAAGGATTTCGGTCCCAAGCAGGATTGTCCAGCAGCCAAGCCGGGCGATGAAATCATCGATGCCGGGGGTGGTATGGTCCTGCCGATGTTCTGTGACTCCCATACCCACATCTGCTATGCCGGAACCAGGGAGCGGGAATTCATCGACAAGATAGGAGGTCTTTCCTATGAGGAGATAGCAGCCCGAGGAGGCGGAATCCTCAACTCCGCCGACCTGCTGCACAGGACCAGTGAGGATGACCTCTATGCACAGACCATGGAAAGGGTCTGCGAGATGGTCTCCAAAGGGACCGGAGCCATTGAGATCAAAAGCGGTTACGGACTGACGACAGAGGACGAGCTGAAGATGCTGAGGGTTATCCGGAGGGTAAAGGAAAACTCCAGGGCAATCATCAAGCCGACCTTCCTCGGAGCCCACGCAGTGGGACGGGCATATGCCGGCAGGCAAAAGGATTATGTCGAACTGGTCTGCAAGGAGATGATTCCGGCGGTTGCCTCGGAAGGGCTTGCGGAATATGTCGATGTATTCTGTGATGAAGGATTCTTCACGCCCCGGGAAACATCCTGCATACTCGAAGCCGGAGCAGCGCATGGCCTTGTACCAAAGATCCATGCGAACGAACTCGCCTGTTCGGGTGGAGTCCAGGTCGGGGTACGGTACGATGCCCTTTCGGTAGATCACCTTGAACGGACCACTGACGCAGAGATCGAGGTATTGAAAGACAGGAGGACCATGCCGACGATGCTGCCCGGCTCCTCATTCTTTCTTGGCATGCCATACGGTCGGGCCAAGGATTTCATAGCCTCGGGACTGGGAGTCGCCCTGGCGTCGGATTATAATCCGGGTTCTTCCCCTTCGGGTGACATGCGTTTCGTCATGGCGCTCGGCTGCATAAAGATGCGTCTCACCCCGGTCCAGGCCTTCAATGCCTGCACCCTTAATTCCGCTTATGCCATGGGCGTTTCAAGCGTGACCGGCTCGATAACAAAAGGAAAGAGGGCCAGCCTGATTATAACCAGGCCGGTCCCCTCACTTGCATTCATACCATACTGCTATCAGACGCCCTTCATCAAGGAAGTGATCATCTGAAAGAGTACCTCGCTCCGAATGTCATTACGAAATCGAAAGGACGGTCGGTATAGATGGACCGGACATTCGAATGATTATCGAAATGATAGCTGATACCAGGCTCGGCGAAGATGCCGAGGTTACCCACCGTATTCACCTGAAGACCGGCAGCAGCATTCAACGACCAGAACAGAGGCTTGACAGTAAGCGACTTAAGTACATTGTCCTCACTGATGACATCCCCTATCGTGACAGTGGTCCTGGTTGATGCGCGGACGCATTTCTCGACCATTCCACCGCCGCTCAGATAGACTGAGAACCAGTCACGGTTGAATACCTCGGCCTTGAGGTTCAGCGGGATACCTACCAGTCCCATGGTCTGCGATACATCCGAGACCCTCAGTCCGGAAGATGTCGAGAACGCACTGCGCAGGATTGAATAAGAAACTCCCGATTCGATGCCCAGGACGTCATTCAGAGGGAAGAGGAAAGTAAGCGATGCCCTTACAGGCCTCCTGTGTTCCTCGCTCTTTGTCACCGGATCCGACTCGGTCTTGTTCATGTCTGCCGCCGCATACTTTTCGGCATGCCGGCCTGAATATGAGACACCGCGGACCGCTTCGAAACGTCCCCCCGATTCACGGGTCGCGTCAGGAGCCGCACCCAGATAGAACATCTTGGTATCCACAGTGGTGATATCATGCAGTTCACGGGACGTGCTCGAGAACGAAAGACCCGCGGAAGGCAGGCCGGAACCGGAATGCCCGTCATCCTGTGTTGCTGAGCGGTATCCGGACCAGTCTTCTCCGTCATGGTCCGTCTTGAAAACATCGGGCTCCTTGTTGGGCTGCTCATCAGTTATAGCAATCGCAACCTCCTGGGGATCCGCCACTTCCTGAACCGGAACCACTTCCTGGGCCTGGAGATCTTCCTGGACCTGGACCGGAACCGTAACCGGAACGATATCTTCCGGAACCGTTTCAGTCACGGGCATGACAGCCGGCCTGCTGACCGTCCTGGGTTCTGCTGCCTGGGCTATCAAGGATCCAGAAGATGCCGGGGCCCCAACTAGGTCAACTGAAGAAGAAGGTTTTGATATCGATAAGGAGTCCCGGCTCTCTTTTGGCTGTTCTGCTGTACGGGGAATATCCGTATTCCTGTCCATCAGGCGCACGCCTGCGAAGACTCCCAGCGCCACCGCTGCGGCAGCTGCAAGTCCCCAAACCCAGGGCAGGATAACCCTCCGGCTTTTCTTGCTTTCGGAAAAGACGGAAGCCTCGATCTCGTCCCACAGCCCGTCGGGGACAGACGACTCATAGCCGTCCATCCTTTCCCTGATGCTGTCTAACCAATCTTTTTTCATCGCTTTATAACCGTCTTTTCTTTATATTCCTTTATCTTTCTCGCCAGTATCTGCCTGGCTCTGTGAAGCTGTGATGCCGAAGTGCTTTCCGAGATTCCCAGCAACCGGGAAATCTCCCGGTGACTCTTCTCTTCAAAGACGTACAGGTTGAGCACCGTCCTGTAGCCTTCCGGCAGGTCCTGGACAAATCCCTGGATGACCTGCCTCGGGACATCCCCGACATCCGGCTCCTCCTCCAGTCCCACATCATCGTCAGGAACATCCAGTTCCAGTTTGACGAAGGGTGACCTTTTCCGTTTCCTCAGCAGCTTCAAGGCTTCGTTGACTGTCACCTGCCGCATCCATGCCTTCAAAGAACCTTCACCCTTGAAATCGAACTTGTCCAAGGAAGTGAATATCTTCACAAAGCTGTCCTGCAGGACATCCCGCTGGTCTGTCGGATCGGGCAGGAACCTCGAGCAGGTGGCGGCAAGATACCCTGAGTAGCAGTCATATATCTGCCTGATCGCCGTCCTGTCTCCGTTCTTGGCCCTTTCTACGACCCTCTTCTCTGTTCCCTCAGCCAACACTACCTTTCAACAGCCCTTTTACCGTACTTCAATACAACTGATTTCTCCCCATTGAATGACATCCAATGGAGGACGATTGATTCCGGATTGTTGTATCCGTCCTTCCTGAACGGATACAGATGGCATATCTTGAATGCTACCAATCCTTCTTTCCAGGTGCTCTGAAGGTCTCCGTTGTCCTTGTGGACAATGTAAAGATGGTCCGGATGGTCCTGCAGGGCATAGAGGTTGACCGTATGCTGGGTTACCTCTCCCCAGAAGGTGGCGAAATGTATCATAAGATATCCATCTTCGGAAAAAGTCATCCAGTCTGTACGGCCGTCATCGCTGACGATTTCCAAAGGGCTGCTGGCATTCAGCATCTCGCTTGTCGTCTTGTAACCGACCGGGACCGAAAACACAGGATAGGGAGAACCCTCTTTGAGGTCACTCTCCACCGAAATGTATGCCGCATCCCTGGTCACTATCGAATCAATCCGTTCGACCTTTACCGACCTTGTGCAGAAATCGCTCTTATCCGTCAGCTCGGAGTATGCCACAAGGGCCCTCACCTCCTTGCTGAAAGGATTCTGCCATCCCAAAGGATCAAGAGTAGAATCGTCGCTCAGTTGGAAATAACTCCTTCCTGAGGAAGCTGTCCTGACGGTAACGATCGCATTCGCCCACCTGATGCTTTCCTGCATGCTTGTCACATCTGCAGTAGTATTCACGGAAGGCGAATCCATGTCATCGTCCAACCCGGCGCACGAAAATGCGGCGAGAAGGGTCAAGGCAACAACAAAGGTCTTCAACTTGTTGATTCTTTCTTTCATAGCTTCTACTCTCCAAATCCCGTGTTTTGGAAATCTTGCATAAAAATGATAAAAAAATTTTTATCTTGCAGCTACTTGTGGAACGAACACGGCAAAAATGAAGAAAAGAACCTTGTTTCGGCTTGGAATTTCCCTGATTCCTGTCCTGGTCCTGGTTATACTGCTCGCACTTGACATCAGCATTTTCGGCAGCGACGCCATACTCGGCGCCAGCCAGGTTTCGTTGCTTGTCTCGACCGGGATATGTATCTGGCTAGCGATGTGGCTGTTCAAGGTTCCGTGGCAGGACTTCGAAGAAGCGATCAGAAGCAACATCGGAGATGTCACTACCGCTATCGTCATACTCTTCCTTATCGGAGCCATAAGCGGTACCTGGACGATGAGCGGCATCGTGCCCACGTTCATCTATTACGGAGTCAAGATAATCAGCCCGAAGGTGTTCCTGCTCACGGCATGCGTCATCTGCGCCCTGGTTTCAATCATGATAGGAAGTTCCTGGACAACGATCGCGACGATCGGAATCGCATTGATGGGTATAGGCAAGGCCGAAGGATTCAGCGAAGGGCTGATAGCGGGCGCAATCATCTCCGGAGCCTATTTCGGGGACAAGATATCCCCGATGTCAGACACGACAGTCATGGCATCCTCGCTGAACAAGGTACCCCTGTTCGAGCATATCAGGTACATGTTGTTCACGACCGTCCCTTCGATCACCATCACCCTGATCATATTCCTGATACTCGGTCTCTCCCACCCTGGGGCTGATTCTGAGAGCATCAGCAAGTTTACGGACGTGCTTGGCGGCAGCTTCAGGATCACGCCATGGCTGATGGTGGTGCCTGTCATAACCGTTGTCATGATCGCCAGGAAGATGCCTGCGATCATGGTTCTCGCCCTGTCAATTGTCCTGGCTGCGACAGCCGCCCTGATATTCCAGCCGCAGATCATCGAAGGCATCGGAGCGAAGGTTTCTTCAGGCGTACATTGGAAGGTGATGTTTACCGGCATCGTGGAAACCATCTACGACTCGGTATCGGTGGACACGGGGAATGCGGATGTCAACAATCTTGTCACGACCAGGGGCATGGTAGGAATGCTGAATACGGTTTACCTGATCATTTGCGCCATGTGCTTCGGCGCAGCCATGAAGGCCAGCGGGATGCTCCATCACCTTGCATCCCTCCTCCTCCCTTTCAGCAAGCGGCGCGGGAGCCTGGTAGCATCGACTGTCGTGACCGGCACCACCCTGAACGGAATAGTATCCGACCAGTATCTTTCCATCATACTCACCTCCAGCATATTCAAGGATGTGTATAACCGGGAGGGCTATGAAGACAGGCTCCTGAGCCGTGCCGTGGAGGATTCCGCCACGGTCACCTCTCCCCTTTTCCCCTGGAGCAGCTGCGGCATGACACAATCCACCATACTCGGCGTAGCCACGATAGCCTATCTTCCTTTCTGCTTCTTCAACCTGATCAGTCCGTTGATGAGTATAATAATAGCGCTCACCGGATACAAGATCAGGCGAGCGCCACAAAACTGTCAGCAGCCGTAGACTACTTGTTCTTCAGAAGGTCGCGGATCTCTTCGAGAAGCACGACATCATCCGGCTTGGGTGCGGGTGCCTCAGGCTCGGCAGGGGCTTCCTCCTTCTTCTCGGAAAGAGCCTTGGCCTTGTTGATACCCTTGATGACGGCGAAGATACACAGCGCGATGATGATGAAGTCGAAGATCACCTGAAGAAAGTTTCCCCACGTGAGGGCAACCTCAGGCTTGACGACCTCTCCACCTTCCACCACGGCCTGCTTGACAACCCACTTCCAATCCGTGAAGTTGAGTCCGCCGCACAGGGCTCCAACAAGAGGCATGATGATGTCACTTACAAGGGAGGTGACGATTTTACCGAAAGCACCGCCGATGACCACACCGACTGCCATGTCAATGACATTGCCTTTCATCGCGAATTCCTTGAATTCGGACCAGAATTTTGATTTTGCCATAATGCGTTGTTATTTGAGTGATGAAACGAATTCCTCAGCGTCCTTTAAGGTTCCGGCTTTCCCGATATCCATCATTCTCAAATGTCCGGGGACGATGCCGTAAATCGGATGTACGGCACATTCCCTGATGTAGAAATCCATTATTGAGAACCTCTCCCCCCAGCCGTCATCATCAAATATAGTGAATATTCCGTCAGAAATCAAGTGCACCCCGTCAAAAGCGAACTTGCGGTACTTCCCGGGGTCCAAGCCTTGATAAGGAGAGCGTACCTCACCGGTGGCGACGTTGGTCCATCCGACCATCCTCATCTCATCATCGAAAAGCAGGTACCTCTGGGTCTCCCTTTCACTCACAAGGATATTCGAAAGCGCCCCGGGCCGGGCTTGGGAAAGGAACCATTCCAAATCAAGATCCGAGAGTATGTCCACGTTATGGACAAGGAAACTGCCGCCTTCCAGCAGCGGTCTTGCATGCCTGATGCCTCCACCAGTCTCACGGAGGAGATCCCTCTCCTCGGAAAAAGAAACCTTTATCCCGAAATCATCCTGGCCGTGGACATAATCGATGATCAAATCGGCGAAATGGTGGACATTGATGACGATGTCATCGAAGCCTGCAGCCTTCAGTTTGGTCACGACATGGTACAGAAGCGGCTTGCCGCCTACAGGGACCAACGCCTTGGGCATGGTGTCGGTAATCGGCTTCAATCTGGTGCCCAGACCTGCCGCGAAAACCATGGCTTTCATATCAGAGGATCTTTTCTATGTCGAGTTCCCTGTGGGACAGGGTGATCTTGATATCGAATTTCTCGGAGAGGTGACGGGCAAGATGCTCCGCACAATAGACAGACCTGTGCTGCCCGCCCGTGCAGCCGAAACACACTTGCAAATGGGTGAACTTCCTCTCCATGAAGCACTTGACATGGTTGTCCACCATCGAATACACGTTCTCCAGGAATTTGGTTATTCCTCCGTCATCCTCCAGGAACTTGATCACCTCCGGATCCAATCCCGTGAACTGGCGGTAATGCTCATACTTGCCGGGGTTGTTGATAGCCCTGCAATCGAATACGAAACCTCCGCCATTGCCGGAATTGTCCACCGGAATGCCTTTCTTGTATGCGAAACTGAATATGCCCACCTCCAAGCGCTTGTCTTCCGCGATGTTGTTGAACTGGGCCATCGTGGTAAGCTTCGTAAGGATCTCGTTGAGGTATGGATAATCGGAGAACGGCTTCTGCAGAAGGCGCCTCAGATTGCTAAGTGCGTAAGGGACGCTGGCAAGGAAATGGGGCTTCTTCTCGAAATATCCCCTGAAGCCATAGGCTCCCAGGACCTGCAGGGTCCTGAACAACACGAAGAGCCTCAACCTTTCGTGGAAATGGGCCTCGTCGACTTTCACATAACCCTTCAGGGCAGTAAGATATGCCTGGACAAGTTCCTTGCGCAGCTTCTCCGGATAGCGGGCCCTGGCCTGCCAGACAAAGGAAGCCACATCGTAATAGATGGGGCCTTTCCGGCCGCCCTGGAAATCTATGAAATACGGATTCCCGTCCTTGACCATCACGTTCCTGGCCTGGAAGTCACGGTACATGAAAGTATCGCCCATATCCTGCATCAGGTCATCCTTGAGGCGTTCGAAATCTTCCTGAAGCCTGACCTCGTTGAATTCAAGTCCCGTAGCCTTGAGGAAACAGTACTTGAAATAGTTGAGGTCGAACATCACCATCCTCTCGTTGAATGCGGGCTCAGGATAGCAGACCGACCAGTCCACGCCCACGGCACCCCTGAACTGGATCTTCGGAAGCATTTCCATGGCCTGGCAGAGCAACCTGCATTCGTATGAACTGTACTCCCCTGTCTCCCTGCCATGGGACACAAGCTTGTAGAGCTGATCATCCCCCAGGTCCTCCTGGATATACCGCATATTGTCGTCGGATACGGCCAGGACCCTTGGCACCCTGATGCCCTTTTCCAGGAAATGGCGGCTCAACTGGATGAATGCGATATTCTCATCCCTGTCAGTTCCGATAACCCCAATAATGGAAATATTTCCGCCCTTGAGGCGGAAATATCTCCTGTTGCTTCCGGAAGAGTTGAGCTCCTCCGCGTCAGTGACTGTCTGACCTGTATAACTTTCGAAAAGTTTCTTCAGATTGTCCATCTAATCAATAGAGATTGCTGTACGTTACACCGTTGGAGTTGTAATTGTACTTCTGGGCGAGTTTGCCGTACATCTGTCCGAGGACCTCGAGATAGGGCTTGCCCTCCACGAGAGTGGTGCGGTATACGGTGTCGTCGACCTTGTAGAAGTCCATACCATCCAGGGTGATGATATCGTAATCATCGGGCAACTCCTCGACAAGGGCTCCGGCCGGAGGTACGATGACCTCGTACTGGCCCTTGGAGTTGACGATGTAGAATACGCCGTCCTGATAGTAGTAAGGCTGGTTCGCGTAGGCAAAGCTCTGCACGAGTCCGAGCCTGTCCGCAAGGGAGTAAGCGTCGTTGGCTCTGGTAGTATTCAGGGCGAAGGCGCTGTTCTGAGCGGCTATGGTGGCATTATTCTGGGCGATGATCCTGTTCTGCTCATCGATGATCCTGTTATTGGAGTCGATGGCCCTGAACACCCTGTATGTATTGCAGTAGTACGCGAAGCGCACGGTGGAAAATACAAGGTCGGAGATCGCCAGGTCGATGCATACTCCGAAAGGAGGTCTGCAGACTACCCAGAACCCATTGTAAGGCCTGTAGTAGATTCCGTCGTAGAAGCAGTAGTCAATTCCCCAGTAGGTGAGCCTCCTGTAACGAGGCGGCAGGTAGTTGACCCTGTATCCGTAGAAGTGAGGAGCATGTCCCCAGAAGTGACCGGGATGGTTGTAAGGCAGGAAGTCGCGCTCCCTCGGAGGGATCCTGTGGACATTCCTGTCCTCGCCGATCCTCATGAAGTCATTGCGGGTCTCGTGCATCACATCGTTTCCGGTGCGAGCCATGCTCTTGTCATAGGAAGCAAGTCCGTTCCTGGTGGCATTGCCGACACTGCGGGATTGCTCCCTTCTGGAATTGTCGGCAGTTCCGCGAGCAACGCTGCTCCTGGAAGAAGAACCGATCGGCTGGGCTACCCTGGCACCTGAACTACGGGAAGAAGTAGCGGAGCTACGTGCAGTAGTAGCGGAACTACGTGCAGTAGTAGCGGAACTACGTGCAGTAGTTGCAGAGCTGCGGGAAGATGAGCCGGGATTTACCTGAGGATCCCTCGCGGTGGCAGAAGAGCTTCTGGAGCTGGTCGAAGAGCTGCGCGCGGTTGTTGCGGAGCTGCGGGAGGCAGTCGAAGAACTGCGGGAGCCGGTCGAAGAGCGGGAGCCGTTGTCTACCTGCTGTCTGGTAACCGTAGCGGAACTGCGGGAAGCAGTCGAAGAGCTGCGGGAAGAGGAGCCGGGGTTGACCTGAGGGGCCCTGGAGGTGGTGGCGGAAGAACTTCTGGAACTGGAAGCAGCAGTGCTCCTGGAAACACTTCCGGAGGAACTCCTCCGGGAAGAACCTGAGCTTACCTGAGGCCTGGAGGCCGAGGCGGAGCTGCGGGTGCTTGAAGAACTACTGACCGAAGATCTATTCTGTGATGAGGTAGCGCCTCCGGAACGACCCGAAGAGCTTCTTGCCTGAGAGTATGAATCTGCAGGGAATGCAACCATGGCTGCTGCCACTATCGATGCGATTGCAAACTTGAAGATGTTTTTCATATCGTAAGGAGTTTTAGTTGTTATCGTACATCAGGTACTTTCTGGAGAGCTCCTTGAAACTTTCAACATCCTTGGACCAGTAGTCTGCGATGTCTTCGACTTTCAGTCGCTTCTCAAAAGTCGTTCTTACATAATCCGTACCACAAACTTTATCAAACATCCCGTTACGCCCTCCAGATAGCTTGAACGGGTTTTTTGATGGATAAAGTTCATGGACGGCCTGCATCACATAGAACTGGGTCAACGTACAGCAAGCTGCATCAAAATCCGTATAATGGTACTGGACTCCGTGCAGGAGGACACCCTGGGAAGAGCCCGAAAAAGGCTTGAAATGGATTGTCCGGAAGGCTATCCCGGGGAGGTTGTAGCTGTCGAGCCTTGCCTTGAGCTTGTCGGCATCGATCCACTCGGCGGCAAAGACTTCGAACGGCAGGGTATAGCCTATGCCGATGTTCAGATAGCCCTGGAATTCTCCCGCTATACCGGCAGAAGGATAATCGATCGCAGACTGCGGGTACGGAATGTTCGGGGAAGGCAGCACCCACGGCAGACCTGTATCGGAATAGAGCATATTCCTGTGCCAGCCTTCCATTGGGATGACGGTCAGGTCGCACTTCAGAGGTTTCTCGTTGCCTTTCTCCCCGCAGTTCAGGCCCTCATCATTGATCAGCCAGGCCAGCTCCCCAACCGTAAGTCCGTAGATATAAGGTATTTTGAACTCACTTACGAAAGAATGGAATCCGTCCTCGACCAGGCACCCTTCGACCTTGTTTCCGCCAAGAGGGTTCGGCCTGTCCAGGACCATGACCTCTATCCCCTGCTCGGCGCAGGCGCGCATCACTAGTCCCAGGGTGCTGATGAAAGTGTACGAACGGCTGCCGACATCCTGGATGTCATAAACGACCACATCCAGGCCGCTGAGCATCTCGGGTGTGGGCTTACGGGTAGAGCCGTATACGGAATAGACCGGGAGTCCCGTCCCCGGATCCCTGCCGTCCTGTACACGGCCTCCGGCGTAGACGTCACCGCGGACTCCGTGCTCCGGGGCGAAGAGCTTACGCAAGTCCACCTGCCCGGCTTCGTTCAGGATATCGATTGTCGAACGAAGGTTGCGGTCGACTCCGCTGGGATTGGTAACCAGCCCAACCCTCTTTCCGACGAGTCCGTCGAAGCCGCGGCTTTCCAGCACCTCGATGCCGACCTTGACCACAGTGGTATCCTGAACGTTGCCTCTGGTATCCGATACGTTCCCGGAAGCATGCGCACAATAGGTCAGCAGAAGGGCCGCTGCCAAAAAGAAACAATGGTTCTTCATAATCATAGGACAAATAAGCGGTTACTGTTCCTCGATCCGGGGAAGGATCTTGGAACGGGCGATGACGGCCGCCAGGAATGTCCCCAGGCAGGACACCATCACCAACGTAAAGAATCCCACATAGCCGAGCCACTGCTGAAGATAACCGGCAACCAGCGCGGGGAGTTTCATGGACAGCCACATGAAGGCGGTACATATGGCATAATGGGACGTCTTCAGGGGTCCGTCCACGAACTGCATCATGAAGAGGGTATAAGCCGTGAATCCGAAGCCGTATCCGAACTGGTCAATGACGATCAATGAACCGATCGGCCAGACCCCGGAAGGATGGAAAAGGGCCATAAGCAGATAGACCACGCATGGCAGGGCAAGCGACAGGGCCATCGGCCACATGGATTTACGCAGGCCATACCTGGATGCGAATATTCCTCCGAGTATTCCGCCCAGCAGCAGGGCCACCACTCCGAAAGTCCCGTAGACCAGGCCATACATCTCGGTTCCGGCTCCAAGGCCCCCGACTTCCGCTCCGTCCTTGAAGAAAGGATAGAGAAGATTGAGGGAGAGAGCTTCAGGCAGGCGGAAAAGGAGCAGGAACGCTATAGCCCACCATACTCCTTCCTTAACGAAGAATGAGCGGAAGGATTCGGCGAATTCCGACCAGATACGGGCGGAGGACCCGACATCACGCCTGTCCTTGTCTTCTTCCGGCCTGGGCAGTATGAACAGATGGTAGACGGCGATGCAGGCCAGAAGGACAGCGGAAATCAGGAGGACGAACGCCCAGGCACGCGGAACGTCGCCGAGGCGTTTCTGCAATACTCCTCCCAACATCACCAGCAGGCCCTGGCCCAGGACCAGACCACCCCTGTAGAAAGTATTGCGGATGCCGACGAAAGCGGACTGATGCTGGCGGTCAAGGGCAAGCATGTAATAACCGTCGGCCGAGATGTCGTGGGTAGCGGAGGCGAATGCCACAATGACGAAAAGAGCCAGCAGAACCGACATCGAACAGAACGGGAGACAGAAGGCGATCACTGCCAGTGCGGCAAGCATCGTGAACTGCGTAAGCAGGATCCACCATCTCTTGCTCCTGAATATGTCCATGAACGGACTCCATAGAGGTTTGATCAGCCACGGCAGGCTGATCAGGGTCGTCAAAGGGCCGAGGGTTCCGTTGTCCACGCCCATATCCTTGAACACGGCGAGGGCGATGGTGTTGACTATGGCGTATGGAAGGCCTTCCACGAGATAAAGCGTGGGGACCCAGAGCCATGGAGATCCTTTTGTTTTCATATTCTTGTCAATGAAGCTCCCGGATAATAATGATACAATATTTCGTCATACCTGTACCCCTTGGCACCCATCACGGCTGCTCCGATCTGGCACAGGCCGACACCGTGTCCCCATCCCGAGCCATCCAGTACGAGACGGTCACCGTCCCAGTTGATGCTGAACGCCGAACTCTTCAGATGGGATTCAGAAAGCCACTTCCTGATTATCAGTTCCTTGCCAATAACCATTGAGGACTTGCTCCCGACAATGCGAAGCTTCTTCAGCCTTCCGGAAGGACCGCGCTCGACAGGAACCAGGTCCTTGATCTCGCCGAATTCCACACCCGAACGCCTGTTCACAAGTTCCGACAGTTCCTTTCTGGAATATTCAGTCCTCCACCTGAAGAAATCCTTCGTTTCAAGGTCATAGTCATTGAGAACCTGCGAAAGGATGGCCTTATCATCCGTGTCGCAGAAAGGTTTCGCCCCTTCCTTCCAGTCCGGAGTGTCGGGAAGGGACCTCAGGTATGGCGGATCCTGATCCTCCCAACACGTGCTGAAAAGTTCCATACGACCCCCGCAGCATTTCGAGAATCGGGCGTCGCAGATACTCCCGTCATATGTCAGCACCATCCCCCAGGTCTGGTCGACAGCCTTGCGGGCAGTCTCGCCAACGACCATGGACAAGCCTTGATAGCGCTGGCAATGGTCATCGGCACAGACATCGAAGCGGGTGTGGTCCTCGTGGTCGAACCATTTGATGAACTCGTGTCCCCCGGGGACTGCATCAGCCTGAGTTGCCGGAGCGGCGGAATCATCCCTTTCGGAAGAAGATTCGCGACGGGCGATCTGGGCCATCACCCACGAACGAGAGATCACCGCATGCGCTTTCAGGAACTCGAGCCCGGCAGAGGCCTTCATCTCCGATGATATTACGCTGAGGAGATAATCTTCGATGCCCACGATGTTCACCGCCAGTACCTTCCCTTGATCCACAATGAACTTCAAGGTCCCTGCGAACTTCTGTGTGACCTTACGCTCCCAATGGAAGTCGACTCCTATGGTCACCCCGTAGAGGATGAAAGAAGGCTCCGAAAACATTGTCGACTCGGTCTGGGCATCGAAAAACAACTCGTCGTACAGCGTTCCGTTGTATGAGATCCTTCCGTCCTGAAAGGAAACCTTCTGCGGACCGGCCCCGTCCGAAATGATCTCGAATACTATTTCGTCGGCGGACATTATCCCCACCTCAAGTTTCTTCTGGTCCCTGGTGAGACGCCATATTATGCCATGCTCATCTTCTTCAGGAATAGTCACTTCATCGACTATCCTTTCCAGCAGGGCGGAATCCATCTTGTCGAAATCCTCCTTCCTCGGGGCCACGAACACTCCCCCCATATCGGCACAGCCGGGACTCATGGCAATCCGGTCAGGCCCTTCCAGGAAATAATGATGCGGACGATGGGTCTCCCTGAAAATGACTATGGTGCGGTATTCTCCGGCTGAATGCCAGCTGATCACGTTGATCCTCGGCTCGGAATCACCATCCTTGACCGGCGAGCAGTCCAGGAGCCTGTAAAAAAGCTTTGCCTGGGACTTGGCTGTTTCGGCACAGATGACGAACACTCCCCTGGCATATTCCTTCAGATGATAGAGCCTTGCCTCCCTGATACCGGAAAGATATTCGAGGGAACCGCTTCCTCCTGTTCCAAGCAGGGACTCCACACGGTTCTCAAGCGGCATGAGCTTCCGTGGGCATGCCTGGAAGTGGATGTGGTCGGGAGCGGATGCGCCTGACTTCGGACCGTTGTAGAAACAGGTAAAATCCTCATTCTCACGGACAAAATCCAGCATATCCTGATACCGCTTCCAGATTGCCTGCGGCAGATGGCGGAAACTGGAAATCACCAGATGGCGGGGGAAAATCGGAAAAGGATTTAGCGTTATCCGGTACATCTTCCCCTTCCGTCCTTCGAATTCGATGTTATATTGCTCCGAAGGCCTGTTTTCCGGGCAGAGGAAGCAGGGCCTGGCGGCGATGGAAGCCGGATCGGTGGCTGCATCGGAAGAGATGGTCCTGCAGGGATTGTGCTGCAGTACGACTTCCAGTCCTCCAACTGTCAGAGCCTTTACGGACACCTTCTTCAGGTCCCTGTAGTTCTCAGCGGCCAAAGGCCAGACTGAAAGCTGGTCATTGATGAATTTGTCGATCTCCCCGCCCATCACAACAACGCAAGCAAAGTATCCCTGAGCGATTCGAATTCCTGCTCGAAATTCGGCGTGAATACACCTTTGCTGATGGATCCTGAGATCTCATCCATAGTCCAGTAGCGGCCTTCCGTGACTTCGTCGTTAGATGGCGACAGATCGAAATTGCCGACAGCCGCAAAGACATTGACAAGTTCCTTCTCCCTGGAAGACTCCCAAAGGTAGGTTTTTATGTAGATCGGATTGAAACCGCTGAAACCCAGTTCCTCGAAGGCTTCCCTGAACAGGGCGACCTCCAAAAGCTCGCCGTAATCCACATGTCCTCCGACAGCCGTATCCCACATCCCCGGAAACTGCCGTTTCTTCATCGACCTTTTCTGGATGAACAGTTCTCCTTTCCGGTTGATGATATGGAGATGTACCACCGGATGCAAAAGCTTGATACCTCCATGGACATCATAGCGTGAAGCCTGGCCGATCACAAGCCCGTTCTCCTCTACAACAGGGACCATCTCTCCCCTGATGCGGGTCGTGATCCCGGGATTATCGGCAGTGGGTAACGGAAGGACAGGTGCCGGATCGACCGGATAAATAAGTTCGAACATCGTCAAGCAATGGCAAAAAGGACCAACAACTGGGCAACCAGCACCCTCATGAACATCGATAGAGGATAAACCGTTGCATAATTCACGGAAGGATAATCAGTTCCATAAGCCCCTTGGGTAAAGGCAAGCACGGCCGGGTCGGTTGTGCCGCCGGATATCAGGCCGCAGATCTGATAGAAATTCAACTTGCAGGCGTACCTGGCCACCAGGCCGATTACGAGTACCGGAATGAAGGTAATGAGGGCGCCATAGAGTATCCACATGTAACCGCCCCCGATAATGGAACTGACGAAACCCTGGCCGGCGCCAAGTCCCACTGCAGCCATGAAGAAGGATATACCTATCTCACGGAGCATCATGTTGGCACTCTTGGTGGTGTAGATGGTTATCTTCCAGCTGGGGCCGAAATAACCGAGCAGTATGGCTATGATCAGGGGGCCTCCGGCAAGTCCGAGTTTTATCGGCTCAGGAATGCCGGGGAACCTCAGAGGAATGCTTCCAAGGAGTACTCCGAGCGCGATGCCGAAGAACAAGGGGATAAGGTTCGGCTTGTCAAGGTTGGTAGTCTTGTTCCCTACCAGGTCCGACACGGCATCGAGTCCCTGCTCCGGGCCGACTATCCTCAGGCTGTCACCCATCTGCAGGATAAGGCCGGGCCTGGCGACCAGGTCGATTCCAGCCCTGGTTACCCTGGTCACGCTGACTCCGAACTTCGTCCTGATATTCAGATCCTTGAGTTTGGTTCCGGTCAGGGACGGCCTGGTGACGACAACGCGCCTGGTGGCAGTCTTGAAATCAATCTTCTGCCAGTCCTTGAGGTGCATGGGGACCTCCTTCCCGAAGAGGATGCGGATATGGTCGACATCGCTTTGGGTAGTCACTATCAAGAGTTTGTCTCCCTTATGAAGGACGGTGTCGGGACCGGGGATGGATATGACCCCGTCATGAAGTATCCTGGACACCACGAAATCCCCTGCAATGCCATCGGTCACATGGGAAAGCTTCTGACCGAAGACAGCCGGATTCTCCACCTCGCAGTGCATCCTCCTGGCATTGCCTTCCACCTCGTCTTCCTTTTCCAGTTCCGTTCTCTCCTGTTCCAGATCCACCTTGAACAGAGATCTGAACAATATCATCAGTCCGATTACCAGAAGGACACCCAGAGGATAGGCCACGGCATATGCGGAAGCCAATCCTGAGGTTGCATGCGTCACTTCCGAGGAAAGGATTCCGTCGGCCCGCATCGCATCACCAAGAGTCTGCTGGGCGGCACCCAGTCCGGGAGTATTCGTAACGGCTCCTGACATTACTCCGACCATCGTCTTCAGGTCCTCACCGGTCACGAAATGGATGCACAGAGTCACCACCACGGCCAGAAGCACCAGGCAAAGCGCCAGGAGGTTGAGCTTGAGTCCACCTTTCTTGAAGGAATGGAAGAAACCGGGACCGACCTGGAGTCCTATGGAAAAGATGAAAAGGATCAGGCCGAAATCCTTCATGAAGCTCATGACGGTGGAGTCGACCCTGACTCCGAAATGGCTCAGTACTATGGCTACGAAAAGGATCCATGTGGAACCGATCGAAACCCCTTTGACCTTGAAACGTCCGAGCCATAGCCCGAAGCCGATAACTACGGCAAAAACCAGGATGGAATGGGCGATCCCAGGGCCCAAGAACAATTCTTTCATGACAGCGGATGATTGATGATCCTGAGTTCCTCAGGAGAGTATAGGATGGAATCCAGCAATCCCGGCGTGAATTTCACCATGATGAAGAATACGATGAAGAAAAGGGCGACAGCGCATACGATGAACAGGGGTATCACGAAAGCCCAGTTCACCGGGCCCTTCGTGCGTACCGGTTCCTCCCGGACGAAAGCATCCTCGGGTTCAACTGCTTCGACCGGAGCGGATTCGACTATCTCCTGAAGGTCCTGGACCGCGGCGGCGACTTCTTCCGGGGTCTCCTCATGCGTCTTCAGGGAAACAGGTTCCAGGCCGTAGCCGTACGGGTAAATGTCCAGTTCTTCATCGGCAATGAAGAAAAAAGTATTCTCCTTCGTCGCCCTCAGCCTGCCCAGTCCGGGCATGGGTACTACTTTCTTGGCTTGCAAGGTCTCCCTCAGTCCGTTCAGGAAGTCGGTGAGAATCCTGCGGGAGGTTTCCGGATCGGTCCCGTTGGTCTCCGAATAGAACCGGACCAGCATATCGTCTTCTTCATTCCAACGCTGGCGGAATGACAGGCGGCGGTATGGTGGATTGATGGTGTAGCCTTTGTCCGAGAATGAAGAGGGTACCAATTCCGAAACGAACGTTCCTACTCCTGGCAACGTAACTTCATCGTTGTCAAGAATAAGGTTCTTGACTATGTCCGAGAAAAGGTCGATGTCCATCTCAAGCTTCAGATTATTCATACAAAGGTACACAAAAAAATGTTCAAAAATATTTGGATAAATGTGTTTTTGTTGTACCTTTGCAATCCCGAACGGGGATTAACCTTCCTCAATAGCTCAGTTGGTTAGAGCACCTGACTGTTAATCAGGGGGTCGCAGGTTCAAGTCCTGCTTGAGGAGCAAGAAAAAGCACCAGCAGCAATGCCGGTGCTTTTTGTTTTATATGCTTGGTTGCAAAATAGTTGCATAGGGCGTTTATCAGAACGTTTCTCTTTCCTCAACACCATCATCAGGGGAAATGACAATCCCGTTTCCATAGGGTATTTAACCCGTTCTACGATTTGAGGTGACATTGGGGATATCCAGGTCCTGTCAGATATAGCTTGTAAGTTTTCCGGACCTCATTGGAAAACTGTATATTATTGATTATAATTGTATTTGAATAAAATCAGAACACATATGAAACGTTTATTTTCATTCCTCGCAGTCGCCCTTCTTGCGATGACAAGTTTATCCGGACAGGAACTCGCTAATTTCGCCAGAGGCGGTAATGCTCCCCGCATAGTTTCGCCCGAGGTAAAGGAAGGCAAGGTTACTTTCCGCCTGAATGCCAACTACGCCACCCGCGTCCAGCTCTCCGGCAACTGGTTGGCTGATCCACGGACCGGTGCCATCGACATGGTCAAGGGAGAAGGAGGTATTTGGGAAGTTACCATCGATGCTCCGGAACCGGAAATCTACACCTACAACTTCATTGTGGACGGGGTTTCAGTCAATGACCCGCTTAACGATAAGGTCCAAAGGGACGGCACACGTTACTTGAACATGCTTTTCATCCCAGGTGAACGCAGCGAAAATTACTATGAAGCCAAGAACCACGGTTCAGTCACCTTCCGTTGGTACGACAGCCCGAGCCTTTCCCGTCCTCTACCTTCTCCACGGCGGTGGCGGTGACGAAGAGGCATGGATTTCAATGGGCCGCGCCGCACAGATCCTGGATAACCTCATCGAGAAAGGGCTCGCCAAACCTATGATAGTGGTCATGCCTAACGGCAACCCCAACCAGCAGGCAGCCAACATCCTTGGCCTCAGCACCATCACCATGGACCGTCAGGATCCCAAATGGCAGAACGCATATGTAAACAGCCTCGTCAAGGATATCATCCCGTTCATCGACAAGGAATACCGCACCATCGCCAAGGCATCCGGCCGTGCAATAGCCGGTCTGTCAATGGGGGGTGGGCACACCACATCTGCCACCATCCTTTATCCCGGAGTGTTCGATTACATATGCCCCCTCAGCTGCGGCATCCGCGAGAGCGACCACTTGGATGCGGACCTGCAGGGTATAAAGAAAGCAGGCTACAAACTATATTGGATCGGAGTAGGCAAAGAGGACAGTATGGCATATCAAAGGTCCCTGTTCCTGGATGAGGTGCTTACGAAGAATGGCATGCCTCACACCCTGTATGTCAGCGAGGACGCACATGTCTGGAAGAACTGGCGCCTGTACCTGAACACCTTTGCCCAACTGCTATTTAAATAAAGATCAGAAAGATAAATGCTAGCTGTTAATCCCTCTTGAGCATTTTGTAGTATACACCGTCACGAACGCTGGGACCGAAAGTTTTCCCGACCAATTCACGTGTGGATAATATTATAAGTCGCTGTTTCTAAATAGGCAATATCACGAAGACCAGGACGTCCCAGAGGGCGTGACTGATTATGAGGGCCGGGAGGGCCTTGGGACACAGGCGGTAGATGAAGCCCCATACGAGTCCGGCCACCAGGGCGGCCATTACCAGCATGAAATTGAACGACCAGATGTGTACCAGGGCATATACCACCGCCGTCAGCAGGAAGGCGAAGTCCTCGGGGTGCCTGCCGCCAAGTGTCCTCGACAGGGTCCGCTGGACATATCCCCTCCAGAAGAGCTCCTCGGCAGGCCCGATCAAAAACAGCAGCAGGAGGCCTATCGTCCATGTGGGAAGACCGTGTTTCATGGAATATACGGCATCCACCTCCGTGCGAGCAAAGTCGAAAATCCAGGAGGAAGCCTTGTCCCCTATCCAGAATATTCCCCAAAGGAAGAATGCTAGTGCTATACCTCCGAGAATCTGGAGCATGGGCCTTTCAATCCTCGACAGTTCCTGCCTGTCCGGAGTGAATGCAAGTCCAAGGGAAGTGAGTATCACCGCGGAGCAGGACATTACTATCCAGAAATTGGGGCGTCCCTGGGTCCAGGGGCTGAACATGTAGAACCACAGGAGAGCCGCGGTCGCTACTGCGAGAAGCAGGTTCCTCCTGTCCCTTGTCATAGCAGGCCGGCTATGAACAGCCCGATCGAAAGCAGGCCGGAGAATGCCATCTGGAGTTTGGCGGAGGCCTGGTCAAGACCGCTCATCGCTTCAAGTCCTTCCTTTTCAAATCCGGCAGCCTTCTTGAAATTCTTCCAGGCGGGAACGGCCGCTATCAGGCTTATGAGGGCAAGCGGATGCAGCCAACCTGCGATGACCGAAACGATAACGCAAAGGAAGGGAATCACCATGTAGGCACGGTAGAGGATGCTTGAAGCCTTCAGGCCGATGGCCATCGCGAAGGTCTTGATCCCGGCATCGCGGTCGGAAACGGTGTCATAGGTATTGTTGGCATGCAGCACGGACACCGTAATGATTCCGATAGGCAAAGACAGGATGAGGGCCTCGGGGCAGAACCGCCCTGTCAGGGCATAGGCCGTTCCGAACACCGTAAGGACTCCGAATATTATGAATATGTCAAGGTCTCCCAATGCATTGAACTTTAAGAAGGAATACAGCATCGTCAGCAGGACGCCGATTCCTCCTATCAAAAGCAGTCCCGGGCCGGTCATCTTGAATATGACAAGGCCGACGATGATTCCCGCAACGAAAAGGATTAAGCTGAAACGGAGATACTCCTTAGGCTCGAATTTGTGGAACACGAGGTTCGGAACGGCAAACGCGTTCTCGTTGTCGACTCCGCTGCGGTAGTCGAACCAGTCGCTGAGCACATTACCTGCAGAATGCAGGAGTACGACACCCAGAAGACAGAGCAGAAGGATCAGATAAGGCCGGAATCCTCCGGGAATGAGCCCGCGGCTGAAAAGATAGGCGAAAGTAGCGATTACAGGCATCGTGGAGACTGCGAACGACCAGTATCTGGTTACCACGAACCATTCTTTTACGGAATGTTTCATAATACTGATCAAAAACTTGATGAAATCTTGTTGAAATAATCCATGCATTCACGGATGTCAGGAACGGAATTGTCCCAGTTGTACTCGTACTCGATGGCAAAGTATCCCTTGAATCCCTGTTCCCTGAGAATCGTGAGCATCGCCGGGACATCGAGGACGCCTGTCCCCCAGACCACATCGTGGGGGCCGCCCTCGGCATCTTCAGGGGCGATATCCTTGAAATGCAGGGAAATTATCCTGCCGTCCAGTTTTCTCAGGCACTCCAGATGATCCAGTCCGCACCTTTTCCAATGTCCGACATCGGCACAAGACCCAAGCCTGGCTGATCTCCCGGAAACCGCAGCCAGAAGGCTGTCCGGAGTCCAGTAAGTCGATGGCCTGGGATGGTTGTGGACGGAAACCGCGATACCATATTCATCGGACAGTTTCTCGACGAGATTCCAATCCTCCATGGGAGGCTCGGCGGAAATGTATTCAAGTCCCATGGCCCTTGCGAATTCGAATTCCTTCTCCCATTCGGAAGGGTCGGAGGGTACGAATACTCCGGAGCCTACGATCCTGACGCCCTTGGATGCCGCGAGTTCGAGGACCTCCTTCCGGGTCTGCCCATCCATAGCATAGCCGAAGGTCTGGTCTCCCCATTTTCCGCCCAGTTTATGACCGGGATATGCTTCGATATACTTGACACCCAGTTCCGCAGTCTTGTCCAAAGCCTCCTCGAAGGAGAATTTGTGGAAGGTGTATGACTGCATGGCGAGTTTCCACCCGAGTTTTTCGGCAGCGGTCTGCCTGGGAGCGCAACCGATGGCAGCGACAGCTATCGCAGCGGCTGCCAGGAACATTCCGATTCTAGTCATTTGGCATGTCAGGTAATGAGTATCCATTATGGTAGGTATGGCGGACCCATTCTTCAGCCATCTCCTTTGCATTGAACTCGGCATACCTGCGGTCGAACCGTGGATCGCCGTCGATGACCTTGAAGTCGTCGTAATTGACTATCCGGATCTTGTCGGTATCCGAAATATTGGTGAAGCGCATGGCCTCTCCGTCCCATTTCAGTTCGCGATGGAGGCCGGTGGGGCCGGACAGGCGTACGGCCAGGACACCCATATCCACCATCTCGGTGAAGGGACCTGAGATCTGGAAATTCGAGGATGTCTCCACGCGGTTCTCGGGAGATTCCTTGCAGGCGCGGATCCAATCCTGTTCGTGGGCATTCGTGCTCCAGATGTCGCCGTTCCCTCCGGGGACCCTCCTGATGACAGGCTTGGGTTCCTTGAAGAATTCCATTGACGACTCGGGCAGTAGCATCGGCTTCAGTCCATAGCAGCCGGCCATTATCTTGCCCTTTGTCCCTACGAATATGAGTCCTCCGTTCTCGTCTCCCATCATCTGACCGTCCGGAAGCTCTTCGGGACGCTGAGGGAGGAGTCCTCCGTCGTACCAGTGGACCTTGACCTCCGGCATCCTGACATTGCCCTTGGGAGCACGGGCCGGGAAGGTATAGGTAATGGTTTCGGCGTGAGGCGGGGAATAAAGGTTGCTGAGGGTGGAACTTGCCATGACGCTGGTAGGATACTTGATTCCCAGGGCCATGACGATGGGATCCATGATATGGCAGGCCATGTCGCCGAGGGCTCCGGTACCGAAGTCATAGAATCCTCTCCAGTTCCAGGGCGTGTATGCAGGATCGTAAGGTCTCATCTCGGCGGGTCCGATGAAGAGGTCCCAGTCAAGTGTCTTGGGAACCTTGACGCCTCCCGCAGGCTGCATAAGTCCCTGTGGCCAGATAGGACGGTCGGTCCAGGCATGGACCTCGTAGACGTCCCCTATGACGCCGGACCATATCCATTCGGAAAGCTGACGGCAGTCGTCGAACGAATTACCCTGGTTGCCCATCTGGGTGGCCACCTTGTATTTCCTGGCGAGTTTTGTCAGAAGGCGTGCCTCATATACCGAATGGGTAAGAGGTTTCTGGACATATACATGCTTGCCCAGTGTAATCGCATTGGCTGCGATAACCGCGTGGGTATGGTCAGGAGTGGCCACGACGACAGCGTCAATGTCCTTGCCCATCTGGTCCAGCATCACCCTCCAGTCCTTGAAACGCCTGGCGGAAGGATAGTCGTTGAATGTCTTCATGGCATAGCTCCAGTCCACGTCGCAGAGGGCGACGATGTTCTCCGTCGCCATATTCTTCAGGTTCCTGCGGCCTACACCGCCGATTCCCACTCCCGCGATGTTCAGCCTGTCACTGGGAGCCACATGTCCCAGTGTCTTCCCAAGGACATGGCTTGGCACGATGGTAAATGCAGCGGCGCCTGCAGCTGCAGTGAGACCCGTTTTGATAAAGTCCCTTCTGGTATACTCTTTCATATCGGATAATTGTTTATTCAAAGATAATAAATAATTGTCTATTTTTATATCGGGAAATAATAGAATCCCGTTTTGAATATGAAAGACATCACCAGGATTATCATTAAACTGGGAGCCTCTGCGCTCCTTCTTGTCGCAGCGGTTTCCTGCAACCAGAAAAATGATTTGAGGACCGAAATCCATGATTATTCGGATTCCACCGCCCACTCATACCTCAAGGTCCACGTTGAACTGCCGGTCCCTGCCAAAGGGGTGCAGTCCGCCATCCGCGGACAGCTCGTCAATCTTCTGGACGAGCGCCTGAGCCATATCACCTCATACGAACAGGAGCGTTTCTACCCACCGTATGAAGGCGACTCGGACGATACCGGCAAGCTTCTGGCTTATTATCAGGACCGCTCCCTCGAGATTATCGGAAAGATGTCCCAGGAAGATGCCGATGAAAGGGCGAAGTACTCCGAAGACGACGGATGGGATGCCCCGGCATGGGAATATGACTTTTCATTGGGTAAGATTGTAGAGACGGAAGGATATGCCGTGTTCCAGTCCCAGGATTATATCTACATGGGAGGAGCCCACGGGGGCGTGACCGGGGCAGGATACCTTACGTTTGACAAGAATGACGGGCATCTGGTGGATCCCGTCATCGACCCGTCCCAGGCCGAAGCGATGCAGTCCATCCTGGTAAAGGGATTGACAAGCTATTACGAGGGATTCGGCGAAACCATCTCACCTGAAGAGCTGAAAGACCATCTTATGATCGACGGGGATATCATTCCCCTCCCCTCATGGAATCCTTACCCTGACGGAAAAGGCGGCCTCGTATTCACGTACCAGCAATACGAGATAGCCAGCTATGCCGAGGGTATGCCATCATTCACCATCCCTGTCGAAGAGGTGGTGGCATTCCTTTCCGAAGACGCCCGACGGCTGTTATAAACTCACTGAATATCGAAAAGGCTCAGGAAGCCGGTCATCATGAAGACCTGGCGGATATCGTTATTGATGTCCTTCACGATGACTTTGCCTCCCTGTGCGGCTGCAGCCTTACGGAGGGCCAGAAAAATCCTGAGCCCGGAACTGGAGATGTAAGTCATATCCTTGCAGTCCAGCACGACAGTACCGTCCGCAGCCTCCATGACAGGAGCAATGGTTTCGGTAACCGTCTGGGCTGAGGGAGTGTCCAGGCGGCCGACAAAAGCCACCGTGGTCACATTTTCATGTTTAGTGATATTAACGTCCATATAATCAGATTTTCTTTGTCATCTTGAGTATGTTCCTGCCACCCTTGCGCTGGTAGGTGACACTGTCCATTATGCTGCGGACAAGATGGATGCCAAGCCCTCCAACCCTACGCTGCTCCACATCCAGGGAAGTGTCCGGCTTCGGAGCCGAGGTCGGATCAAATTCCATACCGCTGTCCGTAATTGTGAATTCCAACAACCCTGGGCTGTCTTTTGAATCGATACTGACAGTCCCTTCAGTTCCCTTGGGATAAGCATACATGATGACATTCGTCACAGCCTCCTCAATGGCAAGATTGATACTGGCGACCAAACCGGGGTCGAGAGACCTCCTTACGGCTATATCCGCAACGAATGCCTCGAGCCTGGGTATCTGCCTGATATCGTTATTCATCTCCAGATGCCGGCATGATACCTGTTCGGAGCCGTCTCCGAGGTAATGGATGAGCAGCATCGTCAGGTCATCACTCTGCGGGGCTTTCCCAACGAAGTCATTGACCACCTTCCTCATGGTTTCCAGGTGCTCGGTAGCTGTCCTGTGCTCATGGAGAACCCCGAAGACCCGTTTCAGGCCGAACTGCTCGTGATGGCTGTCCTCAGCTTCGGTGAGGCCGTCCGTATAGAGAAGCAGGGCATCATCACAATGCAACTCCGTTTCCTGTTCCTGGAAGGACATATCGGCAATTATACCCAGAGGGAGATTGGGAACTACCGGCAGTTCCTTTACCGAATCCGAAAGGAGCAACGGTGCGTTATGACCGGCATTGCAATACGTCATCTTACCGGTAACCATGTCGAGGACACCGCAGAAGAATGTCACGAACATGTTGTTCTCATTTACATCGGCCATGCTTTCATTCATCTGGGAGACAATCTTTGCAGGACTTGTCTCACGGCCGGAAACGGAACGGAACGTACTTCTGGTTATGGCCATGACCAAAGAAGCCGGAACGCCCTTTCCGCTTACATCGCCAATGCAGAAAAACAGTTTCTCGTCCCGCATGTAGAAATCGTAGAGATCGCCTCCGACATCCCTTGCCGGGATGATCATTCCGGCCATGTCTATGTCCTTGCGGTCAGGGAAAGGAGGGAAGACCTTCGGTATCATGGACATCTGGATTCCACGGCTGATCCTCAGGTCGCTTTCCATCATATCTTTCTTGACACTTACTTCCCTCAGCTTCAACTGGTTCCTCGTAACTGCCCTGAGGATGAACACCAGCAGCAAGAGTCCTACGATCTGGAGCAGCCTGATCAGCCAGGCCATAGTCCTTATTTCCCCGGAAACCTCGTCTTCCGGAACGATGATGCACATCGACCAGCCGGTACGTTCCACCGGAGCATAGTATACGAAATAATCGTCCCCCCTGAAACGGACCGTCTTGCTGCCAGACTCGCCGGCAAGCATTTCCCGGCTCAGGACGTCGACAACCTCGTTATTCTCCATTGACGCAGCTATGTCCTGTATGGTATCATACATGGCGAAAGCAGGAGCCGGGCTCACCATGACCTTGCCCGTACGGCTTGCCATCATGCTGAAAGCGCTCGGATACATCTTCACATCCCCGAACATGCTTGTAAGCCATCCAAGGGAGATGTCAGCGGTCAGCACGGCGGCAGTCCTGCCTGAATAATCCTTGACGGGCATGGAGAAAGTTGTCATCAGCATATCCCCTCCGCCTTTGTCGATATACGGTTCAGACCAGTGACCGGACTCGATGGCAATTCCCTTCTGGAACCACTCCTGGTTAGGATAATCATATTCCGTCGTGGCCAGGGTCTTGTACTTCAGCTCGTCTGTCTGGCCATCCCTGTATGTATATGGAGAAAAAAGCGCGGAGTTCTTATAGTATCCGGGAACGAAGGCCATCGTGGAACCCACAACCACAGGATTGTTCGATACTACCCTCTCGGTGACTCTCTGTATGCTGTCCGGCACGGCGATGCACCACTGGGCGATCCAAATGTTGTTGCGGACCGCCGCTTCGGCCTGGTCCAGGACATCTGATATCTGTATCCTTGTATTCTCGAGCTGGCCTTCCGCCCTCAATGAGGCTTCCTCCTTGATTTCCTTCTGGGAATAATAGTACTGAACCACTGAAGTCGCCTCCAGGGCTAAAGCCGCCAGGATGACAAGCAGGAGGTTCATCATTGCGGACTTACGTATCTCGCTCTTGTTCAGTTTCATAATATCGAACTCAACGCAGCGCGGAACTCCGGCATGGGGCAATGGGAGTCGCGCTCAACTATCAGTGTTTTAAGACCTGCGTATGGCAGTATTTCTTCTTCAATATCCTTCAACGACCTGCCGGGTCCGTAATATACCGGAGCAAAGGCTTCCCAGAAACGGATCGCAAGGGACTTGGGCATATGGAAGGTCTCACGGATATAGGGATCGCCGCTGAGGTTGCAGCAAAGGTATACCATTCCGATGTCGAAAAGATGGTTGCCGTAGCAGAAGTCTCCCAAGTCGATGAAATACTTCCTGTCTCCGGCAAAGATGGCATTGCTGAACTGGAGGTCCCCATGGATGGCAGTGTCTTCGTCGGGCGTATCGGATATGAATCTGCCGATCCGGTCCTTCTCCGACGATGTAAAGAATGGATTCTCGGAAAGCAATCTGAAATACCTGTCCTTCACATTCTCGAAAAGGCTGGTGTCCACATGTGTGGAATGCAGCTTCAGGCACATTTCGGCGAACTCTCCGGCATATTTTGCGACCAACTCGGGATTATCCCCTGTCGCCCTGGAAAAGGATTTCTTCCCGAGGACCCTGTGGAAGATGATTCCATAACGTCCGTCTTCAGTTACCACATACTCTCCGGGCTCAGGAGTGGGAATACCCTGGTCATAAACCTTGCGCGAGAGGGTCATCTCATCCAGAGGCTGTTCTATCTTTCCGGGGAAATAGAGTTTGAGCATCACTGAAGGATCCGTCCTGTGGTCGTAGCTTTCGCCGTTGAACCCACCGCCGGACAGAACGAAATCATCCAATGATATCTTCCTGGCTTCCATTTCCTATCTTGAAAAGACCTTGTCCACAAGCATCTCGAATTCCTGGAAGGCATACGTATCCTTCAGGTCTCTCAGCGAATACGCCAAACCGCGGTAGTACCACTCATGATCCTTTGGATTCTTGGTGTGGAACAGGTTCCAAAGCGCATCTCCCTTCTCGACGTAGTCGCGCGAAATCGCCCTCATGTTTGAAAGCTTGTCACCGAGCGCCACGATCTTCTCTTCCAATGTCGCGCAGGCAAGACGGTCAAGGGTCAACTTCTTGCGGGCGTACCAGTTATTCTCTTCATTGGTTTCCTCCTCGATGATGCTGCTCTCGGCGGCAACCAGGCTGGCCACCCTGCTCCCGAATTCATCCCGGATCATCTCGAGTGTCACGTCCGTATCCTCCACGGTGTCATGGAGTACCGCCGCAGCCAGGAGTTCCTGGTCAGGAGTCATGGTGGAAACTATCTCCATCGCCTCGAGGGGATGGATGATATAGGGAAAACCTTTCCCGCGACGCTCCGTACCGGCATGCGCCTTGACTGCGAATATGATAGCCCGGTCCAGAAGGGCGGTATCCAGTGGTTTGTTAGGCATCTCTTCCGGTTATTGGTTCATGAAGGGCAGATCCTTGGATTGTTCGACCAGCAGCTCGGCTATCATGTCATTGCTCTCAGACTTGCCGTTCAGGACATCGAACAATAAACGTATTCCGGCCTTGCCACCACCCTTTTTCAAAATATATGCTATGCAAAGGTCCTGTGGACCGATGGAAGAAGAGATGATGTCCAGGTCGGTCAGTCCTATCTGGTAGCATGCAATCTGGTATGCCCCTTCGAAGTAATTCTTGATCAACGCGTCAATATCTCCAAGTGTCTTGAATTCCAAGCCCTTGAAAACTTGAAGGTAAGGCATCAGCGGGACCTGCTGGATCTCGGCCTGGTTCACGGAGGCGATCCTCCTGTTCAACCTTTCGAAAGGCTTCAGCTCAAGATAGCTCCGGAAAGTATCACCGTCGAGCGGGACCTCGTCCAGATTGCCGGAGGCGACCAATGCCTGGACACGACGGCGGTAGTCCGAAAGCTCGATACGGATACGGCTGAACTCATCGTCGATCAGTTCCAGCATGCCGGCTATCCTGCTCATGCTGCGCAGATACCCTTTCGGGACCTCGACCCCGCTCTTGTAGCCGGTATCGTGGCTCATATTTGCCCATGCGTGCTGGAGGACGGTACGGATCTGGATCTCGAACCTGTAGGGGAACTCCGGCACGGAACAGATATAATGCACGGACAGATATCCGAAACTGTCTATCTCGTGGAGCTTGCGCTTGTCGACGGAATTCTCCCAATCAACATCGAACATCCGTTCGACTGCCGAGGCGACCTTGTCGACATCGTCGATATAGAAGGTGATGACACGCAACCCGATGATATCCGTGATATCAGCCAGGCTATTGTACTTGGTACCCTTGAGTTCGAGTTTTCCGGCGAGTGAACCCTCGGTCTTGACCCTGTATTCCAGGGCAGCCACCAGAAGGCCGGCATCATCGAAAGTATTCTTCAAACGGGAATGAAGCTGCCTGGCCATATCATTGAACCTGGGCAGATTCTCCCTGTATTCTTCAAGGATCGCTTCGCAATGCGGATCCAGACACTGAGTATCGGACATATTACCTGGAATAACAATTATACAAATATAATTATTATTTCAGTTTGATTCTCATAATTGCGACACTATGAGGAGGAAGCGTTGTCCCGATACTCTTCTTTCCGGCGTTGACTTCGAGAGGATATCCGGTGAAATAACTGTCAGGGGTCAGGTCTTCAGAGGCAAGTAGCGTCCCCTCGAGGAATGTACCCTTCAGCTTGAAATCAAACACGCGCTCTTTGTCGTAATATGAATTGACGAGGGTGACCGTGAGTATCCCGTCCTTGAGAGTCGCCGCGGTGGAATAATCCTCGTTGCCCTCAACCTTGCAGATCCTGCCGTCCTGATGGGCCTTCATCATTGCGAATACCTGTCCGTTGGCAGTCAGTCGGCTCCCTTTCGGGGTGATTATGATCGCACCTTCCCCTACAGGCTGGAAATAGCATACGATGGGGATATCAAGGTCATTGGACTCGTTGAGGTAGAAATGCATGGTAGTAGCCGAATAGATTCCGTCCGCGACACATGAGGGGCGGTACCAGGAGTACCATTGATTCCACTCGTCAAAGGAAATGTGCAGGTCCTTGCCCGTGGCATCCAGGCTTTCCCGCATCCTGCGGGCCAGATTGATATTACCGGTATAGGATCCGGTAACCTCCTCATAGGAAGTCCTTTCAGCCTCCTGGGTCGTGTAATGCCTGCTTCCTCCTGCATAATGATGCAGGGATATGTACTTCACCCTGTCGGAAAGCCTCGCGGCAGAATTCGCAGCCCAGTTGTCATTAGGATAAGGTCCTGAAGAACATAACTCCAGGCCGGGACTGACCGCCAGCATAGCATCGGCCTGTTTACCTGCCATAAGGGCATATTCCTCAGGTGCATCGGGACCTTCCATATGCCCGTAGCCGATTTCGTTGCCGAGGGACCAGTACCTCACGTTATACGGTTCCGTATGTCCCCTCTGCGCACGGATCTTTCCGTACTCGGTATCGACCGAGCCGTTGCAGTATTCCACCCACTGGGCACTCTCCTCCGGGGTATTCCAGGAAAGGTTGATGGTCATCATCGGCTCTGCACCAACTTCGCGGCAAAGGGCGATGAAGTCATCCGTGTCTATCTCGTGGTAGTCATATCCGTCAGAGTAAGGCTGCGTCTCTATCTCGGTCACCGCCTGCAGGGGGCCACGCTGGTCGACGGGCAGCAGTCCGTCTTTCCAGCGATATTCGCCTGCGAAATTGCCTCCCGGCCAGCGCAGCAGCCTTGGACCGATAGCCTTCAGGTTGGCGACGACATCGGACCTCATGCCGTGGAAATTGTCCTTGGGCATCATGGAAAGCGCCCCAAACACCACCTCGGCCTTTTCAACGAACGAAAAGCGTATGCACGCCTCGTCGTCGGATACGGAAGGAACCATGTCGAAAGCATTCACGACCCAGTCGGCTTCCGGCTCAAGCCTCAGGACATGACTTGCATAAGACCCGCCGCCTGACCAGTCAGTCAACTCCACCTTCAGCGCCACGGGGACAGAAACCTTGGTAACCGTCCTGATCTCGTATGCCTTTCCTCCCTCCAGCACCAGGCCTTTCTGCCCTATTCCTGCAGCCTGCCCGGCGGCAAGGTTCTGAACGGTCTGAGAGTTCAACTCGTTCCCACGGTTCATGCCAGGCAGGCAGATATGCTTGGTGTAGGAAGGGGCACCCATCGAGAAAAAGGCTTTCCCGCCTATTCCGAACCACTGGGAAGAAACGCCTTCGTTCCTGGACGGCTTTCCCGCGAACTTGCGGTTGCGGAGCATCTGTGCGCTCAGTCCTCCGTTAACCGCAGCCCTGGTATGCTCGAGATTATGCCCGAATACGAATGGAGAATAATCCCGTGCTGACTTGACGTCGATCACCTGGGCCTGTGCGACCTGAATGCAAAAGGCGGCTAATGCCGCCAGTAATAATTTTTTATTCATAAACTGTATTTACCGTACCCTTAGTTTCCTGCCAAGCCTCAATGTCGTTCTCTCGGAGATTCCGTTGAGCTGACACAACTTCTTCACAGTCGTATGGTACTTCCTTGCGATGGCACCGAGGGTATCTCCCTGCCGGATCGTATGGTACTGGACTTGAGCAGCAGCCTTCCTCTCGGCTTCGGCCTTCTTTGCGGCTTCTTCCTTTTCCCGGGTATCCCCTTCGATGATATCTATCTCTTCCTGCTCATCTTCAGGGACATAGTTGCTGCTGGCGTTCAGATACTTCTTCTTCAGGATGAACAGCCTGTGCCTCAGCACGCCCGACTTGAAATCTATCAGCCACTCAGGGTCGAAAGCATATCCCTTGTATCTGGTCTCGAAATGAAGGTGCGGTCCGGAAGAGCGGCCTGTGGATCCTCCGAGGCCTATGATAGATCCTGCATCGACCCACTGGTCCTCCGAGACCATTATCTTTGACAGATGGGCATAGAATGTCTCCAGCCCGTTCTCATGCCTTAGGACTACGAGATTGCCGTATCCCCTGAAGCTCTTTGCCAGGCGTACCTTGCCGTTGAATGCGGCATATACCGGAGTCCCGGTATGGAGAGGAAGGTCGACTCCCTGATGCCTGCGTCTGTGGCGGAACCCGAACTTTGAGAAGACTTCTGTCTGGTTAGGGCACTTGTATCCGCTCAAGGAATCCACGATCCATAGAGCGATCTCGTCGGGAAGGCTTTCAAGGGAAGCCCTGTACGGATCGGGAGCCTCGTGTGTCCAGCATTCAGTAAAGATCGCATCGTCGTTCGCGAAACTGGGATCCTTGTAATACTTCCAGGTATAATCATCGTACAAGAGTATCTTGATGCGTGGATCCGAAGTATCCAAAGTATCCAGGGCTACCATAGTGGCGGCATCCATGGACTGAACCGGCTGGAACGCCGGCCTTGGTACGAGAAGTTCCGCCTGTTTCTTCGTTTTGATTGTCGTATCCTGCGCCGAGGCGGTGGCGGCTGATATCATCACGGCAAGGGCCAAGACAAAGGTGCTCGCCGAAATCCTTATAAAATTCATCCGATAATCATTTACATTTTAGCTCCGAATCTCTCGATGAGCAGATTCTTGGTCAAGGAAACCTTTTCTTCCAGGAGGTCGTTTGACGTCGCTTCGCATATGAACCTGAGATAAGGCTCGGTATTGGAAGGACGGATGTTGAACCACCAGTCGGGGAACTCAACCCTGTATCCGTCGAAATCCATCTGCGCGGTCGGAGTCTCACGGGAAATGAAGAACTCCCTTACCGCGTCCATGGCCCCCTTCTTGTCCTCGATTCGGAAATTGATCTCACCCGAATTCTGGTAGCGGGCAATCCTGCCGATCAGCTGGCTCAGGGATATCCCCTTCTCCTTCATCGATGCGACTACCCTGAGGATCAGCATCGAAGCGAGGAGTCCGCTGTCGGAATAGAAGAAATCCTTGAAATAATAATGTCCTGCAAGTTCCCCTCCCCAGACACCGTCCAGTTCACGGAGTTTCTTGGCTGCGAAGGCACGCCCAACCTTCCAGGTCTCCATCCTGCATCCCATGGGTGCAAGATATTCGCCGACGGCCTTCGAACTGCGGATATCCTGGAGTACGATCCCCTTCAACCCTCTTTCCTCGACATAATAATGGCCCAGCACGGCGATCATCAGGTCGGGGGAAATGAACTTGCCTTCGTTGTCCACGAACATGACCCTGTCGGCGTCGCCGTCATAGATTACTCCCACATCGGCACCGACTTCCCTGACGAGTTTCTGGAGAGGCTCTACATTCTTGAGGATCAGGGGGTTGGGCTCATGGTTCGGGAAGCTGCCGTCCATCTCCTCGAAGATATATGCCGGTGAATCACCGAATATCTCACGGGCATAAAGGCCGGCCATGCCGTTGGATATATCCATGGCTATCCTGAGCCCGGAATAATCTCCCTTGAACTTCATCAGGAAGTCGAGGTAGTCCTTGTGGATGTCCATAGGGACGACCTTGCCCCTGACTTCCGCAGCGGGGGTGGGCCTGCCTTCGAGTATCCACTCCTGTATCTGGCCCAGTCCGGAATCGAAACCGACCGGGAGGGCGTTCTCCCTGGAAACCTTCATTCCGTTGTACTCCTTGGGATTGTGGGATGCGGTGATCTGGACGGAAGCTTTGAAGCCGTAGTTCGCAGTCCCGAAATATACCATCGGAGTCGTGCTCAGGCCGATATCATACACATCGGCGCCGGCATCCGTGATGCCTTTCACCAGATAATCATGCACCTCGGGCGACGATACCCTGCAGTCGCGGCCGACCAGCACCTTGTCCGTGCCGAGGAGTTCAGGTATGAAATATCCTACCTTGTATGCGGTCTCCCTGTCGAAATCGACATTATAGACCCCGCGTATGTCATATGCGTGGAATGCTCCCATGTTTCTACTTGATTATCGTGGTGTACCTTGCAAAAACCTTACCTCTGGATATCCCGATGAGCTTCTTTGATATTATCTTTTTCCTTATCGGTGCCACATGGTCCACGAAAAGGTCGCCGTCTAGATGTGACATCTCGTGCTGCACCATCCGGCAGGCGAACTTGTCGAACTTTTCGGTCACCTTCTCGAGATTCTCATTGTAATACTCCACCGTCATGCTCTCGGGACGGACAACGTCGCAATAGATACCGGGGATGCTCAGGCAGCCTTCGGAATACTCGCACTTCCGGTCACTCTCTTCAATGACGACCGGGTTGATCATGACCCTGGTGAAACCCTCCAGGTATGGATATACGTCAGCCATGTCCCTTCCGTCCACGATCAGCACCCTTACGCTCTCGCCTATCTGCGGGGCGGCAAGGCCGCATCCCTCAGCCTTGGCCAGGGTATCCTTGAGGTCGGTAACCAGGTTGGCCAGATACTCCTTGTCGTCCAGGTCGGCCGGAGCCGCAACCTGCCTCAACACTTCGGAGCCATATAAATAGATTGGTCTTATCATATCATCGTCCATTATTGTTCCGGTCAAGATAGCTCTGGAGTATGATAGCCGCGCTTATCTTGTCCACGGAATTCTTGTCCCTCCTGTCCTTGGCCTTCATGCCGCCCTCTATCATTGCCCTGTGAGCTAGCACGGAGGTGAATCTCTCGTCCTCCAGCGAAACCGGGATTTCCGGGAACTTCCTGGCCAGGTTCTTCAGGAATACCTCGACATCGGCGGCCGCCTCGGAGGGGGTGTTGTCCATGTTCAACGGATAGCCCACCACAAATCTGGTGACAGTCTCCTTTGCAGCATAATTTTTGAGATAATCTATTATCTTTGCAGCAGGAACAGTGTCCAGGGCGGTGGCGAAGATACCGAGCGGGTCACTAACCGCGACCCCGACGCGCTTGCGTCCGTAGTCTATGCCTAATATCCTGTCCATGAACTTGCAAAGTTAACGAAAAAAGGCCATCTAGTCAAATTTATATGTCCAAGGAGAAGAAAGAAAGGACTTACAACTACCGGATAACCCTGGTCGATGACGATACTCACGACAAGCTCTGGAGCCGGAAATTCACCAAGCTGAATGTTCTTGTCTATGCCATCACCGCGATAGTGGTGCTGCTCGCGCTGGCGTGGTGCCTGATAGCCTTCACTCCGGTCAAGACACTTATCCCGGGCTATCCCGACGCACGCTCCAAGTATGACGCGATCCAGAACGCCATCAGGATCGACTCACTGGAAAACGTGATAAGCAAATGGGAACTGTATTCGGAAAACCTGAGGAGGGTTGTGGACGGAGAGGAGCCCCTGAAGATCGACAGCCTGATCAAGGCCGGGAACGCTTCCAAGGAAGCTAACGAAAAAAGGCTGGCGGAGTTGAGCCTCAAGGATTCCCTCCTCCGGAAGGAAGTCGCCTCGGAAGACCGCTTCGATATTACATCAGGGAGCGGGAAGACCCTGCCCATAGAGGGCATGCATTTCTTCACGCCGCTCAAGGGTGTCGTCTCACAGGGGTATGACAAGGCCCTCCACCCTTTCATCGACATAACAGCTCCGACCAACTCGGTGGTAATGTCCGTGCTGGACGGAACTGTAATCTCGGCAGGCTGGACCGATGAGGAAGGCTACACTATCCGCATACAGCATGACGGAGATATCATCTCGGTCTACAAGCACAACCAGAAACTGATGAAGAAAACCGGAGACAAGGTAAGCGCCGGAACCCCCATCGCGATAGTCGGAGGGACGGGCAATACTGCCGACGGAGAGCACCTGCACTTCGAACTCTGGCATAAAGGCGAAGCAGTGGACCCTACGAAATACATTAATTTCTGATGGAGAAACGAAGGATAGCGATATTGGGATCGACGGGATCCATCGGAAGGCAGACCCTCGATGTGATCAGGGAGCACAGGGACCTTTTCGAGGTCGAGCTGTTGACTTGCAACAGCAGTTTCATGACCCTGGCCGCTCAAGCCAGGGAATTCGATGCAAACAACGTGGTCATCTGCGACGAGACCCGCTACAAGGCCCTGAATGACGCACTGAAAGATTCCGACACCAAGGTATTCACCGGTATAAAGTCCGTATGCGACCTGGTCGCGAGCGACAGGGTGGACATCGTGGTCGCATCGATGGTGGGATTCAGCGGGCTGGCCCCGACCATCTCCGCCATCAAGGCTGGGAAAGTAATCGCCCTTGCCAACAAGGAGACCCTGGTGGCCGCCGGCTCGATAGTGATGGAGATGTCCAGGAAATACGGGGCTCCCATCCTCCCGGTTGATTCCGAGCATTCAGCGATATTCCAATGTCTCCTGGCCGCCCAGGGCAACAAGGTCAGCAAGATCCACCTTACCGCCTCGGGAGGGCCTTTCAGGACCTGGGATAAAGAAAAGATTGCTTCGGCTACGAAGGATATGGCCCTCAAGCATCCCAACTGGAGCATGGGTGCGAAGATCACCATCGATTCAGCCACGATGATGAACAAGGGTTTCGAGGTCATCGAGGCAAGGTGGCTGTTCGACACCCCTGTCGAGAAGATCAATGTAGTCGTCCATCCCGAATCCGTCATCCACTCGATGGTGGAGTTCGAAGACGGGGCGGTGATCGCCCAGATGGCCTCCCCCGACATGAGGGAGCCCATCCAGTTCGCTATCGGATTTCCGGAGAGATTGCCGTTGAGCAACCAGAAACTGGATTTCGCCGAGCTTGGAAGCCTGTCTTTCTTCAAACCAGACCTTGACAGGTTCCCTGCGCTTGGACTGGCATTCAAGGCGATGGAAAGAGGAGGTAACATCCCCTGTGTACTAAATGCCGCCAATGAATCAGCAGTGGCAGCTTTCCTCCGCGACGAGATTCCTTTCTATGGGATATCCGATGTTGTCGGGGAATGCATGGAGAAGGCTCAGTTCATCGCCGAACCGACCGTGGAGGACATCTTTGCCACTAACTCCCGGGCACGTTCCGACGCAGACCGCCTGATAGAGTCGATCAAACAGAAATCCTGACGCCATGGAAGTCCTGATGAAAGTCCTGCAAGTGATCCTTGCGCTGTCGGTACTGATTGTCATTCACGAATTCGGTCACTTCACATTCGCGAAGCTTTTCGGTATAAGGGTCGAGAAATTCTTCCTGTTCTTCGACATCGGCTCAAGCAAGCTATTCAGCACCAAGGGGAGATTCTTCACTTCCCTGTTCCCGAAGGCGAAGGATTGGGAGACTGAATATGGAATCGGATGGCTGCCCCTGGGAGGCTACTGCAAGATCAGCGGAATGGTCGACGAGAGCATGGACACCGAAGCCCTCAAGAAGGAACCCCAGCCATGGGAGTTCCGTACAAAACCGGCCTGGCAGAGGCTTCTGGTGATGGTCGGCGGTGTTCTGTACAACTTCATTTTCGCCATCCTCTGCTACATAGCCATCATGGCTATATGGGGCAGTTCGTATATCCGTAACGAGGACAGCTGCATCTATCCCAATGAGTTGGGCGTAGAGATGGGTTTCAAGGCAGGAGACCGGATCCTCCGCATGGATGATTACGTGCCGGAGAATTTCGGAATGCTCCAGGCCGACCTCGTACGCAGGGACGTGGAGAAAGTCGTCGTACTTCGGGACGGGGACACGGTGGACGTCTACATCGACCATTCGAAGATCGGGGATGTTCTCAATACTCCGGACATGTTCGACCTGGCCGTTCCCTTCGTGATCGATTCGGTCATGAGTTTCTCCCCCAACGTCGATGCCGGACTGATGCACGGTGACAGGATAATAGCCCTGGACAGCATCAGCACCCCCTTCCTCCAAGATATGAAAGCCTATCTGGCAGGAGTCCCCGGTGCTACTGTGTCCGCTTCAGTCCTTCGCGGCACCGACACCTTGACCATACCGGTCATTGTGGATTCCCTCGGAAGGATCGGGGCCTACACCCAGGTACCCGCCTACACCACGAAGACATATTCGGTACTGGAAGCAATACCGGCCGGATTCAACCTCACATTCAGCACGATAGGCGGCTATCTCCGCGACCTCAAGCTCCTAGCTACACCCAGGACGGAGGCATACAAGTCCGTCGGAAGCTTCATCGCTATTGGCCAGGTATTCCCTTCAACATGGGACTGGTTCCGCTTCATGCACATACTCGCATTGCTCTCCATCATGCTGGGAGTGATGAACCTGCTTCCCATACCCGCCCTTGACGGAGGACACATCGTCTTCTGCCTCTACGAGATGATCACCGGCCGCAAGCCCAGCGACAAGTTCCTGGAAGTTGCCCAGGTCATCGGCATGATACTCCTGATGCTGCTGATGGTACTTGCCTTCGGCAATGACATCCGGAGATTGATTCATTGATAACCCCTTATTTCAGATAATATGAAACTCATGTCCATCATCACCGCCCTTATGGGAGTGTTCGCAGGCGGCGCCAGCCGTGCCGACCTTCCCGTCAACGAGTTCGCGGCCATTCTCGGCGAAGGCACTGTCGCACTCGTGGATGTACGTACTGCAGATGAATATGCAGCCGGACATATACCCTGCGCCACCAACGTCGACTGGTATGCCACCGATTTCATGGCGAAGATAGAGGCCTCGATACCCAAAAGCTGCCCCATCGCTGTATACTGCCGTACCGGAAAGCGCAGTGCTGAAGCCACTGAAAAACTGATTGAAGCCGGGTACTCCGTCTATAACCTCCAAGGAGGCTACGAGGCCTGGATCCGGTCACGGAAGACCGTCAACAAATACTGCGTGGAGAGATTCTTCAGCGGCGGAGGCCAGCCCGTTGACATCACCCTTATCAAGCACGGAACCCTGGCGATTTCCTTCAAAGGCAAATGGATACACGTAGATCCTGTTTCCGGGCACGGGACACCCACCGATTATTCAGTGGAATTCCCCAAGGCTGACGCAATCCTCATCACCCATGAGCACGGAGACCACCTTGATGCAAGCGCCATCAAGGCTCTTACGAAGGACGATACCAGGCTGGTGATGAACCGCAAGAGCTGGGACAAGATCGGCCACGGAGACGTGATGGATAACGGAGATACAGGCAACCTTCCCGGACGTGTCATCATCACGGCGGTTCCCGCCTACAACACGACCGAGGGACGCGAACAGTTCCATCCCAAGGGCAACGGCAACGGTTATGTCCTTTTCTTCGACGGATTGAGGGTATACATCGCCGGTGATACCGAGAATATCCCCGAGATGGCGGAACTTCAGGACATCGACGTCGCGTTCCTGCCCGTCAACCAGCCTTACACCATGACCGTCGACCAGTGCGTGGCCGCGGCCAGGACGATCGCCCCGAAGGTGCTAATCCCCTACCACTTCAGCCAGACCGACCTCTCCTCCCTGCCTTCCAGGCTCCCTGAAATCAAGGTCCTTCTTAGGGATATGCAGTAGAAGCCATATATTCCTAGCTTTCCCCGGCCGTGGAGTTAATATTCGGTGATATTCACGATCTTAAATGGGGATTCATTATGGCTGAAACATCGCCTGGCGGCAAAACGCATGTCAAATTGCTGCCGGGGCAAGGGAAACTGGCGTCCCGGCGTCATGAGGAGGGGTAAAATGCTTCCCGAAAGTATGATACAAAAAAAGACAGCCAGAATCTCTGACTGTCTTTTAAGTCTGGTCGGGATGATCCGACTCGAACGGACGACCCCTACGTCCCGAACGTAGTGCGCTAGCCAACTGCGCTACATCCCGATTGCTCCTTAGCTGAGCTTGTTGATGTAGACAGCGATACCGCTCTTAAGGTTGGAAGCCTTGTTCTTGTGGATAACGCCTATCTTTGCAAGCTTGTCGATCATTGCATACACCTTCGGTGCGCCTTCCTCTGCAGCCTGCTTGTCAGTTGTGTTCCTTATAGCGCGGATCGCGTTCCGCGTCGACTTTGCATAATACTTGTTATGCAATCTGCGCCTTTCGCTCTGGCGATTGGCTTTTTTTGCTGATGCGTGATTTGCCATCGTTTCTATTTTTTAATATTTTGGTAGTGGGTAGGAGAATCGAACTCCTATTGCGGGAATGAAAATCCCGAGTACTAACCGTTATACGAACCCACCAAAGTAGTCCTAATGGCACTCTGCGCCAAATTGGGATGCAAATATAGAGATTATTTTCGAGCCTTCAAAATAAATTTGACTCTTATACCTGCTTATTTTTCAACAGCATCGTCCTTGTCCCACTCAAATGAATAGAGCAGCGACTCGACCTGCCTCAGATACTGCCTCTTGTCATACTTGGCGGCATATACCCAGGCCTCCAGTACGATAATCTCCTTTCCGTCCTTGCTGTAGAAGGAATGGGATACGAATGGACCGCCCATGAAATCGTTGTACACCTCCCATAGTCCCCTGGTCTCCGCGAAGTCCATGTCGTGATACTTCAGGAACTTGACACCCGGAGTGATGTACTGGCTGGTGATCATATAGGTATTGTCGAACATCCCGGGAACGTAATTCTTCAGGAAAGCGTCCCTGTGGGCGATGATATGCTCCTCCGTGAACGGCTCGGCCTCGGTTGCGGGATACTTGTAGATGAAGACTCCCTGGGTCGTATACTGCTTCTCGTCCGCTATCCAGATAAAGTCATCAGTTTTCTTCTTGAGGTTATAGCCCATCGGGAAATGGACCCTGCCGCCGATCATCTCAGAGACCACATCGCCCAGCAAGGTCTCCTCATAGAGCAGCGTATTGGCTATTACCCTGTTCCTCTCCGCCTGCTCGATGGCTCCGGCAAGGTTCTCGCCGTTCTTCTCAAGCACGACGATCGCGGAGTCGGCGCATGTCGCATTGAGCTGGATCACGCACTGAGGATGAGCCCATACGTCAGTCCGGTACACGACTCCCGGCTTCTGGACGGTGGTGTCGATATTGAATATGACTATGTTCCTGTGATACTTGAACATGTCCGTGAACGAGCCCGGAGCAAGGTTGACGATAGAATAGAGAGGCTCCCTCTGCGGCAGGAACTCACAGTCCCTTGCAAGTAGTCCCCTGACTTCATTCCCCAGGTTTCCTTCCCAGCTGTCCCTGTCGATGACAACTATGACTTCTCCGGCCTTGCCGCTTACGTTGGGCAGAAGGGCCTTGCCGCTGCTCTTGCAGGCGACCATGGCAACGACCATGGCAACCATTGCCGCGAATTTGAACACTGTCTTCATAACTGAATACTTTTTCACGTTGCAAAGTTACGACACTTTGCGCCACATCTCCAAAAAAACGGGCGTTAAAAAACTCTCGTCACAGAATCTTATAGCATTAATAATCAACAACATCCAAAGTAATAATCTCTCGCAGAATCTATTCCCCAGGGTTCGGCAAACGAGAACAATGCCACCCTCGGCACTAGAGGGGGGACCGGAGCGGAACGAAGTGGAGCGAGCGGTGGGGCCGAGCTGAGCGAGGCGTTCGAGTTGCCGAACCCTGTCGCCGGCCATTCGGGCATTTAGGGAACGGATACTATTTAGCGTTCGGGTCGATGCCGCGATGCCAGAAACGGGAAGTCAGATCGGTAAGACGATAATCCGGCTTGGAGGAAGTATCGTGGGTGACCTTGTAGAGACGCTGGTTGGTCGTAGGAGAATTCAGCGGACCGAAATGCTCTATATAAGGCCCGATCTTTACGTAGTCGAAAGTCATGTAAAGAGCCCTTTCGACATCCCTGCGACCTGAATACAGCGCCGGGGCCAGCCCTATTGAACGGACGTGGTCGGCCAGGGCGATCAAGGTCTCGGGATCATTGCCCTCCCCCAGGAAGAGGAAACAGTTCACACCGTAATTCTCAGCGACAAGCCTGTCGATGACCTCATTGGTGAGTTCCTCCCCCACATCCTCCTTGAGGAAAGGAGAATGGCACCCAACGCAATTACCTTGGCAGTTGCTGATGTCAACCGCCAAGGTAACTCTGTCGGGTATCTCCTCGATGACCACCGAGGTCATCTCGGGTACATATTTGATCATATCTTCGCCTTCTCGACGTAGACGGGAGATGATGCCTTCACAGTCTCGCGGGCACCCTCATGGATGTAGAAACGGTGCTCCGCCTCGACCTGGCGCATCTCGCTGAAGGAGGAAACCCTCTTCAGGTAACCGATGACGCGGGTCAGGTAGTCGAGATTGTGGCTGCCGCACTTGGGGCATACCTCGAGGGTATCCTTGCTGATATATCCGCAATCGTTGCAGACCGTATTGCGGCAGTTGAATGTGAAGTAGTTGGTGCCGTAATGGGCGGCTGTCTTCAGAAGCTGCCTGTACTGGTCCTTTGAAAGATGCTCGGCCACATTCATGTGGAGAGCCGAACCACCGTCCAGATGCTTGACATAGTCGTTGCCGTGGAGCTTGAACTTGTCGATCATCGAGAGGGTGTCATCCTCCGGATTGTAGAAGTACGAGCTGTACATGTTGTGCTTGGGAGACACATAGAAGCCGTCTTTCTGGTCCCACTTGTAGTTCTTTCCGGAGAGGTTCTCGCCGGGGACGAACTCGGTGTTGAACATGGCATCGGGAGTCCTGTCCTTCCTGTTGCACCTGTTGATGGTCTCGAGGATGGTATCCACGAACTCATTGTACTCAGGATTGGGACTGATGGTCAGTCCAAGGAACTCGGCGGCATCGGTCAGACCGTTCACACCGACGGTGAGGTACTGGCGCTTCATGTCGATGAAGCCGGCCTGGTAGACGTCGAGCATGCGTGCCTTGAGGAAATCCTTGATGATCTCGTTGAAGGCGGTCTGGTACTTGTGTACCCTCTCGGTCTCCTCGGTGATGGCTGCGCGTATATACTCATAGAGCTGGTTCTTGTCGTAGTCAGCCCTTTGGAGAGCCTTGCCGCCGTCGATCATGACTCCTTTCTTCTCAAGGAAGTAACGCCTGGTCGCGAGCTGGATGAGCCTGTTGAGGTTGATGGTCATCACGGACTTTGAACCGGTGGAAACCGAGGCCGTACCCATCGAATACTGATGGGTGGTGTGGTTGTGGGATTCGTCTTTCTTGTCGAGGTCGGTCAGGGAGTTGCGCAGGCGGCAGCAGCTGGCAAGGCTGTCCGGGCTGTCGGAGAGATAGCAGAAGAAGCTGTGCCCCTTCGACCACATCTCGGCAGTGAAGTCAGCATACTCTAAATCGGCGAAGTCGTCGGCTCCGTCAGTCAGCAGGGCCATGGTCTCGACGGGGAAAGTCAGGATGTAGTGGTTCCTTTCCTCGTTGAACCAATTCATGAAATGCTTCTGGAGCCAGGAGAGGGTCTCCCACTTGGGAGCGGTGCCGTCCGGGAAGCGGAAGTCACCGAATACACCCCTGAAGTAAGGCTCGTCGAAATAGCTGATATTCCAGAACACGGTCTGGTAACCACGGTTTCCGGCGGGCATGTTCATGGAATGGACAACCTGCTGGAAGTAGTTGTCGATGACCTTTATGAGGGTTCTCTTCTTGATGTTCATCTCCACGACGTCCTCGAGGTGGTCGATGTAGTCGTCACCGTAGTCCTTCCTGATGAAATAGTCGAGGTACATCAGGAATTCCGGAGTAGCCACGGCGCCCATGAACTGGGAGGAGATAGAGTAGACAAGATTGATGAACTCTCCGCAGAATGACTTCAGGTCGGTAGGTGCGATTGAGACGCCGCCAAGGTTCCTCAGACCGTCGATGAGGAAGGGATACATCGTGATGGCCACGCAGTAAGGGTAGCCTGGAGTACCGCTTTCGTCATGCTTGTAGAGGACGTGGCTCTCGAGGTCCTTGATGTACTGGCTCGCAAGGTTGCGACCGTACAGGGCCTTGATCTTGTCCTTCATGATGTAGCGGTTCTGCTTGATGTTGTTCTCCTTGTAAAGTTCCTGGCCGAGCGTGACGATGTTCTTGCGGGTCACATTGGCATTGGCGTCAAACTTTGAACCGGTGGCTGCGTTGGAAGCGGCGATATAGTCCTTGATGAAATCCCTCTTCTTGCGGAGGTCGAGTCCGGCATCGAATTTCTCGATATAGGCGATGGCCACCTTCTTGTTGATGGACATGAGGCTTTCTTCCACCTGCCTGCGGATCTCGCGGCTCGTGATCTTGTCGTATATGTAAAGATTCTCCGCTATCGAGACCACCACAGCCTCCGGGCACTCCTCACCGGCAGTCTTGTAGGCCTCGCGAATACCATTCATCAATTTGACCTTGTCGTACTCTTCGAACGAACCATTGGTCTTGCGTACAGTTACATCCATGTATATATAGTGTGTTTATTAAGTGTCAGTTACCAGTCTGCGGCACAAGTGGGGGTAAAAGGTTCGGACTGTCATCGGCAGTCCGAACCATCCGTCAGCAAAGATAGCAGATAAATCGGCCCCTAGTTCAAATTAATTTGCAAAGTTATCAACAGGCTGGTAACGATGTTGTTAATTAGCTGATATTCCGCCTCTTACAAGAAAATGTATTTCAAGATGAACAAGATTGCCAGAATGATCATGAACGGGCTCACCTTCTTGGCCTTGCCGGTGCAGAGATTGAGCACCACATAGGCGATCAGGCCGATGAGGATACCATGGGAAATCGAATATGTCATCGGCATGAGTATCATCGTAAGATAGGCGGGGATAGACTCCGAGAAATCCTCGAGAGGAATATCCTTGATAGGGCTCAGCATGAACAGACCGACGATCACGAGGGCGGGGCAGACAGCCGAGCCGGGGATAGCGGTGAATATGGGCGCGAAGAACAGCGCGAGGACGAAGCATCCTGCTGTTGCGGCGGCGGTAAGACCGCTGCGGCCACCCTGAGCGACTCCGGAAGCACTCTCCACATAGGTGGTGACAGTGCTGGTTCCGAGGGCTGCACCGGCCATGGTGCCGATTGCGTCAGCCAGGAAAGCCTGGTTCAGACGGATGGGCTTGCCCTTCTCGTCGACCATGTCAGCCTTGGTAGTGACACCGACAAGGGTGCCGATGGTGTCGAACATGTCCACGAACAGGAAGGTGAACACCACGACGAGCATGTCAAGGCTGAGCACCTGGCTGAAATCGAACTTGCAGAAGATCGGAGCGATGCTCGGAGGGGCGGACATGAAGCCGGAGAGCTTGGTGATGCCCATGGGGATACCGATGAGGGCGGTCACGATGATACCGATCAGAAGGGCTCCGGGGATATTCAGGATCACCAGGATGCCGGTTATGATCAGACCGATCACGGAAAGCAGGCCGGGGCCGCTGGTAAGGGTTCCGAGGTCTACGAGGGTAGCAGGACTGTCGACTACGATTCCACCGCCCTTGAGGCCGATGAGCGCGATGAACAGACCGATACCCGCACCGATGGCTTTTCGCATCGACAGCGGCAGGGCGTTCACAATCGCTTCACGCACATTCGTCAAGGTAAGGATCACGAATATGAAACCTTCGATGAGGACAGCGGTGAGGGCGAACTGCCAGGAATAACCCATTCCGAGGCAGACGGAATAGCAGAAGAATGCGTTAAGTCCCATGCCAGGAGCAAGGGCGAAAGGCAGTTTGGCATAGAGGGCCATCACCAGGGTGCCGATGATGGCGGCTATGGCCGTGGTAGTAAACAAGGCGTTCTTGTCCATCCCGGTGTCGGCGAGGATGGAGGGGTTGACGGCCAAGATGTAGGACATCGCCAGGAAAGTGGTGATACCCGCCATGATCTCAGTGGAGACCTTCATCTTGGAACCGTCGAAACCGAATAGTCTGGTCAGCCAGCTCTTCTTCTCGGGAGCCTGGGCAGCAGTGTTGGTTTCAGCCATGATATTATGTGATTGGAGTGATTATCAAACAATTAGAATGCCCAACGGAGACCTGCGCAAGGATTGAGCATGAATCCCTTGTTACCTGCGAAGTTGTAGGAAATCTCGAGCTCGCCACCGATATCGAGATGGTTGTCGAAAGCGCTTCCGAGATTCATCCAGAGCTGAGGCTCGGTCAGGAAGGTCCACTTCGTCTCGCTGAGGTCACTCCAGACGGTATTGTTGCCCCAGAGGTCGGCGAAGCCCTTGAAAGTCAGGCCCTTCACGCCGAACAGGTTATTGAGGCCCCAAACCGCGGTGAACTTGACGGGGATGTCGGCCTTGCCGAAACCACGGAAGGTCTCGTACATGGCGTAAAGTGAAAGGGTCTTGGAGAAGTCCTGAGAGTGGAAGAAATACTTCGCACCGAAGCACCAGGTTCCCTGTCCCCAGGTGGTACCGTCATACTCGATATGTCCGCTGAGATCCTTCAGGTTGCTGTCCTGCCAGAAGTTGATCCCGCGCTCGATCTCGAAGTAGCTGCCGTTGATTGCGCCGCTTGCATTCGGGACCTTGTAATTCTTGTCCGTGCTGTTGTAATAATGGTCAATGAAGAAGAACGTGTCTCCGAACTTGTCTCCCTTGAACATTTCGAATGTGGTAGTCACATAGTTACGACCCTTTCCGAAATCGTAAAATGTCTGTACGTTGGTCTGGGCCTTGACTCCTTGAGCCAAAGCTAATGCTGCAATAGCCACAGCAAGGATAGTTTTTCTTGACATAGATATTGTATTTTGACAGTTGACACAGTAATTCTAGTCACAAATTTAGCCCTATAGTCAGATAAAATCCATATCTTTGTTATAACAATAATCCACAAAGTTTTCAACAGCCATGTTCGAAGAATACCTGAAATTTTACCAGGACTTTCCCACACCGGGTATCAAGTTCGTTGACATCATTCCTTATCTTCAGGACCGCAAGGTTTTCGCAGAGGTAACCGCTGAGGTGGGACGCCTCGTGACGGCCCCGACAGTGGCATGTCCGGAAGCCCGCGCCTTCCTTTTCGCATCCCCCCTCCTGCTGGCGGACTGCGATGTGGACAATATCGTCCTGTTCAGGAAGAGAGGAAAGCTCCCATATAGCGGGGATGACCTCAAGACCATCGAGATAATGAAGGAATACGGTGCCGACAAACTGATATACCGTAATTCGGACATCGCCGCCGGAAGGGCTGAAGACGGTGTGTTCCACGTCTCGATAGTCGATGACGTGCTGGCGACCGGAGGTACGGCCGAAGGGATCGCAAAGACACTGACAGCCACCAAGCTGGTCGTCGACGGCAAGGAATACGGCGTGAAGGTCAACGAATTCATATTCATCGTCGAACTCGACGGGCTCAACGGCCGCGACCGCCTGGCTGAAATCGCGCCCGTCTATTCCATAGCACACGTTTAAGATGAGAGTTATCAAAGCAGTTGCCGCCACAGCATTGATGGTGCTGATGGCCGGTTGTTCCGACTTCCGTCCGGAAGCGCTCAGATGCGAATACCAGGATGGGCTTGTGCTGGTAGATACCGATTCACCAAGGCTGAGCTGGATCAATTCGACTGACCAGACAGCCTGTCAGATAATCGTTTCCACGGACAGGAAGATGTCCGGAAAAGGGCTTGTATGGGATTCCGGCAAGGTCGCTTCCGGAGAATCGCATCTGGTACCCTATGCGGGACCTGCCCTGGAACCCATGACAGAATACTGGTGGTCCGTCAGGATATGGAACGGTAAAGGGAAGGCTTCAGCCTGGAGCAAACCTGCAAGATGGGTGAAGGGGCCTTCTCCGGACGGCTGGGATGCCGAATGGATCGGAGCGCCCTGGCAGGAAGATGAGAGAGGCAACTGGTATACCCGGTATCCGATGTTCCGCAAGGAATTCGACGTCGGATCCGGACTCGAAAGTGCAAAGATATTCATAAGCGGCCTGGGTTATTTCGAGGCACGCCTCAACGGCGAGAAGATCGGTGACGACTTTCTGGCGCCGGGACTTACAGACTACACCCGCAGGCCTTTCCTGGGCGAGAATCCCAGGATTCCCCTCGACCCTGACGTCACAGCATACCGTACCTTATACCTGTGTTATGACATCGCCGGGATGCTCAAGGAAGGCGGGAATGCCATAGGCGTCACCCTGGGGAACGGATTCTTCCACACCCGTCCGACTGCCCAGTCCGCGCAATGCGAGCCTTACGGGGTTCCCCGCCTGATCGCACGCATAGAACTGACTTACAAGGACGGTCACAGGGAGCACATCGGAACCGATACTTCCTGGAAGGCGGCAGAATCGCCCGTCACTTTCGGAGACATCTGGGCCGGCGAGGTTTACGACGCCCGTGAGGAACAGCCCGGATGGGACCGTACCGGATTCGATGACTCAGCCTGGGATGCCGCTGTCGTGCGGACCGCCCCTGACGGCCGGTTGACTGCCAACAACGGTCCGACGGACAAGGTGACCGAAGTGTTCAAACCCGTCTCGTTCGAAAAGCAGGATGACGGATCCTATAAGGTAGACTTCGGAAAGGTCATTTCCGGTTGGGTGCATTTCAGCGGGATTAAAGGCAAACAGGGCGATACTCTGAAAGTCAACTACATAAGCGAGTACCCAAGTCCCAGATGCGAATATGTCTTCGCCTCTGACGAGCCGGTCTCCTACGCTCCACGTTTCACCTGGTTCGTATTCAGGGAGGCGATTGTCTCCGGAATCGATGACCTTTCGGCCGACCAGCTGACAGCCGAAGCAGTCAACACGGACGTCCCCGTGAATTCCACCTTCACCAGTTCCAATCCCCTCTTCGGACAGATCCTGGAAATCTTCCAGCGTTCCCAGATGGATAACATGCACAGCGCTATCGCTTCAGACTGTCCGCACCGTGAAAGGCTTCCTTACACCGGCGACGGAGAGATCGCCATGGCCGCGGTACTCACCTCATTCGATGCCGCAACCTTCTATAATAAATGGATTGGCGATGTCCTCGGAAGCCAGAACCCCAAGACCGGCCACGTACCCAACGGAGCCCCTTGGGAACCGATGTGCGGAGGCGGTCCCGCCTGGGGTGCGGCGATCTGTGTCATGCCTTGGGAGTTCTACCTCAGGTACGGCGACAGGAATTTGCTAGAGAACAGCTTCGAGGGCATGAAGGCCTATACGAAGTTCTTCGGGAACTGGGTGCGGGAGGACGGAACCGTCTATGTCCAGAAAGCGGCCCCCGACGGTGCGGAGACCATGTGGTTCAGCCTCGGCGACTGGGTCCCGCCTTTCGGGCATCCGGATGCATCCCTAGTTCACACCTTCTACTACTGGCTCTGCGCACACAACACCTGCCTTGCGGCCAAGGCCCTCGGAAGAGAACAAGAAGCGGAGGAATATGCCAGGCTTTGCGAGTCTGTCAGGGACTCATTCGGCAAAGCCTACTATAATCCTGAAGAAAAAAGCTACGGAGACTTCGGAAGCAACGTTTTCGCCCTGTACATGGGAGTACCGGAAGAGCGTCACGCCGACGTCTGCGCCACGCTCAGGAATGAGTTGGAAGTCAAATACAAAGGACACGCCAATACCGGTTTCATAGCGACCAGGTTCCTGTTCGAAACACTGTCGATGCACGGAATGGGCGATATCGCCTACACCATCATGAACCAACGTGACTACCCCAGCTACGGGTGGTGGATCGAGCAAGGGGCCACGACCACATGGGAAGAATGGAACGGCAACGGATCCAGGAACCATCCCATGTTCGGAGGCGGACTCACCTGGTATTCAAGAGTGCTGGCCGGGGTTGACACAGACCCGAAGGCTCCCGGATTCAAGCATATAATAATCAGGCCGATACCTACCAAGGAACTTACTGACGTAAGTTATTCCACCATGACTCCGTACGGCAAGGTAGCTTCCCACGTCAGCCATGACGGAAGCAGCGTGAAGATGGAAGTCGATGTTCCTTTCGGTTCGACGGCCACGGTGTATGTCCCGAAGAGCGTTGAAGCTGCCGCTGCCGAGCCTCTGTCGGATGAAAGCTACACCATCCACGAAGCCGGTCCCGGACACCACAGTTTCTGATTGAGACTACCAGATGATGTTCACCCCTGCGGCGAAATTGGGAGTACCCTTGCCGGAGGGATAGAAAGTTGATATGCTGGAGCCCAGCAGGTTGTCGGTACCGGCAAAGATGCTCAGGAAACCGAGACGGACGTTGGCGAAGGCGCCGGCCGTGATTCCCATACTGCCCATTCCAAGGCTTCCGATCAACTCTACCTTCTTGACCGGCCTGTAGTTGACATTGCCCCTGATATCCCAGAAAGGGCGGATCGGATCATACCGGAATGTCGCAAGGCCTCCGAATGACAGGTCCGACAGATAGAGGTACTGTGCACCGAGCCGGAGTGTCAGCGGAAGCAGCACCAGGCTCTGGTATTCATCTTCCTTCAGGAAACCGAAGGCATCCCCCAGCAGTGCTCCCATGTCGGAGAACTCGTTGTCGACCCTGGTCCCTCCGTGGTGATGAGGTTGATACTCGGTGGAATACTCCAACGCCTGGGAGGGCGAATGGCCGTAGAGGTTATGGAACCAGAATACGCATCCGATGTCGGAAACCGATGCCGAAAGCTGCCACGAACTGTCATCATACAGGAAACCGATATCAGCTCCAACACCGAAACCGTTCATAACACCCTTTGGTTTGCCGAAGACCGTCTTCCTGAAGTCGATGAGTTCTACAGTCGGATCGAACGGAGCCGGGGCGGTCTTGATGTCATAACCGTCGTATGCGGAGGCGATTACACCGTCAGCCGTCACCGACCAGTCGTTGCCGGTATGCCGGATATTCATCCGGTCCATGTCAATGTATGAGTTGTTCAAGCCGAACACTCCCTTGAAACGCATCCCGATTCTCAGCTTCCGGGTAAGTTTCCAGGAGGAGGTTATGCCTATGTCGGCCAGGGACATGGAATGGGCGCGAAGTCCTGACAAGTCGTAAGTACCGTCCGACACAGCCCCATCCTTGAGGAAACGCATGAAATCAGAAGGGAACCAACCGCTGGAATAACTCCTGATATTGACGTCCACGATGTTGTACATCCCTCCTGCCTTGAAACCGATCGCGAACAGGTTGCTGTATGACTCCGTGCCGAACCTTGCGGGGCCGTCCTTGAAATGCCCGAGGAACTCGGAAGATGGAACGGCATCATTGATGAACGTAACCCTTTCTCCGCCGACCTTGTAGAAAAGGTCGTTGATGGCGAAATTACCCTTGTATCCAACTCCGGTAGAACCGATGAAAGGAAGTCCGATGAAACCGTTCTTCGGATGAAATGCCGGGTTCAGCCTGTAGGAATATGCAAAGTCTTCCGAAAAGTAAGAGGTCTGAAGGGTCTGCGCATTGACGGCGCTGATGCTCAGGATGCACAGGATGGGGATCAGGATCTTTTTCATTTTCTATTCTTGTCTTTCTTGCGTGATTATCTTAGAAACCTTTCGAGATATTGCCTGCTATAGCATCTACCAGGCGGATACGGGCTTCTACGCTCGCCCAGGCGGTATGCGGTGTAAGGCTCAGTTTCTCCGGATGGCAGGTATGAAGGAGAGGATGGTCTGCGGGCAACGGCTCGGTGACATACACGTCCAGGCCTGCTCCGCCTATGATTCCTTCATCTATCACCCTGGCCAGGGCCTGCTCATCCACTATTCCTCCACGGCCCATGTTTATTATGAATGCCGTAGGCTTCATAAGCCTCAGTTCCCTCTCCCCTACCAGGCCGGATGTCCTGGCATTGAACGGGGCATGGACAGAGACCACATCCGATTCAGCCATAAGCCTGTCGAGCGGGACGGAAGGGTATTCCTTGCAGTGGGAAGTTCCTGAAGTAGAGAAGTATATCACTTTCATTCCGAAGGCCTCCCCGACCTTGGCCACCTTGGAACCGATGGTTCCCATCCCGATTATTCCGAGAGTCTTGCCGGTAATCTCGAGGAAGGGCTTCGAGACATCGGTGAATATCCCGCCCCGGGAATATGCCCCTGACTTTACGGCATGGTCGAAATAGGGTCCGTTGCCCATCAGATTCAGGATATGCATGAATGTTTCCTGAACCACGGAATCCGTAGAATATCCGGCCACGTTACGTACCGGGATTTCTCTCTGGGCGCATGCCTCCAGGTCGATATTGTTGACCCCTGTAGCGGCCTCGCAGATGAGTCTCAGTTTCGGTGCGGCAGCAAGGAGCCCCTTATCCACCTTGACCTTGTTCACTATCAGGACCTCACAGTCGCCTACACGCTCACGGGCCTCTTCCGGGGTCGACGTCGGCCAGCAAACCAGGTCACCGAGCCTCTCAATCGGAGCCAGGGACGTGTCTCCGACTGTCGCTGCATCCAGGAATACTATCTTCATGACAATTAAAAATGTATATCAAACCGTATCTAAATCTCACTCAGTCACAGGACGGATAGTGCGTCCATAGTAACGTAAAAGAGAACCAAAGACAGAGTGTCCAGACTTATAAATATCTAAATCATCTTCACTGATTAAGGAACAAATCGCATTATTGTTATTATTATCTTTCTTAGTAAAGGAAGTCCAGTTTTCAACTCTCAATCCGAAATCAAAACGAGAACGTCCATAAATACTACCGCCACTGGGGAAGAAAATACTATTCTTATTATTCTCATCCTTACTAAATGCATAGTATCCGGGAATACCGTTCTTCGTCCCTGCCTCCCATTTACACTGACTGGCTAAACAAGTGAACTCATTTGGTGTAGGGATACGCCACTTTCCTCCGAGGATAGCATTAGCCACATCATCCTCCAGAGGGAGGGTCTGACCGTCACCCAAATGCCTGGCTCCATTATAAGCCTCTTCACTGAAACCAGAACTTTTCCCTTCTTTCCATGTCAGGGGATCAAGCTTGACATAATACGTCTCAGTTTCCCCCCAAGCGTAATAATCACCATAATCTTCAGGTGAGTTAGCTCCAAGGTTGCGATCGGCAAAGTGAATGATGTAATGGATCTCATTGCCATGTTCATCCTTTATGGCATTTCCTTTGTCATCCATCCGAGTGCACATAATGTCAATCGGGACAGCGCCGTCAGGTACCGTATATACCGTGACCCTGCATTTATCAGTAAGATTGCCATGCTGAACGATTATCTCCGCACTTCCGGGAGCGACACTGCTTACCAGACCATCCTTAACCGTAGCTACGCCTGTATCCGTACTACTCCAGATGAGGGTTCTGTCTGTCGCCTTGGCAGGCAATAACACAGCACCAAGAGTCTGCTCTTCACCAATCTTCAGGAAAATTTCGCGTTTGCTCATCATAATGTCCGTAGCTAAGACTTCTTCCACCACTTCTTCATTGCTTTCCTTTTGGCAGGACAGCAGAAGCAATAGAACAGTAAAAGATGAGAAAAACCACTTCATTGCATTCAATTCTGGATTCACAAGGATACCTTGGCATAAAGATAGGCAGATAATCTCGGAACTGCATACCTTTTTTGTAAAATATGCTGGTGATGAGGGGAAAAACCGGCCTCAATGAATACTGAGACCGGTTCACCATGCGCGAGAATCCGCAAAGGCTTGGTTATTACTTGATAGGGACTTTGAAACGGGCACGGATACTTGCGAGATCGTTTGACTTCTTAGGATCAATCTCACTGTATTTCTGCATGTTCTGATCGATCTTCTTTGCGTCTCCTGCCTTAGGACAAACAGCTGATACAATCCTTGCGATATAATGATCTTGCCAAAAACACTAGAAAACCGGCCTCAATGAATACTGAGACCGGTTTTCCGGTGCGCGGGATGAGAGTCGAACTCACACGTCGCAATTGACACTAGCTCCTGAAACTAGCGCGTCTACCATTTCGCCACCCGCGCTGAAGTGGATTGCAAAGATACGAATTGTTCGCGAATTTGCAAACCTATTTTGCATACTTGTTGAAAGCCTGCGTGATCACCGTCTTCTTAGAAGGGCAGGCGGAAACCAGCTCCTCCTTGAGAAGGTCCAGGTCATTCACCCCGGTCTTCAGACAGGAGAAGATCACATCCCTGCCTATCCCGCCGCTCTCCAGGGATGAGAGCAGCTCAGGATGGAACCAGTTCGACTTCCCGTAGCCGGGATTGGTGCCATACCTCTCCTTCAGCATCATATTCTCGATATGATAGGCCCAGATCTCGGCAACCGCACAATAACCGGCGTTTTCACCGTTGCCGGTTCCGTAAGTCGAACCTGTCATCAGGAAAGAAGAGAGGATATACGTCGCGAACGTATCCCAATAGGCCGTACCGGCGTTTACGAAATGGGACGCATGTGCCATCTCGTGGACAGTTGACGCATAGAGCTCAGGATAGTTGCCGTTCTTGTCCTTGGCGCCGATGGTGATGTCCGGAGAGAATACCCTCAGTATCACACTGTATACTCCCAGATAGTTGCTGACAAGCTTGGTATCCAGCAGCGCACCGTGATGCATCATCAAGGCGCAGGACGGCCTGACGATATTTAGGATCCAGAAACGCAGGTTCTTCGGAGGAGTGGAGACTCCCCAGGCCTGGCATTTCCGGTAATAGTCATAAGCTGCATTGTTGACCGCGCATCTGCGGAACAGCGTGTTGTCCGAATTCCTGTCCACAGTTACATCTATACCGTCGGGATCGTCCTTCCCGAGCGTGGAGACGGAGGCCGGTACAAGAATCAGGTTCATGCCGATCGTGAAACCAAGCTTGTTCTGGAAACAGATGCTGTAACGCGGCCTGGCCGAGTATTTCGCCGGGAATGCATACTTTCCGTCAGCATCGGTGTAGGTCGTGGAAATCTTCACGAACACATTCGCGACCACCTTCACGCCGGAGACCCCTACCGCCTTGCCCAGCTTTTCATCCTTGATGGTGATCCTGCCGGAGGGCTTGACCTTGGCCCGCGTTTCCTCCGCCAGGATGCCTGCATTACCCGTGGATTTGAATGACTGCCTCTCTACGGCATCCCAGTCCACATCTTCGAACCCTCTGGTCGCCATCCCGTCCTCCGGGATAAAACAGTCTTCCAGGATCTCATACCTTATCCCTGAAGGAAACTCGAAACCTGAAGGAACCACGGCATACTGCCAGGTGATTTCATCGTCAGGAATGGAAGGGTCGTGATAATAATCCCCGTCCGTGAGGATTTCATAGTCGAGAGGATGGTCGAAAAGTTGCAATCCCTTCCCTTCCAGTTCCGAATATTCATCAAGGTCCTTCGGAAGGAACCGGACATAGAGTGCGGATACCGGAACGGAGGCCACAGTCCTCGTAGGATAAACCGAGGCAAGGGCCTTGCCGATGTTGTCGACTGAATACGGATTCTCGAGCCTGGAACCCAGTTCTATCCGTTCATGGCCGGCCACCTCCACTTTCTCACGCGTGCCTGCGGGAGCGGTCTCTACCAGAGACCCTCCCTCCTTGCTGCAAGACGCCAGCACGAGCGCCGGCAGCATCAGTCTGATTAACCATTTCATGATAGTTTAAGTTTAGTGACGAAGGCAAAGTTAGGGTAGCTTATCCGTAGGTTGAAATAATCAACGGATAAAAATAAAAAAAACCCTCACACGGCTGTGCAAGGGCATATTACAAGACCAAAGGATGGGAATAATCCTAGAAATACACGACTGTTTTCTGCTCTATCGCCGACATCAGGGAATTGGCGAGACGGCTGACTCCGAAACGGAAGAGGTCCTTACCGGTCCACTCTTCCCCGAGGATGGTCTTGACTATCGAATGATAACCGACCGCATCCTTAGCCGTAGAAATGCCGCCTGCAGCCTTGAAACCGACCTTGCGACCGGTCTTACCATAGAACGCCTTGATGCATTCACACATCACGAAAGCAGCCATGGGAGTGGCGTTCACGCTTACCTTTCCGGTGGATGTCTTGATGAAATCCGCACCCTCTTCCATAGCAAGGAATGATGCATTGGCGATATTCTCTGGAGTCACGAGAAGCCCTGTCTCAAGGATGACCTTGAGGACGACCTTCCTGCCGAGCCTGGCTGCAACATCATCGACCGCGCCCCTCATGGCCCTGATCTCCGACCTGGCCTGCTCGAAGTCCCCTGCCATGAAAGAATTGAGAGCCAGGACGATATCTATCTCGTCAGCCCCGTTCTCAACGGCCAGTTCGCATTCCTTGACCTTGACCTCCAGGAAACTCTGGGATGTAGGGAAACAACCGGAGACCGCGGTTACATGGACGGACTTGTCCGCCAGGGCATCCCTGACCACGGACGCAAAGTTGGAGAATACACAGACAGAAGCCGGGAGAGGATACTCCGGAAAATCTTCCGCAAACGAATTGACTTTGCCGACCAGTTTGGTGACCGAGGCAACTGTATCCTCACTGCGAAGGGTTGTCAGGTCCATTATGGACATGCAATCCTTCAAGATGGCCGGGCTGGTGACGTTGTCGATATTGGCTGCTATTGCATCCAATCTCTTTGCTATTTTCTCCTTGTCCGGAGTGTAGCCGTACTTTTCTAACAATGCTTCCATTATTCTTGCCTTTTATGATTATTATCTACCCTCTGACCTGTACCTTGAATCCTTCTTCAACCAAAGGACGGACAAGCGATTCCATTTCCTCAACCGTAAATTTCTCAAGTCCCTCGGCAGGAGCCTCCCTGTCAAGGGTATACACCATTATTTCACGGGGCCTTAACTCCCTCACGATTTCCATCCACGCCGCAAGTTGCGCAGGCTCGGAAGAATCGAACCTGTCAGACTTGAGGAACATTGTCTGAAGCACGAAGTTCCCCTCGAAGCGCTTCAGGTTTTCGACCACTTCGGCGACGTGGTATGCACCCTGCGGCTGGTTGATCAAAGCCACCAGTCCGTCCGTAGGTGCATCCAGCTTCAGGATCGGATTGTCCACCTTCCTCAAAGCCTCGAAAACAGCCTCCTTACCGATCATCGTAGCATTGGAGAGGACTGATACCACCGCCTCGGGATAATACCTGTCCCTCAGTTCCAGAGTGATATCTATGATCTCGGGGAAATCAGGATTGATCGTCGGCTCCCCGTCTCCGGAGAAAGTTATGGAATCGATGCGGATACCTTCTTTCCTGCATTCCTCCAGCTTGGCCTGGAGGGCGTCCCTGAGTTTGCGGGCAGTCGGCAGGACCTTGTCTTCCCTGCCGTCCCTGTTCCATCCGCATTCGCAGTATATGCAGTCGAAATTGCATATCTTCCCGTTTTCGGGAAGAAGGTTTATGCCCAGCGAGGAACCCAGCCTTCTCGAATGTATAGGACCGAATACTATCTTTTCCCTCATCATAGGCCTAAATTATTCTGGACGAAAAACTTCCGGCTGTAAGACAACCGTCAGCCCCGAGGTTGCAGATATGGACGAGTCCGGGCTTCCTGCCAGTGGTGATCGATCCGAACCGGTCCTGTGTTCCGAGGAACTCCGCTCCGTTGAGGCAGGCCCAGGAAAGGAGCTCTCCGAGTTCGATTCCCTTGAAATTCTCCTGCAGGCAGTATAGTTCCCTTACGATATCAAGGTCGTCGTTGCTGGACAATGAATCAGTTCCTACGGTAAGCTTGAGCCCGTTGGAGCGCATCAGCCATACGGGGGGGAGTGCATTATGGATGAAAAGGTTGGAACAGGGGCAAAGGGCGATGAATGGGTTCTTCATCTTCTCCTTTACCGCATCGATCCCTTCCTGGTCCATGCAGACCTCGTGTACAAGCAGGATATGTTCATCGAAAGGTGCAGGATGGACCTTCTCCAGCCTGTCCAGGAAATACAGCAGGGAAGACTTACCCGTCACGGGGGGAACGCTCATGCCGGCCGCCTTGCGGTTATCCCACATGGCTCCGCGTCCGAAACGGACCATATCCTCCTCCTCGGGTGTCTCCTCCGAATGGAAGGACAGGAAGCCTGTCTTCAGGCCTTCCGCAGAGACTGCGGTCACCAGTTCCGGGCTCATGGTATAGCATGCGTGAGGGGTCGGGGACACGTCAAGTCCCAGGCTTTCAGCCTCCGACTTGAGTCTCATTACTCCCTCCATGACCGCTCCGCAGTCCTCCGGTTCCGTACCGAAGACTTCAAGGAAAGTCCTGGTATACATCGGGGAAGCCTTCTTTATCGCAAACGAGTCGGAACAGTTGCTGATATCCGCCATCGCGGACACTCCCCTGTCCCACATCGTTCCCATCCAACGGCGTATGTCACCGACCTTTTCCTCCAGGGGTTTCGTATCCCTCAGTTCGTTGATCTGGTCGATGAAACCGGCCATACCTGTTCCCTTGCGGAAGAGCTTCCACATATAGGACAGTTCGACATGGCAGTGTGTGTTGACGAATCCGGGAACGATGGCTCCGTCAAGGAAATTGGGCTCAGATGCAGGATCTGCACACTCGCCCACCGCAGTCACCGTACCGTCCCCGTCATATTCGACGAAGCCGTCCAGCAAAGGGGCTTCCCTGTCAAGGGTGTACACGTATCTGGCCGCTACTCTTTCCATGGGATCCTTAAAGGTTCCGGCGCCTCATCCGGGATGCTGTCCCTGATGATGAGTTCCGGGCCGCTGAAAATGGTATCTTCGATGACTGGTACGGGCGAATAGACTCCCTTGCCGTTCGTCCTGAACTGCACCCTGTCAGTCATGGATTTCATATAGAAGAGGTCGCCGTAATAGACGAAATCATCAGGGGCATAGGTCTTCATCGCGTACGCGATCGAATCGGCCCGGGCCTTCATCTTGGCCCTCTTGTCGATCGACCGGTTGATGGCATCGGCCTCTGACTGGAGATCGTAGACGACCCTCCCCAGCATCTCGGCATAACGTTTCGGATCGCTCAGGTAATGGTCCACGCTCTTGCGGTAATCCTCAACGTCATAGCCGTATTTCTCGAATATGGGCTCGTAGAACCAGGTAGTGTCAGCCTTCCTTCTCCTCGTGGCATTATCCGCGACCCACTGGTCGGCAAGGAACATCTCCCTGTAGATCTTCTCCATCTTGCGCACCGGGATGACCTTTGCCTTGCGGGCACAGGAAACGGCAACCGTGGAAACCACGGCTGCGACGATGAGTATCCCGAGCGACCTTTTCATATTCCTATCTCAGAGCAGCTCCGTATTCGTTCTGGAAGGTGGACAGGAGCTTGTTCATTATCCTCTCCACATCGGCGTCCGTAAGGGTCTTCTCCAGGTCCTGGAGGACGAAGCCGAGTGCGTACTGCTTCTTGCCGGCAGGGATCTTGTCTCCCCTGTAGACATCGAACAGCGTCACGCTCTTGAGCAATTTCCTCGCCGCCTTGAATGAACTCCTGTAAAGGTCTGAATAGCTTACGCTTTCGTCGAACAGAAGGGCGAGGTCCCTCCTTACCTCCGGGAACCTTGGCAGTTCCTTGAATGCTACCTTGTCCCTCTTCACGAGCAGGAACAGGGTATTCCAGTTGATCTCTGCAGCGAAGACCGGCTGCTTGACATCGAATCTCCTCGCAAGGGCCGGAAGCACGGTTCCAACCACAGCAAGGGGGATATGCTGTCCCGGGAGGGAATATGCGACTCCTTCACTGAATATATCAGCAGGGGCGGGTGCGGTCTCCATCTGATAGAGGTCGGCACCGAAACGTCTCAGGAGCAGGTCCAGATAGCCTTTCAGCTCGAAGAAACTGCTCTTGCCGGGCTGATGGTTCCAAGTTTTCTCGGGTGCTCCGGTGATGAACATCGCGAATGCCGGATGCTCTTCATACGAATCCAAGGTCTTGCCGTCCCCTTCAGGCTTGCGTGAATACACGGAGCCATATTCGAATGTCCTCATCGAAGGAATCTGGCGGTTGATGTTGTATGCTATGACCTCCAGGCCGTTGAACAGCAGGGTCTGCCTCATCACATTGAGGTCGGAGCTCAGGGGGTTCACGATGGTGGCACATCTCTCTTCCGGATAGGTGGTGAGACCCTTGTAATACGCTCCCTTGGTGAGGGAATTGTTCATCGTCTCCACGAAACCGTTAGCGGCCAGGAAGTTGGATATTCCGTTACGGATGGCTTCCGGCTCAGGAGTCGGCGTCGCGTTGACGGACATCTTCATATGGCGTGGCAGGTCGATGTTGTTGTAGCCGTAGATCCTGAGGATTTCCTCGACCACATCGCATTCCCTGGTGACATCGATCATATAGGTGGGAGCCGCTACCCTGGCACCGCCGGGGCGCTTCTCCAGGAATTCATAATTCAGGCTCTCGAGGATGCTTTCGATGGTATCGTGTCCGATCTTCTTGCCGATGAAGGATTCGATGCGGTCATAATCCAGATCGATCTGGCATCTTTCGATCTTCACGGGATAGAATTCCTCCATTCCTCCCACGATCTCCCCGCCGGCTACCTCCTTGATCAGGAGGGCAGCACGCTTGCAGGCGTATCCGTTGATCGAAGGATCGCAGCCCCTTTCGAAACGGAAGGAAGCGTCGGTCTGGAGCGTATGTCTCTTGGATGTCTTGCGGATTGAACCCGGATCGAAGTAGGCGCTCTCTATGAACACGTTGGTGGTCGACTCGGTCACGCCTGAATCGATGCCGCCAAACACACCTGCGATGCACATCGGGCCTTCGGCGTCCGCGATGACTATGTCTTCCGCGGAAAGCTTGCGCTCCTGCTCGTCCAGGGTCACGATTTTCTCGCCTTCATTCGCCCTTCTGACGATCACCTTACCTCCCTTCACCTTGTCGGCATCGAAGGTATGCAGGGGCTGTCCCAGCTCCCAGAGGATGAAGTTGGATATGTCAACGACATTGTCAATCGGCCTGAGACCTATCGAAAGGAGCTTCTTGCGGAGCCATTCCGGGGAAGGACCCACCTTGACACCCTTGACGGTGATGCCGCAGTACCTGGGAGCAGCCGTAGGGTCCTGGACCTCGATCGGGAGGCCTTTCCCTTCACCTTCCTTCCAGCCTTCGATTGAAGGATAGGCGAAGGAACAAGGAATATCGTTACGTACCATCCAGGCATAGAGGTCGCGGGCCACGCCGATATGGGAAGATGCATCCACCCTGTTGGCCGTAATCTCATATTCGATGACCGCCTCGGTCTTCAGGTGCAGATATTCCTTTGCGGGGGTACCTATGACAGCATCCTCAGGAAGCACCATGATTCCGGCATGGTCATCACCGATTCCGAGCTCGTCCTCGGCACAGATCATTCCGAATGACTCGACTCCGCGGATCTTGGACTTCTTGATCTTGAAATCGCCGGGAAGCACGGTCCCGATGCGTGCGAAGAGGACCTTCTGTCCTGCAGCCACGTTGGGAGCGCCGCAGACCACCGTCAACGGGTCCCCTGAACCGTCATCCACCTTGGTGATGTGGAGATGGTCCGAATCCGGATGAGGGATGCATTCCAAAACCTTCGCCACCACGACTCCGGCAAGTCCGCCGGGAATCTCTTCCTGCTCCTCCACGGAATCCACTTCGATTCCTATCGAAGTCATCGCGTCAGCAACCTGCGTCGGAGTCAGGTCGAATGTGAGATAATCTTTGAGCCAATTGTAAGAAAGCTTCATAATTATTTATTTTTCAATATCTTCCCTTGAAAACAGCGAGTTCACGAACTCCTTCTTGTCAAACACTTTGAGATCGTCGATTCCTTCTCCGATACCTATGAATTTCACGGGGACCTTCAACTGGTCCACTATGCCGATGACTACTCCACCCTTGGCCGTCCCGTCGAGTTTGGTGACAGCCAGGCAGGTTATGTCGGTGGCCCTGGAGAATTCCTTGGCCTGCTGGTATGCGTTCTGGCCTGTGGAAGCGTCCAGTACGAGCAAAACCTCGTGAGGGGCGTCAGGGATGACCTTGCGCATGACATTGCGTATCTTGGTGAGCTCGTTCATCAGGTCCACCCTGTTGTGCAACCTGCCGGCGGTATCTATGAGCACCACATCGGCTCCCCTGGCAACTGCGGACTTGACGGTATCGAAGGCAACCGAAGCCGGATCGGAACCCATCCCCTGCTTGACGATGTCCACACCTGCCCTGTCCGCCCAGATCTGAAGCTGGTCCACGGCAGCAGCCCTGAAAGTATCGGCAGCGCCGATCATCACCTTCAGTCCCTTTGCCCTGTACCTGGCGGCGAGCTTGCCTATGGTGGTGGTCTTGCCTACTCCGTTGACACCGACGACCATTACGACCAGAGGTTTCTTGCCAAGGTCGAAAGGTTCCTCAGGGGCGGTCTCACCTTCGACGTCGAGCATCTTGCCTATCTCGTCGTGAAGGATGTCGACCAGTTCGTCGAAGGACATGTACTTATCCCTCTCGACCCTCTCCTCAAGACTGTCTACCACCTTCAGGGTCGTATCGACGCCCATGTCAGAGGCAACTAGAGCCTCCTCGATGGCGTCCAGGACATCATCATCCACCTTGGATTTACCGACGACGGCCCTGGAAAGCCTCTGGAAAAAGCCTTCCTTAGTCTTGCGTACACCTCTGTCAAAAAGTCCCATGATGATTCAGAATGTTATCTTACAAATATACACAAAAACATAGCCGGAAGCAAAAAAAACACGATGTCGGGACTGATGCCCCGACACCGTGTCAAATATCTATTCCGATAGGCTTATTTCTTGCCCTCGAAGAAATCCTTGGTCTTGTCAGCCTCGACAAGCTGCTCGGTGAAGACATAGGCTCCGGTCTTGGGAGACTTGTCCATACGGATGCACTTCACCATGCTCTTTGCGCCGGCCTTAGCGGCGAACGTTGCGACTGCTTTCTTTGCCATAACTTATTCTCCTTTATTTGATTTCACGATGGAGAGTAACCTTGTGGAGGTAAGGATTGTACTTCTTGCGCTCCAGGCGTTCCGGCGTGTTCTTCTTGTTCTTGGTAGTGATGTACCTGGAGATACCGGGAACACCGGTAGCCTTCTGCTCAGTGCATTCAAGGATGACCTGCACCCTGGCGTCTTTTGATTTCTTTGCCATAATTCAATACTTTTTAAACAAGGCCGACATATCCTTTGTCCTGAGCCTCCTTGAGAGCGGCGTCCAGACCTTTCTTCTCGATGGTTCTCATTCCCTTAGCGGAAACTTTCAGAGTAACGAACCTCTGCTCGGCCTCTGACCAGAACTTCTTGGTCTTGAGGTTGAGGGAGAAGTCGCGCTTGGTGTGAAGCTTCGAATGAGCGACGTTGCAGCCGATCATCCTCTTCCGTCCTGTGATTTGACAAACTTTTGCCATGATATTTTACTTTTTTATTGATTCAAAATAATTTGGGGGTGCAAATTTCGCTCAAAAAATTCAGAAATGCAAGAGCTCTAGACTATTTTGAAGAATCTGCGCCACCTGATATTATTAGGGAACTTTCTGGTTGCGTCGGTGGAGAGCCAGATTATCGATGGCTTTCCGACCACGTGGTCCTCAGGAACGAATCCCCAGTACCTTGAGTCCAGGGAATTGTGCCTGTTGTCCCCCATCATGAAGTAGTAGTCCTGTCCGAATGTGTAGCTTGAGGTTTCCTTACCGTCAATGAATATCCTTCCTTCCTGGTCGACCTTGAGGTCATGACCCTCGTACGATGAGATGATCCTTTCGTAGAGAGGCAGGTTGTCGGCACCCAGAGTCACCGTGGCACCCTTGGAAGGGATCCAGAGGGGGCCGAAGTTGTCCCTCGTCCACCTGGAATCCTCCGTGAAGGGGAAGATGCTCAGGTAGGAATCGGGATAGTCCGGCGGGAAGACATCGAGATTGGGTTCGATGCTTGTCACAGCGGCATAGCCTTTTACCTCTTCGAGCATTTTCTCGGTAAGAGGCATGGCCGGGTATCCGGGAAGGTCATTGTCGTAGTAGAGTTCGGCCGTATTGAGCCCGAGCTTTTCGACTGTGCGGGAATTGATCTTCTGCCCGTTGGTCACGACCTTGTAGGTGAGCTGGACACCAGGATAGACTTCCTGCTGTTCCCCGTTGATCCAGACAAGGCCGTCACGTACTTCAAGGGAGTCGCCTGCAACGGCAACGCATCTCTTGACATAGTGGTCTTCCTTGTCCATGGGGCGCACCTTGATGGGACCGCCGTTGGCTATTGTATATTCCCTGCCGGCATTCCTCACCCATGCGTAGTAGTCCTCCGCAGGATAACGGGACAGAACAGTGTCACCGTTGGGGAAATTGAACACCACATAGTCGCCCCTCTTGACATGGCCGCGGCCCTTCAGGCGCCTGTAATCATTCTGGATGAGGGTCGAATACGACTCCTTGCCGAATATCACATTGTGCGTGAACGGGACTGTGAGCGGAGTCTGGGGGACCTTGGGTCCATACGCCAGCTTGCTTACGAAAAGATGGTCTCCCGTATAAAGGGAACTCTCCATCGAAGATGAAGGAATCTTGAAGGCCTGGAAAAAGAAGATGTTGATGAAGGTCACGACGACGGTCGCGAATATGATCGCGTCCAGCCAGTCGAGCCAGACATTGTGCTTCTCACCCGGTTTGTAGTCCTTCTTCCAGAAAAGCCATTTCACCTTGCGGGTGATATGGTGGTCGAAGATTACGATGAGGCCGAGAGCCCACCACCAGTTTCCGAGCCAAGCCACCCACAACAGATATAGAATGGCCCAGAAACTCATCCTGACCCATTTGTTGTGGTATATGGCGCTCAAGTTCACTTTCGGAGAATCAAACTATTTGACGGAATTGACGATTGCCTCGAAAGCCTGCGGATTGTTCATGGCGAGGTCGGCAAGGACCTTGCGGTTCAGGCCGATGTTCTGCTTTGCAAGCTTGCCCATAAACTGGGAATAGGAGATACCGTACTGACGGGCGGCGGCGTTGATCCTCTGGATCCAGAGGGCGCGGAAGTTGCGCTTCTTGGCCTTGCGGTCACGGTAAGCATAGGTCAAACCCTTCTCATAAGTGTTCTTTGCTACGGTCCAGACATTCTTTCTGGAGAGGAAATTTCCGCGGGTTCTCTTGAGAATCTTCTTGCGGCGAGCCCTGGAGGCTACTGAATTGACTGATCTTGGCATAATTTGATCTTTTTCTGGAGGCAGCGACCGCGTATTGATGCGATACTTTAGCGGCTGCGTTCCAAGTTAAACATTAAATGACTAGAGGACCAACATTTCCCTTACCCTCTGCAGGTCGTCCTTCTCGACGATTGCGAAGTGGTCAAGATTTCTCTTGCGCTTCTTGGTCTTCTTGGTGAGGATGTGGCTGTGATAAGCATGCTTCCTCTTGATTTTTCCTGTTCCGGTAAGCGTGAAACGCTTTTTGGCACCGGAGACGGTCTTAAGCTTTGCCATTGTTTTAATAATTAAACTGTTAATATTTTTACCGCTGCACAGCGGATTTTTTATTTCTTCTTTACAGGAGCGATCATCATCGTCATCCTCTTTCCTTCGAGGGACGGCATGTTCTCAGCCCTTCCGAACTCTTCCAGTTCGACCGCGAACCTGAGGAGCTGCTTCTCTCCCTGGTCGGCGAACATGATGGAACGGCCGCGGAAGAAGATGGTCGCCTTTACCTTGGAGCCCTCCTCGAGGAACTCGCGGGCGTGCTTGAGCTTGAACTGGAAGTCGTGCTCGTCAGTGTTGGGACCGAAACGTATCTCCTTGATCGTGACCTTGGAAGCATTCTGCTTCATCTCCTTGGCCTTCTTGCGCTGCTGGTACAGGTACTTCTGGTAATCGAGTATCTTGCACACGGGCGGATCGGCCTTGGCACTGATTTCCACGAGATCTAATTCCATCTCGTCGGCCATCTTGAGGGCCTGGGAAATAGGATAGATGCCTGGTTCGGCGATGTTGTCGCCGACAAGACGGACCTGAGGAGCAATGATCTCCTCATTTATGTTCAGTTCATCATCCGCTTTCTGACGGACAAATGTGCGTTGGCCACGGGCCCCTGGAGCGGGTTTGGCTCCGGCAGGCTTGAAAGCGGGTTTTGAACCTCCGTAATGTTTCTTGTAAGGCATTATATCTTATATCCAAGTTTATGCAAGCTCGGCGGCCATTTCAGCCTTGAGCCATGCTACAAAATCTTCCAGTTTCATGGTACCGGCATCGGCACCTTCCCTTCTGACAGAAACCGTGCCGTCAGCTACTTCCTTCTCTCCTACGATAGCCAGCACAGGTACACGCAGCAACGAAATCTCGCGTATCCTCTTGCCGAGCGTTTCGTTTCTGTCATCTACGGAGGTGCGAATATCGGAATTATTCAGCAAACTGCAAACTTTTTTTGCAAAATCTGAATATTTCTCACTGATTGGCAGTACTTTAACCTGATCCGGACTGAGCCAGAGAGGCAGGTGTCCGCCGGTGTGCTCGAGAAGCACCGCGGTGAATCTCTCGATGGACCCGAAGGGGGCCCTGTGGATCATGACGGGGCGCTGCTTGCTGCCGTCGGCGGCGGTATACTCAAGCTGGAACCTTTCCGGCAGGTTGTAATCGACCTGGATGGTCCCGAGCTGCCATTTCCTTCCGATCGCATCCTTCACCATGAAGTCGAGCTTCGGACCGTAGAAAGCGGCCTCGCCATATTCGACAACGGTCTTGAGACCCTTCTCTGCTGCTGCCTCGATGATGGCGTTCTCGGCCTTCTCCCAGTTCTCGTCGCTTCCGATGTACTTGGTCTTGTTGTTGGGGTCGCGCAGGGACACCTGGGCGGTGTACTTGTCGAACTTGAAGATCTTGAACACGTAAAGGATCAGGTCGATGACCTTCTCGAATTCTTCCTTGAGCTGGTCGGGGGTCACGAACATGTGGGCGTCATCCTGGGTGAAGGAGCGGACCCTGGTAAGTCCGTGAAGCTCACCGCTCTGCTCGTAACGGTACACGGTACCGAACTCGGCAAGCCTGAAAGGCAGGTCCTTGTAGGACTTGGGGGAAGAACGGAATATCTCGCAGTGATGAGGGCAGTTCATCGGCTTGAGCATGTATTCCTCACCTTCCTGGGGAGTATGGATAGGCTGGAAGGAGTCCTTTCCGTACTTGGCGTAGTGGCCTGAGGTCACGTAAAGGTCCTTCCCTCCGATATGCGGAGTCACGACGGGAAGGTAACCGTATTCATTCTGCTTCCTGCGGAGGAACTTCTCAAGTTCGAACCTCATCACGGAACCTCTGGGAAGCCAGAGAGGAAGGCCCATGCCGACGCGGGGTGAGAAGGTGAAGAGCTCCATCTCCTTGCCCAGCTTGCGGTGATCCCTCTTCTTGGCCTCTTCAAGGACCACCAGGTACTCGTCGAGCATCGACTTCTTGGGGAAGGTGATGCCGTAGATCCTGGTGAGCTGTCCGCGGGTCTCGTCGCCACGCCAGTAAGCTCCGGCGATGGCAGTGAGTTTGACGGCCTTGATCACCTCGGTGTTGCGGAGATGCGGTCCGCGGCAGAGGTCGGTGAAATGACCGTTGGTATAATATGTAATGGTACCATCCTCGAGTTCGCTGATGAGCTCGCACTTGTACTGGTCTCCCTTCTCCTCGAAATGCTTCATGGCCTCGGCCTTGGATACGTCGATCCTGGTGTAGTCCTGCTTTTCGCGGGCAAGCTCGAGCATCCTCTTCTCGATCTTCGGGAAGTCGGCATCGGTGATCTGGTTGCCACCGAGGTCCACGTCATAGTAGAATCCGTTCTCGATAGCAGGTCCGATTCCGAACTTGACTCCGGGGAAAAGGTCTTCAAGCGCCTCCGCCATAAGGTGGGAGGAAGAGTGCCAGAAAACCCTCTTGGCCTCGTCGTCTTCCCATTTGAGGAGCATTATGGAGCAGTCCTCCTCGATCGGACGGTTCAGGTCGAAAGTCTGCCCCTTGCCTATGGTCGTGTCGCCAGCCGGTTTGACAGCTACTGCTAGGACTTCTTCAGCAAGCCTGGGGCTGATTCCCTTGGCAATCTCGTAACCTGTTACGCCTTTCTCGTAGGCCCTGACGCTTCCGTCAGGAAAAGTGATGTTAATCATATATCATATTATTAGCCAGAACGCAAAGATAACAATAATTTTGCTATTTTTGCATATTGCATGCTTATAGAAAACAATGACTAAAGACTATTCTTCAAGTGCTTCCTGGAACAGCGCTGCACTGGCCGGTCTGATCATGGCTGTGGTGACCATCGCAGTCGATCTGGTCAGGGGTCTCAGCGGCAGGGTCCCCGGTGTCGGAGGTGGAGTGCTCAGCTTCTTCGCATGGGCATTCAAGATGGTGCTCTGCGCCTGGACCTTCCATTACCTCATGAAACGGTTCCACGACAGCTTCGAAGGGGTGGATTGCTTTTCCCTCAAGCGTTACGGCCTGAAACTGGCGTTGTTCTCCTCCCTCATCGTAGCGGCATATTCACTTGTCAGCCTGCTGGTCATCAAACCCGATTCCATCAGCGAGATAATGAACACCTACCGTGAAACCTACGCATCGATGATGGATTCGAATTCCGAAGCAGCCCTGGAGAAGATGCTTCCGAAGCTGCCCGTTTACATCGGCGTGGTCACGGTCGGATACTGCTTCCTCTGGGGATGGCTCTATTCGAGCCTGTTCTCCAAGAGCATAGCTCCGTACGACCCTTTCGCCGACATCCAAGATTCCCCTGACAATCAATAGCTAATGGAATATTCAAAAGACCTTTCTATCATCATTCCCCTCCTTAACGAGGAAGAATCCCTGGGCGAGCTCCTGGCATGGATCAGAAGCGTAATGAACCGTGAAGGCTATGACTATGAAGTCATATTCGTAGACGACGGCAGCACGGATGGTTCCTGGGCCAGGATATGCGAACTCGCCGAAGGCGACCCCCGTATCAAGGGAATATCCTTCCGTCGCAATTACGGCAAGTCGGCTGCCCTTTACCACGGTTTTGCGAAAGCTTGCGGTAAGGTTGTGGTAACCATGGACGCAGACCTCCAGGATTCTCCCGAAGAGATCCCGGAGATGTACAGGATGGTGGTCGAGGACGGTTATGACGTAGTCTCCGGCTGGAAACAGCACAGACAGGACAACAAGGTGACCAAGAACCTTCCTTCGAAACTGTACAATGCCACGGCCCGGAAGATCACCGGCATCAAGCTCCACGACATGAACTGCGGTCTCAAGGCCTACAGGAATGAAGTCGTAAAGAATATCGAGGTATATGGTGAGATGCACAGGTATATCCCTTACCTGGCGAAGAATGCCGGATTCGGCAAGATCACCGAGAAGCCGGTGCACCACCAGAAACGGAAATACGGAAAGAGCAAGTTCGGTCTGGAGCGGTTCGTAAACGGTTTCCTCGACCTGCTTTCGCTCTGGTTCCTCAGCACTTTCGGCAAGAAGCCGATGCATTTCTTCGGATTCTCCGGACTGCTTATGTTCCTGGTCGGATTCGTGATGACCATCTGGATCATCGTGGCAAAGGTCGTACATCAGGCACACGGCCTGCACTACAGGGCCGTCACCGACCAGCCTCTGTTCTACCTTGCCCTGGTTGCAGTCATGCTCGGAGTAGTCCTTTTCCTCGCAGGATTCATCTGCGAGATGATATCGAGGAATTCCCAGGACAGGAACAAGTACAACATCAAAGAGACGTTGGACTAGTCCTGTTCCAAGGTTGCAGGTTCCTCATCCGGTTCCTGTGTTTCCAAGGTTTCAGTGGTCTCCTCCTCTACCTCTGGCAAAGCTGCCTGAGTCTGGTTCCGAGGCATTTCGATAATTTCCGGAGGACAGCCGTAGCAGGCCTGGAAAAGGAATACCGAAGCAGTGAGCGAGCTCCCCATAAGGAGTTTCAACAAAATTTTCTTCATAGTGATTGTAAGGATTCGTCCGCAAATATAGTTTATTTCTATTTATGTCTGATAACGTAACTGAAAGGACAGCTGGAGATTCAGCCAAGAGGCCGGGGTTCTTCAAAAGGTTGTGGCGCGTAATCCGCAGCATGCTGATACTGGCTATGATCCTAGCGCCGTGCGGCTATGCCGTCAAGCTCCATCTGAAGCTCCTGGACGCCCAGGAAACCGCTGACAGCCTCAGGACAGCGCTATCGGAGAGCAGTGCCTTGCTGGATTCACTGAAAGTCATGCAGGATAAGGAGATCCTGCTCCGAGATTCGCTTGACGACCTTGTAGAAAAGAAACTGGACGAAGGAGCCTCGGAGGCCATGATCGTCATAGACACGACTATGGACTGGCTGACGGCGAGGAAAGCCATAGAGGAAAAAATCGATCTCAGTGGGTGGCTAGACACCTTGTGCGCCGCATATCCCGAGGGAGTCGCAGCCCACGTCAAGCTCCGTTACCTGGAGTCCCGCGCAATCCGCCTCGAGCGGCTTAGCCACCACTATCTCAATAAGTTCCCGGAGAAGGAAGCCGGAGAATAAAGCATCCCTGCCAAACAGCTGCACGGAGATACTAGTGCACGGTACTTGTATCCGGCATCGTTGTGCGCCATAGCCAGTTTTCAGCAAATGGAGCACAAACACAGGCATTAGAGCCGCACATCATTAACATTCCGGTGCGCCTGCTAGCCCAATATTGACAGACTCATTTTGGACAAGCACCCGGCTGCATTTCAAGGGTGATTTTGCTTCTGGGCTCCATCTTAGCGAACTCTCGGCAGCGTTTCGAGGGTGATTTTGCTTCTGGGCTCCATCTTAGCGAACTCCCGGCAGCGTTTCGAGGGTGATTTTGCTTCTGAGATGCGCTTGGGTAAGCTGCAGGCTGCGTTTTTGGGGCGCTTTTGCTGCCGGAGTACATCTCAGCGAGTTTTCGGCAGCGTTTCGGGGGTAGTTTTGCTTCCGTCAGGGCGATCCTGAGGCTTCGAGCGGCAATACGGTACCCGAAATGATGCCCGACGGTCAATGACGCCATTCGGAGCGAAGCGACCCGGGAAGTCTGAGGGGATGCCCCTCAGTCCCCCATCGGGGGGTGCAGGGGGGTGGACTGACTGACAACGGCAGTTGTCTGAGGGGAACGCCCCTCAGTCCCCCACCGGGGGTGCAGGGGGGTGGACTGACGGACAACGGAAGTTGTCTGAGGGGATGCCCCTCAGTCCCCCACCGGGGGTGCAGGGGGGGTGGACTGACGGACAACGGCAGTTGTCTGAGTGGGACGCCCCTCAGTCCCCCACCGGGGGCGCAGGGGGGGGGGACTGACGGACAACGGCAGTTGTCTGAGGGGAGCACCACACGCCCTGGACAAAAAAGAAGAAGTCCCCGACAGGTTCTATCCTGTCAGGGACTTCCGAATAACGGCGGCGACCTACTCTCCCAACTGGTGGGTCAGTACCATCGGCGCGGATGAGCTTAACGGCTCTGTTCGGGAT
>CACZCQ010000014.1 GCA_902779765.1 uncultured Bacteroidia bacterium
GTCGCCTTCGACACCGTCGATGAGCACGAGGGCGCTGCCGCCGTTGATCGAGCCCGTACCACGCACGTTGAAGTCAGCAGTACGGCCAGGCTTACCGTCGGCCAGCGTGATGTTGAGGTTAGGTACAGCACCGACCAGCATCTGCGTAAGGTTCGCTGACTGGCGGCCCTGGAGTTCCTCGCCGGCAACGGCTTCCACAGCTCCGGTCATGTTGACCTTCTTCTGCGTACCGTAACCGACGACCACCGTCTCGTTGAGGGAAAGGGCATCGTCCTGGAGGACCACCACGATCGAGTTCTGTCCCGAAGGTACGTTGACCTTCGTGGAGACATAACCGAGTGAGGATACATCGAGGACGACGGCTCCCGTAGGAACCGAGAGGGAGAAGGCTCCGTCAAAGTCGGTACAATAGAATTGTCAAGATCAACTGTTTTCTGTAAAACATAGATCCGATGATTTAGTAATAGTTGGTTGTTACTAGTATTATAAAAAATAGTTGGTTCAGACTATAGTATTAGTTCTGCACTCCTAATTTAAGCATTTTACACTTTTTACGCAAGGATTCTCCGTATTTTGCGCATATTGCGACCGCAACAGGACTAAAAAAGGGCCGACCCGGCAGGATCGGCCCTAAAATATTCAGGATCAATGAATATTATTCATTCTGTCCACTGTCAACCACATGTATGTGTGTGACAACCCTTCTCTCCTTGTCGTGTTTGAAAGTCCTTGAACCGGAAGGATAGTTGACCACGTTGGTCTCCTTGCTCCCCTGCCCCTTGACGCACATCGTCGTGGAGCCGCCGCCGTCCAGGTTCATTGCCTGGCGAGGATGGAAATGTTCCTCTATGAAGGATGTCAGTTCGAAGGCGTTCATACCCTCGGCAATGCCGGGCCTGCGGCCGTCGACCACGATAAGGATCAGATGGTTATCCTCAGTAGTGGCTATTGCGGTACGGGGGTGACGGACTCCCTGGTGGCGGATCGGATCCTCATAGTTCAGCCGGCCGATCTGCTCGTCGGAAAGGCTGGTGGCAGCAAAGTACTTCCCTACAGGGATATAGCCGTCGATCAGCATCGGAGAGCATCCGAATACATTCGGATAACTTATGGTCGAGAAAGCTTCGCGACGCTCCTGAAGGGTCATATCCTTTCCGGTATATTCTATCTTAACCTCCCTGCCGTCGGTACTGATCGAGCAGTCGGTCTTCCACTGGGGAGGGGTGCCGATGACCGGAACCGCATCGCCTTCGATATTGTTGTAGACCTTTCCGTCGACCTTGATGAACGACGAAACCCTCTCATAGGTGGCGTTTATCGTGGCCACGGCACCGTACTTCCTGAAAGCATCGGATGTGGCCAATCTGTCTTCCTCTATATCGAACTTGAGCGTATAGCGGGGATTGTTCATATCCACATCCACGGCATAGACCAGCTGATGGACCCCGGATACGGGCTCCACTCCGCTCCAGCGCTTGTACACGAGGCCTTCCTGCACGTTCTCCACCTGCCATCCGCCTCTGTTGAAATCAGGCCTTCTGTCAAGAGACTCCATATAGTGTGCGCGAAGGTCTGACCAATGGTAGAAGGGCCACCTGTCAGTCTTGACGCCGTCGATGCGTACTTCATTCTCATTAAGAAGGACCTTGACGAGGATATCGTCCGAACCCCTTTTCCTGAAGAATACCATCTGGATATTGGCTCCCATAGGGCAGGTGTTCTCCAATACCCATGATTTCTCAGGATGCTCCGAATCGGCGACCGGGGTGCAGCTTCCCACGATATCCATCTCCACCGCCAGCGGGGCAAGCTGGGAGTCGTGGCCATACCTGAGAGTCGCCCTGTATCCTCCTCCGGCAAGGGCTTTGTCGGCGTGTTCCATCATATGCCTCAAAGTCGTGGATGCCTCGTTCCTGACAAGGTCGCCGTACTCCTCGGAAGGGCCTATGATGAAATACTCCTTCCAATTGTTCACCCTCCAGGCACCATAGAAATCATCGTATTTGAAATACTTGTAAAGGTCTATTCCCAACTCATCATTAAGGGCATTATCGATGGTGAGTTCCCAGAGCCACCGAACCAGGCGCTTGCGTTCGACCGGATCGAGATACTTGGCCTTCTCGGCCTCGTCATAGGTGAATATCCTGTCGAGCACGGCCTCGTTGGCGGTCTCGTCCAGGACCCTCTGGTCATAGTCCCTCCCATATTCACGGGATACGGCGGAAACAGGATATGAGTTGAATACCTCCGATTGTGTCTTAGTGCCGCAATGGCGGTCGTATCTGACCTTGGGGTTCCTGGCCGTAATGGCATCCAGGCTATATGCCATGCTCATTATGCATCTCTGGCTGGTGGATGCGTAAACATCTATCCTGCAGTCGTTCCCCATGAATATCTCAGGATAGCGGGATACCGTCCTTTCCATTATATGGTAGTGTTCGCGTCCTCCTCTCGGAAGAAGCATCCCCGAGTTGCCGACGGCATCGGCAGCTATTTTCCTGACATCTTCAAGCAAAGACTTGCCAGTTTCGGTAAGGAAGCCTCCCCTGCCGGCGGCCTCAAGGATTTCCAGAGGCTTGGTATAATTGTCATCGGAAAGGAGATATCGGCTGCCATGCCTTGAGAACGTACTGATATACACAGGTTTATAACCTGCCGGAGCCTTGGTGTAAGCGGTTTCCACATCCGGATAAGGTTTGTATGACCATGCCAAAGACCGGGGATCCTGGGCAGATGCTTCGAACACCATCATCACCACGAGGGAAAGGAGAACCACGATTCTCAAATAGGGATTGCGATCATTCATAATCTGGCCGTTATTAGTTCATAATGCAGTTAATCGATATAAATATAACGGAAATCATCGAAAAAAAAGAAACATTTTTTTATGTTTGCATCTATGAAAACCGCCGTAGTCATACTCAACTGGAACACTCGGGAATATCTGGAAAGATTCCTTCCCGGACTTATCGCATCGATGACCGGGGATTCTGAAGTCATCGTTGCGGACAGCGCCTCCACGGACGGATCGATGGAGTTCCTGTCCGAGAAGTTCCCCGGCATCAAACAGGTCAGGCTTGAGGAGAACTACGGTTTTACAGGAGGATACAACCGTGCTTTCGAAGCTGTATGCAGCCTGCCGGAGGCCAGTGACCTGGAGTATTTCGTCCTCATCAATTCCGATATCGAAGTTCCTCAGGACTGGCTCGGCCCCCTGGTGGACTGGATGGACACCCACCCGGAATGCGCTGCCTGCGCTCCCAAACTTCACTCCTGGCAGGACCGTGGCAGTTTCGAATATGCCGGGGCGGCCGGAGGACTGGTCGACAGATTCGGTTATCCCTTCTGCCGGGGGCGGGTGCTGAAAAGGCTTGAACGGGACAACGGGCAGTACGACTCCCCTGCCAGGGTATTCTGGGCTACCGGTGCCTGTCTCGTTGTTCGGAAGGAAGAGTATTCAAGGATGGGAGGTCTGGACGACCGCTTCTTTGCACACATGGAAGAGATAGATCTCTGCTGGAGGCTCCAGCTGGAGGGAAAGGAGATAGATGTAGTTCCGCAATCGGTAGTGTATCATCTCGGAGGGGGGACGCTGTCCAATGATTCACCCTGGAAGCTGAAACTCAACTACCGCAACAACCTCCTGATGCTCGACAACAACCTGGCAAAGACATACGCCCTTTCGCTGGCAGGTCGGTATGATCCGTCCAAAGCTGCGAATAAGGCTTTCAGGAAGGCTTCCCGGAGGATTTTCCAGAGGAAATGCCTGGACCTTTGTTCCGCGGCCGTATACCTGCTTACAGGTAAGAAGGAGTACTTCAAGTCGGTGTCCGACGCCCACAGGGAATTCCGCCGGATGGCATCGGGTACGGATATTGAAAGTATCAGGGAATTCGTTTTATCCCACGAAGGCATTCCGGCCCCCAGGCTTTTCCCACGCTGGATAGTGCCCTTGGCGTTGATAAAAGGAAATGGTATATTTGCATATATAAGGAAAAAGATATGAAAATAGTCATCCAAGGTGCAGGGGAGATCGGCTCCCACCTGGCAAAGATGCTGAGCCGTGAAGCCAACGACATCACTGTCATCGATGACAGTCCTGAAAGGCTGGCCAGCATCACCTCCATCGCTGACGTGGTAGCCATCGAAGGACCTCCTTCCTCCCTCAGGGTAATGAGGGAGGCTGATGTGCAGGATTCCGACCTGTTCATTTCCGTCGTGCCCACAGTACCGCAGGATGTCAACATCGTCAGCGCCCTTCTGGCAAAGAACCTTGGAGCGAAGAAAGTAACTGCCAGGATCGATGACAACGATTTCCTCACACCTGAGAACAAACTGCTGTTCAAGCAGATGGGAATAGAACTGATGTTCTATCCCGAGAAACTCGCCTCAGACGAGATCTTCGACCTCCTCAAGCATTCCACTGCATCCGAGTCGATTGATTTCGCACGCGGGAAGCTGCAGGTAGAAGTATTCAAGCTGGAAGAGGATTCCCCTCTCCTGGACATGAGGATCGCCGAATTCGCCGCCGTCACCACCAAGGCGGGGCTTCAGTTCAGGGTCATCGCCATCTCACGTGGAGGTCAGACCATAATGCCGAAGTTCGACACAAAGTTGATGTACCACGACCTGGTGTACATTATCGCCACACGCGAGGGAATGCAGTTCCTCATGAGATTCCTGGGGAAGGACAACATCGAGATCGACAAGGTCATGATCTTCGGCGGATCGAAGATAGCCGAACTCGTAGCTTCCCAGCTCAGCAAGAAGATCAGCACCGTCAAGATCCTGGAAAAGGACAAGGAAAGGGCCATGGCTCTTTCCGAGAAACTGGATGACAATGTCGTCGTGGTCCTTGGTGACGGCCGTAATTCCGAGCTGCTGGCGGACGAAGGGATCAAGGATTTCGATGCCTTCCTTGCCCTGACCGGAAAGGACGAGGCGAATGTCCTCGCCTGCGTGGTGGCGAAGAAATTCGGGATAGAGAGGACGATTGCGGAGGTGGAGAATATCGAATACATCCACCTTGCAGAAGAGATGGGCGTGGATTCTGTCATCAACAAGAAACTCATCACGGCGGGACGCCTGTTCAAATTCACCCTGAGCGGCAAGGCTAGGCTGGTGAAATATATGAGCGGTACCGACGCCGAAGTCCTTGAATATACAGTCGCACCGGACAGCGCCATCACCAAGGGAACCCTGAAGGAGCTCTCATTCCCCAAGGATTCTGTGATCGGAGGTCTCATCCGCGGCAGCGAGTCGATGATCGCCATAGGATCCACAAGGATCGAGGCCTACGACAGGGTCGTGGTCTTCGCACTGCCGCATGCAGTAAAGGACGTCGATAAATTCTTTAAGTAGTTATTTATTCAAATACAACCACTTTGTTGAGATAGTCGTAGCATAGTACGTCTTTCTCGACAAGGAAGCGGTCGCGCTTGAGGCCGCCGAGACGGATGATCTTGAACAGGCCGTTGACGGTGTCGATACTGTAGAAATTGGCGCAGAACCTGGAATCAGCTTCCTCCGGCCTGTCCGACAGGTTGTTGCCCCTAAGGTTACCCGCCTGGTCCACGGCGACGCACAGCAGGTCAGGATACTTCTCCGGATAGAACATAAGGTCCGAATGGCAATGGCCGCTGATCCAGGCAACGAACTTCCCGCCATCATCAACCCAGGACTGGACAATGTCTGCGAGAGGGTTTGTCTCCCCTTTCTCGTAACCATATTTCGCATCCTTGTCGGCGACTTTCGCCCTCAAGGAGAATCGTTTGTCCAAGGCCAGTGATTTAACGGAATATGAATGGAAATTCACCAAAGCCCCCGTCCTGCTGTCCATCACTCGTCCTCCCTTGGGATTCTTGTTGAAACTGAACCTGTGGGTGGTTTCATCCCAAACCTCATCGTCTCCGCTGAAATCGTCTATCGGATAGTGGCAGAGTATGACCACGGAATAGCCGAAGACCTCATCGGCAGGGTCAAGGGTCTCGGCCAGCCTCGCCGCCAGCCAGCTTTCCTGCTCTGAACTGAAATAATGGAAAGAGTCGTTGAAATGCAGTGCGTCCAGCCCTATGATACGGATTTTTGCCGGTGCGAAATCCTTGTGCCAGAAACATGATTTGTAATATGGGCTGGATTTCCGGTCGAACCCGTCGGGCAGGACACAGCCCAGATCGGCGACATAGTCAGAGAAATAGGTATCGAAGGCCCATTCCTTGCCCTTGAAGTCCCAGTCCGCGGAACCTTCAAGGAATCCTCTTGCATCCGACCTTATCGAACTGTCGTGATTGCCCAGCACGAAAAGACTTTTCCCGGCCAGTCCGGTGGACCGCCACCACCGTGAATCGTTCTGATAGGCTGACGTCGCGTCCGCATAGTAATGGACGACATCTCCGGAGTTCACCACCGCGTCGATATAGGGATCCAGTTCGGATATGGCCTCACGGAGTCTGGCCACGGCGAAATCGTCTCCATGGATGTCGGAATAATGCAGCAATCCCAGGGATGCGACCTTTGGCGAAGAAGCCACATACCTTGCCTGCCTGATCTTTTCAATGGTCCCGGAATCGATGGACTGGGCACCGGAGTTCACCCCGATACCTGTCGCCAGAACCGCAGTAAGCAGGAAGTTGATAATCTTTTTCATATCCATAGGCATTGATCTTATACGATTAAATAGACAGCTCGAGCCAGCGGGTTTCAGCCGCATCGAGGAGGTCTGAAACTTCGGAAAACCTGCAGGATACACGTTGAAGCTCTTCGTGATCCGTAAGGCCTCCGTTCATCCTGGTCTCCAGTTCGGCTTTCTCAACGGATAGGGATTCGATATCCTTCTCAAGCTGTTCCAGTTCCCGCTGCTCCTTATAAGTCAGTTTTCTCGGTCCTTTCAGGGCATTTCCGGCAGCAGAAGCAGGACCGGTGCTGGCGGGAACGGCAGGTGAACTTGTCGAACCACCTTTCGGCTGGCTTTTCGGCAGCCCCTTCGACTGGCCAAGGGAAGCGCGGTACTGGCTGTAGCTTCCCACGAAATCCTTGACGGTCCCGTCCCCGTTGAATATGAATATGTGCTCCACCAGGCGGTCCAGGAAATGGCGGTCGTGGGAGACTATGATCAAGGTCCCCTTGAACTCCCTCAGGTATTCTTCCAAGACATTCAGAGTCACGATATCCAGGTCGTTCGTAGGTTCGTCCATCACAAGCAGGTTCGGCTGGCGCATCAGGATGGTAAGCAGGTAAAGGCGCCGTTTTTCCCCTCCCGAAAGCTTTCTGATCCTGTTGTTGAGCATATCGTGGGGGAACATGAACCTTCCGAGCAGATGGGTGTCGTTCACGGTCTCCAGAACGGTCTGGTCTTCATCGAAGGACATCCCGTCCTGACGGTAATAACCGATATTCAGGGACTCTCCCCTTTCGACCGTTCCGGTAACCTCGAACGGGAAGCCGGGTCCTGTATTACCGGTCAGGACATTGATGAAAGTGGTCTTGCCGGTACCGTTGCCACCTACGATGCCCACTCTCTCATACCGTTGGAAGTTGTAGGTAAAATCCTTGACAAGGGGCTTACCGTCCAGGCTCAGTCCCAGATGCTTGCAATCGATGATCTTCGTACCGAGCCTTGAAGCAGCACCTATCTCCTCCAGGCTCAGCTTGTTGGTCCGGTACACTTGGGACGCCCTGTCCTGCAGCTCGTAGAAGGCGTTCTTGCGGGCCTTTGCCTTGCCCGTCCTGGCGCACGGGCTGGCGTGCATCCATTCCAGTTCGCGGCGGAGCAGGTTACGTACCTTGTCGGTCTCCGCATTGTAATTCTCTATCCTTTCCTGCCTCTTCTCCAGGTAATTCTCATAATCTCCCTTGTAGACATATACGTTGCCGTGGTCCAGTTCCATCACGATGTTTGCCACGCTGTCAAGGAAATACCTGTCGTGCGTTACCATAAGAAGGGTACATCTGGCGTGGGAAAGATAGTTCTCGAGGAACTCTATGGCATCTATGTCAAGATGGTTGGTGGGCTCGTCCATTATGTAGAAGTCCGCCTCGCTTGCGAGCATCACTATGAGCGCCACCCGCTTGACTTCACCACCTGAAAGCTCCTTCATCAAACGTGAAGGATTCCCGATCCCGAAAGATCCCGATAACTGGCGGATCCTGGTTTCGTAAGCAGCAAGATGCTCCAGATCAAGATGTTCCGTCCATACGGCGCTGTCCTTTACGATCTGGTCCCATACCGTCAGGTCGGGATCATATTCATACTCCTGCTCCAGGAAAGCGATCCGTATGTCTTTGAGGAAGAGGATACGTCCTCCGGAATCGGAGCTGTCCTTGCCGGCCAGGATCCTCAGGAGACTGGTCTTTCCGGTGCCGTTAGGTGCGATAAGGGCGATCTTGTCCCCCTCGTTGATGTTGAATCCTATATGCTCGAAGAGGATCTTCGGGCCGTAGGACTTGGAGATGTTCTCTATTTGGAGATAACTCGGCATGGTCAGGACAGTCCGTCCAGGTCGGAATCGTCATAGTCACGGAACCACTCCCCGAGCTTCTCTCGAGCCTGGATCTTCACTTCCGGAGTAACGTTCTTTGCCACCGAGTACAGGGCCCACATAAGGGCGGCGAGGTCGTCGGTATAGCCTACCATTGGCAGGAAATCCGGAATCAGGTCTGTAGGGAGAAGCAGGTAACCTAGGGCTCCGAGTATCTTTGTCCGGTCGGCCTTGGGAGTCGCAGGATTCCGCACCACATAATACAGGAGCAGAGCCACATAGACAACCTTGATCCCCGCCTTCCTCGCGACCTTCTTGAGCTTTCCCCAGAACTGGTCGTCCGAGAAATACTTCTTATACTTTTCGTAATTGTCCAATACTTTCATAATGTCGTAAATATACGAAAAATCATCAGAATGATTATCTTTGTAATATGAGTTCATTCCTTGCACCGCCTCCCTTCAAGGAGGAAATGACCGGCCCCGAGGCCGATTCCAAATACAGGAAACTGCGTCTTCAGGTATTCCTTGGCATCTTCATAGGATACGCCGGATTCTACATCGTCCGCAAGAACTTCTCGATGGCCATTCCGGGTCTCGAAGCGCTTGGCTTCAAGACCGAAGAACTTGCCATCGTACTGTCGATGAATGCCATAGCCTACGGATTCTCGAAATTCCTCATGGCCAGCATCTCCGACAGGAGCGATGCCAGGAAGTTCCTGCCCCTGGGACTAGTTATGGCCGCCCTGTCGATGGCCTTCATGATAGTTCCTGTGCAGTGGCTGGGAATAGAGCACAAGGGATGGGCGATATTCCTGATGTCCGCCCTGAACTTCCTCGTCGGCTGGTTCAACGGTATGGGCTGGCCCCCATGCGGAAGGGTCATGACCCGATGGTTCTCCATCAAGGAGAGAGGCACCTGGATGTCTGTATGGAACTGTGCCCACAATGTAGGCGGGGCCCTGGTCGGTCCGATGGCCACATACGGGGCGATATGGTTCGGATCCTGGTTCTACGGAGCCCATTACGACCATTATTTCCTGATCGGTTCATTCGTGTTTCCCGCAGCAGTTGCGATTCTCATTGCGATCATAGCCTGGTGCCTTATAAGGGATACACCGCAGTCCTGCGGCCTTCCGTCGATCGAGAAATGGTCCGGCCACGCCTCGAAACACTACACCGAAAAGAGCGAGCAGGTGCTTTCAGTCAAGGAGATATTCCGGTCAGTCCTTTCGAACAAACTGCTCTGGTACATCGCCTTCGCCAATGCCTTCGTCTACATGGTGCGTTACGGCTGCCTCGACTGGGCGCCCAAGATCCTGACCGACAAAGGGATCGACCTGACCAGTACAGGATGGGCTTACTTCGCTTATGAATTCGCGGCAATACCAGGAACCCTCTTCTGCGGATGGCTCAGTGACAAGGTATTCCATGGGAGGAGGGCCCTTCCTACCATACTGTTCATGGCCCTGGTAGGAGTAGCGATTTTCATTTACTGGCAGAACCTGGACAACCTTACCGTCATCATCTCCTGCCTGATCGCGATAGGCTTCTTCATCTACGGTCCTGTCATGCTGATCGGCGTCCAGGCCCTGGACCTTGCACCGAAGAACGCCGCGGGTACCGCCGCCGGGCTCACCGGTTTCCTGGGATATGTGCTTGGAACCGCCATACTGGCCAACATCCTCATCGGTTTCACGATGAAGAGTGCCGGGCTGGACACGGTATTCATCCTTTTCCTCGCCGCCTGCGTAATCTCAATCCTGCTGATGGCGCTGACATACAAGGCGGAGCAATATCTTACGAAGGATTGACGGCCTAGAAATCAAAATAGGCCTTCGCGTTGTTGTAGGAGATGTCCCTGACCATCCGGGCGACATCTTCGATCTCACTGGAAGGAATCCTTCCGCTCTCGACATCCGAACCGAGCACGTCGCAGAGGATGCGGCGGAAATACTCATGCCTGGGATAGCTGATGAAGCTCCTTGAATCAGTGAGCATGCCTACGAAACGGCTCAGAAGGCCGAGCATCGAGATGGAATCGAGCTGACGGCGCATTCCGACCTCCTGGTCGAGGAACCACCATCCGGAGCCGAACTGCATCTTGCCGGGGACCGTCCCGTCATTGAAATTGTATGCCATCGTGGTGATGACATCATTGTCCTTCGGATTCAGGCAATAAAGGACTGTACGCGCAAGGCGGTCCTCAGCGGCAAGACGGTCGAAGAACCTGTTCCCTGCAGCGGCCATCTCAAGGTCAAGTATCGAATCGTATCCCGTATCCGGTCCGGCAAGCGAAAACATCTTGGAATTATTGTTCCGGATCACTCCAACATGATACTGCTGGGCCCATCCGGCCTCGGCATCCATGACAGCCTGGTCGTGCAGGAAAGCGCTGCGGAACTTCCGGACCTCCGCGTAGGAAGGTGCCTTGCCCAGAAGGACTTTCTTGAATATCAGTTCGATCTCGACCTGCTTGTAGTCATCGGCATAGAAGGTGTCGAATCCATGGTCGGAAAGCTTGCAACCCATGGTGGCGAAGAAATCATGACGCTTCTTCAGGGCGTCCTGCAGGTCCGTATATGAATCGATGACCATGTCGGCAGCCTTCCCCAGTTTCCGGAGATAATCCTTGTATGCAGCGGGATTCTCGATGGCCATGGCCTTGTCAGGCCTCCAGGCAGGAAGTACCTTGGTACCGAAAGGATGCTCCGCTATCTGCTTGTGCCACCGGAGGTCATCGGCGGGATCGTCGGTAGTACATACGGTTTCAACGTTGAATTTCCTGATCAAGGCCTGCCCCCTGTACTCCTCGGTGGCGAGCTTTGCATTGCACTCCTCGAAAATCTCCCTGGCCGTCTTCGGACTGAGGATCCTGTCGATTCCGAATACCCTCTTCAGTTCCAGATGGGACCAGTGATAAAGGGGGTTCCTCATGAGATACGGCATCGTCTCCGCCCACTTGCTGAAGGTTTCCCAGGCGGATGCCTTACCTTCCGTTATGTATTCCTCGCCTACTCCGTTGGCCCTCATGGCCCTCCACTTGTAATGGTCTCCGGCTTTCCCGTCGATCAGCCAAAGCTGTGTGATGTCCCTGAACTGGATATTCTCAGCTATCTGGCGTGGATCGAGATGGCAATGGTAGTCAATGATCGGCATATTCTCGGCGCTGCCGTGAAACAGCTCCCGCGCTGTCCCGGTGGACAGCATGAAATCATCGTGGATGAAGGATTGCATGGCTTGGTATTATTAGTTCAGGATATAAATATAGCAAATATCTCTGACATATTGTCAGCAATTCCTTATTGGCAGATAATTTGATATCTTTGCAGTCGTCCGGAAAGAAATTGGACTTAATATGAGCAAGAAGAGTACGAATACCAACGAAAAGGCAAAGGTTGAAGAGAAAGCGAAACCAGAAGAGAAGGTAGAAAAAGGGCTCGAAGAAAAGGTCGCGGAACTCCTCAAGGAAAACGAGGAACTAAAGGCAAGCGTAGCCAAGGAGAAGGATGACTATCTCAGGCTTATGGCTGATTTCGAGAATTTCCGCAGGCATTCCGCCGAGGCTAAGCTGGAGCTTGTCAGTTCAGCTTCTGCTGATACCATCAAAGGGCTTCTCCCCATCCTGGACGACTGCGAGAGGGCGATGAAGATGCTTTCCGAAGCCAAGGATGATGTTGCCCTCGAAGGTACCGAACTTATATACAATAAATTGATGGGATACCTCAAGACCAAGGGTCTGGAGCCGATCAAGGCCAAGGACGAGAAGTTCGACACGGATTTCCACGAAGCCGTGGCGCAGGTCCCTGTTCCCGAAGAGGACAGGAAAGGACTGGTCTTCGATGTTGTCCAAACCGGCTATACCCTTTCCGGAAAGGTTATCCGCTATGCGAAGGTCGTAGTGGGAATATAGGAGATTCGGAAACATGGCAGAAAAGAGAGACTACTACGAGGTTCTTGGCGTTGCCAAGACAGCGACCGCCGATGAGATAAAACTGGCCTACAGGAAGGCTGCCATGAAATGGCATCCGGACCGTTGGGTAGAAGGTACCGAAGCGGAGAAGAAGACCGCTGAGGAAAGGTTCAAGGAGGCATCGGAGGCATATTCAGTACTCAGCGACCCGGACAAGAAGGCCAAGTATGACCAGTTCGGTTTCGCAGGAGTCGACAGCCAGGGAGCACCTGACTTCAGCGGAGGCTTCGGAAACCTCGAAGACCTTCTGAGGGACCTGTTCGGAGGAGGTTTCGGAGGATTCGGAGGCGGTTTCAGCGGTTTCGGCTTCGGAAACGGTGGCTCCACCAGGACCCAGGCCAGGGTATACAAGGGCCGTGACATCCGAACGAGGGTGCGCCTTACCCTTGATGAGATAGCCAAGGGTGTCGAGAAGGAGATCACCATTGAGCGCAACCGTCCCTGCCCCGACTGCGGAGGCCGTGGGACCAAGAATGCATCAGATGTCAAGACCTGTCCCAACTGCAAGGGTACCGGTCAGGTCCAGCACGTGACAAATTCCCTGTTCGGCAGGACGATGACATATTCCACCTGTCCGCAATGCGGTGGCGAAGGAAAGGTGATAACCAATCCCTGCCGCACCTGCGGCGGCACAGGTCTCGTCCGCAGGAAGGAGACCGTAAAGGTCAAGATTCCTGCCGGAGTGGAAGACGGAATGCAGCTTACGATCCGGGGAGAGGGACATGCAGCGCCCCATAACGGAGTCAACGGCGACCTGCTGGTGATAATCGAGGAAGTCGCTCATTCCAACCTCAAGCGCGACGGCAACAACCTTTTCTATACCACCACGATTTCGGTAACAGATGCAATCCTGGGTACGGAGATAGCCGTTCCCTGCCTGGACGGGACGTACAAGGTCAAGGTGGACCCGGGCACCCAGTCCGGAGCTGTCATCAAACTTCGCGGCAAAGGATTGCCTGCGGTCAGCGGTTATGGAAGCGGTACTGGAGACATGTATGTCAAGATCCTGGTCTGGATACCCAAGAAGCTTTCCAATGACGAGAAGGTGGCGCTTCAGGGAATGAGGGCCAGCCGTTCATTCACCCCCGATCCGTCACGCGAAGACAAGGCTGTTTTCGACAAGATCAAGGATATTTTCTAGAAAAAGGAAAATATTCTCCAAAAAGTTTTTGCGATTGTAAAATAATTCTTACTTTTGCAGTCCAAAATTAAAGCAACCTCTTGCGGGTCGTTATCAGATGTGCGTAATGTTGCAATAAAAGTATTGAGTGATGGATTTAATGAAAATTGTAGAGCAGTCTTTCGCTAACGAGAAAGTTGCTGAGTTCCCGAAATTCAAGGCCGGTGACACAATCACCGTTACCTATAGGATCAAGGAAGGTGACAAGGAAAGGCTCCAGAACTTCAGGGGCGTTGTCATCCAGGAAAGGGGCGCTACCCCGACCACCAGGACATTCACTGTCCGCAAGGTTTCCGGTGGAATCGGTGTCGAGAGGATTTTCCCCTTCCAGTCTCCGTTCATCGAGAAGATCGAACTGAACAAGGTCGGTAAGGTCCGCAGGGCCAGGATATTCTACCTGCGTAATCTCTCCGGTAAGAAGGCCAGGATCAAGGAGCGCAAGTACTCCGGTCCCAAGACCGAGGAGAAGGCCGCCGAATAGAGCCATTGGTCCCCTAGCTCAACTGAATAGAGCATCTGACTACGGATCAGAAGGTTACAGGTTTGAATCCTGTGGGGATCACGAAAAGGCGCAGCGAAGTCTGCGCTTTTTTCAACTAAAGCGGAATTAGCTCAGTTGGTAGAGCATCAGCTTCCCAAGCTGAGGGTCGCGAGTTCGAATCTCGTATTCCGCTCATTAAAGAAAGACAGACAGCCATCAGGTTGCCTGTCTTTGTTTTATGCACTGCATTCCCGGATTCGGACGAGCGAGCCTCATCGCTCCCCTGTAATAGGGGAGCTGGCCGAGCGAACGCGAGGACTGAGGGGTCATTGAAGGCGCGAATGCCCGAGGCGACGCCTCGGGCTCGAATCTCGTATTCCGCTCATCAAAAAGAAAGACAGACAGCCGTCAGGTTGCCTGTCTTTGTTTTATGGATTAAACCCGGAGAACCGATGGTTCTAGGCTTCGGGAATCTCGTCAGTTGCAGGAGCCGCGAAAGGGGATGTGCCGTTACCCACGCTGTAGGTATCGTCCTCGACCTCGGGCTCGGGAACATCGTACATAGCCGGGCGCTCCCCGCTGGTCAGCTGATTGAACTCATTCTCGTCGATCATCTTGCAGCTGCCATTGAAAGTAGCGTCCAGGTCGACCTGGAGACGGCGGATATGGAGGTCTCCGTCGACAACGCAGGTGGATTTGAGGCTGAGGGTATCCTTCACATAGAAGTTGCCGTTGATCCTTCCCCAGAAATCGCAGTTGGAGCACACGATGTCACCCTTGATGACCGCTTTCTCACCCACGACCACCTTGGCCTGGGAAACTACCTTTCCTTCGAAAGTACCATCGATCCTGATGTCATTGGGGGATGTGATCTCTCCCTTGATGGTTGAGCCGGCAGAAATCCTGCTGATGTCGTTAACACCTACGGACTCACCTGTCCTGTCAAAACTTGATGCCATATTCTTTATCTTTAAAATATTAATATTCAATTAAACAAGACCGGCGCCGTGGCAGTTCTTGTACTTCTTGCCCGAGCCGCAGGGGCACGGATCATTCCTTCCGACCTTCTTCTCGACGTGGACCGGAGCGTTTGCCTTCTGCTCTCCGTTAGTGACCAGGTCGTTGCGTCTTGTCTGCATCTGGCTCATGTCAGTCCTGCGGCGGGGAGCCTGAGCGGGGCGGGCCTCGCTCTCATCCCTCAGCGGGACGAATGCCCTGAGGAGGAATGAAAGGACGTCCTTGTTCAGATCCTCGAGCATGGAGGCGAAGAGGTTGTAGCTCTCGAGCTTATAAACCACCAGAGGATCCTTCTGCTCATAAGCGGCATTCTGCACGCTGGTACGGAGGTCGTCCATCTCGCGGAGATGCTGCTTCCAGTGCTCGTCAATCTGGTAAAGGATGATGGTACGGCTCAGGGCTTTTGCTATCTCCTTGCCCTGGGTATTGTAGGCTTTCTCGAGATTCACGCTGAGTGTAAGCATCTTCCTTCCGTCGGAAATCGGGATGGCGATGTTCTGGTACATGCTCCCCTGCTTCTCGAAGATCTGCTTGATGAACGGATAAACCTTCTCGGCAAGGGTATTCATCCTGCGGTCATAAACCTCCTGCATATGCTTGCAGAGAGCCTCAGAGAGTTCCTCCGGCTTTGCATTCGAGAAGAATGACTCGTCGAATCCGAGGTCTATGGAGAGCTGCCCCATCACATATTCCTCGAAATTCTGGTAGGACATCCCCTCGGCCCTGCCGGCGATAAGGGAAGCGGAGTCGATCATCATGTTCAGCACATCGATCTCGATCCTTTCTCCCGAAAGGGCATTGCGACGGCGGGCGTACACAGCCTCACGCTGATAGTTCATCACGTCGTCATATTCAAGTAGCCTCTTACGGATACCGAAGTTGTTCTCCTCGACCTTCTTCTGTGCATTCTCGATGGATTTCGAGAGCATTCCGTTGACAAGCGCCTCATCGTCAGCCATTCCCAACTTGTCCACCACTCCGGCTATCCTTTCAGAGCCGAAGAGACGCATCAGCTTATCCTCGAGGGAGATGTAGAACTCTGAGGAACCGGGGTCTCCCTGACGTCCGGAACGGCCGCGGAGCTGGCGGTCGACACGGCGGCTGTCGTGTCTCTCGGTACCGATGATCGCAAGACCTCCCGCCGCCTTGACCTCCGGGGAAAGCTTGATATCGGTTCCACGACCGGCCATGTTCGTGGCGATGGTCACGGTACTTGACTGTCCGGCCTGGGCCACGATCTCTGCCTCACGGGCGTGCTCCTTGGCATTCAGGACGTTATGCCTGATACCCCTCATTCGGAGCATTCGGCTCAGGAGCTCGGATGTCTCGACATCCGTCGTACCCACGAGCACCGGCCTTCCGGCATCGGTCAGTTCCTTGACCTTGTTGATGACGGCCATGTACTTGGCCTTCTTGGTCTTGTATATGAGGTCATCCTGGTCGTCCCTGATGACGGGACGGTTGGTAGGGATCACGACCACGTCGAGCTTGTAGATGGACCAGAACTCACCGGCCTCAGTCTCGGCAGTACCGGTCATACCGGCCAGCTTGTGATACATCCTGAAGTAGTTCTGCAGGGTGATGGTGGCGAATGTCTGGGTCGCAGCCTCTACCTTCACGTTTTCCTTGGCCTCGACCGCCTGATGAAGTCCGTCGCTCCAGCGGCGTCCTTCCATTATACGGCCGGTCTGCTCGTCGACTATCTTCACCTTGTTGTCGATGACGATGTAGTCGACATCCTTCTGGAACATGGCATAAGCCTTCAGGAGCTGGATCATCGTATGCACACGCTCGCTCTTGAGGGAATATTCCTCCATGAGTTTGTCCTGCTGCTCCTGCTTCTCCTCGAGGGAGAGTTCCTCGTTCTTCTTGATATCGGCGATCTTGCTGCCCATGTCGGGAAGGACGAAGAAATCGGGATCGGACACCGCATTGGCCAGGGCGTCATGTCCCTTGTCGGTCAACTCGACTGAATGCTGCTGCTCGCTGATCACGAAGTAGAGCTCGTCGGTGACGATATGCATCTGGCTCTCATTGTCCTGCATATAGAAGTTTTCAGACTTCTGCATCAGGGCTTTCATACCCTGCTCGCTGAGGAACTTGATCAGGGGCTGGTATTTAGGCAAGCCTTTGTAAGCCCTGAACAGGAGCATGCCGCCTTCGTCCATCTTTCCGGCGGATATCGCCTTCTTGGCATCATTGAGGACCTGGTTGACGAGATTGCGCTGTTTCTGGTACAGGCTCTCCACATAAGGCCTGAACTCCATGTACTGCTCGTCATCCTCAGCCTTGGCTACGGGACCGGAGATGATCAGAGGGGTACGGGCATCATCGATGAGGACCGAGTCGACCTCGTCGACGATGGCGTAATGATGCTTCCTCTGGACCAGGTCGGTCATATTCACCGCCATGTTGTCACGGAGGTAATCGAAACCGAATTCGTTGTTGGTACCGAAGGTTATGTCGCAGTTGTATGCCCTCTTGCGTGCATCGCTGTTGGGTTCGTGCTTGTCGATACAGTCGACGGAAAGGCCGTGGAACATGTAGAGAGGGCCCATCCACTCGGAGTCACGCTTGGACAGATAGTCGTTGACGGTGACAACGTGGACTCCCTTTCCGGCAAGGGCATTGAGGAATACCGGCAGAGTGGCCACAAGGGTTTTGCCCTCACCGGTCGCCATCTCCGCGATGCTGCCCATCTGCTCCTTGTTGGATTTCACTCCTCCGTTGAGGACGATTCCACCGATAAGCTGGACATCGTAATGGACCATGTCCCAGGTGATCTCGTTGCCGCCGGCTACCCAATGATTGTAATATATGGCCTTTTCACCATCGATGGACACGAAATCGTGGTTGATGCTGAGATCCTTGTCCATCTGCGTCGCGGTAACCACAATCGTCTCGTTCTCCTTGAATCTCCTGGCGGTGGACTTCATGATTGCGAAAGCCTCCGGAAGGATTGCTTCAAGCATCTTCTCTATCTGTTCATCCTCCTCCTTGACCAGCTTGTCGGACTCGGTGGCAAGGGTTTCCTTCTCCGAAACCGGTATGTCTTCCTCAAGTTTTGCCTTGATCTCCTCTATCCTCCTCTCGAAAGGAGCTTCGCACTCCCTGAGTTTGGCTTTCAACGCCTCCGACCTGGCCCTGAGCTCGTCGTCAGAAAGGGCGTCGATGGCAGGATATGCAGCCAGGACCTTGTCCAGGACAGGCTTGATGAGCTTCATATCCCTGTCGGACTTGGAACCGAAAACTTTCTTTAGTATTCCTGATATTGCCATAAAAAGAATTGTCTCTGATTAACCTACAAATATAGCGATAATCAGAGACAAATACAATTATCAGACCCCGGAAAATGGGCTGACATTATGTCCGGTTACGAAACTTCCTAGAAGAGGAATCCCACCCCGAGTTTGAGCTGGCTGCGATGGACCTTGAGGAAACCGCTGGTCAGGTTGCCACCATTGCGGTTGATGAGGCCGTAGTCGTACCTGACTGTGAAACGGACTGCATCCATGACATCAAGGCCGAGTCCGCCTCCTACGAGGACATCATAGCGGGTGTACTTGGTCATATCACCCAAGGCACCGTCATAAATGTCGTACTCCACGCTGGTATCCTTGACCTTGGCACGGGATGTCAGTCCAAGGTCGAATGTAGGACCGGCGACTACCAGGAATTTGATGTCTTCACTGATAGGGAGATGCAGGTTGATGTCCAGTGGTACGGCAAGATAGGACTCGTTGAATGAGGCTTGACCAAGTTTGAAAGGCAGATTGACGTTGCCTCCGGTAAAATAACCGAACTGGATTCCGGGAGCAAGGCCGATGGTTCCTTCTACGAGTGGAATCTCATAGGACAGGCCGACTGTTCCACCGTAAAGGTCTGCAGTTGTATTGCCGAGAGTGTAGTCAAATCTGGTGGAGCTGAGACCGAAACCAGCCTCAACGGCAATGTTCTGGGCAAATACGCTTGTTCCGGCCAGCATCATCGATGCCGCCAGGATGGTTGTGAGGATTTTTTTTTTTTCATAATCGAATATGATTGAATGAATTCTAGCATTATCTATACGGAGTGTTTTTCTTCCAAAATCAAGCCAAAGTGAATTAACGAAAAAATAAGTAACTTTGAAGGTTTAAACGAAATTACGATGATTAATGTGATCGGTTTGGGCTATATCGGCCTTCCTACAGCCCTCATGATGGCATCCCACGGTGTTGAAGTGATCGGGACGGACTATAACGCGAAACTGGTGTCCACCCTCAATGCCGGAAAGACGACCTTCAAGGAAAAGGGCCTGGACGAGCTTTTCAAGGATGCCCTGGACAAAGGAATCAAGTTCACCACGGAATATACAGTCACGGACACATATATCGTTTCCGTACCTTCACCATATGACAAGTTTTCCAAGAAGGTCGATCCCGGCTATATCCTCAGCGCTGTAGGGAGTATCCTGGAAGTCTGTCCCAAGGGAGCGACCATAGTCATAGAATCCACGGTATCTCCGGGAACCATGGACAAGCATGTCAGGCCCCTCATAACCGGCAAGGGTTTCCGCATCGGGGAGGATATCCACCTTGTACACGCCCCTGAAAGGATCATCCCAGGGAACATGGTATACGAACTGATCCACAACAACAGGACAATCGGCGCCGACAGCAGGGAAATCGGAGAGAAGGTCAAGGAGTACTATTCTTCATTCTGCCAGGGCGAGATAGTCGTAACCGACATCAAGACTGCCGAGATGACGAAAGTAGTGGAAAACACCTTCCGGGCCGTCAATATCGCCTTTGCCAATGAACTTTGCAGGATCTGCCGTCACGACGGGATGGATGTATATGAAATCATCCGGATCTGCAACATGCACCCGAGGGTGAACATACTCCAGCCCGGTCCGGGAGTCGGAGGCCACTGCATAAGCGTGGATCCCTGGTTCCTTGTCGGAGACTATCCCCACCTGGCGAAGGTCATCGACGAATCTATGAAGACCAACGATTCACAACCCTCGTTCGTATTGAACCGCATCAGGGAAATCATGGATGAGAATGGAATCACCGATCCCAGCAGGGTCGGACTCTACGGGCTCACTTACAAGGAGAACGTGGACGACTGCAGGGAAAGTCCCACCCTACAGCTGCTTGAAGCTCAGGAGAAGCATCTTGCGGAGCCGCTGAAGGTATATGACCCGTTCATCACCGAAGACATGGTCAGGAACCAGTATCACGACCTGGACAGTTTCCTGGCGGATGTCGACCTGGTCGTCATAATGGTCAAGCACAACCAGATCAAGGAGAACATGGACAAGCTTTCAGGCAAGATCGTCCTGGACTGCCACAACATCTGCAGCCTTCCCGGCGTTTATCATCTGTAGTCAGTGTCACCGAGGATACGCATGTAGCATTCCTCCTCTACCGCCGCCGTTTCATCCCAGTCCTTAACGGAAGGAACGGATATCCGGGACGGATCCTTCAGGATACCTGCAACCGTTTCTGCAAACCGGGATACGAACAGTTCCCGGGAGTCCTCTGTGGAATCATTATCCCAAGGAACCAGGCAAGCCTCCGGAAGGACTTCCGGAATCCCCCCTACCCTTGAAGCGACTGTCCTGGTACCACAACGTGCCGCTTCCAAAACCACGAGAGGGAGTCCTTCGTTCCGGCTGGGCAGCACCAGGACATCGGTGCAAGCATAGACCGAAGGCATCTGCTGTGACTGGACATCTCCCCAGAAACGGCAGTCGATGGAGAGGTCTTCAGACACGGCTTTCTCAATATCCTTCCGGAGCGGGCCGTCACCGACGATCCAGAAAACCAGGTCGCCGTCATACAATGATTTGACCTTATGGAAGATACGAGGCAGCAGACCGGCATTCTTAATCGGTACCAGTCCTCCAGCGAACGTAACAACACGGGCCTGGCCGACATTCCATTGTTCCCTCAATCTGGCAGTTTCCTCTTGCGAATACGGGCGGAAACACTCATCTGCGGCATTGTACAGTACCTGTTTCTTCCCGTTACCGACACGTTCAGAGGTTTCCAGCAAGGCGCGGCTCACGAAGAAATTCAGGGCGGCATCCTTGAGGATCTGTCCGGTCTGTGCCGTAATCTGCCTGTACCTGAAAGGCTTTGTGTGGATGTCAGACCCGTGCCATGTCACACAATATGGGATACCGAACCGCTTCAACGCCATTCTGGCCATGAGGCCTCCTTCAAACGAGTGCGCGCTTACAAGACTGGAACCGGACAGGACTTCCAGATGCCGTTTCATGAACCTGGGATAAAACCACGGCCGCAGGCCGAGCTTGAAGAATAGGACGTGGTCCAGGATGGAATAACGCATCCAGAGCATATTCAGCTTTATTCCGTTAACCTCAACGGAAGGCCGTCCTATCATTTCCTTTTCATCAATATCTCCGAACTTCCTTCGCCCCAGCAGACGGCTTACCAAAGGGGAATAATACTCCTGGATACACCAAGGTTCCACAGCGAACGATCCCCTAGACGAGAGGGCACGGACCCTGGCACACTTCGAATTGAACGAGCCTTTCCGGTCGAAGATATTATCTTCAAATATGACGGCTATCTTTCTCATCGCGCTAATTCGAGAAATGACCTTGCAACATTCCTTATATCAAATCTTTCCAGTCCCACCACCTTGTGTGCTTTTTCATAGTTTCCGTCCAGGAACTGCTCGAACACCTGCTGCTCTTCAGCGGGAAAAGCTGACGATATGTCCAGGATAGGTCTTCCGGACAGGGCATAATCAATCAACTTGCTCGGACTCTGGACAGTGGAAGGATTCACGATATTTACCAGGAAGTCCGCCTTCGCCAACTCGCACAGTAATTCACTCCTGGGGATAAAGCCCCTCACGGACATCCTGTCAGGGACCGATTCGCCCGGGAAGAATTCGGGAGTATTGGTATACACCAGGAAACGGAACTCTCTCTTGCCGGAAGAAAGGTATCGCAGGAAATTGGCAGGATCCCTGAGCCCGGAATATCCTCTTCCCGCAAAGACAAACGTCGGGACGGAATTAACCGTATACTCAGGAAGCACCACCTCATCCAAGTCGAAGCCCTGCGGAATAACCCGTATCTTATCCCTGTATTCCGGATAGTAGGAATCGATGGCCTGCTCCACGGGAACGGTAATGAAATCGCACCTTTCACACCACCGGCGTTCAGTCTTTTCCAAGTACCGCCGCTTCTTGCCGAAGGGATTAAGCATGAAAGGGTCTCCGCAATCGGCCACCCACTTCTTAACCTTGGCCCTGTCGATATATCTGGCGACTGCCCAATGGATGGCATGCGGGCAGGCAACCGAAATTAGCAAGTCTATCTCAGCTTCTCGTTCCAGGGTTTCCCTTACCATACGCCTGAAATCACATCCCGGGAATACATTGTATTCATTCAACAGGATCTTGACGGCGCTTGAATGAAGAGTCTTCCTCCTGTGTCCCTCGCTGTCCTTCAAACCGTTCGGGGAAACGCCCAGGTTCCTGATCTTCAGCCCATACTTTTCCTCGACACCGGAATAGTCGGTTTCACCGCCAAGCAGGGCATAGATCGTGACGTCATGTCCTTCCTTGGCGAATTGAAGTCCCAGCTGCCATGTCCTTTGAGCCCTGGGGCGCTGGTCAGGGTATGTCCATTGCCCGATGATGACTATTTTCATTTCCTCATCAGTTTTATGATTTCGTCGATTTCAAGCCTATGGAACCTGAAGTAATAGACAAGGACCACTATGATAAAGATTGAGCAAAGGACAGCATCGACGGGAAGGCTGGTGCCGGTGAAACAGCGGATTCCGAAAACTATCAACGATAATACAGAAACAACTGCCAACGGTCCTGCCAAAGGCTGCACGTAATCCTTGAAGGAAAGCGGGATAACAGGTCTTACAGTCACGGCCCAGTAGACATACAACAGGAGGACCGTCAATATGAGCTGGGCGTATGCGACTGTAAAGATAGTAAAGGAACTGGCCGCGACTATCGCAAGCGTTGTCGTGACAACCCTTATAACGGTCCACTTGAAACCGAGGTCCGTCCTGCCGAATGCTATCTGCAGGGAACCGGACTGGCTGTTGAGGGAATTCAGGATTCCTATGAAAGCCAATATCCTGATCAGGATGGCGACCTCCGGGAATTTCGGATACATGACCTCGACGACAGTATCCGAGAATGTGAACAAAGCAGCATAGATAGGAACAGTCAGTTTCGTTACCATGCTCACGATCTTCTTGAAGTTCCCAATCACTTTGCTCATTTCGTTCTGTAGGAAAGCGAAATAAGAAGAGGCCACGTTGCTTACCAGGGAATTAATGGACTGGTATGGCTTGTTGATAAGGTCTTTCGCAAGATTATACACACCGAGGTCATCCATTCCGAAGAAACGGCCTATCAGGAATATATCAATCTTATTGGCAACGAAGTCAAGTGTCTGTGAACCAAGTTGATAAATACCTATTCTCAGGAAATCCACGATTTCCCGGAAATTGAAATGGAACCTCACCCTGAACGTCTTGAAGCCTGCAACCACAAAGAATGCCTGGTTGACGAAAGTCTGCAGAAGCTGACCGTAGACAAGGCTGTAGACACCGAAATCTTTCAAGGCAAGGAACACGGTAAAGACGAATCCGATGAAAGTCGAGAGTATCCGTACCTTGGAAATAAAGTCAAACTCAAGATACTTCTGCTTGATTGTCTGGAATATCTTGCCGAATGCGCTAAGTATTACCTGGAGGCCGAGCAACGGTATTATCCTGGTCAATGATTCCTCATTGTAGAAAGCTGCAAGTGCAGGCGAGAGGGCGCAAACCAGCAGGAAGACCACCACGCTCATTCCGAGATTCAGCCAATAGATCGAGGAGTACTGGTCATCAGTAATATCCTGCTTGTGTATGACCCCTGAAGAAATCCCCAATTGCGAGAAGATGTCCGTGAAAGAGATCACCATCATGGCAGTAGCCATAAGACCGAAATCAGACTTGGCCAGTATCCTGGAGAGGATGGCAAGCCTGAGCAACTGAATCAGAAGGCAGACCACCGTCGAGACGGTGTTCCACTTGATTCCGGATATCGCAGACTTCTTCAGATCCATAACTACTCCCGTGCTAACTTTCCGAACATGTTATCCCAGTCTTTTATCCTGGAATTCCAGCCCCCGGCCATGATGGCAGAAGCCACGTTCACCGAAACCATCCTGGGTTCGGACCGGTATGCCTCCAGTATGACGTCTGGAAGGGATTCCAAACTTGGAACAATGAAGAATGGAGTCTCGGGGCCATCGGGGATGTCATCATACTTTATCCATCCCCCGTGAAGTACTTTCGCTCCACAGATAAGATACTCCTTGACGCTTGCCGAACTGGCATCGGTCGGCTGCACATGGATGAACATATCGGTGCATTTCCGAAGTTCATGCAGCCGTTTCAATGACAGGTATTCGGTAACGAAGAAACCTTTGATTCCAAAACGCTCTAGGCATGATTCCAATTCCTGCCTGTACCCATCCTTTGCACCATAGGTAAAAGGGAATACCAGTACCAGATCCTCCGGCAGACTGTCACGGACGGAGGCGATTGATTCGATGACGGCCTTATGCCTCTGGCCGTCCGATCCATTATAGCCGCAGGTAATGAGGTAAGATCCAGACAGTCCCCATGATTCTTTAGCCTGCTCCCTTGAAAGACCGTTTCCGTGCTCGAGAAAGTAATCCAGGGTATCCGAGCCGAAACCGACCTCGAGGATTTTCCCTGGATTGAATCCGAGCCGCGCGATTACGGAATCCATGAAGTGTCCCTTCAGACCGGTCACATGGTCAGCCTCAGAATACAGTTTACGCAGTTTCCTGAGAGCCAGAGGGGAATCCACCCTAAGCACGTCACTGCCCCATGGAGACAGGATGACCTTCGCCCCCGTCTTTTTCATCAGAGGCATTATATGCATGTCCCTGGGAGAAGGATAGTGGATATTGATTATGTCCGGTTTCCGTTCAGTGACAGCCCTGAATGCCCTGCGGTATCGGATCCTGGCAGTCAATGACCTTAACAGCGGTATCCTGGCCAGGATACCGTCCGGGCTTTTGACCTGTACTACAGAATCCAGGACTGAAGAAACTTCATCGGGCAACGGGCGGGATATCTGCCAGCACAGTACACTGACCGAAGCCTCGGGATCGACCATCTTGAGGTGAAGGACAAGCCTTCTGAGATGGTCACTCTCCAAAGGTCCTACTATCAGCAGCCTGTATCCGACACCCTGTTCCATTTCAACGGCCTATGATCTTCAGGTATTCATCCCAGTCTCCCATGTCCTTCCACGCATTCTCACTGACAGGGAAGCAGCCTACCTGGCCTCCCCTACCGCGTACTTTCTGGATAAGGTCGGTTATGTGGAAGAATTCCCCTTCCGGGATCTCATCCACGACATCCGGTTCAAGTATGTATATACCTGTATTGAGCATGTAGGTATTCTCCGGCTTTTCACTCAAGCCAGTCATGATTCCATCCTCGCCCGTGTGTATGACGCCATAAGGAACCACTTCCCTCTTGATAGCGGAGATGACGGTAATCTCATTGTTGTTCGACCTGTGATAATCGTATGCATCCCTGTAATCCTGGTCTATCAGGCTGTCACAGGTCGAGACGAAGAACGGGGTCTTGATCCTGCCCTTGAGCATTGACACGCTCCCGATCGTACCCAATGGCTTATCCTCCTTGATGAACTCCATATCATAATGATGGTCCAGGTTGTCAAGATAGAATTTAAGGATCTCGAACTTGTAATTGACTGAAAGATAGAACTTATGGCAGCCGATGGACTCGAACTGGTCCATGATTTCCTCTATGATCGTCTTGTCTCCGACAGGTACCAGCGGCTTCGGGATGACGTTGGTGAGAGGTTTAAGCCTTGTCCCCTTCCCTCCGGCCATTATCACCACGGGGAGGTCGATCTTTTCCCTTCCGTCAGGCTTGGTATCACCGAAGATATCTTCCCAGAGCACGACATCATGCAAGACTCCATCGGAATCTACGATAGGCATGCATTCCGCCCTGAGACGTCTCATCTCCGCCTCAACCTTCTCCCTGGGATCATCCGGCGAACAATATACCTTATCCTTGGCAATTATCATACTGATAGGAATACCAAGGTCATTCTTCCTGATGATAGACCGTTGGATATCTCCTATCGTGAGTATGCCCAGGAAATCCATGCTTCCGTTGAATACGAACAGCATCTTCACCTTTTCGGCATCCATCTTTTCCAATGCCTGGAAAATGCTCGCATCATCCCTGATGATCCTGTTTCTTATCTTGTCCATATACGATTATTTTGCAGGTACACCCTTAACCACGGAACAAGGAGCGACATCATGTGTGACCACCGATCCTGCACCGACCACTGAATCATATCCCACCGACATCTCAGGCAGGATGGTACTGTTAGCCCCAACATAAACACCTTCACCGATAGATACCCTCCCCAATGACACCGCGCCGGGAGCTACCGTGGAATAATCTCCGATTGCATTGTCATGCATTATGTTACAGCCGATGTTGAACTTCACGAAAGACCCGACATGAGTACCGGCCGATATGTTCACCATGGACTGGACCACACATCCTTCTCCCAGTGTGGCATATTTCGAAACCTTGGAAAAAGGACTGACAAGGGTCATGAAACGGAATCCACGATCGCGGTAAAACTCCACGAGCTTCTTCCTCACAGAAGGGGCATCCGGGGTAACGACCACGGGGACATCTCCATATCGTTCCTTTACAGATGATGCATCTTCATCAGAGCCAAGCACGGGTATGCCGTAATAACTGCCATGCAGACGTCCGTCTATAATGCCTATGACATTGACTCCGGCATCTTCGCACAATTCGATGATCTCATGGAAACCACCGACCAGGATAACATCAGTGTCCATACCTTTCCAATGCTTTAATCATTGTGTCACAAATAAAGTCTACCTCTCCGGCAGTGAGTGAGGCATACATTGGAAGCGTGACCTCATTGTCGCTGACATACTCGGTATTAGGAAGCGAGACGGAACAGTCACTGTAGATCGAGAACCTGTGTATGGAAGGATAATGGACACTGGTCTGGATCCCTTCAGCATGAAGGAACTCCCTCACCTTGTCCCTCCTGGACTTGTCAGAATCCTTTAGGACAACCGGGAAAATGTAGTTGGATACGAACTCATCATTGTCGGAAAACGGTATTACGATTCCCGGCACATCACTCAGTCTCGACAGATAATGATTCCTTACCCGGCTCCTCTCCTGAAGGTCCCCGGGGAGTTTCTTAAGTTGCTCAAGGGCGATGGAAGCACGGATATCATCAAGCCTGTAATTGTAGCCCAGTGACACGATGTCGTATTCAGTAGCATGTCCGGAAGCTCTCTGGTAGGACATGGTGGTCATGCCATGGGACCTGAGCAGCCGGGCCTCCTCTGCCATCTTCGGGTCATTGGTCACGAACATTCCACCTTCGCCGGTACTCATGTTCTTATTGGAGAAGAAACTGAAGGCGGAGCAATCTCCTATAGTACCGAGTTTCCTGCCTTTGTATTCAGACAAAGGACCATGACATGCATCTTCGATGACTTTAAGACCATTCTGCCGGGCTATCTCCATTATCTCATCCATCCTGGCGGGAAAACCGGCCATGTGAACGACGACGATCGCCTTTGTCTTCGGTGTTATCTTCCTCCTGATATCTTCCGGATCGATGTTTATGTGCCCGGGACCGGCTATGTCACAAAAGACAGGATTACCTCCGGCATATCTGATACAGTTGGCGGAAGCCGCGAATGTAAGGGATGGGACCAGTACTTCATCACCGGGGCCGACACCGCATACAAGGCAGCATAGGTGCAAGGCCGAGGTACAGTTGCATACACTGACTGCATAACGTGCACCCAAGGCATCCGCAAATCGAGTTTCAAGTTCGGCGCATTTGGGGCCGGTGGAAATCCAACCGGAATTGATGGTATCAGCTGCCGCCCTGGCCTCTGCTCCATCGAAATTCAGTTTGAAAAGTGGAATCTTGTAACCCATCGTCTTATCTACATTTTCTGGTCGAGATTGAGGCCCTTCTCTTCGTGGGTGAAGCTTGGCAGGTATCTCTCCAAACAAGCCACGACATCCTGCTTGGTGAACGAATCGTCAGCGAACAATTCACTGAGTCCATCCATAAGGGCAACGACTTCTTCTTTTGACTTCCTGTCACTTCCGGTTATGACACCAAGAGAGGCATACCTATCCATCTCGATTTCCTCTCCATCAGTATAGAACTCCTCATAGGGTTTTTCCCCCGTGGTATCGCTCCTTGAATATACAACCGGATATCCTCCGGACTCACCGGAGGGAAGGATCTCGGCAGCATATTTCCTGGCGTCATCGTCTGAATCGAATTCGATTCTGTCCAATCCGTTCGCTTCGAGGAACCTGTCGCAGATATCAGAGAAAGACATCATGGATTCCTGTCCGAGCTTAGGGAAGAAGACTTCACCGGAATTGCCAAGGACGCAGGCCATGAGACATATCTGACCGCTCTCCTGAGGAGATACGAAATAACGTTTGACATCATTAGGCGCTGCCAGCGGTTGCTTCTTGGACAATCTGTTCAGGAACCCGTCCAAAAGGGAACCGTTGGAGAAGGCGACATTGGCGAATCGGGCCGTGGTGACGGTGAACCTGTCGTCGTATGACATTATGAGGTCCTCCAAGACCCTCTTGCTCGCACCCATGACATTGACGGGATTTGCAGCCTTGTCCGTCGACACACAGAAGAACCGCTCCGGAGGGCAAGTCAACAGAAGGTCCATCAATCTCCTGGCCTTCAACAAGTTGTTTTCTATCAAAGCCTCGACGGAATACTTGTCCTTCTCGCTCCTCACGTGCTTGTGCGCCGAGAAATTGGCAACGATGTCAAAACCATTCTCCTTCCTGAATATGTTCTCGAATATCCTGCCTGCGAAATCAATCGTATATGTCCGGTAATCCTCGGGGATGAACAATCCATCCGTCGACCTGAGATCACGGGACAATTCAGCAAGCCCGTTCTCATTCAAGTCCACGACAACCAGTTTGGAAGGGTGGAATGGAAGGATCGCCTTAATGAACTGGGAGCCGATGGACCCTGCGCCTCCGATAACACAGAGCGACTTGCCGGAAACCCGTTCGGCAATCAAGTCGTGATTTGACTCGACATCAGTCTGGAACAGACTTCCAGACCTACCGGTAACATATTGGCTTATAAATGATTCAACGTCAAACATCCTGATTCTCTTTTAAGGTATATACCGACTTGAACCACTCGATGAACCGCCCGATACCCTCGTGGAGGGTGGTGGAGGGATGGTAGCCGAGTTCGGATTCAAGATTCGAGCAGTCAGCGAACGTCTGGTAGACATCCCCCTGCTGCATTGGAAGGAACTCCTTCTTTGCCTCGACACCCAGGGCATTCTCAATCTCGCCGATGAAATCCATGAGCTTAACCGGGTGGGAGCAGCCGATGTTGTAGACCTTGAAGGGGACGGCGGACGGCCCTTCGACAGGCTCAGGGACAGGTTGGTGAGCCTGTCGAACCACCGGAGGATTGTCAATCACCCGGATGGTACCTTCCACAATGTCATCAACATAGGTAAAGTCCCTGACCATGTCGCCGCCGTTGAATACCTTGATCGGTTCTCCTTTGGAGATAGCCGTTGCAAAGAGCATCGGGGACATGTCGGGCCTTCCCCAGGGACCGTATACCGTGAAGAAACGGAGGCCTGTGGTTGCGAATCCGTACAGCTTCGAATATGAATGGGCCATAAGCTCGTTGGCCTTCTTCGTGGCTCCGTAAAGACTCACGGGACTGTCAGCCTTGTCTTCCTCACTGAAAGGAACCTTTGTATTCAGTCCGTAAACCGAACTGGATGAAGCATATACAAGATGCCTGACCTCGAAGTTCCTGCATGCCTCGAGGATATTGAGGAAACCCTCGAGGTTACTGTGCAGGTATGCGTATGGATTGGTGATGGAATACCTTACACCCGCCTGTGCAGCGAGGTTCACCACAGTATCGAAATGCTCTTCCGCGAACAGAGCGTCCAGGGCGGCCTTGTCGCAGATATCAAGCTTCACGAACCTGCAGGATGACCATTTGGAGCTTACCCTGACACGACCATCCTCGAAAGGACCGTCAAAACCATTGACACAAAGGCGGCCGTACTTGAGGCGGACATCGTAATAATCGTTGATGTTGTCCATACCGATGACTTCGTCTCCCCTTGAAGCAAGACGCCCCAAAAGGTTGGATCCGATGAATCCGGCAGCTCCGGTAACCAGTATCTTCATATTCAGTTCTTCTTTTTCCTCAAGACCCAGTCAGGGTAAGTCAGCTTGGGTTCCAGCGCCGATATCTGACCGGCACGGGAGCTGACGTACGATGACGGCTTTCCGGCATTCCTCTTGAGAGGATTCGGCAAGCAGGCGGCGATCAGGCAACTCTGCCTCCTGGTCAGATTGGCAGCTGAGGTGTTGAAATATGTCTCAGCAGCGACCTCGACCCCGTACAACCCCTTGCCGGTCTCGATTACATTAAGATATACCTCCAGGATCCTCTCCTTACCCCATATCTTCTCGATGAGGACGGTGAAATATGCCTCCAGGCCCTTTCGGATATATGATCTCGTAGGGAGCAGGAAAACATTCTTGGCCGTCTGCTGGGATATGGTGCTGGCGCCACGCATCTGCTTCCGCTTGCCGGACTTCACCTCCTCCCTTGCCTGCCTGATAGCCTTCCTGTCGAAGCCGTCATGCTGTTCAAAGAGGTTGTCTTCAGATGCGATCACCGCCTTCGACATCTCTGTGCTTATCCTGTCCAGTGAGACCCATTTCTTCTGGGTACGGAACGAGTCATCCTTCCTGAACTCTATCGAGCGTTTAACCATCAGGGGGGTCACATAGACCGGGCACCATTTAAGGAGCAACACCCATAGCACCGTGATCATCACGAATGCTACAGGAATCTTTATGAGAAGCAACCGAAGAAGCCTCCCTCTCATTGTACGCTCCCTGGACACTATTTCAATTTATCTAGACAGGCCTTGATGTTCGCCTCGATCGTGCTTTCTGAATAATCAGTCTTCTCGAACCGGTCTCCGGTGATATGGTCGTAGAGTTCAATGTAACGGTCGGTTATACCGGACACGACGGCTGGGGTCATCTCCGGGACCTTCTGGCCTTCCTGTCCCTGGAACCCGTTTGCCATGAGCCATTCACGTACGAACTCCTTGGAAAGCTGCCTCTGACGCTCTCCCTTTGCAAGTCTCTCCTCATAGCCATCGGCATAGAAATACCTGGAGGAATCAGGAGTATGGACCTCGTCCATCAGATAGATACGGCCGTCCCTCTTGCCGAACTCGTACTTTGTATCCACAAGGATAAGTCCTTGTTCCGCAGCGATTTCCGTTCCGCGCTGGAAGATGGCCCTGGTATATTTCTCAAGCATCTCGTAGTCCTCCCTGCCAACCAGTCCGCTGGCTATGATCTCCTCCTTGGTGATGTCTTCATCATGGCCTTCCAGAGCCTTGGATGTCGGGGTGATTATAGGCTCGGGGAACTTCTGGTTCTCGACCATGCCCTCAGGAAGCGGAACACCGCACAGGGTACGTTTCCCGGCCTTGTATTCCCTCCAGGCATGTCCTGCAAGGTAGCCCCTGATCACCATTTCGACCTTGAACGGCTCACACTTGTATCCGATAGTCACGGCCGGATCCGGAACCGCCACCTTCCAGTTCGGAAGGATATCCGATGTAGCATCCAGGAACTTGGCGGCAATCCTGTTCAGGACCTGCCCTTTGTAAGGGATACCTTCGGGAAGCACCACGTCGAAGGCGGAGATCCTGTCGGTCACCACCATCACAAGATACTTTCCATCAATATCATAAACATCACGTACCTTACCCACGTACTTCCCTTTCTGCCCGGGAAGGTTGAAACCGGTCTCTACGATTGCTTTCATATCAGATCAATAATTGTAAAATGCAAATTTAGCTATTCTTCTTCAATATATCATCCACCACGGGAGCTATCTTTTCATACTCGTATCCCCTGGTCAGGCCGAACTTCAGCAGCTTGAATTTTTCTTGCGGATCACCCTGGAGGACCTTGTATTTAGTTTCAAGAACAGACCTCATCCTGCGGTCAGCCTCATCCAGGTCGATTTCCTTCAGGGCCTCCGCAATGACCTTCCTGTCAATCCCCTTGCCGGCAAGCATATAGGTAATCTTGGCCGGTCCCCATCCCGACAGGCGGGATTTTTCCCTGGCGAAGGCAGCTGCGTAACGCGAGTCATCCACAAAACCGTCGTCCTGAAGGTCCTTCAGGAGCCTTCCTGCCTGGTCGCGTTCCCCGTCGAAAGCGGTCATCGCCTTCCTGAATATATCGGAAGAACAGTACTCCCTCTTCGAGCACTGGGCTTGCAGGCGGTTCAGGACTTTAGGATACTCTTCCATCTAGAAATCGAAACCGATACTTACGTAATACCCGACTTTCTTCGTATAGTCCGACCAATGGACATTCAAGCACAGAGGCCCTACGATCGAGTTGTAGGTGTACTGGAGCCCTACACCATGGCAATCATATACCTTGTCGGACCAATTCTGGAAATCCCTAACCTTGTCCGTAGTCAAGGCGTAATTATAGATAGCAGTGATGAAATTGTTCCGGTAAAGCTTGAAGCGCAGGTCCGCCCTTCCCACCCCGAGGATATTGGACATGACCGCGGAGTTCGTAAACCCTATGAATGCCATCTGCTGATCGAAATAGCGCCCCTCCAGGCTGCCGCCCATGGTGTTCATGAACGGGACCGGTACATTGTCTCCAAGGACCGCCCGGATGTTTACCGAGGGAATGAATGCAACGGATTCTCCTCCGAAAACCTTCTTTGCATCGAACTGGGCGATATGGTAATGGTTCACATTGTCAGGGAATCCACCGAAAAGCCACGAATAAGAAATTCCTATCGACTGCCCCTTGGTCGGAACATAGCCGTTGTCCATGCTGTCATTCCTTCCTGTGATGAAGGCGGAAAGGTAGTTGTTGCTCAGTTTGTTGACGCTGGGATCCCAGAGTCCCTTCTCCGACATAACGGAACTGATGTTGAAATGCTCATTCCTCACCCCTGCCTTCATGAAGAACTGGGACCACTTTATATTGGAAACATAGAACTCCTCACGCCTGTTCATGACATTCACCCTGTAGTTGTTGGTAAGGGTGCTGAAGGTGTTCCTGTCGGAATACCGGATGCTTGCCGATGCGTTGACAGACATTCCCCTCCTTGCGACGTAGGAATATGTCAACCCGGCATAGGGATTCGTACCTATCTTGCCGGTGAAATCCCAGGAAGCCCCCTGGAGCTTCTGTACTCCCCATCCGATGTTGACGAGCACGGCAACGACCTCCTCAGTGTCAAACCTAGCGCCTACTCCGACCTTGCTGATCGGGCCCTTCTTGCAAATGAATTTCAAACGGTAAGGCTGGTCATCTCCCAGAAGCTCGTAATTGACATAATCGAAGGAGTTGGTTCCGAAGATGGTGGCCACTGCATCCTCGATCTCGTCCCTGCCCATCATGGTTCCTGCCGCAATCTTGATCTTGTTCTGGAGGTATGCGCTCTCCTTGTCGCTGACACCCACTATCTCGACTCCAGAAATCATCACCTTGCCCAGCCTGATGTCATCGGCGGGGACATCCTGGAGGGTGGTGGTATCATTTCCTACTATCGCCTTCAGGGAATCCAGCTGATGTGCAGAGGCGACCGCGGCCTCATATCCACGTCTTATGATCACGTCGATGCTTTCAGTATCGAAACTCATCATGTTGTATTCATGGATATCCGGCTTGATAGATATATCCGGAAGATACTGGTTGACCTCGAAGGAGGTACGCCCCATCATGTCGATACTGGTCCCGATGACGTCACCGATATTGTTGATCTCGGAATAGTCCTTGTAACCGCTTGAGAGGTCCACCCCTATCACAATGTCGGCCCCGCATTTCTTGGCGATGTCCGTCGGATAGTTATTCCTCATGCCACCGTCAACCAGAACCATTCCGTCCACCTTGACAGGGGTGAAAAGGCCCGGAATGGACATGGTGGAGCGCAGCGCGGTGTTGATTTTGCCCTTGGTCCAGATCTTGGCGGTACCTGTCACAAGGTCGGTCGCCACGCAGAGGAAAGGTATGGGAAGGTCCTGGTAGAAATCTATTTCGTCCTGATAGCCGACGGAAACGGAACTGAATATGTTGGTAACGTTCTGGCCATATGCCATTCCCGAAGGCAGGCTGCCCATGAGGTTGTCACGTACCAGCTTGGATGCATCATTCCCCTCAGCTCCGAAATGTATGTCCTCCGTCCGGTGAGGGTACTGAAGTTCATCCTCCTTCTGCTTGAGGAAATCTTCCCTGTTATAGAAGAAAGGGAATGACAGGACGTATTTTTCCTTGTATTTGATCGAAGAATATGAGAGGTATTCGCGCGGAACCTTGTCCGAAAGGGCCCTGTCCCAGTCGATGTCCCGGATGAGGGAATCCAGGTGGTCCGCATCATATCCAAGGGCATATATTCCGCCCACCAGGCCGCCCATGCTGGTTCCCATCACGATATCGACCGGCATGCCGATCGATTCAAGGTATTTAATCACGCCGACGTGGGCCGCTCCCTTCGCTCCCCCTCCGGACAGCACGAGTGCGACCGTGGGCCGATGCTTCTTGGTTCTGACGGCATCCAGTTTCTTGCGGATCACATCCAGCCGGAGATCCCGGGCCTCGTTTATGGCATCCAGCCGCGCATGGCTGGTCTGGGCACTTCCTTCGGACGAGAAGGCCCACAGCCCGATCATTACGGCGACAGCCAGTCTTGTTATCTTTCCAATCATAGTTCAGGTATACGTTGTTCAATCCGATTTCTTCCTATGTTCTCCTGCAAGCATCCCGCAGGCGGCCATTATGTCTTCTCCCCTGGAAGCCCTTATGGTACAGGTGATTCCGTGATTCGAGAGCCTGTCCCTGAAATTCTCCATTATGACCTGGGGAGAAGGCTCGAACGGAGCGTCGGGTATCCTGTGGAAACGGATCAGGTTGACCCTGCATTCCAGCCCCTTGAGCAGACGTATCAAGGCATCTGCATGTCTCTTGTCGTCGTTCAGGCCTGCGAACATGGTGTACTCGAAACTCACCCTCCTCTGACCTCTGAAATCATATCCGTGAAGCAAGTCTATCACATCCTCGAGCGGCCAGGCTTTCTGGACAGGCATCAGCTGGGCCCTCTCATCCGGGAACGGGGTATGGAGGCTCACAGCAAGATGGCACCTGGTCAGGTCCAGGTAGCGGCGGAGATTCGGGATGACGCCGATCGTGGAAAGGGTGATGCGCTTGGGACTCCAGGCGAAGCCCCAGTCAGATGTCAGGACCTCTATCGCCCGGAGCACATTGTCGAAATTGTCCAACGGCTCGCCCATACCCATGAAAACGGCATTCGTAAGGTCCGGCGCTTCATCGATGGACACGAACTGGGAAAGGATGCCCGCGGCCGACAGCTGCCCGTGGAAACCCTGCCTTCCGGTCATGCAGAACTTGCAGCCCATCCGGCATCCGGCCTGGGAGGAAACGCACAGGGTCTTCCTGTCATCGTCAGGAATCATCACCGCCTCGACGGCATTGCCTCCGCCGAGAGGGAACAGATATTTCTTGGTTCCGTCCCTCGACACCTGACAGGTGGAAGGAGGGGTGACGCCAAGGTCATATTCCTCCTTGAGCCGGTCCCTTCCCAACTTGGAGATATTGGTCATCAAGTCGATGTCCTGCACCCTCCTGCCATATAACCAACCGGCAATCTGCTTGCCCGCAAAGGGCGGCAGACCTACCTTCAAGGCAACTTCCTTCAACTCTTCAGGAGTCTTTCCAAGCAAAGTCTCTCGCATCTCGGAAAAGTATCTTTCTAGATTACAAATTTAATGAAAATAAATGTCAGTTTTAAGGTTAATTTAATATCTTTGTTAGACTAACATTATTTCATTATGGCAAAAGAGGTAGAAGCAAAGGCCGCAGACATCAACGCCGCAAAAATGAAGGCGCTGCAGGCCACGATCGACAAGATTGAGAAGGATTATGGGAAAGGGACGATCATGAAGCTGGGAGAGCAGCCACAATGGGACGTTCAGGTTATTCCAAGCGGTTCCGTCGCACTGGACCACGCTTTGGGAATCGGTGGTTATCCGAGGGGCAGGATCGTAGAGATCTACGGTCCTGAATCCAGCGGAAAGACCACCTTGGCTATCCACGCTATCGCCCAGGCACAGAAGACCGGGGGCATAGCGGCCATGATCGATGCTGAACACGCTTTCGACAGGACCTATGCGAAGGCATTGGGTGTCAACCTCGAGACCCTCCTGATTTCGCAGCCGGACAACGGTGAGCAGGCCCTGGAGATAGCCGACAACCTTATCCGCTCCGGTGCGGTGGACATCGTCGTGATAGACTCCGTGGCCGCCCTCACCCCGAAGGCGGAAATCGAAGGCGAGATGGGTGACAACAAGGTTGGCCTCCAGGCCAGGCTGATGAGCCAGGCCCTCAGGAAACTTACGGCCAACATCGCCAAGACCAACACTTGCTGCATCTTCATCAACCAGCTGCGCGAGAAGATCGGCATCATGTTCGGCAACCCCGAGACTACGACCGGCGGCAACGCCCTGAAGTTCTATGCATCCGTCCGTATCGACGTACGCAGGACCACACAGCTCAAGGACGGAGACGAAGCCCTCGGCAACAGGACCAGGGTCAAGGTCGTCAAGAACAAGATGGCCCCTCCTTTCAAGAAGGCAGAATTCGACATCGTGTTCGGAGAAGGAATCTCGCATGTCGGAGAAATCATCGACCTCGGCGTCGAGTACAACATCATCGGGAAGAGCGGTTCCTGGTTCAGCTACAACGACCAGAAACTCGCCCAGGGACGCGAAGCCACAAAGCAGCTCCTCAGGGACAATCCCGAGCTCTGCGACGAGATCGAAGCCAAGATCCGCGAAGCCCTGAAGAACATCAAGGACTAAGGGTTTTGAATCAGTCTTTCAGGGGAGCAAGCCGGCACCGTGCCAGTTTCTCCCCTTTTTCTTTGTCAAGGATCCCGTTCCTGACCAAATTTTCCACTCTCCATTCCTCCTTCGGGCTGTTTTCTCGGAATATCACTATCCCGTGTGCCGGCCTTTTCCCGATGTACGGATGACGGGCGAGATCGGATTCCGGGAGGGTCCACAGCGGATATGGCTCGGCCGGTCCTGCGAATATCAAGTCTTTCAGCCCGTCGTACTTCTCGCTGTCGAAGTGCCAGATATCCATCAGCTGCTCCGGATATGAATATCCTCCCAGCTCCTCCCTATAGCTTACCATCTTGGAGGCAAAGAACTTCCCTATTCCGGGCAAGGTTTCAAAGGTGGCGGAATCAGCTTTGTTGATGTCGATTTTCGGGATGTCGATATATTTCTCGAGCCTTTTGAAAACGGAGTCATCCACGACATAGGAACGGGCGAAATCCGCCTTGCGGCGGAACCTGCCGCCCTTCTTGCGGTAGTTGTCGATGGACTGAGCCTGTTTGAGGGTGAAACCCAGGCGCATCAGGTCATCCACGCTGACGGTGTTGGGATCGAAGGGAAAACTTTCATAACGCCGGGGTGTATTTGCCCGCCGTATCGACTCTGCAGCCGCACTGTGAGGGTAAACCTTCCTGACACTGGTCTCCGACGGACGGCCGTCCGTGCCCGGCCGAGTCCATCCTCGCTTCGCTGCGGCTGAGTACGGCCTAAGCCCGGCGGCTGCTCCGTCGGGAATCACTGAATCCTGAAAGATGAATACCGTGTCCGGATGGTCGTGATTGGCAACGATCCGGGCGACCGAAGCCTTGTGGATGAATAACGCGGCCTGATAGCCGATGATGAGGAAAAGAAGGGCCACCGCCCCCAAGATGAACGAGGCGGAGGGTCTTCCGCCGTCTTCTGAGTTTTTCATGTCGTTTAAAGTTTAAGCAGTCTGTCTTTTAATCGTTTCCTTTTTCCTTGTCGCGTTTCTTCTGCTGAGGGGCACCACCGACCACGATCACTATCTCGCCTTTCGGCTCGTGCTCCCTGAACCATGAAGCGACTTCTTCCAGGGTCCCACGACGGTGTTCCTCATGCAACTTGGAAATCTCCCTTGCTACCGAACAGGGCCGGTCGGGCCCGAAATACTCGCAGAACTGCTCCAATGTCTTGACAAGACGGTACGGAGACTCATAGAAGATCATCGTCCTGGGCTCGGAAGACAGATCTTTAAGCATAGTCTGGCGGCCTTTCTTGACAGGAAGGAATCCTTCAAAACAGAACCTGTCACAAGGCAGGCCGGAAGATACGATGGCAGGGATGCAGGCAGTGGCACCCGGGAGTGTCTGGACTTCTATCCCTTCGGCGGCGCAGGTCCGGGCGAGCAGGAATCCGGGATCGGATATCCCCGGAGTTCCGGCATCACTGATCAAGGCCACGTTCATCCCGCCGAGGATACGCTCCTTTATCATCTCAACCGTCTGGTGTTCATTGAACTTATGGTGGGACTGAAGCCTTCCGTGAATATCGTAACGATGCAGCAGGACGCTGCTGGTCCTGGTGTCTTCGGCCAGGATCAGGTCGGCTTCCTTCAGCACCTGCACGGCCCTGAAAGTGATGTCGTCCAGATTACCTACCGGGGTCGGGACAATATAAAGGATACCGGGCATGCGAATCCTAGTTCAGTTTCCTGCGGACGGCCATCATCAGCCTGTAAACGGGCTCGGAGCCAAGGTCCCAATCCGGATAGTTCTCGGAAATATAAGCCAGGGCCTCGTCCAGCGATCCCATCGAATTGAATTTCGCGATGGTATCCTGGAACAGCATGGGATCCTCCCTGAAGAGGACGTTGATGAGAAGTACCCTGTCATTGAGGGAGATGGCGCTGATTATGTTCTTCACAGGCATTCCCGGACGGTCCGTCCTCCAAGCCTGCTTGTCGGCCATTACATCCATCACGGCGGTATCGGCAACCGCAGAGTCGAGGATTGACTTCTTCGGCTCTACGACCGGCTCCGGTTCAGGTATATCGACTGGCTCAGGAGCAGGAAGATCGACAGGAATGTCGTCGAGGATATCAGCAGCAACAGTTTCACTTTCAGCAGAAGCATCTACTGCATCCTCTGCCGGCAGCTCCACGACAGAAGGTATCGGCATCTCGATATCGGATATGGTGATATCGAACGGGTCCTCTTCCTTGGGTTCCGGGGCAGGTTCCGGCTCGGGTGTCGGCACAGGATCCGGAACAGCTTCAGGTGAGGGGACGGGCTCCGGCTCAACGACCGGTTCCGGCTCCGGAACGGGCAGCTCTATCGCCCGGATTTCGTCCTCGAGTGCGGAGAGTTCTTCCTTGATGCCTTCTATCCTTGCGAGGAGGGATGATATTGTATTGTCGTCGATCTTTCCCATAAAAATGCTATATTTGTGATACCAGTCAAATTTCAACAAATCTAACGAAATGTTTTCAGAAAACATAAAAAAAGCCGGTGAGATAGAAGTTATCTGCGGGTCCATGTTCTCGGGCAAGACCGAGGAGTTGATAAGGAGGATCAGGAGGGCGAAGTTCGCCAACCTGAAGATCGAGATATTCAAGCCTACCATCGATACACGGTACTCCGAGGATGACGTGGTCTCCCACGACTTCCACAAGATTCCCTGCCACGCTGTCAAGGATCCCAGGGAGATGCTCAAAGTAGCTGACGATGTCCAGGTCGTCGGAATTGACGAGGCCCAGTTCTACGACATGTCGCTGGTGGATGTCGCCCAGGAACTGGCCGACAGGGGCAAGAGGGTGATCATCGCCGGTCTCGACACCGACTATCTGGGGAAACCGTTCGGTCCCATGCCCTTCCTTATGGCAATTGCCGAGGAAGTCAGGAAGGTTCATGCCATCTGCGTCAGGTGCGGCAATCTCGCCAACCACTCCCACAGGCTTTCAAACAGTATGGAACTGGTGGTCCTGGGCGAGAAGGATGCCTACGAACCCCTCTGCCGTGACTGCTACAACAAGGTAATGGCAGAAGAAGCCGGAAGGAAGTAAGTCAGTTCCTCGGATGATGCTCGAGTATTGAGCGCTGCCAGGTCGAACTGTCGATGTGTGTATATATCTCGGTGGTCAGGATACTCTCATGACCTAGCATTTCCTGGACAACCCTCAGGTCAGCCCCGTTCTCGATAAGATGGGTTGCAAAACTGTGCCTGAAGGTATGCGGGGATATTTCCTTGTCAACTCCGGCACATACAGCCTGTTTCTTCACCAGATTGAACATCGCCACCCTGCTGAGTGAGCGGCCGAACCTGTTCAGGAATAGGATGTCGTCATATTGAGGGGAATCCGGCGATATCCGGCACTCCAGATAATCCCTGACAGCCTGGACGGCCATGTCTCCCATGGGGACGATCCTCTCCTTGTTCCCCTTTCCTACCACACGGACGAACCCTTCGTCAAGATAGACATTGGATATCTTCAGGCCGACGGCCTCCGAAACCCTCAGCCCGCAGCCGTAGAGCACTTCAAGGACGGCCCTGTCACGCCTTCCGGTCCAGGTTGAGAGGTCCACTGAATCGATTATCGCTGTGACTTCTTCCACTGACAGGACTTCCGGCAGGTACCGTCCCAGTTTAGGGGAGTCGACCGCGTCGCATGGATTGTCCTTCCGGTCGCCTTCCATCACCAGCCAGTCGAAAAAGGACCTAAGGGAACTGAGAAGCCTGGCCTGCGACCTCTTGGAGAGCTTCCTCCTGGAAGCGAGGTAGTCAAGCACATCCTGTGTGCTGACTCTTGCGGGCTCCACGGGTACTGCCGCGAAGAACTTGTCAAGGTCCGAGGAATACGATGCTACGGTATTAGGAGACATCGCCCTCTCGATCCTGAGATAATAGGAATAATCCTGAAGGGTCTTTTCGGTAAGGGTCATATCAATGTCTTGTATTTCCTGCCATATTCAAGTTGCTGCCCGAGATAGTCATCCGTGAGGGACAATCCGTAGTCGACGACCGAGCCGTCAATCCCCCGCACCGGGACTATGTCAGGATTGACGAAACCGCCATAAGGTTTCAGGTGGAGAGCCTCGTAGCGGGACCTGACCTCACGATGAAGCTCAGGATCGATATCGACAGCGTACCTTTCGACCAGAGCCTTCCCCGCTTCGTAATCCCCTTCGGATTTTATCCTCTGCACCTCCGCCAGAAGTTCCGCGAAAAGTCCCCTGAGAGCATGGAAGTCGTTGACTATGAAGTATGTCTTCCCGTCCCTTGACTTCCGCTCGATGATGTTGCGGTCACGTCCTTTCTCATAGCACCATTCCGCTATGAGTTTCCTGTTCTGCATATGGGATTCCGTATTCCTTGCCCCAAGTTCGAGGCGTGAGAACTGGACGAATATCCCGTTGCGGATATATGACGAATATGCTGGCTTCCAGGCCTCGCTGTCCGGCATTATACCGAGTTCGACCAGTTTCGGATCGGCGATGTAATAAAGGCCGAACAGGTCGGCCCGTGCCTCCTCCAGAGTGCTCTGGTATTCCTTCAATGCATTGGGAGATACCCCTGGGAGGAGTTGCCCGGAACCATGGCCCAGACATTCGTGGAGGTCGGTGTGGATGTCATCATCGTGCTCACCGTATTTCCTGTAGGCGTCGATTTCCTCACGGTCGAAAGCGAATTCATCGAGAGCGCTTCTTGGAGCCTCCAGGGCAGCAAGGTTATAGGCATGGGTGATATTGCCGATGGTTACCGACTTTGACCCGTGTTCCTTCCTGATCCAGTCAGCGTTGGGAAGATTGATTCCGATGGGAGTCGACGGATAAGTCGCCCCTCCGAGCATGACGGCATTCACCACCTTGGCCGACACCCCGGTGACATGAGGTTTCCTGAAGCGGGGATCCACGGGGGAATGGTCCTCAAACCACTGTGCATTCGAGCTCAGCAGCTCAGTCCGCGCCGAAGCCTCGAAGTCCTTGATATTCACATATCCTTCCCAAGTCGCCTTACGTCCGAGAGGGTCGTCATAATCTTCGATGAAGCCGTTGATGAAATCGACGGTCCCTCCGGACTCCCCTACCCAGCAGACATTGAACCTGTCCCACAGCTGCAGGTCCCCGGTCCTGTAGTATTCTACCAGGATGCCTAGCGCCTCCTTCTGCTCCTCATTCTCCGCCACAGCCCGGGCTGCTTCAAGTTCATCAATGATCCTGTCGATCGCCGTACCATAGCCACCACCGGACTTCCATACCTTCTCCACGACCCTGCCATCCTCCTTCACGACCTTGGAATTGAGGCCGTATGATACCGGTCGGGGATCGTCATGGTCCGACACGGAGTCGTAATATGACTCCACTTCCTCCCTGGTCACCCCTTCATAGAAGTTCACCGAAGACAGGGCGACGATATCCCCCTCCCTCTCGGACGAACGTCTTACGGGACATATGTCAGGAGAATAGATGACATCCAGCAAAGCAACATCTGCGGAGCGCCCCACAGACTCAAGCAGGCTGCGGAAATACTCCCTGTCACAACCGGGGAAGAACTTGGACTCGGCATAATGATGGTGTATCCCGGAAGAGAAGAACAGCCTTTTGGCATAGACCACGAACTCACGGAATGCTTCGCAATCCCGGTTCCCCCCGTAACGGTCGAGGATATCCTCAACCGCATGTCTCACTGGAAGATTCCACCGGCAATACTGGTCCCAGGTGATGTCACGGCCTAGTTTTGCCGCCTCTGAGAGATGATAGGCATATTCTTTCTGCTGCAGGGTGAGGGAATCCCATCCCGGCACTTCGAAGCGCATTACCTTGATGTCCGCGAATTCGTCTATGACGGTCTTCATAGTGTAAATATAGGTAATATTCAGGAATATTTCCTACATTTGTGAAATGCAGCATAAACTGAAAACGACTATGAATATCGTCAGAATCATACGCAAATCCGCATGTGCCGCTGTCATCCTGGCAGCTGCACTGTTCAGCGTTTCGTGCGACAAGGACGAGAACTTCGGAATCTCAGGAAGTGATGAGGGCATCAGCTATGATTATCCCGGAAGGCGTACGGCGCATGTCGAGAACCGCAGGGTGCTCCTGTTCTACGAATGCGGGTTCAACGAACTTTACAGCTATCTCAGGGACAACATGGACAGTGAAAAGTTCGGACTCCCCAAAGGATATCTCCCCGGTAGCGGCAGAAACGATGATGTTGTCCTTATCTTCTCCAAACTGGCGAAAAACCAAAGCTACAAGAATGTTCCCTCATACCTCAGGAGAGTATATAAAGACCTTGAGGGCAACATGGTCTCCGATACCCTGAAGATATATCCTGAATCTACCGTTGCGGCCTCCTCCGCCACAATGAAAGAGGTCCTGGACTATGTCAAGGCTCTCTTCCCCGCAAAGGGATATGGAATGGTGTTCGCCTCCCACGGATCCGGATGGCTTCCGAACGGCTATTACAACAGTCCTTCACAATTCGAGAGGGAGCACCGGCATTCAAATGGGGCGAAGTATTCGAGGAGGATGATGTCATTATCCTACCCTGACATTCCCGAGGGGAACATGGCGACAGACGATCCGTATGCAGGGATGGTCAGGAGCATAGGGCAGGACAAGATGTCCTATGGCGACCAGGAGATGTCCATCAAGGAATTCGCCGATGGTATTCCCTATCACCTTGACTACCTTTTCTTCGACATGTGTTTCGGAGGTGGTGTCGAAGTAGCATACGGGCTCAAGGACAAAGCCGACTATCTGGGTATCTCTCCCGCCGAAGTCCTGGCAGACGGGATGTTCGACTACACGAAGCTGGTTTCCTTCCTGCTCGAGGGACCGACTCCTGACCTTCTTGGGCTTTTCACAGACTCTTTCGAGAGATACAACAAGCGCAGCGGAGATACCCGTTCCGCCACGGTGACCCTCGTCAGGACCGATGGGCTGGAAAACCTTGCATCTGTATGCAAGACCCTGGTGTCCAAATATTCATCCGCCATCGCCACTGCCCCTGTCTCCGAGATACAAGGCTATTTCAGGTACAACAGGCACTATTTCTACGACCTTGAGGACACCTTCGACAAATGCGGGGTCTCCGCCGAGGATATGGCCACCCTCAGGAATGCAATCTCGAGGACGATAATCTACAAGAATGCGACCCCCTCCTTCCTTGGGGAATTCGACATCAAGACGTATTCCGGCTATAGCATGTACATCCCTTGCGCCGGGTCGAACATCCTCAACTACTATTTCATGGATGAGGCCTGGAACAAGGCGGTCGGACTTGTCAATTAATTATATTATTCCTATCTTTGCCCGCCAATTAAAAGCGCATGAGCGTTTTTGGTGCAATGGGACCCCGGCCCGACCGGGGTTGAGTAACACATTTTAAACAACAACAATGAAGCATTTTGAACTTAACGGCAACATCCGCGAAGTCGGAAACAAGGCCGTGATCAAAGCGATCCGCAGGCAGGGCCTCGTACCTTGCAACCTCTACGGACAGGGAATGGAGAACGTCCTTTTCACCGTCTCCGACAAGGACCTCCAGGGAATCACCAACACTCCCGCCTCCTACATCATCGACATCAAGCTTGACAACGGAAAGTCCTACATGGCCGTTGTGCATGAGCTTCAGTTCCATCCTGTGAAGGACAACTGCCTCCACGCAGATTTCCTCGCAGTTTCCGAAGACAAGCCCATCAGCATCAAGGTTCCCATCGTGGTCAGCGGTCACCCCGTCGGTGTACAGAAAGGTGGTAAGTTCGTCCTCGTGTCCAGGGCCATCCGTATCAGCGCCCTCATGAAGGACCTTCCCGACACTCTCAACGTCGACGTTACGAAGCTTGACATCGACAAGCGTATCGTCGCCGGCGACATCAAGCTTGACAACGTAGCCGTGGTCTCCCCCAAGGACACCATCATCTGCACCGTCAAGTCCACCCGCAACATGACACAGGTTGCTGATGAAAATGCTGAGGGTGCTGAAGGCGCTGCTGAAGCCTAAGATCGTAGAGACACCTGAAGATTATTCTGGCATGAACTTCCTTGTCGCCGGATTGGGAAATATCGGTGCGGAGTACGCTTCAACCAGACATAATTCAGGTTTTATGGTATTGGATGCCTGGGCTCAGGCATCCAATGTCAGTTTCATGACTGAACGTTACGGCGACATCGCAACGGTCTCTTACAAAGGACGCAAGTTCTATCTCCTGAAACCTTCGACCTACATGAACCTGAGCGGCAAGGCCGTAAGGTACTGGCTCGGGAAGCTCGGTCTCCCGCTCGAGAACCTGATAGTGGTCTGTGACGACATCAACCTGCCCTTCGGTACGGTACGTCTCCGCAAGAGCGGAAGCGACGGAGGCCACAATGGCCTGAAGGACATACAGCTATGCCTTGGATCAACGTCTTGGGCCAGGATCAGGATAGGTGTCGGCAATTCCTTCACTCCCGGAAGCCAGGTCGAATATGTGATAGGAGACTTCTCCGAAGAGGAGAAGAAAGCGATGCCCGCAATCTGCGACAAGGTGATAGATGGAATAAAGAATATCGCGACAATCGGTCCGGACAGGGCGATGAATATCCTGAATACCCGGTCTGAAACGCACAAAACAGGTGATTAAACGTTAAAAAACCCACTATTTTTTGGCTCAAACATTTGATTATTCTGTTTTTTTGTATAAATTGCATGCGATAAATTAGGATACTAATATTCATCTATTCACTTAATATTTAAAAGAAATGAAAAAGCTTGTTGCACAAATCAAGGAAGAGCTCGAGGCTTTCGTCGTAAACGCTGACGCTCAGGTTGAAAAAGGAAACAAGGCTGCAGGTGCCCGCGCCCGCAAGGCTGCCCTTGATCTCATGAAGGACCTCAAGGAGTTCAGAAAGGTATCCGTAGCTGAGGCTAAGAAGTAATATCAGTACAATTCCTGACTGGCGGCTACCCCCTAAAGGCGGCCGCTTTTTCATTGATGAGGAGCAAGTTTTTATCCATATTCACGATTATCCTGGCAGCCGTAGTAGTCAGCGCTTCTTCGGCCAGGAAGGGATCATTCCTGATATACCAGCCTGACGGGACGTCATTCCAGGCGATACTGAAAGGTGACGAATTCGGAAAGGTCCTGATGACTGCGGAGGGATATGCCATAATCAGATGCGAAGACGGTTTCTACCGATACGCATATTTCAACGAAGACGGTTCCCGCGAAAGCAGCGGATACAAGGTCGGGGAGGATACTCCTTCGATCGTCCTTGTCAGCTGCAGGAATATTCCTTGGGCAACGATCGGCAGGAAAGCAGCCGAAGCCCGCATGGAAAGGAAGCTCAATCTGCCCGCCAAACCGGCTACAAGGTCATCGGGTCCTGTACGGAAGCATTGCATAATAATACTCGCCCAGTTCCCCGACATCAGTTTCCAGAACGGGGACAGCAGGCGCCAGGATATCATCGACCTTGTTTCCAAGGAGGGAACAAACAGCGTGCTGGACTACCTGAACGACCAGTTCAAGGGAAGCTATGAATTCAATTTCACGGTCGGCCCTATCGTGACTCTCTCCAAGGATCACAGTTACTATGGTAAGAATGATGAAGGCAAGGCTGGGCGGGACGAGCATCCGCAGGAACTGGTGAGGGAGGCCTGCATACTCTCGGACGCCCAGGTAGACTTCTCGACTTTCGATGACGATGACGACGGTATCGTGGACAATGTCTTCGTGATCGTTGCCGGAAAAAGCGAAGCGGAAGGTGCCGATTCCGACTATATGTGGCCGCACCAATGGTATGTCCCCGCCCTCATCCTCGACGGCAAACGAATCCTCACCTACGCGCTGTCGACGGAACTCACTGTACGGGGCCAGAGCAGCAGCGGACAGTTGGTATGGGGACTCAGCAATATCGGACCGCTCTGCCACGAGTACAGCCATACCCTCGGTCTGGAAGATTTCTATGACACCGACGGGGAAGGCAGCGGAGGCGAGTCCGACGGAATGTGGGCCTCGACAGCCCTGATGGACGGTGGCAATTTCAATAATTCAGGCAAGACTCCCCCCTACTACAATGCAGTGGACAGGGAAATCCTCGGTATCGGACAGCCGGAAAAGATGGAAACGGGCACATATACCCTCGAACCTGTCAATGAAAACGGGCGTTACCTGATCCTGGAGAATCCCAAGGAACCGCTGGAGTTCTTCCTTTTCGAGTGCCGGGCCCAGAAAGGCTGGGACACCTACATCGGAGGCAGCGGCCTTGCAATATACCATGTCGACATGAGCAGCCACAAGGCAGGTTGGTCAGATGACGCAAGCGCTACGGTCACCGCCACTTACCGCTGGGAGAACAATGAGATAAACTGCAATCCGGCTTTCGAGTGTGCCGACATGATCGAGACAAGGCCTGATGCCATGGAGGTCAGGCAGGCCTTCTTCCCATACAGGAACACCAATTCCTTCAATGCCTACTCGGATCCCGCATTCGTCTTCAACGACGGCACCGAATCGCCTTTCGCCATCGCCAACATCGCCCGGAGCGGGAACAATGTGACCTTCACCGTATACCACAGTTCAGACATAGTTCCCAACGTCACGGACCTGAGATCGGAAGTATACCAGGATGCCGCCATCCTCACCTGGGAATCGGATGTCGCCGGCTTCGACGGCGATGCCACAGTCAACTGGGGCGAGACTTCCGGCAGCCACAGGACCACATCGGTCTCCCCTTACGAACCCGGGAAGTATTCCATTACCCTGGAGGGACTGTCACCTACGACTGCATATTCGGTGGCCATCTCCTTCAAGAAGAACGATGTCTCCGGAGAAGTGACCGAATACGACTTCCTGACCAAGGCCCGTCAGGACGGAGCCAAGCCTTTCATCTACCTTGAATATCTCTACGGCAGCCGCAGCGGAGGCAAGTTCCTCCCCGGGACAGGCTTCCCGCTCAGGGTATTCAATGCCATAGGTGAGAAGGTCAGTTGGACCTACGACGGAGCTTCGGTGCAGACCGACGGCAGCGGTTACTACCATCCTTCCAAGTCCGGTCTGCTGAAAGCCGTCGTGATGCGTTCCGACGGTTCACGTGAAATCCTCGCCAAAGAAATAACCTTCACTCAATGAAAAGGATAAGTTCAATACTGCTTGCCGTTGCAATGATTTGCTGTTCCTGTAACAGGACCCTGGAGCCTGACAGTACTTTCGTGGCCGGATCCGGAATCCAGCTCAAGGTGGCGGGACAGGTTATCCATACATACGACCCGCTCACCTGGCAGCTAGGATACAATCCGACCGCCCGTGAGTTCAGGGCAAGCGACGATGCCATGAAGGATTATTTCTTCGTGATCTGTTCGGCCGTCCCGTCATCAAAGGGACAGAAACTGGATGCTACGGTGACCTGGTCATCGGGCAGTTCGACCCAGTCCGTTAAGGGCAGGTTTGAAGTCGCCAAGGTCGAGGGTGACACCTACTGGCTCTGGTGCGGGGACAAAAAAACGCAGACGGGTGTCACCGTCCGCGTTCTGCGTTAAAAAATGTAAACGACTAGTAGCTCTGGGCGATGGCGATGAAGTCGTCTGCCTTGAGGGCGGCGCCACCGATAAGACCACCGTCGATGTCCTTCTGGGCGAAGAGTTCCTTCGCGTTGGAAGGCTTGCAGCTTCCGCCATAGAGGATTGTTGTGTCCTCGGCCACGGTCTCACCGAACTTGCCAGCAAGGACCTTGCGGATGCAAGCGTGGATCTCTTCAGCCTGCTCGGCCGTTGCGGTCTTTCCTGTACCGATCGCCCACACGGGCTCGTAGGCAACGACGATCTTTGCCATCTCCTCAGCGGTGAAGTTGAACAGGACGTTCTCGATCTGGGTGGTAACCACCTCGAAATGCTTTCCGGCCTCCCTCTCGTCGAGGTTCTCACCGACACAGAGGATCACGCCGAGACCAGCGCCAAGGGCGAGCTTTACCTTCTCGACAAGCTTCTCATCGGTCTCGCCATAATACTGGCGCCTCTCGGAATGACCGAGGATCGTCCACTGGCAACCGACAGAGGTCAGCATTCCGACGGAGACTTCGCCAGTGTAGGCGCCCTTCTCATGGTCGGCGCAGTTCTGGGCGGAGACTTCCACCTTGGAACCCTTTACAGCCTCAGCGACAGCGCAGAGGTGGGTGAAAGGAGCGGCCACGATAAGGCCTACGTTCTCAGGGGTTTCGACTGACTTGGCGGCAACTGCCTTGGCGAGTTCAATGCCTTCCTGGAGATTGGTGTTCATCTTCCAGTTTCCGGCTACGATTTTCTTTCTCATATTCTTGAATATACTTTGGATTGTTAATTTCGCTTCAACTCACAAATTTACCTATTTTTTACCTAAATTTGCACGATTTACGTGAACAAAAAGAAAACAGACACATAGATGAAGAATTTCGTTGAAGAACTGAGATGGAGAGGCATGATCCAGGACATCATGCCTGGGACTGAGGAAAAACTCATGGAAGCCCCCCAGGCAGCATATGTAGGAATCGATCCTACTGCGGACTCCCTGCACATCGGCCACCTCGTCAGTATAATGATACTGAAGCACTTCCAGCAGTGCGGACATAAGCCCATCGCCCTCATCGGAGGTGCGACCGGAATGATCGGCGATCCTTCGATGAAGTCACAGGAGCGCAAGCTCCTCGACGAGGAAACCCTCCATCACAACATCGAGGGCATCCGCGCCCAGCTCTCCAAAATCCTCGACTTCGAATCCGACGCTCCCAACAAGGCCGAGCTCGTGAACAACTACGACTGGATGAAGGGTTATTCATTCCTCAATTTCATCCGCGACATCGGAAAGCATATCACCGTCAATTACATGATGGCGAAGGACTCAGTCAAGAAGCGCCTTTCCGACGAGTCCCGCGAAGGCATGTCCTTCACCGAATTCAGCTATCAGCTTCTCCAGGGATATGATTACCTCTGGCTCTACGAGCATATGGGCTGCCGCCTCCAGCTCGGAGGAAGCGACCAGTGGGGTAACATCACCACAGGTACCGAGCTGATCCGCAGGATCCTCGGCAAGACCGACGCCTTCGCACTCACCTGCCCCCTCGTCAAGAAGGCGGACGGAACGAAGTTCGGCAAGACCGAGAAAGGCAACATCTGGCTCGATCCGGAGAAGACCTCTCCCTACGAGTTCTATCAGTTCTGGCTTAACGTCAGCGACGAGGACGCCGAGAGGTACATCAAGATATTCACGATGCTGGACAAGGAGACCGTGGAGGCCGCAATAGCAGAGCACCGCGCCGATCCCGGACGCAGGACCCTCCAGCAGCTGCTCGCCAAGGAGATCACCACCATGATCCATGGCGCTGCCGAATATGAGAACGCAGTCTCCGCCTCCAGGATGCTGTTCGGCAACTCCACTTCGGAAGAACTCCGCAAACTGGACGAGAAGACCTTCCTCGCGGTATTCAGCGGTGTCCCCACTTTTGATGTCCCCCGCTCCGAACTTCCTTGCAACATCCTCGACCTCCTGGCCGTCAAGACCCAGGTCTTCCCTTCAAAGGGCGAAGCCAGGAAGATGACCGTCGGCAACGGAGTATCCATCAACAAGGACAAGGTTACCGACATCGAATATCAGGTTTCAGAGAATGACATAGTGGACGGGAAGTACATCCTCGCCCAGAAAGGAAAGAAGAACTACTTCATCATCAACGTTATATAGCAATGGAAAAACAGGCCACAACCAGACAGCTAAAAGTCGCGAGGGAGATCCAGAAGGACCTCGCCGAGATCATCCGCAGCAAGGGAATGGCCTTCTTCGGAGGTGCCATGGTCACGGTCAGCGAGGTAAGGGTAAGTCCTGACCTCTCTATTGCCAAGACCTATGTCAGCATATTCCCTTCCTCCAAGGCGGAGGAGGTCATGAAGATCCTGGACGACAACATGCGCGAGTTGCGCGGAGCCCTCGGCCGCCAGGTCGGCCGTCAGCTCAGGATCGTCCCCGAGATTGTCTTCTACCTCGACACCACCCTCGACTATGCCGAACATATCGAGGAACTGCTGAAAAAGTAAGTACCTTTCACAAGGCCAATACCGAATCCGAATAGAGGGCACCGTCGTGGATGTCATGTGTTGAGAAAACGACGGTAGTCCCGGTCTCGTGGGCTAGATGCTGAAGAGTCTTGAGCACCATGACACGGTTCTCCACATCGAGGAAGGCCGTGGGCTCGTCCAGCATAAGGACATTGGCCTTACGGGTCAGGGCTGCTGCAATGCAGGCCTTCTGGAACTCCCCGTCGCTGATACGGCTTAAGTCTTTGGAAGCCAGGGTCTCCAGTTCCATCATACTGATAGCCTCAACGAGAGCTTTTTCAGATTCTCGATCCAGTCTCCTGAATGATCCGGCAGTAGCCAGCATCCCGGTGCGGACGAATTCCTCAACGGTGAAGCCCTTCACCTTGGGAATCCTGGTCGGCACAAGAACTGCCTGTCCACCGGTCTCGAAAGATCCTGACAAAGGTTTCAGGATACCGGCCATGGTCTTCATCAAAGTCGTCTTGCCACTGCCGTTCCTGCCCCGGAGCATGACGCACTCACCGTCGGCGAAACTGAAACTCAAAGGGCCGGCAACGGCTTTCCCATACCCCACTACTATGTCGACGGCCTTGATCATTTGTTCGAAGCAGTTTTGCCGGCCCTTCGACCAAGCTCAGGGACAGGAAGAAGTATGAACAGTATTATCGGGATGCCGATGATGGCCATGGTGCTTCCGACAGGAAGCGGAGTCGGGAATATCTGGGACAGGATATCCGCAATGAGTGAAAGCCCCGCTCCTACGAGCAGGCTGACCGGGATGACACGGAGATGGACGGAAGAGCCTGTCAGCGCCCTGGCTATGTGAGGTGCAACTATTCCCACGAATCCCAACGGGCCGCAGAAGGCGGTGACAGCTCCGGCCATAAGGCAGCTTCCGACCATCGAGATATTCCGGATGCGGGATGGATCGGCACCAGCCATGGCTGTGTAGTCATCACCGAACAGGGCCAGGTCAAGGCCACGGTTGTTCAGGAGGGCAAGGACCAATCCCAATAGGAGGGCGACGGCAATTATGACGATTCCCGTAGGACCGTTTCCGATGAAACTGCCGGCCGACCAGCTGTAGAAGACTTTCAGGCTTTCGGCATTGGCTGAATATTCAAGGATCGAAGTAAGGGCGCTGAACACGAAGCCCAGCATAACGCCGAAGATCAGGAGCGTGGTGGCGCTGTGCATCCTTGACGATACCAGCATGACGAGAGCCGAACTCAGAAGAGCTCCGACGAAGGCCGCAGAAACCACGGTCAAGCCGGAAAGGGCTGCAGGCAGGGACGTGCCGATCAAGAGGGTGGCAATGGCCGCACCCGTTCCAGCTCCGGCACTCACACCCATTATATGTGGGTCGGCCAGTGGATTACGGAAAACACTCTGCATCTGAAGTCCAGCAAGCGCAAGTGAAGCACCGGCAAGCAATGCCGTTAGCATCCTGGGAAGCCTCAGTTTCATGAATATGACCTTGTCAGGCAGCCCCAGACCGGAACCGCCGGCACAAAGGTCGGCAGCTATGAGCAGCAGCACGGCGATGATCATGAAAGCGGTTCGGCGGGATGGCTTCATCTTCCTTTGGCATAGAAGTAATGTCAAAGTTATAAAAATGCAACCTGATTGCAAAACCGGTATTGTATCTTTGCAACGAAATCAAAAAGGAAGCATGAAAAGAAACTGCATATTACTGATCATAATCTCATCTCTATTCCTGACGGCCTTGCCTCTCGGGGCACAGGGACGCAAAATCGTCATTTCCGGCCACGTCAGGGACGCTTCCAGCGGAGAGCCTCTCACCGGAGCAGTAGTGTTCACGGAAGACCGAAAAAACGGAGTCTCCGCGGACAATGCCGGCTATTATTCCCTGGCAGTGGAAAAAGGGAGCATTAAGATCCTTTGTTCTTTCACCGGCTACCGGACGGTCGAAAGGACAATCAGCCTGAGCGAGTCAAAGGTAGTTGATTTCGAACTCGAGACCGACAACGAAGTACTGGAGGCCGCAAAGGTCTTCTCGAAGACAAAGCGGGATGAACTGAAACTCCCCCAGATGGGACGCCAGAGAGTGGACGCCGTCCTTGTCAAGAGGCTCCCGGCCCTGATGGGCGAAAGCGACATAATCAGGGTTATCCAGATGATGCCGGGAGTCCAGACTCCAAGTGAAGGAGCGACAGGTTTCAGCGTACGAGGGGGCGGAATCGACCAGAACCTGATCCTTATGGACGGGGCTCCGGTCTACAACTGCGGTCATTTCCTCGGGTTCCTCTCGATGTTCAACAGCGACGCCATCAGGAGCGCCGAACTCTACAAGGGCGACTTCCCCGCCTCATACGGCGGCAGGCTGTCCTCCATCCTGGACATAAGCGGGAAGGACGGCAACAACAGGGAGTTCGGAGGGAATGCATCGATAGGCCTGATAACTTCCAAGGTCTTCCTTGAAGGTCCGATCGTTCCGGAGAAACTGTCCTTTATGGTCTCGGGCAGAAGGACTTACCTCGACCTGTTCTTCCCGCTTCTGGGTGACAATCTCCCCGATCATACTCAGATGTATTTCTACGACCTCAACGCCAAGCTCACCTGGATCGCCGGAAAGAAGGACAGGCTCTACCTGAGCGCATTCGACGGGAAGGACGTCTTCGGACTCAGCATGGACGAATTCGATCTCGGAAAGATGGACTTCGGCTTCGCCAACCACACCCAGTCCCTTAGGTGGAACCATGTCTACGGCCATGCCCTTACCTCGGACGTAACGCTGTACAATTCAATATACAGGAACACTCTTGCGGGAGACATGAGCGAAGCCAGGTTCGACTATGTCCAAGGCATAAGGGAGACCGGGGCCAAGGCTGGCTGGACGTGGTACCTGAACCCGAAGAATACTCTCCAGGCCGGATTCGGACTGGCCTGGTTCGACATTGCTCCGGGAGAATGCAATCCAGTTGGAGGCAGTACAGTGGTAAACCACGTGGTCATGCCTTCCAGCTATGCAGTCCAGCCATCGGTCTACCTGCAGAATGAGCAGAAACTTGGACCGCTTACCCTGCGCTACGGACTCAGGTTCTCCTCCTTTACGACACTGGGCGGTACATCCCAAAGGTATTTCGATCCTGTGACCCATGAACTCCTCAGAGTCACGGACATCCCCAAAGGAGAGAAGATACGGACATACAACGGTCTGGAGCCCAGGTTATCCGCTTCCCTTCCCCTCGGCAACGATCTCTCGGTCAAAGGATCATATTCACGCTCATACCAATATCTCCAGCAGGCCAGGATAAGCATCACCGGAAGTCCGGTCGACACCTGGTTCACGGCCTCACCCAACACGAAACCCCAGCTGTCCGACCAGTTCTCCGTGGGAGTCAACGCCCTCTTCGCCGAACAGGCCCTGGAAGCATCAGTGGAGGGTTTCTACAAAAAGGGAAAGAACGTGATCGACTTCGTCGAGAACCCTGGGATTGTGATCGATAACGTGGACCGGGAAGGACTCCTGAGGAGCGGAAGTTCAACCTCTTACGGGGTCGAGACGATGCTCAAGTACGAGTTCGACAAACTGAACGGCTGGGTTTCCTACACTTGGGCGAAGGCGATGTACGATATTCCTGAACTAAACGGAGGAAAACCCTACCGCTCACCCCTCAACCACGAGCACGCAATCAACTTCGTGTTGAGCTACGACTTCTCGAAACGGCTTTCCGCTTCAGGAGAATGGGTTTTCTACAGCGGATCGCCCACTACCTACCCCGTGGGAAGATATTCATTCATGGGCACCTGGGTTCCGGTGTACTCCGAAAGGAACTCCGACAGGCTCCCGGACTACCACAGGATGGATCTGTCCCTTACCTACAGGACACGTGGCCGAGCCGCCGGCAAGCGCTGGAGCGGCGAATGGAACCTTTCCGTCTACAATGCCTACTCCCGGCACAACGCCTGGAGCATAGCTTTCAATTATGACCGCGAAGAGAACCGCACGAAGGCCTTCAAAGTCTATCTCTTCACTGCCATCCCATCGGTTTCCTATAACATAAAGTTCTAGAAATGAAGCGTTTTGGTCTATTGATATTCATCAGTGCCGCCCTGGCTGCAGTCGCATGCTCCGAGGAGACCGACCTCCGTTCCAAGGGAGAGCATTTCGAACGCCTGGCCGTGGAGGCCGTGATAACCGACCAGGCTGACCGTCCTCAGAAGGTGATCCTTTCGAGGACCGTACCCTATTTCGAGAACGCGGAGAAGAGCGGTTCGATTCCGGTCAGCGGGGCACTGGTCACTGTCTCGGACGGTGATTCGGAAGTCAGGTTCGAGGAAAAACAGTCTGAGCATGGCGTCTACGAGGCCCCGGAGGGTTACCACGCAGAGGAAGGCGGGAGCTATCATCTCAGGATCGAACTCCAGGAAGGAGAGGTCTATGAGGCAGACGCTTCGATGCCGGAAAAAGGATTCCGGCTCGACGAACTGGACTACGCCTACGCCGGCAACAAGACCATGGGCCTGGACAGCCTCTGGACCCTTGCAATCTGGGGCAAGGACATGGAACATACTGACTATTACTACATCACGGTCGGCGTGAATGGCAATTTCTACCCCCACGAGATGGCTGAGATCACCGATGACATCTATTTCAACGGGAACGAGGTCAAAGGATTCCCGATCGCCACCCTCATGCAATATTCCCAGATGCAGAAACTTTACGGAGACTGCGCCAAATACCTTGAGACAGGCGATGTCATAACCCTTGAGGCGATGACCCTCAGCAAGGATTTCTTCGACTACCTTATTGCAGTTACCCTGAATGGGGCAATGGCGGCCATCCCCCTGTTCTCGCCCCAGCCTGCGAACTGCCCGACCAACATCCGCGGAGGTGACGGCGATGCCGTCGGCTACTTTGCCCTCTGCCCCATCGTCTCCGCCAGCGTCACCGTCGACGATCCCCTGAGGCCGTACTATAAAAAGATGTTCTGACACGGCTATTTTTTGCTTATCCGGCATTTTCTGATTATTTTTACAGAATAGGAAAAACCGTAAAAACACACCGATATGCAAAGAAGAACCATCATCCTGGCGGCTGCCATCGCCCTTTTTGTGGGTGCAACCGCCTCGGCTCAGCAGAAGGCCGACCCGAAGGGCGGAATCTCCGCCGACATGCTCAAGGAAATCCGCAAGGGATATGAAGGCACGGCGGCCGACAAGGCTATCAAGAACGCGCTCAACAGCACGGCCATCAGCGTACTGGCGGCCAACTCCGAGAATATCGCGATGATCGACACCCATTTCTCCGACAGGGTGAAGACCAAGGGCATCACGGACCAGAAGTCCTCGGGACGCTGCTGGCTCTTCTCCGGACTGAATGTCCTGAGGGCCAAGATGATAGACAAATACGACCTGGGTGCTTTCACCTTCTCGCAGAACTATGTCTTCTTCTATGACCAGCTCGAGAAGGCCAATCTTTTCCTCCAGGGAGTGATCGATACCAGGGACAAGAGTTTCGACGACCGTGAGGTCGACTGGCTGTTCGCCAATCCTATCGGAGACGGCGGACAGTTCACCGGAGTAGCCAACCTGATCATGAAATACGGAGTGGTTCCTTCCGACGTAATGCCCGAGACCCTTTGCGCCAACAGCACCGGCCAGATGCGCACCCAGATCGCTACCAAGCTCCGCGAGGACGGACTCAAGCTCCGTGAAGCCAAGGCCAAGGACTGCCAGGCACTGAAGACCGAGATGCTCAAGGAAATCTACCGGATGCTCGTCATCTGCCTCGGAGAGCCGCCCGTGGAGTTCGAATACACGATGCGCAACTCCAAGGACGAAGTCATCAGCACGAAGACCTACACTCCCCTCTCATTCTACAAGGAATATGTCGGGGAGGACCTCAACAACGGCTATGTGATGCTCATGAACGACCCCTGCAGGGAATACTACAAGGTCTATGAGATCGCCTACGACCGCCATGTCTATGACGGTTGCAACTGGGTCTACCTCAACCTCCCCGTGGACAAGATCAAGGAGATCGCCATAGCATCCATCAAGGACAACACCGCGATGTATTTCTCATGCGACGTGGGTAAGTTCAGCGACAGGCAGAAGGGTACGCTTGATCTCAGGAACTTCGATTATGGTTCCCTCTTCGGCACCACTTTCCCGATGGACAAGAAGCAGAGGGTCATGACCCACGCCAGCGGTTCCTCGCACGCCATGACGCTCATCGCCGTCGACATCAAGGACGGCAAGCCGGTCAAATGGATGGTCGAGAACAGCTGGGGCGCCGCCAGCGGCTACAAGGGCAACATGATCATGACCGACGAATGGTTCAATGAATACATGTTCCGCCTCGTGGTGGAGAACAAGTATGTCCCCGCCGAACTGAAGGGCATGCTCTCCCAGAAGCCCATCCTTCTCCCCGCCTGGGATCCGATGTTCCTGCCTGAAGAATAGAATCCTTTTTCAGAAGATGCCGAGCAAGATATTCTTCATCGACGGACACGCCCTCGTGTTCAAGATGTACTACGCCTTTCTCCGGAGGCCGATGATCAACTCCAAAGGAGCCGACATGTCGATCCTCTACGGATTCACGAAGTACGTCCTTGAACTTATCGAGCGCGAGCAGCCGGACTATCTCGCAGTAGCCTTCGACCCGCCGGGAGGCACTTTCCGCAACCAGATGTACCCCGAGTACAAGGCGAACAGGACGGAGACTCCCCAGCTGGTAATCGACTCCCTGGAACCATTGCAGGAGCTTTGCAAGGCCATGAATATCCCGACCTTGATGCTCATGGGATTCGAGGCTGACGACGTGATCGGCTCGATGGCCAAGAGGTGTGCCCGCGAAGGGCTGGACGTCTATATGGTCACGCCCGACAAGGATTACGGCCAGTTGATCGAGGACCATATCTGGCAGTACAAGCCCGGCAAGGCCGGAGGAGACAACGAGATAATCGGGGTGAAGGAGATTTGCGGGAAATACGGCATCCAATCCCCCACCCAGGTGGTCGACATGCTGACCATCTGCGGAGACACGGCCGACAATGTGCCGGGTGTCAAAGGAGTAGGCGAAGTCGGAGCCGGCAAGCTCGTGGCGAAGTATGGATCCGTCCAAGGAATATATGAACACCTCGACGAGCTCTCCCCGAGGCAGAAAGGCATGTTCGAGGAGGCAAGGGACCATATAGGACTAAGCCGCGAACTGGTCACCATCAAGACCGACATCGACGTGGATGTGGCCACTGAAGAGATGAAGGTCGACAAGGCATACGGCCCCGATCTGGCCGACCTCTTCGAAAAATATGAGTTCAACTCCCTGCAAAGGTTCCTGGGGCATGCTCCTGCAGTCGCCCCAAAAGAGGACAAAGCCTTGGAAATCACTAGGGTTTCGCCAAGTGAAGTCTCTAAAGCCGCGACAAAGACAGGAATCTGCTCAATCATAACCGAAGGTGCCGACAGCGGAGTATTCGCCAAGACAAGGAGGATCATCGTGGCCGTTCCCGGGTCCCTGAGCTCCGTCGAAGGGCCGGCCGCTTATGCATATTCGGAAGGTTCCTGCAAGGAGTTCAAGGCCCTTCTCGAAAATGAAGGGATCGGCAAATGCGGAGATGACCTTAAGCGCCAGATGAACATCATGGCGGCATCCGGCATCGGACTGCAAGGGAGGCTCGACGATATCGGACTGATGCACTACCTGGTGGATCCGGAGAAGAGCCACAAGGTTGAAGTACTGTCCCAGAGTCTCCTGGGGATGGCCCTGGAGGCACACGAGAGCGATGCAGAAGCATCCACCGGTTCCCTTTTCGACGACATCCCCTCAGATGAAGTCCAGGCTGACCGAAGCCGCGAGGCGGCGATCCTCCTGATGCTGCGGGAGAGCCTGTTGGCAGAACTGTCAAAAAAGGCTCTTACCGACCTGTACGAGACGATGGAGGAGCCTCTGCTCAAGGTTCTCTCAAGGATGGAACGGAACGGTGTCAAGGTGGATCTGGCTTCATTGAAGGATTATACCGAACACTTGCGCTCGGAAATGGTCTTGCGAGAAGCGAAGGTCCGGGAACTCGCCGGAGAGCCGTCGCTGAACGTCTCATCCCCGAAGCAGATCGGAGAGATACTGTTCGAGAAGCTGAAGCTTGCCTCGAAACCCAAGAAGAACTCCAACGGCACCTATTCGACTGACGAAACCACCCTGCTGGATATTGCCGACAGGCATCCTATAGTGGACGAAATCCTGGAATTCAGGGCGGTGAAGAAGCTGCTGTCCACCTATATAGAGCCATTCCCCGGCTACATCGATCCGGCGGACGGTAAGGTCCACACCACATTCAACCAGGCTCTTACTGCAACCGGACGGCTCAGTTCATCCAATCCGAACCTGCAGAACATCCCTATCAGGACCGACCGCGGCAGGGAGATCCGCAAGGCTTTCGTTCCCGGTACTCCCGACGGACTTATACTCTCGGCCGATTATTCACAGATCGAACTGAGGATAATGGCCCACCTGAGCTGCGACCAGCACCTGATCAGCGCCTTCAGGCAGGGAATAGATGTCCACGCCGCCACGGCCGCGAAGATATTCGGTATCCCTCACGAAGAAGTCACCCCGGATCAGCGGCGTATCGCCAAGACAGCCAATTTCGGAATCATGTACGGCATTTCCGCCTTCGGCCTCGCCCAGAGGCTCCGGATAGGCCGGAAGGAAGCCCAGAAGATTATCGACGACTATTTCGCCGGCTTCCCTTCCATCCTCTCCTTCATCGAGGACACCAAGTCGGCGGCGAGGGAGACCGGTTACGTCGAGACCCTGTTCGGGAGAAGAAGATATATTCCGGAAATCAACTCCAAGAACGGCACCATAAGGGCGCTTGCGGAAAGGAATGCCGTGAACGCCCCTATCCAGGGAACGTCTGCCGACATCATCAAGCTCGCTATGATAGCGGTGGATAAGGAGTTGAACGACAGGGGCTTCAAATCAAAGATGGTGCTCCAGATCCACGACGAACTTGTATTCGATGCCATTCCCGACGAGATCGATGAACTGAAGGCGATGGTCGTGGAAAAGATGGAGAGCGTTGTCAAACTGAGCGTACCGCTCACAGTGGAATGCAATTATGGAAAGAACTGGCTTGAGGCCCATTGATGAACTGATCCAGCTTGCCAAGAACGGCAACGGACTGGCATTCACGGCCCTTTGGGACAGGCATATCGACCAGCTCAGGTCATACATAAAGAACCGTTTCAAGAACATCGACGACTACGACGTCGATGACATATGTTCACGCAGTTTCGAGAAGGCTTTCCGCCAGATCCACAACTACGACGAGACCAGGAGCCAGTTCCTGACCTGGCTGTGCACGATAGCCCGCAACACCGCCCTCGACTCACTTGAGAAAGAGCAGAGGGTCCACCCCAAAAACCAGATAGTATATCTGGATGACGACGCCCAGGCTTCCGGCTACGAAGGCATTCCGGACCAGAGTGAAGACGCCCTGAACTCCCTGATCAAGACCGAATCTGAAGAGGAGAGGATAAAGTACATCGACCGTCTGCCGGATCTCTACAGGACCGTGGCAAGGAAACGCCTTATCGACGGGATGAAATACGACGAGATTGCAGAGAACATGGACCTTGAACTGAATACCGTAAAGACAAGGATCCGCAGGGCCAAGCAGATAATCGATGCCTTGCGTTCCGAAGAGGAGGCGGAAGGGAAATGATGGATTTCAAACAGTTCCAAGCATTTATGGAGGCCTCTTTCCCTGAGGTCACGGATGTCCAGCTTGCGCAGTTCAAGCTGATGGAACCGCTGTACAGGGACTGGAATTCAAAGATAAACGTCATTTCAAGGAAGGACATCGACAGCCTGTACGACCACCACATCCTGCACTCTCTGGCCATAGCCCGGTACCTCAAGGCTCAACGTGAGGAAGAGTGGGAGTCGCTGGCATCCCCGCAATCCGGACTGCAGGTCCTGGACCTCGGTACAGGAGGGGGCTTCCCCGGGATCCCGCTGGCAATCATGTTTCCTGGCACCCGTTTCGTCCTCTGCGATTCGATAAAGAAGAAAACGATCGTTGCCGAGGACGTTGCACACCAGCTCGGACTAAAAAATGTCACTGTAACCAATGCCAGGGCGGAGACACTTCCTGGCAAGTTCGACTATGTCGTATCACGGGCGGTGGCATCACTCACGGACTTCTATCCATGGGTGAAGGGTAAGTATTCCAAGAGCATCCTGTACCTCAAGGGAGGTGATATCAATGAGGAAATCGCGGAACTGATGTCCCGTTTCAAGATGAAGAAAGGGAGCATCAGCACCTGGCCGGTGGACTCGTGGCTGAAAGACAATTATTTCGAAGGGAAATTCGTGATAAATATTTTGTAATTTTCAGTAAAAGGCTTAAATTTGCACTCCTTTTTGGAAAAATATAAAAATCGATCGATATGAAAAGAACATTCCAACCTTCAAGACGCAAGCGCGTCAACAAGCATGGCTTCCGTGAGAGGATGTCCACCGCCAACGGACGCCGCGTCCTCGCTTCCCGCCGCCGTCACGGCCGCAAGAAGCTGACCGTATCATCTGAGGACAGGTGGTAATCGTCAAATGACTCTTATTGCAGGTCCATGCGGCCTGCATTTTTTGTTTTATGGAGATCGAAGAGAAATACATGGCTGAGGCCCTGCGCGAAGCATATATCGCACTCGACGAGGGAGAGATCCCCATCGGGGCAGTGGTAGTCTGCAAGGGAAGGATCATCGGCAAGGGGCACAATATGACCGAAAGGCTGCACGATCCCACCGCTCACGCGGAGATGATCGCCATCACGGCCGCCACGGAGGCCCTCGGAGGGAAATACCTTAATGACTGCACGCTGTATGTCACTGTCGAGCCCTGCCCGATGTGCGCCGGTGCCCTGAACTGGGCCCAGGTCGGTCGCATAGTCTATGGGGCGATAGATCCCAGAAGAGGTTATTCGATGTTCTCCCCTTCCCTGCTCCATCCCAAGACGGAGGTACTCGCCGGGACGCTCGGAGAGGAATGCGCCGCCCTGATGGTCGATTTCTTCAAGTCCAAAAGATAGTTTCTTGCTTTTTTAGGCCAGAAAAACTTTGGATATCGCAAAAAAGTGTTATCTTTGCAATCCTAAACGAGGGCTTAGCTCAGTTGGTTTAGAGCGCTTGCTTGACAGGCAAGAGGTCGGCAGTTCAAATCTGCCAGTCCTCACTCCTCAGAAACAGACACTTACAGCAATGTAGGTGCCTGTTGTTTTTTATCAGGGGTGTGAAAAGGGTGTGATTTTAACTTGTTCACACCCCACTTTAATTGGTTTTAAAGCCAGCCTTCGCTTTCTTCACAGGTGTTTAATTCAGATTCAAATTGCCATTTCAGACCTAATTCATCTTCTCCCCATTGGTTATTCGGTTCAGATTCCTTAATTTTGAAAAAGAGAATGATCAGCCATGATAATCAACGGCGATAAACAGATTAAGATTCCCCTTCCATTTCTCCATGACAAGACTGTCCTATATGTTGACAGCCGCCTGGGGATATCTCATAATTATATAGAGTACTTCAAGTATGATCTGCTTGAGAGGTTCAATGGTGCCGGGTACTTGTTTCTGTTTCTACCCGATCTTGTAAAGAATATCTCGCCGGAAATCCTTCAATATCAATTTCCGGGTCATAAGTGTATTCTTTTAGTAGAGGACCTTTACCATAATATCCAGGAAATTGCCCATCTCGATGACAAGAACGGTTTCATATACAAACAGAACGATCATATCTATTTCCGACCTATCCCCGAATCTCCCGATCAAAGCATAAAGGCGGCAATTGATGATTTCATCTCTTCCCTCAATCATGTCTATATGGAGGAAGAGCACACAGTGCTTTTCCGTAAAATCAAACCGTTCAAGAAAAGGAATAGCGAATTCTATAATATAGATCAAAACTGGGATTTACCGAAACAAGAATCATCAATCACCTACCATGATTTTGTCGATGAAGAGCGTCTTGCCCCCAAAGCGCAAGCCGTTATCGATGCATGGGAAGAAATCGAGCGAAGATTCGGAATCACCTTAGAGGACCTCGACATTATCCTCGGTTACCGCATCAGGCTTAGCCGACTGAGAATCACCACTTCAAACCGGATATTCCTTCCTGACTTGGAAGGAAATCCGGAAGTGAAGCTGGATGACCTTACGAAAGCCCTTTATTTCTTCTATCTCCGTCATCCGAAAGGAGCCGCCTTCAAGGAACTACTTGATTACGAGGATGAAATCTACCACATCTACATGGGCATCACAGGCCGTGAAGACCGTGAGGGAATTCGAAAGAGCGTCTCATCTCTGGTCGCACCCTTCAGTACTGGACGTGATTCCTGCGTATCAAGGATAAAGAAGGCTTTCAAAGATATCGTTGGTGACCGTATCGCCAAGTATTATTACATTGATGGCCGTGCTGGGGATACCCGTACTGTGAGCATTGACCGTGACCTTGTCATTTGGGAACACTAGTTCTCATCATCGTCAAACAGATTCTCAAACTGGCTGGTATTGAG
>CACZCQ010000015.1 GCA_902779765.1 uncultured Bacteroidia bacterium
GTTGTCCGTCAGTCCACCCCCCCTGCACCCCCGGTGGGGGACTGAGGGGCATCCCCTCAGACAACTTCCGTTGTCAGTCAGTCCACCCCCCTGCACCCCCGATGGGGGACTGAGGGGCGTTCCCTCAGACTCCCCGGGTCGCTTCACTCCGAATGGCGTCATTGACGGTCGGGCGTCATTTCGGGTACCTGATTGTCGCCCGAAGCCTCAGGATCGCCCTGACGGAAGCAAAACTACCCCCGAAACGCTGCCGGAAGCTCGCTGAGATGGACTCAGGAAGCAAAATCACCCTCGAAATGCTGCCGGGTGCTTGTCCAAAATGAGTCTGTCAATATTGGGCGAGCAGGCGCACCGGAATGTTAATGATATGCTGGTCCAATTCCTGTGTTCGTGCTCCATAGGCTTAATACGGGCTATGGCGCACAACGATGCCGGATACAAGTACCGTAATCTGTATCTCCGTGCGGCTGTTTGGCAGAATTTCGTATCTTTGGAAAAACCATTGCATGATGCGACGTACCATTTCCATATTATCATTATTGTTCGCTGTCACCCTTAATGCCCAGAATCCTATCTCTCCCGAGGGCGTGTATATCGCCGATCCGACCGCCAGGGTAGACAGGGATGGCAGGATGTATGTATACGGTTCCCTGGACGTGAATCCGGACTATTACTGTTCCGACCATTACCATGTCCTTTTCTCCGGTGACCTGAGGAACTGGACGCTACGCGAGAACTCTTTCAAGAGTGAGCTGACACTTTATGCCCCGGATATGATAAGGAAGGGGAACACCTATTATCTTTATTATGACGACCCGTCCGGAGCGGAGTGGGTGGCGACATCTGATTCTCCCACCGGACCTTTCAGGAACGGATTGCGCATCGAGGGCCCCAAGGGAATTGATCCTAACGTATTCGTGGATGATGACGGCCAGGCATATTATTTCTGGGGACAGTTCGCCGCGAAAGGTGCCAGGATGAATCCGGACATGAAGTCGATAGACCTTTCCAGCGTAGTGGACAGCGTCGTGACAGAGAAAGAGCACTATTTCCACGAAGGCAGCTTCGTCTTCAAGCACAACGGATACTATTATTTCACATATGCCGATATCAGCCGCAAGGGACGTCCGACCTGTATCGGGTATTCGATGGCCACCAGTCCTCTCGGACCATACGAGTACAAGGGAGTGATTGTCGACAATGACGGCTGCGATCCTTCAGTTTGGAACAATCATGGTTCTGTGGTCGAATTTGACGGGAAATGGTATGTCCTCTATCATCGCTCGACCGGTAACGGTGTCACGATGCGCAAGGCCTGCATCGAGCCGATATCATTCCGTGAGGACGGAACGATAATAGAGGCGGAAATGACATCCCAGGGGGCTTCCGGTCCTCTGGACGCATATTCAGCCATTCCAGCGAGGAGGATGTGCCTGGTGAGAGGAAATGCCAGGGTCAGCCTGGAGGAAGGCGGTTCCGTCCACGAGATCCTTTCAGGGATCCATGATGGTGACCAGGTCGCATTCAAGTACCTCGATTTCGGGAGCAATCCGCCTGCCCGCTTTACTGTCCGCGTGAGGAATGTTTCCGGAGGAGGCAGGATAAATGTCCTTTTCGACCAGCTTTTCCATGGAACTGCTGCGAGTGTCGATGTGCCCGAAGGTGCTTCAGGATGGACTGAGATATCATGCGAAATACCCCCTTCCGCAGAGCGTCAGGGGGTACATTCGGTGTGGTTGACTTTCTCGGCACCAGAGTCAGGATCGATGGACCTGGACTGGTTCCGCTTCGATTGATCAGGCCTTGCCGTTGTAGGCTTCCAGAGCCTTCTCCAGAATGGTCAGTGCCCTTGCAAGATCTTCTTTCTTAAGGACATATGCCATCCTTACCTGATTCTTTCCAAGCTCACGGTTACGGTAGAATCCTGCGGCAGGAGCCATCATGACAGTTTCTCCGACAAATCCTTCAGGAGTCTTTTCATCCTTGTAGGAGAATTCCGACAGGCACCATTTGCAGAAATCCTCTGTATCATCCACGGGCAAAGAAGCCACCGTGTAGAAGGCTCCTCTGGGCATGGGGGAGAATACTCCCGGAATCCGGTTAAGGCCGTCGATGAAGAAATTCCTTCTTTCCAGGTACTCGTTGAAGCATTCCTTGGAATACTCTTCCGTTCCTTCGATGGATGCTTCGGCCACGATCTGTCCAAGGAGGGGAGGACTGAGCCTGGTCTGGCACATCTTCAACAGGGTCTTCATCACCTCGGCATTGTGGCTGACAATCATACCAACCCTGATTCCGCATTCGGAATATCTCTTTGATACAGAGTCGATCACGACGACATTCTGCTCGATTCCCGGAAGGCTGAGAGCCGAAAGATACGGTTCGTCAGTGTACCTGAACTCACGGTAGACTTCGTCGGAGAAGAGGAAGAGGTCATGGTCACGGACAATGTCACGGAGACGGTACAGCTCTTCTTCGGAATACAGGTATCCGGTAGGGTTGTTGGGATTGCAGATCAGGATAGCCTTTGTCTTGTCCGTGATGGCTTTCTCGAAATATTCCACCGGGGGGAGGGCAAAGCCGTTGCTGATGTCGGAAGTGACAGTCTTGACGGTTACTCCTGCATTGACTGCGAAGGACTGGTAATTGGCATAGCTGGGTTCGGTGAGGATTATCTCGTCACCTGGATCCAGGCAAGACAGGAAGGTCAGGAGGAGGGCTTCGGAACCTCCCGATGAGATGATGATCTCATTCTCCGTCACCTTGATCCCGAACCTGTCATAATAACCTACCAGCTTTTCCCTCAGGGATTTGAATCCATTGCTGGGACTGTATTCCAAGGTTGTCCTGTCGATGTGCTTCAGTGCATCGAGAGCTTTCTTGGGAGTGGGAAGATCAGGTTGTCCGATGTTCAGGTGATAGACCTTCATTCCGCGTGACTTGGCGGCATCGGCGAAAGGGGTGAGCTTCCTGATCGGAGATGCAGGAAGCCTTATTCCGCGTTGAGAAACACCAGGCATGACCGGATAATTTATTTTGCCTTACCTTGGTTTGCCACAGCGTTCTGCTTGCGCTTGAGCTCTTCGGGATCCGCCAGGTAATAGTCCTTGACGAGGTTCAGGTTGTCGTCGAATTCGAAGACATAAGGAGTGGCAGTAGGGATGTTCAGACCGACGATATCGGCGTCGGAGATGCCCTTGAGATGCTTTACGACGCCACGGAGGCTGTTTCCGTGGGCGACGACCACGATATTGTCATGCTCCTTGAGGGCGGGGAAGATCTCGCACTCCCAGTAAGGCATGACGCGCTCGATGCACTCCTTCAGGGCCTCTGTGCGAGGGATATACTGATCGGGCACAAGGGCGTAACGGGGATCCCTGGTGGCGCTGTTGGGATCGTCTTCAGGAAGGTTGTGGGGAGCCACGTCGAAGCTGCGGCGCCAGATGAGTACCTGCTCGTCTCCGTATTTCTGTGCGGTTTCAGCCTTGTTCAGGCCCTGGAGCATTCCGTAGTGCTTCTCGTTGAGCCTCCAGGTCTTCTTGACCGGGATCCAGTCGAGATCCATCGAATCCAGCACGTTGTTAAGGGTCTTGACAGCCCTCTTGAGGTACGAAGTGTAGGCGACCTCGAAGGTGAAGCCGTTCTCCTTCAGGACCTTGCCGGCATCGAACGCTTCCTGGATTCCCTTCTCGCTGAGGTCGACGTTTGTCCATCCCGTAAACCTGTTTTCCTTGTTCCACTGGCTCTCGCCATGGCGGATGAGTACGATTCTCTTCATTTCGTTGTTTTTTAGTTATTGATCATTGATTATCCTATTGTTCCTTTCATATTCCCTGCACCAGTCCTGTATGGGACACTCCTTACATTTCGGAGCCCTGGCCGTGCAGACATACCGTCCGTGAAGGATCAGCCAGTGGTGCGCCCTGGCACGCTGCTGCTCGGGGATGTGCGCCTCGAGGTCCTTTTCCACGGCCTCCACGGTCTTCCCGTCAGAAAGTCCGAGGCGGTGGGATACCCTGAACACATGCGTGTCCACCGCTATCACAGGCTTGTCGTAAACTATGGATGCGATAACGTTCGCGGTCTTGCGTCCCACTCCCGGAAGGCTCATCAGGGCGTCGATATCCGAGGGTACTTCGGAATCGAATTCTTCCACGAGTTTACGGGCCATTGCGATAAGGTGTTCCGTCTTCGAGTTCGGGTAAGAGACACTCTTGACGAAGGGATATACTTCTTCAAAGCTTGCCCCGGCAAGGTCCGAGGGCTTCGGATACTTCTCGAACAGGGGAGGAACCACCATGTTGACCCTCCTGTCGGTGCACTGGGCGCTGAGGATGACGGCAATCAGCAGATGGAAGGAGGAGTCGTAATGAAGTTCAGTCGCGGGCATGGGCTGGTTCTTCTCGAACCAGGCCATTATCCTTGAATATCTGTCCTTCTTGAGCATCTCAGATTGTAAGGGCCAGGTCGATCACCTCGTCGTTCACGTTCTCTTCGCAGCTTTCATCCTTGCAGACGAATATCCTGCCCCGATACTTCTCGAATATGTTCCTGTTGTGGGTGACCATCACTATCGCAGTGCCGTCCTCATTGTTGATGGAGGTCAGGAGCCTGAGTATACCGTCAGCCGTCTCGTTGTCGAGATTGCCGGTGGGCTCGTCAGCTATTATCAGCTTGGGACGGTTCAGGAGCGACCTTGCGATCGCTATACGCTGCTGCTCGCCTCCGGAAAGCTGGTGAGGCATCTTGTGTGCCTTGTGGGACATTCCGACATCGTCCAGGACTTCGCGAATACGCCTGTCGACAGCATTCTTGTCCTTCCATCCGGTTGCTTTGAGAACGAATTCCAGGTTGCTCTCGACGTTCCTGTCCATAAGCAGCTGGAAATCCTGGAAGACAACTCCGACTTTCCTTCTGAGATAGGGGATATCCTTGTCCTTGAGACCGTTGAGTTTGTATCCGCAGACGCTGCCATACCCTTTCAGGAGAGGATTCTCGGCAATCATGGTACGGATGATGGAAGTCTTGCCCGTACCTACCTTGCCGACGATGTAGACGAAGTCGCCCGGGAAGACGTCCATGTCAAGGCCGTAGATGACCGTATTCTCCCCGTTAAGGATGTCCGCTCCCTTGAAAGATACCAGCGGCTCGTTTTTTGCTGCCTGTATAGCTTTGCCTTCCATGATTGTACAAATATACTTCTTTTTTTTGAGTATAATGAGTAAATTTGTAGATTGTGATTTAGGACTATAAATTTTCGCAAGATATCTATTATGAACAGCAAAACTATCGCGGCTTTCCTTTCCGCAATGGTCCTGTGTGCCGGATTGTCCATCCATGCCCAGGACCGTACTTCCGGTGAATTCCGGCGTGCTGTGGATCTCTATGAACACGGCATGTTCGAGAGGGCCGGAACCTTGTTCGGCGAGATTGCCTCAGAGACAGATGACGTGTTGGCGAGAGGGTATCAGACCCTCTGTGCCATCAGGCTCCAGGAGAATGGATACCTGACCATGGCCGAAGACTATGTGAAGAGGTATCCTTATTCCAAACTGGTCCCCCAGGTCCATTTCTACAACGGCCTCAATTATTTCGACAAGGAGGAATACAAGGCGGCGGCCTCCGAGTTCGGGAAACTGGATGACAGGAAACTCGACAAGGACCAGGTCGCCGAATACATGTTCAAGAAAGCATATTCCTTGTTCGAGGAGGGTGACCTTGACCGTGCCAGGGATATTTTCGCCAAGGGTGAGAAGATGCCGTATTCAGACTACACGGCCCCGTCAAGGTATTCCCTTGGCTATATCGATTACACCCGCAAGCATTTCAAGGATGCATATTCCTGGTTTGAGAAGGCGGGCAAGGACGCCAGGTTCACGGACATGAGCAACTACTACATGATGGAATGCCGTTTCATGCAGAAGGACTACAAGTACGTGATCGATAACGGCGTGAAAATGTACGACCAGGTCCCGCAGGACCGCAAGTCCCATCTTGCCAGGATCATTTCGGAGTCTTACCTGGCCACCGGGAATACCGACAAGGCCAAGGATTTCTACGACAAGATCGACCGGAACCGCAAGGAGATGGACAGGGACGACTATTTCTATGCCGGAACGGTCCTCTATTCCACGGGTGACTTCAAGGGCGCTATCGACAACTTCACCCAGATGCGCAGCAGGACGGACTCCATCGGGCAGATCGCTAACTACCAGATGGGTTACAGCTATATCCAGACCGGCAACAAGGTAGGGGCGCTCGACGCGTTCAGGGCGGCTTCGGAGCAGGCTTACAATCCCGACATCAGGGAGGACGCCCATTTCAACTATGCCAAGCTGTCCTTCGACCTCAACAACAACCCCAAGGTGTTCGACGAGTATATCGCCAAGTATCCCGGCAAGGACAAGGGAGACCAGATATACAGCTATATGGCACTCGCATCCTTGTACAACCATGACTATTCCGGGGCGGTGGATGCTTATGCCAATATCGACAACCTCGACAAGGACCAGCGTGCGAATTACATGAGGGCCAACTACCTTCGTGCCAACCAGTTGATCGAGAACGGTTCCTGGAGGGATGCCGTCCCGCTCCTGAAGGCTGCCGGATATTATTCCGACAAGAGGGAGGGATTCAACCAGCTCACCAGGTACTGGCTCGGAGAGTCATATTACCGCAGCGACCAGTTCGAGAAGGCCGCCGAGACTTTCACCGACCTGTACAACAACTCGGCCCTGGACGGCAAACCTGAAGGTCGCCTGATTCCTTTCGACCTGGCTTACAGCTATTTCCGTATGGGAGATTACGACAACGCGGCCAAGTGGTTCGACGAGTATCTCCAGGAAAGGAACCCCGTGGAAGGGGAGGATGCCGCTGCCAGGAGGGCAGACTGCGACTTCATCAGGAAGGACTACCAGAAAGCGGTCCAGGGGTACGAGAACGCCCTGGACAGGTTCCCTTACGATTCGAACCTGTATCCTGCATATCGCGCCGGAATCGCATACGGACTCCTTGGGGATGGTAAAAAGAAAGTAGATATCCTTTCAAGGGCGCTCAAGGCGGATCCTTCAGCCGGGTACTACTCGGAGGCGATGTATGAGCTGGGAAGGGCCTATGTGGCTGCCGGCAGGAATGACGATGCTGTCAGGACTTTCGAGAAGCTCCGCACCGCCACTGACGACAAGACCATAGCGGCCAGGTCACTCATAGAACTCGGATTGATCTCGAGGAATGTCTCCGAATACAACAAGGCCCTGGGATATTTCAAGCAGGTGGTTTCGGACATGCCTGGTACCGAATATGCCAACGAGGCCCTCGCTGCGATTGAGTCCATCTACCAGAGCCAGGGACGTACGGACGAGTATCTGGACTATGCCGACAAGGCCGGGGTCATCGGGGACAAGAGCGCCGGCGAGAAGGAAAGCATGTATTTCGCCGCCGCAGAGCAGCTGTATCTCTCCGAGAATTGGAACAAGGCCCTTTCCTCGCTGCAGAACTATCTGGAACGTTATCCTTCTGGAAACGATGCTTCGAAGGCTGGTTTCTACATCGCGGAATGCCTGCGCAACCTGGGCAAGAAGGAACAGGCCTGCGACTGGTACAAGAAGGCAATCGGCAGTGGACTGAACGATTCGTTCACCGAGTCCGCCATCCTCAATTTCTCGCTTCTCTCGTATGAGATGCAGAGATACACCGAGGCCTACGGCGGATTCAGTTCGTTGCTCGGCAAGGCTAAGATCGAGAACAACAAGCACACCGCCCGTCTGGGCATGATGCGCTCCGCTTACAAGGCTGCAGACTATGGCAATGCGATATCCTGCGCCGACAAGGTAAAGTCTGATTCCAGAAGCACCGAGGCGGAAAAGAGGGAGGCTGATTACCTCAAGGCAAAATCACTCCTCTCCACCAACGACAGGAACAGCGCATTCGTAATATTCGGCCAGCTTGCAGCCAAGCCTTCCACCAATGAGGGTGCCGAGGCTGCCTACATGCTCATCCAGGATGCATACGACCAGGGACTCTACAAGTCGGTTGAGGACAAGGTCTATGAGTTCTCTTCAAATGCCGGAGGCCAGAACTACTGGCTGGCAAAGTCATTCATAGTGCTCGGGGATTCCTTCGCCGAGCAGGAACGCTACGCTCAGGCCAAGGCCACGTTCGAGAGTATCCTCAACGGTTACAAACCTACCGGAACTTCCGACGACGTGCTTGACAATGTGCGCATGAGACTTGGGAAACTTAAGAACCTGATGAACTAGAGAACATGAAAAAGATATTAACCGCAGCCGCCTTGCTGGTGTGCGCAGCATCTTTCGGACAGAACCTCAATCCCACTGTGGAGGTTACCAACATATACCAGGGCAATCCTACGGAGGTGCACAAGCCCCAGACTGTCATGGCCATCCCTGATTCCCTGATGCGTTTCGACATGGATTTCGGTTACGAGGTCTTCGAGAAGCCTTATCAGGGCGCTTATAATTTCAAGCCTTACATGCTGGAAATGACCCCTGACAAAGATGCCTATCGCGGCAGGAAGCTTTACCTGAGGGGCGGAGCCGGATATTCCCTCCATCCCCAGCTGGACTTCGTGTTCAGTCCTGAACAGAGCGGTCCTTTCCAGATGAGCGTATATGCCAGGCACAGGTCCTATTTCGGGAAGTACCACTCCCTCCACCACGTAAGTGAAGGCGATGTGGCCAGGATCGAGAAGATTCCCGGGGAATCTTTCGGAGGATATGATGCACTGTCTTCCGCCGGACTGGACGGAAGGTACAGTTTCAACAATGCCATACTTTCCTTCGGTCTCGGTTACGAAGGGATAATGAGGAAGGATTCCCTGAACAGGCGTTCGTTCAACGCGGCCGACCTGAAGCTCAGGGTCAGGTCGAACAGGGATGACGATACGTACCTGTATTACGACGTGGCGCTTGACGGAAGGATCGGAAGGGACCACGGTGAGTATGTGGCTAGTACCAATGCCCCTATCTACAATTATTGGTACACATTCGATCCGACCTCTTCCTTCATACCTGTCAATCCAGGACAGCCGAACCTGAATGAAACCTTGTTCTTCCTTCACGGAGAAGCCGGTCCTGTACTGAGCAGGCACCAGAGGGTGATAATGGGATTTGAAGCGGAGAGATGTTCGTACCGCGACCTTATGGAGGACAGGGCAGGCAGGATCGCCGCCATTCCGAGCTACCGTTTCCAGAGCGGCAAGTGGGATCTCAACCTCGGCGTGCGTGTAGAGAAACTGTTCATGAAGGATGATGAAGGTGCAGTCCTTTCCCGTTCGTACAAGGGAAACTGGATTTTCCCGGCCGTAAAGGTCTCGTATTCCGTTACTGACAATGTCCGCCTGTTCGCATCCGCTACCGGCGGCAACAGTCTGAATACCTATTCTTCCATACTGTCGAAGAACCATTTTACATACGCTGGCAAGTTCAACGGACTGTTTGACAATTCTACCGAGAGGATCAATGCCAGGATCGGTGCCTGGGGCAACCTTGGACCAACCTTCCAGTTCGAGATCGACGGAGGTGCAGCTGTCTATGGCAACGGTATCCTTGATGCCGGGATTCCGGTCCCTTCCATCATCGGGAACGCTTTCCTGCCTGCTGTAGTATATGCTGACTACAGCCTCCTCTACGCCGACGCCCTCTTCGACCTGAAGGTGGGAGGTTTCAAACTGGACGGCGGCCTGCATGTCAGGCATTCGGAACTTAAGGAAGACGGCGGGCCGGGACTCATGCTCCCGACATTCAGCACCGACCTCAAGGCAGTATACAACTTCAATTCCAGGCTCTATGCCGGAGTCAACCTGATTTCCGCCTCTTCACGCAAGGGTATATGCTCCGAAGAAGGGACGTTCATATCGATTGCCAGGGGCGAGTCCTATATCCCCGCGAAGTATTCCGTGAAGATTCCGGGATATCTTGACCTGGGCCTTCTGGCCGGGTACCAGTTCAACCGGAAACTGGGCTTCTGGCTGGAATCGGGGAACCTCCTCTGCGAGACGATCCAGAGGAATCCGTTCTACTCTGAAAAAGACCTTTGGGTAACGGCCGGAATCACCCTGAATTTGTAGAATTTTTCGTATATTTGTCTGTTTTATGGGAAGCCCCCTGAAACAGACAAATTTTTTATTCGGAAAATGGTAGAAAACGAAGAGATGAAGAAGGCGGAGGAGCAGTATTCCGCCAGTAGCATTCAGGTTTTGGAAGGCCTCGAGGCCGTCAGGAAGAGACCGTCGATGTATATCGGCGACGTGGGTGAAAGGGGACTCCATCATCTGGTATATGAAGTGGTCGACAATGGAATCGACGAGGCCATGGCAGGCTATTGCGACGAGATCAATGTCACTATACTTCCGGACAATTCCATCAGGGTGGTCGACAACGGCCGTGGAATCCCTACGGGCATGCATCCGAAGGAGCATCGTTCCGCCCTTGAGGTTGTCATGACCGTCCTCCATGCAGGAGGAAAGTTCAACAAGGACAGTTACAAGGTTTCAGGAGGACTCCACGGAGTCGGCGTTTCCTGCGTGAACGCGCTTTCCGACAGCCTTGTCGCAGAGATACACCGCGAGGGCAAGGTCCACGTGCAGAAGTATTCCAAGGGCAAGCCCCTCGGCCCTGTCGAGGTGGTGGGCGACTGCGACGATACCGGAACCATAATCACCTTCCATCCGGACGAGACCATCTTCACCCAGACCATCGTGTACAAATACGAGACCCTGGCCGCCAGGATGCGCGAACTGTCATATCTCAACAAGGGAATCAAGATCACCCTCACTGACGAGAGACAGCTGGTCGACGAACTCGAGGAGGATGCCAACGGCGACCTGAAGGCGACCGGGAGGCAGGAATTCCGCAACGATGAGTTCTTCTCCAAGGAGGGGCTGAAGGAATTCATCGAGTATCTCGACGCCGGTGCCAACCAGCTGATTCCGGAACCGGTCTCCGTCCAGAGCGACAAGGTGATCCCCATCGACATCGCACTGTCCTACAACAACGGATTCTCCGAGAAGATATATTCCTACGTCAACAACATCAACACCATAGAAGGAGGAACGCATCTCCAGGGCTTCAAGATGGGCCTTTCCAGGTCCCTGAAGAACTATGCGGAGAAGAATAACCTCCTGGCCAAGTTCAAGGGCGACCTTGCTCCCGAGGATTTCCGCGAGGGCCTGACCGCTGTCGTGTCCGTCAAGATAGCCGAACCCCAGTTCGAGGGACAGACCAAGACCAAACTCGGCAACCCTGAAGCGACTTCGGCCGTTTCCCAGGCTACTGCCGCCGCCATGGACCAGTACCTGGAGGAGAATCCGAAGGCCGGAAAGATGATCATAGAGAAGATCGTGCTTGCCGCTACCGCCCGTGAGGCCGCCCGCAAGGCACGTGCTATGGTCCAGCGCAAATCCGCGCTCACCGGAGCCGGAATGCCCGGAAAACTGGCCGACTGCTCCGAAAGGAATCCCGAGGTCTGCGAACTCTTCCTCGTCGAGGGTGATTCCGCAGGCGGTACAGCCAAGCAGGGCCGTGACAGGAAGTTCCAGGCCATCCTGCCCCTCAGGGGCAAGATCCTCAACGTCGAGAAGGCCGCAGGTGACCGCGCGTTCGACAGCGAGGAGATCAGGAATATCTATACAGCCCTCGGTGTCACCGTCGCCAAGGAAGATGAGGACGGAGTCAAGAGGATGGATCTCAGCAGGCTCCGCTACCATAAGGTCATCATCATGACCGATGCCGATGTGGACGGTAGCCATATCGCCTGCCTTATCCTGACCTTCTTCTTCCGCTACATGTTCGACCTCATCAAGAACGGTTACGTCTATCTCGCAACACCTCCGCTCTATCTTGTCAAGAAAGGCAAGGAGGAGGTCTATTGCTGGACGGACGAGCAGCGCTTCGAGGCCACAGCCAGGCTCGGCAAGGGTTCCGACAAGGGTATCACCGTCCAGAGGTACAAGGGTCTCGGTGAGATGAGTGACGAGCAGCTCTGGGATACCACCATGGATCCTTCGAAGAGGCGCCTGCGCCAGATCACCATCGACAACGCCGCTGAGGCGGAGAGGACTTTCTCCATGCTCATGGGCGACGATGTCCCGCCCAGAAGGCAGTTCATCGAGGAAAATGCACATTATGCCAATATTGACGCTTAAAAATTACCGATATGCTTGATATTTTCGACAGGATAGAAAGAGATTCCGGCGGCCCTATCGGCCAGTATTTCGAACAGGGTTTCGGCTACTACATGTACCCGCGTCTCGAAGGGGAACTGGGCCCCCACATGACCTTCAACGGGATTCCGGTCCTGAACTGGTCCCTTAACAACTATCTCGGCCTCGCGAACCATCCCGAGGTGAGGAAGGCTGACGCACAGGCTGCCGCAGACTGGGGACTTGCCTATCCTATGGGCGCCAGGATGATGTCCGGCCATACCCGCTATCACGAGAAGCTCGAGAAGATATTCGCCGACTTCGAGAAGAAGGAGGATGCCTTCCTTTACAACTTCGGATATCAGGGTATCGTGTCAACCATCGATGCCCTTACCGCCCGTCACGACGTGATAGTCTATGATGCGGAGTGCCATGCATGCCTTCTGGACGGAATACGTCTCCACATAGGCAGCAAGTACAAGTATCGCCACAACAATATGGCAGATTGCGACAAGGTGCTCGCACGTGCCTGCAAGGAAGCCGATGAGAACGGTGGTGGAGTGCTCCTCATCACCGAGGGAGTCTATGGAATGACTGGTGCGCTCGGCAAGCTTGACGAGATCGTTGCCCTGAAGAAGAAATACAAGTTCCGCATCCTCATCGACGATGCCCACGGATTCGGCCTCCTCGGAGAGCATGGTCGCGGTACTTCGGAGCATTTCGGAGTGATGGACGGAATCGACCTCTATATCGGCGCTTTCGCCAAGAGCATGGCTTCCATAGGAGGCTTTGTCGCCGGACCTCATTCGATCATCAACTTCCTCCGCGCCAATATGCGTTCCCAGATGTATGCCAAGTCGCTGCCCATGCCCCTCGTGCTGGGCAATATCAAGCGAATGGAGATCATCGATTCCCCTGAAGGCGACGAGCTGAGGGCGAAGTGCTGGAAGATCACCAGGGCCATACAGCAGGGCTTCAAGGACGAAGGTTTCGATATCGGAGAGGCTGAGGCCTGCGTTACCCCCGTGCATATCAAGGGTGGAATCGCCCAGGCTACGAAGATGGCCAAGGACCTCCGCGAGAATTACCGCATATTCTGCTCGATGGTTATATATCCGGTCATCCCCAAGGGCATGATCATATTCAGGATCGTTTCCACCGCAGCCCACACCATGGAGGATGTGGAATATACCCTTAAGGTGTTCAAGGAAATCAAGGCGAAGCTCGACGCGGGTCTTTATGACGGTGACGACATCGCCGCCATGACAGTCGAATAGAATGGCCGCTGATTATTTCAAGGACAAGGTCGTCATAGTGACAGGAGCCAGCTCGGGAATCGGGTTGGCTTCTGCCCGCTTGTTCTCCTCAAGGGGAGCGCTCGTGGTGATGGCGGCACGTTCATACGGAAAGATGCTCGAACTGGCCCCGTCCGTCAGCCCGGATCCTGAAAGGATACTTTGCGTGCAGACCGACGTAACAAGGGAGGAGGACTGCAGGAACCTGATCGAAGAAACGGTCCGCAAGTTCGGACGTATCGACATCCTGGTCAACAATGCGGGCATCTCAATGAGGGCGATGTTCAAGGACCTGGACCTGAAGGTAATCCGCTCCTTGATGGACGTCAATTTCTGGGGCACCGTCCAGTGCACCAAGTACGCCCTCCCGTATCTGCTCGAGTCCAAGGGACAGGTCGTCGGAGTGATCTCCATCGCCGGTTTTTCGGCTCTCCCTGCAAGGACGGGCTATTCCGCTTCGAAATATGCCGTCCGTGGATTCCTCGATACCGTACGTATCGAGCACCTCAAGGATGGACTGAACGTCCTCGTGTTCGCTCCCGGATATACGGAATCCAATGTGCGCAAGGCGGCCCTTACGGCGGACGGCTCCCAGCAGGGTGAGACCCCGCTCAAGGAGGAGAAACTCATGAGTGCCGAGGATTGTGCCAGGCACCTTGCCAGGGGCCTTGAGAAGAGGAAGTCGCAGGTGGTGCTGACCGGCCTCGGCAAAGCCACCGTACTGGCACATAACCTGTTCCCCAGGCTTACTGATAAACTCACTTACGGATACATCGCCAGGGAGGCGGGGAGTCCGTTCAAATAGGATCGGAAATGAAAAAGTCGGACGTGACAATAAATTACAGGGTCGCTGCACCCCTGGCCTTGCTCTTCGTCATCTTCACCCTGATTTTCCCGAGGACGGCGAAATTCGGCTACGACTACCGCAAGGGTTCACCATGGGAATACGAGACCCTGATAGCCCAGTTCGACTTCCCGATACTCAAGACTGACGAACAGTTAAGGGAGGAAAGGAGCAGGAACAAGACGGTCATCGTCCCTTACTACAGGTACAGGCAGGATGTCGTTGACAACAGCAGGAAGGCTGCCGATGAGTTGGACCTGGGAGGCTTTTCATCCGTCCGTCCCCAGATCATATCAGCACTGGAAAGCATCTATTCCAATGGCGTCGTGTCGGACGAAGGTGTGAAGCTGGACAAGGATGACGATCCTGCGACGGCCGTTCTCTATGTCCATAAGGGCAAGCGAGTGACCAAAAGGCCGGTATCTGAGGTATTCAAGGAGTCCGACGCCAGGTCGAAGATGCTTTCGGAGGTCTCCTCCAGGCATTCCAGATTCAATGTCGATTCAGTCCTCAGGGCATCGGGCGCATATGACCTTGTCGCCCCCAACCTGGACTATGATCCCAGGACCACCAACCTCGTGAATTCGGAGAACGCGTCGAGGATATCCACCACGCAGGGATTCGTGAGCGCGGGGCAGCTGATCGTTTCCAAGGGAGAGATCGTTACTTCCGAGATCGCCCAGATGCTGGATTCCTATAAGGTTGAGTATGAGAGCAACATGGGCTATGGCGGCCCGAGGATCCTCTTCTGGCTTGGGAATGCCCTCATAGCCCTGGTCCTTTGCCTGCTGTTCTTCCTGGTCATATATTTCCTCAACAAGTGGATCCTGAATGACACCAGGAGATTCTGGTACCTTGCGCTCATTTTCCTTATCTCCGTCATCGTTACGCTTGCAGTCAACAAGTTCGCTCCGAAGTTCCTGTATATGGTTCCGTTCACCTTGACCGCCCTGTACCTGGAGGCGTTCTTCAAGAACAAGATGAACATGCCCATCTGCGTGGTTTCGCTGATGCCCCTGCTTATTTTCGCCAACAACGGTCCTGTACTCTTCGTGATGTTCATCGTCGCGAGCGTGGTGGCGGTGTTTGCTTTCAAGTACTTCAACCAGGGCTGGCAGCAGTTCATCACTGCGGCTATCGTTTTCGCCATCCTGGTCGTTACATATATCGGTTTCAGGCTGGTCGGGATGGTAGGTGACGACCCCTATCAGGCCGTGCTCTACATGTTTGTCGGATCGATGCTCACGGTGGCCGGGTATCCGCTCATCTATCTCTTCGAGAAGATGTTCGGCCTGGTTTCCAATTCCCGCCTCAGGGAGCTCTGCGATACCAATAATACACTGCTGAGGGAACTTGAGAGCAAGGCTCCGGGTACCTTCCAGCACTCCCTCCAGGTCATGAACATGGCGGATGCGGCTGCGAGGGCCATCGATGCGAATGCCCTGCTGGTCCGTGCAGGAGCATTGTACCATGACATAGGCAAGATGAAGAATCCGCTGTGTTTCATAGAGAATGAAAGCCTGTCCCCGACCGAGGTGCATTACCATGACGGGTTGACTCCCAAGGAAAGCGCGATCGCAATCATCAAGCATGTCTACGACGGACTTGACATGGCCAGGGAATACAATCTTCCTGACCTGGTTACGGATTTCATCCTGACGCATCACGGGACATCCAATACCGGTTATTTCTACGCAAAGTATCTGAATGAAGGAGGGGATCCCGAAGATGTGGACTGCTTCTTCTACAAAGGCCGTAAACCGCATACCAAGGAGCAGATCATCCTGATGATATGCGACAGCGTCGAAGCGGCATCCAGGACCTTGAAGGACAATTCTCCCGAGACATTCTCCGATTTCGTCGAGAACATAGTTGCAGGCAAGATGAAGATAGGACAGTTCGATGATGCGGAAATCTCCATCAAGCAGCTAAACGTCGTGAAGGAGGTCATCAAGGGCTACCTGTCCCAGATATACCACGAAAGAGTGGCGTATCCCCAAAGTAAGAATATATATAATTCAAAATAGTTTTATCATGGAAGTAATTAAGAATCAGATTGACGACCTGAACATCGAACTGACCATCTCATTGAAGGGAGAGGATTATGCCGAGCGGGAGAAGAAGAGACTTGCCGCCTACAGGAGGAACGCCGACTTCAAGGGTTTCCGCAAAGGTATGGTACCGCCTCAGCTTGTGAAGAAGATCTACGGTGACCAGGCCCTTTATGAGGCTGTCAACGGCATCGTGTCCGAGGAACTGGAGAAATTCATAACCGATAACGACCTTCATATACTCGGCGAGCCTATCGCCAGCGAGTCCCAGAAGGAGAACGAATGGAAGGACGGAAGCGATTTCGAATTCAAGTTCGACCTTGGCCTGTCTCCAGATATCAACCTGGAGCTTTCCAAGGAAGACAAGGTCCCTTACTACAAGATCAATGTCACCGAGGATGCCAAGGCCAAGATGAAGGAGAGCATCTTCAAGCAGTACGGACAGCTCGAAGAGGGCGAGGCCGCCGGAGAGGATGACTATGTGGTCGTGGACTTCAAGCAGGGCGAGACCGTGGTCGAAGGCGCATATGTCGCCGTCAACAAGGTCGAGGGTACAGCCAAGAAGAAGTTCCTGGGTGCAAAGGTGGACGACAAGTTCGATGTCGATGTCACCAAGGCTTTCACCAACGAGACAGACAGGGCTTCCATGCTCAAGATGAAGAAGGAGGACCTGGCTGCGATGGAACCGAAGTGGAAGGCTACCGTGGTGAATGTCAAGACCTTCGTTCCTGCCACCGAGTGCCAGGAGACCTATGACAAGGTATTCGGCAAGGATGAGGTAAAGACTCCCGAGGAGTTCGACGCCAAGATCGCCGGAAGGCTCGAGGCCAATTACAAGCAGGAATCCGATTACAGGCTTTCCCAGGACCTCAGGAAATACCTCGTGGACAAGGCCGGCGTGCAGGTACCCGAGTCCTTCCTGAAGAGGTGGCTTTATGAGACCAACAAGGAGAAGTTCTCCAAGGAGGATGTCGACAAGGAGTTCGATGCATTCCTCGGTGATTTCCGCTGGCAGCTCGTTCGCGGTTACCTGATGAAGAAGTTCGACCTCAAGATCGAGGACAAGGATATGGTCGAGGCCGCCAAGGCTTATGCTTCATATCAGTATGCCATGTACGGAATGGGTAACGTTCCCGAGCAGTTCATTACCGACGCCGCCATGAACATCCTCAAGGATGAGAGGCAGCTCCGCAACATAGAGGAAAGTGTCGAGAACGAGAAGGTCATCGCGGCCGTCAAGGAAAATGTCACTCTCCAGAACAAGAGGATATCCGAGGCGAAATTCCGTGAACTCAAGTAATATGGATAAGGAATTCAAGAAATATGCAGTGAAGGGCCGTGGACTGAGTTCCATGACCCTTGACCGCTTTGAAAGGGCTACTGACGCCTATATCAATCCCACCATTATCGAGGAGAGGAAACTGAATGTGGCGTCTATGGATGTATTCAGCCGTCTTATGATGGACAGGATCATATTCCTGGGAGTCCCCATCGACGATGACGTGGCCAATATCATCCAGGCCCAGCTGCTTTTCCTGGCCTCCACCGATCCGGCGGCCGATATCTCGATCTATATCAACACTCCGGGCGGACAGGTTACTTCCGGACTCGCCATCTATGATACCATGCAGCTTGTCGAACCCGATGTGGCGACCATCTGCACTGGTATGGCAGCTTCGATGGGTTCGGTCCTGCTTTGCGCCGGAGCCAAGGGGAAACGTTCCTGTCTCCCTCATTCAAGGGTGCTGATCCATCAGCCCCTTGGAGGTGCCCAGGGACAGGCGTCCGACATAATGATAGCAGCCAAGGAAATCGAGAAGACCCGCAAGGAGCTTTATGACATAATCTCCGAGCATTCGGGGCAGCCCTATGAGAAGGTCTTCGCCGACGCTGACAGGGATTACTGGATGACCGCCAAGGAAGCCCTTGAATACGGAATGGTCGACGAGATCCTTTCCAAGAAGGTCAGGTAATGGCCCAGAACAAGAAAACATCGTCGCCAAGGCATTGCATGTTCTGCGGCAGGCCGGAACAGGAAGTTCCTTACCTGCTGCAGGGCATTGACGGCTTCATATGCAGCGACTGTGTCGAACTTGCACACGATTACATCCGCGACTCCCTGCAGTCTTCCAAGGCGCAGGGAGAGGCCGGGAGGATAGATGACGCCCAGAAACCGGCGGACATCAAGGCTTTCCTGGACCAGTATGTGATCGGCCAGGACAGGGCCAAGAAGATGCTGTCCGTTGCCGTATACAACCATTACAAGCGCATCAACCATAATCTGGTCGACAGGCCGGACGACGGCGTCGAACTCGAGAAATCGAATATCCTCCTCGTCGGTCCTACCGGAACAGGCAAGACCTTGCTGGCCAGGACCATCGCCAAGATGCTCGGGGTTCCGTTCACCATCGTGGATGCAACGGTGCTGACCGAGGCCGGCTATGTCGGTGAGGATGTCGAGAGTATCCTCACCAGGCTGCTTCAGGAGGCCGATTATGATGTCACCCAGGCTGAGCGCGGAATAGTCTTCATCGACGAAATCGACAAGATAGCCCGCAAGAGCGACAATCCTTCGATAACACGTGACGTCTCCGGGGAAGGAGTCCAGCAGGCAATGCTGAAGCTTCTGGAAGGAAATGTGATCAACGTTCCTCCGAAGGGCGGACGCAAGCATCCGGAACAGGAATTTATCCATGTCAACACGGAGAATATACTATTCATCTGCGGAGGCGCTTTCGAAGGTATCGAGCGCAGGATCGCCCAGAGGCTGAACACCCAGGTCATCGGATTCGGTGCCACGCAGAAGCAGAAAATCGATAAGCAGAACCTGCTCAGGTATGTCGACGCCCAGGACATGAGGGCTTACGGTCTTATCCCTGAGATAATAGGCCGTCTGCCGGTCATCACCTATCTGGACGCTCTGGACAGGGATGCGTTGCTGAGGATCCTGACAGAGCCGAAGAACGCTGTCCTGAAGCAGTATGCAAAGCTCTTCGAGATGGACGGCATTACCTTGAAGATCGAAGACGGTGTCAAGGAACTGATCGTCGATACGGCCATCAAGAACAAGCTGGGTGCCCGTGGGCTGCGTTCGATCTGCGAGCAGATATTCGACGACGCAATGTTCGACGCACCATCCTCCAGCAAGAAGACTTTCAAGGTCACCCTGGCCTACGCCAAGGAAAAACTCTCAGACCGCCTGTAAGGCTCGGATCATCAGATCGAGAGCATTATGTCGTTGAGGATTCCGCCGGCAGTCTGTCTGGTGCCGGCGCCTGCTCCCTGGATCAGCATCGGGGACGGATAGTCTCCCGTGGTTATCATAATCGCATTGTCCGTACCCTTGAGGGAGTAAAGGGGACTTTCCGGCCCGACCTCCTGAAGGCCTATCGTGGCATGACCTTCCGCATCTACGGAAGCGATATACCTCAATCTCTTCCCGTTCGCGGTCGCGTTGGCGTATCTCTGTGAGATATCGTCCGGAACCGCTTCCAGGGTTACTTGTGATTCCTCGAGGGGCAGTCCGGCCTGACGGCTCAGGATGAGGAGTTTGCGGAGGACGTCCACTCCGCTCAGGTCGATGCCCGGGTCCGGCTCAGTGTATCCCTTCATCCTGGCATCCTCGACCAATTCTGCGAAACCGCTTCCTTTGTAATTGTCCATCAGATAGTTGAGTGTTCCTGAGAGGACGGCGTCCATCCTGACCAGCGTGTCGCCGCTCTGGACGACACGGTCCAGGGTTACGAGGACGGGCAGTGCTGCCCCGGCGGTCGTCTCATAACGGAGGGAGACACCGGCCTTGTGGGCTTCCTCCTGGAGTGCGCGGAACTGGGCATAGGTGCCTGAGAAAGGAATCTTGTTGCAGGCGACGACACTGTAGCCGCAGCGGAACAGGGCGGGATACCTGAATCCGATCTCCCCGTTGGCGGTGCAGTCCACGAATATCGAATTCTCAAGGGAAATGGTCTCGAGTGCATCGATGAATCCCGAACCGGGGGTCCCGTTAGCAAGCCTTTCTCCGGCGTGACGGAGATCGATGCCTTCTGTATCGATGACGAACATTCGGCTGTTGGCCAGTCCACAGACCTTCAGCTCCTTGCCCGACCTCCTGGCGATCGAGGCCGCATTGTCGGACAGCATCTCGACCAGGGCCTTCCCCACGCGGCCATAGCCTGCGATGAACAGGTGTATGACCTTGTTGCTCTTGCTGTCGAAGAACTCATGATGTATCGCCCTGATGGCTTCAGGAGTCCTCGCCGATGGCACGATCACAGAGATGTTCCTCTCGGACGAGCCCTGGGCAGTGGCGCGGACAGGGATGCTGTGAGTGCCAAGGGTGGCCAGCATCCTGCCGGTAGCTCCGCTGTGCCCGAGTATGTCGTCTCCGATCAGGCAGACGATGGAATATCCTGTCTCGACCTTCAGGGGATTAAGTTTCCCGAGCGAGATCTCGTAGGCGAAACAGGTATCCGCCGCTTCGCGGGCCTTCTCGGCATCCTGCTCCGCGATGGCGATGCACATGGAATGCACGGATGAGGCCTGGGTAATGAGGATGATGTTTATCCCGCTGCGGCTCAGGGCTTCGAAAAGCCTTGATGAGAAGCCGGGCACTCCGACCATTCCGCTTCCTTCCAGGGAAATCAGTGCGATATGGTCCGAATTCGCTATTCCGATGACTCCGTCACGTACCCTCGGGGGATTCTTCTCTACCAGTGTCCCCGGTTCATCCGGATGGAACGTGTCCTTGACGTAGATCGGGATCCCTTCTTCGACAACCGGCTGGATCGTCGGGGGATAGATTACCTTGGCACCGAAATGCGACAGCTCCTGGGCCGCCCTGTATGAAATGTTCGGTATGGTGCGCGCCCCGGGGACAACCCTCGGGTCGGCTGTCATTATTCCGGGGACATCTGTCCAGATCTCGACCCTGCGCGCCTTGATTCCGACGGCTGCGAGGGATGCTGTGTAGTCGGAACCTCCACGCCCCAGGGTGGCGACCCTGCCGTCCTCATCGGAGGCTATGAATCCGGGCAGTATGAAGAGCTCGACATGCGGATTGGAGTTGACCGCCCTGTCCATCCTGGAATATGTCTCCGGTTCATCCACCGCCCCGCCTTTCAGCTTGACGAGCTGCCGGGAATCCAGCCACTGGCAGGAAATGCCCAGTGAGAGGAATTTTTCTGACAGGATCGTGCTCGAGAACAGCTCTCCGTAGCTCTCGATCGCATCCTGGCTTGCCGGACTCAACTCTCCCAGCAGGAATACTCCGTATGCGATGCTCTCCAGGGAATCGAACAGCAGGTCAACCTTCGCCGCAGTCCTTTGTCTGTATGCTTCCGGGAACAGTTCGACTATGATCTCGTGATGCCTGTCACGGAGTCCCTGGATCAGGGCTTTATAGCCTTCGTCCCTGGCAGCTGCTAGGGTGCCGGTCTTGATGAGGGCATCGGTGCACCCGCTGATGGCTGACACGACCACTATCGTCCTGTCCTCTTCGAGTTCCTTCCTTATTATGTCGATAAGCTGGAGCATCGCTCCGGAGGAAGCAACGGATGTGCCTCCGAATTTAAGTACTTGCATTACAGTTTCCTTAGTATTTCAGTCAGCCTTTCGGTTTCGAGCAGGAAACCGTCGTGGCCGAAACGTGATGATATCTCTATGTATTCCGCGCCCGGTACAAGTTTGTTCCAAACCCTGGATTCCTCGACGGGAAACAGGTTGTCCGAGTCTATCGTTATGATTATGGAATGCGCCTTTATGGTATCCAGCGCCTTGGCAACCCCTCCGCGGCCGCGTCCCACATTATGGCTGTCCAACGCGTAGCTGAGGGTGTAGTATGAATATGCGTCAAAACTGCGCCTGACCAGTTTTTCTCCCTGGTATCTCTCGTAGGAGGCCGCCCTGCCTGCGAACAGGGTGTCCGGATCCTCTTCCCATTGTGTGAGCCGGTAACCCTCATAACTCCTGTAGGAAATCAGGCCCTGAGCCCTGGCGCATCTCAGACCGGCTGCACCGCCGCTGAGGTCCTTTGCTGCACGGAAAGACTGGTCAGCTTCGATCGCCATCCTTTGGGCTTCATTCATCGCCGTGAAGTAGGGGGAGATCCTCGGAGCGGTCGCAATGAATACGCAGTGCTCGAAGATGGATGGCTCTGTTATCGCCCATTCAAGCGCCTGGAAGCCTCCGATCGAGCTGCCGATAAGGAGGAATATCCTGTTTATACCCAAATATTTGCGGACCTCTATGGTTGCCTTGATCATGTCCCTGACGGTAACCCTCGGGAAATCCAGCAGCCAGGGCTTACCGGTTTCCGGATTGATCCTGGCAGGGCCTTCTGAACCGTAAGGCGATCCCAGCATGTTGACACAGACGACGAAGAACCTGTCGGTATCTATCCCTTTCCCGGGGCCGACCATTTCCGGCCACCAGTCTTCAGGGTCGCTGTTTGCAGTAAGGGCGTGGCAGATCCATACCACAGGTTTACCGTCCCATCCTTCGGAAGAAGTATGGTAGACTATCCTGGCTGCCGGGAGTATCCCACCGGCCTCCAGTTCGAGTCTGGCGGTCAGTTCGTGGCGGATCATTTCGAGGCTGCTTCCAATGCGTTTGCGATATCTGCGATTATGTCCTCCGGGTCCTCCAGGCCGATGCTCAGGCGCATGAGGTCCGGAGCTATCCCTGCAGCTTTGAGCTGCTCATCGGACAGCTGCCTGTGGGTGTGTGATGCGGGGTGGAGGATACAACTGTAGCAGTCTGCAACATGGGTCTCAATGGTGATGAGCCTCAGTGCATCCATGAACCGGTTGTCGAATTCGCGTCCGCCCTTCAGCCCCAGGCACATTACTCCACAACTGCCTTCAGGCAGGTATTTCAGCTGTTTTTCATGTTGGGAATCCCCGGGCAGGTCAGGATAATGCACCCAGGCCACAGCCGGGTGGTTCTGAAGGAATGACGCGACCTTCAGTGCGCTATCGCTGACCCTCCTGATGCGAAGATGCAGGGTCTGGAGGCCAAGGTTGAGGTAGAATGCATTCTGGGGACTCTGGATCGAGCCGAGATCCCTCATCAGGTGGGTGACTGCCTTCGTGATGAAAGCTGCTTTACCGAAGCGTTCGGTATATACCAGGCCATGGTAGGATTCATCCGGTGTGCAGAGTCCGGGGAACTTGTCGGCATTGGCGTTCCAGTCGAAATTGCCGCTGTCTACAATGCATCCTCCGACGCTCACACCGTGGCCGTCAATATACTTGGTGGTGGAATGTGTCACTATGTCTGCACCCCATTCGAACGGGCGGCAGTGGACCGGTGTGGCAAAGGTATTGTCGACGACAAGGGGAACCCCATGGCTATGGGCAATCCTTGCGAACCTTTCTATGTCAAGCACCTCCACTCCGGGGTTCGATATCGTTTCCCCAAACACGAGTTTGGTCCGCGGCCTGAAGGCGGCCTCTATCTCTTCATCGGTGGAATCGTTGTTGACGAAAGTTACTTCGATACCCATCTTTGGCAGTGTGACCCCAAGCAGGTTCACGGTACCGCCATAGATGTTGTTGAGGCTTACTATATGGTCTCCCGCTTCGCATATGTTGAGGCAGGCGAACAGGTTCGCAGCCTGTCCCGATGAGGTCAGGACCGCACCGATTCCACCTTCAAGGGCGGCTATCCTTGCCGCCACGGCATCGTTTGTGGGATTCTGAAGGCGGGTGTAGAAATATCCGCTTTCCTCAAGGTCGAAAAGGCGGCCCATCTGGTCGGAGGTCTCGTATTTGAATGTCGTGCTCTGGATGATGGGGAGTTGTCGTGGTTCTCCCTTCTTCGGGATATATCCGGCATGGACGCAAAGTGTATCTATCTTGCTCATGGCTGCATTATTTTCTGTGCAAAATTAATTTCTTTGGAAAAAACAAACAAGAATCAATTACAATTAAGAAAATATTTCTATTTTTACTTGTAATCTGGCATTTCATAGAATAACTGCCGAAGATAACCGTTTTTAATGGAATAATATTCTTAGCCATGAATGAGATCCATCTGGATGCTGTCGACCTCGATATCCTGAGGTGCCTGCAGGAAAACGCCCGCCTTACGACAAAGGAGCTGGCCGCAAAGGTCAATCTTACCACGACTCCGGTCTTCGAACGCCTCAAACGCCTTGAACGGGAAGGTTTCATAAAGAAATATGTCGCTGTCCTCGATGCCGAGAAGCTGAACATGGGTTTCGTCGTCTTCTGTTCCGTAAAGCTCAAACAGATGAACAAGGAGGTCGCCCAGGCCTTCATTTCCGTCATCAAGGATATCCCGCAGGTCGTGGAATGCTATAATATTTCAGGAGAGTATGACTATATGCTAAAGATACACTCTCCGAATATGAAATATTACAATGAGTTCATAATCAACGTTCTTGGAACCATCGATTCGATCGGAAGCATCCTATCTTCCTTCGTCATGGCCGAGATCAAGAACACAAGGGCCCTCTATCTTTAGCCCCTCTGTTTGACTGTTTCAGGCTTTTTTAGTAATTTGGTACGACCGCTTTCAGAGATATCCATTGTCATGACAAGATTATCCAGACCGATCACATTTATCGGAGTGATCCTGACCATCGCTTCAAGTTTCCTTCTTGTCGGATGCAAGAGTGCATCTCCGGAGGAGTTTGACAACCCTGTAATAGCCCATGACTGTCCGGACCCGACGGTCCTGGACAACCGCTCGCGTGACGGTTATTTCTATGCCTGTTCCACGCGCAGCAGGATTGGAGATACCCTGTATGAGATTCCGATTTACCGGAGTACGGACCTGGTCAACTGGGAACCCGTGGCCGCTGCCTTCTCGGAGGAAAGCAAGCCTTCCTGGGAACCCAAGGGAGTCCTATGGGCACCGGACCTCAGCTACGTCGGTGGCAAGTATGTCCTGTTCTATGCGATGGGAGTCTGGGGGGACCACGACAGGAGCGCATCCGGCGTGGCCGTGTCGGATTCCCCGACAGGCCCTTTCAAGGATCTGGGCATGATAGTCGGTATGGAGAATACCGGAGTCGGTAATTCTATCGATCCCAATTTCTTCGAGGATACGGATGGCCGGAAATACCTTTATTGGGGCAGTCTGAGCCATCCCACCGACGGGGATATGGGACGCAAGTCCGGAATATTCGTCGTCGAACTTTCGGATGACGGCCTCTCCATCAAGCCGGGCTCCGAGCCGGTCAAGGTGGCAGGTGACAGGATGGAGGGAGCATATGTCCACAAAAGGGGACAGTATTATTATCTCTTCGCCTCAGAAGGCAGTTGCTGTGAAGCGGAGAAAAGCACCTACCATGTCATAGTAGGACGGTCCCAGAGTCCTCTTGGCCCGTTCGTGAGCAAGAGCGGCAAGTCAATGATAGCCGGGAATGAAGGCGTATTCGACGAAGTGATCCTTACAAGGGACTACCCCGGCAACTACTGCGGTCCCGGTCACAATGCGGAAATCATCACTGACGACGGCGGGAATGACTGGATGCCCTACCATGCCTATTGGAAGGGCAACGGCTACAAGGGACGTTGCATGAACCTGGACAGGGTCTACTGGTCCAAGGACGGATGGCCTTATTTCAAGGAGGGTATTCCTTCCGTCAAATCCGAAATGCCGATAATCAGAAAAACCAAATAAAAGTATTCGATATGAAAAGAATGACTATCATCCTGGCGGCCCTGGCCTTCTTGTTCCAGCCGCTCATGGCAGATGAAGGAATGTGGCTGCCGGTCCTCATCTCACAACGGATCGGTGACATGCAGGCCAAGGGTTTCAAACTATCCGCCGAGGATATCTACAGCGTGAACCAGGCCTCGCTCAAGGACGCGGTCGTCCTGTTCGGCGGTGGCTGCACCGGGGAGATCGTTTCCGACGAAGGACTGCTCCTTACCAACCATCACTGCGGATACGGATATATCCAGCGTCACAGCAGCGTCGAGCACGACTACCTGAAGGACGGATTCTGGGCAATGAACCGGAGCGAGGAACTCCCGAACAGGGGATTGAGCGTCAGTTTCCTGGAGAGGATGGAGGATGTCACCGAGGCCGTACTGAAGGGCTATGACAAATCCATGACCGAGAAGCAGAGGGACTCCGTCATAAGGGTGAATTCTGCAGAGCTGGTCCGCAATGCGATGCAGGGCGGAAAAGGCCTGCGTGCCAATGTGGAAGCCCTTTATTATGGCAACCAGTATTTCCTCTTCGTATACAAGATTTACAGGGATGTCCGTCTGGTAGGTGCTCCGCCGTCCTCTATCGGCAAGTTCGGAGGCGATACCGACAACTGGATGTGGCCCCGCCATACGGGAGACTTCTCGATCTTCCGTGTATATGCGGACAAGGACAACGAGCCGGCCGATTATTCGGAAGACAACGTTCCCTTCAGGCCGAAGAGGTCTTTCAAGATATCCAGGGCAGGGGTCAAGACCGGTGATTTCACCTTCGTTTACGGCTGCCCCGGAAGCACCAAGGAATACGTGGTATCCGATGAAGTCAGGTACGTCTCGGAGATCTCCGATCCCCAGAAGATAGACCTCCGGACCAAGAGACTTGACATCCAGAAGAAATACATGTCCCGTGACCAGGCGGTCCGCATCCAGTATTCATCAAAGAATGCAGGTGTCTCAAATGCCTGGAAGAAATGGCAGGGCGAGGTCAAGGGACTGAAGAAGATGCATACGGTCGCGGAGAAGGAAGCGTTCGAGGCACGTTTCAACCAGTGGGCGAAGGGTACCGAATATGAAGGACTCGTGGACAGGCTCCATGAGCTTTATGCGAACCGTAATCCTTTCTACCATGCCTACGAGTACTATACCGAGACGATCAGAGCCATAGAGCTCATCCAGTTCGCGGGCAGCGTGGTGTCTACCCTGGAGCAGGAGAAGCCTGTCGCAGGATACGCCGATTCCTTCTTCAAGGATTATTACCAGCCCATTGACGAAGAGGTGTTCGTAGCCATGGTCGAAGCTTTCGACAAGCAGATGGATCCTGGCTTCAAGCCTGGTTACTTCAAGGAGAAACTTGCCGAATATGGCAGCGCGGAGGCATGGAAGGACGCCCTCTTCTCCAAGTCGGTGTTCACGGACAAGTCCAAGGTAATAAGGTTGACGCCGGAGGATTTGCAGGAACTGTATTCCGATCCCGCATATGAGCTTCAGGAGGCGTTCACTACCTGGTACTATGACATGGTACGCCCTGTCATCGACGACACCAATGCCAAGATCCGTCTCGCGAACAGGGATTACATGAGGGCACAGATGGCTTTCGAACCGGACAAGCCTTTCTATCCCGATGCAAACCTCACCCTCCGTGTTGCCTATGGTCACGTCGAGGGCTATGTTCCGGCTGACGGAATGGAATTCGAGCCGGTATCCACCCTCAAGGGAATAATCGAGAAGGACAATCCGGATATCTTCGATTACAACATTCCCCAGGCACTCAGGGATATCTATGCTGCCGGAGGATATGAGGACCAGCCGGTCTGCTTCCTTGCCACCAACCACACATCCGGAGGCAATTCAGGATCACCTGTCATCAATGCGGACGGCAACCTGATCGGAATCAATTTCGACCGTGTCTGGGAAGGTACGATGAGCGACATCGTCTTCGATCCTGATGTCTGCAGGAATATTTCGCTGGATATCCGTTACCTGCTGTTCATCGTCGACAAGATCGGCCATGCGTCCTATCTGTTCGACGAGATGAACTTCGTGGATTGATTCAGCAGGGGAGCTGGTAGGCAAGGCGCTCGTCGCCTGATTCCAGGAATATGATACCGCAGTAGCGGAATCCGTATTTCAGGATATTGTGCCTCATAATGGAATTGTCACGGTGCGTGTCGATCCGGAGATTCCGGTCTTTCGATACGCACCAATCCATTATGCTCCTGAATATTCCGTGGGCGTCCGGATAACTCCCTATCCTGTGGATCACGTGGTAGGGCAGGGAGTCTTCCAGCCAGGCACCGTCGAATATCTCCGCATAGGTCGGCTCGGGGGATGCTATGAATGCAAAGTACCCGGTGACCTTCCCGTCATCCTCCACGACAAAGCCGTTGCCATTGCCGATGTCATTCCTTATGACGGTCTCCGACGGGTAGCCGTTAATCCATTGATTTAAATTGCCCGAGGCCCGCATTATGCCCTTGGCGGCAGCAAGGACATCCATGATGGCCGGCACGTCTGAAGTGGTTGCTTTGCGTATTAACCTGTCCATTCTCTTTCTGGCGGGCGTGATCAGAAACTCGCCGTCCTCAGTGCGGCAGCCTTGGCAGCTTCGGCGAAATCTTCTCCCGATGATGAGTAAATGATGCCTCTTGACGAATTGATCAGCAGGCCTCCTTTGGAATTCGCTCCTCCGGCGATGACCTCCTCGGCGCTTCCTCCCTGGGCTCCGACTCCGGGAACGAGGAAGAAGTTGTCAGGACAGAACTCCCTTATCTCCTTGAACATCCTTGCCTTGGTCGCTCCGACCACGAACATCATGTTTTCCGGGGTGGATATTTCCATCATCTTCTCCATGACGACCCGGTAAAGCGGTTTCCCGTCTTTAACAGCATCCTGGAAATCGAAGGAGGTGGGATTGGAGGACAGCGCTACGACTATTGCGAAGCGGCCGGGGAATTCCAGGAACGGGGTCACGGTCTCGCTTCCCATGTATGGGGAAATGGTCACAGCATCGAAGTCGAAGGTTTCGAACAGGCTTTTGGCGTACATCCTTGCCGTGTTCCCGATGTCTCCACGCTTGGCATCGGCGATAATGAACTGACCGGGATGGTTGTCCCTTATGTGGGCGACCGTCCGGTCAAGTACCGCCATACCCTCCGTCCCCAGATACTCATAAAAAGCCAGGTTGGGTTTGAATGCTACGCAATGGGGAGCCGTAGCATCGATTATCCTGCGGTTGAACTCGAGGACGGCGTCTGCAACGCTCCTTCCGGCCTTGATGCATTCCGGTATCTTGGAATAGTCGGTATCCAGCCCGACGCAGAGCATCGTGCCCTTCTTCTTGATCTCAGAATATAACAGGTCAGTCGTCATAATACTCGTAGAATTTTGCTATGGATTCCATTCCGGCGAAGAACTGCTTCAGCAGGTAGCTTTCGTTGGGGGAGTGGATGGTGTCCCTTTCGAGGCCGAAGCCCATCAGGAGCGGATCGACCCCGAGGATCTTCTGCATGTCGGCCAACACCGCAATGCTTCCGCCTCCGCGGCTCGGAACCGGCTGGACGCCATAGACTTCCGTCATGGCCTTCGATGCAGCCTGGAAGGCGGGAGAGGATATCGGAATCAGGAATCCTTCACCACCCTCGCACGGTTTTACTTCTATCCTGCAGTACTTCGGAGCGATCTTCTCCAGATGCTTCTTGAACAGCCTGGTAATCTTTGCGCTGGACTGGTTCGGTACAAGGCGCATCGAAATCTTGGCATGGGCTACGGACGGCAGGACGGTCTTCGCTCCTTCACCGGTGTAACCGCCCCAGATCCCGCATACATCCAGGCAGGGCCTGATGCCTATCCTTTCAAGTGGAGTGTAACCTTTCTCGCCCCTCAGAGCCTTTACGCCTACGGAAGCCTTGAACTCCTCCATGTCGAACGGCGCCCGGGCAAGCTGTGCCCTGTCCGCCCTGGACAGTTCGACCACGTCGTCGTAGAATCCCGGGACAGTGACACGGCCGTCCTTGTCGATAAGGCCAGAGATGATGTCGCACAGGGTCTGTATGGGATTGGCTACGGTTCCGCCGTAGTGCCCAGAATGCAGGTCCTTGTCCGGACCGGTCAAGGTCACTTCCAGATAGGCCAGTCCGCGCATGCCGCAGTTGATGGAAGGGACCTTCTCGGAAATCATCGTCGTGTCCGATACCAGGATCACATCCGACTTGAGCATCCTCTTGTTGGCCTTTACCCAGGCGGGCAGGGAAGGGCTTCCGATTTCCTCTTCACCCTCGAAGATGAACTTGACGTTATGACGCAGTTTTCCGGATCGGAGGAGATATTCGAAGGCCTTTATGTGCATGAAGAGCTGGCCCTTGTCGTCGTTGGCCCCGCGGGCGAATATGGCCTCCCGTCCGGTAGGATCCTTCTTGATCACAGGTTCGAACGGGTCGGAATTCCATTTTTCGAGCGGCTCCGGAGGTTGTACGTCATAGTGGCCGTATACCATCACAGTCTTCAGTTTCGGATCTATCGTCTTCTTCCCGAATACCACCGGGTTGCCGTCGCTTGGGTAGACCGCAGCCTCGTCGGCTCCGGCCTCCATCAGAAGCACGGCCAGCCTTTCGGCGCAGCGGCGCATGTCTTCCCTGTGTTCTTTCTTTGCGCTGATGGATGGGATCCTCAGCAGCGAAAACAGTTCCTCGAAGAACCTGTCCTTGTTATCTTCAATGTATTGTTTCATATTCAATCAGTCTTGATAATATTCCGTAATGAATCGATTTCATGGAGCAAGTCGTACAGACCGTCCTCTGACAGGACCCCACGCTTCATTCCTGCCGGTATGAGGCCTGCTTCATCAGCCTCGTAGTCCTTCAGCCAGTCCCCTGATGACAGGTAATCTTCGAGTTTGCCGATCTCTTCGGCAGCATTGCCGAATGATTCGAGGTCTTCCCGAAGCCTGCCGACGATTCCGGCCAACTTGTCATAGGCGGCTTCCATTTCCTTTATCCTGGGAATGACGCTTCCTTCGATGGACTTTTTCTTTTTCATACCGCTGGAATATAAAACCGTAATCACAAAAATAACGAATTCCATTTTCAGCAGCAAATACTTGGCTGAAAGCCATAAAATAACTAATTTGGCAGTATATGGACAGAAAGCATTTGTTTTTAGGTGTGGCCGCGGTTTTCGCAGCCCTTCTCCTCGTTTCATGCAAGAAACAGGAAGTCAAGCCCTTGCGTCTTCTTTACTGGAATATCCAGAACGGGATGTGGGACGGGCAGAATGACAATTATGACCGTTTTGTGAACTGGGTCAAGGAACAGGATCCCGACATCTGCGTCTGGTGCGAGGCCCAGTCGATCTGGCTGACCGACTCCGACCAGGCGATGCCGAAGGAGGACCGTTACCTGGTCGGGAACTGGGGTGAGCTTGCCGCCCGTTACGGCCATCAGTACTGGGGTATAGGAGGTCACAGGGACAATTATCCCCAGGTGATCACATCCAAATATCCCATAACCTACGTGTCCAGGATCGTCGGCGAGGAGCCCGACCTTGTCGTCTCCCATGGTGCCGGCTGGGCGACGGTGGATGTTGAAGGCAAGACTGTGAATATCGTGACCCTCCATACATGGCCGCAGGCGTATGCCTATCGTGCCGAAGACCGCGAGGCCTCAAAGGCCGAGCATGGTGGAGACAGGTACAGGGCGATGGAGATGAAGTACATCTGCGAACATACCATCGGCACCGTCCCGGAAGCCAAGGACCAGCTGTGGATGATGATGGGCGATTTCAATTCCCGCTCCAGGGTGGACAACGACAAGTACGGATATGCCGACGACGATTCTAAGTTCCTTGTACACGATTACATCCGGGCCAACACACCGTATCTGGATGTCATAAAGGAGAAGTATCCTGATGAGTTCAAACCCAGCACCGGCAGCAAGGGCAGCAGGATCGACTTCGTATATTGCACGAAGCCTCTTTTCGACCGGATTACCTACGCCGACATCATCTGGGACGGGTACACGACCCCTGTCCGTGATCCCCAGGAGCTGTCAAACTTCTGGCGTCCCTCGGACCATCTCCCCATCATCGTCGATTTCGATATGAAATAGCTTACGGCCTCGGCCTGCCCTGGCCCTGGGAATTCCGTTGACCGGGGACGCGTCCTGAATAAGGTTCTTTAGGATGGCGTTCCACGACGGCAGGGCCTCCCGGGATGAAGTTAAGACCCTTGACATACTCTGCCTGGAAGTCAGCATCTTTCAGGCAGGTTATTTTTCTGCCCCCGACATAGCAGTCCTCGAAGGTTATGTCTTCCACGAAGCGTGTAGGATGGCCGACAAGTGTGAAGGGCTTCCCGGCATTGGCCCAGCGGACATTCTTCAGGAGGACACCCTTGACGGATCCCATCCGGCCGTTGCCATAGCGTTCTCCTTCTGTAAGGATGATTTCAAGGTTCTTGTATTCGATGTCCGATTCGACCCTTATGTCCTCGAAGGTTATGTCCTTGACTTCGGACGGACCGTCGCAGACGATGCTGAAGGCTGCGTGGCCTCCTGTACGGCCGGAACCACGGGCGCGGAGTATGTCACAGTCCGACATCCGGATGTTTTCGACGGTTCCTCCGTTCAGTTCGAATCCCAGGGTCATTCCATCCGCATGGTCCCAGCCTACAAGCGTGCAGCCGCGTACGGTGACATCCCGGCAGCTGAGGTCGTAATTCTCGGGGTTGCCGTTGGCTTTGACTGCGATGCAGTCGTCACGGGTCCGGATGAAGCAGTCCTCGATCAGGAAGCCTTTGCAGGAGACCGGATTGATGCCGTCGAGCCCCCAGGTGCCCGTGTGGGAGAAGACCTTGACGTTGCGGTAGACCGTATTCACGCTGTTGGTGACGGTGTTTGTCCAGCCGCGGGTACTGCGGAAGAATATGCCATCGACGGTCAGGTTCTCGCAGTTGTTCACGCTCAGGTTCCCGCCGAAGGATCCACGGCCAAGGATGCGGACATTCTTGCCGGATCCTCTGACCTGGCCATTGACCAGGGCCCCGCCTGCGATGTAGATGGTCAAGTTGTCTTCCAGGAAAAACTGGCCGGCATCATGCACGCCGGGACCGAAGTACCGTACGCCGGGAGTTCCTGGAGAAGGAACCCCGGCTTCGGGCGGATCGGCGAACAGGGCCAGATAAGGATTGTCATTGATCCGGATGTACAGTTTCTCCGGCCCGTCTATCCTGAATGTCAATTTGTTCTTTCTGGCTTTCGCCTTTATTCCGGCGCTTGCGGGCTGGATGGTGTACTCGTCGATCTTGTCCGGAGTCTCTATCGTGATTGTCTGCGGACCATCACAGGAAAACCCAGCTACGTGGAGACCCTCCATTCCGTCGGGACCGACCTGCTCGACCCATACAGGTATGTTGCTGACAGTCACTGAATATGCATTGCTGGTGGTCATGCCGGGAATTGCCGGATAGGGGACTACGTCCTGCGCGGCGGCAGAAAGAAGAAGGGCGATGCCCGCCAGGGTGAGGATCAGTCTTTTCATGGTCAGGGCGGTTATTTCACGATCATATATTCAAAGGGCTGGAGCAGCTCCGTCTCGCTGAAGGAGACGCTTTTGCCCGAAAGCAGTTCCGTGGCCTTCCTGCCCTGCCATCCTGCAGGAACCGGGGCGCTGACCTGGCGGTCGCGGAGGTTGACCATGACCAGGATGGTCTCTCCTTCGAAGGAGCGTTCGAAGGTCAGGACATCATTGTGGGGATAAGGGACCATGGTTCCGTAGCGCAGCGCCGGTTGGCCGTTGTATATGGCGATCAGATCCTTGTAGGTCTTGACCATCTCCGGATTTGCATCCCAGTCGATTTCAGCGTAATTGAAGAAATTGATCCTTCCGGGATAACCGACTTCCTGGCAGCCGTACATGAGTATGCCTCCGTGTATGAAAGCCGTGGCAACGAAAGCCGCCATGGACCCGTCGTTGCCGAAAAACTCACGGACAGGCGATTGCTTTGCATATTCGTCGTGGTTTGTGGTGAAACGCAGCTTTACCTTTCCGGCAGGTAGTCCGGCGTATTCACTGGAATCAGCAGAGAACAGGGTGCTGACAGGAACCGGATGATTGACGGTGCGGACACGGTTCCGAGGCCTGTCTCCTGCCCTCACACCGCCTGCCGGAGGCTGTATGGTTACGGTTTCACCATTGAAAACCCTCCTCAGGGCGGAAAGCCAGCCCCAGGCGTAATTCATGTCGAAACCGGCGTCGAAGTGGTCCTTGCGACCGCCTTCGGCCAGCATCAGCAGGTCGTGGCCGGTGGCACGGAGCTGGGCCACGCAGTCTTTCCAGAATTCGAAGGGGACGTAGTCGGCGGCATCGCAGCGGAAGCCGTCGACACCGACCTGTTCGACCCAGAATTTCATCGCATCGATCATTGCCTGGCAGAGGGCAGGGTTGTCGAAGTCCAGGTCTGCCACGTCGTTCCAGCCGGTTCCGTCCGGATGGATGATCTGGCCGTCTTCACCGTGGGTGTACCAGTCGGGATGGTCCTTGATCCACTGGTTGTCCCAGGATGTGTGGTTGGCGACCCAGTCGATGATGACGGTCATCCCTTTTTCGTGGGCGTGGGCGACCAGCGTCTTGAAATCATCAAGGGTGCCGAACTCGGGATTGACCCCGGTGTAGTCCTTTACGCAGTAGGGACTGTTCACGGATTTTTCCACGCCGATCTCGCAGATCGGCATGAACCATACGGTGTTGGCTCCAAGGTCCCGGATCGCGTCCAGACGGGCGTCGACCGCCCGGAATGAGTTCTCAGGGGCGAAATTACGGGGGTTGACCTGGTACATCACGACGTCCTGAGGGGCGACTGTGCTGAATTCCTTGTTGCTGCGGGAGCATCCTGAATAAGCGGTAATTGAAACGGCAAGGAGAATGGCCATGCCGGCTCGAAAAGCAATGATATTTCTCATAATATCAAAAGTATTTATTTTCAATCGAATATCCAAATTTTCCCTCAGTCCCCCGTTATTCGGAACGAAGTGACTCAGGGAGTCTGAGGGGAGCGCCCCTCAGTCCCCCTTAGGGGGCGCAGGGGGGTATGTCTACACAAAAACAGGATGCCAAACCGGCATCCTGTTTCTTGTGGAGATGGGCGGAGTCGAACCGCCGTCCAAACAACGTACCCAGCAGCTTTCTACACGCTTATCCTTCCTTTGGTTGTCGGCCGTGGCCTGCCGGAAGGCGGGCCAGCCACAGCTTATCCTTTGAATCTTGGCCGGCCTTAAAGGAGTCAACCGGTGCGTCCTTCTTGAATGATACCCTGGACCCGGAACATAGAAGGCTTAAAGTCCGCAGGATACTCGTCCGGGCCGCAGCCTTGGCGGCCGGGATTAAGCTAAGCGACTTGGTCGATTAGGCAGCGAGTGCATAGTTGTTGTTGGCAACTAAATTGTCGAGAGAACGGTTTGGCGGGCAGATCTCCCGGAAGCCCGGCGTGCTTACCACCCGGAATCATTGCTGTCAAAACCAGAACATCCCCATGTGGTGCGACAAATATACGATGAATAATGTTAATATGTTTCATTGAGATTTTAATTAAATTTGCAGGACATGGCGGACAGCAATATATTCAACAGGTCGGAACTGCTTCTGGGCAGTGACGTTACGGATGCCCTCTCCCGTACGAAGGTGATCATCTTCGGGATAGGGGGAGTCGGCAGCTGGTGCGCCGAAGGACTCGTCAGAAGCGGTGTGGGGTCCGTTACCCTGGTTGATCCCGATGTCATCGGGGCTACCAACGTGAACCGCCAGCTTATGGCGACTACCAGTACGATAGGTCGGGTGAAGGTCGAGGCGTTGAGGGAAAGGCTTCTCGACATCAATCCGGAAGCTTGTGTGGAAGCCGTCAGGAAGGCTTACTGCGAGGACACCGCCGGAGAGTTCGATCTAGACGGATATGATTATGTCATCGACTCGATGGACTCCCTCAAGGACAAGATACTCTTGATATTGACCGCTTCGCGCAGCAGCGCGACCTTCTTCTGCTCGATGGGGGCGGCACTCAAGGTCGATCCCACCAAGGTGAAGGTCGCCGAGTTCTGGCAGGTCAGGGGATGCCCGCTCGGAGCAGCCATAAGGAAGAAGATGAAAAGGGCCGGAACCCTTCCGGAAAAGAAGTTCCTGTGCGTCTATGACGACGAGGTCCTGCCCAACAGGGGAGACTCTTCCCTGCAGGGCGTCGAGGACGATCCGAGGAAGGCGCAGATAAACGGCTCCCTTGTCCCCGTGACTTCAATTTTCGGCATGACCATCGCCGGTCTGGTGGTCAAGGATATCTATAAGAGGATGGTAAGATGAACAAGGTCTGGGATCCCCTGCGAAAGAAGATGGTCTCGCTGACGCCTGAGGAGAAGGTCCGCCAGTGGTTCATCGGTGTTTTGCGTGACACCCTGAGGGTCCCTGCCCATATGATGATGAGCGAGGTATCCATGAGGTTCGGTGAAAAGCCTTTCAGGGCTGACATCCTGGTTTACGGCAGGGACACTTCGCCGCTTATGGTCGTGGAGTGCAAGAGGGAGGATGTCGAGATGAGCAGGGAAGTGCTCGAGCAGGCCTTGAAATACAATCTGGTCCTTGGTGCCAGGTTCATAGTGATAACGAACGGGAACAAGACTTTCGGTTTCAGGAACACCGGCGATGAAGCCAGCCCTTTCGAACAGTTGAAATCCTTCCCCGACTGGGAAGCCATGCAGGTATAGCTTATGAGTTCCACCATAACAGAAGGGTATCTCGACAGCCCTGTGTTCAAGATAGTTTCGGATGCAGCACGTGAGCTCGGTGTCCGTGCTTTCGTGATCGGAGGCTATGTCAGGGATTGCTTCCTCGGGAGGCAGAACGACGACATAGACATAGTCGTGGAGGGAAGTGGCATAGAGCTTGCCCACGCCGTATCCTCCAGGATTGAGGAGAAGGAGCACCGTCATTGCAACGTGTCGGTATTCAAGACTTTCGGAACGGCCATGCTTAAATGGCATGGCGCCGAGATCGAGTTCGTGGGAGCCAGGAAGGAATCATACCGGCATGATTCCAGGAAGCCGATCGTTGAGGACGGCACCCTTGAGGAAGACCAGATGCGGCGTGATTTCACTATCAACGCAATGGCTTTCAGCCTCCAGGAGGAAGACTATGGAGCATTGGTCGATCCGTTCGGCGGGATCCGTGACCTTGCAGCTGGAATCATCAGGACTCCGCTGGAGCCTGAACAGACCTACAGCGACGATCCGCTGCGGATGCTGAGGGCTATCCGATTCGCGGTCAAGCTCAGTACTCCGGAGCATGCTTTCACCATAGTTCCCGAGTCGGTCAGGGCGATGAAGGCTATGAAGGACCGCATGGCCATCCTATCCCAGGAAAGGATAGTCGAGGAGCTCAACAAGATCCTGATCTGCCCCCGCCCGTCCATGGGCTTCCACCTTATGGACGAGACGGGACTTCTGGAATACATACTCCCTGAGCTGCTGAAACTCAAGGGAATAGAGACCGTGGACGGAAAGGGGCACAAGGAGATATTCTCCCATACCCTGCAGGTTGTGGACAATGTTGCGGCTTCCGAGGCCGCTGCCATTGCCGAGGGCCGCCTGAAAGATTATTCTCCGAAGGAAGACGGCGATGGTTTCGTGGAAACCGTCAGGACTGAGCCGTATGTCTGGCTCCGTTGGGCCGCCTTGCTGCATGACATCGGCAAGCCGGTAAGCAAGCGTTTCGATCCGGCTGTCGGCTGGACCTTCCACGGTCACGAAGTGGTCGGCGGGAAGATGGTCCCGAAAATCTTCACGAGGCTGAAGATGCCGCTCAATGAAAAGATGAAGTATGTCCAGAAGCTGGTCACGCTCCATCACCGTCCTGTAGCCCTTGTAGATGATGAGGTTACCGATTCTGCAGTGCGGCGCCTCCTCTTCGATGCCGGAAATGAGATTGAGGACCTGATGCTCCTTTGCAATGCCGATATCACTTCCAAGAACCCTGTCAAGGTCGCAAGGATCAGGGAGAATTTCGAACTGGTAAAGAAGAAACTGGTCGAAGTCGAGGAGAAGGATGCCATCCGCAACTGGAAGAATCCCATCACCGGAGAATATGTCATGCAGGTCTACGGAATCCCTCCGTGCAAGGAGATAGGCGTCCTGAAGGAATATGTGAAGAATGCGATCCTGGACGGGGAGATCGGAAACAATTTCGAGGAAGCGGATGCCTTGATGAGGAAGAAAGCTTCGGAAATGGGGCTCAAGGAAGCCTGATCGGATCGAAGATGATCCTTAATGAGTATATAGATTACATTTCGAAGGTCCGCCGGTATTCCAGGCGCACCTGCGATCTGTATACCGAAATATTGGGACGTTTTTTCTCATTCACCGAGGCTTCCGGCGACAGGGAGATGCTCGAGGCCCTTACACCATCCGTTATCCGATCCTATGAGGTCCATCTGATGGATGCCTGCGGGATGGATCCCCGTACGGTCAACCTCCATCTCAGCGTACTATCCGGTTTCTGCCGTTATCTGATGAAAGACGGAAGGCTCGGTTCCAATCCGGCCAGGATGGTATCCAGGCCGAAGACGGAGAAGCGACTTCCGGTCTTCTACAGGGAGGATTCCATGAAGGATTATTTCGACAGTACGGATTGTTACGCCTCGGAAGAGAATCTGGAGTTGATATCCGGCAATGACAAGGTCTCTAAGGATATGTATTCCCGAAGGCTTGGCAGGATGATCGTGTCGATCCTGTATTCGACGGGCATACGACGTTCCGAACTCATCGGCCTGAATGTCGGAAGCGTAGATTTCTCCAGAAGGACGATGAAAGTCATAGGAAAAGGTGACAAGGCCAGAGAAATTCCACTCGTCCCTTCTCTTTGTAAGGAAATTTCGTTATATTTACAAACAGTTGAAACGATGGAAGGCCGCAGGCGGACCGCTTCTGAGCCTCTGTTGGTGACTGTCAAGGGTAGCAGACTCTATCCGGTTTTCATCGACAGGACGATAAAAAGCGAGCTTGGGCAGGTCGGGAGCATCACAGGGAGGAAGTCTCCCCATGTTTTGAGGCATTCACTGGCGACAGAACTTCTGAACGAAGGCAGTGACCTCAATTCGATCAAGGAACTCCTTGGCCATTCCTCGCTTGCTGCGACGCAGGTCTATACGCACAATTCCATCGAGAAACTGAAAAAAGTTTATGTTAACGCCCATCCACGGGCAAAAAGCGGAGGTAAAAATGGAGATTAGAGTAAAATCCCTGAAGTTTGATGCAGACCAGAAACTGCTCGACTATGTTGAAAAGAAAGTTTCGAAACTTTCCAGGTTCAGCGATCACCTCGATGACGTCGAGGTAACTCTGTCTTTGCTGAATGAGCCTGACAACAAGGAAGTCAAGATCCAGACCAGGGTTTATGGACAGGATCTGCTGATCGAAAGGAGCGCCTCGACTTTCGAGGATGCCGTCAGCGAGGTCGTCGATCTTATGAAGGAGAAGATCGTAAGGACCAAGGAAAAGAAATTTGACGCATAATCAATAGTCCAGGACAGGCCGCCGGTAACGACGGCCTGTCTTTTTTTATTTTTATGATTATATTTGTCTTCTATGGCAAAAGGTTCAGTAAACGTCGCTTCACAGTGCAGTGAGCTTATCGGAAAGGCCCGCGCAGGAGAATTCTATCCTGTGTACCTGCTGATGGGTGACGAACCTTATTATCCGGACCTGGTCTGCAATGCGGTTATCGAACATTCCCTGGACGAATTCTCCAGGGATTTCAACGAGACCATCTGCTATGGCGCCGATGTCGATGCGGAAACGGTCATTACTGCGGCCAGGAGATTCCCGATGATGGCCGAGAGACAATTGGTGGTCGTGAAGGATGCCCAGGCCATGAAAGACCTGGAGCAACTGGCGGTATATTGCGAGTCCCCTCTGGACTCCACCGTCCTTGTCCTGCTGATGAGAGGGGCTTCGGCGGACAAGCGGAAATCACTTTACAAGCAGTGCCAGAAAAACGGAGTCGTCGTCGAATCCAACGCCTTGAGAGATTACGAGATGGCATCCTGGATCAGCCAGTACTTCTCGTCCCAGGGGCTTGACATCGCTCCGGATGCCGCGGCTTTGCTGGCGGAATATTCCGGAACCGACATGGGCAGGATAGTGGTAGAGACGGACAAGCTGCTGAAAAACCTGCCGGAGGGAGTGAACCGGGTCTCGGCTTCCGACATTGAGAAGAATGTAGGTATCAGCCGTGAATTCAGCATATTCGAGCTCACAAAGGAGCTTTCATTCAGGAACGCTCCGAAAGCGTTGCGAGTGGCGGCAAGGATAGGTGAATCCGCGAGGTTCGCGATGCCGATGGCCGTGAGTACCCTCTATACATACTTTGTAAGGGTCCTGAAATACGGTGCCCTTAAAGAGAAATCGCGCTATCCAGACAGGGCGGACGTTGCGGCCGCGCTTCAGGGGGTCAACCCTTATTTCTGGAAGGAATATGATGCCGCGGTGGCGAATTATCCCGTCCCGAAGGCCATGGCCGCAGTTTCCCTGCTCTGTGACTATGATTACAAAGGAAAGGGAGGGGATGTAGGAGAGGCCACCCCTGGGGACCTTCTGGTAGAATTGGTCGTCAAGCTCTTGAATTTATAAAGTTTTTATAAGAAATTATTGTATTACGATAAATAATTATTATATTTGGCAAAAATATAAGAATAATGGGACTAATTGAATGCAGAAATGTCAGCAAGCGGTTCGGTGAGAAGGTCGCGTTGGACAATGTTTCCATAGACATTGCCCAGGGCCAGATCTTCGGACTGCTCGGACCGAACGGAGCCGGCAAGACGACCCTCATCAGGATAATAAACAGGATAACCATCCCCAACGGTGGGGAAGTGTTCTTCAATGGCCATCCCATCACCCAGGGCGATGTCGAGAAGATCGGATACCTCCCTGAGGAGCGTGGCCTGTACCGCAAGATGGAAGTAGGCGACCAGGCGATGTATCTCGCCCAGCTCAAAGGACTGAGCGCCAATGAGGCCCGCAGGGAACTCAAGCAGTGGTTCGTCCGCTTCGGCATCCAGGACTGGTGGAAGAAGAAGGTCGAGGAACTGTCGAAGGGTATGGCCCAGAAGGTCCAGTTCATCACCACCGTCGTCCACAAACCTTCCCTGATGATCCTTGACGAGCCTTTTTCCGGATTCGACCCGGTCAATGCCGAACTCATCCGCAAGGAAATCCTGAGACTCAAGGATGAAGGAGCTACCATAATCCTCTCCACGCACAACATGGAGTCGGTCGAGGAGCTTTGTGACGACATCGCCCTGATCAACAAGTCCAGGCTGGTCATTACCGGAGGAGTCGACGATATCAGGCGCGAGCACGGCAACAACAACATAGAACTGATCTATACCGGCGGTGAGAGGATCGGTGAGGTCGACGGACTCTATTCCATCATCTCGGACGAGGACAATGTCGGCCGCCATACTGCTGTCCTCAGCCTTGTCCCCGGAGTCTCTTCCAACGAAGTCCTGTCATCCCTTCTTACGACCGGGGTCACGGTGAATTCCTTCAAGGAACTGATTCCCAGGATGAACGACATTTTCATCAAACTTGTAACGGAGGAGGAATAGTACCATGGATTTCAGAATAATCAAGACAGTTATCGGACGCGAATACCTTACCCGCGTCAAGAAAAAGTCATTCCTGGTGACGACCTTCGTCGTCCCCATCCTGTTCGCCGCGATGATGGTTGCGGTGTTCTACATCATGGGCAATACCAAGCAGAGGAAGCAGGACGTGGCTGTCGTCGACCAGTCAGGTCTGGTGATGTCCCACCTGAAGAGTGACGACAGGGTGACCTATTCTGATTTCTCCACCGAGGTACCCGATTCCATCAAGTTGCATCTGAAGGATTTCGGGAAGGATGTGCTCGTGGTCATATCCCCGCTCGATACGGTGAAGAAAACCGTATCGGTCCAGGCATATTCGAAGGATCCCCTTGGAGTCGAGTTCACCGGACGCTTGTCCGACGCCGTCGATGACGCGGTCGAGGAGTACAGGGTCCAGCAGTACGGAATCGAGAACCTCTCCCAGATAATGGAAGACGTAAGGTCCAATGTAAAGGTCACTGAATATACACTCGACGAGTCCGGAAACGAGAGTGTCTCCGAATCGGGGATCTACATGATCGTATCCATGCTCCTGGGTATCATAATCTGGATGTTCATCATGATGTTCGGAGGACAGGTGATGTCCAGCGTCATCGAGGAGAAGTCCAGCAGGGTGGTTGAGGTGCTCATATCTTCGGTCAAGGCCGTCGACCTTATGTTTGGAAAGATCATAGGAGTCGCACTTGTGGCGCTTACACAGTTCCTGCTCTGGATAGTCCTTACCGTGGTGCTGACTTCAGTCGCCAGCATGTTCATCGGCAAGGATATGCTGAAGAGCTTCTCAGGCAATCCCGAGATGATCGCCCAGACGACTGTCGGGATTCCCGCTGACCTGGGTAACATGACCATGCCCGCAGACACCGCATCCCTTGATGCGGCTGCTCCCGGGGAACTCCAGACAGTGATGGCTACGCTCTCGAACATACCGTGGGTGAAGCTCATCGTATCATTCCTCATCTTCTTCGTGCTCGGTTACCTGCTTTATGCCTCGCTGTATGCGGCCATCGGATCGGCCGTGGAAAGCGTGGAAGACACCCAGCAGCTTCAGATGCCTATCACGATTCCGCTCATGATAGCTTACATGATCATCCTGATGGCATTCCAGAACCCTGACAGCGGAGTTGTGGTATGGGCGTCGATGATTCCTTTCACTTCGCCGATCGTGATGCTGGCCAGGATTCCTTACGGTGTTCCGATGTGGCAGCTGGTCCTGTCGATAGTCCTGCTTTTCTTCACCTTCCTGGCTTGTGCATGGCTCTCCGCCAAGATCTACAAGGTCGGTATCCTAATGTTCGGAAAGAAGTCTACGTTCAAGGACCTCTGGAGATGGCTCAAACAGAAATAGTCATATGCGAATGAAATATACCTTCTTGACCGCGGCCCTGCTCTGTGTCCCTGCCCTCCTGCTGGCGCAGGGAGTGGAGGTCTCCTGGGGGAAGGACGTGATTGACGGTCACCGTACGGGGGTAGTGGCGTCCAATGCCTCCAATGTGGAGGAATCGATGGGTTCGGTTTCGGGCAGGAAGTACCTTGCACCCAACGGCCGTATATTCAGGGGCGGAACCGTCTACCGAGGAGATGATCCGGAAGTCCCCCGAGTGCTCTCTCTACGACTGGTTCGTCGACGAACTCATGAGGGCAACCGCCGACAGTACCGGGAAGAAGATCGACATCGGCCTGACAAACCGTGGAGGGGTGAGGACCGAGATGCCCAAGGGGGAGATCTTCTACGATGACATCATGTCAATGTTCCCGTTCAAGAACAATCTCTGCTACGTGGCCATGAAGGGGTGTGACGTCAAGGCTCTCCTGGACCAGATGGCAGCTACCAAGTTCCTGATAATTGGCGGAATGAAGGTCGTGGCAAGGAACGGCAAGATAGTTTCCGCCACCATAGACGGGAAACCACTTGATGATGAGAGGGTATACGGCATTGCAACGATCAATTTCCTCCTGGACGGCGGGGACGGTTTCTCCATCGGGAAGAACGCGGTCGAGGTCATCCATTGCAAAGGTTGGATTTATGACACTATGATCAAATATGTCAAGGACCTGACAGCCGCCGGAAAACCGGTCGAATTCGAGAATAAGCATTGGATCACAATAGAGAAGGACAAAGGACAATGAGAAGGTTATCTTTAATATCTGCCATCTGCCTTCTGGCTTCGTTGTGCGCAGTGGATGTACAGGCGCAGAAGCGGCTTACGATCTTGCATTTCAACGATACCCACAGCCATCTGGAGCCGGAAAGGACCGGCGATGAGACCGGATTGGGCGGGGCCATCGAGAGGGCTGCCTGCCGTGACAGCATCGTCAAGGCGGATGGGAAGAGGAATGTCCTCTTCCTCCACGCCGGTGACTTCAGCCAGGGAACGTCCTACTTCTCCGTCCTGGGCGGGGATATCGAAGTGGACCTTATCAATGCCCTGAAGTATGACTGCATCACCCTCGGGAACCATGAGTTCGACAATGGGGTGGATGAACTTGCAAGGCGCATGTCCAAGGTGAAGTGTCCCGTCGTCTGTGCCAACTATGATTTCTCACAGCTCCCGCTCGGGGCATATGTCAGGCCTTATGCCATCGTCCGCAAGGCGGGAATGAGGATAGGGATCATAGGCCTGATGCCGGATATCACCACCCTGGTCTCCCACGAAGTCTCCAGCAAGATTCCGGCTTTCGACAATTCGGAGGTCGTCAACAAGTGGGCCTCCTATCTCAGGGAAGATAAGAAGTGCGACCTGGTCATCGCCTTGACCCATATCGGTTACGATGACGGTCCATATAATGATTTCGCCCTCGTCCGCGGCAGCCACGGAATCGACATCGTGGTGGGAGGTCATTCCCACACGTTCATCGACAGGCCCGGATATGAAAGGGACCTTGACGGTAAGCTGGTGCCCATCGTCCAGGCCGGATGCTGGGGACTGGAGATGGGTAACATGAAGGTTTTGAAGAAATAATGGATACTATGAAGCATGTCCAGGCCCTTGCAGCGGCCTTCGTTATCATGACCGCTCCGGCCGTGGCACAGATCCGCGGATTCCATCAGGAGCCTTTGCGGGTTTGGGAATTCAGCAAGGACGGTTCCTCTTGGCAGAGTGTGACCGTACCTCATTCGTACAATGCCGAGGACGGTCATTCCCGCAAGTATTACCGCGGTGAGGCGATCTACAGGTGCAGTTTCAGGTCCGGGGATGTCAAGCACGACCACTTCATCCTTTTTGAAGGTGCAGCCCAGGCCGCGACCGTGAAGGTCAACGGAGAGCAGGTCGCCTCCCACAAGGGAGGTTATACTCCTTTCGTCGTGAACGTCACCGAAGCCTTGAAGAAGGGTGTCAACACCCTCGAGGTCGTATGCGACAACCGGGAGGACCTGAACATGATTCCAGTAACTTCCGATTTCAACAAGAACGGTGGGCTTCACAATCCCGTATGGCTTCTCGAGATGGATGATGTGTACATGTCTCCAGAGGAATACGGCATGTACAGGGTTCACTGCGATGCTTCCACCGTCACTAAGGCGAAGGTGGCGGCCAGCATCAGGACAAGGATTGTGAATTCCGGTTCCAAGGCTGCCGACATCAAGGTCAGGGTGCAGCTCGTCGAAGCCGACGGTTCCCTGGGTTACCAGGCTGACCGTGAGATACGCGTCAAGGCCTTCTCCGAGTTCGATTTCGAGCATGAGATACTCGCCAAGGGCATCCGCTTCTGGAACGGTACCAAGGACCCTTATCTTTATACCGTGAGGGTGGAACTATTCCGTGGCAAGAGGATGATGGACATAGCCGAAACGAAGTATGGTTTCCGTTCTTACGCTATCGACCCCGAGAGGGGATTCCTCCTCAACGGGGAACCATATCCTCTCAGGGGTGTCTGCATGCACCAGGATATGGACGGTAAGGCTTCCGCCCTTTCCGAGTATGATTACAGGAGGGACTACGGGATCGTCAAGGAACTTGGAGCCAACTTCCTCCGGCTTGCGCATTATCCCCACAACGACCAGGCTTTCCGCCTCTGCGATTCCCTGGGAATCATAGTTCAGACCGAGGTGCCGTGGGTGAACGTCTGCGGTGTGAATGCCAAGCAGGCCTATTTCAACAATATCCGGCACCAGATGCAGGAGATGGTCACCAACCTCTACAACCATCCCAGCATCATCTTCTGGGGGATGTGGAACGAACTGGACACCTGGGGCAATAACGATAACCTCCAGGGTGCCCTGGATCCGGCTAGGGTTGTATATGAAACCGGGAAACTGTATGAATATGCCAAGAAACTGGATCCTTACCGTTTCGTGGGGTTTACGGATGACTCGAGGCTGGCGCGTAACGGGTATCCGGGTCTCGCGGGGGATTTCTGCTCGCAGAACACATATTACGGCTGGTACTATACTCCCAACCGTTTCGACAGTTTCCAGGAAGAGATGCTCAAAGTCCGTTCCCTCAGGGAAAAAGGCCCTGTCAACGTAGCGGAATATGGCGTCGGAGTCAATCCCTACTGCCATGTCTGGGATCCTGCGAAAGCGGTAAGGGATATGGGAGATGACAGCAGGCACTATGAGGAGTATGGCAATATGTTCCACGAGGCATACGTCCGCCAGATACTCAGGATGCCGTGGCTGTGCTTCACTTCCGTGTGGGTGTTGTTCGATTTCCCCGTGGCAAACCGCGAGGAAGGGTACATGGATTCCTACGATGGGGAGCGCTTCACCGCGAACAATGCCAGGAAGTACATGAATGACAAGGGGTTGGTGACCCGTGACCGCCAGACCAGGAAAGATGCGTTCTACCTGTACAAGTCCCTGTGGAACAAGAACGAGACCACCGTCTATGTCACGTCCCGCCGCCTCAGGTCCATCCCGGCAGGTAAGGAGTTCACCATCAAGGTATACAGTAACGCAAAGACCCTCACTCTCTACCAGAACGGCCGTCAGATTGCCAAGAAATACAATTCAGGGGAGGATACCGGTGTCATCTGGACATTCCCCGGGATAACCCTCAAGAAGGATTCCGACACCTTCAGGGTGGTGGCCAACAACGGAGTTAAGGACGAGGTTACTTTCTCCCGTCGATAGGGATATTCTTCCTGACCGGCAGCAAAGCGATAAGGTATCCGATAAGGGCGACTCCGAGTATCGTGAAGAGGATGTCGTTCCACTGGAGGATTACGGGATAGGCGCTGACCAGGAAGTTCCCGGGCATCTTTATGAAACCGAACCTTTGCTGCAGGAGGGCGAAAAGGATGCCGATCGTCAGACCAGCCACGAGTCCCAGAAGCGAAATGAGCCAGCCTTCCAGGGTGAAGGTCCTCCGGAGCATCTTTCCTGTTGCTCCCAGGCTCCGGAATGTTTCGATATCGTCCTCCTTCTCGATGATGAGCATGGTGAGGCTGCCGAAGATATTGAAAGCGATGATGATTATTATGAAAATGAGGATGAGGAAGATGGCCGCCTTCTCATAACGCATCATCTTGTACAGCGAAGTGTTCTGACGGAACCTGTCCAATACCTTGAAGTCGGGCCCCAGGTCTTTCTGGATAGCCTTGATGGTCCTGCGCAGAGCCTTGGGAGAGGTCCCTTCAGCCAAACGTATCTCTATTCCGGAAACCTCGTCTTCGTAGCCGAGAAGCTGCCTCATCTGGTCGATGGGCAGGATCATAAGTTCCTCGTCTATCTGCTGGTTGACCGAAAAAATCCCTGAAAGACGCAGGCTTATCGATTCGATCGAAGCTGCCGGGTTGGCCAGGGAGAAATTCCTGTCCCTTGCGGGGAAATAGATGACTGCGGAGGAAAGGAAGGCAGGATTCATCCCCATCTTGTATGCCAGTCCGGCACCTGCCACCATCCGCGGAACCTGTCCGTTGTGGAGCACGAACTCTCCGTTGGTCATATGTGCGGACAGGGGAGAATCCTTCTCATAGTCCTCGTCGACTCCCTTGGCTCTGGCGACTCCCTGGTGGTCATCGTAGTCGACGAATACATTCTCTTCGAGGATGTAGTAATAATCCTTTATTTCCGGGTTGCTTTCCAGCCTCTCGAAAGCCTCTCCTTCGGGTATGAATACCTTGCCCTTGGCGGGCGTGACCAGGATATCGGGTTCGACATTGCTGAGGGTCGATTTGACGAGGTCGTCGAATCCGTTGTACACCGAAAGGATTATGATCAGGGCTGCCGTACCTATGGCCATGCCGATGGCGCTGATCGCAGAAATCGTATTGATCACATTGTGCGATTTCTTTGCGAACAGATACCGCCTGGCTATGAAGAGCGGCAGGTTCATCTTCTTGTTATTCCGGCTTGTAGGAATCCTTGAGCGCCGTAGTCTTGTTGAAGACGGGCTTTTCAGGGGTGCTGTCGGGATCCTTGAAGTAATATCCGGTACGCTCGAACTGTACGGCTATCCCGGACTTGTCTTCAAGGAGTGCGGGCTCCGCATATCCGGTCACGACAGTCAGCGAGTCCGGATTCAGGTAGTCCTTGTAGTCCTTGTCCTCAGGGATGGAGTTCATGTCCTCCTTCGTGAAGAGACGGTCGTAGTTGCGGATCTCGATTTCCTTTGCGAATGCGGTAGGAACCCAGTGGATGGTGCCCTTCACGGAGCGCCATACCTCGCCGCCCGGCCTGGTGGCAGGGTCGTAGGTGCATTTCAGTTCCACAACGTTTCCGTCGGCATCCTTGACGACTTCCTCGCACTTGATGATATAGGTGTACTTGAGACGGACTTCGCCTTCCGGCTTCAGGCGGAAGAACTTCTTGGGAGCGTCTTCCATGAAGTCGTCCTGCTCGATGAACAGTTCTCCGGTGAAGGGGACCTTCCTGGAAGGACCTTCGGGATCCGCGGGATTCAGGGGGCAGTCGAACCATTCGACCTTGCCGGGTTCCCAGTTGGTGATTGTGACCTTGAGAGGCTTCTGGACCACCATGTACCTGTTAGACCTGGCGTTGAGGTCCTGGCGTACGCACCATTCAAGCAGCTGGATGTCCATCATCTGGTCGCGTTTCGAAACACCGATCTTGTCGCAGAACATCTTGAGGGCTTCAGGTGTGTAGCCACGGCGCCTTACACCGCAGAGGGTAGGCATCCTGGGGTCGTCCCATCCGGCGACGAGGCCTTTCTGGACGAGTTCCAGGAGCTTGCGCTTGCTCATGAGGGTGTATGTCAGGTTGAGCCTCGCGAATTCGTACTGATGGCTGGGATAGATCCTCAGGACCTGGATGAACCAGTCGTACAGGGGCCTGTGGACATCGAATTCCAGGGTGCAGATGGAATGGGTTATATGCTCTATGGAATCGCACTGGCCATGGGTGAAGTCGTACATCGGATAGATGCACCATTTGTCACCGGTACGGTGATGCGATGCATGTTTGATGCGGTACAGCAGGGGATCCCTGAACATCATGTTCGGAGAAGCCATGTCGATCTTTGCGCGGAGCACCTTCTCTCCGTCGGCATATTTCCCTTCCTTCATCTCCCTGAACAGGCGGAGATTCTCTTCGACGCTGCGGTTGCGGTAAGGACTCTCCTTGCCGGGGGTATCGACTGTTCCGCGCCCCTTGCTGATCTCTTCCTGGGTCTGGTCGTCCACGTATGCGAGACCTTCCCTGATCATCTGTTCCGCCCACTCGTAGAGCTGGTCGAAATAGTCGGATGCGTATAGTTCCTTGTCCCACTTGAAGCCCATCCAGCGGATGTCTTCCTTGATGGCATCCACATATTCGGTATCTTCCTTGGTGGGATTGGTGTCGTCGTAGCGCAGATTCGTCTTGCCACCGTACTTCTCAGCAAGGCCGAAATTGATGCACAGGCTCTTGGCATGTCCGAGGTGCAGGTAGCCGTTGGGTTCCGGAGGGAACCTCGTCATCACGCTGTCCACCTTGCCTGATTTCAGGTCGTCTTCGATTATCTCTTCAAGGAAATTCAGTTTCTTGGTCTCTTCCATTTCGATGTCCTTTATTAACTTGCAAATTTACAAAAAATGTGAGGTATAGCCATCATTCCTGTGCCTACTTTTGATTATATTTGTAGAGATAGAGCAATCACAGGATATGATCAAGTCAATGACCGGTTACGGCAAGGCCGAGGCCGCCCTGGAAACGGGGAAACTCACCATAGAGATAAAGACCCTGAACGGTAAGAATTCCGATGCCAACATAAAGACCCAGCTCCTCCCGAAGGAGAAGGAGCTGCTGGTCCGCCAGAAGATCGCCGAATCCCTTCAGAGAGGTACCATCGATTTCTATATGATCTGGGAGCCTGGGGCCGGAGCGGCCAGGAAGATAAACCCGGATATGGTCAAGGAGTATTTCACCCAGATGAAGGAGATCCGGAACAATCTCACAAGTTACAGGGCTGCGAATTTCGGGGACCAGGCCAGGATGGACAACGAACTGCTGGCCGGAATAATGCGCTTCCAGGACGTAATGGACAGTTCCCGCCAGGATGTGGTCACGGAAGAGAACTGGCCGTTGGTGGAAAAGGCTGTGGACCAGGCCCTTGCAGCAGTCAATGATTACAGGGACAGGGAAGGTGCGGTCCTGTACTCCGATGTTACGTCCAGGGTCCGTACCATCATGGAGCTTGAGGACGAGGTAGAGAAACTGGAGGAAGAGAGGATCTCCGCCGTCCGTGAACGGCTTCAAAGGAACCTTGCCGAACTCCAGCAGAAGGTCGACCCTTCGAGATTCGAACAGGAGATGGTATTCTATCTGGAGAAGCTCGACATCAACGAGGAGAAGGTCCGTCTGCGCCAGCACTGCAGGTATTTCCTGGATACGATCGACGGGGAACCTTATCCCGGTAAGAAACTCGGCTTCATCATCCAGGAGATGGGGCGTGAGATCAACACCACCGGCTCCAAGGCCAATCATGCAGGCATCCAGAAACTGGTCGTCAGGATGAAGGACGAACTTGAGAAAATCAGGGAACAGTCCATGAATATCCTCTAACCCTTTGCCGGATGAAAGAGACCACGATAATACTGATAATCGCCGCAGTAGTAGTCCTTGCTGCCGTGATTGCACTGATTGCGGTAATCTCCCACGGTGCCAGGGAGCGCCATCGCCTGGTTCGGGAATATGAGGACGCGAAGGACGGCCTTCAAGAGCGCCTGATGACACTCTCAAGTGAAAAGGCGGCCGTTGAGAGCCTGCTTTCCGCCAGGACCGAATATGAAGAACGCTTGAAGGCGGAGCAGGAGAATGCCCTGAAGCTGCAGAAGGAACAGCACGAGAAGGAGCTGGCTGGAATGAAGGATGCATTCAAGGCGCTGTCTGCCGAGACCAGCGCTTCTTTCAAGAGCCAGAGTGCGGATTCTATATCCGAGCTGCTCAAACCCATTAAGGAGAAATTCGACAAGTTCGACAGGAGCGTCCGTGAATCCCAGAAGGAAAGCGCGGCCCAGAGTGCCGCCATGAAGGAGAATATCGAGAACGTCCTGAAGCATTCAAGGGCTGTGGGTGACGAAGCCCGCAACCTGGCCAACGCCCTGACCGGTTATTCCAAGGTCCAGGGAGATTTCGGCGAGATGCTGCTCACTGATGTACTGAAGAATGCCGGGCTGGTGGAGGGAGTCCATTTCTTCACTCAGGGAGTCATCACGGACAGCAGCGGACATGAGATAAAGAGCGACGAAGGAAGGACCCTCATACCGGACGTCATGGTCTACTATCCGGATGAGACCACTGTCATAATAGATTCCAAGGTCAGCCTCAATGCCTACAAGGAATATATGGTCAGCGAGACCGTCGAGGCCAGGCGACGTTACGCCAAGGCCCACGTCGAGAGCGTCCGGAAGCATGTGGACGAACTGAAGGCCAAGGATTACGCATCCTATATTCCCGAAGGACGCAGGAAGGTGAATTACAACCTGATGTTCATTCCGGTCGAGGGAGCTTTCCGCCTTATGCTGGAGGAAGACCCTATGCTCTGGCAGGTCGCCAAGGATAACAACGTGCTTATAGTAAGCCAGATGACCTTGATCATCGTGCTGAATATGATCCAGATGGCCTGGAAGCAGGCCAATCAGGAAAAGAACATCGCCGAAGTCTACAAGACTGCTGAGGAGCTTATGGGCCAGCTCAACGCATGGATGTCCAGCTATGTCAAGATAGGGGAGTCCCTTGAAAAGGCTAAGGCGGCATATGGAGATGCCACAAGGAAACTCTCCGAATCCAACCAGAGCGTGATCAGGAAGATCCAGAAACTGGAGAAACTCGGCCTGTCTCCCAAGAAATCCCAGGGAAAGATCCGGACTACCGGACGTACCGTCGGCCCCGGATCGATTGTGCCACAGGAACTTTCTAATGAAGAAGAAACACCGCAAGATGAGTGATCCTAAAAGATTCCGTTTCATTTCAATCCTGCTCCTGTCCGTCTTGGTGGCTTGCAGCCACCGCGAGGACAGGACGGATGTTTTTTTGATTCCCTATTCCCAGGCGGAACCTTCAGGGACCGGTTTCCTGGACCTTCCCGTCTGGGATGTGATTTCCCCGGTTTCGGTGTTCCACGCTCCGTGGGACGGTCTGGAAGACAGTACGGTATTCCAGTGCTTCGCCACTGACAGCCTGTTCTGCTTCCGTTTCGATGTCCTCGACGGGACGCTTGCACTGAAGGAGGATTTCGGGGATGAGATGGATGTCGCTCCGGAGGACAGGGTCGAAGTGTTTTTCGCCCCTGCAGGGGAACTGTCCACCTATGTCGGCGCGGAGATGGATCCGGCCGGCAGGGTCCTGGACTACGAATGTACATATTACCGCGAGTTCAACTATCCCTGGAATTTCAAGACCCTGCATTTTGACTGCAGGATTGTTCCGGGAGGCTATTCCGTTGCAGGATGTGTAAGCAGGGAAGAACTGATGGGATATGACGTGGATATGGACGGGGGCTTCCGGATGGGTGTATTCAGGGCTGATTTCCGCCCTGACGGCTCGGTCAACTGGTATTCTCTGAAAGAGACCGATGACAGGAAGGCCGATTTCCACCAGCCGAGTGTTTTCTTCGATGCCAGGATATGCAGGGAGGGCTTCTTCCGGGAGAAAGGTATAGTGCTATCCGTGCAGGATCTGGGTACCATGGACTGGCCGTCGGTTGCATTGGCGAATGGGATCAATACCATCGGAACCCATATGAAGCCGGCGGAGGTGATGGAATTCATCGGTTCGGATGCCGGAAAGGCATTTATGGACAAGTGTGGTGAACTGGGGATAGATGTCGAGCATCAGCTCCATGCCATGGCTGAACTGCTGCCCAGGGAACTGTTCCGTGAGGATTCGACCATGTTCAGGATGGACGGCAGCGGCCGTCGCGTCGCCGATTTCAACTGCTGCCCCCATTCGGATAAGGCATTGGACATCATAGCGGCCAAGGCGGCTGAATTCGCCGCTGCCCTTCCTGCAACCAATCACCGTTATTATTTCTGGCTTGACGACAATTCTCCGGTGTGCGAATGCCCGGAGTGCAAAGACCTCTCTGCGAGCGACCAGGCCCTGATCATCGAGAACCGCATGCTGGAAGCCATCAGGAAGGTGGATCCAAAAGCTATGCTGGCGCATCTGGCTTACCAGTCGACTATCGAGCCGCCGACGAAGGTCAAGCCTGCGGAAGGGATATTCCTGGAGTTCGCACCCATTGAACGGCAGTGGGACCGTCCCCTGGCTGATTTGGAGGCTCCGGGACGAAAGGGCAGGATGTCCCATCGGGAGGTCCTAAGGCACCTGGAGGATAATCTCAAGGTTTTCCCCGCTGAAACTGCCATGGTTCTGGAGTATTGGCTGGATGTCTCCCTTGCCAGTGATTGGAAGAAACCGGCCGTGAACCTGCCCTGGCATCCCGAAGTTTTCGCTTCCGACCTGGCTACCTATGCAGGCTACGGGATACGGAACGTCACTTCATTCGCAGTCTATATGGATTCCGCTTATTTCAGCGCATTCCCGGAGCAGCAATGCCTGTCTGACTACGGGACTATGCTGAGTGTTTACAGATAACGGATGTTTTTCCTATATTTGTAAATTGGATATATAATAATCTGATGATCAGGAAAGTTTCTAACAAGATCAAGGATAAGGCGTTGTCGATGAGGGCCAAACTGACCTTCAGCCTCCTGGCCATTGCGATCACCCTCCTGGTGTCCAGCATAATATCGATCCTTGAGTATTCCAGGATGAGCGATTACGTGTCCGGCCTGATGGCTGACAATGTCAGGAACATCAATGTGGCACAGAAGCTCGCCGAAGTGAGCAGCCAGTACAATCTGGATCTCCTTTCGGTAATCGGGGACGAATCGATAAGCACGCTGCCGGACTTCCACCAGAAGGAGTTCATGAATCATTGTGACTCGCTCAGGATGTCCCTCATGGGGAACACGATGTTGCCCCTGACCGATTCCGTGATATACGCGTACTCCGCCTATATGCTTACATCCATGGAACTCAGCGACGTGCTGCAGTCCGATTTCATCGACACGAGGTCCTGGTATTTCGAAAGGCTCCAGCCTCAGTACCACAGGCTGTACAGATACATCGATAACCTTGACGAGGCCATCTATGATGACCTCAAGAAGAACTCGGAGACTTTCCAGAGAGGGTTCTACCGCAGCGTTATCCCAGGAGCTGTAGCGGTCCTCGTAGGGCTCATGCTTATCCTGATGCTGCTGTTCTACCTCCTTTCATACTACGTCAATCCTTTATACAAGATGTTGGCCGGCCTGAACAATTACAGGTCCTCGAACAAGAAATATACTTATACCTTCGAAGGTGACGACCAGCTCGCGGAACTGAATGAAGGGATAACGGAACTTGTCGGGGAGAACCAGCAGCTGCGCAAGAGGGTTTCCGACCTCCGCGCCAAGATACCTACCCTGTCCGGGTCAGGAACCGCAGGAACAGAACAATAATCAGATGAACATCAAGGTCATATCAAGGAATGTAGGCTACGCGCTGCTGGTCAGTGCGCTGTTCATGTTCCTGTCGATACTGGTTTCTGTCGCAAACGGCAACGACAGTGCCCTGGCTGCCTTGATGATCAGTTTCGCCCTCACGTTCACGGTCGGTATATTCCCGTTCATCTTCGTCAGGAAGACAACGGCCATCAGCCTGAAGGACGGTTACATGATTATCGTGCTTTCCTGGCTGCTGTCCTTCGTGTTCGGAATGCTTCCATATGCATTGTGGGGAGGTCCGTTTACTATCGTAAATGCCTGGTTTGAAAGCGTTTCCGGCTTTACTACAACCGGTGCCAGCATACTTGGAGATGTGGAATCGCTTCCCAACAGCCTGCTGTTCTGGCGTTCATCCACGCATTTCATCGGAGGTTTGGGAGTCGTGATATTCCTCCTTCTCATCATTCCGAGTTCCTCGCAGATGAAGCTCCGTCTCACTAATCTCGAGCTTTCATCCCTGTCCAAGCGTGAATACCGTTCCGGATCTTCAAAGACCGTATACATATTCACATACGTCTATTTCGGGATGGCGGTCGCTTCCTTCCTGATGTACCTGCTGGCGGGAATGAGTCCTTTCGATGCCATCAACCACGCCATGAGCGTCACTGCCACGGGAGGTTTCAGTACCAAGAACCTTTCGATAGGATCATTCAATTCCGTCCCGATCGACCTCATCACCATGTTCTTCATGCTGCTGTCGTCTGTCCACTTCGGAATGATATATGTCGCCATCATCACGCGTTCCCTGAAGCCTTTCAAGAATGAGATTTTCATGTATTATCTCTGGATATTGCTCACGGCAAGCATCGTGGTGTCGGTGTCGCTCAAGGTCCAGGGAGTGGAACAGGCATGGAGTCAGGCTATCCTTTCCGGAACCTTCCATGTGTTCAGCTACGCTTCAACCAGCGGATTCGGAATAGGTGACAACAGTACATGGCCTTTCCTGCCTTCCGTAATGCTGGTTTTCGTCGGCATTACCTGCGGAATGGCAGGATCCACTACCGGAGGTATAAAGTCGGACAGGATGCTGCTCCTCTCCAAGCAGGTATTCTTCCGCCTGAAGACCATACTCCACCCTGCGTCCGTCAATGAGGTCCGTGTAAACGGCCGCCTGGTCAGGCAGGAAGATATCTGGCCGCATATCCTTTACATCGCATTATACCTTATCCTCATCGTCTTTTCACTGGCTGTCAACCTGATCCTGAATCCGCATGACTCCAATGCGGTTGCGGCTACCTTCACGTCTCTCAGCAATGTCGGCCCTTCCATAGGGGAACTGGGCGCGGTATGCAGTTTCGGCGCTGAGCCGGTTGGGGCCAAGTTGATGTATACCCTGGACATGTTCCTCGGACGTGTCGAGATCTATCCTGTACTGGCTGTCGCTATGTTGATTTTCGGCAAGAGCAGCAAGTGATGGACAGGGGAGACTTTTTCTATCGGCGTTTCAAGGATCATTTCCCATACGCGATAACTTCCGACCAGGACCGGTTGTTCAGGGATCTGGCCACCTTCATGGCCGATGACGACCATGACATCCTTGTGGTGAACGGCTATGCGGGGACCGGCAAGACCACTGCGATTGCAGCGGTGATAGATGCCTTGGATGACCTCCGGCCTGTCAGGGACGGTATTCCGGAAGAAATATGTATACTGCTGGCACCGACAGGGAGGGCGGCCAAGGTGCTGTCACAGTATTCCCGGAAGAATGCGAGCACCGTACACAAATGCATATACAGGCAGAAATCCATAGGATCGGATGGTTTCGGACAGTTCTCCCTGGTTCCGAACAAGCAGTCGCACAAGCTGTTCATAGTGGATGAAGTCTCGCTTATAGGTATCGATGATTCCGGACGTCAGGGTACTTCCGTCTTCGGGACTGGTGACCTTCTGAAGGACCTCGTGGATTTCGTGCGTTCCGGCAACGACTGCAGGCTGGTGATGATAGGGGATTCGGCACAGCTGCCTCCCATCGGCCTCGATGCTTCTCCTGCGCTGTCCCCTGAATACATGGATGGATTCGGAGGAGTCCTTTACAGCAGTCTCACCGAAGTCGTAAGGCAGCAGAAGGAGTCCGGAATACTGTGGAACGCCACCCGCTTGAGGAAGATGATTTCAGGAGAGATCCTGTCCGACAGCATTACTCCCGACACCCTCGGACTCAGGACGGACGGATTCGATGATGTGCAAAGGATTACGGGAGGGGAACTGCTGGAAACCTTGAACCAGGCATATTTTTCCGAGTATTCAAAGGACGATGCCGTGGTCCTGTGCCGGTCGAACAAGCGCGCCAACAGATACAATGCAGGCATCCGGGCGCAGGTTTTCTACGATGAGGAGAAACTGGTGAGGGGAGAGAAACTGATGATAGTGAAGAACTGTTACCAGTTCTCCGGCAGTGCCCACGGGATGGACTACATCGCCAACGGGGACATGGCCAAGCTGGTCTCGATCAAGAATTTCGAAGAGAGATACGGGCTTCGTTTCGCGGATGCCCGGCTTTCCTTCCCGGATTATGATGACGAAGAGATAGTTGCCAAGGTATGCCTTGACACGCTTGATTCCGAGTCGGCCTCCCTTACATACGAGCAGCAGAACCAGCTTTACAATGGCGTGAATGAGGATTATTCCGACATAAAGACGAAGAAGAAGCGTTATGAGGCCGTCCGCGAGGACCCCTATTTCAACGCCCTTCAACTGAAATACGCCAATGCAATCACGTGCCACAAGAGTCAGGGAGGACAGTGGAGCTGTGTCTTCATCGACAACCCTTTCTGGCAGGATGAATTGACATTGGATGACCTGAAATGGCTGTATACCGCCATGACCAGGGCGGTGGAGAAAGTTTATCTGGTCAATTTCAAGGATGAATATTTTTTAAATCGATAGGTTATGAAGAGACTTGTTATCATGCTGTCCTTCTTTGCAGCTACCGTGCTGTCCGCACAGGAGTTCAACCCCGTACCGACCAGATGGACCTGGACAGGTGACCATCAGGTGGCCTTCATGCACGATTTCATGCGTCCGTCCGACAAGGATTTCGTGATGGATGCCGCTACGCACAAGACCGTCCCGGGTGCCGAGATACCCGCCGGACGTCCGCTGATGAGAGTCACGGGTCCAGCGGCCGCCCTTCCGTTCAGGGTGGAGGGTGCCGAGAACCTTAAGTATTCCCCGGATTCGACCAGGATGGCTTTCACGAGGAACAACGACCTCTGGGTGCTGGATGTCGCGACCAAAAAGGAGACCAGGCTCACGACCGACGGGTCCGACGTGATCCTCAACGGTTATGCATCCTGGGTCTATTACGAGGAAATCCTTGGCCGCGGCTCAAGGTACTGCGCCTTCTGGTGGTCTCCGGACTCGAAGAAGATCGGTTTCTACCGCTTCGACAACAGCGAGGTTCCTTTCTTCCCGATCTATTCCCAGGTTGCGGAGAACGCTGACCGCAGCGGCCTGCAGCTTGGTTACGGCCAGAATGCAGGAGGAGCGGTCGCCCTGGAGGATATGTCCCCTACAGGAGGCTCCGTAAGGATGACCCGCTATCCGAAGTGTGGTGATCCGAATCCCAAGGTCCGCATCGGAATAGTCAACCTCGATGACGGCCACACCGCATGGGCCGATTTCGACGAGAATGACGACCAGTATTTCGGGACTCCGTTCTGGGGCGCCGACAGCAAGGCTTTCTTCATCCAGAGGGAACCCAGGATCCAGAATACCCTGGACCTCTATGCTGTCTCTCCTGCCGACGGATCCAAGGAACACATCTACCACGAGACATATGACACATGGCTCGACTGGATCTCCGGGATGTATTTCGGGCGTGACGGAATCTATATGGTCCGTTCCTTCGAGACCGGATGGGAGCAGATCTATTATCTCTCCTATGACGGCAAGACCCTCAAGCGCCTTACTTCCGGTGACAACTGGAGGGTGAACCTCGTCTCGGTGAAGGAAGGTAAGCCATCGAAGAATTTCGACGGAACCACCTCTGAGATAGTATATTCCGCACAGCGCGACTCCCACGTGAGGACAGGACTCTACTTTGCCAACAAGGGAGTTGTAAGGGCGATTTCCAATCCTGCCCTGAGCGCGTCGTCTGCCAGCGTATCGCCTGACAAGAAATACGTCGTGGCGTCACAGGGCAATTTCACCACCCCGAACCAGGTCTGGATATTCGATCTGGCCAAGCCTGCCCGTTCCTTCAAGGTGGCTGATGCCGCAGGCCCCGATTTCAATCCCGCGTCACCTTCCCTTCCGAAACTCCTGACCATGACTACCCGTGACGGTCTTGAGCTTCCCGCAATCATCGTTTATCCGAAGGACTTTGACCCTTCGAAGAAATATCCAGTCCACGTCGATATCTACGGCGGTCCGGATACCCCCCAGGTTTCAGAACGTTTCCTGTCATACAACCCTTACGCCTGGTACTCCGACAACGGAATCATCGAAGTCGTCGCCGACTGCAGGGCTGCCGGTTATAACGGCCGCAAGGGCTTGGACATGATATACAAGCATCTTGACGAAATCGAGGTGCAGGACTTCGTGGAGTGGGCGGACTATCTGAAGAAGCTCCCTTATGTGAACGGTGACAAGATCGGAGTCGAGGGCTTCTCTTTCGGAGGGACCATGACCGCCTTGCTGGTAATGAAGCACCCGGAGGCGTTCCATTACGGAATCGCCGGAGGCGGAGTGTATGAGTGGGCTCTTTATGATACCCATTACACGGAGCGTTTCATGTCTACTCCGCAGAACAATCCGGAAGGATACGAGAGGACCAAGGTCACCAATGCTGCCAAGGAGTATCCTGTGACCGATGCCAATTACGACGGTTCGGTGATGCTGAAGCTCACGCATGGTACAGGTGATGACAACGTCCATTTCCAGAATACCCTCAAGCTGGTGGATGCCCTCCAGAAGGAAGGGAAGAAATTCGAGCTGATGATCTACCCTGATGGTATGCATGGCTACCGTGGCTATCAGGGCCGTCATTTCAATGAAGCGAACAAGGCCTTCTGGCTGAAATACCTCAAAGGTGAATAGATAAGAAAGATCATGAAAATGTCCTTCCGTACCGCGGCTCTGGCCGCCCTGACTTTTACGGCTCTGACGGCTTCCGCACAAGTTGTGACAAGGAGCCGTCAGGTCCCCGGTTTCAGGCCATATGACGTCGACCTGGCCGTGATGTCCAAGGCGGAGAAAGATTCCGTCCTGATGGTAGCGGACCTTTGGAAGATGTATGTAGAGTCATTCACGACATCGTCCGTTTCAGAGGACCGGAGGAGGTCGATGTGGATGGACGGAGCGCCTGACTATCTTCTGGAACTGGACGATGGTTCGATGCTGTATTCTTCATTCAGGGAGAACCGCATCATCGATGTGAGGAAACTGAATCATGGAGTATATGAGCTGGTCTGCATGACGAGCAGCAGGCTCCCCGGAGAGGAATATGACGGCTGGGTCGAAGCGGTATACAGGGTATGTGCGATGGCAGTCGCCAAGGATTCCGGCAGCGGACGTAACAACCCGTTCAGGCTTGGCAACTGGCTTGACGCCTTCGCATCCGGCCTGAAGAAGCAATCCATAGGAATGATAGACTACTATCGTGTCCCCGGATGCAGGATCCCGGCCAAGGATTACTCCGGGATGGGCTCTTATGCCGAGAAACTCGTCAATGATTATGGGATCGGCTTCGACACGAAGATCCGCTATGTCGTAGCCCCAACCATGGAACAGTGCCAGCAGATATCGGGCTTCCTCTTCAATGCGTATTCCAATCCCTTGATGGGTACCGTGGCCTCCAAGTCGTCAGGCTATGCCTTTTACGGCCGTACGTTCGGTTCCAGCACCATGGTTTCCAATTACTATGACGACTGCCATGACGTAGCGCTCCTGATAGTCAGGAAAGGATTCCCGGACGCCCTCCCGATGATGCATGAAGGCTTTGCATCATATTACGGTGGCTTGATGACATTCTCTTACAGTGATCTGAAGGCTTCGCTCCGTTCGATGTTCGCTTCGGGAAAGAAGATAGACCTTTCCAATGAGGACAGTTTCTATGATACCTGCATACCGGTTTCTGCGAAGGGCTCTCCCGGTCCTGTCGTGGTTCCGCTGGAAACTGTACTTGGCGCGTTGCTGGTGGATTATTCCCTGAAGAAAGGAGGCGTGAAACTGGTGAAGGAACTCCTTCGCTGCAATGATTATCTGGAATTGTTCGACAAGCTTGGCGTCAAGGAGAAAGATATCGATGGTTTCATATTCCGGATTCTGGGAGATGGATGATTTCGAGGCCTTCATAATCCGTAACGCGGATGCCGACATACCTCGGCTGCTTCTGTCGTGCAAGGACTGGCCTATGCGGAAAGAACTGGCTGTCAGTACGATAGAAGCACGCAGGAAACTGAGCAAGAAGGTGCCGGAATGGTATTCCTGCACTTCCTTGGTTTATCCGTCGGCCATCTCGGCCGAGCAGTGCAGTTCTTCGGCCACGGCCCGTTACAAGGCTGCCCTGGCAGCCAGGATAACCGGTCCGGACAACAGGATAGCCGACCTTACCGGTGGCCTGGGAGTCGATTCCTGGGCATTCTCGAAAGAGTTTTCAGGCGTTCTCTACAATGATATGAATCCATCTCTGGTCGAAGCTGCCGCACATAATTTCCTGGAACTGAGGATTCCGAACATAAAGACGAGCAACATGGAGGTATCCGCTTCTACGCTTCCGTCCATCTTGGGGGGATTCAATCCGGATATCATATTCCTGGATCCCGCCAGGAGGTCCCCGGACGGACGGAAAGTGTTCCAGCTGGAAGATTGCTCTCCTGACCTGCTTCCGCTGATTCCCGGACTGTTCGCCTGCTGCCGCCATATTCTCCTGAAGCTTTCGCCGATGGCAGACATAAGCCTGACCGTGGAGAAGCTGAACAGGGCTTATGAGTCCTTCCTTGAGAAAACCTCGGGTGAGGGTTGGAATGGCTGCTGGGTGCGTGAGGTCCATGTCATAGCATCCGGAGGAGAGTGCAAGGAACTGCTTGTCTGGATGGACCGGGAATGGAACGGACCATATTCCGTTTTCTGCTGCGAGGACACCAGGGTGTTGGAATTCAGCGGCTCGGAACTCTCGTCCGCAAAGCCGGTTTTCCCGGATTCGGTTTATGCCGGGACCTTGTTCGAGCCGGGGAAGTCACTTACGAAAGCGGGTGTATTCAACGCCTTGTGCGGCAGGTTCAACCTCGTCAAACTGGCAAGGTCCACGCATCTTTATGTGCACGACAGCCATCCTGATGGATTATCAGACAGTATAGGCACCCTGAAGGAATTCGGTAAGGTATTCGATGTTCTCGAGATCCTTCCCTTGAACAAGGCGAACATGAAGGATGTAGGGAAGAGATTCCCCCATTCGGAAGTCTCTGCCAGGAACATCCCGTTTTCGAGCGACGACCTGAGGGCCAGGTTAGGGGTATCCTCCGGGGATGACGCTCACATTTTCGGGGCCAGGATAGAGACTCCTTTCGATTCGGGCAACTTCCTGATCGTATGCCGCAGAATCTGAACTTTTTTATGTAAATTTGTGTAAAATAGATACGAACATGTCACGCGATTACAACGATGCTGCCAGGAAATGGCTCGAAGGGGATTTCGATCCCGAAACCAAGATGAAAGTCCTCGAACTCAGGAACACCGATCCGGTGGGATTCGAAGACGCATTCTACAAGAATCTGGAATTCGGAACCGGAGGACTCAGGGGCATCATGGGAGTAGGTACCAACAGGATGAACAAGTATACTGTTGGAATGGCCACCCAGGGACTTGCAAACTATATCCTCAAACACGTTGAAGGAGACGATATCCGGGTCTGCATCTCATATGACAGCCGCAACAACTCCAAGGAATTCGCAAAGATCACGGCTGACATCCTCAGTGCCAACGGTCTGCACGTGTTCATATTCGATAACATCAGGCCTACCCCTGAGCTCAGCTATGCCATCCGTCATATGGGCGCCACCGCCGGTATCATGGTAACTGCATCCCATAATCCTAAGGAATACAACGGATATAAGGTCTATTGGAATGACGGTGCCCAGATTGTCCCTCCTGTGGACAAGGACATTATCGCCGAGGTCGAGCAGATTACGGAACCCTCCCAGGTGAAGTTTGTGAAGGGTATCCACTGCGGTGAAGTCGAACTGATGGGGAAGAAGGTGGATGAGGCTTATATGGGAGATATCCTTTCGCTGACCCTGAGCCCCGAGTCACGCGAGAGGCATAAGGACCTTAAGATAGTATATACCCCTCTCCACGGATGCGGTGTCCGCATAGTTCCCGAGTGCCTCAAGAGGCTCGGTTTCGAGAATGTCTACCATGTCCCCGAGCAGGATATAAGCGACGGAGATTTCCCTACCGTAGCTTCGCCGAATCCGGAGGAGCCTGCAGCCATGAAGCTGGCCCTCGAGAAGGCCGACAAGGTAGGAGCCGACATAGTGATGGCTTCCGATCCCGATGCCGACCGTCTTGGAATAGCCGTCCGTGACAATGACGGCAGGATGGTCCAGCTCAACGGCAACCAGACGGCTTCCATGCTGACATATTATATCCTTACACGCTGGAAGGAACTCGGCAAGCTCGATGAGACCAAGTATTGTGTCAAGACTATCGTTACCACCCAGCTGATCGCCGACATCTGCAAGAGCTTCGGAGTACGTTGCTATGATGTTCTCACCGGCTTCAAGTGGATTGGTGAAGTGGTACGCCAGAACGAAGGGAAGGGTGAATTCATCTGCGGCGGTGAGGAGAGCTACGGCTTCAATATCGGAGAGTTCGTCCGTGACAAGGATGCTCCCATCGCATGCTCGATGGTCGCCGAATGTGCGGCCTGGGCGGCTGACCAGGGCATGACCCTGTACCAGCTCCTGCAGAAGATCTATTCCGAGTATGGATACCGCAAGGAAAACATGGTATACCTCGTCCGCAAGGGCAAGTCAGGGGCGGAGGAGATAGCTGCCTTGATGGAAGACATGCGCAACAATCCTCCGGCAGTCCTCGGCGGGATTCCCGTCACCAAGGTCGTCGACTATAACGAACCGGAAAAGACCGGATTGCCGAAATCGAATGTACTTCAGTATTTCGATGCCGAGGGCGATGTTGTGACTGTCCGTCCTTCCGGAACGGAGCCCAAGATCAAGTTCTACTTCGGTGCCACGGCTCCCGATGCCGCCGCGGTGGAAGCGAAACTCGAGTCGCTCAAGAATCAGTTCATAAAGTAGTTGTCAATAAACTCCTGAGCCGATCATTTCGCCGTCGGGTGAATACCAGGCGGCGAACTGGCCGGATGAGATTCCGCGCTGGGGGGCGTCGAACAGGATGAAAAGGCCGTTCGGTCTTTTGACGAGCCAGGCATCCTGAAGAGGCTGGCGGTAGCGGACCCGTACCCTGTAGCGGCGGATCTCGCCGTCCTTCATCCCAAGGTCGGTCCTGATCCAGTGGATGTCTTCAGGGGCTATACGGATGCAACAGCATGACAGTCCTTTATGGGTGTGGCCTTCGCCGACATAAATGATGTTGCGCTCCACATCCGTAGATATCACGAATATGGAATCCTTGTGCCCTCCGATGTTCAGTCCCTTGCGCTGCCCGATCGTGTAGAACTGTGCCCCGTCGTGCCTGCCCACGATCTTTCCCCAGGGATTATCCTTGTAACGTACTTTCCTGACGTGCTTCTTGCCGCTGCGGTAGGTTTCGGTCTCGAAACTTATTCCCGAATAGTCGTACGGCTCCGACAACCTCATCCAATCCTCGTCGCCAAGGCTCGCCAACTTTATCTCGTCGAAGATGTTCGCTGCTGTGGCTGTTGATATGCGCCTGTTGTTGAAGGCGGCGCCGCCGGAGTCTTCGGAAGAATAGTCCGTAATCATCAGCGGCTCACCGGGAGTCTCGAGAAGGGAAGCGAGAGTATCGTGTACGAATGAATACTGCCCATTGCCCTCATAGAACGCATCATACACCTCCACTACGTCACCCTCTTTGGGTGTGAGTTTCTGCTTCAGGAAAGTCGGAAGGTCGACCTTCCCGACAAAGCAGATTCCCTGGGAATCTTTCTTGTCTGCGGACGGCAGGTCAGCGATGCGGGCGATTTCCCGGACTTCAGGTTTGGTCAGGTGGCCGATCGGGAAAAGAGCCTTGCCCAATTGGTCCTGTGTCAGTTGGCAAAGGAAATAGCTCTGGTCCTTGTTGGGGTCGATACCCTCGAGTATCCGCCACTGCGGCTGGCCGTCAATCACGACCTGCGCCCCAGAATCATCCAGCAGGGGAGCCCTGCGGCAGTAGTGCCCGGTTGCCACCATGTCGGCCCCCAGGCGGCGGGCGGCCTCGAAGAAGGCATCGAACTTGATCTCGCGGTTGCACAGGACATCGGGATTCGGAGTCCGGCCGGCAGAATATTCATTGAACATGTAATCCACCACTCTCTGGCGGTACTCCTTCGACAGGTCCACGAAATAGAACGGGATGCCGACCTTCCTGGCAACGAGTTCGGCGACGAAGCGGTCCTCCTCCCACTCACAGTCCCCGTGGAGGGTGGCATCGGCATCGTGCCAGTTCTGCATGAACATGGCGAAGACATCATAGCCCTGCTGCTTGAGCAGTAGGGCGGCAACGCTGGAGTCCACTCCTCCGGATAGTCCTATGCACACCTTCATGACATTGCAAAGGTACTCAATAGCTGGAATTTGTACAATTATTGTTATATTTGAAATTGCAGGAAAGAAAACCACACGATATGAACACAGTCACCCTTGGCATCAGTTTTAAGGAATACTCTTCCATCGAAGAAATGGACGCTGCCGACAGGATGCTCGTTGAAGAGGCGATCGAGGCCCAGAAAGGTTCCTATGCTCCCTATTCCAATTTCAACGTAGGCGCCGCCGTCCTTCTGGAGGACGGAACGGTCGTACGTGGATCCAACCAGGAGAATGCCGCCTATCCCTCAGGTCTCTGTGCCGAAAGGACCACGATGTTCGCGGCCAGTGCCAACCATCCGGGTAAGGCTATGCTTGCAATCGCGATTGTGGGTGGCTTCGACCATGCAGTTGCTGCCACGCCATGTACCCCGTGCGGCGCCTGCAGACAGGTGATGGCCGAATACCAGACCCTGTCCGGGAAACCGATGCGTATCATCATGTACGGAACGGAGCGGGCATGGAAGTTTGACAGGGTCGACGATATCCTGCCATTCATTTTTGACAGTTTCAACGAAAAGTAGTATATTTGCAGCCTAGGGAAAGTCGTACACGACCAGCTCCCTCTGAATCCCCCCAGGGCTGGAAGGCAGCAAGGGTAGGAGGTCGTAGCGGTGCGATGTACGGGGCTTTCCCTTTTTTGTATAGTTTCCTGCCTTCGTTCATCGATGAAGAAGATATTGTTCATAGTTAATCCCGTATCCGGAGGAAAGTCCAAGAAACCGTATCTTGAGGCGATCGACCGTTTCCTTGACAAGGAGGTATATTCATATAGGACAGCATTTACCGAGTATTCCGGCCATGCTTCTGAACTGGCACGCGATTGCGAAGAGGATACCGTCGTCGCGGTAGGGGGAGACGGGACAGTGAGCGAGGTGGCCAGAGGACTTATCGGAACAGGGAAGACCTTCGGTATCATCCCGTGCGGCAGCGGTGACGGCCTGGCCCTCCATCTCGGTATCGGCAGGAATCCACGGAAGGCGATAGAGGTCCTGAACTCGCAGTGTGTCCGTATGATGGATTACGGCAAGGTGGATGGAAAACCGTTCTTCTGTACCGTAGGAGTCGGTTTTGACGCCATCGTGGCCGAACGTTTCGCCGGGTCTTCCTCGCGCGGTCTTGCCACATATATCACTACGGCCCTGCGTACATGGATGGGTTTCAAACCCGACACATACTCGGTAACCGTTGACGGGGAAGTGCATACCTGTCCTGCTTCGATGATAACCGTGGGTAATGTCAACCAATGGGGAAACCAGGCCAGGATAACGTCTTTAGCTTCGGTAACTGACGGGATGCTGGATGTGGCGATAGTCCATCCGTTCCATACCGTGGAGATTCCTGTCCTTGCCGTCAAGCTGCTTTGCGGCAGGGCGCATACATCTTCACGGGTAACTATGCTCCGGGGTAAAAGGATAATGATAGAGAGGAGCTGTGACGGCCCTGCCCATTGTGACGGAGACCCGTCCGTGATGGGAAGGAGGATCGTCCTGGAGACCGTCCCCGCTGCCCTGCCCGTTCTCGTTCCAAAAATCAGAAATATTTAGAATTCAAAGATATACATGGATAGGAAAGTTAAAGATTGGTTCGGTTTTTTTGCACCCAGGTTCCTTTGCCTGACGCTGTTGCTGGGGTTTGTCATAAGGATCATACTCATCTTCCATCCCTTGACCGTCGTTGACTGGGGAGCCGTGGATTGGATCAAGATATTCGTCCTCGGGTTCCTCAACGATGTGGCTTTTACCTCCATTGCCCTGATTCCGGCATTCATAGTATATACGTTCCTCACCGACGATAAATACAAGTCTCCTTACGGATACATACTGACGGCACTCTTCACGCTGCTGACCCTGTATGTGGTCTTCTTCAACGATATCACCGACGAGTACGGAGGCCCCCTTCCGAGGATAGTGAAAGCGGTGCTGATCTTCCTCGATGTGTGCCTTGTCATAAAGATGTTCGTCCCTTCAGTGAGGAAGACTTGGAGGACGGTGTCGGTATTCTTGATCACGATGCTTTACATCTGCATCAGCATCACCATCGCTTTCAGTGAGGTGGTATTCTGGAGCGAGTTCGGGGTCAGGTTCAATTTCATTGCGGTAGACTATCTGGTATATACGAACGAGGTCATCGGGAATATCATGGAGTCATATCCCATGCCGTTGCTGATCGGCGTGATACTGTGTATCTCCGGGCTTATATGCTTCCTTATGGTCAAGGGAAAGGATATACGCCAGAGCGGTGTCGAAAGCTGGAAGAGGTGGTCCTTGACCCTTCTTTCCCTTGCCTTGTCCTGTGTCATTTCCTTTGCCTTCCTCCATTACGGGTACCGTCATTTCGGCGGGGACAACCTGTTCGCGACCCAGATCCAGGAGAACGGCTGCTGGGATTTCCTGGAGGCCTTCGTCTCGAACGAACTGGACTATGAGCAGTTCTATCCGATGCTCCCTGAGGATGAGGCTTCATCCCTCCAGCAGGAACTCTGCGGTATGGACGGAAACGTAAGAATGGTCAAGCCTGAAGGGGATCCCGCCCTCAAGAACATAGTCCTCATAACCATTGAGAGTATGAGCGCTTCATTCCTTACCAGGTACGGTTCGACCGAGGGCATCACCCCGAATCTCGACACGCTCCTCGGAAAAAGCCTGGTCTTTGACAACCTGTTCGCGACGGGTAACCGTACTGTCAGGGGGCTTGAGGCCATAACGCTCTGTATACCACCCAGTTCCGGCGAGAGCCTGGTCAAGCGCGAGGATTGTTCGGGCTTCTTCTCGAGCGGAGACGTACTGCGGAGCCTGGGATACGATACGATGTTCATCTACGGAGGGGACAGTTACTTCGACAATATGGGAGCCTTCTTCTCCGCCTGTGGTTATGACATCGTGGACAAGAAAACCTATGACCCTTCTTCGATCGTCTTTTCCAACATCTGGGGAACCTCGGACGAGGATACCTACAGGGAGGCGCTGCTTCGTTTCGATGAGGAATATGCTTCCGGGAAGCGTTTCTTCGCCCATATAATGACGATCTCGAACCATCGCCCCTATACATATCCGGACGGCAGGATCCAGTTCGACGGGAACCCTATGTCCAGGGCGGCTGCAGTGAAGTATACTGATTATGCGATAGGGGATTTCATATCCAAAGCCGAATCCAGGGACTGGTTCGATGATACCATCTTCGTCATCCTCGCCGACCACTGCGCCTCATCGGCCGGCAAGACATCCCTGCCTTTGGAATGCTACCATATTCCGGCGATAATCTATTGCCCGTCGCTGGTAAGTCCTGAATATGTCGGAAAAGTCTGTTCGCAGATTGACATCATGCCCACCGTCCTTTCTTTGATGAATGTGGGGTATGAAAGCAAGTTCTTCGGCGATGATATCCTGTCGCCGGATTTCAAGGAAAGGGCCTTCATGGCGACATACCAGGACCTGGGTTATTACAGCGATTCCGTGATGACCGTCCTGTCCCCGGTCAGGAAGATCCAGCAGTTCTCCATCACGTCACCGTCTCCATGGCAGTGGGAGGAAACTCCGGCAGATGGAGTGATTGACGGTAACAATCTTAAGGAAGCCGAGGCCTATTATCAGGTCGCCAACCTCAGCAAGGGACGTTTATGATTATGGATCGCAACTACGACAGGTTCCCTGCAACGCGGATTTCCGGGCGGATAATCAAAGGCTGGGAGTCGATCCGTAAGACTCTCTCCGAGCGCGGACATGGACCCCTGGCCGTCGATTTCTACACCGGGGTATACGAGGACGAAGTTATCGGCGAACTTTCGAAGGGTTTCGGGAAGGTATTGAATACCAGGGATTTGATGAAACCCGAAGATGAGGTATTGTCGATGACGTCACGCTTCATGACCGATGACGTCCTGTTCGGGTATGTCTCGCCGTTGCGTATGGTGGATTTCTTCGATTCCGGTAAACTGGAGTCTGCCCGGGCCGATTTGACCGGAGCCGGTGCGGACTCTTTGATCATCGGTCCCGGTGCTGCCCTGGTCGCCCCTGACAGTTCCACGCTCGTATATCTTGACATGGCCCGCTGGGAGATACAGCAGAGGTTCCGCCGACACGAAGTGAGGGGACTTGGGGTCGACAACCGCCAGGATCCTGTATCCATACAGTACAAGAGGGGATATTTCATAGACTGGAAAGCCCTGGATTATTATAAGGACGGACTTTTCGGACGGATCGGTTGGTGGATCGACACGAACGATCCGGCCAATCCCAAGATGATCGACCGGGATACCTTTATGAGGGGTATCGAGAAGACTGCCTCCGGTCCTTTCAGGGTGGTTCCTTTCTTCGACCCGGCTCCATGGGGAGGACAATGGATGAAGAGGGTCTGCGGCCTTGACCCGGAAGTGCCCAACTACGGATGGTGCTTCGACTGCGTTCCGGAGGAGAACAGCCTCCTGCTGGAAGTTGACGGAACCTTGTTCGAACTCCCTTCACAGGACCTGATCCTCCTCAAGTCCCGCCAGATCCTTGGAGAAAATGTGGAGGCACGTTTCGGTAAGGATTTTCCTATACGTTTCGACCTTCTGGACACTGTCGGCGGAGGGAACCTGAGCCTCCAGGTACATCCTACACTCCAGTTTGCCAGGGAACAGTTCGGCCTGAACTATACCCAGGATGAGAGCTACTATATCCTGGATGCCGAGCCGGGGGCTGTTGTCTATCTCGGAGTACGGAAGGGTGTCGATCCCGTAGAGATGATCGGTTCACTGAGGACCGCCCAGAGGGAAGGTACCGCTTTCGATGCTGAAAGATATGTAAACAAGCTTCCGGCTTCCCGGCACGACCACTTCCTTATCCCGGGAGGAACGGTTCACTGCTCCGGTAAAGGATGCCTGGTCCTTGAGATAAGCGCCACTCCCAACATATTCACTTTCAAATTATATGACTGGATGCGCCTTGGACTGGACGGGAAACCGAGGCCCATAAACATTGACCGTGGAAGCAAGGTCATAAGGTGGGAGAGGGATACCGAGTACGTCAAGGCCAACCTGGCGAATCACTTCACCGTTTCGGCGGAAGGTGATGGCTGGAAGGAAATCCGTACCGGTCTTCATCCTGCGGAATTCATCGAGACACACAGGACCGAGTTCTCGGTCCCTGTCAGATTCGATACCGGTGGAAGCGTCAATGTCCTCAACCTTGTGGAAGGGGAGGAGGCGACGGTGGAGAGTCCTGAAGGTATGTTCGAGCCTTTCGAGGTCCACTATGCCGAGACATTCATCATCCCTGCCGGTGTGGGAGAATATTTGATACGTCCGTCCGGCCCGTCTGAGGGCTCCGTGTGCAAGACCATAAGGGCTTCGGTCCGTTTCAACGCATAATATCATGTACGAGCAAGACAACAGAACCGTCCTTACCCTCGATGCAGGAGGCACCAACCTGGTTTTTTCGGCGATGCGCGGTTGCCGGGAGATAGCCCGTCCGGTACGCATGAAGTCCGTTACGGATGATGTCGGCCGCTGCCTGGATACCCTCGTCGAGGGATTCAGGGCAGTTGAGGCAACCCTTGACGAGCGTCCGGTGGCAATCAGCTTCGCGTTCCCCGGACCGGCGGACTATGCTGCCGGAATAATCGGCGACCTTCCCAATTTTCCGTGTTTCCGGGATGGCGTGGCTATGGGACCGTATCTGGAAGACGTCTTCGGACTCCCCGTATTCATCAACAATGACGGCAACCTCTTCGCCTATGGTGAAGCTCTGGCCGGCACTCTGCCTGCAATCAACAAAGCCCTGGAAGATGCCGGGAATCCGATGCGTTACAGGAACCTTGTTGGACTTACCTTCGGCACCGGTTTCGGCTGCGGAGTGGTCATAGACGGAAGGTTGCTGACCGGTGACAACGGCTGCGGCGGGGATGTCTGGCTCATGCGCAATATCAGCCACCCGGAACTGATAGCCGAGGAAGGTGTAAGCATCCGGGCTGTCAAAAGGGAGTACAGGGAACGCTCCGGTGACGACCGTCCGCTTTCCCCGAAGGATGTATTCGACATTGCAGAAGGACTTCTCAAGGGGGACCGTCAGGCTGCTGTAGATTCGTTCGCAGAAATGGGAAGGGTGGCAGCGGATGCTGCAGCCCATGTCCTGGACATAGTTGACGGACTGGTGGTTCTGGGAGGCGGTCTTTCCGGGGCTTCAAAATACATCATTCCGGAAATGGTCAGGTCCATGAACCCCTGGCTGGAGATGGAAATCTATGACCTCACGCTTCCGGAAGGCATGGAGCGTTTCCTCATGGACGGATCCGCCAAGGTCAGGGTCGCTTCGTCTGGAAGGGATGTTATATACCGCAAGGAAAAGAAGACAGGTATCGCCGTTACTGCCCTGGGCACCGAGAATGCGGTTTCGATAGGAGCGTACACCTTTGCCCTTGCGCGTTTGGATTCTTAATGGCCCCAGGATTCTCACAGATGGCTGTCAGGGTAGGTAATAGCCATTTTCCTTCCCATAAGGCAACCTCAGGTGGCTGTCAAGGCAGAAAAATACTAGAATCCTGCTCACACGCCGTCTTTCTGAAAACTGATGAGGTGGCCGAGACAAAAGACAAACCCATAGCGCTGGAAGGCTCTATGGGTTTCTTTGATTGTGCTAAATCGCTTATTTAGAGCCACTTAACAGACTTGAACTGTTGACCTGCGCGTTACGAATGCGCTGCTCAAAACCAGCTAGTTATCATTGTCAAACCCTGTTACCTGAACCATGCAGTCACAAATTTAGACAATTTTCCGAAGCTTTTACTCACTTTCTCCCACACTTTGGCACATCTTCCATCTATCTTCGCCTCTATGATCACTCATTACTACAGAACGCAAGAGGATGCGCTCAGGAGAGCCAAGCAAGTTGCAAAGCAACCAGGCTATGATTACTATGGAACTTCTATGCCTGATGGTAGAAGAGGATTTGCGGTTTACAAGAATGGGAATCTGGTGGAGAGGTATTTGGTTTATAAATAAAACAGTACCTTTGTATGGGGGCTGGATTGTTTATTTATATCATGATTTATAACATGATTCGTCGGTTGATAATCATCTTGTTCAGTGTCATTTGCATGGTGGCGCAGGGGCAACCATACCGAAAAACCATAATCAAGGCACATTATCGTCGATATGAATTTAAGGATAGCACAATTAAGTCAGCTCTGGAACGAGCCATTTTTTGGCCTCAGTATCTTGATTCAACAAACCGATATTACAGAATCAATACGAATTTCTCAGACAACAAGTTCATAACTCTTCATGAATATCATGAGCAATCTGGATATGGCAAGGATACAACGCTCAGTTTTTCCCTGCATAACCATTTTTATCATAACTATTATACGAAAAGAATAAAAGGCTATTTTGTTGTAAATCAAAGACCAGTTTTAATTACGGCTAATCGTATCCCTTTTTTCTTGACCCCAACGGATACCTTCTCTTCTTTCTCTGATACGATTAGGGCAGATGAAACTTATAGCAAACCTCCAAAAGAAGCAGTGCTTGATGATAATTTTCTTTATTGGTCATATATCGCAGATCAAAATCCAGAATTCTATTTACAATATTCAGATGGTGATTTTGTATCGATTGGCTATGATTTTTTAGAACAATGGGAAAACCAAAAGCGCCCTTGGGAAACAATTCCAAGACTTAATAATATTCGAGAAAAGTTAGAACAAAAACCTGTCAAATCTATAACAACCCATGACGGTGTTGTTAGACGAACAAATACGATCTTGAACGAGTGATTATTGTCCCATTATGGTGATGAATATACCATAGGGATAGATATGGGTAGTGTTTGGCATATTTATAATTATGAAGAGAAATGAACTTTTTTAATAAAATACTGGTCGGTGTCGTGACATACTTTTTGCTTTTGTCATGCTCATCAATTCATAGAAGTGCTAAGCATTATTCCAGTGAAGCATTACCTGATAGGATTTACCTTGGATTCACGACTATTGAAGATCCAATTGTTGCCTTAAAGGATAGTATATACTATGTGACGACTAGACGAGTCCTAAATAATTATGATAAGATTCCTTTCCCTCCAGAGGAAACGATGGGTATGTATCAAGTTGGAATAGGTATTCAGATACTTTTCTGGAATGAGACCGATATTAATCTTGTCCCAGGCTATTCATGGAGACAATTAGACAACTTAATCGACAGGAATGCTTTTGTTGTAATGGAGAGCGCGATCGATTGGGAAGGGAAGAAAGATGATTATGAAATATACCGATTCAAATATAAACCGGAGAAGTATTTGATGGAACTTGTGATAGATGATATCAATATTCCACCGGAAAGGCTTGATACAGTAAAAGTATTTACGGGCATCGAGGGCGATACAGAGTGGCGATCTTACAAGAGTAATTTCTACCGCGCATTATTGCTCCCGATATATCAGAATCATTATTTAGATTTTTTAGAAAAGGATAAAACTCAAAGTTACGACCGGTTCTTTTCAAAACAATAGTGGATTCTATTATACTTTTTTGAGAGTGATCAAATAGTCAAGTTGACTTAGGTCACTCTCTTTTTGACGCCCTGGGCAACTTGACGAATGACGGTCGCAAAGGTTTGGTTATTTCATACAATGTTCTTAACTTGCCGAGGGTAGTGACCTCGATCGCTTCTGGATCCTTGGCATACACCTATCTGTCTGGGCAGTTAAACTTTATTTGAAAAGAGATCCAGTCACAAGAAATGGGTTATGGGCTTATTAAAGGATCTTACTTAAAGTATTATGAAAAAATTTGGAATAATTGGCCAGGTACCCGTGTTGGCAGTTACAAATCCAAGCTTCACTGGATTTCATGTTTGTGATAGACAAAAGAGGTAATCTGACAGGAGCAAGAATCAAAGGGAAGAATGACTCCGAGTTGTCGTCATTTGAGAGGGGAGGATTAAGAGTATTGTCCCTGTGCCAGAATTGGATTCCAGGCAGAAATAAAGGGAAGCCTGTCAATGTTTTAATTAGATATTCAATAAAGCTATAGTAAAAGTGTTGTAAATATGGTAGATAATCAATTCTATTATGGATAGAAGAAACATAGGAAAGATTGTAAAACGCATCGGTATTTTTCTCCTGGTGGCAGCAATTCTCTGCAAATTATATTCAGAAGCGCCAACATTCGGTCGGCAAGTCCATTTTAACGAATGGGCGTGGAAACATTATCCGTTTTCCAGGATTAGGTATTACATGTCAGACTCCCTCGTTGAGAAATTGAATACAGAAAAGCCTAATATTGAGCAGATAGCCGAAATGCTCGGGTATGAGGATATGGTCGGTAATAGAATAAAGCTAGGCGATAAACATGTCACATACTTTCTTATGACACCTCAATTCTATATTTTCGGTTTGGCCATGTACACCTTGGATATAGATTTCAGTGAGGACGGCTCTTTCCAATCAGCAGAGGTAATCTACAGTGATTGATTTACTTGTGGCGAGATGGTTGAGATTCTAGTGTTTTGTGTCAGATGAAATCTGAATCTTTGATCCTATTCCTTATCATTGGATGTCTTTTAGGTTTTCCTACCCTCTTGGGATTAAGTACACTGTTCCCTAAACTGTGGGGGAACCAAAACTTGGGGCATGGGATTTACTTGACATGGAGTGGCAGTGATGACAAGTATATTATGTCATATACGGGATCTTTGTGGGGAGATGTTACCGGCCCCGGAAAGCCAATTATTCCTCATGTAACGAATCACCCCGGAGAGTTTATTATCAAGGCGAAATCCAATAAACGATGGGTTATTGCTAAAGGGCAAGATGAGTCCTTAAATATTCATTATTACATCATTGATAAATCATTTAAGGTTAATTTATCAAACTGGGAAAAGGATAAATGCGATAGCATTATCCAAAGTCGGATTATTGAGTATTCTGACAGCTTACTGTTCTCCGAGTCATTACTATACAACAGAATTCCTCTTCATTTTTGAGTAGCTCTGTTTATTGGGTGGCGACTGAGGTTCAGTCGCCACATTTTGACAAATAGGCGCACATTCCCAGGCCACTCACTCCGTAGAAATAGCTATTGTTGTGCGCCACAGGCCTATTCCCGTGTCCCAGTCACAGCGACCTTGCTTGTGGTGCCGTAGAATGGACATTGTAGTGCGCCTATTTGGCAAATAAGATGCGGCATCATTGGGGAGCACCTTTCTGAAGCGGCCGCAAAGGCTTGTTTATTTCTTGATAGGGACTTTGAAACGGGCACGGATACTTGCGAGATCGTTTGACTACTTAGGATTGATATCCATGTTCCATCAGACTCCTTGAGTCGGCTGATGGCTTCCGGGAATGGAACATGAATTTTACCTGCCCGACTGAACTGGTACGTATTGGCTTTAATGGCATATCCGCCGGGCGGGCGAGGCAATTTGGCCTGACCTGCCCGACTGACCGGCCTCTGATGATTGTCCTGATGTGTTTGACTGGGCAGGCGAACTTTAGGTCCCCCATTTCAGTTTTCTTGTGCAATGTCCACATTTTGACTGGAGATGTTGAAACAATGTTTATCTGTCTTGGCACAAGCTCTGACTATCTTTGAGCCATGGTTATCTCATATTACTGCAGAACGCCAGAGGATGCGCTCAAAAAGGCAAAACAAGTTGCAAAGCAACCTGGATATGATTACTGGGGAAAGACTTTTCCAAGACGGAAAAGATAGGAGAATCAGTTGTGTCAAAATCATTATATTTGTTATATTGTCGGACATTGAGTCGTCTATCGACGCCCGTCCGGACAGTGCCCTGGTTGCCATTCGCCAGATAGATACCTTGTCCCTTAAGACCAAGGCCCAAAAGGCTAAATTCGCCCTGCTTCATGCAATGGCCTTGGACAAGAACTATATAGACACGGCAGACACACGCATTATCCAGCCCGCAGTTGATTACTACAATCTCCACGGCGGTCCCGAAGAACGACTGAAGGCGTATTATTATCAAGGACGGGAATATTATAATGGGAAACAATACAATCAGGCGATAATCTCTTTTACCCAAGCTAAAGAATCCGTAGTAAATTCAAAGGACAACAAGATAATCGGGATGTTGTATTCTGCTTTGGCGGACACCTATACTAAGACCCTGGATTATTCACAAGCCTCTGAGGAAATCAGTAAAGCGATAGAATACTTCACAATTTGCGAAAGAGAAGATTTCTTAGTTCTAGCCCGCCTGCGGAAAGCACAAAACTTGACTGATTTAAAAAAATGGAACGAGGCTAAGGAGTATTATGAGACCCTGCTTCCAGAAGTAAAATCTCCTTCTCTTAAAGCCTATGTTGAAAGTTGCTATGCCCTTTTATTGGCCACTCAGCCAGAACACAATGATTCCCTTGCCCTTGTTCATTTCTCAAATGCAATCCAAATTCAAGGGAAGTTGGGAAACTATAATCAATATGGCGCTTATGCATATACATTAAATGCAACAGGCAAATCATCAGAATCAGATTCTATAATGAATATTCTGGAATCTGTCTGTCCAAATGATTATTCGTACAAGTATTGGAAACATCGATTATTGAAAGATAGAGGTGACTTTAAGAATGCCTACCTTTCATTATATGAAGCGATGAGAATAAGCGATTCTCTCAATACCGTTCTGTTGTCTAATTCTGCTGCTACAACCCAGCGCGTTTATATGGATAAACAGCTTCTTGAAAAAGAAGAGACAAACAAACGGTTAATAAGAGCAGTTGTAACCTCATTCTTCTTGATAGCCTTCATTGCCCTGATTTCTGTTTTCCTTATGTCGATAAGGAGGAGGAAGATCAAAGAAGAGAGGAACCGAGCTCTAAATGTAATAGATAACTTGAAACTACAGGTTGAGACTTTGAAAGACGAACTCCTTTTGAATAAAAATGAATTGTCTGGCTTAACGATAAAAACACATAAGGCCAAGTTTCAATATCTTGCCAGCTTATATGAAATCATCCATCAAGTTGGGAATGATGATAGTGATTTATCTATTAAAAGGATCTATCGTTCGATACAAAACAGAGTGAGCGATTTAAATGATAATCCTGAATCACAGAGAAATTTCGAGAAGTTACTCAATCAGGAATCAGATGACATTATGGCTCATTTCAGGAATGATTTCCCAAATCTATCCCCACGTGATTATCGTTTGGCCAGTTATGTCTTTGCCGGTTTCGATAATACGACCTTGTCTCTGCTACTGGATTTAGAGCCAGCTCATACCCGAGTGCTAAAAGGAAGGCTAAGGGCCAAAATTAGTAATTCCGATGTGGAGAGGAAAGATGACTATGACAAGTATTTCCATAAATTATGACGTGGTCAATGTGGTCTTGTTGCGTCTTTTTTATTGAGGTTATCAGAAATATGCGGTACAGGCATCTGTATCGCATATTTTGGTGAAGATAGTGTAGCAATTATTATTTCTGTTTCTTGTTGGTTTCAGTTAAATTTGAAAAAAGCATTGTCATCATCTATTTATTATAACTGAAACATGAAATCTATTCGAATTTTAGTTCTCTTGGCTCTTCTTATTTCAGTCAATCAAGGTATTAGTCATGCTAATTGTAGCACTATGTGTTGTGGTACTTACCTTTATTCATTATATCCGTCAGATGATTTGTCTGATTACCTCTTATATTATACTGGATTATAATTTGTTAACTTATAAAAACCAAGAATTATGAAGAATTATCTGAAACTATTAGCATGTGGCCTAATTGGAATGGCGACATCATGCAGTTGGGGCCTTATGAACGATACTGAAATGGATGGCGTCGACTGGGGCTATGTTGATGAGAATACGTTTGTCGGCAAGGACAACAAAAAAGAAATAGCCAATGGTGATCTTATCATACTTATGAGACGTTGGTATTTTGAGTCTGAAAAGTATTTTCTATTTTTTATCACCTCATCAGATAACTACTATATCACTTTTAGATTAGATGGCGAACCGTTCCCGTACCCAATTAATGAAAAAGGAGTTCTCTCCTTTGATCATTATATTTCAGAAGGACTCTGCAAAGTGACGTTAAAAGAGGATGGTCCGTTCTGGCCAGAGGTGTATAGTACCCATTGTAAATTACTAATTGATTGCGATGTGAAGCAATCCGGGGGCTATCATGAACTTGAATCCGGGATCTATGGTGAAAAGATGAAAGGGGATGTCAAGATTAAAATAGTTACTATGGATGGTAATAACTATAAATTCTCATATAATGGGATTATTCCATTACTTGATACTAGCGAGTGGAAATCAACCGGATCTCCTTATGAGTAGTCTGTGACCAGAATGATTCTAATTATACGATAGAGCTGGATTCTACTCCGAAGTGCAACGCTTTGAAGCCTGACGGTATAACTTTACTGTCATAACTAGAAAAGCGACAGAGGATGGGATACAAGCATTTGACAA
>CACZCQ010000016.1 GCA_902779765.1 uncultured Bacteroidia bacterium
AGGCTTTCAGGAATGCCGTCCTCGAGGATGACCCTGACCAGTAGTTTTTACGAATCTGATTATCAAGAGATTAAGTTTAAACAATAATAGTATGACAATTATGGAAAGAAAGAATGAAAAGGACCTCCGCGCCTACGTGCGCCCGGAGGCAGAGATCCTGGTTATTAAATTCGGGAATATCTGCGGAGGAATAGAAGAAGGCTCCGGTACAGAAGGAGATGATGATTGGTAATAGTTAACAGAGATATCATGAAAAAAGTATTAATCTATGCATCTTTTGCTCTTATAGCTGCACTATCTTCATGCAGTATTAATGAGGAAGTGTTGCCGGAGGCGAAAGAACCGCATTTCCGAGGAATAATGGAAATGCCCGTAATGTCTTCTGATACCCGTGCCTATGCGGATGATGCCTATCGTGTATATTGGAATAATGGCGACAGGGTCACTATTTTCTATGATAAGACTTATAACAGGCAGTATGAATTCACTGGTAGGACTGGTACTACGGCAGGCGATTTTGAAAGAGTTGGGAGCGACCCCGCTCATTTCACTGAAGTGGACATTGAATCCGGTTTCAACTATGCTATCTATCCTTATCACAGGTACAATGCTTGTGATTATGATGGGACACTTACTGTAGCATTCCCTACCGAGAGGGCCTTTGATGAATCTGCTCGTGGTATCGGTGCAAGCATAGTCCTTGTCGCTAGGGCTGAAGACGGAGATTTCATGTTCAAACATGCAGCCGGTTATGTTGGTTTCAAACTTTACGGAGAAGGAGTCAAGGTTTCAAGTGTTACTCTCAAGAGTAACAATAAGGAGCCTCTCGCCGGATATCCGTATGTTGTCTACACGGACGATGATACACCTTTCGTCACTTTTGATGAGAATTCGGATGGAGTCAGCCAGACAACGCTTGTATGCGATCCTCCGGTCGAGCTTAATGCCTCATCATCCGACTACAAGATTTTCTGGTTTGCCATTCCTCCGACTATCTTTACAAAGGGTTTCACGTTCACTGTGACTGATGTCAATGGCGGAACATTCTCAAAGGCCCGTAATACAAGCTATGTTGTCGAGAGGAAGGTTTTCAGGACCATGTCCCCCATTGAGGTCGTTCCTGAAGGCGGCCCTGATACTCCTGAAGTCGTTCCGGTTACAGGTGTCCAGATTGGCTCTTCCACTCTGGCTCTCGAGCCCGGTGAGACAGCCAACCTGACAGCCACGGTCACTCCTTCGAATGCTACGGACAAGACCGTTACCTGGTCCAGCAGCAACACGGCAGTCGCTACTGTCAGCAGCACTGGAAAGGTAACCGCAGTTGCAGCCGGCGAGGCCGTGATTACCGTCACCACTACAGATGGTGGCAAGACTGCGACCTGCACTGTAACTGTTACCAATCCTGCCGTTCCCGTACAGTCGGTTTCTTTGGACAAGACAACTCTTGACCTGAATGTCGGCGAGGATATAACCCTTGTTGCTACGGTACTGCCTTCGAACGCTGACGACAAGACCGTTACCTGGTCCAGCAGCAACACGGCAGTCGCAACTGTCAGCAGCACTGGAAAGGTAACCGCTGTTGCAGCCGGCGAGGCCGTGATCACTGTTACCACAACGGATGGCAACAAGACTGCTACTTGCACCGTGACTGTCACCAATCCTGCCGTTCCCGTACAGTCGGTGTCATTGGACAAGACCACTCTTGACCTGAATGTCGGTGAGAATGCGACCCTTGTTGCTACGGTACTGCCTGAGAACGCTGACGACAAGACCGTCACCTGGACCAGCAGCAATACGGCTGTCGCCACGGTCGATGCCACAGGAAAGGTAACCGCAGTTGCAGCCGGTGAGGCCGTAATCACAGTTACCACTACTGATGGCGGCAAGACTGCTACTTGCTCCGTCAAGGTTAACGACAAGGAGGCTAACCATCCTGGCGATCCCATCGGGGAAGGAGAAGAAGAGCAATTTTAATAATGAATGAATATGAAAAATAGATTAGCATATCTCTTCCTGGGTATCTTCGGCTTGGTCGGACTGGCTTCCTGCGAGAGCCAGCTCGAGGATGTTCCGGGCGTCAAGACCAGGACTGTCTTCTTTTCCTCTGTCGAAAAGGATGCAGCGACCAGGACAGGTATTACAATAGAGAACAAGGTCGTTACGCCTGATTGGCGCAAGACCAAGGCTGCCAACGTCCACCTGTTCGAGACAGGCAATGATGGTGGAGTTTCCACCGGTGAGGACGTTGAGATCACTGTTGCTTCGGACAACCTTACCGCCAGTTTCAAGGCGGACTTCCCGGCTGAATGGACGATTATAGTCGATCCAACTGAACCTACCGAGGAGGAAACGAAGGGTGGCGGCACGAAAGCCGCGAGCAATGCCCCTTACACCTATTCTGCGGTAGTCGCCCAGAAATCAGGCGAATCTTTCATCGTCCCTTCAGTCCAGTATCCTGACGCTGAGACCCTGATCGACCCTGATGCTGATTTCCTTATCGGTTACAGCAAAAAGTCGTATGGCGATCCTCATGACTATACGGAAAATGTGGTCGATCTGTATTTCGACCGTCCGGTAGCTCTTTCCCGCATTACTGTTACCAATTTTGAGGAAGGCGAGAAAGTCAAGTCCGTGACCATCAAGGCTCAGTCCGGCCTGACCGGTTCTGCTGCCTACAATGCCATAGACTTCGAAAATGCAAAGGTCACCTTTACTCCTGGAACCGAATCCGGAACGATCGAGCTTTCATACGGAAATGGAATTGACATCGAGGCTGACGGCACTTTCGAAGCATACTTCGTATCGCTTCCCGGCACCATCACCATCACGGAACTTGCGGTCGCGACTGACAAGTATAACTACGTGAAGACTATCGAAGGAGGCAAGGAGTTCACCTTTACCACCACGTCTTTGAAGCCGATCAAGTTCGATCTCACCACTGCTACCAAGGAAGAGGCCACCCCGGACAACACGGTCTGGTACAAGGCTTCCGTACTTGAGGATGGCATCGACTATCTGATCGTTTCCGGTGGTCAGGCCCTGAAGAACAATGATGGCTCAACAGCTGGTGTGGCCGTTACGGACAATGCTGGCGTCATCACCTTCGAGACCGAAGTCGATCCTGCACTTGTATGGACGGCAACCGCTCATCAGGAAACAACAGGAGATAATGGCCAGGGCGGTGTAGTGGCCGGTCATTTCACACTTACAAATAACGGCTACTATCTGCTGCGAGACTCTCAGGAGATCACACTCGGTGATGCGATACCTTCAGCTAAACCGAAGTATGCCGTATGGGATTATGACGGAACTTATCTGAGGCATGAGAGTTCGGAGACCATGACCTTCTACTGCTACTACGATGGCGGCTGGGCAACTGGTTATACCCAGAATGGCGCCGCACCTGGAAGTAGCATCAAGACCGTCCAGATCTACACCAGCCGTACTCCCCAGACAATGACGTTCAGCGAGTCGACGGTCAACTACGATGTTGATGCCGGTGGAGACTTCGTAGAGCCTACACTTGAAGGTGCCAAGACCGCGGTCACGTATTCTTCAAGCAATGAGGCTGTCGCATCTGTCGATCCTTCGACGGGCGCAGTGACCATCAAGAAGGCCGGCACAGTAACGATTACTGCAACTGCCGCAGGAAACGCCGAGTATCAGGCCGGTACTGCAAGTTACACGATTGTTGCTACTTCCGGCGCTATCGACACATTCTACCTTGCTTCCGAAATCGTTGCCGGTGAGTCATATATGGTCGTTTCCGGTGGATATGCCGTAACGACTGACGGTTCTACCCTCGGTACGGTTCCCGTTACCGTCAATGACGGTATCATCCAGATTTCCGCGTCTGAGGTCGCACTCTTCGAGGCCGCTGCACATATCGAGTACTACGAGGGCACCAGCCCTGCAGGTCACTACACGCTAGCCAATGGCGGCAAGTATTTGCAGCGTCATTCTGACCAGGCTACCCAGACTGGTGCGATCGGAGCTGAGAACGGTAAGTATTATGTTTGGGAATATGATGGAGAGCATCTCTATCAGATAAGCAGGACCGGAAACAACGGAACATACTATTTCTACTACAGCAGTGGCTGGACGTTCGATTATCAGTCGGTCCGGAATGCCTATCTCTACACCACCACCAAGCAGCTTCAGCCGCAGCATCTTTCATTCAGCAGCGAGTCCGTCACCGCAGTTTTAGGCCAGCCCTTCACTGCACCGACACTCTCCGGAGTCAAGACCACTGTCAGCTATGCTTCCAGTGATGCAAGCGTTGCGACCGTTGCTTCAGACGGTGCTGTTACTATCGTAGGTATCGGTACCACTACTATAACTGCAACGGCTGCAGCCAGCGACGAGTACAATGCAGGCAGTGCAAGCTACACCCTGAAGGTCACCGACGGCAATGTCCCGACCTGGTACAAGGCTGATGAAATCGAGGCTGGTGAGACCTACCTGGTTGTTTCCCACGGTTATATACTCAAGAACGATGGCAGCACAGGTGGTGTCGCGATTGACTTGGGCGCTACTGGAGACAGCTTCGAATATGAGGCCGATGAGGCTGTTATATGGACAGCGACCGAAAGTTCAGGAAAGTTCCGTCTGAACAATGGCGGTAAGGTACTGAGGCTGAGCGGTTCTTCGTTCCAGATCGGCACTGCATCCGGTACTGAGAGTAATAATCAGTGCGTGTTGAATGATGAAGCGCTCCTTATGATTTCCAGTTACTATGTCTATTACAGTACGAGTCAGAGCAAATGGGCTGTCAGCAACTCTGCTTCAGATTCTCACACTGGTTATCTGTATGGGCTGAACCCCGGCCGTCAGCAGCAAGAACTCGTATTCAGCGAGACTTCTGTGAACTATGATATCGCGACTGGCGGATCATTCACCGCTCCGACGCTCTCAGGGGCACAGACTGACGTTACCTATACCTCCAGCAAGCCTGCTGTCGCCACTGTGGACGCCGCTACCGGTGCTGTTGAGATTGTCGGAACGGGTACAACCATCATCACGGCCAGTGCAGAGGGTACAAGCACTATCAAGCCTGCTACAGCCTCCTATACGATTCATGTGACGGACAGCAGCAGCCCTGTTACTGAAGATACGTATGTTAAAGTAACCTCTGCAAGCGATCTCGTTGCTGGATCCAAGTATATACTTGTATATGAGGATGGGCCCAAAGTGTTCAAACCAACTCTTAACGGTTCCAACTTCACCACAACGGGTAATGCACTTGATGTGATTATCACTGATGGGACCATTGTCTCCGATGACTTTAAGGATTGCCAGCTGACGTTGGAAGACGGGTATTATTTCTATGTTGAGTCTGTGTCAAGGTATTTGTATCCGACTTATAATAACATGGGAGCAGAAGAAACTAAGAGTTCTTCACATAGCTTCTCTATCAGTATTAGCAGTGGAACCTCGACGATTTCCCGTACAAGTAATAATACCACGTATAATCTCCGTTATTCCACCTCTAGCAGTTACTTCCAGAGTTCTACAAGTTCTGCAAATGTGGCCCTCTACAAGTTAGAGGACAACTGAAGTGATCCTGAACCGGGTGACCTGCCGGTGATGGGTTCATATACGAGCATCTCCACTACCGGCATACAGGGATTCTCCGGCATTTGCCTCGCCCCCGACGGAAGCGGCTTCATCGCCGCTTCCGACAGAGGGGGAGTCTACAAGGTCAGTTTCTCCGGTGAGGCTACGTCTCTCTATGTGCACCCTGGATCCTGCGACTGGCGATGTCTACTTCGTTGTCGAACGTGAGAAACAGGAGGTACGTCGTGTGAGAGCCCCGGAGTATAGCGAATCTGAAGTGCTCGCGGTCATTACCGAGGTCAGTTCAAGCAGCAACAGCGGTTTGGAGGCTATCACCTGGATGGGCGATGGAACTCTGATGGTCGGTAACCAGGCCAGTCCCCGCTTGCTCCTCCGCATTTCCGCAACGGACGGTTCCATTATCAGCCGTAAGGAAATCACTGGAGACATCACGGACATTTCCGACCTGTGTTACGACGCTGAGAGGAACGCACTCTGGATTGCAGACAGCGAGACAAGGACCATCAATCTCTGCGACTTGCAAGGCAACGTTCAGAAGAGCTATTCCGTTTCGTTCATCGACAATGGCGAAGGCTTGTGTATCGACCGTGAACGGCAGTGCATCTGGGTAAGCGACGACACTACGTCCCAGATATACAAGATCAACTTCTCCAACTTGTAACTTTCATCAAGTTCTTTTAAGGGCGGCCCCATAGGGTCGCCCTTTTGATTTCACGGCCGGGGAAACCGCACGATTCCCGGCTGAGGAGTGTTAAAATACACTCCGAGGGCGGAAATAGGCCATATTCCCGGCCTTGGAGTATAGGGTCCACAGAGATTATGTATATTTGTAATAGAATAGATTATCATTTCTAATAATGAAAAAACTGGCAGTAACGCTCATCTTCATATTCATATCCCTTGGAGCATGGGCACAGTATGCAGGAAACGGCACGATCCGCAGGGCAGGAACCCATATTGAAATGGAGGGGGAACATCTTTCTCCCGATGCACAGGCGGCATTGCTGGCCAATATCGGCGGTAAGGATTATAACGCCGCATGGGAACACGCCAGGAAGGGCAGGAGAACCGGAACCGGTCTTGCGATCGGCGGTGGTGCGACATTCCTGGTCGGAGGTGCGGTCGGTATGTTGGGACTGACTACCAGTGTACTCGGGGCAGCAGTCGGCGGCACCGTTGGAAGTATCGGAGGCCAGGAAGGTGCACAGAATGGTGCCGAAGAAGGCGCCAAAGCGGGCAGCCCGATGATTACGGCTGGGTTGATAGCCGCAGGGCTAGGTTTGGTGGCCACAGGTATCGGTATTCCGATGATCGTGTCGAATACCAGGATGATGAACGGCATTGTCAATACCTATAACAATGGAAACCGTCCGTCAGCCCGGGTGAGCTTCGGAGCAACTGATAACGGAATCGGATTGGCCCTGAGGTTCTAGGCTGTCTTTTCCCTGTCCTTCAGCTTGCGGACAGGGTCACAGGTCAGGCCGATACCAAGCTTGTTGAATGTCTTGCGGTCGACCTCGCTCAGCATCACCGTTGAGTGGACCTGAGCTCCTGCCAGGTTCGGCAACTGGTCGAGGGCCATCTTGCAGTTCTCGTCGATAAGGCTCATCATTGAAATGGCAACCAGAACCTCGTCTGTATGCAGGCGGGGGTTGCGACCGTGCAGATAGGTGACCTTGGTCTTCTGGATAGGCTCGATCATCGTCTGGGGGATGAGCTTCACGTTGTGGGCTATTCCGGCCAGGTGCTTCAAGGCGTTAAGCAGCAGGGCGGCGCTTGGACCGAGCAGGGAACTGGTTTCGGCGGTAAGGATAGTACCGTCATTGAGTTCTATGGCAGCGGTAGCCCCGCTGGAGACCTCGAGCCTTTCCTTCGCGGAAACGGTGCTCTTCCTGTATGCAGTCGAGATCTTGGCCTTCTTCATTAGGAGGGCGAGTTTATTAACCTCAGCCTCGGTGGCCTTGCCGTCTGCGAAATTGCACAAGGCGGTATAGTAACGCCTGATTATCTCCTGGAGCGATGCTTCACGGCAGACTTCGTCGTCGCAGATGCAGAAACCTACCATATTCACGCCCATATCTGTCGGGGACTTGTAGGGAGTGGAACCATAGATGTCGTCGAACAGGGCGTTCATCACCGGGAATATCTCGACGTCGCGGTTGTAGTTGACTGCGGTTTCCCCATATGCGTCCAGATGGAACGGGTCGATCATGTTGACATCCTCAAGGTCGGCGGTTGCCGCTTCGTATGCGAGGTTGACGGGGTGGGTGAGAGGCAGGTTCCAGATGGGGAAGGTCTCGAACTTGGCGTATCCTGCCTTAATGCCCCTTTTGTTCTCCTGATAGAGCTGGCTGAGGCAGACGGCCATCTTACCGCTTCCGGGGCCCGGGGCGGTCACCACGACAAGCGGCTTTGTGGTCTCGACGTAGTCGTTCTTTCCGAATCCCTCATCTGAATCGATAAGGGCGACGTTGTGGGGATAGCCTTCGATAGTGTGGTGGTAGTATACCCTTATCCCCATCTTTTCAAGACGCTTCCGGTATGCCTCGGCACTGGCCTGCCCGTTGAAATGGGTGATTACCACGCTGTTGACACTTAGCCCCCTGTCCATGAACTCGTCCCTCAGGCGGAGTACGTCCATATCGTAGGTTATTCCGAGGTCGCTGCGTACCTTGTTCTTCTCGATGTCGACTGCGCTTATGACGATGATGATTTCGGCATCATCCTTCATCTGCATGAGCATCTTCAGTTTGCTGTCGGGTTCGAAACCGGGGAGTACCCGGCTGGCATGGTAGTCATCGAAGAGCTTGCCCCCGAATTCCATGTAAAGTTTGTCGCCGAAGGTGGCGATACGCTGCTTGATGTGCTCAGATTGGATCTTGAGATATTTGTCGTTGTCGAACCCGTATTTCATAAGAGAACTGATTTGAATACGGGTTACAAATCTAATGAATTCGATTGAATTCTGAAATTTTTTTATCTTTACGATATGACTATTTTCAAGCATACCGCAGGAGCCCTTGTCATCCTGTTGCTGGTGACCGCATCCTGCTCCGGAACCCAGTCCGGCGATTTCGCCGTAAGTCCTCTCCCTCAGGAAATCGACTTGAGGGACGGAGCCCCGTTCGTGTTCGGACGACGAACGGCAATATGCGCTCCCGAGGCCCTCAGAACCATTGCGGTGCTTCTGGCCGACGACCTGGAAGAGGCGACCGGCAGACGTCCTAAAGTTTCTGACACCAAAGGAAACATCATACTCTCCACCGATGTCGAATACCCGGCGGAGGGTTATAGGATAGATTGCAGCAAGGATCGTATAGCCATAACGGGAGGCTCTGCAAAGGGTGTCTTCTACGGTACGCAGACATTGTACAAGGCTCTTCCTGTGTCTTTCAAGGGCAGTGCCGCCCTGCCTGCGGCCGTGGTCGAGGATGCCCCCGAATATCCATACAGGGGGTTCATGATCGATGTCGGAAGGCATTTCTTCCCGGTTGATTACCTCGAGGAACTCATCGACATAATGGCCCTCCATAATATCAACGTATTCCATTGGCACCTTACCGAGGACCAGGGTTGGCGTATTCCCGTTCCCGGTTATCCCAAGCTGACCGAGGTCGGCTCATACCGTCCCGGGACCATCATCGAACCCGGTTCGACCCAGTACGATACCATTCCGGTCCAGGGCTTCTATACCAGGGAAGAGATGGAACATCTGGTGCGTTATGCCGCTGACCGTCAGATAACTGTCATCCCGGAAATAGACATGCCCGGCCATATGCTGGCAGCTCTTGCCTCATATCCGGAGTTTGGCTGTACCGGAGGCCCCTATGAAGTGACGGGGCGTTTCGGGGTATTCGCCGACGTCCTGTGCCCGGGCAAGGATGCTACCCTCGAGTTCGCCCGCGCCGTGCTGAAGGAAGTGATGGAGATATTTCCGTCGGAATACATCCACCTTGGAGGCGACGAGTGCCCCAAGGAGCGGTGGAAGGAATGTCCTGACTGCCAGGCAAGGATCAGGAAACTTGGTTTGAAGGACATGCCCGGCAAGACCAAGGAAAACCAGCTTCAGACCTGGTTCATGGGGCAGATGCAGAAGTATCTGGAGGAGAATGGCCGGAAGATGATGGGATGGGACGAGGTCCTGGAGGGGACTCCGAACGAAGACGTGACTGTCTGTGCATGGACTTCTCCTGCAGCGATATACCGTTCCGCGAGCGAAGGACATCCCACTGTTGCCTGTCCGATCCAGCACCTCTATTTCAGCAACAGGAGGTTCAACGAACTTACGGGAAGGGAGAGCATCGGAAGGGTATATGGGCTGGACATCGTACCACCTCAGCTGTCACCTGACCAAAGGCAGAACATCATCGGTGCCGAGGCCTGTATTTGGACCGAATGGGTGGCGGACACCGAAAAGATGGAATGGGAGATGCTGCCCCGCATAGCCGCTCTTTCCGAACTCCAATGGGGCTCGGAGAGGGACCTGGATGCATTCCTCCCAAGGCTCAGGAAGATGACCGAGCTTTACGACAGGAGGGGATGGAATTGGAAAAAGGACATTGCAGAAGCCTGGGAGCAGACTCCCTGACGCCTAGAACAATCCCTTTATCAGGAACCATATGACGGGGACGAGCAACGCCGGAAGATAATTCAGCGTCTTGCAGTCCTTGATATTCAGTATTGACAGACCCGAAGAGATAATCAGGACTCCACCGACTATTGCGAGTTCGTTGACCAGCGTGCCCTGGAGTATGGGACTCGTGGACGCCACGGTGGCGATCAGGTAGAACATCCCCTGCCAGAGGAAGAGTATCGGAGCGGCCAGTATGATGCCGATACCGTAAGTGGTGGCGAACACCATGGAAGTGACAAGGTCCAGGGTGGAGTTGGTGTACAGGAAGGTATTGTCTCCCTGAAGGGCGCTGAGCACGGGACCAACGATAGAGAATGTCCCGATACAGAACAGCAGGCAGGCGGATATCAGTCCCTGTGCAAAGGATTCGCCGCCGAACCTGGAAACAAGCCTCTTGGTCCTTCCGTCTATGTCCAGGGCAGTTCCGGCAATCCCTCCGATCGCAAGGCTCAGGATGAACAGGACTGGGAATTCGCTTTTGGGCATGTTCTGCACGAAGGAGTTGGCGCCAAGGGCCAGGGAAGCAAGTCCCATGGCATTGAAGAGTATCGTCCTGTACTTCTCGCCGAGTCCCTTCTTGAAAAGGGCCCCGACCAGGGATCCGACTATTATGCAGCCTGTATTTACGATTGTACCGATCATTACGTTTGTAAAGATATCAATAATTCCTTAACTTAGCACCCCTTAGTTGTTACGAACTTAAGATTATATCCAATATGCCCGTAAAATTCTATCAGAGCGAGAACCAGGTTCCGCTTGAAATGCACAAGGTGCGCGTAGTCCAGAAATTATCCCTTCTGCCCGTCGAAGAACGTCTCAAATGTATCCAGGAAGCCGGAAACAATACTTTCCTGCTTCAGAACAGGGATATCTACCTGGACATGATCACTGATTCAGGAGTGAATGGAATGTCCGACCGTCAGGTAGCCGCCATGTCCATAGCTGACGATTCCTATGCCGGTTCCGAGACATTCAACCGTGTGAAGGCTGCCATCAAGGAAGTGTTCGGTACGGACAACGTCCTTCCCGCACATCAGGGACGTGCGGCTGAGAACATTCTCGCCGAGGCATATGTCAAGCCCGGAATGTATACTCTGATGAATTTCCACTTCACCACTACCAAGGCCCATATCACAAGGCTTGGCGGAGAGGTGATCGAACTGGTCGACAAGAAGGGCCTTATCCCCAAGACCGATGATCCTTTCAAGGGTGATTTCGACCTTAAGGCACTGCGCAAGTGCATCAAAGAACTCGGACCTGAAAAGGTGGCGTTCGTAAGGGTGGAGGCCGGTACAAACCTCATCGGAGGTCAGCCGGTGTCCCTTGAAAACATGCTCGCGGTTACGGATATCTGCCATGAATTCGGTGTCAGGAGCGTACTGGACGCCTCCCTCCTTCAGGATAACGTCTACTTCATGAAGATGCGCGAGCCTCGTTGCAAGTTCATGACCACCAAGGAGATATATCATATCCTGGCCGACCGTTTCGACATCATCTATTTCTCCGCCCGCAAACTGGGCTTCTCCCGTGGCGGAATCATCACCTCCCACGACAGGAAATTCACAGACGAGATGATGGAATTCGTTCCTCTCTTCGAGGGGTTCCTGACTTACGGAGGAATGGAGATCAGGTCCATGGAGGCGATGGCCGTGGGCCTCGTGGAATCCCTTGATATGGAATATATCAGCCAGGGACCGGAGTTCATAGCCTATCTGGTGGATGAGCTGGACAAGTACGGCGTGCCCGTGATCAAGCCTGCCGGTGGCCTGGGTGCACATCTCAACTGCTCGGAGATAGTTCCTGAGATTCCTCATAACCAGTATCCCGCAGCGGCCGTCGGCGCAGCCCTCTATATCGCAGGAGGTATCCGCGGTATGGAAAGAGGCACCGTGAGCGAGCAGCGCGAGCCTGACGGTACCGAGCGTTATGCCGAACTGGAGCTTCTCCGTCTTGCACTGCCGCGCCGCGTATTCACCCTTTCACAGGTCAAGTACTGCGCGGACCGTGTGAAATGGATGTACGACAACAGGAACCTCATCGGTGGACTCAAATGGGTCGAGGAGCCGAAGGTGCTCCGGTTCTTCTTCGGAAGGATGACCGAGATAGGGTACTGGCAGGAAGAACTCGCCAAGAAGTTCCGCGAGGACTTCGGCGATTCCCTGTAGGGTTTTATTTCAGCTTGACGGGACGTCCGGTCTCCGAACTCTTTTTTGCAGCCGTAAGTATCTCTACGACGATCAGGTTGTTCTCCAGGGATGAAAGATCCGTGGGGCTTACGGTTATTTCCCCGTGGACTGCTGCCTCGAAGTACCGGAACGGATTGTCGTAGGGGGCTTCGAGCGCCTTGACTTCCTCGGCGCCGCTGTTCAAGGATGTACCAACCCTTCTGGGATTGGCCTGGTACAGGAAACCGTCATTTCCGTATACGTACATGTCCTTGCGGTTGACCGGCCAGTTCCAGGATGCATTGATTTCGACGGTTGTGCCGGGGTATTTCAGGATTATCGTTGCATCATCATCTACCTTGGGATATACATCAGGCTTGAGATGCTGGAGGACTGCATATACGCTTGACGGCTTCTTGCCTCCGAGCAGCCATGTCGCCAGATTGGCACCGTAGCAACCGAAATCCATTACTGCTCCGCCGCCGTTGAGGACGGGGTCCGTAAGCCATTCGAGGAATTTCTTGCTGCAGTTGATCTCGACCGGTCCCTGATGGCCGTCGTAGACTTCGATCCTGAATATCGGGCCGATCTTTCCGGCATCGACCTCCTGCTTGACGTAGCGGTTTGACGCATACCAGGTCGTCTCGTAGTTGGTCAGCAGCAGGATGCCGTGTTTTCTGGCAAGGGCGGCCATCCTCTCGGCATCCTTGACGGTGGTCGCCAGAGGCTTTTCTACCATCACGTGGATACCCCGTGGGGCACAGGCCTCCACTACTGCCAGATGCTCCTTGATGGAACCATAGGCGACGACGGCTTCGGGTTTCGTCCTGTCCAGCATGGTCCCGAGGTCGGAGAAGAAGAGATCCTCCGGAAGCTTTCCGGTCAAGGAATTGTTGTGCAGGTAACGGGCGTCAGCTTCCCAGACTCCTACTACCTGGATATCACCCTGCCTCAGCTGGTTGACCACCCCGTTCAGGTGGTCGTGGGTGATACCGGCTACGGCGATACGGAACGGTTCCTTAGCCAGAAGCGTTGAGCAAAGGGCTGTAAGGAGCAGGATGGCTGCGAATCTTTTTTTGAGGGGATTGTACATGGTAAGCTCATTTTCCAACAATATAGCCATTATTTTCGTATATTGCTGATAATAACAGAATAACTGATCATGAAACGCTTGTTGATATTGTTGATGGCCGCTGCCATTGTATCTTCGTGCAACAAAGAAGGAAAGTTCGAGATCCACAGGGGAGTGAACATCGCCCACTGGCTGTCCCAGAGCAATGTGAGGGGTGAAGGCCGAGCCAATTTCTTCGTAGAGAAGGATGTCGAACGGATCGCCGGCTGGGGATTCGACCATGTCCGTATCCCGATAGATGAAGAGCAGATGTTCCACGAGGACGGGACTAAGGACGAGGAAGCATTCGCTCTCCTCCGCAGTGGCCTGGACCTCTGCGGCAAGTATGGTCTCAGGGCTGTGGTAGACCTTCATATCCTGCGTTCGCACCATTTCAATGCGGCCGTAAAGCCCCTGTTTACTGAAAGGGCAGCCCAGGAGGCTTTCTATGAGTGCTGGCGGAAGATTTCAGGCGAACTGAAAGGCTACAGCAATTCGATGGTCGCATATGAACTGATGAACGAGCCGGTCGCCGATGACCCGGAGGACTGGAACCGGATAGTAGGGGAGTGCTATTCCGCCATACGTGAGTTGGAAAAGGAGCGCGTGATCGTCATCGGAAGCAACATGTGGCAGTCGTTCAATACCGTCGGCCAACTGAGGCTTCCAGAAGGAGACCCCAATATCATACTCAGTTTCCATTATTACAATCCGATGCTCCTGACGCATTACCAGGCCAGCTGGATGGATCTCCGCAACTATGGAGGCCCTGTCCACTATCCGGGGCAGGTCCTTACGGAGGAGGAATATGCGTCCCTGACGGAGGAAGAGCAGACCATAGCCCGCGAATGGCCGGGGCAGGTATATGACAAGGACCGATTCATTTCAGAATTCGGCAAGGTGGTCGAAGTGGCCAAAAGACACGGTATTCCCGTATATTGCGGTGAATATGGATGCCTCTCCGTCAAAGCTAACGAAGAGGCACGCTATCAATGGCTTGGTGATATGAACGAAATCTTCGACTCCCTCGGGATCGCCCGAGCCGTGTGGGCTTACAGGGAAGGGATCGGCGGTTTCGGAATACTCTCCGGCCAGTCTGACCAACCGGACGGACGTATGTTAGAGTGCCTTCTGGGAACAACCCTGGATTGACCTGACTTCGTCCGGTATCTCAGGCATTGCGCCTGTTTTCGTGCAGACGAATGCAGACACCTGCACGGCGATCCTGTGAGCCTCTTCCACAGTCTTTCCTGAAAGGATGGACGCCACGAATGCACCGGTGAAAGAATCTCCGGCTCCTACCGTATCGGCTACCTCCACCTTGGGCGTGGCGAGATATGACATACCTCCTTCGTGGAATACGTAGCTTCCTACTGCACCACAGGTGAGGATCAGCATTTTCAGACCGAACATCCCGACAAGCCTGCGGCTGATCTCCTCGAATCCCGTTTCCGGTATATCGAAGAGCCTGGCTACGATGACTATCTCGTCTTCATTAATCTTGAGGATGTCCGCCTTTTCCATCGAAGCTTCCAGCACCTCCTTTGAATAGAAATGCTGGCGGAGATTGATGTCGAAAACCTTCATGCAACCTTCCGGAACCGCATCCAGGAACCAGCCTATGGTTTCCCTCGAGACAGGACTTCTCTGGGCCAGGGACCCGAAGCAGACAGCCCTGGTCTCCGAGGCGATCTCCGAGAGTTCCTTTGAATAGGGGATATTGTCCCAGGCCACGCCGGTCTTTATCTCGTATTGCGGAACGCCTTTATCATCAAGCGTAACCTGCACTGTCCCTGTAGGTTCCTCTACCCGGTCGATATGGAAGTTGAGGCCGTGCTCGGACAGGGAGTTCACGGTTTCTTCACCGAGGGCATCCCTTCCGACCGCACTTACTGCCAGGCCGCACAGCCCGAATTGTGAGACATGGTACGCGAAATTGGCCGGGGCTCCGCCGAGTTTCTTACCGGTAGGGAATACATCCCAGAGTACTTCTCCGATTCCTACGATATAGTCATTCATATTATCTGGCGATTCTGGGGAGATAGAAGAATAGATATATCACACCAAGGGTCATGACTGCGACAGCACCTACCTGTCCGACAGCATCCGAAGCGAAGCCCATCAGGAGCGGGAATACGGTACCGCCGAAAAGACCCATTATCATAAGGCCGGAAACCTCGTTCTTCTTGTCCGGAACGGCGAGAAGGGCCTGAGAGAATATGACTGAGAACAGATTGGAATTGCCGAATCCGGCGAGTCCGATCGCTATATACAGTATGGCTTTGGTGTTGCCGAAGAACATCCCGCATATGGCCAGCGCAAGCAGCACGAGGCTGAAGAAGAAGAACTTCCTGTGGCTGAACTTGGAAAGGATCCAGGAACCGGCGAGGCAGCCTACGGTCCTGCAGATGAAATACAGGCTGGTCGCGAAGCCGGCGGCGGTAAGGCTCATACCGACCCTTTCTATCAAGAGTTTGGGCGCGGTGGTGTTGATTCCCACGTCGATACCAACGTGGCACATGATGCTGAGGAAGGAAAGGAGGACGATGGGTTTTCCAAGAAGCTTGAAGCAGTCAGCGAAGGACGAGGCTTTCTCAGGCGCTTCTTCCCGCTCGATCGAAGTAACCAGCAGCAGGAGGGATGCCAGGATACCGATGGCCATGTAGACGGGGAACAGCACCCTCCATCCCAGGCCGAGCGACGGCATTGCCGCAGTGGCTCCCCACATAGCTATGTACGGGGCCATGAATGAGGCGATGGCCTTGACGAACTGCCCGAATGTCATGGTGCTGGCCAGGGAGTCTCCCTTTATGATATTCGTAATCAGCGGATTGAGCGAAGTCTGCATCAGGGTGTTGCCGATTCCCAGCAGGGAGAAGCAGACCAGCATCAGGCCGTAGCTTTCCCCGAAAATGGGCAGCAACAGCGACAGGACCGTGACTACAAGGCTCAGCAGCACGGTATTCTTGCGTCCGATCTTGTTCATCAACATTCCGGTGGGTACCGAGAATATCAGGAACCAGAAAAAGACCATCGAGGGGAATACATTTGCGGCGGAATCGGTTAGCCCGAGATCGGCCTTGACGTAGTTCGATGCGATGCCCACCAGGTCCACGAATCCCATGGCGAAGAAGCAGAGCATCACAGGTATGAGCTGAATTTTCCTGTTCATTGTAGAGGATAATTGAAATATATAGCAATATAGCCATAAGTAAGGATAATACCAAATGTTCATTATTGCCGCAAAATCATTAAATTTGGGCATGCTGTCCCTCCACTCATTCCACTTGTTCCTGCTTGTCATGGCCTTGATAGCCGTCGTCGTGTTTATCTGCCTGTTCTATGTAGATGCCGGATACGGCAAGTTCTACCAGCCCAAATGGGGGCCGTCTGTCGGCAACAGGCTCGGGTGGATACTGATGGAAGCGCCTGTCTTCATAGCGATGCTTCTGCTCTGGTGGTTCTCTGACAGGAAGACGGATCCGGTACGCCTGGTATTCCTCTTACTCTTCGAGCTGCATTATTTCCACCGCTCTTTCATATTCCCGCTCCAGATCCGTGGCCGTAGCCGTATGCCTCTGAGCATCATCGTGATGGGGGCTTTGTTCAATACCCTCAATGCATTGATGCAGGGCGGGTGGATATTCTATCTGTCGCTGGCCGACCGTTATCCTTTGAGCTGGCTGGCTAGTCTCCCGTTCATACTGGGAACAGCTCTATTCCTGACCGGTATGTCCGTGAACATCGGTTCCGATTCGATAATCCGCAATCTCAGGGAGCCGGGTGATACCGCCCACTACTTGCCGAAAGGAGGAATGTTCCGTTACGTGACCAGTGCCAACTATTTCGGGGAATTCGTCGAATGGGTGGGCTTCGCCGTCCTGACTTGGTCCTGGGCCGGTGCCGTATTCGCTCTCTGGACATTCGCTAACCTGGCCCCCAGGGCTTCCAGGATATATGATATGTATGCCCGTGAGTTCCCGGATGAGCTGGATACGGAGAAGACGAAAAGAATGATTCCATTTATCTTCTGAAAAGATGCCGATAGATTCCACCATATTCACCCCTGTCAGGATAGGACCTGTGACACTAAGGAACAGGATCATCCGTTCGGCCGCATTCGAAAACATGGCATATGGGAACAAACCTTCCCGGGACCTGATGGATTATCACGTCGCCGTGGCACGCGGTGGAGTCGGAATGACCACTCTGGCCTATGCTTCCGTGAACCGCAGCGGACTTTCATTCGACGGACAGCTCTGGATGCGTGAGGAGATAGTCCCGGATCTGCGGAAGATAACGGATGCGATACACGCCGAGGGCGCGAAGGCTTCCATCCAGCTTGGCCACTGCGGCAACATGACACATCGCTCCACTTGCGGATGCATGCCCGTAGGGGCCTCCGGAGGCTTCAACCTCTATTCTCCGACCTTCGTGAGGAAGATGCGGGAGGATGAGATCGAATCCCTTGTCGACGACTTCGGCCGTTCGGTCGAGCTTGCCCGGAAGGCCGGATTCGACTGCGTGGAGATCCACGCCGGGCATGGATACCTGATCAGCCAGTTCCTTTCACCTTATACGAACCACCGCAGGGACCGTTTCGGCGGATCGCTCCAGAACAGGATGCGGGTGATGCAGATGGTCATACGGCGGGTGATGGAGGTTGCCGGGGATGACATGGGAGTGATAGTGAAGATGAATATGCACGACGGTTTCAGACGCGGGATGCAGCGGGACGAATGCTTGGAGGTTGCCAGGGAACTTGAAAGGCTGGGAGTGCATGCGATAGTCCTTTCGGCTGGTTTCGTCAGCAAGGCCCCGATGCAGGTGATGCGCGGTGCCATGCCCATACGTACGCTGGCACATTACATGGATCCACGGAAGTTTTGGTGGCTCAAGGCCATGGTCAGGGTGTTCGGACGGATGATCATTCCGACCGTACCATATAAGGATACATATTTCCTGGAGGATGCCAGGGAGTTCCGGAAGGCGGTCAGCCTGCCCCTGATATATGTCGGAGGCATGGTTTCCCGTTCTTCCATCGAGGAGGTGCTGGGATCGGGCTTCGCTGCAGTCCAGATGGCAAGGGCCCTTGTCCGTGATACGGATTTTGTCAACAAGCTGCAAAGCGGTGAAGTCGAGAGAAGCGAGTGCAGGCATTCCAATTATTGCATCGGCCGTATGTACACGCTGGAAATGAGATGCAATCACTGCGCAGGCGAACTTCCCGCTTCGCTGAGAAAGGAGATAGATAAAGCCGAGAAACGATGGTCGCGCTGATAACGGGAGGCAGTTCCGGAATGGGTCTGGAATTCGCCCGCGGACTGGTAGCCCGCGGGTATGACCTGATACTCGTAAGCAACAGGGAAGATGACCTGCAGGTAGCTGCATCCGGCCTCGGATCCGAACTCCCGGTCAAGGTCCGCACCCGTTTCCAGGACCTGGCGCAGCCACGTGCTGCAGATGACCTACATGAATGGTGCGTTGGAGAAGGTATCATCCCAGACGTGCTTGTCAACGATGCCGGGATGTTCTTTTTCAAGGAGCTGGGTGTTGAGGACTTGGACCGTGTCCAGGCCATGCTGGACCTGCATATCACCACGGTTACCAGACTATGCCTTCTTTTCGGCCAGGATATGAAGGAACGGGGAAACGGTTATATACTTAACGTGTCGTCGATGGCGGCGAGGATTCCTGCTCCCGGGATAACCGTATATTCCGCTACGAAGGCGTATCTGAAGAGTTTCGGCCGTTCACTTTCCTATGAGTTTGAACCCTATGGCGTCAGGATGACTACCGTGTGTCCTGCTGCTATCGCTACGCCCCTTTACAGGCTTGATCCCAAATGGATGAAGCTGGGAGTGCGCATCGGACTCATCCGCACTCCCGGGTGGCTTGCAAAGCGCGCTCTGAAGGCGCTGTTCCGCGGGCGCCGTGTACTGAGTCCGGCTTTCATGAATATCTGGCTCCCACCTTTGATCGCAGCCCTTCCGGCCCCAATTGTCTCAAGGATATGGAAAAGGTTAAGGTAACTCTCCTGGCATTGTTGGCGGCAGGGGTCCTTCCGTTGTCGGCGCAGCGCATCGAATTGCTCCCGTACGGGGATTTTGAGCACTGGACGACCCGTAACATCAAGGAGTCCGCGATACTCGGAGGGGAAGTCAAGACGCTGTACACCCTTGGCCCCCTGGGCAATACTCCATGGGCATCATCCAATGCTCACGCTAAGGTCTCCGGTATTACCAAGACAAGCCTGTCCGTAGAGCCTGACAATGGGCCGAGCGGACGCTGCGTGAAGCTTTCGACCGTATTCGCTTCCTGCCGCGTCGCAGGCCTTGTGGATATCGAGGTCCTGGCCACGGGATCGTTATATTGGGGCAGAATGTTCGAACCCATCACGGGTGTCAGGAATCCTTATTCCAACATGGACTGGGGAATTCCGTTCACTTCTCATCCTTCCGCCCTCCTGGTGGATTACAGGGCCTTCCTGCCTGCAACCGGCAAGCTGGTCAAAGGTACTACTTTCAACAAGAAAGAATTCCCGGGAGAGGATCCGTGCCAGGTACTGCTCCTGCTCCAGCGCCGCTGGGAGGATCCGGACGGGACAATCCACGCCGAGCGCGTAGGAACCGCCGTCCTGCGGATCGGAACTACCACGTCCGGCTGGGTGAAGGACAAGCGTATACCAGTCGTGTACGGTGACGCCCGCAAACAGCCCGGTTACCGTCCTTATATGGATCTCGTGAAAGGGGAGAAGACTCTGTATGCAGTCAACAGCAAGGGGAAACGAGTCCCTGTCCGGGAGGAAGGTTGGGCCTCATCCGATGCCTCCTGCACCCACGCGGTGCTGCAGATCTCGTCCGGTTCCCAGGGTGGTTTTACAGGCGCCCCCGGCAACACGTTATGGGTGGACAATCTGAGGATGGAATATGCAAGGTAGGATCATCATAACCGGCGCCTCCGGGTCGATAGGGTCCGTGGTGGCAAGGGAGATGGCTGCTGCCGGCCGTCCGGTCGTGATGGCCTGCCGCAACCCGCGGAAGGCAGAATCGGTCCGCGATGCCATCCTTGCAGACCTGCCGGGAGCCGAGATAGGCATACTGCCGCTCGACCTTGCATCCTTGGACTCCGTCCGTGCCTTCGTGGAGAGCATCGGGACTGAGCCTTTCGAAGCCTTGTTCAATAATGCCGGGACTATCAGCAAGAGTTATTCCTTGACTTCAGATGGGCTCGAGAACACATTTGCTGTCAATTACTTCGGGCCGGTGCTTCTGACCCGATTGCTGATTCCCAGAATGGCTCCCGACGCTCGGATCGTGAATATGGTTTCATTGACTTGCAGGTACGTATCAGTAGATGAAGGCTCCCTCCTTCCGGCCCCCGGCGACTTCTCCCAGCTAGGAACATATGCCAGGGCGAAACTGGCTATGCTGAGGTTCTCTATGGAGCTTGCCAGGCGCTGTCCTCAACTCCGTATAAACCTTGCCGATCCTGGAATCGTGAACTCCAATATGATATCCATGGGGCGATGGTTCGACCCTCTGGCTGATATCCTGTTCCGCCCCTTCTGCAAATCTCCTCAAAAAGGAGCCGGACCGGCCCTTGCAGCGCTTTCCTCACCGGAACGTAACCGCTACTTCGTCGGGAAACGCTGTACCGCCATACCATCCAGGTTCCAGGACCCTTATCTTGACCTCCGCCTTTGGAATGAGACAGAGAAGATCATACAATTGTAACATACGAACGAAATGAAGAAGTTATTATCAAGCACCATTGTGCTGTTGCTTTCCTTGACTGGTCTGTCCGCGCAGAACCAGCCTCCCAAGGCGATGACCGATTATGAGAAGGGGTCTTTCCCTTCAGAGACCAATGTCCTCCGGGCGGAGTATCCCAGGGTGGATCCCGTTACCCGCAAGGCCTATTTCAAGTTCCATCTGCCCCTTGCCCACACGGTTACCGTGAATGTCGGAAACGATGTGTACAAAGGAACCAGGGACATCGACGGAGTCTGGTCCATAGAGACCGATCCGCTCGTTGTAGGCTTCCATTATTATTTCGTGAATGTGGACGGTGCCCGCCTGACCGATCCGAACAGCATGTCGTATTTCGGATACTCGGTCAATGCCGGTGGAATCGAGGTGCCCGAGGGGACTGAAGGTGACTACTACCGTTTCAACAAGGATGTGCCTCACGGCCAGATCCGGTCGATTAAGTACCATTCCGACATCAATGGTACTTACAGGCATATAAATGTCTATGTCCCTGCCAGTTACGAGAAGGGTAAGAAACGCTATCCGGTGCTGTACCTTCTCCATGGTATGGGCGAGAACGAGTTCGGTTGGGTGGATCAGGGCCACGTGGACTTCATCCTGGACAACATGATTGCCGCCGGAGAAGCAAAGGAGATGATCGTCGTGGTGATGAGCGGAGACATCCGTACGACTCCTGAAATCCGCAGTGTCCGCGGAAAGACAGTGTCCGATATCTACGTTGACGAACTGGTACCTTTCATCGACAAGAACTTCCGCACCCTTGCCGACAGGGAGCACCGCGCCATGGCCGGCCTCTCGCGTGGAGGAGGACAGACAACAACGACGGTCCTGACGAATCACAATATGGACAAATTCGCCTGGATAGCCTGCCTGAGCGGCCTGTTCGGAATAAATGAAGAGAATATTGACACCGTATTCGGAGGAGCACTGGCGGATCCGGATGCATTCAACAAGCAGATGCGTCTCTTCCATATCAGCTGGGGCACGGAGGAAAATGGCTTCCGTTTCGAGGGAAGCGTAGCGGCACTCAAGAAGAAGGGGATAAACTTCGTCTCATACGTTTCCGAAGGTACAGCCCACGAATGGCTTACCTGGCGCCGCGGTTTCCACGACCTTGCAGGGAAACTGTTCAAATAAGACTGAGAATTTAATAATTGTGTCATGAAAAAGATATTATTCATTGCGGCAGTCCTGGCTTTCGCCGTTTCTTGCTCGCAGGGCAAAGGCCCGAAGATCCTTGTACTTTACTATTCGCAGAGTTCGACGACCGAGGCGGTCGCCCGGGAGATCAGCAACCGTCTGGGAGCTGATATGGAAAAGATCGTACCTGTAACTCCCTACGACGGAACATATCAGGAGACCATCGAGCGTTCACGCAAGGAGAGGGAAGAAGGTATCCTGCCTGAACTGCAGCCCTTGAAATCGGATGTCCGGTCATACGACATCATATTCCTGGGCTATCCGATCTGGTACGGTACTTATGCGGTACCCATGTCGACCCTTCTGAATACCGTGGATTTCTCCGGCAAGAAGGTCATTCCGTTCTGTACTTTCGGCAGCGGTGGCCTTGAATCCAGCACCAGGGACCTTAGTGAGAAACTTACAGGTGCAGAAATACTTCCCGGCTACGGTGTCAGGTCCGCGCGTATCGATGCGGCACCTGCCGAGATCGACCGTTTCCTGAAACAGGGAGGATTCATCGAGGGCGAAGTCGAAAAGTATGAAGAATTCCCGGAGATGCATCAGGCGTCCGATGAGGAAGCAGCGATATTCGATGCAGCCGTAGGCGGCTACCCGATGATCAACGCAAAGGCCGAAAAGGCGTCGTCCCGTACAGTCTCCGGTGGAACGGAATATCTTTTCGAGGCAAGGGATGTCCCGAGAAACCCCGAACAGCAAGATATGGCTGGGACAATGAAGGTCTACGTGCTGGCAATGGATGGCCAGGACCCGGTGTTCACCCGGGTCGTCAGGTAATGTCCAACTGCTTGATCAACAGTATTTCCTGCCGGGGAAGAAGCGGTTTACCTTGGTACGGTAGCGCTCGAATTCGGGATATTTGCCTGAGCTGATCTCCTCTGCCAGTGCGGAGCTGCCCTGGAACAGGACTATCAGCAGCAAGGCGCCTATCACGCTCCAGTTGATGACACCGGTCCCGGCTCCGATCGAGAAAATGTAGAAAGACACCCAGATACTCTGTTCGGCGAAATAATTCGGATGCCGGCTCCTGCTCCAGAGACCAACTGTGTTGAATCCTCTGTTGTAAGGTGCCGGCAGTTCTTCAAGTTTCTGACCGGAACCGATCATCGCCCATTTCCTGGTCTGGAAAGCCCATTGCTGTTCGTCGGCTATGGTTTCGTATATGATGAAACCAAGCATGAGTACAGCTGCTAGGCAGTCTACCCAGCCGAAAGGTACCGTGGAATTCATCGAAACGAGCGCCGGGAATGTGGTCATAAGGATCAGGGCGTTCTGGTAAATGGAGATGAACAGCAGGTCGAAGAGCATCCATGCCCAGCGCTTGCGGAAGGCGGGACCTGAGCGGACGATGCTCCAGCGGTAGTCTTCGTTCCCTTCCCAGAATTTCAGCCTGTAGGCTCCCTTGCGGGCGAAATTGAATGTCAGGCGCATGCCCCATAAGGTGGCGAGCACCGCCATGACCACGAGCCTTGTTGCCATTCCACCCCTGGCTGCTATGATCCAGGTATAAGCGATAGGGAGGATGCTCCAGAGCTTGTCCATCTGGCTGTTGTTCCCGGTGATCTCACCGACTATGAAACAGTAGGCGGCACTGCAGGCGGCAATGATGCCGATAATCTTGAGGGTGTGCAACTGATTGGCATCAAGGGCTGGTCCCAGGAAGAAATACATCAGTGGACACACGATGACGGACAGACAGATCAGTGTGCCCATCAGGGGGATGTTCATCGTCTTGTTGTTCACGTCGAATCTGTTTTAACTGCAAAATACGCATTATTATCCAATAATCATTTGCTTTTTAGTCTAAATCATTGTCCATTAGATACCTTTTATTTGCAATAATGGAGGAAACGGGGTAAATTAGTAGAATAATACTGGAACTATAACTGCATTATGAAATATCCGTTTATATCACTTGCCATCTGCATGGCAGTCATCGCCGTTTCTTCCTGCGGGAACAGATGGCAGGAAGAAACCAGGGACGGTTACAATCTAGTTACACAGACGAAGGGACCTTCTTTGGGTTACGGTTCCGATTCAGGAATCCGGATATTGAACAAGGGAGGACGCGCCTTCAAGGACATGAACCGGAACGGTGTCATCGATCCCTATGAGGACTGGCGTCTGCCGATGGACCGGCGTATCTCCGACCTCGTCGGACAGATGACGCTGGAGGAAAAGGTAGGCTTGATGTTCCATCCCAACATCGCTGTCCGGGAGAGCGGAGAAATCAAGTATGATTTCACCCCGGAAGAGAAAGAGGCCATGAAAAAGGCCGAGGAAGAGAGATATGCCGGACCTATCGGCCCCGGCGGGCAGAATGCAGGTGCGATGGCAATGGGACAGATGAGACGTGCTGCCACCGCGAAATCCTATATCGAAGAGAAGAATTTCCGTTGCATCCTCAACAATGGTGTAGCCGCACCTGATAAATTCGCGAACTGGTCCAATGGCATGCAGAAGATAGCCGAAGGCTCACGGCTGGCCATCCCCATCATGTTCTCTTCCGATCCGCGCCATAGCGCCAAACTCGGGGGCCACGTGAGCGGCACCCAATACTTCTCCCATATCACAAACGGTGAAGGGCAGGTTGGTATTACGGCAGGTGGCGATCCTGAGATGATGCGCCGCTTCGGAGAGATAATGGCTGATGAATATCGTGCAGTCGGCCTCCACATGTTCCTCGGTCCGCAGATCGATGTCATCACTGAGCCGCGCTGGAGCAGGAATATGGGCTGTTTCTCCGAATCTGCCGAACTGACTGCGGAAATGACTGCAGCCCTTATCGAAGGCGCCCAGGGAGACAATGTGGGCCCGGGAAAGATACTGGTCCATCTGAAGCACTGGCCCGGAAGCGGCCCACATCTTGGCGGCAGCGGGCGCTGGCTGGTATATCCGGGAGACAACCAGGAATACCATTACATTCCCTGGAAGAAGGGCATAGAGAAGGGCGCTCTTGCAGCGATGGGCTATTACAGCGGAACCTACTATGACTCCCTGAATGTCAATTATTCCTACCATATGTCCACCGAGGTCCTCTACGGTGAGCTTGGTTTCAAGGGTGCCATCTGCACCGACTGGGGTGTGGTCGGCAACGGACCGCTCAAGCCTTCCCTCCAGGGCAAGACTTCCGTCAAGGACAATATGGAGATGATCATCAACGCCGGTGTGGACCAGATGGGCTCCGAGACAAGGCCCGAACTTGTGCTCGAACTCGTGAAAGAGGGCAGGGTCTCCGAGGAAAGGATAAACCAGGCTGCTTCCAGGATCCTGCAGTGGCACTTCATACTCGGCCTGTTCGAGAATCCCTACGTCGATCCGCAGGCCGCGCTCAAGACTCTGCAGGCTCCCGAATATGAGGCTTTCGGACTTGAGTGCCAAAGGGTTTCCAACGTCCTTCTGACGAATGACGGCTCATTGCCTGCGAAGGAAGGCGTCAAGATATTCGTGGATGGTATAGCACCTGAAGTGGCAAAGGAATACGGCACCTTGGTGGATAATCCCGCAGACGCCGACCTGATCATTTATCGGACAACTTCTTCCCTGGACAGGAGGGGAGGTTTCGGACCGCCTCAGGCGCCTCAGCCTAACAGGCCTCGGAATGCCCAGGCTCCCAGGACAAATCCCTCCGCTCCACGTGAAGTGGACATAGATTTCCCTGCAGAGAAGTTCAGCCGTCTGAAGGAACTTGCCTCTTACGGCAAGCCGGTGGTTGCGGACATCAATCCCACAGGATCCTCGCTTGTCATAACCCCCGGACTGAAGTCTCTTCCGAACGCCATGATCCTCTCTTTCGATCCGACTGACGCCGCGGTGATGGATGTAGTCTTCGGTCGCCACAATCCCAAGAGCAAGCTTCCGTTCGAGATTCCTTCATCGATGGATGCCGTCAGGGCGCAAAAGGAGGATGTTCCCTTCGATTCCCCAAATCCTTCATTTGAGTTCGGTTTCGGATTGAGTTATTGATATGGACGGAGTCAAGATCATCGAGATAAAGAAAAGCGTGTTCGCGGAGAATGAGAAAGACGCGGACGAGCTCAGGAAAGAATTGAAAGACAAGGGAGTATATCTGCTGAACCTGATGTCTTCTCCGGGAAGCGGCAAGACCACCACGCTTATCCGGACTATTAACCTTCTCAAGGACCGGATCCGCATTGCCGTGATGGAAGCTGACATCGACAGCGATGTCGACGCCATAAAGATCAAGGAGGCTACCGGCATCCAGTCCATACAGCTTCACACAGGCGGGATGTGCCACCTGGATGCCGAGATGACGAGGCAGGGGCTGGACGGACTGGACCTTGAAGACATCGACCTGGTCGTCCTGGAAAACGTCGGGAACCTGGTCTGCCCTGCGGAGTTCGACACAGGAAGCGTCCGCAATGCGATGATCCTGTCCGTTCCCGAGGGTGATGACAAGCCGCTGAAATATCCTTTGATGTTTTCGGTCTGCGACGTGGTCGTCGTCAACAAGATCGATGTCCTGCCGTTCTTCGACTTTGACATTGAGAAGTGCAGGGAATATATCCACATGCGTAATCCGAAGGCCAGGGTAATTCCTGTCTGTGCAAAGACAGGGGAGGGTGTCGATGCTTTCGCCGAATGGATCCTGGAAGAAGTGTCTGAATGGAAAACACAATGATAAATAACCAATAACCAGTCAATATGCCTGAGATGTCCAAAAAGTTTGTCCCCAAGCACTTTGGTGACAAGAATCCAAATCCCAAGCTGATCAGATTCGTCCGCCACGTAACGGACCGCATTCCCGGAAAGGTGAAGATGACCACCGAAGCCCCTGAGTACTGGGGCCTTGCCTGCATCTTCGAGGACGAGATGGATGCCGTGACCCGCGAGGCCTCCCTGGACCTTCTCCTGGACATGCTCCCAGGGAATTTCTTCAAGGTCCGCAAGCATCACACGTATGCCTGTCTCCACGGTATGAATGCGGAAAAGCATTATACTCCGGACGACAAGTCCTTCGACGACCTGCTTGACAAGCTGGCTTATTTCGGGATGCTCGAGTACGACTACGGAGACAAATACACCAAGGACGGTCCCGTTCCCGGGACGACATACGAAAGGGAAGACCGGATCTACTGGGTGCCCATGTTCGTTCCCGGTTCCGCCGAATACACGAACATGAATACCGGCCTTATGGACAGGCATCCCGAGCTGGCGATGTTCTTTGAGCGGATGACGTTCCTGCCTCTCGAGAAAGTCACTCCGATGGTACCTATGGGAGGCTCAGGAATAGGCATGCACGTGATCCCGGTCGAGAAGGCTATCTCAATGGAGAACCAGTCGGTCGACATCGAGCACATATCATATTGGCTCAAGAGATATGAAGGCCATATCGGAGTGGGAATCTGTTCCTGCCGTTACGGCCGCAAGAAACTGGATGAGGGTTGCGCCGACGACTACCGCGACTGGTGCATCGGCGTCGGTGACATGGCGGACTATCTCAGGGAGACCGGCCGCGGTCACGACATAACATACGAAGAGGCCATGGCCATCCTGAAGAAGGCAGAGGACCATGGTTTCGTCCACCAGATCACTAACATTGACGGGGAAGGGAAGATATTCGCCATCTGCAATTGCAATGTCAAGATCTGCAATGCGCTTCGTACCTCGCAGCTGTTCAACACTCCCAATCTGTCGCGCAGCGCCTATGTGGCCGAAGTGGATCCTAAGAACTGCGTCGCCTGCGGCCGCTGTGTCGAATACTGTCCGGCCGGTGCAGTCAAGCTCGGTCAGAAGCTCTGTACCAAGAACGGACCGGTGGAATATCCAAAGCAGGAGCTACCTGACGCATCGGCTTGGGGCAAGCACAAATGGACTGAGGATTATCGTGACAGGAACCGTATAAACTGCTATCCGACAGGTACTTCTCCATGCAAGACCGCATGCCCGGCCCATATCGCCGTCCAGGGTTACCTGAAGAAGGCTGCAGAAGGCAAGTACACCGAGGCCCTTGAACTCATCAAGCGGGAGAACCCCTTCCCGGCAGTCTGCGGAAGGATATGCAACCGCCGGTGCGAAGATGCCTGTACGCGCGGGACCATCGACCAGCCGATTGCCATCGATGCCGTCAAGAAGTTCATTGCCGAGCAGGACCTGAAGGCCGGGACCCGTTTTGTCCCGGAGGTCAATATCGTCTCCAATGTCCAGGACCGCTGGGAAGAGAAGATCGCCATTATCGGAGGAGGTCCGGCCGGCCTGAGCTGCGCCAACTATCTGGCGACCATGGGTTACCTTCCCACTGTGTTCGAGAAGAACGAAGAGCCCGGAGGAATGCTGCGTTATGGTATCCCTTCATACAAGCTGGAGAAGGATGTTATCGCAGCCGAGATCGACATAATGAAGGAGATCGGGGTAGAAATACGTACCGGTGTCGAGGTTGGGAAGGACGTTACCATCCAGCAGCTCCGTGAGGAGGGCTATAAGGCATTCTACGTGGCCATCGGCTGCCAGGGCGGCCGCCTGCCCGGTATTCCCGGTGAGACCCTTCCAGGCACTGCCACGGCAATCGATTTCCTGCACGGTGCCAACACCGGCAAGGTAAAGGTTTCCGGCAAGGTCGTGGTGGTCGGCGGAGGTAATGTCGCCATCGACGCCGCCCGAGTAGCAAAGCGAAGCGGAGCTTCAGATGTCACTATGCTTTCGCTTGAAACCGAGGATATTATGCCCGCATCGCCTGAAGAGAGAACTGAGGCACGTGAAGACGGAATCGTGCTGAAACCTGGTTGGGGGCCGAAGGAAGTCCTCGGTTCAGACAAGGTCGAGGGGATCGTTTTCAAGAAATGTACTTCCGTATTCGACGGGAACCATCGTTTCGCTCCCGAATATGACGAGAACGAGCTCATTACCCTTGATGCTGACATGGTTATATTCGCCATCGGCCAGACGGTCATCCTCAATGACCTGCTCAAGGACACGAAGGTCGAATTCTTCCGTGGTGTCTATCCTGTCGCAGACAAACTTACCTACCAGACAGCGGAGGAAGACATATTCGTAGGAGGGGATGTTTTCACAGGTCCAAAGTTCGCCATCGATGCCATTGCGGCCGGAAAGGAAGCGGCCGAATCGCTTCACCGGTACGTGCAGCACGGTCATATGACAATAGGCCGCAACCGCCGCGATTTCATAGAGCTGGACAAGGGTAACATAGAGGTCGGATCCTATGACAATTCATCCCGTCAGGATCCGGGAGTCACTCTGCTCAAGAATCCTTTCCGCGAGTACCATAACACCCTCACCGAAGAGCAGGTACGCAGGGAAACCGCCCGCTGCCTCAGTTGCGGTGCATCTGTCGTGGATGAGAACAAGTGCATCGGATGCGGAATCTGCACGACGAAGTGCGGTTTCGATGCAATCCATCTGCACAGGGTGCATCCGGAGGCCAGCCACATGGTCACTTCGGAGGATAAGTTCAGCGGAATCCTGCCCTACATGCTCAAGCGTGCCGGAAAGATTCTCGTCTCCAAAAAGAAATAACCGCAGCCGGAATGCACGAATTGGGTATAGTCTTCTACATCATCCGCGACGTCAAGCAGGCGGCCGGGGAAAACAATGTCGACCATGTCTCGGCAGTGGTGATGAACATCGGGGAAGTCTCGACGGTCATCCCCGAATACCTTGCAGACTGCTGGAGATGGGCTGCTGACAAGGAGCCGCTGCTTGAAGGATGCGAGTTGAAGGTCAATATCATTCCGGCGGTCACCCATTGCGATGATTGCGGGAAGGATTACGAGACTGTCAAATATGGGAAGACCTGCCCGTTCTGCAGCAGCGGGAATACCTTCCTCCTCCGTGGTAACGAGGTGGAAATAAAAGAAATAGAAGTATCAAACAATTAAAAGACAATCATATGGCTTGTTTTGTAGTCCCTCTTATCCAGGCTGTCGCGACAAGCGTGTACCGCAAGCGCAACATCCAGTCTGTCACGAGTCCCGATGCATCGCCTTTCAAACGGCATCTCCCGTCACTCGAGAAGATGCTCTGGGGTGGAACGGTCATGCTTATCGTGGACCACATAATCAACGGAGAACTCACGTGGCGTTTCCCGTTCTTCACCGCCCTTGACCAGGCTGGCGGGGGAGCGGTAATGCTCAAGGAGATGCTGACCGTGGGTGTTCCGATGTCACTTGCCCTGACTGCCTTATGGGCGGTATGGGCTGTTTTGGAATCCAGGAAGGAATCTATTCATATCCAAACTAATAACTAAAATCTAGAGTTATGTTTTTCCAAGTGTATGGGGCTGATGCCCTTGCCCAATGGGGGATGCTGCTGGTCGTCCTTGTCGGCCTGATCCTCCTTAATGAATTCGCACGCCGCACCAAGGTCGGCGGTGCCATCATGTTCTTCGTCATTCCGGCCATCCTGACCGTCTATTTCGTGGCGATAGCCATAGGTGCCGCCAACGGATCGGAATGGGCGTTGAAGAACCAGACCCATCTGTACATGAACGGCTGGTTCCATTATGCCAAGCTCTACGCTGCCCTGACTGGCTGTATCGGCTTCATGATGATCAAGTACAAATGGGGGATCGGTGCAAAGCACTGGTTCAAGCCTTTCCCGTTCGTCATCGTGGCCATCAACATCCTCATCGCAGTGGCCTCCGACTTCGAATCCGCAATCAAAGGATGGAACTGCTGGTGGCTCTCCAGCGAGGGAGTGTGGCTCTATGGAGGCTGGCACAACGTGATGAACGGTGTCGCCGGTATCCTGAATATCTTCTGTATGACTGCATGGTGGAACGTCTATGCGTCCAAGGACAAGAAGGATATGATCTGGGCCGACATGACCTGGGTCTATATAGTCATCTACGATATCTGGAACTTCGCCTATACCTACAACTGCCTTCCTACCCATTCCTGGTACTGCGGTATCGCCCTGCTCCTTGCTCCGACCGTGGCAGCTATCTGCTGGAACCGTGGAGGATGGATCCAGAACCGCGCCAACACCCTTGCCATCTGGTGCATGTTCGCCCAGGTGTTCCCGCTCTTCCAGGAGACCTTCAAGGATGGCCGTCAGTGGTTCGACTGGGCAGTCCTTCCTGTACAGTATCCCGAGGGCGTGACCACCATCGAGAAGATCTATGAAGTTGCAGGAGGCAATGCTGCGGCTGTAGGCACAACCGTTGACAGCGTGGCAGCCAATCCTACGATGATGACGGTTATCAGCGCACTCGCCCTGGTCACCAACCTCATCGCTATCTGCTACATCATCAGCGTCTCCAAGAAACGCCATATCAATCCTTACAAGGAGGATGTGTTCATCAACCAGAAGTACTACAAGGATTCGATGGCCCGCGCCGATGTCTCCTAGTCCAGGCTGACAGAATAATCAAAGTCCCGGAAAACCAATGGTTTCCGGGACTTTTCATTCTTGGGTATACTGCCTAGAATATGTAGTTGAGTCCGATGTTGATACCGATGTTGCCGTCGTTGGGATCCAGGCACTTCGCGAATTCGAAGTTGATGTTGAAGTTCTGGTTCATGATGACGTGGAGTCCGATACCTGCTCCCATGTGGAGTTTCTCGGCATTCTGGGTATAGAAATCGGCAGCGGTATAGGTCTTTCCGTCAACGTTGGATACGACTGTCTTGTCATTCAGCAGGGACTTCATCTGTTCTGCCCTGTAGGGACTCACGATCATTCCTGCATCGAAGAACGGATTCGTGGCAAGGGTCCAGTTCTGGTTGATCCAGCGGAACTTGGCGAAACTCCAGCGAAGCTCGAAGTTGGACCAGGCGTAACTGTTGCCCATCAGCCTGTTGGCAGTGGTACCGCGGACGGTGCAGGTGGATCCGAGACCTTCCGTGTTGATCTGCTTCATGTTCAGGGACTGGATGCTCTGAAGCAGGTAGAATGGCGCGTTGCCGGCTATAAGTCCCTGATATGCAAGATGGTATCCAAATGTCAGGCGGTCCTGGACAACTGGGAAGAATTGTTTCCAGTGTGCAGCGAGCTTAAGGTAGTTGTTATCATGCTTGGAAATGATATCCGGTGATCCGAAGGCATAGAGTTCAAGATTGGCTCCACGTGTAGGATTGTTCTCGTGGTCACGGCTGTCATAGACCACGCCTGCCTTGAATTCGAGATGCTGTCCGCCATTCTTCTCGGCATCAGGGATGACTCCGTTCTTGAGATAGAGGTCATACAGCGAGGTCGTTCCGTCCACCAGTCCCTTGTTCCTGGCATGTCCGGTCTTCATATTCCAGTATGTGATACCGCCGGCCCATCCCCATTTGCTGTCTCCGAACGTGCCCTGGAGGCATGTCATGATGCGGAATATGTCACGCTTCATGATAAAGAAGCCGAGTCCGTCGTCGGTGATCCTGTCAAGTTCCGGCACGTAAAGCGATGATGCGCCGTTGAAGCCATAGAACGAATATGTATTGTTACCGAAATAGGATATAGCCGCTGATACCCTCAGCCCGGGGATAAGGTATTTGCTGTCGAAGAAGCTGTGGAGCACGGTGTTTCCCTTCGAGTAGCGGGACACTTCCACATTGGCTTTCCACATGTATTCAGGATAAGTGGAGCCGTCGCCATACCAGTAGATATCGGTAAGTGCGCCATAGTGCCATCCAAGGTCGGATGAGTAACCGACGGCAGGAAGCGGACCGAAATTGAGGCCGGTCTTCTTGACTTCCTGGGCATTGGATGAGAGGATGCAGCCGGCCAGAAGGGCGGCCGCCAAAATTGTTTTTTTCATACTTGATTGGTTATTAAATGCTTGTAAGTATCTTTAAGTTTCTTGTGTCCTATGAGCAACCGGATGTCGGATATGAAGATCCGTCCCCTTTCCAAGGCTTCATAGAATACCGTGTAGGAACCCAGGGCCAGCAGGAAGGCAAGGGCAGCCATTTTGAACGGCAAGCAGAGGAAGAAGACGAGCCCCCACACGATAAGCATCAGTGGCATAATGGCGAATTTGACTCCGAAACGTGCGGTACGGACGAAGGCCTTGTCCTTGATCTTTGCCGCAAGATATTCAGAAAGGAGCCACATCGGGGCAGAGACCACGGTTGAGAAGAGGACGAGAGGCAACATGATTATACCGGCCAGGGTCTTGCCGATGATTCTCAGCAGAGGCTTTCTTCGGCCGAATGACCATGAAGATATCCTTTCGGATTTCCTCCTGAGGTCGAACTCTCCCGCCCGGTTGATCATCTCTTCTCCTGCAGCCATCGCTGTATCCTGTCCTGATATCTTGGTCAGCGACCAGCGTCCGTCGTAAGTTTCATCGTCCGGAAGGCAGGTGAAAAGTGAGGAAATCCGTTCTCTCAGTATTTCCAGGATCAACTTGTACAGCTTGCTTTTCACCATCCCGGGATTGGAGGCTGCCAGCTCCGTCACATTGACGGGCTCGCCGTAACGGATGGACATCGGGGTGCGGATACGGTAATAGTCCTGGTATTCAAGTCCGACGGGAACGATGTATACAGGCTTCCTTCCTCTGATCTTTTCGTTCGTGAGGAGCGCCGTGCGCACAATACCTTTCTTGAGCGGGAGGAGTGAATGCTTCGGACGGTGAGTCCCTTCGCAGAACATGCAGTACTTCATTCCGTGGTCCAGGCATTCGACCACTTCTTCCATTGTCTTATGGTTCTCCAGGACAGCCTGGACTCCATCCCTCACCCTGGGGATAGGAAGGATCTTCAGGAAACGCAGGATCCTGTTGACTGCAGGTTTCCTGAAAATGTCCGCCCTGGCACCGAACAACGTGGCCTCTTTCCAGTCCTGCAGGATGACGAGGGCGTCCATCAAGGTATTGCAATGGTTCGGGGCGAGCAGAACGGCACCATCCTTGGGAATATTCTCCTTCCCTTCGGACTTTATGCTGCTGAATATGCTGCGGATGGCATCATCGCACCATATCCTGGCCCAGGAGTATCTCCAGTCTTTTTCGAATGGTTTTCTCATGCTAGCCGTTCAGGCGTTTGTCACGTATATTGAATATCGAAGAAACCGTCAGTCCGGAGATGATATGCCAGATACCCCACCAAGCCGTGATCACGAGCATGCCTCCGTGAGGAGGGAAGCCGGTGAAGATGGAAGTGCCCAGCAGGAGAACAAGCCCGAGGCCGGAATTCTGGATACCGGTTTCGATTGTCAGGGTCCTCCTGTCACGGAAGGGTACCTTGAAAGCCGTCCCCATTCCGAAACCGATGCACAGGGCCAGGAGATTATGGATGAATACGACAACGAATATGTATTTGACGCACTTGAGGAAGGCGTCTATGTTGCCTGTGAAGGAGAGGACCACCATTGCGATGAAGAACACGATGGATATCCATTGGAACGGTTTCTTGAGTTTGTCGGCGACCTTCGGAAGGAAATGCGAGCATAGGATGCCGAGGGTAAGGGGGATACCGAGCAATATGAATATGGTCTTGAAGACGTCCCAAAGCGGAATGACCAGGGTCGGCACCTCTGCGGCGACATTTGCAGTATGAAGGTACAGGTTACCCCACAGGAAGAAGTTCGCCGGAGTCATCAGGACGGCAAGGGCAGTGCTGATGGCAGTCAGTGATACGGACAGCTCGATGTTGGCCTTGGAAAGCGAGGACATGAAATTGGAGATGTTCCCACCCGGGCAGGATGCGACAAGTATCATTCCGAGTCCCATCATCGGGGAAATCCAGTTGCCCATCAGCACCGCCAGCAGGAAAGTGAATGCCGGCAGGAGGACGAGCTGGCAGAGCATGCCGAGCAGGACGGATTTGGGTTTCTTGAATACTTCGATGAAGATGTGTGGCTTGATGCCGAGAGCGACTCCGAACATTACGAAAGCAAGCACGATATTGATTGTGTTCATGCCCCCTGCATTCAATGTTACATCGATCTTGTCAATGATGGCGGCTGTTTCTGGACTCATAATTGCAAAAATAGCAATAATCGTTTGAATCTGCATTAAAATCAATATATTTGCTTTAAATAACAAACCAGCGATGAAACGGATCTTTATTATTTTTACCCTTATCTTCGTATCTTCCCTGGTGTTCGCCCAGAAATTCCAGGTTGGAGTGCGTGATGAGATCTTCACTGTAGAAGAGGATGATAATGAATATGCCATTTTCGGCTACATGGACGAGGACGGAACGAGTGGCTACTATCTTGGGCTGGGCAGGCCGGATGTCATCCCGGGAGCGATAATCGCTTTCGACGTTTATCACGAAACATGTGTCTACCTGGGAGCTACCCTTGCCGAGTCCCTCGAGACCATGGGATACATCGTCGCCCTTTTCAATCAGTCCATCGGTTCCAACAAGGTCTTTGACGCTCGTCTCGGGACCGGGGAGTTACTGAAGGACAAGGGCCAGGCAATCGGAACCTTGGAAAGGAGGATCATTGTAGGGAAACATATCAGTTTCTCATTCAAGACTCCCTCTTACCTGACCGAGAGCTTCCTGAACAAGATTACCGCCAAATCCCTTCTTTCCGGATTGAAAACGTACATCAAGATCCACCCGAAACAAGCCTGACGAATGATGGACAAGACTTTTATTCTGGCTGCCATCGCGGCCTTTTGTATCGGCTTTGTGTCATGCCGTAAGGCCGCTGAACCGGCATTGCCCGGGATTTCCATATTCTGCGACCATATAGAAACGGTCGCTAGACAGGAGGGAATACCGTTCGCGGAAGCTGCCGCCCGGATCAAGGAACTGGGATATGAGGGGGCTGATGTCAGGGTATTGCAGAATCCTGAAACGATAAGGATACTGGACAGTCTGGGCTTTGCCCATTCGTGCGCGATCACCGATATCGATTACGCGAAAGGGGACCAGAAGGAAATCGAGGACAGGACAATCGCTTTCATGGATGAATACGGATACGACCGTCTCCTCCTCGTGGTCGGGGTTATGCCTGAAGAGGGCCTTTCAGATGAAGAAAGGGAAGCGGTCAGGCAGAGGATCGCATCCTTCGCTTCGAGGGTTGCCGGTCGCGGATATACCATCATGGTAGAAGACTATGACAGCAAAAGGTCCATTTCTTATAATGCTGAGAGGATCGATTCATTATTTGCGATGTCGAAGGATCTCGGGCTGGTATTCGACTCCGGCAATTTCATTTATGCCGGTGAAGATGCGCTCGAACAGCTCGACCATTTCCGTGGCAGGATCGGGCATGTCCACCTGAAGGACAGGACTTCACCTACCGATATGAAGTGCGTCCCGATCGGGACGGGTTGCGTTGCCATAAAGGAGATTATCGGCAGACTGGTCGAGACCGGATATGACGGTTGGCTGACCGTCGAGCAGTTCGGGTCACGCAACATGCTCGAAGACAGCGGGGTTTCCGTGCGCAACGTAAGGGCTGCGCTTGGAAAGGATCAGCTTTTGAAATAAGCGATCGTAACGACGACAGCAGTAACCACTACGAGCATTGCCGCATAGAGAAGTACGTAGTGGATGCCGGTGGAAATAGCCAGCTTGAAGCTCTTCTTATAGCTGGTACCCAGCCATTGATGGTAATCTATCAGAAGTAACAGCAGCATCAAAACAACGCTGATGGATGTACTCTTCCCGAAGGTGAGGAGTACGGCGAACATCATGAAGAAGCAGAACTGGCATAGGACATAAGCCGATGCCGCAGCGCAGGCCGGAATCCCTGCCTTTTGGCGGCGGAGTGCTATGGCCATTGCAAACCAAAGGAAAAAGAACTTGCTGAGGAACAGGGGGATTCCCTGGCTCCGGAGGTTCCTTTCTACGGCTGCCAGGGAGGTTTCCTGCGGCGTGTCCACCTCGTCCGGGAATTCGTCCAGGTGAAGATATGTATATGCACCCTGCACGATACGGATCGTATTCTTGACGACGCTTACCATTTTTTCTTCATGTGCTCCTTTGACCTCGATGTCCGAGTTGTCGGCATTGAAAGGGAGCGTCTTCTTCTGTTGGATTGGCTGGAGTATGGATGACAGCAGCGCGAAGAAGGCGAAAAAGACAATCAGGGATGTAAGAGGGGCCAGATACTTGTCACGGTCTCCCTTTATATAGTCCCTGATCATATAACCGGGACGGAGGATGAGGTGCGTGAAGGTCCTTTTCGCGTCTTCATTCAAGAACGGGATACCGTCGAAAGCCCCTTTGTAGAAGTCACCGGAACTCTTCTTGAATATCCTCTTCTTCGGTTCCTTCGGTTTCTTCCAGGGGTTGAAACCCACTTTTTGCCAAATCACAAAAGCGCGTCTGCGGACACTGAGATAATGCTGTATGTCCATTGCCTTTACCATAATAACGAATGAATATAGCAATATTAATCAGTTTTTTCATCATAGTTGACTACTATTTCGCGACTATGCTGTATATTTACGTTATCAGAATATGAATCCGGTAGCCCTTCGACTTCTCAACCAGCAACTCATTAGTCCCCAGTTCAACGACCCGGCTGAGGTCGTTGGTTATATGGGTGCCGTCCAGGCCCAGGAATACCGCCTGATGAGATGGGCGGTGGCGATGCGTACGCGCCGTCCCTCGGCAAAGGCTTTCAAGAAGGCTTTTGACAGCGGCAGGATAGTAAGGCTGCATCTGATGCGCGGTACGTGGCAGTTGGTATCGGCCGAAGATTACTGGCCATTGCTCGGATTATGCGGATCCAAGGCTTTGGCTGTGACAAAGGGATGGATGCACAGCAACAAGATAAGCATTCCGGATGATGAAATCGCCGGAATACGGGAAATCCTTGCCTGGACTGCTGACGGAAAGGGGAGTGCAACCAAGGAAGACTTCATTCTCTCTCTGGCCGCAAAAGGGATAAGGATGGATGATCACAGGCTCTCGTACCATATCCGCCTGGCTGAGATTTCCGGGATCCTTTGCAGCGGTGACCTCCTGCCGATGAAGGCTACATATTCACTGACTGAAAACAAGGTCCGTCCACGGAGGGAGACTGACCGTGACGAGGCATTGCTGACACTGACAAGAAAGTACTTCCAGAGCCGCCAACCTGCAACCCTCGAGGACTTTGTCTGGTGGTCGGGACTGAATATCAGTGACTGCCGCAGGGGGATAGGGCTCATGGGCGGTTCTGTCCATAGGGAACTGTATGCAGGCCGCGAATACTATCTTACGGACAGTTGCAGGACACGCGGATTCAGGAAGGGGAGATACCTGTTCATCCCCCCTTACGATGAATATCTGATCAGTTATAAAAGCCGCGATATCGTACTGCCACCCGAGCACAGTCACAGGGCGCATAACAACAGTGGCATATTCCAGCCCGTCATAGCGCTCGACGGGACCATTTGCGGCAACTGGACTCCTTTCAAGGAGGATTTTAAGACGGAATTCTTCCGTGGTGACCATTCCGCGGGTATCCGCGAAGAATGGACAAGATTCAGGAATTTTCAGAATAATACTAAATAATTGAACGACGATGGCTAATCCAAACTACTTTAAAAGAATGCTGGTCCTCCTGCTGACCGTTGTCTCTGTGCAGGTTTATGCCCAGGACATGGTTCATTACAAGAGGGTGGTGAAGGAGTTGAGTTCGGCAAAGTACCAGGGGCGTGGCTATGCCCGTGGAGGTGCGAACAAGGCGGGGAAATTCCTTCGGAAAGAGTTCGCTAAGGCTGGGGCAGATGAAGTGATATGCCAGCCTTTTGTATTGGATATCAATACCTTCCCTGGGAAGATGAAACTTTCAGTCGACGGGAAGAAGATGATTCCAGGAGTGGATTTTACCATGCGTGAGTTTGCACCCGGATTCCGCGGGACATTCCCGATATATTACATCGATACGTTGAACTACAATTCCGAAAAGATATTCAGTGACCTGTCCCTGCCTGAGAACAAGGATGCTTTTGTGGTTTGCGACTTCATGTTCTCATACAAGCACGGAGCGGATTTCAAGCGCTTGCAAAGCAAGGACGGAGCGCCGAACGCAGGCATAATCTTTACCTGGGATGAACCTCTGAAGTTCTACAAGGCCTATGGCGAGAGGGTCGGTGACAAACCCGTTATGTGGGTGCCGCACAGGTTCCCGAAGGATGCCAGGACCCTGACTGCCGACATCGAGAACAAGTTCCTTGACGACTACGAGTGCTTCAACGTCATCGCCAAGGTAGAGGGACGCAGGCACGACAGCTGTTATGTGTTCACGGCTCATTACGACCATCTTGGTAACCTTGGCCGTCGGGTGTATTATGCAGGGGCTAATGACAATGCGTCAGGAACTGCCGCCATCGTCACCTTTGCCGCGTATTATGCGAAGAACCGTCCCGAATACGACATGTATTTCATTGCTTTCTCGGGTGAAGATGCCTATCTGCGTGGATCCGAGTGGTATGTCGACCATCCTGTCGTTCCGCTCGGGAGTATCCGGTATCTTTTCAACATCGACATGATCGGTGACAACAATCCGGTCCAGTACTGCGAGGTCAGCGATGAAGGGATGAGGGGTTATGCCTTATTCGAGAAGATCAACGATGAAGCGGATTATTTCAAGGCACTGAACCGTGGCAAGCTGGCAGGAAACAGCGACCATTATCCTTTTGCCGTCCGTCACGTGCCCTGCATTTTCCTGGAAAACGAAGAGGGTGACACCTTCAAGTATTATCACACGATTCATGACACTTGGGAGAATGCAGTTTTCGACAGTTACGAACCCGTTTTCCGTCTGGTCAGGGATTTCATTGAAAGATACTAGTCAACGTCATGAAAACCACTCCCTGGATCTGGCTTTGTATCGCAAGCCTTCTTCTGGTGTCCTGCTCAGCTCCGAGGCATGCACCGTTGAATGATGCATACACATCAGAAGAACTTACGGACTATATCTGGAAATTCAAGGATTCGCATCCGGAAGGGTTCACACTCTCGCTCAGTACATTGACTGAACCTTCGGAAGGTATCAGTGCCGCCTATTATTCTTCAAGCATGGTCCTTGACAAGGATGGCTTGGAAACCGTCGTGTCGCATTCGCTTGCGCATGATGGGCATGTGGGGGGATGGTTCAGTTCCAAGGACAGTCTCTATTACATAGACAGTGTCCGCCTGTTCCCTGAGAATAAAAGGAACAAGGCGCTCCGTTTCGCCCGCAGGAACAAGCAGGATGCCGTTTATGTGATTTCGACCTCGGAAGAGATCTGGGTGCGTTATGACTGATTGAACGGACGTCCGGGTGAATACACGACGGAGTCAGGATTGTCGCATTCTACCCTTTCCAGCCTGACCAGCGTCGTATCATACTCCATCCCGGGCGCGTCTATTGCATTGAGGAGGCGGATTACGCTCTTACCGATCCTGGAGTCTCTTAGGATGATGCTGTCTACAGGAGTACGGCTCTGTATAAGTACCGGGATTTCGTTTTCCACTGATACCCGTTCGAAGACAATGTTGCTTTGTACGGGTATTTCTGCATAGGGATAGTAGCTGCGGGAGTATTGGTCATGGTCGAAATGCAGGCACAGCGCAACGTTCCGTTTTTTCTGCAGCCTGATGTCGCGGAATACCACATTGCGTACTCCACAGCTGTGGCAGATGTTCGTGTCCTGGGACATGGTCCAGGTGATTCCGTCAGGATAGGTGACCGTCCCTTCCTTATGGTCCGGCCTGCAAGTCGAAGTGTAATTCATCTTTACCTTCGGACCGTTGCTCCGGTAGATCCTTCCGTTACTCACCACGGCGTCTCCCGATGACTGGATATCCATCCCTTCCTCCCAGTCTCGCCAGCCTCCTGCAAGGATCCTCGCGAAAAACCCGGTAGTACCGTTCTCGGGGTCGTCTAGGTCGACGCAGTCTTCGATGATGCCGTCCTCGATCCAACCGAGTTCCGGGTTGGATGTCGTATAATCATGAGCATTGAGGGCGATAGGGTCGTCGTACGTCTTGAATACGCCGTGTCTTACTGCGAAACCTTTTCCCGGACCGAAATGCACCGCATCCTTCATGCCCTCGATGTGTACGTTCTCCACCGTCGCGTTTTCAAATGTGCATATCTGGATGGCAAAGTCGTGAGGGGGAAGGTCCAGAAGGGTAAAGTGGTCTATCTCCAGGTTCTTTACATAGAAAAATGCCGCCTGGCAGGAAAGGCCCACTATGCCGGGCATGTCCAATCCTTGTCCTGAGCGGCTGTCCAGCCCGTTGCATCGGAGATGGAGCCCGTCGATACGGATATTTTCATCATATTCCCTGTTGAACGCACCACGGTTGATGAATGCGAACCTGGCAGCGAGACTGTCGGGACCGATGGTTTTGCTCAGGACCACACCTTCATCGAATGACAGGTCTGTCTCAGAATCCAGGATCATCGTCCTGCAGATGGAATAAGTCCCGGCCTTCCGTACACGGATCTTTCCTCCTCCGTCCAGGCATTTTTGCAATGCCGCTGAATTCGCCATGGCGTCATTCTCCGGAAGGAAGCCGTACTTGTCGGCATATTTTACAGGCTGGCAGGCGGCAGATATGGCCGCAACGATCAGAATACAGTGTAAGAATCTCTTGTTCATTGTAATCCAGCGGGTGTATGCAGTTCGTCAGAAACGCCGTTCACCCGGCCTGAGAAGCCGGCAACGGAGAAGGCGGAGGCCTTGGAGGTAGGTGGGATCCGGGACAGGTCCGGAAGGATGAATCCGGGAATTGAATCCAGTATGGCCGGGTGGTCGGTAAAGCCCGCCAACGGGTCGGATGTGTCACGGAATCCGGGATTCCATTCAGTCTTCCAATTGTCACTCATGTGGGATATGAAATTGGCGCTTCCGGAGATGTCGTCATTGTAGTAATGTTCACTCCATACCACTTTCTCAAAAGCCCATCTTACATTGTAGAAAACATTGCGGATGAATTCGTTCCGCTGGGGTTCGGCGGGGTCCCCTTCATAATAAGAGGTGAATTCGGGATAGTGTGCCCTGAATGCCGGTCCGTCCACCAGGGCCACGGAGTCCCGGTGGGCGACTAGCCGGTCGGCTCCCCAGGTCTTCAGGCGTCCATCAGTCTTCACGGCAGCGCATGGAAGGTCCATGAATATGTTGTCATGGTAGCGGATATCGCTTCCGCCACCGATCTGTACCGGCGGGGAAGTGATGTTCCTGAATATATTCCCGTATACTTCAACGGCTCCGGAGCCATCGTCGTGGTAAAGCGCTCGTACGTTGAATGGCACTTCTATGTCGTGGAAATAATTCCCGCGTATCACGCTGCCACGCTGGGCTGGATTGCGGCCGTGGTAGAGAGCCCCGTTGTCTTCTATATCCATGCAGACGTGATGCACGTTGCAGTACTCCACAGTCTGGTCGTTGCCCAGCATCAGGATGGCCATGGTCGCCGACTGATAGAATTCGCAACCTGAGATGCGGTTGCCCAGTCCTGCCATGACGACTCCCACACGGTATTGCATCTCTATGCGGTTGAAGTTATGGATGCGGCAGTTCTCCACGTAGTTGTCTCCACGGACTATGTTCACGCGGTCACCGCCTCCCAGTTCCACAGCTCCTGCTCCCAAGTCGTAAAGTTCGCACCGGCTGAGTCCGCACGAGCGGCTGTCGCGGTCTATCCTGGCTGCAACATGCCCCATCCCATGGATGCTGCATTCTTCCAGGCGTGTATTCCGACATCCGTTGATGGCCACGGCGTCCCCGCGGGAGCAGGAAAACTCCAGACCCGAGAGAACCACATCGCTGCATCCGGTAAGCAGCACTAGCACATCTGGCATCACACTTATCTCAAGGCAGCGCGTGCCTTCGGGGAGCATGAGCCAGCCCCTTCTGCCGGGAACATCCAGGGAATACTCTCCCGGGAGGGTGACTTCATCAGGGATATTCAGGACCTTCCAGCGCTGGAACTGTTCGCCCGGCTGATGACCGAATCCATAATTGGTCAGGCTGCCCGCCTCGATGGTCTTGTCCTGGCCGATATGCCTGATCGGCACCAGTTCGGAGGTCCACCCGAAACGGAAACATCCCCATAACCAACCCAGTCCGGGATACCTCCACTCAAGCGGGCGGTCTTCCTTGAAAGCGATGACTCCATACCCGTCGCCTTCGGCCGGACGGATATAACCTCTTCCTGGTATGACGACGGAATCAAGTGGTATGGGAGCCTTGTCCGGCCATTCGCTCAGGCGCATCGGTACCCCGTCAGCGAACATTTCGGACCAGGAAGGTCCGGTAAGGTGCGGGTCACCTTTAGGAATAATATCTCCCAGAGGATAGCGCCGGAGGTTCACCCGCATCACTCCATTCCCGAATTCCTTATCGCGGTGCAGACGGCGCAAGGGGATGCGCACGCCTCCGTTGATGCACGCTCCTTCGCCACGGATCACCAAGTCTGTCTTCCCTTCGATTCTCAATGATTCCTTGAGCCTGTAAACTCCCTTATGCAGCACTATGGTGTCTCCACTGCACGCTTGGTCGACTGCCCGCTGCAATGCGGTTGCACGCCGCACAGTGATCGTCCGTGCATGGATGCCGGGACTCGTCACGGCCAGGACCGACATGGCGGCCGCAATAAAAGCCAAAGTATTTCCCAGTAACGGTTTCATCAAATATTACCTAGATATACATCAATCATTCCGGATGCATGGGCGATTTCCTTCGCCCTCAAAAGAGTATTCTTCGGAGTCGGTTCCGATTCAGTCCACCTGTACCTTGGGAAGAATCTGCTGAAATGCAGAGGCACGTGCTGAAGGCCGTTCTCCGCCATCCATCTGCAGAGTCTGCCTACTTGTTCCTCCGAATCATTGAGTCCGGTGACAAGAAGGTTCGTGATTTCCATATGTACACCGGCATCCCTCATGGTCAGGATATTCCTGAGCACAGGCTTGAGGGATGCTCCGCAGTATCTGCGGTAGAAAGAGTCGTCCATCGCCTTGATGTCGATATTGGCGGCATCGATGAACGGCAGAAGCTCCCTTAAGGGTTCCTCTTCCACGTATCCTGCTGAAACGATGATGTTTTTAAGGCCATTGTCGTGGGCGAGAACTGCGATGTCGTACATATACTCCCACCAGGTGAACGGCTCGGTGTATGTGAAAGCGATGGAAGGTAGCCCTTGATTCAGGCATAGACCGACGACCTCGTCCGGAGGCAGTGGAGTGGAATCCGCCTGTTCAGGAGTGACCTGGGAGATGGAACTGTTCTGGCACCATCGGCAAGAAAGGTTGCATCCGGTACAGCTCAGCGACAGACAGAATGATCCGGGCATGAACTGATTGAGGGGCTTCTTTTCGACAGGGTCTACGGCAAGCGCGCAGGGAATCCCGTACGAGAGGGCGTACAGTTTGCCGTCACGGCATTCACGGCTGCGGCAAATCCCTCTCCCGCCTTCCCTGATCAGGCAATGATGGGGACAGAGCTGGCATTGCACTCCTTCGGCTGAAGGCTTATAGAACCTGGCCTCTTTCATTCCTGTTCTTTTCCTGGCAGTTCGGATTCCCTTACGATTTCGGTCTGATAGGTGTACAGGTCGGCATCCTTCCATCCGTCGTATCCGATGCCTGCCTTGTCCTGCGCACAGTGCCCCAGGAACTCCTCGGTGTCCCAGCCGGTTTCCTCCGCCACCTGGGGAAGGAAAGTCCCGTGGTGGTATCCTTTTATCATGTAGATACCGTCACGGCCCAACTTGAATTCTTCGATGGATTCGATCTTCCTGAGGGGAGAAAGTACTGAAACTTCAATCTCCAGCTTGGTGGCTTCCCGTGCGGAAATGGGAGTGAAGCGTGGATCGGAGAAAGCGGCGCTCCTGGCCATCTCCCTGATAGTGGAGTGAAGTGCAGAGGGGGAAGAAAACCTGCCGATGCATCCCCTCAGCCTGTCGTTCAGATAGAGGGTTACGAATACTCCGTATCCTTTCTCCTTCAATATTCCGACGGGGGAATCGTTTCCGTCATAATCCAGGCCCAGGGATGAATAAATTGCAGAACGCGCTGCGGCAATCATGCCCACCTTCTCTTCTTCCGTGAAGCTGAACAGATGACCGTCATCTTCCGGGCCGTCGAATACGATCGAATTGTATCCTACGACCCTGTCCTTTTCACCGTAAGGGGAATCTCCCGAATTGCGGTACATCAGGTGCTCGGCGGTAAGGTCCCGTCCCTGCGCATCCATCATTGAAAGCAGGACGGCTATGGCTGAGGCCCCGCATGCCGCTGTACCCTGTCCTGGATAGCCTCGTTTGCTTATGTTCGAAAGAGCCTTGAGGAAGTCCTCCAGTCCTCCCGATGATATGGTTTCAGCCAGGTACAGATCGGAGGCCTTGGCATCATTGTAGGAAGGATAGTGCGAGAAGTCTGAGCTGATAATGAAAAGGTTACCTTCATTGAAATAAGGCTCCAAAACTTCGGCTATCCTTTTAAGTACGCTCAGTCTCTCAGTCCCTATCACTATGGGTACGATTTGTGGGACGGCTTTAAAAACCATCTGCAGGAAGGGTATCTGGACCTCCAGGCAATGCTCCAGGTCGTGGGCATCTTTCCTGCAGGTGAAGACACCGTCTCCTTCCCTGATGAGTTTTTCTCCCAGGGATACATCAATCTGCACCCTGCCCAAGGGGGTTTCGGCAAAGGAATACAGGGTATCTACGCTGGCGCCGGCAAAACCTGCCCTGTGGCTCGGACCAAGAAGGAATATCCTTCTGTAAGAGTGTCCGGCCGGTATCCGGCTGTAGGCCGATGCCGCCACTTCGCCGCTGAATACATATCCGGCATGCGGCACTATGATGGCCCTGGGAGCGGGGGCGCCGGCATCAGGTACATCCAGCCACTCTCCCAGCATCGACTCGATTTCCATCGCTGAAGAGGGATAGAATGAACCTGCAACAGCAGGCTTTCTGACTTTCGGGGTAACCATTTGTTTATTTCTTATAGCCGTCTTTGGTGACGATCGGTTTGCCGTCGGAGTCAAGCAGCGGTGTGAGACCACCGCCATAACCGCGACAAACGTACAGATAGTTGACACCGGTTTCCTTATCGATGATGATAACCGCATCTGTCATCAGGCTTATGCCTTCTTTCTCTTTGATGTCGAATCTGTCTTTTTTCATGGTATGTTTCAATCAATGCTATCGGTTTATGTGAAGGACCAGGTATTCCGAGCGGGTGCCTATGCGTATCTTGGGTCCCCAGATACCGAGCCCTGAACTGATATAGTATTGGGTTTCGCCTCTGGAATGATGTCCCCAGGCTTTCTCGAAAATGGCATCGGTTACCCAGGACAGTGGCCATACCTGCCCGTGATGTGTGTGACCGCTGAACTGGAAGTCGATTCCGGCTTCTTCCGCCTCCTCCAGATGGGAAGGCTGGTGGTCAAGGATTATCGTGAATCCCTGGATCGATCCGGTCAGTTCGGACAGTTCCTTGCGCACCCTATTGCTGCGGTCGTCGCGGCCGATTATGTCCAGTCCCTTGAAATTGGCAACTGAATCCCTGAGAAGGCATATTCCAGCATCTTTCATGAAGCGTTCGGAGCCTTTTTCATCCCCATAGTACTCATGATTGCCCATAACTGCATAGGCCGGTGAGGCGAGTCGACGGAACTCCTCTGCATACCCACCTTCAATTACGGGCCTGAGGTGCATGTCAACGATGTCGCCTCCGAACAGGACCAGGTCAGGTTTCTCGGCATTGATGAGGTCGATCCAACGGGCGAGTTCCGCCCTGCGGTTGCTGTATCCTACATGAAGGTCGCTGGACAGGACTATCGTGAGCGGTTTTTCAAGTGGTTTGTCCGTGCGGATGGTCAGTTCTTCGCGGTACTTGTGCCTGTAGTGTATCGAACCGAGCACCATCACCAAGGCGACCAGCCCCAGAACCGTAAGCATCCCTGATGTGCTCCCTTTCAGGAAAGAGTTTGGGATGACCTTGCAAACGGTGAGGATATCGGCCAGGATGAATGTCATAAGGAGGTAAAGGAAGGCGATAAGCCACGGATGGCCGATTTCGGTCAGGATCGTCGCCGCCTTGACTGATACCTTTTCGCTGATTCCCATGTTGGCAAACGCAAGGACCATCCAGGCCAGGAAGAATGCCGATACGATGAGTTTGGCCGGCCACCCTCCGGGCGTAATCCGCCACAGATGCCAGATTACATATCCAAGGGAGGCGAGGAATACAAGTAAGATTGTAAGGAAGCCTGCTCTCATATCGACCAAATTTACGAAAAAAGTTACGTATATTCGCGCCATGAATTACAGCGGTATAATAGTTGGCGCGGCCGTGCTCCTCTGTATCGGGATCTGCCATCCGGCCGTCATCAGGATGGAGTATCACCTAGGAAAGAAGAGCTGGTGGATATGGCTTGTCATAGGTTTGTGTTTTGCAGGGACTTCACTGTTCGTATCCAACCAGATTGTATCCACAATACTCGGCGGCTTTGCCTTTTCATGTCTCTGGGGTATCCTGGAGATGCACCAGCAGGAGAAACGGGTCCTGAGGGGGTGGTTCCCGGAGAACCCCAAGCGCCATGATTACTATGAATCCTTGAGGAACAGGAAATGAGTCCCGTAGCGATAGCATTGTTGATTCCCTTCCTGGGGACCGCTTTGGGATCCGCTTTCGTTTTCTTCATGAAGCGGGACATGCCTCCCATGGTCCAAAAGGTGCTGCTAGGATTTGCATCCGGAGTGATGGTGGCGGCATCGGTATGGTCGCTGATCATCCCTTCGATCGGGATGGGGGAGGGAACAACAGCGATCATCCCTCCTACCATAGGTTTGCTTGCCGGTTTCGCATTCCTGCTGCTTATCGATTACATAACACCGCATATCCATCCGGTCGGTGGTCCAGAGGGCCCGAAGAGCAGGCTGTCCCGCACAGCAAAGCTTGCCCTGGCAGTCACCATCCACAACTTCCCGGAGGGAATGGCTGTTGGTGTCGCAATCGCAGGAGCCCTCACCGCCGATTTCAACATGGCTGGTGCGCTGGCGTTATCCCTTGGCATAGCTATCCAGAATATTCCTGAAGGAGCCATCATCTCAATGCCGTTGCGCGCAGAAGGCAACAGCAGGTGGAGAGCTTTCGGAATAGGCTCCCTCAGCGGCATTGTGGAGCCCCTGGGCGGTGCCTTGGTTCTGCTTCTGGCGACATCCGTCCTGGGTATAATGCCCTATATGCTGGCGTTCGCGGCCGGTGCGATGCTTTATGTCGTAGTGGAGGAGCTGGTCCCGGAATATTCACAAGGGGAGCACTCTAACATCGGCACCATCGGTTTCGCCCTCGGCTTCGCCCTGATGATGGTGCTGGATGTCGTGCTGGGGTAGCAGTTTTTCTTATGCTGCCTCAGAGAGTCTCTTACGCATATGGTATATGACCAGATATGCGTTGTTCTTAGAGATTCCTTCCCTGCGTGCCATTTCCTCCGCGTCAAGGCCGTCGATCTGCCACGCGAGGAAACGCTTGTCACGTTCGCTC
>CACZCQ010000017.1 GCA_902779765.1 uncultured Bacteroidia bacterium
CACCAAGTACGATGTGATCGCGCTGGAAGATATGGCCTACCTCTGCATGGATTTCAGGAGTGACCGCTCCAAGCCATTCAAACCGCCGTTCCAACCCACAGTGGCGAGGTACACGGACAATTATGCGATTATGATTTCCGCCTCAAAGATATTCAGTTACGCAGGCGAAAGGGTCGGTCTCGTGGCTATCTCCCAGAAACTCTACGAGCGTGAATATCCTGAATTGAAGGAAAGGTACGGCCTTTCCCGATTCGGCGACAATTTCGTGCTTACATATATATATGTCAACACTTCCGGCTGCTCCAGGTCTGCCCAGAACGCAATGTCTGAGATGATGGAGGCTTCTGTCAGCGGCAAGTACGATTTCGTAGGCGAAGTCAAGGAATATGCCCGCAGGGCCCGTCGTTCCAAGGAGATCTTCTTCAAACACGGTTTCTCACTGGTATATGACAAGGACCTCGACCAGGAGGTGAGCGACGGTTTCTTCTATACCGTTGGATACAAGGGTATGAAAGGCAGCGACTTGCTGTATGACCTGATGCGCTGCGGTATAAGCGCCATTACGCTCACTGCAACCAGAAGCAAGCAGCAGGGGATCCGTGTCTGCGTGTCGATGTTGAATTCGGATGAAGATTTCTTCAAGCTGCGGCCGACGAGGCGATGACATTGGTCCGGTCAGGAGACTGGGTGTTCTTCCAGGGAAGCACTTCCGTTCCTGTCATACTTCAGGAAGCACTTGCGAGACGCCACGAAGAGCTTCGTGACGTGAAGATAGTTTCAGGATTCAATATCACCAAGGGACCGGCACCATTCTGTAAGCCTGAGTACAGGGATTCATTTGTAGTAAACAGCCTGTTCCTGTGTGCTGACCAGCGACAGTATGTCGCCCAGGGCTATGGCAGCCTGATCCCAGGTTTCCTGAGCGACCTTCCTGCGCTGATCCGCAGGCGTGAGATCCCGATAGACGTGGCTTGCATCAACTGCTCGCTGCCGGATGAGAACGGTTACTGCAGTTACAACATCTCCGCCGACCTGGCCCAGCCGGCCGTGGAATCCGCCCGGGTAGTGATCGCACAGGTCAACAAGAGCATTCCTTATCTGTATGGTACTGCCATGATCCATAAATCGGATATTACTGCGGCCGTCGAGTGTGACGATCCGCCCGTAGACATGCAGTTCGGACCGCCTACAGAAATCGAGGCGGCCATCGGAGCCCATATCGCGGAGGAGATTCCTGACGGGGCTACCTTGCAGATCGGTGTAGGTGGTATTCCAAACGCTACCCTGAACGGACTCAGGAACCACAAGCATCTCGGCCTCCATACCGAGGCTATGACTGACGGAGTATTCAGGCTCATGCAGTCCGGTGTGATTGACAACTCCATGAAGAAATATGAGCCCGGCCGCAGCGTCGCCTCGCTCGCATTAGGTTCCAGGCACATGTACGAGTTCATAGACCACAACAAGGATTGTATATTCTATGATGTGGGAGTGACCAACGATCCCTCGCTTATACGGATGAACCCCAATGCAGTGGCCATCAATTCAGCGATAGAGATTGACTTGACCGGACAGATCTGTGCGGACAGCATAGGCGACATGATTTTCTCGTCCGTCGGCGGCCAGCACGACTTCATGTACGGAGCATCGCTCTCCGAGGGAGGAAAAACCTTCATCGCCATGCCGTCCAGGACTGCGAAGGGGAGGGGAAAGATAGTCGCACACCTGGCTCCCGGAGCCGGGGTCGTCACCACCCGTTTCCAGACCCAGTACGTTGTCACTGAATATGGTTGCGTGTATCTTCGCAACAAGAACCTCGCAGAGCGTGCCAAGGCTTTGATATCCATCGCCCATCCCGATGACCGCGAAGCCCTCGACCGCGAGGCCTTCGCCCGTTTCGGCTACACCTACCACCGCCTTTCGATGAAACCATAAATGGTCCCTGAGCTTGTCGAAGGGCCGAAGGGCCCCCTTAACTCCAGGGCCGGGAATCTATACGATTTCCCGGCCTTAGCGTATCAATTAGCACTCCAAGGCCACGTATTACCCCATTTCCCCGGCCGTAGAGTCTCATTTTGCTGGGTATTTTAAAATATTCCCTATACTAAGCGTAACATTTTCCTGCCTTCTCCGTCTTTATTATTGGCATGCCGGAAAAACGCTAAATTTGTAGAGATGAAAAGATACTTATTATTGATTACTCTTGCTCTGTCCCTTTGCCCATTTTGCCTGGCAGGGAATAGCGGCCAGGATAATATCAGACGGATAAACCAACTAGTCAGCGAGTACTCGTCGCATCCTGATTTCAATGTCGTTCGCCTGGGAAGGCTCGGTCTCGCAGCCGTCAAGGTAGTCATAAGGCATGACCTTGATGAGGACAGTCTGGCCTTGCTGAACGCGATCAAAGACATCAAGCAGATTACTATCGCTGATTACGAAGACTGTCCTGCTGATGTCAGGGACCGTTTCGCTTCTCGTCTGTCCAAGCTTCTGGATAAGGATATGCTCCTGATGGAGGCAAAGGACTCAGGTGAGAAGATGGAAATCTACGGGGAGCCTTCTGAAAGAGGCGATGAATTGACCGACCTTATCCTGAACGTTCCCGGAAGCGGAGCCCTTATCTGCATCCGTGGCAGGCTCAAGATGAAGGATGTCGCCAGGATCATGGATTAAGTAGTTTTAGCCATGAGTGCTGAAGAATTCAATGGAATATGGTTGCCTCTGGCGGGAAGATTCTACCGCGTGGCATACTATATCCTTGAATCGCAGGAGGATGCCGAGGATGCGGTACAGGATCTGTTCGCCAGGCTCTGGAAACTGCGCTCGACATTGGGTGGCATAAAGAATCCGGTTGCTTTCGGCATAACATCCATAAGGAATATATGCCTGGACAAGATAAGGAGCCGTTCTTCATCCCGGACAGTCAGTCCTGCTCCTGAATCGTTCACTTCGCTGCCGGATCCTGATGCAGACATTGACCGTCTGATCGTGGACAAGGAGAATATGGGGATGATAAGGTCCTGCATGGCCAGGCTCCCCTCGATGCAGCGCAAAGTTTTGGAAATGAGGGTGTTTGAAAATATCCCATATCCCGAAATAGCCCGGCGGACAGGGCTCTCGGAAGTCAATGTAAGGGTCAAACTAAGCAATGCCCGGAAGAATTTGAAAAGAATGATTGAACATGAAGACGATTGATGAAATAGAGAAGTTGGGCTTTGAGGATCTCGAGCGGATATCCCTCGATGAATCAATCGAGGTTCCGGACGGACTCGAATCCAGGATCCTTGACAGGACCTCGGGCCTTCGGAAGGAATCGTGGTTCGGCAGGATGACCGGCCGTCGGCCTGTCTGGTATATCGGTATCGCCGCATCCCTTGCCGTCATTGCAGGAATCGGCTTCGCCTGGCTCGACCGTCCTAAACCTCTTCAGGACACTTTCGATGACCCTATGCTGGCTTATGCCGCTGTGGAAGAAGCTCTTAACAAAATGGCTTCGACCGTAGAAGTGGGAGTCAACTCGGTTGCGATGAGTGACGAACTGTTCCGCAAACCGGCAGAGGTAATCCAATCGATAAACAACAAGTAAAACGAATATATCATGAAAAGAATAGTATCAATTGCAATAATCCTTCTTGTGTCCCTCGCTGCACAGGCTCAAGACTATAGGGGTCTCTACCAGAAATATTCTGATGAAGAGAATGTTACTGCGGTCTACATTTCTCCTGCAATGTTCAAACTTATCGGCAAACTGCCCGAAGTACATATCAATGAAGGTGATGTGGACTTCGCGCCCCTGATCAAGTCCATGACAGGTTTCTATCTGCTGCAGACTGAAGACAAGGCTCTCGCCGAGAAAATCAACAAGGATATCAGCCGGGTCGTTGACGGAAAGAAATTCGAACTCCTGATGGAAGTCAAGGAGAAAGGAGAGAAGGTCAATATCTTTTCCCTTGGAGACAAGGATTTCCTCAAGAGCCTGGTCCTGACCGCATTCCAGGGGGATGAGACAGTATTCATTTCTATCGACGGCCTCATGAAGAGGGATGATGTGGAGAACGCCCTCGGTGCTGTCGCCAAAGACATGATGTAATCAGCAGACACTATAACATATGGCAATCCATCGGTAATCTTTTGACGCCGATATATTCAAAGGCCGGGAAATCGCATTGATTCCCGGACTTGGCGTATTATTTAGCACTCCACGGCCACGATTAGGCCGCAATCCCCGGCCGTGGAGTCTGGTCAAGGGCCTTACATTGCATGAAATATTATTTCATTATCTTTGTGATGCCATTATCATGCATAAGAAGTTATTCATACTGCTGACACTTGTGTTTTTGTTCCCGGCTATTCCGACGAAAGGCCAGGAGCCAGACTCGACGGTCATAGTCAGTGCGGGTTATGAAGATAGTTTCAATAGTGTCATCGCTGTTATGGAGGAATATGACGGCCGCAGCAACGTTTCGCTGATGAAGCTAGGGAAACTTGCGATGACTATGGGAAAGACCGTCGGCAGGGCAGGAAGCGAGTGGACCAGGAAAGTTGCAAAGGCTTTCAAGAGAGTGAATACCGTATATATGCTTGAATATGGAGAAAGTTCTCCACGGCTGAGGGAAGAGATCGAGTCGAGGGTCACCTCATATCTTCCTACCGAGCATATGATTTTGCGTAACGGTAGCGGAGAGCTGGTATTTGACGAGACCTACGGTCAGGTCTCCGAAGACGGCAAACATGTCTCCGACCTCATAATAATCATGTATGACCAATCGGTCGTGTGCATAAAAGGTACTGTCCTGAGAAGCGATGTCGATCGCATTGTCCGGCGCCTGAACAAGCAGTTGTAGAGGTAACGATAAAAAAAGAATTTAAACCCCTCGAAGATTTCTTATCACTGATTTCTCCGAGGGGTTTTCTCGTTATCTTGAGCCGATCAATAACCTGACTTTGCTATGAACAGATTGGAGCGCCTGAAGCAGTGGGCCGAGTACCGGACGTGGCCGGAAGGCTACTACCACCTTGTCATAGATTCTTATGAAAAAGGACAACTCTTTCACAATGAATCACAATTCGTCGCGGGGATGAATACCGTTGCCCTGGGGCAGTATATCCATAAGGTTAGGATCCTGGCTTTCAACTTGATGGTCAACCACGCTCACTTCTTGATATGGACAACCGGGAACAACGCCGTGGACTTTTTCTTGTTCCAAAAGAAACGGATCAATGCCAGGCTGATAGAAGACGGCTTCCCTCCATTGCCGGACGATCTCGGATTCAAGTTGATAGCCGTTGATACCCGGGATCCTTACCAACTGAAAAACAACCTGGTCTATATTGCAAGGAACCCGTATAAGGTCAACTGCAAGGTTACGCCATCCGGCTATCTTTGGGGTTCCAACTATTTGATGTTCAGCAATATCTATAAAGCTATACAGAAGAAGCAGATTAAGGATTATTCCGTCGATTATATGCGGAAAGTCCTTCGATCCAAGATAAGGCTGCCTGGCGACTACATGTTCAATGACACCCTTGGAATGATTCTCCCAGAATCATATGTCTCGTTTAAAGAAGCGGAAGATATATTGAAGACCTCATGGAACTACTGCATCGACCTTGTAAGGAATATGGATGCATATGTCAGGATTTCTGAAAGGATCGGCGGCAGGATCGAGATCAACGACCAGGAACTGGATACAATAATCTACGCGATTTGCAAGAACAAATACAACGTGAAATCCTATCTGGAACTCAGTTTGGACGACAGGTGCCGCCTAGGAGTCAGGTTATTCAAGGATTATCATATCGATGTCAAAAGGATATGCCGCAGGATAGGTATCGAGTACTCCGTAATGAACGAATTGGTGAAATAGTCCGGTCTTGTCCAGACTCCAAGGCCGTGAAAAGGGGGAGGATCGTGGCCGCAGAGTGCTAAATAGTACGCCAAGGCCGGGAATCAATGCGATTTCCCGGCCTTGGAATCATTGGTCGCCATCGGGTGTTGCCTACAGCCTCTCCAATTCGTCCATCCAGAGTTTTACCTTGGCGTCGGAAGGCATACGGAAGTCTCCGCGGGGTGAGAAACTCACCTGGCTGATCTTTGGACCGTCAGGCATGCAGGAACGCTTGAACTGCTGGCTGAAGAAGCGCCAGAAGAATTTCTTGAGCCACTTGAGGATCGTCTCCTTGTCGTAGGCAGAGCCTGAGCCGGAGACGGCCGAAGGGCAGAAAGCCTGGCAGGCGAGGAAGTAGATCTTGGAAGGGGAGAACCCGTACTTCATGAAGTTGTAGATGAAGAAGTCGTGCAGTTCGTATGGTCCGATGAGGTCCTCGGTCTTCTGCTTAATCTCACCGCTTTCATGCGCGGGCATAAGTTCCGGACTGATAGGTGTTTCCGTAACATCCATAAGGATTTCAGAGGCAGGACGTCCGGTTGAGGATTTCGCCCCGTCGAAGAGATTGTTGGCAGCCCACCGTACCAGATGCTTGATCAAGGTCTTGGGAACCGATGCGTTCACTCCGTACATCGACATGTGGTCCCCGTTATAGGTACACCACCCGAGGGCCAGCTCGGACAGGTCGCCCGTGCCGATCACTATCCCGTTCTCCTGGTTGGCGATGTCCATGAGTATCTGGGTCCTTTCACGGGCCTGGGCATTTTCGTAAGTCGAATCCATCACGGCAGGATCATGACCGATGTCCTTGAAATGCTGTTCTACGGCAGAAACTACGGAAATCTCCCTCGAGGTGATTCCGATGGCCTCCATGAGCTCAACGGCATTTGACTTGGTGCGGCTGGTCGTTCCCAATCCGGGCATCGTGATTCCGATAATTTCAGAGCGGGGGATTCCGAGCCTTTCAAAAGCCATGGCTGCGACGATCAGTGCCAGCGTGCTGTCCAGGCCTCCGGAAACACCGATGACGGCTTTCCTGCATCCTATGTGTTCCATCCTGGCTGCCAGACCCGTAGCCTGGATGCGCAGGATCTCCCTGGACCTCTTTGCGATTTCAAGCGCATCGCCTTCAGGTAGGAATGGATGAGGCTCCACCTTCCTGTAGAGTTTCTTGCTGAAGTCGGTCGGAGCGGCTGCCCCGATGTCCATCCTGGAGTAGAGTCCTGAATATTCACTTGCAGATGTCCCGTCCGGAGCCATGCCCCTGAATGAATTCTTTTTCTGTCTCTGGATGTCGAGCATCCCTATATCCAGGTCGGCATAGATGATGGAATCATCCATCTGGAACCGCTTGTTCTCAGCGATCATAACTCCGTTCTCGCAAATGATCGATGAACCGCCGTAGACAGTATCCATCGTCGATTCACCATAACCTGCAGAGCAGTAGATATAACCTGAGACCGTGCGACCGGACTGATTGGAAATCAGTTCCTTACGCTGATGATGCTTGGCCATTACCTCGTTGGAGGCGGAGATGTTTACGATTACCTGTGCCCCTGATGGCGCAAGGAATGAGGACGGAGGGATCGGCGTCCAGAAATCCTCGCAGATCTCAATCCCGAAGGTGGCGTCTCCCACTGTGAACAGGAGGTTGGGGGATATGTTGCAGCGCTGTCCACAGTACTTGATATCCGAGTCGAAACCGTCCCTGTAGTAGTTGCGGCCATCGTCTATGAAACGTCCTGTGACCTGGTTGCCGGGGGACAGGAAGTCGGAACCTGATGCGAACCATCTGCTTTCATCGAATTCCGCATAGGTCGGAAGGTAGATCTTCGGGACGATTCCCTTGATCCCTCCGTTCCTGATTACGACTGCGCAGTTGTACAGCCTTCCGCGGAAACGGACAGGGGCACCTACGACCACCGTTACATGCTTCCCCCTGCTGTGCCGGCAGATCATGTCAACCGCTTCGTCGGACTTGTCCAGAAGCAGTTTCTGGCCGAACAGGTCCATGCAGGTATATCCTGTAACAGAAAGCTCCGGGAAGACTGCAAGTGAGGTCTTCTCCTCTTCCACTTTGTCTATCAGGCGGCAGATCGCTTCGCAGTTGAAGTCCACGTCAGCCACCTTGATCCGCGGCACGGCGGCCGCGACCCTGAAGAAACCGTAATCCATATTGAGAGTATGACTATGAATTCGCGGGATCGTTATTCCTGTCTTCGTCTGCCAGGCGCTCCCTCTCTTTCCTGCGGGAGTTGTTGACAGTCACTGCGATTCCCCTGTACAGGAAATAGAGGCCGATCAGCACAATGCAGATATTCGCCCAGAGTTTGCCTTCACCGGCGATAAGCGTGGATGCTCCGAAATAGAGTATGAAAGCCGCGAAGACAAAGTAAATTATGTTCATGTATTTTCCCATAGCCTGAAACTAAAGTGATTCGATGAGTTTCTTGAATATCGAGCACATCCTGCCGGCCGCAGCGTCGGCAGCCTTGATGACATCCTCGCCGTCGTTCTTGTAGTCGGCGTCGTAATGGTCGTGGGCCTCGTTCGTGACAACTGACATCCCGAATACGGGGATATCGGAATGGCGTGCGGTTATCACCTCAGGAATCGTCGACATGCCGGTCACGTCTCCGCCGATGATGCGGATATACTTGTACTCGGAAGGGGTCTCGTAAGTCGGGCCCGTGCCTCCGAAATATACGCCCTTATGGACCTTGATACCCATGTCCAATGCTATCTTCTCGGCCCTTTCGATCAAGCCGAGGTCGTATGGCCTGGTCATGTCGGGGAATCTGGGACCGAATTCATCCATATTGGGACCGATGAGGGGATTCGGCTGCTGGCAGATATGGTCCTTGATGATCATCAAGTCACCGACCTTGTACTCGTAATTCACTCCACCGGCCGCATTTGATACGAACAGGTATTTGATTCCTATTGAAACCATCACCCTGGTCGGTAGCGTGACCATGTCCATCGAGTAACCTTCGTAGTAGTGTATGCGTCCCTGCATCATGATAACTTCCTTTCCTCCGAGCTCGCCTACGATGAAGTTGCCCTTGTGGCCGATAGCAGTAGAAGCCGGGAATCCGGGGATGGTCTTGTAGGGGATGACCAAGGTGTTCTGAACCTCGTCGGCAAGTCTTCCCAAGCCACTGCCGAGGATTATTCCGACAAGCGGTTTGCGGTCACCGAGCTGCTCCTTGAGGAATTCGGCGGCCTTGTGGATTCTTTCTATTCTTTCGTCCATATCTTGGTGTTATCTGTAGTTTTCGATCAGCTTCAACTCTTTACGTCCGCCGGCGAGTATCTCATCCTCTCCGACGACCTTCCTGTCTTTCATGACAAGCTTGCCTCCGCACACGAGCGAACTGATGCAGTCGCTGTGGGCAGAGTAGATGTAATTCGCAAGGAACGGGGCAGGGGAAAGGAAGAAGGTACTGTCGGTATCGATAATCTGGATGTCTGCCTCCCAGCCTTCTGCGATCTTTCCAGTCTTAGCTCCCAGGGCCTTGGCACCGTTGACGGTAGCCAGGTCGATTAGGGCCTCGAGCGGAAGGGTAGTGGGATCCTTAGACCATGCCTTCTGGACTATGGCGGTGGTCTTCATGACCTCGAGCATGTCGAGATTGTTGGAGGAAGCGCAACCGTCGGTTCCAAGGCATACATTTGCTCCGGCCTGGGTGAGGTCTCGATACCTGAAACCATATCCTGAGGCAAGCTTGAGGTTGGAATTGACATTGTGGACACAGTTTACCTGCCTTTCTCCCATGATCTCGACATCCCGGTCGGAAAGCCAAAGGGTATGGGCCGCAATTACGTCCGGGCCCAGGATGCCAAGTGAATCAAGATACTCCACGGGAGTAAGCCCGCCGTGGGCCTTCCTGCAGTCCAGTACTTCCTTCTCCGTCTCGGATATATGAATATGGATTCTCAGGCCATGCTTGCGTGCAAAATCAGTTGCCCAGAGTATCAGCGCCTCGCTTACTGTATAAACCGAATGGATACTGATTGCGAAAGAAGACCTGGGTCCCCAGGAAGGGACTGTCTCGAACATTTCCAGACAGCTCTCTTTCTGGTGTTCGGCAAGGTTCTCGTCGAACCGGTCCAGGAAGGTGAAGGATACCAGGTTCCTGAGGCAGGACTCTTCCGCTGCCTTACGGGCGACGGGGGAGAACCAGTACATGTCGTTGAAAGCAGTGGTTCCGGTCTTGATCATCTCCAGGGCGGCGACTTTCGTGCCCCAGTATACGAATGCTTCATCCAGATGGGACTCGATCACCCAGATATGGTTGAGCCAGTCCTGAAGGACCATATCCTCTCCGATCCCCCTCATGAGGCTCATCGATGCGTGGGTGTGCATGTTGATGAAGCCCGGCATGGCGACCTTTCCTGTGCAGTCAAGGACTTCGGTAATGCCGGCAGCTTCGTGAATGGCAGCGCTGCCATGCGGAACGATGGACTTTATGAGTCCGTCAGCGATGATAATATCGACCGCTTTCCCGTCCAGGGTGATGTTCTTCAATATTAGCCCGTCCATGTTCTGCATATTTCTCAAAGTTAACAAAAAAACTTTAAAGAGAATAAAAAAGGGTGGCCGAACCGGCCACCCTTCAGAAGGTTGCGTGCTCTGAACCTACTCGTTGTAGGACTTCTTTACGAAGTCTGATTTGAGAAGGTAGTCGGCGCACATCTTGATGCTCTCCTTCCAATCACCGTTGGTGTAGCCCTCAAGCTCGACGATGAAGTCCTTCATGCCTGCGACGTCAGCGTTGTTGAAGATGGCGTCGAAGCCGACCATTCCGCTTTCTCCAAGCTCGAGGTGATCCTTGATGTGGAGCATGGTAAAACGGCCGGGATATTTCCTGAAGTACTCGACAGGATAGGCACGGCCCATGCAAGCCCAGTAAACGTCCATCTCGAAGAAGACATACTTGGGATCGGTGTTCTCAAGCATGAAGTCATAGATGACCTTGTCCTCGATCTTGTTGAACTCGTGGGAGTGGTTGTGATAGCCGTAAAGGATGCCGTTCTCAGCGCACTTCTTGCCGATCTCGTTGAAATAGTCGCAATAGGTCTTCAGGCCTTCGAGAGTCTCGGGAATACGGAAGCTGGGAGTAACGATGTACTTGCAGCCGGCTGCCTTGTGGGCGGCGATTGCCTGGTCCCACCATTTCATTGACTCTTCGAAGTTGCCGCTGGCCAGCTCCTCAGGGGAGAGGTTGTGACCGATGTGGCTGGAAAGGGACTTCAGTCCTGCAGCCTCAAGGTCGGCCTTGTACTGCTCCGGATCTACTCCGTAGAGTTTTCCGTCGTTGTAGCTGGCAGCCTCGACTGCGGTGTAGCCCATCTCGGCGAGAGCCTTGAAGGCTTCCTCATGGTTTGCTGCGTAGAGCTCGGGATTACCGATAACGCTCCTGATGCTGTAAAGCTGCAGTCCGATTTCCTTCTTCACGGGTTCCTGGGCTTTCTGCCCGCATGCGGTCAACACGGTCAGTGCGGAAAGGATAATGATGCTGATACGTTTCATGCCTTAGTCAAGGATTTTGATGCGGATGTTACGATACCATACATCGTTGCCATGATCCTGGAAGCCGATGTATCCCTCATGTGCGTCGCCGCCGAGGTTGTTCAGCAGTTCGAAGGCGAGAGGCCAAGCTTCCTGAGAGAACTTGCTGGCCTGGAGCATCTCGGTCCACTTCGGGGTCCAGAGATGATACTCGAGGACATTCTCTCCGTTCTGGGCGTGGACTACGGTACCCTGGTAGACCATGATGCTACCGGTGTTCCACTGCTCGTAAGGATTCTGGTTCTGCGGGTTGGCCGGGATCATGTCATACAGGGAAGCGCTCTTGCGGTTGCCGTCCTTTCCAAGCTTTGCATCCGGATGGTTCTCGTTGTCGAGGATCTGGTATTCAGGTGCAGAGATGTAGATAGGCTCATACTGTACGGTGCCGTCTTCCTTCTTGGTAGTGACCTCGCGGGCGAGATAGAAGACTCCGGAGTTTCCTCCCTTGGAGATCTTCCAGTCAAACTTCATCTCGAAATTCTTGAACTTCTTGGTGAAGATGATGTCGCCACCGTCTCCAGACTGGGACTCACCTGCGCCGGTGCCGGTGAACTTCAGGCAGCCGTCCTCGATTGTCCAGCGGGCAGGAACATTCTCCTTGCCGTAGCCTCTCCAACCGTTGAGGGAAGTTCCGTCGAAAATAACGATATATCCTTCGTCGTCGACAGGGAATCCTGCCAGGTCGACCTGGGCATTCTCAACTACTTCGTAAGCAGGCACTGCGCTGGTTTCTTCAGCAGCGGCTGCCGCCTTCTTGTTCTTGCATGATGCCAGGCAGACAACAGCGGCGGCACATGCGACATAAAGCAAAACTTTCTTCATAATAATTCGATGTATTTGATAAATCTATTATTCAGGCATGTCAGGAAGGACATATCCCTCACGATACTGGCGCTTGATAAGGCTGGCGGCGAACTCGCGGGCATCGACAGGATCTGAATAGGTCTTGTTGAATGTCGGGTGACCATCCTTGATTGTGAAACCGTCGTGGATCTGGAACCTGACCTTTGCATCGGCGGGGATGTTGGTGAACTTCATGTTCGGGCCATCCCAGTTGAGCACCTGGTTCAGTCCCTGGAGCCTTACGGCTGCGACACCGAGGTCAACCATCTCTACGAAAGGACCTGCCTCGCAGAAGTCGGAAGCTGCACGGGTGAAGTTGTCAGGATCGACCATGCACTCCTTGACGGCACGGATCCAGTCCTGCTGATGGGATACGGTAACCTCGCGGAGTACGTGGGGAACCTCAGGCTTGCGGCCGGAGAGGAGATAAGGCTTGTTGCCATAGCAACCTACGACCATGATGTCCTTGGTGCCGTAGAAAATGCTGCAGCCACCATCGGTATTGAGGTTGACACCCTCGGGAATTCCCTCGGGACGCTCGGGCTTGAAGCCGCCGTCATACCAGCGGACCTCGACCTCGGGAAGTGCGAGCTTGGGAAGGTTCTCACGGGCGGGGAAGGTCAGCTTGATCATCTCAGCGCTCGGGCAGCAGTCGGTCAGGACCGGAGTGGAGCTTGCCTGGGCCTTGATAGGATAGCCGAGCTTGAGACCCTTGAACGGGACGTGCATGATGTGGCATGCCATGTCACCCATAGCACCGGTACCGAAGTCCCACCAGCCGCGGAAGTTCCAGGGATGGTAGATCTCGTTGTAGTCGCGCATGGGAGCGGGGCCGATGAAGGCATCCCAGTTGAGGGTTGAAGGGATAGGCTGTACCTCGGTGGGTTTCTCGAGACCCTGAGGCCAGATAGGACGGTCGGTGAAGCAGTCGACGCGGGTTACTTCGCCGATCTCACCGTTCCACAGCCACTCGATTGCCTGGCGGGTGCCGGCGCCTGATGCGCCCTGGTTACCCATCTGGGTTGCTACCTTGTACTTCGCTGCAAGTTTGGTAAGGAGCCTGGCCTCATAAACCGTAAGGGTGAGCGGCTTCTCGCAGTAGACATGCTTGCCGGCGGCGATTGCCTGGGCGGCGATGATTGCATGGGTATGGTCGGCGGTCGCGATCATCACGGCGTCGGCCTTGTCCAGCATCTCGTCGAACATGACGCGGTAGTCATTGTACTTCTTGGCCTGCGGATATCTCTCGAAGATATGGTTCGCATACTTCCAGTCGACATCGCAGAGTCCGATGAAGTTCTCGGTCTCCATCTCGCGGAGGTCAGCTGCTCCACGTCCTCCGATACCTACACCGAGGATGTTGAGCTTGTCGATAGGGGCAACCTTCTTCTTTTTCTTGTTGTCCTTCGGAGTTGCTCCGGCGATGATGATGTTGGGTGCTACTGCCAGTCCGGCAGCCATTGCTGTTCCCTTCTTCAGGAAAGAGCGTCTTGAGATGTCATTACTCATTGTTAAGTGGATTATGTGTTGCTAAAAAAAAGTTGTCTTGTTATTCAATCAATAAAAATAGGAATATACTTTCAAAAAAGCAAAAAAAATCCTCTTCCATTAATGAAGAGGATGAAAATAATGTCGCGGACCGCTACAATTCGTCAAAATTGACTTCGGTGAAATGATCGTTTCCTTCCTTGGGTGCCACATCGGCTGAAGCGGGAGTTTCAGGAGCATTTTCCTGAATTGATGGTCCGTTATATTCCGGGATGTCTTTCAATAAGTTATCCTTCATATATTGAATAACTTCTTCAAGACCTTCGCGGAATTTGTCGAAGTCTTCTTTATAGAGGAATATCTTGTGTTTGTCGAAGGAAAAGGAGCCGTCGGCTTCCTGTCTGCGCTTGCTTTCAGTAATCGTAAGATAATAGTCGTTGTTGCCCTTCGTCGTCTTCACGTCGAAGAAGTAGGTCCGCTTTCCGGCCCTGACAGGTTTCGACCATACATCATCGGAATTGCGGTCAGCATAGTTGGGCCGCTCGAAATCGTCTCTGTACATCTAGCGCTTAATAATTTGTTACCTCACAAAAATAAGAAAAATCTGAAATTGTGTGTTATCTTTGCATAAAATTTTGCTTTTGCCATGCTCAACAGAAGAATCCTGCGGATAAAAGCGTTCAAGGTACTTTTCAGCTACGCCGAGAATCCTTCAATGACCCTCAAGGAAGCCGAGTCACAGCTCGAGCTTTCATGCGAAGCCACAAGGTCGCTGTATCTCTTCATGCTCGATATCATTCCTTTCCTTACGGCCGAGGCTGCAACCAGGATAGAGAACGCATCCAGGAAGATCCGGCCTACCGAGGCTGAGAAGAACCCGAACATGAAATTCGTGGCTAACGGAATCGCCCCGCTGCTGGAGCAGGATCCTGATTTCCAGAAACTTCTGGCACGCCGCAAGCTTTCCTGGGAGCCCTTCGACGCCTTCATAAGGAATACGTACGATTCCATGAGCCGCAAGGATTATTTCCAGGAATACATGGCTTCCCCTGAGCGCTCCATCAAACAGGATGCCGCCCTGTTCACCAGGATGTTCGAGGAAGAATTCGTGGATTCCGTGGAACTCGCCGGGATCCTGGAAGACCTTTCCATCTGGTGGAATGATGACCTCGCATATGCCCTTACGGTCTGTTGCGACACCATGAAGGAACTCTCCAAAGGCAGGAGATGGGAGCTTCCGCCCCTTTACAGGAGCGAGATGAAACCTTCCAAGTCCGTCGACAGCGACAAGGCCTTCGTCACCAAGCTGCTACGCACCTCGTACACGTGCTATGACAAGTATTTCCCGCTCGTCGCAGCGAGCACTGACCAGTGGACCGAGGACCGTCTCTTCACGACCGACACGGTACTCATAATCATGGGCCTTGGGGAAGCAAAGGCATTCCCCGAAATGCCGGTCAGGGTGACCATCAACGAGTATGTGGAGATATCGAAGTATTACAGCACACCGAAGAGCAGTTCCTTCGTGAACGGAATCCTGGACAGGCTGATCAAGAAGCTTGTCAGCGAAGGAGAGATTGTAAAGAAGGAGTTTTTTGATTAGATTTGTAGAAACCAATAGTATTTAACGATGAATATCCTTACCATCACACTGCTGCAGGCTTCCGCAGGCAGCGCCCCTGCTGCCGGAGGCGGCAGTATGTTCTGGATCATGATGATCCTTCTCTTCGTCATCATGTGGGCTTTCATGATCAGGCCGCAGCGCAAGCAGCAGAAAGAACTTGAGAAGTTCCGCAACGAACTGAAGAGGGGAGACAAGGTGGTTACCGCCGGTGGAATATACGGTACTGTGGACGAAATCAAGGACAGGTCCGTGCTGATCAAGGTCGACGGGGATGTCAAGCTCAGGGTAGACAAGAATTCCATCGTAAGGGACTATACCGAAGACGCTCCCAAGGCATAGCTCCTCAAGGAGGATCCTGGCATGTGGAAGGACTTGATCCATAGTCTTCCCGGAAGATTCAGGCTGAAAATCGGCGGGAGGGACATCGGAGTTTTCCTGATGTCTCTCTTGCTGGCTTTCGGAATATGGCTCATCCATAACCTTTCACTGCTTTATTCCGACACGATGACGGTGCCGGTGATCGCGGAATGCAACCTCGACGGCCATTCCAATGTGTCGTCGAACTCAAGTTCCATAGCGGCGAGGTGCAGGACCACAGGATTCAACCTCCTCAGGAACAAGCACAAGGCAAAGAAGGAAGCCATCCATATCCGTTTCGATTCCAGGGACATGCACCTGAAGGAAGGGGAGATGTTCTACATTACATCCGCTGAACTCGGGAACTATGTCTCAGACATTTTTGGCGAGGGTGTGCAGCTCGAGTCATTCCTCTCCGAGACCGTTCAGTTCCGTTTCCCTTTCGAGAATCACAAGAGGGTTCCCGTGCACGCCGTTTCCGTGGTTTCATTCAAGCCGCAGTATACCGCGATGGCTCCCATCAAGCTCATACCTGATTCGGTGACCATATACGGTGAGCCATATCATCTTCAGAATGTCGAGGGGGTGTACACGAGGACCATCGACCTGCCCAACCTCAAGTCCAGCGCGCATGGATCCGTCAAGATCGAGCCCGTGCAGGGTCTGAGGATGTCCGATGTAGAGGTCAACTATTCCCTTGACGTGTCCCGGTTCGTGGAAATATGTACGGAAGTGAACGTTACCGCGAGGAATGTTCCTCCTGGAGTGAAGCTGTCGGTCTTTCCTTCGACGGCAAAGGTGGTCTACAAATGCTCCTTCCCCCTGTCGCATGATCCAAGCGACGTGGTCAGTTTCTTCATCGACTATCACGATTTCGAGAAATCGATCGGGGGGCGTTGCATAGCCCAGTCTTCATCCATTCCCGAAGGTGTCATTGAATATTCGATTGATCCGGAAGTGTTCGATTGCGTGGAGGAGGGAAGGCGATGAAGACGGTTGCGGTAACAGGAGGTATAGGAAGCGGCAAATCTACGGTTTGCTCCTTCCTTTCTGCCAGGGGGATACCGGTCTATGATACGGATTCCGCCGCAAAGAAACTCTATGTCCGGGACGATTCGCTCCTGGACTCGATCGAGGAGGCTTTCGGTTGCAGCATCAGGTTGGCTGACGGCTCACTGGACAAGGTGAAACTCGCTTCCATCATATTCGATTCTCCTGACAGGATGCGCACACTCGAAGGTATAGTCCATCCTGCGGTTATGAAGGATTACATCCGTTGGAACGCCATGCAGTCGTCAAGGTTCGAGGACGAAGGCTGCTCGGAGACATTCTTCGGCCATTCTCCTTTCTGTGTCATCGAGTCGGCCATAATCCTGAGCAAGCCTGAGTTCCTTCCGCTTCTGGACAAGGCTGTCCTTGTGGATGCGTCCCTGTCGATCCGTCTCCAGCGTGCCTGCAAAAGGGATGGCGTGGAACCGGAACAGGTCATCAAGCGGATGGCCACACAGAGTTTCGACCTCTCGAAGGTCGATGCAGTAATACGCAACGAGGGAACTGAAGAAGACCTATCCAAAGAGATTGCGAAGGTCTTCAAGTCTCTCGACCTGGATTAGGAATATAATATCAAACATAAATTAATATGGAAACAGATCTTTCAAAAATCCTCTCTATCGCGGGTCAGCACGGGTTGTTCCTGTACCTGGCCCAGGCACGCGGAGGTGCAATCGTCGAATCACTCTCAGACAAGAAAAGGATGGTGGCCGGTGCCAAGAACCGTATCACGACCCTGGCTGACATCTCCATCTATACGGAAGAAGGTGAGATCAAGCTCCGTGAGGTTTTCCTCAAGATGAAGGACGTTCTCGGAGACAAGGCGGCTCCTACAGCAAAGGCCGATCCCGAGGAGCTCAAGGACCTTTTCGCCAAGGCTGTCCCTGATTATGACGGAGAGCGTTTCTATGTGTCCCACATGAAGAAAGTGGTCGAGTGGTACAACGAACTCAAGGAGTTCGCATCGTTGGAGTTCACCGACCCGGATGCTGAACAACCCGGGGAAGAAAAGGCTGAATAGTTAGTGAAGTCACTGCAAGTCATAACGTTAGGCTGTTCCAAGAACACCGTCGACACCGAGCGTCTGCTGGCGAGGCTTGAAGGAGTGTATACCATCATCCCGGAAGGCACGCCCGGCCCTGTCGACGTACTGCTTGTGAATACATGCGGTTTCATCGGGGACGCCAAGGAGGAATCGATCCAGGCCGTCCTGTCAGCCGCGGAGCGGAAAAAGGCCGGAGAGATCGGCAGGCTGGTCGTTTTCGGCTGCCTTTCGCAGAGGTATATGTCGCAGCTTCCCGGACTTATTCCGGAAGTGGATTCCTGGTTCGGTGCAAGGGAACAGGACTCACTGGTCGCTTCTCTTGGAGGACGCCCGGCATCTCCTTCCGGCAGGTTCCGCACGGACGGCCACGCATATGCCTACCTGAAGATATCCGAAGGTTGTGACCGCAGGTGTTCATATTGTGCCATCCCGGGAATACGCGGGCCGCACCGGTCCGTCCCCATCGAGGACCTGGTAGAGGAAGCGCGTGCCTTGGCCCTTTCCGGAGTCAGGGAGTTGATACTCATAGCCCAGGATACGACTTTCTATGGGCTCGATATCTATCACAAGCGGGAGCTCGCCAGGCTCATCCGCAGCCTTTCGGGAATAGAAGGTATCGAATGGATACGGATCCACTATTCCTATCCTGCCGATTTCCCCGAGGATGTACTGGACGAGATGGCGAATAATCCCAAGGTGTGCAAATATCTTGACATCCCGCTCCAGCACATTTCCGACAAGGTCCTTGACAAGATGCACCGTCATGTCGACGGAGCCTGGACCAGGGAGCTGGTAAGGAAACTCCGGGAGAAGGTACCGGGAGTCGTCCTGAGGACTACGATGATAGTCGGTCATCCCGGGGAGGGCAAGAGGGATTTCGAGGAGTTGCTTGAATTCGTCCGTGAAGCCCGTTTCGAGCGGCTGGGCGCGTTCATGTATTCAGAGGAAGAAGGTACGTTCGGAGCTCTCAATTACAGGGACAGGATTCCTCGTCACGAAAAGCAGAGGAGGCTCTCTGAACTCATGCATCTGCAGGGAGAGATATCCCTTGCGTATAACGAATCCAGGGTCGCCACCACTGAAAGGGTATTGGTAGATGATTATGCCGACGGCGTCCTGGTATGCAGGAGCCAGGGCGAGAGTCCTGAGGTAGACGGTGAGATAATCGTACGATATGAGCCGTCTTTCTTCGGAGGTTTGACGCCGGAAATGCTTCTCGGCAAGTTTCTTGAAGTTAAGATTACGGGTGCCGATGAATATGACCTCATCGCTGAACCCGTTAAATGAGATAAACAAATGAAAAGAACTTCGCTTAAAGGAATTGCGTTGGTGTCGGTACTGCTGGCACTGGCGTCTTGTGCCCCTCAGGCTTTCATCATCAGGCCTGAGATGAGGGGCGCTTCTAAGTCCGGCCTCAATCTGGGCGGGAAATCCATGGCCGTAGTATACATTACGGGCAACGACGATAATTGCAATGCATTCAATGCATCCGCCGCTTCCGGATTCGCTTCCCGGCTTGAGGAAGATTATTTCGGAGGAAACCAGGAGATAGAATTGTTCAAGATGCCTGCGGTGCCCGGTGCTGACTATTCTGCCAAGGATACTCTGGTGAATCTCGTACTGGAGTCCGGCAAGGATGTGGTGTTCCTGTTCGACATCCCCGAACTCGGGGCTCCCATCGTGGGGAATCCCACGACCACGGTATCCAGGAAGCCTTCTCCGGATTCCGCATATACGACGAGTGTCGCCATGAACTTTTCCACCAAGGTCTATGTCTATGATTCCATGAACAAGGACGACAAGGTCCTGGGTTACACAGGAAGCAAATCCCTGTCCACGGATGTGTTGCACGGCAGGGATGCGGACAAGCAGAAGATTGCCATGGCCTCCCTCAAGAGCATTCCGAAGATGGCCGAGAAGGCAGGCTCCCTGGCAGCCAATACTTTCACTTCCACCTGGACCCAGGACAGTTTTATGGTCATCTACTATGACGGAGCCGAAAGGGCTTGGAACGATGCCGCCAGCCATGCTTATTCATTCGAGTGGGACAAGGCTATCGAGAAGTGGCTGACCCTGGTCGGAAACAAGAGTGCCGAGAAGAGGGCGTGCGCAGCATACGATATCGCTTTGGGATGCTTCATGTCCGGACAACCTGACCTGGCCATAGAATGGCTCGACCGCTCCGATAAGGAGATGCCTATCAATATCGCAAGAGACCTGAGGAAGAAGATAAAGCAGTATACCGGACGCTGATGGAAGAATTCGATGTCATCATAGTCGGCGGTGGGATCACCGGCGCAGGGACTGCAAGGGATTGTGCCTTGAGAGGGCTCAGGGTGCTGCTGATCGAACGCCATGACATCGCTACCGGTGCGACCGGAAGGAATCACGGCCTCCTCCACAGCGGTGCCCGCTATGCAGTGACCGACAGGGAATCCGCTTCCGAGTGCATAAAGGAGAATATGATCCTGAAGAAGATCGCACGCCATTGCGTGGACGAGACTTCAGGATTGTTCATCACGTTGCCTGAGGATGACCTGGGCTACCAGTCGACATTCGTCAAGGCCTGCAACGCGGCCGGTATCAAGGCCGAGGTTATGGATCCCAAGGAGGCCATCAGGCTCGAACCGTCCGTCAATCCTTCAATCATAGGCGCGGTGCGGGTGCCCGACGGCTCTGTCGACCCGTTCAGGCTTTGTGCGGCCAACATGGTAGACGCCAAACTGCACGGAGCCAAGGTGCTGGTTTATTCAGAAGTGGTTTCCTTCATAAAGGATGGTGATACCGTAAAGGGTGTCAAGGTCCTGGACCACAAGACCGGTCTCGTGTCGGATTATTATGCTCCCGTGACTGTCAATGCCGGTGGAATATGGGGCCATAACATCGCTTTGATGGCAGGCGCCAATGTCGGAATGTTCCCGGCCAAGGGAGCCTTGCTCATATTCGCACACAGGGTCAACGGCGTCGTCATAAACCGCTGCCGTAAGCCTGCCAATGCCGATATCCTCGTCCCGGGGGACACCGTCTGTATCATCGGAACGACATCTACCAAGGTACCTTACGAGGAATGCGACCATATAGCTGTCACCCCTGACGAAGTTGACCTCCTGCTTGCGGAGGGCGCCAAACTGGCTCCTTGCCTGGCAGAGACCAGGATCCTGAGGGCATATGCCGGTGTGAGGCCTCTGGTTTCCGCTGACAACGATCCTTCCGGCAGGAATATCAGCAGGGGAATAGTCTGCTTGGACCATGAAACCCGCGACGGAATCAAGGGCTTCGTGACAATCACGGGCGGCAAGCTCATGACATACAGGCTTATGGCGGAGATGGCCACGGATGCCGTGTGCCGCAAGCTTGGCCTTGAAGCGGCGTGCACAACCGCTTCCACTCCCTTGCCGGGTTCTGAGCCGGGTGGTCTGGAAAAGATCGCAAGGAAGATATGGGAAATGCCGACGACAGCCCAAAAAGCCTCCGTAGGACGTTTCGGCTCCCGTGCCGCCGAATTGGATTTCGACGATGACAAGGGGAGCCTGGTCTGCGAGTGCGAGCAGGTTTCGATGGGAGAAGTCGACGCAGCCATTGCCAACCTTGAAGTCAACAACCTCGTAGACCTGCGACGCAGGACCCGTTTCGGCATGGGGACATGCCAGGGTGAGCTTTGCGCCTGCAGGGCTGCCGGAAGGCTGGCGAGGGCCCAGGACTGTGTTTCCAAGGCTCGTGGCGACCTGAAGTCTTTCATCGGGGAAAGGTGGAAAGGAATGTACCCCGTGGCGTGGGGTGAGACCCTCCGTGAGAGTTCCTATACACAATGGGTATATAATGAAGTCCTTGGCCTGAATGAAGAGATATGAAATTTGATACCATCATAGTAGGAGGAGGTCTTTCTTCCCTTGTCTGCGGAATCAGGCTGCAGCAGGGCGGCAGGAAATGCCTTATCGTTTCGGCAGGCCAGAATTCCCTGCATTTCTCTTCAGGCACGTTCGGCCTGTTGGGCAAGCTTCCGGACGGAACCGATGTACCGGAACCTCTTAAGGTAATGTTCTCGCTTCCGGCTTCCCATCCGTATTCGAAGATGGGGACCGACAAGGTGGCTGAATACGTGGCCGCAGTGCCCGGGTTCTTCGCCGGTTGCGGAATAGGGCTTCATCAGGCAGGCGGGGATCAGGACAGCCAGTTCCCCAGGAACGGTTACCGCCTGACTCCAATGGGAACCCTGAAGCCTGCATGGCTGGCGATGGAGGATATCGACCTGCTGTCCACCAAGGATGAATCCCTTGGAAAGGAAGCCTTGATCGTCAATTTCGCAGGCTTCCTGGATTTCAATTCCCGCTTCATCGCAGAAGGTCTTGAAAAGAGGGGGACAGCATGCAGGATTTCCGCCGTGCAGGTCAAGGAAGTGGAGAATCTGAGGAAGAATCCCACTGAGATGAGATCCGTGGGAATCGCACGCCTGATGGATCGTGAAGAGAACTGGAAAGAGTTCGGCCATCTCGTGCAGGGCCTTGTCAAGGGTGCAGACCTTGTGGTGCTTCCCGATGTTTTCGGCCTTGCCGACCATGTCATCGTCCGCTGGTTGCGTGAAATGATTCCCGCCAGGGTGATGTTCGTGGGGACAATGCCTCCGTCCGTTCCCGGAATCAGGGCCCAGATGCTCTTGAAGAAGGCTTTCGAGGCGGCTGGCGGGACATTCCTGGCAGGTGATGTCGCAATGGATCCTGTTTTTGACGGGGATAGGGTTGCAAGTATCAGGACAGCCAACCTGGGTTCGATAAGCCTGGAAGCTGATTGCTTCGTGCTTGCCAGCGGCAATCTGTTCGGAAAGGGCCTTGAGGCTACTCCGGACGGGATTTTCGAGCCGGTCTTCGGAATAGATGTCGATTTCCCCGAGGACAGGAATGAATGGTGCAATCCGGATTTCTTCGGAAAGCAGAATTATGCCGGTTACGGAGTCAGGACTGACGATTCCTTCCGGGCTGAGAAGGATGGCCGGGTATTGGAAAACCTCTATGTGATCGGTTCCGAAATCGGCGGTTGCAATCCTCTTTATGAGGGAAGCGGGGCGGGAATAGCCATTCTCACCGCTATGGATGTGGCCGGAAGTATCTTAGCGTCATAGGATTATGCAGGAGAAAAACATCAGCTTCAACAATTTCGAGCAGTGTATCAAATGCACCATCTGTACAGCCTATTGCCCGGTTGTGGCGGTCAATCCGTCATATCCAGGTCCGAAACAGGCCGGTCCTGACGGTGAGAGGCTTCGCCTGAAGGACAAGTATTTCTTCGACGAGAATCTGAAATACTGCATGAACTGCAAGCGTTGTGAAGTGGCCTGTCCGTCCGGCGTCAAGATAGCCGACCTGATCCATTCGGCTCGCAGGCGTTATTCCAGGGAGATGCCTGAACTCCGTGACAGGATACTTGCAAGTACCGACATGATGGGCAAGCTGGCCAGGCCGTTCGCACCCGTCGTAAATTCCGTTGTGGCTTCGAAACCTGTCAAGGGTGTCATGGATGTAATGATGGATATCGACAGGGAGAGGGTCTTCCCCAAGTATACGAGGAATGGATTCGTCCGGTGGTTCAACAGGGAAGCCAGGGAGAAGCAGAAGCATTATCCTATGAGGGTGGCTTTCTTCCATGGTTGCTCGACCGAATTCCAGCACCCTGAAGTCGGAGAGGCTTTCGTGAAGGTCATGAATGCCGTAGGCGTCGGAGTGGAGCTGATTGATGAGAAGTGTTGCGGGGTTGCGATGATCTCGAACGGACTCTGGAATTCAGCAAAGCGTCATGCCGAACACAATGTCCGGGAATTCACCAAGGCGGTGGAAGAAGGTTTGCCGGTCGTGGGGGTGTCCTCGACCTGCGTGTTCACGATGAGGGATGAGTATCCCGATGTCCTTGACGTGGATAACTCGAAGGTGCGCGACAGTATCACCCTTGCGGAAAAATACCTTTTCGAGCTTGTCGACTCCGGGAAGGTAAAACTCGTTTTCAGGGATGATTACAGGGCGAGGATCGCCTATCACGTTCCCTGCCATATGGAGAAACTTGGCTGGAGCATATTCACCAAGCTCCTCATTGGCATGATACCCGGAGTATCCATGACTACGCTGGACAGCGCCTGCTGCGGCATGGCCGGAACCTATGGTTTCAAGAAGGAGAATTACCGCTACTCCCAGATGATAGGACGTCCTCTTTTCGAACAGATCAAGTCCCTTGCGCCGGATTTCGTCTGCTGCGAGTGTGAGACCTGCAAGTGGCAGATCGAGATGTCCACCAGTTATAAGGTTCTCAATCCTATCGTGATCCTCTCAGAAGCTCTTGACCTGGAGGCTACTGCAGCGGCCAATCGTGATTAATCTCCCGTGCGGTTACGGTTTTGATGAAAAATGCATAACTTTGCCGGCAAAACAGGTGGGGCGATCTGCCGCGCTGCGGAGTTTCGGCTCCGGGTGAGGAAAGTCCGGACAGGGCAGGGCGCCCTGCTGGGGAAAGCCCAGATGGGAGTGATCTTATAGTGTCGTAGCAGAAAACAACCGCCATTTATGGTAAGGGTGAAAACGCGAGGCAAGAGCTCACGACGGATGCCGGTGACGGCATACGGGTACGACACCAGGGCCTGCAAGACCAAATATACTGACAGATGAGGGCTGCCCGCCCGATGTCAGGGGGTAGGTTGCGAAGATAAATGGCAGATTCAAAAACAGAAACCGGCTTACGGCCCCACCTTTTTTAATTTTTTACTGGAATGAAAATGAGACGGAAACTATTGATCTTCATATTTTTGGCTGCGCATCTCCTGATTGCGTCATCCTGCGCTGCCGGGAAGGTCAGGCAGTATAAGGTCAAGGTTGTGAAGGAGTATCCCCACGATGAGATGTCCTATACCCAGGGGCTCTTTTTCCAGGGGGGCAAGATGGTCGAGACGACCGGGCAATACGGGGAATCAACCCTCAGGCTTGTGGACCTGGCTTCCGGCAAAGCCGTGAAGAAACTTGATTTCGACAGGAAGTACTTCATAGAGGGTTCCGTAGAACTCGACGGGAAGATATTCATACTCACCTGGCAGAACAAAGTCTCATTCGTATATGATGCGAATACTCTGGAGTATGTCCAGACCTACAGGTATCCGAGGGAAGGCTGGGGCCTTACGACTGACGGCAAGAGCCTTATCGCGAGCGACGGTTCTTCCAGGCTGTACTGGCTGGACAAGGATTTCCGTCAGCAGAAAGCCTTGACCGTGAAGCTGAACGGCCGTGCCATCAACCAGCTCAACGAATTGGAATGGATAGACGGAAAGATCTGGGCCAATGTCTACATGTCCGACATGATAGTCATAATCAATCCCGAGACGGGGAACATAGAGGCCACGGTCGACTGCACCGGTCTGCTTCCAAGGCATCTGAGGGACCAGTATACTGACGTCCTGAACGGAATTGCATATAATCCGGCAACCAAGAAGGTCTACCTCACCGGAAAGTACTGGAAACGTCTCTACGAAGTGGAACTCGTCGAGAAAAAATAGCTATATTTGCAGAGAAATAACGCGGGGGTACCGGCATGACAGCCGGTTGAGATCATACCCATTGAACCTGATGCGGGTAATGCCGCCGAAGGGAAGCATAATCTCACTGACGCCGTAATGGCTACCCCTCGCATTGATAATCATTATGATGCGAGTTTTTCTTTTTTCCACGGCCGTTGCCGTGATGATCCTTTCCGCCGGTGTACTTAACGCCCAGGAGCCGGTTGATACCACCAGGACGGAGGTCCTGGATGCCTCGATAGTAAAGAGCGTAACCGTACCTAAGGATGCTCCGTTTGCCGTGGCCAACCTTGACTACAAGGACCTTTCCGATTTCTCCAAGACCGGCATGGAGATACCCTTCCTCCTGTCGTCAACCCCCGGAGTCCTGTCCTGGAGTGAGAACGGAGTGGGAACCGGAACGACATATCTCCGTATCCGTGGTGCCGGCGACTCGAGGATAAACGTCACGATTGACGGGGTCCCTCTCAATTCTCCTGAAGACCAGAGCGTTTTCTGGGCCAACATGAACAGCTATTCGCATTTCCTCGAAAGCGTCCAGATCCAAAGGGGAGTGGGCACGTCGACGAACGGAGACGGAGCCTTCGGTGGAAGTGTCGCATTGCGTACCCGTGCCCTTATGTACGACCCGAGCGTGCAGCTGGACGTATCCTATGGCAGTTTCAATACATACAATACCGGTCTTTCGGTCTCTTCCGGCCTGCTCTGGAACAAGTTCGTGATTGACGGTGCTTTCCATACTACCGGAACGGATGGATATGTCCACGGTACTGCCGGCAAATCGGGTTCCTGGTATGGCGGAATTTCATGGTTGGGCAGGGATTTCATCCTCAAATACAGGAATATAGGCAACTATGAACGGACCGGACAGGCATGGAACGGCGTGACTGCAGGGAACGGTGACTACAGCCTGATGGACGGGAACTATGATGACGGCTCATGGAGTTATACGGCAAAGACCGGCATAAAGACTTATGCTGACATGTTCAAGGCCGGTCTCGGACAGTATAACAGCCTGTACGAATCCCTGGCAACAGGTCCGGACGGCCTGTTCGTCAAGGATAAGGACGGGAAATATGTGACCGACCGTTACAAGATGCGTGACGGGTCCCTATGGCCCAAGACCACAGACAATTTCTGGCAGGACCATAACATCCTGTCGCTTGCCTGGAATCCTGCAAGTCACTGGATCATCAACCTGGCAGCCCATTACACCCACGGCCACGGGTACTATGAGGAGTTCAGGCCTAACAACAAGCTGAAGAAGTTCGGACTGGATGATCCTACTGTGAAAAAGACAGACTTCGTCCGCAAGAAAGGCCTGACCCAGGACACATACGGTGCCGTTGGCAGCGTCAATTACGAAAAAGACCGATGGGATGTCGTCGGCGGTTTCTCTATCCAGAATTTTGACGGAAACCACTACGGCTTCCTCACATACATAAAGGACCAGTCCCTTTCGGACAGGATCCTGTCCTCCGGACCGTACAAGTACTATGACTCGGATGCTGCAAAATTTGATGCAAGTGCCTATCTGAAAGCCACTTACTCGTTTACGGACAAGTTGAGGGCCTTCGCTGATGCGCAGTACCGCCATGTCGGCTACAGGACCGACGGTATCAACGACAAGTTCTATGAAGAAGGAGGGCGCTGGTACAACCAGCCTCTGGATATAGACGAAGATTACAACTTCTTCAATCCCAAACTCGGTTTCAGCTGGGTCAGTGACTATAACCATGTCTTCGCGTCTGCCGCGATGAGCCACAGGGAGCCCCAGAGGGACAATTTCACTGACAATTTCAAGTATCCCTTCCCGGTTGCGGAAAGGGTGCTTGACTATGAACTCGGATACAACTACACCTCATACAAGCTCCAGGCGGGTGTCAATCTCTATTATATGGATTATGACAACCAGCTTGTGCAGACCGGCGAACTGAGCGAGATAGGGGAGCCCCTTACCACCAATATCAAGGATTCCTACAGGACCGGAGTCGAACTCACTGCTTCGTGGCAGGTTTTCCGGTTCCTGACCATCGAGGGCAATGCCGCTTTGAGCATCAACAGGCTCAAGGATTTCACCGAAATGGCCAGCGTGGATTGGGACGACTCATTCAGGCCTATCCGGTACGATGATGCTCCTCTGGCATTCTCGCCCTCCTGCATCCTGAATGGATTCGTCAGGTTCCGCAAGGATGGCTTCGAGGCTGTATGGCACACGGACTATGTGTCCAGGCAATATCTCGACAATACCGGAAACAGGGACCGTTCCCTTCCCGGTTATTCTTTCTCAGACATCAGCCTGTCATATACGATGAGCCTGCCTGGTCTGAAGGTGAAGGAGGCCGTTTTCGGAGTCAGGATGGGAAATGTTTTCAACTCGCATTACGCCACCAGCGGATGGGTCTATTCTTCGATCCTGGAAGGTTACAACCATCCTGACAGCAACCGTTATTACCAGATCGGATTCATCCCCATGGCAGGACGTAGTCTGATGGGCAGCCTGAGCGTCAAATTCTAAATAATATGCTATATTTGCATATTGTTTGAGTTTTTATGACGCTGCTGCTCACATTCCTTTTCGGAACACTTCTAGTCTCGTTCCTCTGTTCTATCCTGGAGTCGGTCTTGATGTCGACACCCCTGTCTTTCATAACGATGAAGAAAGAACAGGGATACAAGCTCGCGGACAAGTTCCTGGACTATAAGACCGATACCGAGAAGCCTCTGGCAGCTATCCTCTCCCTGAATACCATCGCCAATACGATCGGAGCCGCGGGGGTGGGACGTCAGGCCACGATCCTGTTCGGGAATCCCTGGTTCGGAATCATTTCCGCCCTGATGACTCTCCTCATCCTGATCTTTGCGGAGATCGTTCCCAAGACTATCGGCACTTCATATTGGAAGAACATGATGGGGTTCGCGACGAGGGGGATTTCGATCCTGATCGTTCTTATGTACCCTTTGGTTCTTCTGGTAAGTTTGATTGGAAAACTGTTGTCCAATGGCGAGGATGACGAGGCATCCGTCAGCAGGGAAGAGGTGACGGCCATGGCCAATATCGGAGTGGAGGAAGGCGTTATCGATTCTGACGAGAACAAGGTCATCCAGAACATCATGAAACTGGACAATGTCCAGGCCTATGAGGCCATGACTCCCAGGATCGTCGTCATGACGGCCCAGGAGAACATGACTCTGAAGAATTTCTACAAGAACGACCAGTATCTCCACTATTCCAGGATCCCTGTCTACGGTGATTCTCCTGAATATATCACCGGATATATCCTCCTCAGCGACGCTTTGGAGGGCCTCGCTGACGACGAGTTCGACAAGAGGCTGAAGGAACTCAAGAGGCCTATCTCCTACTTCAAGGAGGAAGAGTCTTTGAGCACAGTCTGGGAGGAGCTTCTGAAAAAGCGTGAGCAGATGGCCCTGATTATCGATGAATATGGCTGCTTCCAAGGTATCGTGACCCTTGAAGACATAATCGAGACCATCCTGGGCCTCGAGATCATCGATGAGAACGACCAGGCCATAGACATGCAGCAGTTCGCGCGTGAGCGCTGGGAACGCCGACAGAAACGCTTCCGTACCATCAACCTTCCGAAGGAGGAAGACAAGGAATGAGAACCGTCATACAGAGAGTCTCACACGCGAGTGTTACAATCGACTCCAAGGTAAAATCTTCGATCGGCACCGGCTTGCTCGTACTCGTCGGCATAGGTGATGACGATACCCGTGAGGATATAGACTGGCTGGTGCGCAAGATAGCGGCCATGCGGATATTCGATGACAGCGAAGGCGTCATGAACCTGTCCGTCACCGATGTGGGCGGTGAGGTCTTGGTTGTCAGCCAGTTCACACTGATGGCGTCCTGCAGGAAAGGTAACCGTCCCTCATACATCAAGGCTGCCGCTCCCGGTTTTTCGATTCCTATGTACGAGATGTTCTGTGAGAGCATGTCGGACGCCATCGGGAAACCCGTGGCCACCGGTGAATTCGGAGCCGACATGAAGGTCGAGTTGCTGAATGACGGGCCTGTCACCATAGTGCTGGATTCCAAGAACCGTTAGTCAGCCCGTGGCCATGAAAGGATGCGTGACCATATTCATTGCGCTGTTGTTGTCGATAATTCCGAGGACGGCCTATTCCCAACTCATTTCCCACCATGGAGTGGTTTCGGGTGGCTATGATTTCTGGGTTTACGTGCCTCAGGAAAGGGCTGCCAGAGATACGGCCAAGCTGCCTCTGGTGGTGTTCCTACATGGAAAGAGCCTCAGCGGGAACAACCTCGAACAGGTTCGTGGCTACGGTCCCCTGGAAGCGCTTAAATTCGGACGTAAGATCGATGCGCTGATACTTGCTCCCCAGGCACAGGCAGGCTGGAGTCCGTCCAGGGTGATGAAAGTGCTGGACTGGACAGAGAAGCATTACCCTGTGGATACGTCGAGGGTATATGTGTTCGGGATGAGCATGGGCGGCTACGGGACGATTGATTTTGTCGGAACATATCCGAAGAAGGTCGCAGCCGCCATCGCAATGTGCGGAGGGGGAACGATCAAGGATTACTCCGGCTTGAACAAAGTCCCCCTCTGGATAATACATGGCACTTCGGATTCTTCCGTTTCTTACAAGGAGTCTCAGAAGGTAGTCGATGCAATGAAGGCATCCGGGCCTGCGGACCTGCTTCGTTTCGACCTCCATGAAGGTGTCAACCATTCGAGGTTGGGCAGAGTGTTTTACATGAGCGAACCATATGAGTGGTTCTTGAAACACTCGCTGTCGGATTCAGTACGCGCAGTCGACAGGACCATAGAAATAACAAAGGAGGGTATGGCAAACGCCTACAGGAGCATGCCGGGAAGAAGGACCCTCAAGGTGGTGGAGTACAGGAAACCGGCGCCTCGGCAGGCTCAGCGACCGGAAAAGACCTCCGATGCTGCCAACGAGCCCGCCGAAGCGAAAAGCACGGTCGCTGAGCCCGCCGAAGCGCCGTCGGTCTATATCGTTAAGGAAGGGGATACCCTGAGCAAGATCGCCAAAAAGACCGGCACAACGGTCGATGCCCTTTGTGAAAAGAATAACATCACCCGGCGCACGATCCTACGCATCGGAAGGAGGCTAGTCCTGTAAGAAATCCTGAAGCTCTTCGTAGAAGCGTTGGGTGGGGAAGCCCATGACATTGTAGAAGGAACCTTCAATCCCTGTGATTCCGATATACCCGATCCATTCCTGGATACCATAGGCACCGGCCTTGTCAAAAGGCTTGTAATTATCGATGTAATAATCTATCTCCTTGTCTGATAGATTTTTAAAAAAGACATTTGAAGTTACGGAGAAGGTCTTCTCTCGTTTGTTGTCCCTTATGGTGACTGCGGTAATGACCTGATGTTCGCGGCCGGAGAGAAGTTTGAGCATCCTTACCGCATCTTCCCTGTCCGATGGCTTCCCGAGGATTTCTCCACCACAGAGAACCATCGTATCAGATGTGACGAGTATCTCGTCGTACATCAGGCTCCGGTGGAATCCCAGTGACTTTCCCCGCGACATGAGTCCGGGAACCTTTTCGTGCTGTGTACCGGGAGGATAGGACTCGATGAATGAAGTCCCTGTATCGACCGTGAAATCCAGTCCTAGGGACTGCATCAGCTCCCTGCGCCGTGGGGAGTTGGATGCGAGGATGATCCTTTTTCCGCAGGTGTCCATGTACTCAGAACTTGCTCTTGTAGACATTGACGTCGAAATCCCAACGTCCCTGGGCTTTCATGACCTCTTCCATATGGAAACGGACGCATCCCTTGCCTCCTGGCCTTGGAGAGACGATATCAGCGGCATTGCGGGCTTCTTCCGCCGCATCGGCTGGAGCGACTCCTATACCGGCCGCAACGATTACCGCGACGTCGGGAACGTCATCACCGAAATACATCACTTCCGACTGCTTCAATCCATGCCTGCGGCAGAAATCCTCAAAGTCGGTCAGCTTGTCACGGGAACCGAGATAGATGTCCTCCGGCGGTATGCCGTTGCCGCAGAAGCGGGCCCGGACACTCTGGGACCTTGCCCCCGTAATCACTCCGACAGGGTAGCCGTTCATCGAGGCCATCCTCACTGCGAATCCGTCCTTCGCATCGAAGGTCCTGTATAGCTGACCCTCCAAGTCGGCCAGTATGCCTCCGTCCGTCATCACACCGTCGATGTCGAACGCGAAGCCTTTTATATCCTTTATATCGGTCATATCGTCAGGATTTCGTTCCGCCGGGACCGAACTGGGGCAGGTCGCCCAGATTGAAGGTTCCGCCCTGCTGTGGCTGGCCGCCGAGTGAAATCAGGCCGAACTGCGACTCGTATTTGGTCACATTGTCCATAAGCGCGTTCAGAAGCCTCTTTGCATGTTCGGGGGTCATTACGATCCTGTTGCCGATGTCAGGTTTGGGAAGACCTGGCAGCATGGTTGCGAAGTCGATAATGAATTCGCTGTGTGAATGGGTGATGATCGCCAGGTTTGAATAGGTGCCTTTGGCGATTTCCGGCTTGATCTCCAGGCTTATTTCCTTTTTCTCTTCCATGATAGTCTGTGTTTGTGAAGCAAAATTAGTGAAAATTGTGCTATATTTGTATTCTTCGATAGCACGAATAGAGATATGAGCGATAAAAAAGAGCTTTCCGCGAAGTACAATCCGGCCGAAGTGGAGGACAAATGGTACTCCTGGTGGCTGGACCATGGTTGTTTCCACTCAGAACCCAACGATAAGGAACCATATACGATAGTGATCCCTCCGCCGAACGTGACGGGTATACTCCATATGGGCCACGTGCTCAACAACACCCTGAACGATGTCCTGATCCGCAAGGCCCGCATGGACGGCAAAAACGCCTGCTGGGTCCCCGGGACGGACCATGCATCCATAGCGACTGAGAACAAGGTCGTGGCAAGGCTCCGGGACAGGGGAATCTCCAAGGAGGACCTCACCCGCGAGGAATTCATGAAGTACGCCTGGGAATGGAAGGAGGAACACGGCGGTATCATACTTCAGCAGCTGCGCAAGCTTGGCGCTTCCTGCGACTGGGACCGTACCAGGTTCACCATGGATCCGGAACTCTCAGATGCCGTCATCGCCACTTTCTGCTATTTCTACAAGAAGGGCTTGATCTACAGGGGAGTAAGGATGGTCAACTGGGACCCCGTGGCGCTCACCGCAATCAGTGATGACGAGGTTATTCACAAGGATACCAAGAGCCATTTCTATCACCTCCGCTACTATATCTCCGACGGAAACGGCAATCCCACGGACCAGTATCTTGTGATCGCAACGACCCGTCCTGAAACCATAATGGCGGACTCTGCTATCTGCGTCAATCCGGCGGATGAAAGATATCACTGGCTCAAGGGCAAGAAAGTGCTTATCCCTCTGATCAACAGGGAGATCCCTGTAATCGAGGACAGCTATGTCGAGATGGATTTCGGAACCGGCTGCCTTAAGGTAACCCCCGCCCATGATGCACATGACTATGAGATCGGACTCAGGCATAACCTTCCGACCATCAACATCATCGACGACCACGGCCGCCTTACCGAAGAGGCAGTCATACTTGTCGGCGAAGACCGTTTCGTGGCCAGGAAGAAGATAGTGAAGATGCTTGAGGAAGCCGGCAATCTCGAGAAGGTTGAAGAATACATTTCCCCTGTCGGTTATTCCGAAAGGACTGATGCCGTCATCGAGCCCAAGCTTTCTGCCCAGTGGTTCCTCAAGATGGAAGACCTTGCTGCTTCTGCGCTGGACAAGGTAGAGTCCGGAAGGATAAAATTCATTCCTGAAAAATACCGCAATACCTACCGCCACTGGATGGAGAATGTCCATGACTGGTGCATTTCCCGTCAGCTTTGGTGGGGCCAGAGGATTCCAGCCTATTATCTGCCAGATGGACAGACCGTCGTCGAGGAAACCCCCGAAAAGGCACTTGAAGCCGCGAGGAAGATCGATCCTTCGCTTACGATGGCGGACCTCAGACAGGACGAGGATGTCCTCGACACCTGGTTCTCAAGCTGGCTCTGGCCTATTTCCGTCTTTGATCCTGAAAAGCCCGGACATCCGGAACACGAGCCCAACAAGGACCTTTCGTATTATTATCCTACGAGCGACCTCGTAACCGGCCCGGACATCATCTTCTTCTGGGTCGCCAGGATGATCATGGCGGGTGGGGAGTTCATGGACGATATACCGTTCAGCAATGTCTACTTCACCGGTATCGTCCGCGACAAGCTGGGCCGCAAGATGAGCAAGACACTCGGCAACTCCCCGGATCCCCTTGTACTTATAGAGAAGTACGGTGCAGATGCCGTCAGGATCGGAATGTTGCTCTGTTCCTCTGCCGGCAACGACATCTTCTACGATGAGAGCCAGATTGAGCAGGGCAGGAATTTCTGCAACAAGATATGGAATTCATTCCGCCTCATCCAGGGTTGGAAGGTTGATGAATCACTTCAGCAAAGCGCTGTCAATTCCCTTGCTGTTAAATGGTTCACGAATAAACTCAGCCAGACTGTAAAGGTCGTTGAAGAGCATTATTCCAAATTCAGGATTTCTGATGCCCTCATGGCTATCTACAAGCTCTTCTGGGATGATTACTGCTCCTGGTATCTCGAGGCCGTGAAACCGGCTTTCGGTGAAGCTATCGACAAGGCGACCATGGATGCAACCGATTCATTCCTTGAGAGTCTCCTCAAGCTGATCCACCCCGTGATGCCGTTCATAAGTGAGGAGCTTTGGCAGTCCATGGCAGGAAGGGTGGAAGGTGAGACCATCATGTACCAGCCTTCTCCTGTGGCGGGTGACATCGACGAAAAGGTGATCGCTGACTTCGAGGCGGCAAAGGAAGTAGCCGGTGGTGTCAGGGCGACGAGGCAGCAGAAGAATATCCCTCCGAAGGAATCCCTCGATATAAAGGTGAAGGGTGATTTCCCCATGGAGATGGTTCCGGTCGTGTCCAAACTCGCTAATGTCGGTTCAGCCGAGAAGGTGACTGCTTCCGCCGAGGGCAACGGTGTATCCTTCATGGTTGGCACCGTGGAAGTGTTCATCCCGCTGGACGGTCTTATTGACGCAAGTGAGGAGATCGCCAAGATCGAATCCGAACTGACCCGTCTCCGCGGGTTCCTGGAGGGTGTAAGGAAAAAGCTTTCCAACGAATCCTTCACCGCCCACGCCCCGGAGAAAGTAGTTGCGCTGGAACGCAAGAAGGAATCCGACGCCCTCCTGAAGATAGAGAATCTTGAAAGGTCGCTTAAAGCGCTGAAAACCAAGTAAACAACAATGGTCTATTCTGAAACATCTTTCCCGGTCAGGTACTACGAAACCGACCAGATGGGTATCGTCCATCACTCGAATTACATCCGTTATTTCGAGTGTGCCCGCAACAACATGATGCGGGAATTCGGATATCCCATCGAGAAATGCGAGGAAGACGGAGTGACCATCCCTATAGTTTCCGTTGAATGCCGTTACAAGTATCCCGCAAGGATGGGTGATGACCTCCGTGTTGTCGCCATGATCGATGAAGCCCCGCTGGCCAAGCTTCGTATCCGCCAGGAGGTTTACAACCAGGACGGGATCCTTTGCGTGGAAGGCAGGGTGATACTGGGTTTCCTTAACAAGGCGACCAACCGCCCAACCCGCTGTCCGGCCAGGCTCCTGGAAGCGATAGAAAAACATATGAACGACAGATAAACCTTTAATATTCATGAATATGCTTACATTTTTCCCCTTAGGTGTAGTCGGTCCATGGCAGATCGTCATCATCGCCCTTGTAATCCTTCTCCTCTTCGGTGGCAAGAAGATTCCTGAACTCATGCGCGGACTTGGAAAGGGCATGAAGAGTTTCAAGGAGGGCATGAACGAAGTCGAGAAGCAGATCGAAGATATCGACAAGGACATGAACACCACGGCAAAGAGTCCGGACAAGATCGAGAAGAAGGAAGAGTACAACAAATAAGACGTGGCTGAGGAAGAGATACGCCAGGATTCGTCCGAGATGTCCTTCTGGGACCATCTCGAGGTACTGAGGGGGACATTGTTCCGCTCGGTGCTTGCAATTACACTTGTCAGCGTAGTCGTTTTCTGCTTCAAGAAGTTCGTTTTCGACGACGTGGTCCTCGCTCCGACCAGGAGTGATTTCTGGGTGTACCGTCTGTTCAATATGGACGTGAAGATGAACCTGGTGAACCTGGAGATATCCACCCAGTTCTTCGTCCACCTGAAGGTCGCCTTCGAACTGGGTTTCATCCTGGCTTTCCCTTTCGTGATCTGGGAGATCTGGAAATTCATTGCTCCGGCCCTATACCAGAATGAGAAGAGGACCGTCAGCGGTGTATTCATAGCGGCCTCCTTCCTATTCTATCTTGGTCTGTACATCGGTTACATCCTGATTGTACCGATCTCACTTAATTTCTTCCTGGGCTACACGATCAGTGACGCTATCGTAAACACGATATCACTGAACTCTTATATCTCGCTGTTCACATCCTGCATACTCGCTTTCGGAATCGTCTTCGAGTTCCCGGCGGTTATCGTCATCCTGAACAAGCTCGGGATAGTCTACAAGGATACCCTGACCAAGTATCGCAAGCATGCGATAGTCGTGGTCCTGTGTATAGCAGCACTCATCACGCCTGCCGATCCTTTCTCCATGGTCATTGCCGCCGCCCCGCTCCTGCTTCTTTACGAAGCCAGTGTTCTTTGCTGCAAACCAAGGCCGGATGAGGAGGATTCGCCGGATAACGGGTAAGGGGAATGATATCCATCAACGGTTTGACAGTTGCCTACGGTGGGTTCACCCTGCTGGACGGCATTGATTTCCATATCAGCGAGAACGACAAGATCGGTCTCGTAGGTAAGAACGGTGCTGGCAAGTCGACCATAATGAAGCTCATCTGCGGGCTTCAGAGTCCTACTTCCGGATCGATTGACAAACCGAATGACCTGCGCATAGGTTACCTTCCCCAGATAATGGACCACCATAAGGGACGTACCGTCCTGGAGGAAACCCTGACGGCATTCGAGGATGTGAATTCCATACAGCAGGAACTGGATTCCATCAGCGCCCAGCTTGCGGAGAGGACCGATTATGAATCCGCCTCATATCTTGAGCTTATCAGCCGCCTCAATGACTTGAATGATACACTGGCGTTGAGCCAGAGCGAACCTGCCGATGTGCAGGCGACCAAGACCCTGCTGGGACTTGGTTTCAAGGATGAGGACTTCGGGAGGAAGACCGAGACCTTCAGCCAGGGATGGAACATGCGCATAGAACTGGCCAAGATACTTCTTTCAGCGCCGGATGTGCTCCTCCTTGATGAGCCTACGAACCACCTTGACATAGAATCGATCGAATGGCTCGAGGATTATCTCAGGAACCGCAAGGGATCCCTGCTCCTCGTTTCCCACGACCGTAAGTTCCTCGACCGTGTGACTAACAGGACTGTGGAGATAATGCTCGGGCATATCCACGATTACAAGGTTCCCTATAGTAAATATTTGGAACTGAGGAAGGAACGCCTGTCGCAGCAGACCGCTGCCTACGAGAACCAGCAGAGGATGATCGAGAAGACGGAGGATTTCATCAACCGGTTCCGATACAAGCCGACCAAGTCCAATCAGGTGCAGTCCAGAATCAAGCAGCTGGAGAAGCTTGACAGGATCCAGATAGACGAGACCGACAATGTCCGGTTGACCGTCAAGTTCCCGCCTTCACCCAGAGCCGGAGACATCGTTTTCAAAGCGACGGGGATAACCGTCGGATACCCCGGGAAAGTGGTTTTCCGAAATGCGGATATAGAGGTCAAGAGAGGGGACAAGGTAGCCTTGATAGGCCGCAACGGCGAAGGCAAGACCACTCTCATGCGGGTGATTGCCGGAGAATTGACTCCCATCGAGGGAGAAGCCAGGAGAGGATATAATGTTTCCCTGGGTTATTATGCCCAGAATCAGGAGGATATCCTTGACCGCAACCTTACCGTCTGGGAGACCCTGGACAGGATTGCAGTAGGGGAGATACGGAACAAACTGAGGGATATCCTCGCGCAGTTCCTTTTCCGGGGAGAGGATATCGACAAGAAGGTCAGTATCCTTTCCGGAGGGGAAAGGGCCCGTCTCGGCATGGCGAAGTTCATGCTCCAGCCTTACAACCTCCTGGCGTTGGACGAGCCTACCAACCATATGGACATCAAGTCGAAGGAAATCCTCAAGCAGGCATTGCAGGCATATGATGGCACATTGATTGTGGTATCCCATGACCGTGACTTCCTCGACGGGCTGGTTGACAAGATGTACGAGTTCCGTGACGGGAAGGTCAAGGAGCATCTGGGAAGCATAAGCGATTTCCTGGAAAGGAGGAAGATCGAGAGCCTGCGTGAACTGGAAAGAAGGTTCCCCACAGCTTCGGCCGCTGCTTCAGGGACCCCGGCGGAAGGGACTGAAAAGGATAAGGCAAAGCAGGTTTTTGAACAACGCAGGAGCGAATCCAAGGAAATCCGGAGGATGAAACATCGCGTCGAGTTCCTGGAAGGCGAGATCGCCAAGATCGAAGGAAAGATGAAAGAGATTGAGAAAGTGCTCTCGAATCCATCTTCAGACGTTGATATTATGGAGCTTACCAGGACGTATCTGGAGTCGAAGCGTGACATCGACAGGCTTACTGCCGAATGGGAGTCACTGATGGAAAAACTGGAAGAATAATTCAAGCTTTAATGGATATGAAATCTTTATTTACCAGGATTGTTACGGTTGCCGTCATTATTGCGGCAACATCCTTATCCGCTTTTTCGCAGACCCGCGTGGTTGAACACGACCTGTCTCCATTCGAGGCTATCGATGCCGAGAACGGTTTCAAGGTGTCAATCGTCAAAAGCGACCTGTATGGTATAAAGTTGACGGTAGACGATGCCCTGGAGAGTTATGTCGAGTGCTATGTAAAGGCAGGGACATTGCATATATCGATGGATGAGAAAAGCATTCCCAAGGATGTGAAAAAACTCTACAAGGGCAGGAACTCAGGTGATCCAACTCTTGTAGCTGTAGTTTATATGCCGACTCTTAAGTCTTTGACATTGAGCGATAATTCAGAGTTCTACAACTCTGGAAACCTAAGTGGAGACAGTTTTAACCTGACCATGGGCGGTTCCTCAAAGACCAGTGACCTGAGGATAGTTTCCAAGAACGTCAGTGTCTCCGTCGGAAAGAACGCCAAGCTATCCAATGCCAATATCACCGCGGAAGGCGACCTTACCGTCGCTGTCGACGGAAAGTCCGTCACATCCATCACCTGTGCTGCGGAGAACCTCTCATTGACTATCGCCGGTTCTTCGGAAATCAATATCAACGGGGCCATCGAGAAGAAGGCTACCGTTGCCACTGCCGGATCCGCCAAGGCGACGATGTCCGGGAGTGCCGAGGAGCTGGAAATAAACGGCAAGAGTACTTCCTGCAAGGTCGATGCGTCTCTGCTC
>CACZCQ010000018.1 GCA_902779765.1 uncultured Bacteroidia bacterium
CCTTTGGACAGGCAGTCCACGAACATGTTCAGGATTGTCTGGAAAGACTTGAAATCCTTGTCTTTCTTGCGGAAACCCCACGAATCGTTTATGGTCATGCAGGTCTCCCACCATCTGCTTTCCGGACGAACGACCGGGACGCCGAGTTCGGGGGTGTCATAGTCTCCGTTACCCTGGATCCGCGAGTTTATGACCACGTCCGGATTGTCCTTGCGGAGCATAGCCACTATCCCTGGAGCATCCCATTCCTCGGAAGAGAACTCCCAGTCACCGTCGAACCAGTAAAGGTCGGGACGGTACGAGTTGTTGAGCTCGCGCAGCTGGGCGCTGTTGAAGTCCAGGAAATGCTTCCAGCGGGCAGGCTCCTTATGGATGTCGTAACGCGGAGGGCCAGCCCTGAAGACATTCGGATAGTCCTCCCGGGGCCAGTCTATCAATGAATAATAGATGCCGAGTTTCAGTCCTCCCTGTCGGCGGACTTCTTCGACGAAGGGTGTGAGTACGTCGCGTCGGGCGGCGGACGACTTCACGGCACTTACATCTCCTGCCTTGGTATCCCACAGAGCGAAACCGTCATGGTGCTTGGATGTGATCACGGTATATCTCGCCCCGCTCTCCTTGATGAGAGACACCCACTCCGCAGGGTCGTATCTCTCCGCCGTGAAGTCTGCTTCCTGGGCGAAGTAGTCCTCCATGCTCACCGTTCCGTTGTGGAAAGCCCAGCTTTCCGACCAGTCTCCGCGGGAATATATCCCCCAATGGATGAATATGCCCAGTTTGGCCTCGGAGAACCATTCCATCCTCCCGGCTTTTTCCGGTTCCTGGGCGTGCGCACCGAAGCAAAGGGTGGCCAAGGCAAGTCCGGACAAGATAGTTTGCAGGTTATTCATAAGTTCCGTATTCTTGTTACAATTCAAAAATAATTATATTTGTATGATTTTACCATTAAAAATCAGGTACTATGAAAAAGATCTTGCTTTTGTCCGTCCTTTTCTGCCTGGCAGTGAGTGCCACGGCCCAGGAGCCGGGTTGTTTCAACCATCTTGCAATCGGTGTCAAGGCGGGTACCGCAGGTGTCGGAGCTGAACTGGCTGCACCGATCGGACCTTTTTTCCAGGTACGCGCCGGTTATGCGATGGTACCTCCGATATCAATCAACAGGGAGGTCTCCGTTCCCGAGCATCCGGGAAACCAGGGTTCTGACAAGGGCGAATGGACTGTCAATGCCAAGGCTACTCCCAACCTTTCCAATGCGGAACTCCTGCTCGATATATTTCCGATGGAACACAGCGGATTCCATATCACGGCCGGTATGATGTATGGCCCGAAGAACGCTGTCAAAGTGCACGGCAGCAACTTCCCTGATGATTACAACATAGCCGGATTGAATGTGGACGATTATCTTGTCAAGGCCCAGAATGGAAACATAGATGGTTATGTAGGTTTGGATGCCCTCCGGCCCTATCTTGGCGTAGGTTTCGGACGTGCCGTCCGCACGAACCGTACCGTGTGCGTGACCTGCGACCTGGGTGCCGTCTACTGGGGCAAGCCAGGACTCTTCGCTCCCGGTGAGGATGTTTTCGGAGACTGGGAAGATGTGCGAATCACTTCAGGAGCACTTAACGGACGGGACGAAGGCTTGATCGACAAGGCCGAGAAGCTGGTCGTCTATCCGATGATCAATGTACATGTATTCTTTAATCTGTTTTAATTGACTGCTATGAAAAAGTTCTGGCTTGTTTTAGCGCTGGCCGCCACCCTTTCACTGGTATATTCCTGTACCAAGGAGAAGAAGGAGCCGAAGAAGGAAGATGTCACTCCTACTCCGACACCTACCCCGACACCTACTCCGACGCCCACCCCGACTCCGACTCCCGAGCCTACTCCGACTCCCGAGACGGTCAAACTGGTCGTTACCGGAGACAGTTCCGTGAAATCCATAGAACTTACCGAGTCCGGTACATACCTGATCTGCGAAGTCAACTCCGACAAGGAGACGGTCTATTCATTCGGTAATTATACTGTTGATTCAGAAGGACAGTACATCCTTGGAAAGGATGCAGTCCTGACTTACGGCCACTCCGGTTCTCCGGTCAACTTCACTCTGAAGAAGAATGACGGCAAGACCGTGACCGGTTCGGCGACTCCCCAGAAGAGTACCTATACCTCCGGAAATGCGGTAAAACTGTGCAAGACCTGGACTATCGCCAAAACACGTGTAACCATTTCAGGCAGTGTCAATGCCGGGGCCGATTTTGACGGTTGCAACCTCGAGGAGATCGCGGCTTTCGCCCGAAAGCAGGGTATCGAGGTTAAGAAGGACTTCACAGGAATCAGCATCAGCAGCATAACCGTCACGCCTACGGGTTCTGCGATCATCCTGTTCAGCACCGGACGTATGGATGTGGCCGACTGTGATATGTCAGCCGTCGACAAGGGTTCCGTCAAGTTCAAGTGGCATGATGTATCCGCCCTGGGTTATGAATTGACGGGAGGTACCGCGAGTGTCGCTTTCAAGGATGATAAATGTGCCCTGACAGTAGGGTCGGAATTCACGAAAGATTCGAAGAAATACACTCTTTCCGTGGTATTCACCCTCGCAGAGAAGAAATAATTATCCCTATTTCCAGATCCTGAGGCCCTGGATCACGGCATTGGAGAAACCAGCCTCTTCCATGGCGTTGAGACCACGGATGGTAATCCCTCCGGGAGTGGTCACCCTGTCGATTTCCTGTTCAGGATGAGTGCCATGGGCGTCTGCCAACGCGGCGGCGCCCTTAACTGTCTGCAGGGCGGCCTGCAGGGCCTGCCTGGGATAAAGCCCGAGCTCGATCCCGCCTTCCATGGTGGCACGTACATACCGCAGGGCGAATGCCGTTCCGCAGGATGCGACCATCATTCCGGCTCCCAGTTGTTTCTCATCCACGACCATCGATTTCCCTACGGAACTGAACAGTCCGTTCACGGTCCGGAGGGTACCGGAGTTTCCTGATACCTCGTTGATGAAGGTCATGCTCTCGCCGATCTCTATGGCCAGGTTGGGGATAACCGTATACACGCCGGCGAGATTGAACCCATCGGTCCATTCCTTCAGTGTGGATGCCGGGATCCCGGCAGCGAGGGATACGAGGATCTTCTCCTTCATCAAAGGAAGAAGGGGAGTGAGGACCTCCTTCAGAAGCCAGGGCTTCACTCCCATTATTACGACATCGGCTCCTTTAACCGCCTCGGCATTGTCCAGGGTGGAGGCTATGCCTGATGAAGAGAACTTTTCCAGGGTCTCCCGGTGCCTGGCCGTGACGGTAATCCTGGCTTCCGGACAGAACCGGGAGAGTCCAAGGGCAGTGGCGCCGCCCATGTTGCCGGCGCCGATAATCGAAATATCCATAAGTATCTAGTTCCTGGGAATCTGCATCCTGTTCATTGCGGCTGCGGCGTTGACCGGAATCCTGCCGGGATCGTTGGCAGCGCAGATGGCCAGCCATGCTACGATGGTCGCATCGATCTTGAGGTCACCCAGGGAAAGACGCTCGTAGGTGTCCATGATCGTGTGGTACGTACGGTTGTACTCCAGCACATCCTGGATGAACTGGTATGCCGGCAGTCCGACCCTTGAGAAGGAAGTATGGTCCGTGCCTCCGGTGTTCCTGGGCGAAATATAATTGAATCCGAGGGACTCGATGGGTTTCTTCCAGGCTTCGAAGAAGGGGACGGCAGCATCGTTCCTCTCCAGATATATTCCGCGGAAACGGCCGGATCCGTTGTCCATGTTGAGGTAAAGGGCGAATTTGTCGAAGCCGGGGAGCTTCTTTTCACCCTTGTAGAGATTCTGCTCCAGATAACCCCTGGAACCGTAGAGACCTTGCTCCTCTCCTCCCCAGAGAGCCAGACGGATGGTCCTCTTGGGCTTGACTCCAAGTTCCTTTAGAATACGCATGGCTTCTACCATGACTATGCACCCGGATGCGTTGTCTGCGGCACCGGTACCTCCATGCCAGGAGTCGAAGTGGGCGCCCAGAAGGACGATCTCATCCTTCAGCTTGGAATCCGTGCCGGGAATCTCGGCATATACGTTATGGACCTCCTGGTCATCGGTGAACTTGTTGATGAGTTCGAGCTCCATTTCGACTTTCTGGCCGCTTTCGATCAGGCGTACCATGCGTCCATGGTCCTCGACAGGCATCAGGATTTCGGGTGTGGGCTCAGGATCACCGACTTTATAGGTTGCGCCCGTGCTTGAAGGAACGTTGAAGGTTCCGCGTCCCGTCACTACGCAGAGCGGCTTTTCGGCGGCAAGGAGCTCATTGGTAAGCTGACGAAGCTCCATCATGGCAGCCATCGCACTCCTGTCGAACGGCTGTCTCTGGCCACCCATCCTGGGAGGACCGGCAGGGGATATGGCACTCTGGACCCTGTTGTCCTGTGTCAATGCTTCCAGCTGTTCCTCAGTGTATCGGGAAGCCAGGGGGGCGAAGCTTATATTATAGGTCTGGGTGGAGGGAAGAAGCAGGATCTTGCCTGCAATCTTGCCGCGGTACTGGTCCAGGTCTTCCTTCTTCGTGACATTGAATATCATGCACTCTCCTTTCACGAGGCCATTGGTACTTCCTGACCAGGCCTTCGGGTTGACGGTAAATGCGCAGTAATATGGGCTGGTCATGGCGGCATAGGTCTTCACGACATCCCAGCCGCCCCTTGTGAACTCATAGGCAAACTCGGCACGGGGATTCGACAGGCCGATCTGGTTCAGTTTGTCAATCACCAGGGTTTCGGCGCGGCGCTTCTGCTGCGAAGCCGTGAGCCTTGAGCCGAGATAATCGGTAAGGTACTGGGAGAGCTCTTCGACCTTTGAATTGTTCAAGCCCTCATCCTTGATCCTGGTGGCAAGTTCCGGGGATTCGGCCACCTGGGCAAAAACCGAGCTGCAGCAGAACACTGTTGCAAGCATCAAAAGAAATAAACCTTTTCTCATAAGTCCGTATTATATAAAAGTGAATATTCAATAACTGTCAACCTCTCCTCGGTTCGATCAAGGGCTTGTCCCAGAAGATCGTCCCGCCGTTGTCTCCGGCAAGGGTATCCGCTTCTTCGCGCAGGATCTCCATCAGGCCTGCCTCACGCTTCCTTGACCTCCTGCCGTCCGCTTCGTAAAGCACCTTGGAGAAATATGCGTCGTAGGATATCGCGAAGTCGTCTTCAGAGCGGTGAGGAAAGAAATTGACGGCCAGCTCGTATTTGATACGGCCGGCATCTGAGTCGGATATCAGCATTACGGCGGCAGCTTTCCGCTCCACTCCGCTGAAAGAGCCGGAGGCTTCGAAATATTGTTCGTATACGTTGATAGTGGCCATTTCCCGCAGCGATTCCATCAAATATAAGAATAATCAGCGAGATTGTTCGCTCCTTCAGGATTTAAATAAAAATGAAGGAGTCTGTCTTCGTGACAAACTCCTTCTAAAATCGCTGGCGATCAGCCTACTTGCTCTGCTCGATGGCGGCCTGTGCCGCGGCGAGGCGGGCGATGGGCACGCGGAACGGTGAGCAGGAGACGTAGTCTACGCCGATCCTGTTGAAGAAGCGGATGGAATCGGGATCACCACCATGCTCTCCGCAGACACCACACTTGAGGTCGGGCCTCTTCGAACGGCCACCCTGGATACCGAACTCGACCAGTTTTCCGACGCTCTTGACATCGATGGTCTGGAACGGGTCGGAGTCGAGGATCTTGTTGCCGAGATAGTCACCCATGAAGGTTCCGATGTCGTCGCGTGAGAAACCGAAGGTCATCTGGGTGAGGTCGTTGGTGCCGAATGAGAAGAATTCAGCGGCACGGGCCATCCTGTCGGCTGTCAATGCAGCACGCGGGATCTCGATCATAGTACCGAACTTGTAGTCGATGTTCTGAACCTTGATTCCTTCGACCTGGGCCTTTACACGGTCGCAGATAGCTTTCTGGAAGCTGAGCTCACGGGCTGAGATGGTCACGGGGATCATGATCTCGGGCATGGGATGGTAGCCTTCGAGAAGGAGTTCGGCGGCAGCCTCGAAAATGGCCTTGTACTGGGTCTCGGCGATCAGCGGGAAGCTGACGTGCAGACGGACTCCGCGGTGTCCCATCATCGGGTTGACCTCGTGGAGGGCCTCGCCGCGCTTCTCGATCTCTTCGACGGTGACGCCGAGTTCACGGGCGATCTCCTGCTTCTTTTCCTCGGTCTTGGGGACGAACTCATGGAGAGGCGGGTCAAGCAGACGGAATACGACAGGTTTGCCGTCCATGATCTTCATGGTGCTCTTGACCGCGGCCTTCATGTAAGGCTCGAGATCCTCGAGAGCAAGCCTGCGCTCCTCTTCGGTGTCGCAAAGGATCATCTTGCGGAGCTTGGAGAGAGGCTTCTCGGAATGTGCTCCGTAGAACATATGCTCGATACGGAAGAGTCCGATACCCTCTGCGCCATAGCTCAGGGCCTTGGCAGCATCTTCGGGAGTGTCGGCGTTGGTCCTGATGCCAAGACGGCGGAACTTGTCGACGATCGTCATGAACTTCTTGAAGAGAGGATTCTCGGAGGCGTCCATGGTGTCGATCTTGGTACCGTATACCAGACCCTTCGATCCGTTGAGGCTGAGCCAGTCACCCTCGTTGAAAGTCTTGTCGCCGTTGAAGGTGACGGTCTTGTCTTCGAGATTGATCTTCATGGCCTCGCATCCAACGATGCAGCACTTGCCCCATCCACGGGCGACGAGTGCGGCGTGGGAAGTCATTCCACCACGGGTGGTAAGGATTCCGGCTGCGGCACGCATTCCCTCGATATCTTCGGGAGAAGTCTCCTCACGGATGAGGATGGCCTTCATTCCGTTTGCTGCTGCTTCCATGGCGGCCTCGGAGGTGAACACTATCTGGCCGACTGCTCCACCGGGGGAGGCGGGAAGGCCGACAGCGAGTACCTTCGCTTTCTTTTCTGATGCGGGATCGAGGATGGGATGTAGGATTTCGTCGAGCTGGGAAGGGGAGACCCTCATCACAGCGGTCTTCTCGTCAATCATCTTTTCCTCTACCATGTCCATGGCCATCTGGAGGGCGGCGAGACCGGTACGCTTGCCGATCCTGCACTGGAGCATCCAAAGATGACCTTCCTGGATGGTGAACTCGATGTCCTGCATGTCACGGAAGTGCTTCTCAAGGTTCAGGCGGATATCGTCCAGCTCCTTGTAGACTTCAGGCATTGCGGTCTCGAGGGACTCCAGATCCTTGTTCTTCTCGGTCTTGGTGGCCTCGTTGAGGGGGTTGGGAGTACGGATACCGGCAACCACATCCTCGCCCTGGGCGTTGATGAGCCATTCTCCGTAGAACTTGTTGTCTCCGTTGGCAGGGTTACGTGAGAAAGCGACACCGGTAGCCGAGGTATTGCCCATGTTACCGAATACCATGGACTGGACATTCACTGCGGTACCCCAGTCATCAGGAATCTTCTCGATCCTCCTGTAAGCGATGGCCCTCTTGCCGTTCCAGGACTTGAAGACACCTCCGATCGAGCCCCAAAGCTGCTCCTTCGCGGTATCGGGGAATTCCACTCCGAGGACTTCCTTAACCTTGACCTTGAATTTCTCGCAGAGTTCCTTGAGTTCGTCGGCAGTGATCTCGGTATCTGACTTGTAACCCTTCTGCTCCTTGAGCTCCATCATCATCCTGTCGAGCTGCTGGCGGATTCCCTGGCCGTCGGCCGGTTCGATACCCTCGGCCTTCTCCATGACGACGTCGGAGTACATCATGATGAGGCGCCTGTAAGCATCGTATACGAACCTGGGATTGCCGGTCTTCTGGATCATTCCGGGCAGGGTCGCTGAGCAGAGTCCGATATTGAGGATGGTATCCATCATACCGGGCATGGAGCTTCTTGCGCCTGAACGGCAGCTCACGAGAAGCGGATCGGAAGGATCTCCGAATTTCTTGCCCATTATGGTTTCCGTGGCCTTCATGGCCTGGGCCACCTCTTTCTTAAGATCTTCGGTGTAGCCGCCGCCCAAGGAATAATACTCGGCGCAGCATTCGGTAGTGATGGTGAAACCTGCAGGAACAGGCATTCCGAGCTTGCTCATCTCAGCAAGGTTGGCACCCTTGCCACCGAGCAGTTCCCTCATCTGGCCATCACCTTCAGCGGTCTTTCCGCCAAAACGATAAACCCTTTTCTTCTTGTCGAACATAATTGATTATTGATTTTTTGTTGATTATTGCCGTTTTGGAACAACTTGCAAATTTACTAAAAATGATTTGTTATAGCAACTTCGAGGCTATGTCGGAAAGCTCGCTTCTCTCACCGATCCTGAGGAATATGTGCTCGAACAGTTTCTGTCCGTCCATTTTCTCTCCCAGATGCGTGAGACCGTTGGACCACTGGTCCAGGTAGGGCTGGTCGATCTGGAATATGTCTCCAGTGAAGACCATCTTGGTACCTTCACCGGCCCTTGTTATGATCGTCTTGACCTCGTTGGGGGTAAGGTTCTGCGCTTCGTCGCAGATGAAATAGACGTTTCCGAGACTCCGTCCCCTGATGTACGCGAGAGGGGAGATCAGGAGTTTCTCCTCCTTCAGCATGGCGTCTATTTTCATGGCCTCCTTGCTGGTGGACCTAAACTGACCCCGTATGACGTTGAGGTTGTCCATCAGAGGCTGGACGAAAGGACTCATCTTGGTCTTCTGGTCTCCTGGCAGGAACCCGATCTCCTGGTTGCCCAGGACGACGGTAGGTCTGGTGAGGATTATCTGGTCATAATCCCTGGCCTGCTCCAGGGCGGAAGCAAGAGCGATCAGGGTCTTTCCCGTGCCGGCTCCGCCGGTCATTGAGACAAGCTTTATGTTCGGGTTTGTACAGGCGTCGATCGCGAATCTCTGCTCGTCGTTCTTCGGCCTGATGCCATAGACGGATTTGTTCTTTACGAGGACCACTTTTCCCAGATCCTCATCGAAACGGGCGCAGACCATGTCGCTGCCGTTCCGGATCTTGTAAAGCTGGTTCGGGCGGGGACGTTTCCTGGACAGCGCCTCCCAAGAGACGGAGGTCTCGGGTCCGTAGACGAGTTCCTGGATATCCTGAGGGTCCACATCGTCCAGGATCTGCACCTCCTTGTTGGAATTCTCGATCTTCTCCTCTTCGACCCTGTCGGTCATGTAGTCCTGGACTTCCATTCCGGCGGCCTTGGATTTCATCCTGAGGTTTATGTCCTTGGTTACCAGGGCCACGAAGCGGCCGGGATTGTTGTCCCGTACCCAGATGGCTGTGGACAGGATCCTGTGGTCGGGAATGTCGTCGAAGAACAGGTCCTTCATCTCCTCGGGGAAAGGATGGTTGGGCTCTATCTTGATGTTTCCCAGGCCCTTTGCGATCGGAACCCCGTTCTGGCCGAAGGAGCGGCCTTCCGTGATCCGGTCTATGTCGCGCATGAATCCGCGGGCATTGTACGCCAGCTGGTCATTGCCTTTCTTGAACTTGTCCAACTCCTCGATCACAGCGATCGGAATGACCAGGTCGTTGTCCTTGAATTTCCGTATAGCCTTGTAATCGTGCAGGATGATATTCGTATCCAGGACGAATATCTTCGGCTTCCTGTTGCCGCGGACTGCAACGAGTCCCTTAGTGTATCTTGCCATATATGGTTATTGGTCAATCTTCTCCTTCGGAAGTCTGGCTGCTGAGCAGCGACTGGAGTATGTCGGATATTCCGCCACCCCGTCCTGACTTGACCTTGACGCTGCCCGTCCCGGGCACCGGATGTCCTATCGGGTAGTATGCGATGTCCTGCAGCAGGAACTCGGCATCCGCATAGTCATAGTCGATATCCTTTATCTGGATGAGCGCCCCCGGTATCTCCGAGAACAGCACCCTGATGCTCCTGTCTTCGTCGTAAGCGTTCATCAGCCCGCTGACATCGATGGATGCCCCGACGTTTTCCTGGCACATCGCCTTGATTGCAGGGAGGAGGCCGCCGTCGCCGACCGAGACTCCGGACAGCACTACCTTGTCTTCCACGAACTCCCTGACTATCTCGAAGCAGTCTATGAAATAGTCACCGTCGCCTATCTCGGGGGCGGTGTCGCCGTTCTGGCCGAAAGCCTGGCACAGCAGGGAGTTGCCTAGCCTGAAATCGCAGCTGTCGAACGGAATGAATATCAGCCAGCTGTCGGGATCCGCAACAAGTTTGTCAGGCACCGCCCTCCTGCGTCCGATGACTGGATGTATGCTTCCGAAAGGAGCATTGCCGGGGAGGTCGATCTCGTCTTCCGGATCTATCTCTTCGTCAGGGTCTTCCGGCTTTTCCGTAGCCGCCACCTTGAAAGCGACCTGGCATACCCTCTCGCTTTCCGTGTATGAATATGAATTCAGGCAGATGCCCAGGGAATCGATATAGTCGGCAGCAGCCTCTACCGAAGAGTAGAACGCGGCCATGCTGCCGAGAGCCTTGTTGTTCCAGCGCCATTTCGCGAGCAGGGTGAGATCGCCCAGCCTGAAATGACCCTTCATCCACATCGTATCCAGCAGGGCCTTGGCTATCCGGCTTTTCGTGAATCCTTCCGGGAAGGTCAGGGGACAGTTCCTCGGGGTGCCGACCAGTGCGGATGTCCTGGTGAGATATTCCTGTACATCCTGGCTGTTGAACTGGTCGGTAGCTGGGCAAGGGTCGGTGCTCTCGTCCACGATGGGTTCATATTCCTCGAAAATGGCGGATTCTTCCGGTTCCCGCTCAAGGCATCCGTCCAGGATGTCCGCAGGGGTGAACCGCCTTGGAATCCCGTCGATGATGTATTCAGAGTGTAATGCCGAGGTTTTTTCTTTCATTCCGTTAGAATATGTCTGTAAATTTAAGTATTTTTGATTTGAGTTCAAAAAACTGGGACCAAGGTAGAATGGGAAAATATTCAAAGGCAGCATACAACCGGAAGATAGAAGCGATATTCGTCAGGTTCCCGTCCGTCCAGAAGGTTCCCTTCGGGGATGCCTACAAGCCGGGCCTGGAACATATGATGAAGTTTTCCGGCTTGTTGGGCGATCCGCACAAGGAGTACAGGACGATCCACATTGCAGGCACTAACGGCAAGGGGTCGGTGGCCAACATGCTGGCTTCGGCACTTGCCGCTGCCGGGCTGAAGGTGGGACTGTATACATCGCCCCATATCGAAGACTTCAGGGAGAGGGCCAGGATCCTCAGTCCTCCTGTGCTGATTCCGGAAGAATACGTCTACGACTTCCTCTGCCGCTATGAGGAAGATATGGACACCCTGGACCTGTCGTTCTTCGAGATTACCACCGGACTGGCTTTCAAGTGGTTCGCCGATGAGAAGGTGGACGTGGCGGTGATCGAGACCGGCCTCGGAGGGCGGCTCGACAGTACCAACATAATCACTCCGGACCTTTCGATCATAACCAGCATCGCCCTTGACCACTGTGCCCTTCTCGGGGATACCCTGGAAGCCATTGCTGCGGAGAAAGCCGGGATATTCAAACCAGGCGTGCCGGCTCTGGTAGGGGAGTACCTTCCCGAGACCCGTCCGGTGTTCGAGTCCAGGGCCCGTGAAACCGGGAGCACGTTGGTATGTGCCGAAGAAACCGGACCTTCCCTCGGTGGCAGGACTGAAGGGATTCTCAATGAAATGGACCTTCGCGGCAGATACCAGGCCAAGAATCTCAGGACCGTGCTTGCAGCCGTGGACATCCTCAAAGAATGCCCTTTCTATTCCGGACTTGACGATACGGAGGCTGTCGTCGATGCGCTCGAACATACAGCGGAGAGGGCAGGCTTCCACGGCCGCTGGGAGAGGATTTCCGACCATCCGACCGTCATCGCCGACATCGGCCACAATCCGGCTGCCTTGAAAGGAAATTTCGCTCAGCTTGAGGAAATGATGGCGACCGGGGAATATTCCTCACTCATAATCGTATATGCCATCATGGCGGACAAGGACCTGGCGGGAATTATGCCTCTGATGCCTTCCGGTGCCACCTACATATTCACCAATCCCAAGACGCGGAGGGCTATGCCCGAGGAGGAACTAACCGCCCGCTACAAGGCTTTCTGCGAGGAGGAAGGCCGCCCGGATGACAAAGTTTTCCATACCCCTTCCGTACGTCAGGCCCTTCGGAAAGCATTCGGCCTGGACAAGGGAGGCAATCCCCTGATCTATGTCGGCGGAAGCACGTATCTCGTGTCCGAGGCCGTCCGGGAAATGGGAGAATCCAAGTCCTTGCAAGGTTTTTGAAGTAGAGGACAATCGTTATGAAAACCAGGATAATAGTTTCGGTGCTCGCAGTTGCAGCCATCTGCGCGGCGGCCATTACATCGCAAGCTTTTATGAAGACAGATAAGAACCCGACCAAGGACGCGGAAGGCCACGTCCTGACTTCCCAGTGGAAGGCTTACAACGCAGCCCTGAAAGCAGACCAGCCGAAGAAGATGGCCGAAATCCTGGAATCGATCAAGAAGGAGGCAAAGGCCAGAAGGTACCACTGGGACTTCTACGACGCTGCCGTCAAAAAGGTCGAGGCGGAGTCGATGAGGAACTGGAAACTGCATCAGGAGCTTCAGGACAAGCTGTCCGCCGAAATAAAGGAATATGGTGAACCGATAGTCAGTTATGCTTACCGCAGGGATACTGAAGGAGGCGGACTTATAGATTTTGTCCTGACAAATCGCGTCCGTCTGGAGGCGGGGAAGAACACTCCGTTCTATACCATGACCTTGGGTCAGATGAACAACCTTCTGAATTCTTTCATCAAAAATGACTATGAGTATGCCCTTTGGTCGGAGCGCCTCTATTCGTCGAATGATTCCAAAGTTGTATCTGCCTTGAAAGACTGTCTCGGTGATTCCTATCCGTCGGCAGCCTGGCTCGAATTCCAGGAAGTCGGACAAACGGACTGGGACAGCCGCAAGGAAGCGGCACAGGCCTTTGCAAAGAAGTACGAAGGGAAAGCGGTATCCTTGTTCGCAAAATCGCTTCTGTTCGATCAGAGGAAGATGGAGCTCGAAGCGGACAATGCCGGAGAAGATGCTTTCAAGACCCTGTATTCCGAGATAAAGGAAGCCGAGAAGGAACGCAGGTCCTATACATCCGGAGTTGATTCCAGGATTGCTTCCACCATCAGCGATTTCAAATACCAGATGGAGAGCCTTGAGCGCAAGGATATCTCCATCTCCTTCATAGACAAAGAGATAGTGTTGGCTTTCCGCAACCTTGACAAGGCCGATGTCAGCATGGTTACTGACACCAAGGATGCCAAAACGATACTCAGGCAGACGGTCATCAATCCCAAGAGGAGTTTTTATGTCCTTGATACCGTGAAACTGGCCATCCCGAGGTGCGATGACGGTGACTATGTGGTCAAGGCCGTCAACGGGAAGGTCATGGACGAGGCCATATACTCTCCCAAGACCCTTTCCATTGCCGTAAGGGAAGACTCCGAAGGCTGGAAGTTCTATGTGGCCGACTATCTGACCGGACGCCCCTGCGAAACAGTTGACCTCAAGCTTAACTTGTCGGGAAATACCGTTGCCGAGACCGGCGGAGTGGTGGTGGATGGCTTTACCCCGCTGCCCGAAAAGATCACCAAAGCCCTTGGCAAGGATGCTTACTATTCGCTCGAGGCTTCCCTGAGGGATCCCGATGGCTTCCTGCGCAAGTCCAAGCCCCAGAGTCTCAGGAATCAGAGATACTACGAATCCAAGGACGAGGAAGGTGTCTACTGCAACTTGTTCACCGACAAAGGGGCATACAATCCTGGCGAGACCCTGAAGTTCAAGGCCGTGCTGTACGGAGGCGACATGAACAGGAGTCTCCACACCTTTAAGGCAGGGGAAAAGGTGGTGGCGAAACTCTTCAATGCTGAAAGGAAGGAGGCCGGCACTCTCAACCTTTCCACGAACGATTTCGGTTCGGTGGCGGGAGAGTTCCTGATTCCCGAAGGGGAGAGGAACGGCCGCTTCCGCCTGGAGATTGTCCAGGGCAGGACCCTGGCGTCCACAAGCGTTGTCGTGGATGAGTTCATCCTTCCTACCTATGACCTTGTATTCGACAGCGTTGACAGCCTCTATTTCATGGGTGACGAGCTCGAGGTCAAGGGCAGGCTCACAAGCTACAGCGGTCATCCCCTCGATGCCGCAGAACTTACCTATACAGTTGACAGCAGGGGAGAGAGGATATCCTCGGGGGTAGTCCCGCAGGGAGCGGACGGAGCATTTGCAATCCGTTTCCAGACAAAGCAGGACCGCTATTGGTACAGCGTCAAGGTAAAGGTCAAGGATGCGACGGGGGAGACAAAGGAATATTCAAGGTCGGTGTACGTCCTGAACTATCTGAACCTCAGCCTCAATCTCGAGAATGCCGATAAAGGGGACGTGTGTGTCACTACCGGTTCACGCTATCCTGGTGACCGCCTGCTTTCAGGGGACAAGGCGACAGTCTTGTTTACCGTGACCAACAGCGAGGGTGTCAAGGTACCGGTTCCGGTCAGTTACGAACTTAAGGATTCCGAAGGCAAGGTGGTAGTAACCGGAAATGCGGTTTCCGGAGAAAGCAAGGGAATTGCAGTCCCGAAGTCCGGATTGTATACCCTTGTCGCCAAGGCTTCTGTCAAGGCTACGGATGGGAAGGTAATATCATCCGAAGAAAAACTTACGATCCTCAGGGTCGGGGAAGATGATGATATACTCCAGGCGGATGTTGAGAACTTCTTCAAGCTTGTCGGCCCTTGCTCGGACGGTTCGCTCAAGGACGGAGAGGATATCCATGTCAAGATGGGCGCCGGCAAAGGCCCTGTCTGGGCAGTTGCGACGCTGTTCGGGGACAGGAGGCAGCCGCTTTCACGCAAGCTGGTCCCTCTGGACGGCAAGGCAGGGGAGAAGGGTTCCATCACCGACATCGTATTCGATTACAAGGCTGAGTATCCCGACGCCTTGTATCTGATGGTGTTCTATTTCCGCAACGGCTCCCATTACACCTTCAGCAGGGAGTTCAGGAGGGAGAAGGAAGAGTTGGTGCTTCCTTTGGAGTTCTCATCCTTCGAGGACAAGGCCCTTCCCGGAAAGGAGTATTCAATGATTATTAAATCCCTTGCCGGAGCGGAGGCTCTTGCGGCGGTCTTCGACAAGAGTTCCGAGACCATAGCTCCGAACAGGTGGAGTATCGTCAGGCTGACGGACAGGGGAGCGCAGGGCGTTTCTTGCCAGGTCCAGGACGGCGGTATCGGAAATGCCATAAGGATAGGTTATTCGGGCAAGAACGCCATGTTCAAGACAAGGGCTGCCGGAGCGGTTATGGAGGAGGTGCAAGTGGAGTATTCGATGAATTCGATGGAGCTGGCCGATGCAGCAGCTCCTATGGCGATGAAGGCGGAAACTGGAGAAGCCTTATATGATGATGCCGTTTCAGGGGAGATCGCTGACGAGGTCGAAGTACGTTCAGACTTCGCCACCAGCCTGGCTTTCGAGCCTTTCCTAAGGACAGGACCGGATGGAACAGCCGAGCTCAAGTTCAAGACTTCGGACAAGCTCTCGACATTCGTGGTCCAGGTTTATGCCCATACACCCGAGATGCTTAACTCCTTGATGAGGAAAGAGATGGTGGTATCCGTGCCGGTGAAGGTCGCCGTGGCGGAACCGAAATACCTTTACAAGGGAGACAAATTCGTGCTTCACGCCACAGTTTCCAGCATGTCTGAAATCCCGGTCACAGGGACCGTAGTGCTTCAGGCCTATCCATCTGCGGAATACAAGGATGCCAAGCCGTTCTCCACTGTTTCCAGGAAGGTGACAATCCCTGCCGGAGAGACCGTCCCGGTGGAATTCGATGTCGATCCCAGGGATTATGATGAACTTGGACTCAAGGTGGTTTTCGCCGACAAGGCCAAGACCTTCTCGGATGCAGTATTCGTATCCCTTCCCGTCCTCGAAGCCGAACAGACCCTGACAGAATCCCATTCTGCGGTTTTGCTTCCTGGAATGGACAAGGAGGCTCTGATCCGCAGGCTTCGGTCCGAATTCACCGGAACCACGGCGAACGGAGCTGAATACAAGGAGATAGACATCCGCCAGATGCTTCTGGATGCCATACCGACCAAGGTGGAGCCTTCCGGCAAGGATGTCCTGTCTCTGTCCGAAGCGTTCTATGTCCGCAAGGTGGCGGCCAAACTGGGTTCTTCACTCGAGACCGTCATGCCGGATTCCGAGCTGATCGCCAATGTATTCGCCTGCCGCAATGCCGACGGAGGCTTCGGTTGGTTCCAGGGTATGCACTCCTCTCCGGTGATTACGGCGGTCATACTCGAGCGCTTTGCCAAGATGAGGGATGCCGGAATGGCAGTCGAAGGTTTCGACCCCGTACCTTCCGTGAAATATCTCGACCGCAACCAGTTCATCCACGGCGATTCGTGGCCGTACTGGTGCGGCTGGCTGTCTGTGGCACAGTATGTTTACGTCCGTTCGATGTATGCTTCTGTCGCTTTCGATGTCTCGAGAGAGACCAGGAGCGAGGCGAGTGAGTATTCCAAGAACTTCAAGGAGTTCAAGAAATATATCAAGGACTATCTTGTACCGTCCAAATCCGACGGTCGCGGCCTGAACGGGCAGATCCTCGCCAAGGCGCGCAGGATAAAGACGCTTGTCAACCTTGTCCATAACGAAGGAGGACTGCAGCTTGCATCGTCCTGGGGAATGAAATTCCAGGCGGATTCAAAGATGAGATCTTCAATTTCAGCGGACGTGGCTTCGCTTTACGAATATGCCGTAGAACACCGTGACGGCGGTTGGTACTATCCCAATGCCGTCATGCCCTGGCGCGGCCTCCTGGAAAGCGAGTTGTACGCCCATTCGCTGCTCTGCGACCTCCTCTCGGCCCCTGAGCTTGTCGAAGGGCCCGAAGGCAAGCGCATCGCCGACGGAATCCGGATCTGGACGATGCTTCAGAAAGAGACTCAGCAATGGGCTGACGACCCGGCATATGTCGATGCAATCAACTCCGTGATGCAGGGTGGAGAGGATGTTCTGTCCACCAGGGTGGTCCTGATGACGAAGAACTACAGGAAGCCATTCTCGGAGATCGTAGCTGCCGGGAACGGGTTCACCATCGAGAGGCATTTCTACAAGGAGGTACTCGGAGAAGATTCCAAGGTAGGAAGGCTGGAGATATTCCCTGGAATGAAGCTGTCCGTAGGCGACAAGGTCGTTGCCGAATACAGGATCTGGAACCAGGAGAACCGCAGTTTCGTGAAGCTGACGGCTCCTCGCGAGGCCGCCTTCAGGCCGGTGAACCAGCTCTCCGGACACGTCGGATGGTGGATGAGGCCGATAGGCGGCGGGTATTCAGTCACCCCGCAGGGCTACCGCAACGTCAAGACCGATTGCACTGAATATTACTTCGACGTATATCCGGAAGAGAACACCACTGTCACGGAGGAATTCTTCATCACCCAGGAAGGCGCTTTCACGGCTCCCGTGGTGACGGTTGAATCACTCTATGCCCCTCACTACCGTGCAAACGACAAGTTCGGGGGAAAGCTGGCTGTAAGGTAATTATTATCCCTTGGCTTCGACCTCGACTTCCACGCAGCAGGGGAAGGAGTATGCCGGGTCATTCCTGGTATACAAGGTCTTCTTGAGCAAGGCGTCGGATTTTTCGAGCTTGCCTTCGAACAGGGTCTTCTCTCCCTGCTTGACCACGACCGGCTTGGTCAGGTCGACGAGTTTGTCGTTCAGGAATATGCGGACCTTGGTATAGTCGCTCTCAAGGACGGTGACAGTGTTGTCCTTCACCTCGACCTTCAGGACCTTCCCTTTCTTGGCTTCGCTTTTCTGCACGCCGAGCCAGTAGGAATATTCCTTTACCACATCGCCCTGGCACCAGACCACCTTGCTGGGATAAGGATTGCGGGTATACTTCGCCATCCATGGAAGGGCCTTTGCATCCTCCAGGTCCATCCAGTGAGGTTTTCCTGCAACTATATGACCTTCATGGATATAACCTTCCGGATCGTTTTTCTGGAGTTTGTCCATTTCCTCGATCTTCTCCGCGCAGACCTTGTTGCGGTCGTAAGCTGAATCCTCTGCTCCGCACCAAATCATGAAAGGCAGGTTGCGAAGGCTCAGGAGGGACACATCCCCGGGATGCCCGGCCATCATCGAAGCCGCAGCCCAATGGTCGGCCATGCGGGGGGCGATGCGCCATACTCCGTCACCACCCGCAGAGTAACCCATTAGATAGACCTTGTTGGGATTCACGCTCAGGTAGGTCACGGCCATATGGATGATCTCTTCGTAGAAAGCGTCGGATTCGGGACGGAAATGAAGGTCCCAGGTATTGGTGATAGCCCTAGGGCAGAGATAAACACCCTCGGAAGGCTGGTACAGTTTCTTCTGGTTGTTCCACTGCCCGTTGTTCTCGGCCGCAGTAGTCCCTCCACCTCCGTGAAGTGAAATATACAGCGACCTGCCGTCTGACGGCTTGCTGCCGAAGATGGTCCACCAGATGGGCATCGTGTTCTGCCCCATTACTATCTTTTCCTCCTTGAACACCTTTGCAAGGGCCGTGTGGACCGAGTCCCTCCACTGTCCTTCAAGGGTACTGGTGTTGGCGACGTACTCGTCTTGATGCTTGGGTTTCTGGGGTTCTTCCTGTCCCTGGCCCCCTCCGTTGCCGGGGTCATCCCCGTTGGAGTTTTCAGGGTGGCAGGCGGCTATGAACGCGATGCCAAGGGCCATCATCAGCATTTTCTTGATCATGATAAAATGTTTAAATCAATCGTTGGCGGCGTAAAGGTAGCAATTTCTTCTGTTTTTTTTGCGGAATTGAAAAACTGTCGTACCTTTGCAATCCCAAAGGGAAAAACTCTGGAAGCATAGCTCAGCTGGTTCAGAGCACCTGCCTTACAAGCAGGGGGTCACTGGTTCGAATCCAGTTGTTTCCACACTGAAAAAGAGGCACTTGCAGTTATTGCAGGTGCCTCTTTATCGTATTCGGCCTATTTTATTTTTTCCAGCCTGTGGGAAATATGAAGTCACCGTTATTCTGGGGGTTATAGATAAAGTACTCCAGAAGGGTGTTCCTGGATACATCTAGGGAGGTCAGGTTGTTATTGTTGCACTCGATCTTTTTCAACTGGGTGTTCTTTGATAAATCCAGGGAGGTGATGTTGTTGTGGCTGCAAAGGAGATCCTCCAATTGTGTGTTCTTGGATATGTCCAATGAACTGATACGGTTGTTGGTGCAATTGAGCCTGGTTATCGCCGTGAAATACTCTATTCCTTTCAACGATGTGATACCGGCACCTTCGCAATAAATGATTTTCACGGCAGCGGCTTCCTGCATTGAGATTATTCCGTCGTTATTGGTGTCGAAGTTATCGCAGCAATACTTCAGAAAGACTGCATCCTCTATCTTTTTGCTGACATTTTCACCCTCTTTGATGACGTTCTCTTTCTGGCAGGATACGAATAATGCGCAAACTGCAACGAATAAAACAAGTATCTTTTTCATTTCCGTAAGATTATTATCAAATTTGTCCGTCAGGCAACAACAGCAGTTCTCCCTGACGGAAACAAAGATAGGAAATAAATCATTATGGAACCGCAGATTAACGCTCACAACAAGGAAGAATATCCTCCCATGCACACGGCGGAGCATATCCTGAATGCTACGATGGTCAGGATGTTCGGCTGTCCGAGGTCGAGGAACGCACATATCGAGAGGAAAAAGTCCAAATGCGATTACGAGTTGCCGGCATGCCCGACAGATGGCCAGGTGGCAGGAATCGAGGCTAAGGTCAACGAGGTTATCAGCCTTGGACTTGACGTGACGATCGAGTACATGCCACGGGATGAAGCCGCGAAGATAGTCGACCTTAGCAAGCTGCCCGAAGACGCTTCCGAAACTCTCCGAATCGTCCGTGTCGGTGACTATGACGCCTGCGCCTGCGCCGGAGCGCATGTGCGCAATACATCGGAGATTGGTACGTTCAGGATTCTCAGTCACGACTACGAGAATGGACGCTGGAGGGTCAGATGGAAAGTGACAGGAACGGAGGCATAGAAGGAATGGGAAGGAAAGGGAATAAGACGAATGCCTATAGGGAGGCAAACGAGGCCTTCCTTGCCGGGAAGGCCCGGGAAGAGGGCGTGGTAGTCCTCGAAAGCGGTGTGATGTACCGGAAAGTTAAGGAAGGATACGGCACCAGACGGCCTTCACTCTCGGGAGTCGTCTACGTCCATTACACCGGGCGGCTGATAGACGGAACGGTCTTTGACACGACTGAGGGACAGCCGTTGCCGGCCCTGTTCATAATAAGGGATCTTATCGTTGGATTTCAGGCGGCCCTGGTCAGGATGCACGAGGGAGACAGGTTCGAGGTCTATATCCCTGCCAAGTGGGGCTATGGTTCCATGAAACTGGACGGCATCCCCGCCCACAGCACTCTAATATTCGATATCGAGCTCGTCAAGATCGAGCGGGTCTAAAGGATGACAGTGCTGAGCCATGAATAATAATGAGTGACCAACAGGTGACTGTCAGGGAAGGAAAGCATCCTTATCCTTCCCACAAGGCAACCACAGGTTGCTTTTAGGACAGGAAAACTGCACAATCCTTCCCTTACGTCAACCTTCAATATTCCAAAAGACGGGAATATGCCACCACCGGAATAATTGAACTTGGCTTTTAGTTGATAGCGTGTTGCGCAACTTCTTGATTTATAGTAAATTATAAAAAAAACAGCTAGGGCTTAACTCCACCCTGGCTGTTTGCTTAATTGATTGATAATAAGTTGTTTGCGCACCACGGCCACCCGGCCACGGCCACACGCTGCCACGGCAGCCATCAGGCCTATTTCTCCGTGGTGGGGAAGATCGTCAGGCGCAGGGTGGTGCTGCCGTAAGGCACGAGGTCTATGTACTCGACCTTGCCTTCTGTCTTGAATTTCTCCGGCAGGGCAGGGGTGAATCTATTCTCCTTGAGCGTCCAGCCCTTTACTCCGATGACGGGGACACGGATCTTGAGCGGAACCGTCTCGAGGTCGAAGGGGAATCCTTCGGCTCCGGTCGTTTCAACCTTCAGGTCCTTGAGCCCGTCCTTGACGAGGGCATAGTTCCACTTCCCTGCGGGAGTCATCGACCAGCTCTTGAAATCAGGATTGGCGGATACCTTGCCGGCAAGATTGTCGTAGATGGCGGGATCCTCCTCGACATCGGCGGGAATTGCATAAGAATATACGACCGGTCCGCGCTGGACGGATGACCCGATGACCGGATTGTCCACGATCTCGATTTCCATAGGGAGGTCCACGGTGAAGGAGTCTCCGGTCTTCCACTGCTTGCTAACGGTCTTGAATCCGGCTTCCTGGCCCTTCACCCATCCCGGGATGCGGTAGGTGAAATCCATGTCGCAGGCCTTGGCGTATGGCTTGCCGTTCTTGAAGAAGCTGAATTCGAAGCGTACCTGCTCCTCGAAAGGATAGGCGGTCTTCTCCTCGATACGGACCGTTATTCCCTTTCCGAGGTCATATTCCACTGAGGAGGGGCCATACAGGGCGGCGACGGGCTGGCCCTTGCGGTCTTTCATCCACATGCGGGCCACATAGTTCGGGAAGTAACGGTGCAGGTTACCGATACAGCATTCAGTCTCGTGGATCGGACGGTACTGCATCCAGGTAAGACCGTATTTGAACCTGTTATGGTTGGAATTGCCGGTTGCGATGAACTGGTTGGGGCAGGAGAAATACTGCATCGTCTTGAAGTCCTTGGTGATGGCACCGAAACCGCCGTTGAATATTCCTTTCTCTATCCTGTCGGCCCACTGTCCGTCTCCTGTGACCATCAGGTAGTAGCCCATCGTCCAGGTGTAATCGGAGATGTCGCAGGTCTCGTGGCTTGCCAGAGGATCGTTGCCCGCGAGGGCTTCCGAGGAAGAATTGATTCCGTCGATGAGCATGTTCGGAGCTTCCATCTTCTCCTCAGCGTGAAGGGCGGCCTGGAGATACTTTTCCTCGCCGGTATAGGCGTAGAGAAGGAGGGGAACCTTCAGGAGCTCGTTCATCGTTACTCCGTGCATATGGAATTCACTGTCGTCAAGGGCGGTTTCCTGGGTCATGTTGGATTCGCCTCTCTCCCAGGCGTTGACCGCCAGGTCGAGGAGGGCCTGGTTGCCTGTGAGGGCATAGGTCCAGAGCATACCTTCGACGTTGATGACGTAGCGGTCCTGTGCCAGTTCATCAAGTGAATATGACAGGTAGTTCTTCTCAAGGGCTTCGGGGATGCGGGGATCGCCGGTCGCTTCATAGTAGGCCTGGACAGCACGGAAGAACACTGCGAAAGGCCAGGCCATGGAGCCGGTGTCGGGGCCGAGACGGCCTTCGGAACGGTCTGCCATGAGGATCCTTGCCTGACGGGCCATGCGCTCCTGCATCCTGGCCTGCATCTGGGCGAAACGCTGCTGGGCCTCAGGGTCTGCGGATACCTGTGCGTCGAAGTTCCTCGGACGGCGGCCGCGCTGAAGCTGTGCCATCGCTTCTTCCTCTGTCATTCCTGCTTTAGCGGGAAGGGGATGGGCGAGGACATATTCGATGTTCTCCTGCCAGGTGTCCAGGAAGTTCTTGTCATCCAGCAGGAAACCGAGACGGGTGATGCCGTCAAGGTAGTAGGCGGTCTGTTCGAAACGCCACCAGTCGGCTCCGCGGGATTCGGAATCACGCTTTAGCTCTCCGGCCCAGAGGACAGTGTTGAACGGGTAGGCCATGGCCTCGGGGTGACCTGCCAGGCCGTCACGCTGGCGTTCGAGTATCTCCTTCAGCCAGCCTTCAGGCTGGATCCTGTCGATCATTCCTTCTGCAAAGACGGCGTGAGGGGCGACGGGGACACTTGTGTCCGCTTTCTTGCCACATCCGGCGAGCAGGAGAAGCAGGCCGGCCAGGATTAAAAGACTCTTTTTCATCGTTGGGGGTAATCTTTTTACAATAAGTTTGTTATTTGGAGTAAATATAAGAATTATTGTTTATTTTTATGTTATGAAACACCTTTGCAAATCATTCATCACAGGCATCATACTGGCTGCCGTTCTCATTACTTCATGTTCCCGCAAACCCTTGCCGGGTGTCATCATCACCGGACAGAACAACCATAACTGGCCGGTCAGCAGCGAGGCCATAAAGCTGATGCTGGACAACTCCGGATTGTTCCGGATGGATGTGGCGGTATCCCCTTCGGCGGGGGAGGACATGTCGTCCTTCTCGGTCGATTTCAGCAAGTACAGGTTCGTTGTCCTGGATTACAACGGAGACAGGTGGCCGGAGAGCATGGACAATGCCTTCCTTGAATATGTCAAGGGCGGCGGTGGCGTGATCATCTACCATGCCGCCGACAATGCCTTCCCCGAATGGGAAGAGTTCAACAGGATCATAGCGCTAGGAGGCTGGGGCGGCCGCAACGAGGATTCCGGTCCTTATGTGTATTGGAAGAACGGCGGGCTGGTCAAGGACATGACTCCAGGCCCCGGAGGCTCCCACGGAGCCCGTCACGAATATGTGATGAACTGCCGCGACCGGGTTCATCCCGTTCTGAAGGGACTGCCTGAAAAGTGGAAGCACGCGGAGGATGAGTTGTATGACCGAATGAGGGGCCCCGGGGATATCAAGGATCTTCTCTATACGGCCTGGGCTCCTGCAGAGAAGGGCGGCTCGGGACGTGAAGAACCCCTGGTTTTTACTGTCGGATATGGCAAGGGACGTATCATCCACATCATGCTCGGACATGCGGGTGGATCGCTTGAGGATAATCCTGCCATGCAGTGTACCGGATTCCAGGTGCTGATGCTGAGGTCGGCGGAGTGGTGCGCTACCGGCAGGGTGACCCAGGAGGTCCCCGCTGATTTCCCTACCGAGGCGGAAGTCTCGCTGCGCCTGGACTATAAACCCAGATAAATGCAGAGGGGATGAGACGCATTCTTTGCATTTCGTTGTTTATTATTATAGCTCCGCTGCTTTAAACTGGATTATGAAAGCTGAGGTTTCGGCGATATCACGATTGAGGATCGGCATTGACGGCGAAGGTGTCACCACACTGGTTGCTTTCATGCTCTGCCCGTTGGAATGCAGGTTCTGCCTGAATCCACAGACGCTGTCGCTCGATTATCCTTATGAAGAGTATACTCCGGAGAGCCTTTACGAGGAGTTGAAGAAGGATGAACTCTACTTCCTGGCCACCGGTGGCGGGATTACTTTCGGAGGGGGCGAGCCGCTGCTCAGGCACGGGTTCATCAGGGAGTTCAGGAAAATCTGCGGTCCTGGATGGAAGATCAACCTGGAAACTTCGCTGAATGTTCCAAAAGGGTTCCTTGAAGATGTCATTCCGGTCACGGATTCCTTCATCATCGATATAAAGGGCATGGACCCGAAGATATATTCGAGCTATACCGGAAGGGACAACGGGGCCGTACTTGACAACTTGAGAATGCTTTCGTCCAACGGACTGGCATCCAAGTGCGTCATCAGGATCCCGGAGATTCCCGGATTCAATGACCGGGATGCGCTGCTGGAAAGTGAAAGACTGGTCCGCAGCCTTGGTTTTGAGACTATTGACAGATTAAAATACGATACTGAATATGCAGAGAGGAAAAGAAATATGCAGGATGCTTAAGGAGATCCGTCGCAGGATCGCGAGGGAAAACGACATCGAATTCATCACATCCGAATGCCGTCACAAGGGCTCCTGTGCCGGTACCTGCCCCAAATGCGAGGCTGAGCTGGCCTATCTGGAGGAACAGTTGGCTTCCAGAAAAAGACTTGGCAAGGCCGTGAGAGTCGTAGGTCTCTCGATGGGCCTTGCCACGATAGCTCCAGTATTATTTACATCCTGCAAACCGGATGAGCAGGATAGCATAAAGGGACAATTGGAGGGTGATATAGCACCCGCCCAGGTTATCCAAAAGTCTGAATGATATTATCAGGAAGGTCTCTTGTATCCTTCCCTGGTTGCCCGTTCGGACATCCTTTGGATACGTGTCTCAGTAGCCGGATGGTCGGAGAATATCTCCGAGACGGCTGAACTTGAGGCTGCCTGGGTACCTGCGGAAGCACCTCCTGTCGAGAGATTGAGCAGACGCTCGAATGCCGTAGCCATAGCCCAAGGATTCCTGCCGTGATCGACCAGGAACTGATAGCCATAGTCATCAGCCTGGTTCTCCTGCTTCCTTGAGAACTTGGCGCTGAGGAGGGCTTCTCCGATATCACCGAGCTGGGAAGCCGTAAGTACGGCTATCGTACCGCCGGTGGCGACGACTGCATCCCTGATGGCGGAATTGCGCAGTGCGGCCTGGAACTGTTTCTTGGAATGCTTGAGCGCGACGTGGCCTATTTCGTGTCCGACAACGCCGAGGACCTGGTCGTCTGTCATCTTGTCCAAAAGTCCGGCATAGATCCTCACGCTTCCGTCCGCACAGGCGAAAGCATTGACATCCTTGGTGTTGTATACCTGGAAGTTGAGAGGAATCCCGTCAACGGAAGTGATGCCTTTCGTTAGTTTGCGTACACGCTGGACATAAGGATTGCTCTCCGGAAGCACCTGGTTCTTGGCATCCAGCTGGGTGACATACTGGCCGACATATGCCTGGATCTGTTCGTCAGACAGGGATGCTGCCTGGGCTATCTTCATTCCACTTGAGAGAAGATAGGCGGCATTGAACTGTTGTCCGCAGGAAACGAGCATCATTGCCGCGGCAATCATGGTGACTAGCTTTCTCATTTTCTTGTTCATTTAATTATCACAAATATAATTAATTTGGTAAAAAACGCAAATACCGCACCATACAATCGCTGCAGGGTGCGGTTTGTCTTGTTAAGTAAGTAGAATGAATTCTATGAATTCTGAAAACTTATACTAATAACCAACTAAAACTACTAACAAGAACGTAAAAATTTGCTGCATAAATTATGCCGAATCGACTGTAAAACTGACAGAAACGGAGTTTCCGTATTCATCAACTGCAGTGAGCGTGTGTTTCCCGGGTTCCGGGGCCAGCAGGAGCTGGTGGATGAACCGAGTCTGTCCTACATATCCGCTGTCAAGATGCCAGAATACAGTGCTTTCCGGGTTGCGGTGAGCCAGATTGAATGTCACTCCCTTGACCGAACCGTCCAGCTGCCGGGGGATATAGATGACTTCACCTCCTTCCGGGTATATGAATTCCATCGGATCCGTGTCACCGTGAGAGGCGGATGTGCGTGGATTGTATTCCGGGTGGTGCTGGCGGTAATACCATTCCATTGCCGGGGGAAGGATGAAGGCCGCGGCCCCGTCGACGACCTTGTGGTATGGGCACGGAGCAGTCTTTACTGACTTTCTCGGGAGGAGAAGGGTGTCGAGATGGTCGCAGTGCAGACCGGCGAGATGGCCGGACTCACGGCAGACCTCCGCCACGGTGCCGTCCTGCCAGGCCGGTTCCTTGAACCATCCGTCCCTGGAATATGCCGTGTCTTCCTCCCTTGCCGGAAGGAGGTTGAATATGTCGAACATCACCGGCCCGGCCGTACGCGCTCCCACGAGTCCCGGAACGCCCTGCCCCTGGGCGTTTCCGGCCCAGACTCCTACTGCATAGTCGGCTGTTACCCCTACCGCCCAGGCATCCCTGAAGCCGTAGCTCGTACCTGTCTTCCAGGCGACCTTCTTCAGGGACCTGACAAGGTGCCAGTCCATTTCGTCAGGGCGGTTGACTTCCTTGAGCGCATCGAAAGTGTACCACAGCGCGCATCTGTCAGTGAGTGGGAATCTTTCAGGCCTTCCTCCGGGAATACCGAGGTACGAGGACGCCATCCAGGAGAATATGGAGGTTATTTCAAGCAGGGAGCCTTCTCCTCCTCCGAGGATCAGGGAAAGCCCGTAATACGAAGCACTTCTGGGAAGGGTGCTCATCCCGCATTTTCTCAGTATGTCCAGGAATTTCGGCACTCCGAATCTTCTGAGCATATGTACCGATGGAACGTTCAGGGACCTCGAAAGGGCTTCCGAAGCCGGAACGGCTCCTGCGAACTGGCGGTTGAAATTCTGTGGGGAGAATCCGTTCAGGTTGACCGGGACGTCCGGCAGCAGGGTGTTTGGAAGTATCTCTCCTTCCTGGAGCATCGAACAGTACAGGATTGGTTTGAGTATGCTGCCGGTGCTCCTTGGAGCGCGCAGGATGTCAACCTCGGATCCGGGACGCGACCTGTCAGGAGAAGAGTTTCCGACATATGCCAGGATCTCCCCGGTCCTTACGTCCATCACTACCGCAGCCAGGTCTTCGATTCCCCTGGCCGAGAAATCTTCGTTCCATCTGTCGGCGACTGCCTGCACCTGTTTCTGGAAGTGGATGTCGATGTCGGTCCTGACCCTTTTGCCGGGGGACGTTTTCCAAATATATTCAGTCAGGTGCCTGGCTTCCTGTGGAAGCTGTACCGGTTCGAGAGGAAGGGGCTCCCCGCAAGCCAGTTCCAGGTCGAGGGAGTCGATATGCCCCCTTTCGAACAATGTCCCCAGCAGGGCGTTCCGCTTCGCAAGGAGCTTGGAGCGGTTCTTGCCCGGGTGGATGTCCGCAGGTGAATTCGGGAGCACGGCAAGGGTCGCGGCTTCGCCCCACGACAACTCTTCAGGCGGCCTTCCGAAGTATCTCCATGAGGCTGCCTCCAGGCCTACGACATTCCCCCCGAACGGTGCGTGGGAGGCGTACAGTCCCAGAATCTCCTCTTTCGAGCAGCGGAGTTCCAGCCTGGTTGCGAGAACGGCCTCGATCAGTTTCTGTTTCAGGGTCCTTTCCTTTCCGCGGGACATGCGGATGACCTGCATCGTGATCGTACTTCCTCCGCTGGTGACCTTACCTGCCTTCAGGTTGCCGGCAGCGGCCCTGATGATGGCGACCGGATTGACTCCGGGGTGGAAAGCGAACCACCTGTCCTCGAACTCTATCAACGCAGTCCGGAATTTGTCCGGGATCCTGTCCGAGGGCGGGAATCTCCATTGCCCGTCCCCGGCTATCCTGGCGCCTAGCAGTTCTCCGTTGCGGTCTTCGACGACGGTGGAATACCTGGTCCCCTTGAACAAGTCCCGGGGAAGGCACAGAAGGTAAGCAAGCAGCAGGGCGGCAGTGACGCCGCCCGCTATTATTGCCCGAACCTTCCTGTCCATGGATCAGTTGATGACCTTTGCAGTACCGGAGGCCGTGGATGCATTGATACGGCTGTCATACATGGCTTCGCAGACAACTGCGGGCAGGATGAATTCTCCCTCATATGCGGCGCGCATCTTTATCCTGAACGTTTTGCTCGTGCCCTTCCTGAGGTCGAAGTGCCAGGTCACCCTGTCATCCCTGATGTCCATGTGGTCGACGATGCTGTCGGAACCACCCTGTCCGGTCATTCGCTCGTTGAATATCTCCCATCCCGAAGGTACTGCCTCCGTCAGGGCCAGGTGCGTGTAATCCCTGATTCCGCTTGTGTTACCGACGGTGATAGTGACGGTGAAGTCAGTTCCCTGAGGTATCTCGGCGGGATTCAGTGCCTTGCCTTCCTCAGAAACATAGCTGACGTTGAGGCTGATGCCGCTGGCCCTGGCTTCAGTCCTGGAACCCGACTGGGGTACGATGGATGTAACCAGGGTGGCATAGATGGTTCCTTCGGAGTCATTGCGGATATCGGCTCCGCCGGAGGCGGGATCGAGGTTGACATTGCTGACAGACCTGGCGCTGCTGACCTGCATCACATTGGATCCCTGGGTCACCTCTGCCTTCAGCATGCCTGTATTGACTTTCCCTGCAAGGTCACCCATCGCCTTGGTGCAGAAAGCCGCTTCCTGCGTGGTGTACCAGCCCGAGGCCATGGATTTTGCAATTTCCTGGGCCAGGTCCATAGCCTCCGGAATATTGTCAACCAGCACTGAGGCTTCCATGGCTATGGCCTTGTCGCGGAGGGGCGATCCGTAAGTGCGGCCGCATTCGCCATATTCGGAGAAGTCTTTCTTCAGGTTTGTGATTATCTCCTTGGCTACGTTCTTCTTTCCTGCTGCCACATAGGCTGAGGCCAGCATCCAGGCCGCCTGGCTTGACAGATTGTCACTCTCCTTGAGCCTGTTCATGGCTCCGCTCTCAGGTTCGCCCTTCAATGCGAGGGTGTATAACCTGTATGCCTGCTCGAGGTCTTTAAGGTCTCCGCCGTCGTTGTTGCGATAATCCTGGACACTCCTTTTCTGGAACCTGGACCAGCTGGCCTGGACACCCTTGCTGACACTGAAGCCGCTTTGGGAGGCCATCGCCATGAACTGGCCGGCCATGGAACTGACCCAGTTGTCGGCATCGGAAGAGCCCGGCCAGTAAGCGAAGCCTCCATTTCCGAGTTGCCTCAGGTAAATCTGCTGGAGCAGTCCGGGTATGAGCTTGTCTGCTTCCTGGCGTTTGGCCTCGGGGAGCATGTCCCTGATTGCAAGGAGACTGATACCCCTGGACGCAATCTGCTCGCTGCAGTTGTAGTCATAGTCCTTCAGGAAGGAGAACATGCCTTCGAAATCTACCGAGGGGAAACTGGCGAGTTCGATGGTAGCCCACTGGTTTTCATCGGCCTTGAACGGAGTGAAACCGAAATGCTTCTTCTCACCCTTCCCGATCGCGACCCTGGTTACCTCTATAGCAGGAGGAGCAGGGTTCCGCACGGCGATCTCTATGGTCTGGGATGCCTTGTGCCCGTTCCCTTCAGCGGAAACCGTAACCTTGGCAGTGCCCGGTCCTTCTGCTTGCAGGTTGAATTTCACAAGCTGGTCACCAGGACTGGAGAACCTTACTGGCATGGTGGATTCCCCGACGACCTTCAGAGGTCCTTCGACGCTGACCTTGACATCGGCGGACTTGACAGCGTCTTCAAGTGCGAATACATTGACGGGCAGGACCACTTTCTCACCGGTTCCCAGGACCCTCGGAAGGGTTGGAAGAACCATCAGGGGCGATCTGACCGGCACTGTCTTTTCGGCATTGCCGTAAACCGATTCGTCACCTGCCACCACCATGACCCTGACGCTTCCGATATACATTGGAAGCTTGACCTTGTGTGTGGCCGATCCGCTTACGAGCGTGAACGGCCCCATGAACTTGACCACCGGGTTGAACCGGTTGTCTTTCTTGGCACCCACGACCACATCTTCGTCGCCGCCGATACTGAACATGGGTGAGAAGCGGCCGCTGTAGGCTCCGATCACATAGTCATACAGATCCCAGGTCTTGACTCCGAGCGCCTCCCTTTCGTACATCGCCTTCCAGGGATCGGGGGTCTTGAACCCTGTGAGGTCGAGCAGGCCTTCGTCCACTATGGCGAGGGTATATGTCATCGGCTTGTTGTTCTTCTCCTTTACCTTGATCCTGAATTCCTCTTCAGGGCGCAGCACATCCGGCATGCTGATCTCGGGAACGAGATGGGAATCCTTGTCATTCACCATTATCGGACGGACTCCGTACAGCCTTATGGGAAGGTCGTTGTCCGCCCTTTCATGTGGCTGTATCAGGGAAATATGGATATAGAAATTCGGAGCCATCTCAGGAGTCACCTTGAAGGTGTAGACCACGTCTTCCTCGCCGGATGACTTCACCCATTCCCTCGATATCACTTCCCTCGAATTCTCAAGGGAGACCAGGGCCTGGCCGCGTGAGGCTGAAGGGATATACACCTTGACCTTTTCACCGACCTCGTAGCTTTCCTTGTCCGTGGAGAATGAAAGCATCGTCAGGGCATCGGGATCGGCCTTGGAGGACCTGCCCCTGTAAGCAGGCCAGTCCACATAGAGGATGTCACCGGAAAGATGGCCGCTGTCATTGTCACTGACCAGGACAAGATAGCGTCCCCAGTCGGGATAGTTGACCCTGAACGGGATCTGGCAGGTGCCGGACGAAGACTTCAGTTCGCCGGTCGCTACCGGTTCCGCGGAAGGGCTGTTGACGTATGAATCCAGACTCTCGCTGCGGCTTTCCCACCACCAGCTCCATTTGATCTTGTAGATCGAATATGACAGGTTGTCTCCGGCGACCTTTTTCCCGTCCTTGTCCACGACAGCGACTTCTATCTTGTAGTCCTTGTCAGTCTCGATGAAATGACTGTCTCCTTCCTGGGGAACCTTGACTCCCACGTATGCCTTGTATGGTGAATACGGTACCGTAACGGTGTTGAAACTGAAATCTCCACCAGGTTCTTCCACCGTGGTCACTATGTCGGCGGTGAGCATTCCGGGTGCATTATCTGCAGGAGGCATGTCTGCGTTGACCGTAGCATGGCCGTCCTTGTCCAGGCGGGTGTCCACCAGTACGTGCTCGCTCTTGGAGAATTCTGACAATGGAGCCTGGAATGTATAGCCCTCGAATCCCTTGAAGGAAGCCGAACCGCTCCGAAGTGTCATGTTGACCTTCGCTCCGAGTCCTGAGGCGGGAGGTCCGGTAAGCCAGTTCGAAGTGATGCTGACGGGCTTGCTGCTCCCTCCGTCTATGGGTCCTTCACCCAAGTCAAGGTTGATCTTGAGCCTGTTGGGCTTGATGGATTCGATCTTCAGGGACTTGTGGAAAGTGGCGCCTCCGATCTTGAAGTATGCCATCCAGGTTCCGGTAGGATCGTCCTGCCTTGTGGGAATATCGAACAGATAGAAACCGTTCTTGGCGCTTCCGTTGATGATCTTGGTGTAGAACTTCGATTCGGGAGTGTACAGCTCCATGACCGCAGGATGCCTGTCAGGGATAGTCCTGTCCTTGTCCTCGAGAATCAGGGTGACATGAAGTGTGTCTCCGGGTCTCCATACTCCTCTCTCTCCATAGATGAAAGCCTTCAGCCCTTTCTCGATGGTCATCCCACCTACGTCAAACCGGCTCAGGGTCTTCTCCTCACCCTGCGTGACCTTGAGATAGCTGGTGGCTCCTCCCCGTTTCGCAACGACCGCGAAGGGCCTGCCGGACAGGTCGACCTCTGCCATTCCGTCAGTTCCTGTCTTGGCGTAACCAATCTCGGCCAGCTGGTAACTGTAGACGTAAAGCTCGGCATTGAAGACCGGTTCGGCGGAGAGGATGTCGCTTACGCTCACCCACAGTTTGTCTCCACCGGAGTACTTGGCGATGACACCGAGGTTGGATGTCAGCAGGTTGACTGAAGGGAACCTGCTCTCTTCCATGTAATAGGAAGGCTTCGTGGGGTTGTCCCTGTCTTCCCATTCGTATTCGGACCAGTCGTGATAGGATTCGTAATAATACGGGTACGGATTATCCCAGACCTTGTCCTCTTCCTCCGTCAGTTCGACGGAAGAAATGTCCACCAGGTCGAGGGTAGGAGCGCCGCTCTTGAACGAGGCCGGTTTGCCGTAGACCGAATATTCCTGCCTGAAGGACAGCCTGACGCGGTAGATTGCACCAGCTTCCTGCTTGAACAGACCGGAAAGGTCGACGCTGTAATCCTGCCACTTGTGAAGGTTCTTGGAAGGATCCGAGTCCAGCCTCAGGCATCTCTTGTAGACCAACCTTCCGCTCCTTCTAAGAGAGTTCTCCCCGTCAAGCCTGTTGTCCTGGAGGAAGGTTAGGACATTGTCCTCGTAGATCTGTATGACACTGATGTCAACTGCGTTGAGGTTGACGGCCTTGAAGGGCAGTATCAGTTCCTTGGAATTGGGAAGGATGGTTCCGGTGATCGGTATCTCCACGGCGGGTTTCTCCTCTGCGGGCTCGAATGTCTTGGCGAAGTCATTGCCGAGCCTGGTGCCGTCATAGCTTCTGACCGCTCCCGATACTACCAGGTCGAGCGGACCATCCTCGGGAGACTCATAGAATATTTTCACCCTGGAGTTTTCCGCCTGGACGAAATACTGGCCAGCCCCCTTGAGGGTGAAAAGGCCCGAATCGTCATCTATGTCGGCTACAGGGTTCGAGAAGTAGATGTTGATGTACGGATCCTCCGCGTCTATCCTTTCGGCTCCAACGATCCTGAAACCTACGGTGGAGGGTATCGTGACCTCCAGTTTGGAATCGGTGACGAATCCGGTGTCGCCGGATTTCATCTTGATTTTCAGGATGTTGTCCTGGTCCGACCGGTTGAGCCCGACTATGTCGAAATGGTAATGTAGCGGATCCTCCCCGGCGGTCACGGTCAGTTCGGCGGAATTGTCGGGGTATGAATATTCGACCATCTCCCGGACCTTCTCGACAGGAAGCTCTTCGGTGAGGGCTATCGAACCTCCGACATTCGCCTTGGACGGATTGGCCGCAGTGATGGTGATGTCATCCAGCGAGAGCACGGCTTCCTTGATGGCGACCAGGAAACTGAATGTGAATCTCTTGAATTTCCTGGAACTGATTTTCTGGAGTTTGTCCAGACGGAGCCTGGCGGTGTACGACTGCCCGGGCTTCAGGGCCCCGCTCTCAGGGATGAACTCGATGGTATTGTCAGTCAGCCATCTCGAGGTTCCTTTCAGGGGTGGACTGAAAGTGAGTATCCCATCCTTGATGTCCGCTCCGGCGGTGGCTCCCGGAATCGAAGATGCAAGTTCCACACGGATCGTGGACTTGTCGGAAATGATTCCGCCGGTGTGTGCCTTGATGAAGGTGGCGAATTCAGTGCTCTGTCCCTTGCTCTTGCCGTACCTGCTGCAGGAGAAACTGATTATGGCCAGCATGAATATGGTCACGACGGCCAGGATTCTATTGAATACAGGTTTCATATCCGCTTGTTTATAATCTCAAAGATAATCATAGTTTCCTTTATATTCAAGGAAGATGCCGTTTCCTTTCAGGTCTGTGACAAATTGTCAGTCACCTTCGGATGGCACAGCCTTTGATTTCTACCATGTGCCTCCGGAAGAGTCCGGAGCCGTAGCATAAAACAACTAAATAAATCAATATCATGATCAGACCATTGGCAGACAGAGTCTTGATCGAGCCCAAAGAGGCCGAGACAAAGACAGCTTCGGGAATCTACATCCCCGACACAGCAAAGGAAAAACCCCAGCAGGGAAAGGTTATCGCCGTAGGACCCGGGAAAAAGGATGAACCTATGGAGGTGAAAGTCGGTGAGGAAGTCCTCTATGGCAAATATGCCGGAACCGAGGTGACCTTCGAGGAGAAGAAATATCTTATCGTGAAGCAGTCAGATATCCTGGCCATATTATAATAATTAAGGAGACAGAATCATGGCAAAAGAAATAAAATTCAATGTCGATGTCCGTTCCAAGATGAAGGAAGGAGCGGATGCTCTTGCAGATGCAGTTAAGGTGACCCTCGGTCCTAAGGGACGCAATGTGGTTATCGACAAGAAATTCGGAGCCCCCCAGGTAACCAAGGACGGAGTGACCGTCGCCAAGGAGGTCGAACTTGAGGACAGGTACGCCAACATGGGCGCCCAGATGGTCAAGGAAGTGGCTTCCAAGACCAACGAGCAGGCCGGTGACGGTACAACGACCGCAACCGTTCTCGCACAGGCTATCATCAATGTCGGTTTGAAGAACGTTACCGCCGGTGCCAACCCCATGGATCTCAAGAGGGGTATCGACAAGGCTGTCACGGCAGTCGTCAAGGATCTCAAGAAGCAGAGCAAGAAGGTCGGCAGCGACTATTCCAAGATCGAGCAGGTCGGAACAGTCTCCGCCAACAACGACAGCACCATCGGCAAACTCATCGCCGACGCCATGTCCAAGGTCAAGGGTGACGGAGTCATTACAGTCGAGGAAGCCAAGGGCACCGAGACAGAGGTTAAGGTGGTCGAGGGCATGCAGTTCGACAGGGGCTACATCTCTCCTTATTTCATGACCAATCCCGACAAGATGGAGACCGTCCTCGATGATTGCTCCATCCTGATCTGCGACAAGAAGATATCCACGATGAAGGATCTCCTTCCTATCCTCGAGCCTATCGCACGTGAAGGCAGGGCCCTTCTCATCATCGCTGAGGATGTCGACGGCGAGGCCCTTACCACCCTCGTGGTCAACAAGCTCCGCGGTACCCTGAAGATCGCTGCTGTCAAGGCCCCCGGTTTCGGTGACCGCCGCAAGGAGATGCTCCAGGACATCGCTACCCTTACCGGTGCTATCGTAGTGTCAGAGGAGAGGGGATTCACCCTTGAGAACACTACTCCCGATATGCTCGGAAGGGCTGAGAAGGTGACCATCACCAAGGACAACACCACCATCGTCGGTGGCTCGGGTGTCAAGGAAGACATCGCCGAGAGGGTTGCCCAGATCCGCAAGCAGATCGAGACCACTACTTCCGACTACGATAAGGAGAAACTGCAGGAGAGGCTTGGCAAACTTGCCGGCGGAGTTGCAGTCCTCTATGTCGGTGCAGGTTCCGAGATCGAGATGAAGGAGAAGAAGGACAGGGTCGAGGATGCGCTCAACGCTACCCGTGCTGCTGTCGAAGAAGGTTACCTCCCTGGTGGCGGTGTGGCCTACATCCGCGCAGCCGAGGCTCTCAAGAACCTCAAGGGTGAGAACGAGGATGAGACCACAGGTATCCATATCGTGGCCCGTGCAATCGAGGAGCCGCTCCGCCAGATCGCCGAGAACGCCGGTGTGGAAGGCAGCGTCATTATCCAGAAGATCCGCGAGAACAAGGGTGACTATGGTTACAATGCCCGTACCGACGAGTTCGTCAACCTGTTCGAAGCCGGTGTCATCGATCCTACCAAGGTTGCACGCGTTGCACTTGAGAATGCGGCTTCCGTAGCCGGAATGTTCCTTACCACCGAGTGCGGTATCGTGGACATTCCCGAGAAGGAGCCCGCAGCTCCTGCAATGCCTGCAGGCGGAATGATGTAGGACTCTTGCGAATATATCAACGAGGGGGACGACGGTTTTTGGACCGCCGTCCCTTTCTTTTTCGGTGTAAAATCCGTAAATTGCACAATAATCCTTAATAATTAATAACAATGGTTATCGTCAACAGCTATGGATTGGCAGTGTTTCTCTGCTTCATAATCATGTTGTGCTGGGGTTCCTGGGGCAATACCCAGAAACTGGCCGCCAAGAGTTGGAGGTATGAACTTTTCTATTGGGACTATGTGATCGGAATGGTCTTGTTCGCTTTGCTGCTTGCCCTTACCCTGGGCAGCTTCGGCACCGACGGCGAGTCATTTTTCTACAACATAAGCCATCTTTCCTGGAAAAGCGTAGGCTGGATCCTGCTCGGAGGCATTATCTTCAATGCATCCAACATCCTGCTGAGCGCCTCGACCTCGATTGCAGGTATGTCGGTCGCCTTCCCTCTGGGAGTAGGGATCGCCCTGGTACTCGGTGTGGTGAACAATTACATTACGAACAACAAGGGCAACGCGGTGCTTCTCGCAATCGGTGTGGCGCTGGTGGTCATTGCGATCGTATGCAACGGTGTTGCTTCAGGCAAGAAGGGAGAATCCAACATCAGCAAGGCCGACCAGAAGAAGGGAGTAATCCTCGCCCTCATCGCAGGTATAGTGATGTCATTCTTCTCATCATTCGTAATGAGGGGAATGGGCAACGTGACCGGGGAGGTTCCTTTCGTCCATCCTTATGCCACTCCTTATACGGCTTCTGTCATATTCACCCTTGGCGTCCTCCTGAGCAACCTGCTTTTCAACACCATCGTGATGAAGAAGCCTTTCGTCGGGGAACCCGTAACCTACAGGCAGTATTTCGCCGGTAACGGCAAGACACATCTCGTGGGTATGCTCGGTGGCGCGATCTGGTGCCTGGGTACCGCGCTCAGCTATATCACTTCCAAGGCTGCCGGTCCTGCGGTTTCCTACGCCCTCGGGCAGGGAGCGCCGATGATTGCGGCCATCTGGGGCGTGTTCGTATGGAAGGAATTCAAAGGCTCGGGGAAGGGTGTATATAGCCTCCTGGCCCTAATGTTCCTGTTCTTCATAGCAGGTCTGTCACTCATAGTGCTCGCTGGAATGTAGTACGGAGATATCAACAACGGGACTTGTTGAAAACTTTTTTCAAAAATAATTTGCAGGTTTCGGAAAAGATACTACCTTTGCACCCGCTTCTGAAAAAGGGGCGGGTTTTTATACCAAAAAAGTTCATTGACAAGATTGAAGGAAGTACAAGCAAGTACCGAGAACAAGAAAGAACGAGAGCGTTGATTTCTTTAGAAACTGTCGGGGTCTAACTTAGATTTATAGTGTATATACAAAGAAGAGTTTGATCCTGGCTCAGGATGAACGCTAGCGGCAGGCTTAACACATG
>CACZCQ010000019.1 GCA_902779765.1 uncultured Bacteroidia bacterium
CCTAGGGCGAAAGTGGTAACTGGGGCTAAGTCGTAACAAGGTAGCCGTACCGGAAGGTGTGGCTGGAACACCTCCTTTTTGGAGTTTGATTCCGACAGTGGACGCCCTCGGTGTAACAAGGTTTCGGAGACCTTGTACTGATCTTTCTTTATTATACAGGCTCTTAGCTCAGTTGGTTAGAGCGCTACACTGATAATGTAGAGGTCGGCAGTTCAACTCTGCCAGGGCCTACAAAGCCGGACACCAGCCCGGCTTTTTTTATTCCGGGGGTATAGCTCAGCTGGTAGAGCACATGCTTTGCAAGCATGGGGTCGCCGGTTCGAATCCGACTACCTCCACTTAATTAAGAATCAACGACTTATATAAGTTGTTGATTCTTTTTTTGTATATCTGTGTGGCAAAAAGGCGACAAAATGTGCCATGTGTTTCATTTTTGGCACCACATGGTGCGTTTTGCCCGTTCAAATGAACCATGTGGTCTTCCTTTTGAACCACATGGAACGCTGTTCCTCGAAATGGATGACTGGGGGTAGAGGGGACTTGAACCAAGGTGAAAGATACTATGCCTTCAGGTAGCCGTGCCGGATGAGGTCTTCGCGGCTTCTGACGGGTGAGGTGCAGCCTTCGGAGATGACGAAAAGGTTGTCGCTTACGGACGATATGGAATCGAAGTCGTGGTCAGTGACTATGATCCCGTGGTCCTGACTCCGTTCACGGATAAGCCCCTTGACTGCCTCGATGTTCACGGGGTCGATGAGTGAGAAAGGTTCGTCCAGGATATGGAACAAGCCGTTGCTCATCAGGATGAGATACAACTCTGCGAGTCTGGCCTCTCCGCCGGAGAGCTCCCATATGTAGGAATCGTGGAACCGTGAATACTTTGGAATGCGGTTTACGAAAGCCCAATAATTCACTCCGTAGAGTTCGAAGGCACGGTGAAGCCTCATCCCTTCCGGAATCAGCCTGCTCTGCGGGAGATATTTTACCAACCTGCCGATCGACTTCAGGTTTACCGGTTCCCCGTCGATGCTGACCATCACATATTCAGCCTTCAGTCCGCCCATCAGTGCACGGAACATGCAGGACTTTCCGGCGCCGTTCCTTCCCAGCAGGCCGGTTACCACACCAGTGGAGGACGTGATGTAACCTCCGCTCAGGACGGTTTTCTCCCCGAAACGGACTGCCACGCTGTCGACTATGAGGCTGTGCTTATCCATTGAGCAGCAGGACGATGGTGAGAAGGACCGCAAGGATTATGAAATCGGTCACGAGGACGCATGCAAGCAGTTTCCGTCTGGAATACCCGAGGTTGATGTAGAAGAATATGGAGTCACGGGCCTGGAACTGACTGACCAGGATAATGGAAAGCACGGTAACGACCGCCTTCAGGATAAAGGAATCGACTAGACCGGTGTATGAAAAAGACCTTGCGAGAAAGAACGTGCATAGCGCATTGAATACACCGCCCACAAGGAAGAGTGCTTTCCCGTAATTCCAGATGACGCAGATTCGGTCCCGGAGAGTCATTCCAATCCAGCTTCCGTGTTATGCCCTGATTATCTCCACTTCGCCGCGGAGGCCGATCTTGATTATCTGGGAGGCCTTGCCGGTGGCTCCGGCTTCGAGACGGGGGTCGACGATGTAGTCCACTGCACCGGTTATCTCTTCCGGGATATCCTTGAATTTCGCAGGAGACGGTTTCCCGGAGATGTTAGCCGAAGTTGAGACTACGGGCCGTCCGAACTTCCAGGCCAGCTGCTTGCAGAAATCCATCATCGGAATCCTGATCCCTACGGTTCCGTCGGCCGCCACGGCGTTGCAGGCCAGATGGTACTTGTCCGCCTTTGGGGCTTCTCCCTCGTCCGGGGAAGGATATGTGACCGCGCCCGGATAGATGATGGTCATCGGCTGGTCATTGACTTCAACCAGGTCGACGGCCATCGGAGGTATCTCCTTGACATACCTGGCGACCTGGTCCAGGTCGCAGGCCAGCAGCACAAGTGATTTGCTGTCGTCCCTGTGTTTTATCCCATAGATCCTGGCGACTGCTTCGGGATTGGTGGCGTCACAGCCGAGGCCCCAGACAGTGTCGGTGGGGTAAAGGATCACTCCGCCGTCCCGGATCACGGCAAGCGCTTCGTTCAGCACTTTTTCGATATCTTTCTTGAACATATTCCTTTACTTGATGAAATGAAGATAGACTGCAGTTGCGGCAGTGACGGCGGCTGTTTCAGTACGGAGGCGGGACGGCCCCAGGTGGACCGGTATGAAACCGTTTTCCACTGCAAGGACAGCCTCTTCCGGTGAAAAGTCCCCCTCGGGGCCGATCATGACCGTAATATCAGTACCTTCGGGAACTTCCCTTAAAACATCCTCTATCGACCTCCTCTGCGTCTCTCCCTCGAAGCAGTAACATATCAATTTCAGTGCCGACTGCGATCCGGTGATGAAATCCTTGACGGATACTGGCTCGCAGATCCCGGGGAGCTGCGCCTTGAGGCTCTGCTTCATCGCTGACAAGGCTATCTTGCGGGAGCGCTCGGTTTTGAACACCTTCCGCTCCGACCGGTCCCCGATTACGGGGACGACAGCATCGACCCCGACTTCGGTCGCCTTCTCCACGAACCACTCGAAACGGTCGTTGTTCTTCGTAGGACAGACCGCCATGGTCAGGGAATACGGATGCCCTCCCCAGCCGTCCGTCCGTTCAAGGACCTCCGCTTCGGCGTTCCTGGGAGAATCGTCGGTCAGCCGGCATCTCATCATCGTGCCCAGTCCGTCGACGACAGTGATCTCGTCCCCGGCCCTGTGCCTCAGTACCCGGATGCAGTGTGCGCTCTCTTCCTGGTCGAGGAAAACCGTCTTTCCGGCCACCTCTTTCGCGTAGAATATCTCCATATTCACAAAGATACCAAATTGGCTCAAAAAGATTATATTTGTGAATATGAAAAAGCGCTATCTTTCCTTGGACATCCTAAGGGGTATCACGATCGCGTTCATGTGCATAGTCAACAACCCGGGCACCTGGGCGAAGGTCTTTCCGCCCCTCCGCCACGCCGGCTGGACTGGCTGTACACCTACGGATCTGGTATATCCCTTCTTTATCTTCTGCATGGGATGCGCCATGGCTTTTTCATTCAGCAAGTATGATACGGTCGATTATAAAGCCTACCTCAAGGTTCTGAAGAGGGGAGCGCTGATCTTCCTTGTCGGCCTTGCGCTGAACCTGTATCCCTTCTTTCCTGTCACCGTCCACGACGGGACCTGGAGCTTCGGGCAGAACTATATTAACTGGTTACAGCACAAGAGGATATTCGGAGTACTGCAGCGCATCGGTATCGCATACGCCATCGGCGGATGCATCGCCCTGTGGCTGAAGAAACCGGGAAGGATAATGGCTGCGATCGCCACGCTTTGCATCGTCCATACTGGCATCCTGCTGGCTTTCGGCAGGGATCCCGGGGCTTTCACCCTGGAAGGTAATGTCTCGATGCGGATCGATGAGTGGCTCATCGGTGGTGACCATTGCTATCACGGCTACGATGGCACCAACTTCGATCCCGAGGGGCTTCTCGGTTCATTGACGGGTGCCTGTACCTGCCTCCTGGGTTACCTTATCGGCTCGATGATAATCCGTTCGCGCGACCGTATGGCCGCCGCGGTTCGGCAGGCTCACCAACCGGGCACGGTCCCTGAACTTGTCGAAGGGGTCGAGGTTACCAGGATCAAGAACTCCCCGGACAGGGTCTCGGTCAGGACCTTCGTATACGGCTGCCTCTGCCTGGCCCTGGCTATGGTCCTGAGCATCTGGATACCGATCAGCAAGCCCCTGTGGTCAGCCTCTTACGTTTTCTATGCAGGCGGCTGGGCGATGATTTCCCTGGCTTTCCTGATGTATGTCGTTGACATGAAAGGAATACGGAGACCTTTCTTCCCGTTCAAGGTGCTTGGCCTGAATCCCCTTATGGCTTTCGTCCTCTCGGGGGTGATCGCCAAGAGCTATGGATTTGTGGGATTCGCTCCAAGCGCCACCTTCGGGGCGAATGAATATATGTCCCTGCTTTATGCGCTCCTTTTCACGACGGTGATTTTCTGCCTGCTTTACGTACTATACAAGAAGAATATCATAATTAAGCTTTGAGAGGATGTTCATAGGCCTGATTTCAGATACTCACGGGGTTTTCGCCCCGGATGTGAGGAAGTTCCTCGAACCGGTGGACCGGATCTGGCACGCCGGTGATTTCGGGACCCTCGCGTGTGCCGCCCAAATCGAAGCGTTCAAGCCAATGGTAGGTGTGTACGGCAACTGCGACGGCCAGGATGTCAGGCAGGTATATCCCCGTTACCAGAGATTCGAATGCGAGGGAGTAAGGGTGCTGATGACCCACATCGGCCTGCGCCGCGGCAGCTACTGGGCCTACGACACCAGGAAACCGTTGTACGACGTCTTTGCGAAGGACCTGCTGGACTTGGTCCGTCCCGACATATTCATCTGCGGGCACACGCACATCCCGCAGGTGTTCAGGGACGACAGGCAGGGCTTCCTGTTCATGAATCCCGGTGCCTGCGGTTACCAGGGGTCGCGTGACGTACCCCGGATGGCCCTCCGTTTCCACATTGACGACGGCAAGGTCCATGACCTTGAGAAATGTGAATTGCCTTGGAATACAATACAATGATGCTATGAAAGAGAAGACAGTCTGGTTCTGCACCAATTGCGGCAATGAGTACTCCAAATGGATGGGGCGCTGCCCTGCCTGCGGGGAGTGGAATACGATGACGGAGCAGAAGATCCCTTCGAACCCTTCGACAGGCTCAGGGACCGGTAAAGGTTCGGCCTCAAGACGGAAGGGGCTTGGAAACGTGCCCGGCGAGGGCCGCAAGCCGAAGAAACTGTCCGAGATTGATTCCTCTTCGGAAGCGAGGAAGTCGCTGAACAACGAAGAGGTCGACAGGATCCTCGGAGGCGGAATCGTCGAAGGTTCGCTGGTGCTGATAGGCGGTGAACCCGGAATAGGGAAGTCGACCTTGTCGCTCCAGATTCCCCTGGGCTGCCCTTCGCTGAAGACTTTGTATGTCACCGGAGAGGAAAGTGAGAGGCAGGTCAAGATGCGCGCCGACCGGCTCGGTGGAGATGCCTCCAACTGCCGGATATTCAGTGAAACCCTCATAGAAAACGTACTGGCGGAGGCGGAAGAGGAGATGCCCGACCTGATGATCGTGGATTCGGTCCAGACCATGTACACAGAAACCGTGGACTCTACTCCTGGATCGGTTTCCCAGATCAAGGAGGTCGCGGCCATCCTGCTCCGTTTCGCCAAGGAAAGCGGCATCCCTGTCATCCTGATCGGCCACATAACCAAGGAAGGATCGATCGCAGGCCCGAAGATCCTGGAACATATAGTGGATGTCGTCCTGCAGTTCGAAGGTGAGAACAGGGGGGCATACAGGATCCTCAGAAGCATCAAGAACCGTTTCGGTTCGACTTCCGAACTGGCTGTCTTCGAGATGACCGGCAAGGGACTCAGGCAGGTCGCGAATCCTTCTGAACTGCTCATTCCCATGCATGAAGCCGGTCTAAGCGGTACGGCCGTGGCGGTTATGCTCGACGGTGCCAGGCCCTTCCTTTTTGAGGTGCAGGCCCTGGTCAGTTCGGCAGTATACGGTACAGCCCAGCGTTCGGCGACCGGTTTCGACACAAGGCGTCTGAATATGCTGCTGGCCGTGCTCGAACGGCGTGCCGGTTTCAAACTGGCCCAGAAGGACGTGTTCCTGAACATGGCCGGAGGCTTGAGGATCAACGATCCGGCCTGTGACATGGCGGTCGTGGCGGCAGTACTGTCCTCGAACTTCGATTTTCCGGTACCGGCCGACTTCTGCTTTGCCGGAGAGATAGGTCTCAGCGGAGAAATCCGTCCCGTAGCGCAGGCTGACCGCAGGATTTCCGAAGCGGCCAGGCTTGGCTTCAGGAAGATATTCCTGTCCTCTTTCACATCGATTGAAAACGGCTCCAAGGGGGTCGAAGTCGTGAAAGTCCCTGATGTACCAGCCCTTGTGAGGGCATTATTTCAAAGCGGAAACCAATGAGGATCATTAGAATAATCATCCCTATGGTGATAATCCTGGCAGGATGCACCAAGGGAGGCCTGACGAAGCAGGAAAAGGCAGTCATATCCGGCCAGGGGCAGGTGATGAGGGTACTGACCGTGGACAACCGGGAGGATTCCCTTTTCCTCCGCGGAGAAAGCATCGATTTTTCGGACAGGGACCTGAAGTCCCGGGCTTTCCGGGAACTTGCCGGAAAGATGGTTTCGACCGTGACGGATCCCTCCCAGGACGGAGTGGGAATTGCCGGTCCGCAGGTAGGCCTGGCCCGAAGGATAATCGCTGTCCAGAGATTCGACAAGGAAGGGGAACCTTTCGAGGTATATCCCAATGTAAGGATCGAATCTTTTTCCGGGGATATCGTCTCCGGCCAGGAGGGCTGCCTTTCGGTACCGGGGGAGAGGGGCTCAGTTCCCCGCTATTCTGTCGTGGTGGTTTCCTACAAGGATCCCTTGACGCTCAGGACGGTACGCGATACGGTCGAAGGGTTTACCGCTGTGATCTTCCAGCACGAAACCGACCATCTCGATGGAATCCTGTACACTGACAGGGCCGACTCACTGTGGGTGGATGACAGGTGAAATCATCTGACCCGGATCGACCGGACCAGATACAGGATCGGGAAGATCTCAAGGCGGCCGACCAGCATTTCTATCATCCCGGTACTTTTGAGGATAGTTGGGAAATCTGAATAATTGGCCATCGAACCGACGTCGCCGAAGCCGGGGCCGACATTGCCGATGCAGGCCACGGATGCCGTGACACCGGTGATGAAATCCTGCCCGCAGGCAATGTTGACAGCCGCGAAAACTACCACTATGAACAAATAGCAGAATATATAACCGAAAGCATCGGTCACCTGACCTTCCGGGCGTACCCTGCCGTCTATGCGTACCATACGGATCCTGTTGGGTTTAACCGTGAGGCCGACTCTCCTGTACATTCCTTTGGCCGCAAGGATGGCCCGGTCTATCTTGATCCCTCCCGATGTGGAACCGGAACAGCCGCAGATCAGTGAGCAGATGATCAGTACGGACATGCTGAGCGGGGGCCACAGGGTGGTGTCCTGCGTAGCGAATCCCGTGGTGGTCGATATCGAGGCGACCTGGAAGGATGCATCCCTCAATGCATCCCAGAACGAAGGGTAACCACCTTTGTACATCAGGTCGACCGTAACGATGGCGGTGGCCAGGCAGACAAGGGACAGGAAGACCTTGATGGTCTCGGATTTCCAGATGTATTTGGGCTTCCTCTTGAGAAACGCAAGGAACAGTATCCCGAAATGGACTCCTGCTGCCAGCATCGTAAAGGTCAGGACCGTTTCGGCCGCCGGGTTGTCGTAAAAGGCGATGCTGCTGTTCCGGATGCAGAATCCGCAGGTACTGCAGGCCGACATTGCGTTGGTCGCAGCGTCGAACCATCCAAGGCCTGTAAGTCTCAAGGAGAAAAAGCAAAACAGTGTCAGGGCAATATAGGTCAGCAGCATCCGGTTCGCAAAACTGCTGTTCCTCTCGTCGGCGAAGGGTTCCTTGGCCATGCGGGAGATTTCCGCACCTGCCAGTGTTGACTTGTCATCTCCCCTGGTCATGATCGAAAACAAGGTGACGATTCCGACACCTCCTACCCAGGCCGTAGAAATGCGCCAGAACTGGAGCCCAGGCGGAAGTGCTTCTATGTCATTCAGGATGGAGGCTCCGGTGGTCGTGAATCCGGAGACACTCTCGAATATGGCATTTACAGGCGTAAACTCTCCGCCATAGAACAGGAAGGGGAATGTCCCGAACAGGCAAGCCATGGTCCAGGCCCCCACGACGATTCCGTTCCCCTCCCGGAAAGACAGCCGGTGATACCCTCTTCTTATGAATATCAGTGGATATGAACCTACTGTGCCGGTGAGTAATGCAGAATACAGAAGCGGAATCCAGCTGTCATCATCAGGAGTGAATATGGCTACGATCCCGGATATGGTCATGAGAACTGCTACGAACAGCAGCGAGATGCCGATATACCAGGTTATGATCTTCCAGTTCATATCTTCCTTTGACTGACGTTGCAAAGGTATTCCTACGATATTCATTTATCAATACAATTTTATTTATTTTTGCATTGATAATATCAATCAAAGTAAGAATCATGACACTCCAGCAACTCAGATATATCGTTGCCATAGACGATTACAGGCATTTCGGGAAAGCAGCCGAAGCATGCGGACTCACACAGTCAACCTTGAGCCTGATGGTTAAAAAGATGGAAGATGAGTTGGATGTAAGGATATTCGACCGTGATGCGCACCCTGTGGAGCCAACCGCAATCGGACGTAAGATAATCGACCAGGCGAAAGTCGTACTGTACAATGTCGGGCAAATCTCCGAGATGACCAGGACGGAGAAAGAAGCCCTTTCCGGCTCCCTCATGATCGCTCTTATCTCCACGGTCTCTCCGGTCCTGATACCGGGGCTCTTCAAGTATTTCGGGGACAGGTATCCGGCGATCTCATTGCAGATGGAGGAGATGCTGACCGGTACGATCAAGGAAAAGCTCAAGAGGGCCGAAGTGGACATGGGCATCCTGACCGGTCCCGTGGAGGATGCGGACTTGCTGGAGATTCCGCTTTACCACGAAAGTTTCCTGGCTTACGTTTCTCCGGACAATCCGGCATATTCACAGGAGAACATCAGGAGGGAAGACATATTCGGGCAGCCGGTCTGGATTATCCGTGACGGACTGCGGCAACTGGATTTCTCGGATATCAAGGATGGCAACGTCACATATGACCGGTTCTTCGAAGGGGGACGAGTCGGTATCCTGATACAGGTCGTGAATTACAACGGAGGACTGACGATTATCCCCGAGACGCATACGGAACTAATCCTGTTCAGCCAGCAGAGGTGCTTGCGTCCTATCGTGGACCCGGTACCGCGCCGTACCATTTCCCTCGTCGTCCGTTCCGATTACATCCATGAAGCCAAACTGAACGCAGTCATCGATGCTGTCAAGCATGTTATTCCCGGCAGACTCCTTGATAACGTTGTCAGAAAAGATCGCCTGTTCCTTTGAGGGACGGCGTGACCGGCCGGTCTTTATCGCTGTGGATAAAATAATTTGGTGGCTTGGCTCAATTTTTTTATATTTGAAAAACCGCGATTACGTTATTACCTACTAAGTAAAACAAATAAAGTTTTCGTTATGAAACCTCAACCGGCACAAGAATCATCTTTTGACCGCAAAAGACACATTTTTGGAGCGATTTTTGGGCCCATCTGCGCCCTGCTGGTTTATCTACTTCCCATTTCAGGACTGTCTCCCGAGGCTCACAAGCTTCTTGCAATCGTGACCTTCGTGGCTTTCTGGTGGATTTGCGAACCTGTTCCCATTCCCGTAACGTCCCTGATCGGTCCGACGCTCTGCGTCATATTCGGAGTCGCTCCGGCGGCCGATGCATTCAAGGCATTTGCCAACCCGATGATCTTCCTGTTCATGGGTGGTTTCCTGATCGCAAAGGGAATGATGGTCAACGGACTTGACAAACGTATCGCCTATGGCATCATGTCCATGAAATGGGTGGGCGACTCGCCGCGCAGGATCTTCCTGGCCATCGGTCTGGCGTGTATGCTCTGCTCCGGATGGATAAGCAACACCGCTACCGCAGCCATGATGTTCCCCATCGCCCTCGGACTGCTTGAGGCAATCCGCGAGATGATGGCCGCAAATGGAAAGGAGATCGACCTCAGGAGCTACAAATATGCCACCGGCCTTATGCTGATGACTGCATATGCATGTTCCATCGGAGGTGTCCTCACTCCTATCGGCACCCCTCCGAACATCATCATGATAGGTTTCCTCAGGGAGCTGGCTCCGGAGGCTCCGCAGATCACGTTCTTCAACTGGATGGTCTGGGGCTTCATAGCAATGGTCCTTTATTTCGTAGTCACTTACTTCGTACTCCAGAAGATGTTCCCTGCCGACGTCAAGCATATCGACGGCGCACAGGAGTTCATCCAGGAACATAAGAGGGGCTTGGGCAAATGGACCCGCGCCCAGAAGAACACCCTCATCGCTTTCATCGTGGCCGTCGTACTCTGGGTATTCCCCGGCATTCTCAATGCCATCCAGAGCATTTCCCCCGATGCAATCGATGCCGATCTGCTGAAGAACTACAACAAGCATTTCCCTGAGGCGATCGCCGCCATGGTAGGTGGCCTGCTGCTGTTCATCATGCCGACCAACCTCAAGAAGGGTGAGATGACCCTGAAGTGGAAAGACGGAGTCGCCGGTATCGACTGGGGTACCCTGCTGCTCTTCGGCGGCGGTCTGGCAATCGGCGGAATGGTATTCTCCACCGGTCTGTCGAAATGGATCGGCGAATCCCTGACCAGCGCACTTGGCGGTCATCCGTCAGAGTACCTGTTCCTCACCCTGTTCGCAGTTACGGCCCTGCTTCTCTCGGAGCTTACCTCCAACACTGCCGTTGCCAACCTGATGGGCCCGATCGCCATTGCGACGGCCGTATCCCTTGGCTTCAGTCCGGTTCCCGTGTGCGTAGTCATGGCTCTGTGTACGTCGCTCGCATTCATGCTTCCGGTCTCGACTCCTCCGAATGCCATCACTTACTCTTCTGGTTACATACCGATCACGAAGATGATCAAGGCAGGTGTCCTTCTCGATATAATCGGAGTGTTCATCATCACCGTGCCTCTGGTATACTTCCTTGTGAAGGCTTTCATGGGTGTTTAAACTAATCGATACTTAAGATGAAGAAGAATTTCCTAAGCCGCTTAAGCAATATCGGCAAGATCATGAATCGCGCCGCTTTCTCCGACGTAGACCAGAAGATCACGAAGTACCAGTATGGATCCGATGCGTTCATGCGCATCCTGGAGAGCCGCTATTCATGCCACTCCTTTGACAAATATCCGGTTTCCGATACCAAGCTGAACATGATTCTCGAAGCCGGCCGCCTGGCCCCTTCGGCCAAGAACCTGCAGCCTACCCGTATCTGGGTCGTTCGGAGTGAAGAGGCACTGGCCCGCTTGCATACGGTCCATCCCTGCTACGGGGCCCCTGTTGTCCTCATCGTCGGCTGCCGTAACGAAGAGGCCTGGATCCGTGAGACGGACGGTGTGAACGCGGCGAAGACCGATGCGGCCATCGTCCTTACCCACCTGATGCTTACTGCAACGGACATGGGTCTTGCGAATATGTGGATATGGGATTTCGATCCCCGCAAGGTCAGGGAAGCCCTGCCTGAGACTCGTGAACACGGGGTCTATGCCCTTCTGGCCATCGGCTATCCGAAAGATGTCGAGGGAAAGCCTACGGAGTACCACTCCGTACGCAAGCCCCTCGATCAGATAGTCAGAATGCTCTAGTCTATAATACGGGATTATGATCAAGAAGTTTATCCTTATGGCAGCCACTCTTGTGGCTGCCTTTGTTGCTTCGTATGCAGATAACATACGTTTCGCATCCCACCCGTCACTGTCCCCGGACGGGAAGCAGATTTATTTCAGCTATGACGGGGATATCTATTCAGTCCCTGTCGGGGGTGGACAGGCCACTGCCGTTATCACCATGCCGGGAGTGCAGGATTCGCCCGTCGTTTCACCGGACGGCAGATGGCTGGCCTTTAGTTCGGATATCCAGGGCAACAGCGATGTCTATGTCGTTCCCGTCGCCGGAGGACAGGCCATCCAGCTTACGTTCCACGAAGCGGCTGACACGCCTGTAGGATGGTCTCCCAAGTCTGACTGGATTTATTTCGAGTCCACCCGGGCCAGTGCCCGTAAGACCACCTTCAAGGTGGCCGTCACAGGGGGTACTCCGAGACTGATGTTTGACGGGTATTTCAACACCGTAGTCAACCTTGTGGAGAATCCCAAGACCGGAGAGTTCCTTTTCAACGAGTCGATGGAAAGCATCAGTTTTCCGACCAGGAAACGCTATGTGGGCGACCATAATCCGAATATCAAGAGCTGGAACCCCCGCAGCAAGTCATACACCGAGCTTACCGACTATATCGGAAAGGACCAGTGGCCGATGGCGGACAAGGACGGCAACATTTACTATGTCAGTGATGAACTTAACAAGGAATCCAACATAGTCAAGTATGTGAAGGGAGGGAAACCTCAGCAACTCACCACCTTCGACAGGTCCGTCCAGTACCCCTCCATCGCGTTCGGAGGATCGGCCATAGTGTTCCTGAAGGACTATGAGATCCACGTCCTGGATCCTTCTTCGGGCAAGGTGTCGGTGCCGCAGATTCAGGTTGCTTCCGGAGATGTCGAGGTCCGCAGGGCTTTTGAGGGACAGACTCCCACATCTGCGGATGTCTCTCCCGACGGTAAGAAGTTCGCCCTTGTCATCCGCGGAGGCCTGTATATCTCCGATACGAAATGCAAGTACCTCCAGAAACTTGCCACGCCGTCGGACGAGAGGGTGTATGAAGTGGTCTGGGGCGATGACAGCAGGACAGTTTATTTCACCAGGACGGACAAAGGTTGGACTAACCTCTATAAGATTCCTGCTGACGGAAGTGCCGGAGAATCCCCCGTTTTCATTTCCGAGAACAATACCAAGTGCCTTGAGTCAGACCCGAAACGCGAAAAGATGGCATTTATCGATGGAGACCGTGCCGTGATGCTTCTCGACATGAAGGCAGGAACCGTGGTGAAAGTGGCCGAGGCTGAGTTCTGGTCTTTCGAAGGGTACAGACTCTCTTTTTCGAACGACGGCAACTGGCTGGCTTTCGATGCGATGCACATGTTCGAGTCCGACATCTTCCTGTACAACCTCAAGGACAAAAGCCTTCGGAATTTCACCCATTCCGCTTCAATGGAGCAGAGTCCCGTATTCACTCCTGACGGGAAATACATGTACCTCCTGGCCAACCTCACTTCCACGTCATTCCCACGGGGTGCCAGACCATCGCTTTACAAACTTCCTCTCCGGAAATATGACACGCCTTTCAAGTCTGAAAATGTAGAGGACTTGTTCAAGGACAAGAAGGACAAGCCGAAGAAGGATTCGACGGTCGTCATCGATTTCAAGGATATACACGAAAGGATGACCCGTGTGGAGCGTGACGGGTCACAGGGGAGTCCATACATTTATTCAACCAAAGGCAAGGACTACCTGCTATACCGTTCGATGGGATCGGGGGCTCCCGGAGTATTTTCACTTGAGATTTCCAACCCTGAGGCGAAGCCTAAGCAGGTCAAGGATCTGAACGGAGGCTTGTTCTTAAGTTGCAAGGATGCGCTGTACTGCCTGTCTTCAGGGGCTATATTCAAAGTTGATCCTGCTGCAGCATCTGCTGCCAAGACCGAGGTCAAGAAAGATGTGGAGGTGGTGCTGGACGATGAATTCCGGCAGATGTTCTATGAGACCTGGGGAGTGCTGGAGCAGAATTACTATGATGTGAATTTCCATGGTGCTGACTGGCCCGCCGTCAGGGATTACTATGCATCCCTCCTTCCTTATGTAAGGACACGTGCAAATCTGCGTACCCTTATCACCGACCTTTTGGGAGAGTTGAATTCTTCCCATCTGGGATTCACATCCAATGGTTCCGAGGAAAAACGTGAAACCCGTATACGTACTTACAATACCGGAATCCTCTTTGACAATGCCTCGCCGTACAAGGTATCTGGAGTCCTTGCGGATTCCCCGGCCGACAGGTTCGGAATCGATGTCAAGAAAGGTGATGAACTCGTCGCAGTGAACGGGGTGAGGGTGGACAAGGCCGTGAACCGTGAGAAATACTTCTCAGGTGCCGTGCCTATGGATGAGATGAAGCTCACTTTCAGCCGTGGCGGAAAGGAAATCGACACCAAAGTCCACACCGTGTCTTCCATGGCTGTCAAGACCCTCGAATACAAGGAGTGGGAGGAGCAGCGTGCCGGCATCGTTTCGGAAAAGACCGGAGGAAAGGTCGGATATATCCATATGAGGGCGATGGGAGCGGAGGACCTTGAATCATTCCTCCGGAAGATGCATACCGAAGTGTATGACAAGGATGCCCTTATACTCGACCTGCGATACAACAACGGAGGCAACGTCCACAAGGAAGTCATCGATTTCCTCAGGGGCCAGTCTCATTTCGAATGGGCGTACCGTGACTTCCCGAGGACGAGTCATCCCAATGTCACTCCTGGAGACAGACCTATCGTGGTACTCGTCAATGAGCACAGCCTCTCCGATGCCGAGGTGACTTCCAACGGAATAAAGACTCTCGGTATCGCGAAACTGGTCGGCACGGAAACCTACCGCTGGATCATCTTCACCTCTTCGGTCCGGCTGCTGGACGGCTCCACCTGCCGTATGCCGGCCTGGGGCTGCTACAGTGTCATTGACGGATCCGACCTGGAGAACACCGGAGTCAAACCGGATATCTATGTCAGGAACACCTTCAAGGACCGCCTCGAAGGTAAGGACCCCCAGCTCGACGCAGCGATTGCCGAGGTCCTGAGGGAGTTGCGTTAATTCAAATAAAAATGCTATCTTTGTAGCGAATAAAATGAGAAAGTTATGAATCTTCGTGACATCAAAAAGGACATTGAGTACGTGATCGGTGCATTCATCGACGATTGCTCGCTTTTCAGTTCTGTCAACAGCAAGGCTGACGACGAGGCCCTCGGTGGACTCCTTGACGAAGCCGTCAATCTGTACAATGACCTGAAGGACAAGGTGAACGTCAAGCCAGAAGGCGCCAAGGGAGCATATTATGCATCCGTCCGCAAGGAACTCCTCGAGAAGACCGACGGACTTTACGCCAAACTCAGCGAGATCGTCAAGAAAGCAGGCAAGGCTGAATAAGCTCTCGCCTGGATCGACCGTTATCATAGGGAGGGCTGAACGGTCCTCCTTTTTTTGATTGACAAATCATAATTATAAAACGAACGAATATGAAAGTAGCAGTAGTAGGTGTGACCGGTCTGGTAGGAACCAGGATGGTCGAAGTCCTCGAAGAGAGGAATTTTCCGGTAGATGAATTCATTCCGGTGGCGTCCGGACGGTCGGCAGGAAAACTCATCTCCTTCAGGGGGAAAGAATATCCCGTGGTCACGGCGGAGGATGCGGTGGCAATGAAACCTGACCTCGCTCTGTTCTCCGCAGGTGCGGACATCTCCAAGGAATGGGCTCCGAAGTTTGCCGAGGTCGGATGCCGGGTGGTGGACAATTCATCCTGCTGGAGGATGGACCCCACCAAGAAGCTTGTCGTCCCCGAGATCAATGCGGATGTCCTGACTGAAGATGATTTCATCATCGCGAATCCCAACTGTTCAACGATCCAGATGCTTCTTCCGCTGGCTCCCCTCCACAAGAAGTACACGATAAAGAGGATCGTCGTCTCCACCTATCAGAGCGTCACTGGCTCCGGCACCCCTGCTATGAAACAGATGCAGACCGAGAGGGAAGGAGGCAAGTGGGGTGAATACCCGGCATTCTATCACTATCCCATCGACCAGAACGTCATTCCCCATATCGACGATTTCCTTGACAACGGCTACACAAAGGAAGAGATGAAGATGGTGAATGAGACACATAAGATCCTGAGGGACGATTCGATAGGTGTAAGCCCTACGACAGCGCGCGTGCCCGTGCTCGGCGGTCATTCAGAGTCGATCAACCTCGAGTTCGAGAAGGATTTCACCCTGGAGGAAGTTCGCGGGATCTGGTCAAGGACCGAGGGCGTCACGATCCAGGACAACCCGGACGAGTTCGTCTATCCCATGCCGCTCTATTCCCTCGGCAAGGACGATGTGTTTGTCGGGCGTCTCCGCAGGGATCCTTCCGTCAAGTACGGACTCAATTTCTGGTGCGTGAGCGACAACATCCGCAAGGGCGCCGCTACGAACGCCGTCCAGATTGCAGAAGTGTTGCTGAAGAAAGGCTGGATCTAGTCTTTTCCGGCCAGATGTTTCTCCCAGGCCCACGCGGCTGCGAGGGTGTCCTCGATGTCGCGTTCGGCCTTCCATCCCAGGTCCTCGTTCGCAAGGGTCGGGTCTGCCCAGATGGCAGTCACGTCACCTGCCCTGCGGGGAGCTATCCTGTAGTTGAGTTTCAAGCCGTTGGCCTTCTCGAATCCGTTGATGAGCTCCATAACGGAAAGAGGCTTTCCGGTGCCGACGTTGAAGATTTCATATTCCTTCTTCATCTTTCCGTCCAGCATCCTGCGAACGGCGAATACGTGTGCCTTGGCCAGGTCCACGATGTCGATGAAGTCCCTCTGGCAGGTGCCGTCCGGGGTAGGATAGTCGTCGCCGAAAACTGACAGGCACTCCCTTTTGCCGACGGCAGTCTGGGTGATGAACGGAACCAGGTTGTTGGGAACTCCGCGGGGCAATTCGCCGATCAGGGCTGAAGGATGTGCGCCTATGGGGTTGAAATATCTCAAAGCGATGCCTCTTACCTCGGGATATGCCTTGACGCTGTCGCGAAGTATGTCCTCGCACATCTGCTTTGTATTGCCATAGGGTGAGGTGGCGGGCTGCCTGGGGGTCTCTTCGGTGACCGGAAGTTTTTCGGGCTCGCCGTAGACCGTGGCTGATGAGGAGAAGAGGATGTTCCCGCATCCGTGCGCCTTTGCGCTCTCGATGACGTTGATGAAGGATTCCAGGTTGTTCCTGTAGTACTTCAGCGGTTCCGCCACTGATTCTCCGACAGCCTTGAAGCCTGCGAAATGGATGACGGCATCGATTGCATGCGTAGTGAACAGGAGTTCCGTGGCCACCGGATCGCAGAAGTCCATCTTGATGAAGGGTATGTCGTCCCTCCCGGTTATCTTCTTTACTCCTTCGAAGCAGGTCATGTCGCAGTTTGACATATTGTCGGCCACGATCACGTCGTAGCCGGCCTCGATCAGTTCGACCGTAACATGGCTGCCTATGAATCCGGCACCGCCGGACACGAGAACGCACTTTTTCATATCCATTGTGAATGTTATCGAATCCAAAGTTAGCGTTTTTTGCTAAATTTGTGAATATGAGAACCCTCAAATTGATTCTGGCCGCTTCGGTCGCGGCCATATCCCTTGCCACTGCCTCCGCCCAGGTCCCGGCGGTCAAGAAACAGGCGTCCAAGAGCAAGGCCCAGAGATACATAGAGCTGGCTTCAGGGAATGATATCCTCAAGAATGCATCCTTTGGCGTGCTGGCCATGACAGAAGGCGGTGACACTGTCGCTTCCTGGAACTGCGGTACCCGTCTGATCCCGGCATCTACCATGAAGCTGGTTACGGCAGGTGCTGCCATGCACCAGCTGGGCCCGGATTTCAAGTTCCAGACCAGGATAGGCTATACCGGAACCATAAAGGAAGGAGTCCTGGAGGGGGATCTCTATATCGTCGGCGGCGGCGACCCCACGATTGCGTCCAAGGATTCCATCGCCCTCTCCAAGGACAGGCTCTTCTCCCAGTGGAAAGGTTTCCTCGACAAGGCCGGGATAAAGAGAATCAACGGGATGGTGATCGGCGACGGCAGGTATTTCGACGGGCCGATAGAGAGGGACACATGGTCCTATCAAGATGTCGGGACTGCATATGGAACCGGAGGTGACGGCCTTTGTTTCTATGAGAATGCACAGGACATGAAGGTGACTGCCGGTGCTACCGTGGGATCACCCGTGTCGTTAGTGGTATCATATCCATCACTCCCGTGGATGAACTACAGGTACACATGCAGGACCGGGAAGGCGGGAACAGGCGACCAGCTTTACATGTTCACCTCGGAATTCCTTCCTTATGCCGAGGTACGGGGTTCCTTCGCCATCGACCGCAAGGCCAAGACAGAAGAGTTTTCCAACAAGTTCGGGGCATATACGTGCGCCTATTATTTCAGCGAATATCTCCGCTCCAAAGGCGTTGAGGTGACCAGGGGAGTCGCCGATGTCCGTCTGGGCCGAATCAGGTCGAACCTGTCCTCCACCGAGCAGGGACCGTATGCTTCAAAGGTTGATGACTTGAAGATGATCGGGACCACATATTCCCCGACATTGAAGAGGATCGCCCGGGAAACACTGCTCGAAAGCGATAATTTCTACGCGGAGACGATGTACAGGATCCTTGGCCGAAGGCTCCATCATTCAGCTGCTGCGGATTCGTGCAATGTGGCGGTCAGCGAAGTCCTCAAGAGGATGGGAGCTGATCCTTCCGGTGTGAGGATCGATGACGGGAGCGGACTGTCCAGATACAATTTCGTGTCTCCCGCGTTCTTCGTCCGTTTCCTTTCCGCGATGATGGACAGTCCGGTGTTCGGAGATTATATCGAGACCCTCGGGCAGCCCGGTGGCAGGCACTATGAGACAAGGCTCAACGGCGAGAAAGCGGCCCTGAAGTCAAGGGTGCATCTGAAGAGCGGGTCAATGGGGGGTGTACGCTGCTTCAGCGGCTACATAGAACCCTCTGAAGGTTCCAGGTCAGATGCCATCATCTTCTCGATAATGGCCAACAATTTCATCGTGCCCGTGAGCAGGGTCGATCCGATAATCGACCGGATCATCGTCCTGCTGGCAGCTGACAATTGATACCGGAGGGCTAAAGGTCAACCGGAGTCATCCGCATGGCGGCGACCCTGGCTGATGTCAGGTTCCCTTTCTTCGGAGACAGCGTGATCGTATGTATTCCGGGGGCGTCTATCCTGGCCCAACCCATTCGGTACCAGGAATATGCCGACGTGGTACCATGCTGGTCGACAAGGGCTTCCCTGCCGTCCACCGAGATATGCCATTCCACCCAGTCGTCGTTTTCATCGCCAAGGTATTCCAGGTCGATATCGTATACTCCGGGATCCTTGAAAGCCATCGTCCAGGTCAGTGAGGAACCTGCGGTGAAGTCCTGGGCTACATTCCTTGTCTTCCATTCCCCGAATTTGTCCATCCATCCGGACTTCTTCACTGAACAGCCTTCGGCAGTGGCGAATTCTACGGGTATGACGGTCGTGGCTGACGGGTCCGCTGCGAGCGTGCCGTCCACCTCGACCGGGCCCTCCAGCTCAAGTTCGATGACGGAAGCGAAGGGCTCCGTCCTGGCAGCAGGGACCTTGATGCATAACCAGCCGTCCTTCGAATTGAAACTCAATTTCTTCCCGTCAAGCCTGGCTGACCTGACAGTGGAAACAAGACCGGGGACCCACAGGCAACCGTCTGACGGCCAATCATATACAACCAGTTCAATCCTGTCTCCCTGGACCACGGCGTCGCCCCATGGAAGGGCATGTCCCCACGGCGAAGGTCCGGCTCCATAAACTGCCTCCGGATGGGCGTGCACCCATTCTCCGGATTTCCGGAGAGCCGCTGCGGCCATGTCTGCGATACGACCGGAGGAATCGGGTCCTACGTTAAGCATCCAGGTACCTCCCCTGGCAATCGTGGAAACGAGTGTACGGACTATGAAATCAGGGGATTTCCATTCATTGTCATATTTGGAGAAACCCCACCCGACCTGGGTGACGTCGATACCTTCCCAGCGGCCTTCATGGTTCGCGACGGGAACTTCCATGTCCCCGAGGGTCTCATAATCCCCGAGTCCGTTGCCGACCCTGCTGGAGACCAGGGCGTAAGGCTGGTTCTTTCGGACGATGTCCACGAGCTCCTGGGAGTAGCTCTGCTGCATCCATCCTGGAGTATCGAACCAGATCAGCTCTATCTCCCCGTATTTCGTGGTCAGCTCCTCGACCTGGGGAACGCACTTCGTCCTGAAATATTCATCGAATGAGACAGGACGCCCGGACGGGTCGGTGGAAGGACCGTTTCCGCCTCCCGGAGCCGTCCAGTCCTGGAATTGGGAATAATAGAAACCTATTCCTAGACCTTCCCTGTGGCATGCTTCGGCCAGTTCAGCCATAAGGTCGCGCTTGAGCGGAGTCGCATCGACGATGTCGAAATCGCTGGCGGCAGTATCGAACATGGCGAACCCTTCATGGTGTTTGGCCGTGATGATTATATATTTCATTCCGGCATCCTTGGCCAATTGTACGATGGCGTCGGCGTCGAAACCGGAAGGGTTGAAGGACGCCGCTTCGGCCATATATTCTTCGACGGGGATTCCCGCCTGCGCCGGATTCATTATCCATTCGGCATTTCCGTAATATATCTTGTCCTTCCACACTCCCTCGAGTTTGGAGTAGAGCCCGAAATGGATGAACATGGCGTAATTGCCGTCCTCGAACATGACTTGCTGGGGCGGCCTTGTGTCTTCTTTCTGTGAAGGGGCCGGAGAGGAGCACGAAATCATCATCAATGCTGCTGCAAGCAGGGTGGCGGATAAATGTTTCATGGGTTGGTGTATTTTATTCCTTGGTATGTATTCCTTTCTTCAAGCCGCCTGTCGAGCAGCTTCAGTATGCCGTCGTTCCGGATCAGCCCCCAGGGTGTCTCGCTCACGAAGCGGGGAGGCACCTCGCCGGCGACCCTTTCTATGCACAGGTCGGGACGGAGCCGCTCGAGGATGTCGATTACGAGGTCGAGGTAGTCCTCTAGACCAAGTCTGAGGAAATCCTCCGGAGTGGCGGCATATTCCTTTTCCATCCTTGTCCCCTTTACAATCTGGAGCTGATGGAATTTGATGGAAGTCAATGGCATGCCGGAGATTATGCTGCACTGGTCCAGCATCATCCCAGGGGTCTCTCCCGGAAGCCCGAGAATGAAATGCGCCCCGACATCGATGCCCCGTCCGGCAGTTTTCAGGACGGCCTGCCTAGCACATTCGAAATCGTGTCCGCGGTTGATCCGGCGAAGCGTTGCATCGTAGCATGATTCGATCCCGTATTCCACCACGATGACCTTGTCCTTCGCCAGTTGTTCCAGATAATCCAGCTTCCCGTCATCGATGCAGTCCGGGCGGGTACCTATCACCAGGCCGGCTACGGCAGGATGGGACAGCGCCTCTTCATATAGCCTGCGGAGCCTTTCAAGGGGCCCATACGTGTTGGAATATGCTTGGAAATAAGCAAGATAGCGCTTGACTTTGGGATAGCGTCTCCTATGGAACCATATTCCTTCCTCTATCTGCTGGAAAAGTGACTTTCCAGGGATGCTGTAGCCCGGATGGAAGGCGGCGTTGTCGCAATATGTGCAGCCTCCGGTCCCGACCGTGCCGTCCCTGTTGGGGCAGGTGAAACCGGCATCGAGTACCAGTTTCTGCAACCTCTCTCCGTACTTCCGCCGATAATGGCCGGCGAAAGTGTTGTATCTCTTGCCTTCAGGAAAGTCGTACATGGTATTGCAAAAGTAGCGATTTGTGGATATTTTTACAATCTGAAACCAAAGGGGAAAATGATGAATTACAGATTATCCGTCCTTATAGCATCGATGGCACTGATGGTCCCTGCCATCGGAGCCTTAGCGCAGTCCGGCCGTGCGGTCGTGGAACTTTCGGCGAATTTCATGAGGGAGGAGCCTGACTTCGCTGCCGAACTTGGCGACCAGGCCTTGATGGGTACCGTAGTGGAGATTCTCGAGAAGAGCGGTGACTGGGTAAAGGTCAAGTCTCCCGACCCATATACCGCCTGGGTGGAGTCCCGGGGGCTTGTGATGATGGATGAACAGGGGATATCCGATTATCTCGAAGCTCCGAAATACATCTGCACCGCGGGGGTCTCACACATCTATGAGGAACCTTCCCTCAAGTCGAGGATCGTCTCTGAATTCATTCTCGGGGACCTGGTGCGGATAATGTATAAGACCGTCACACATACCAGCGGGCGATACAAAGGATATGAAGAGGGCAGGGTGGTGCTGACCAGGAAATTCGTCGGGGTGGTACTGCCTTCCGGAAAGACGGGATATGTTCCCGCGAAGGACGTGGCTGTCTTCTATAAATGGGCCAAGGACAGGAAGGCCCGGACATCCGATGAGAAAGCCTTCCGGCAGGATCTGGTGGAGACCACGATGGGGTTCCTCGGCGTCCCTTACATGTGGGGAGGCACTTCGGTGAAGAACGTGGACTGCAGCGGTTTGACGCGAAGCGTATTCTTTGCCAACGGGGTGCTGCTCCCGCGCAACGCTTCCCAGCAGGGACGGATCGGGGAGAATCTTCCTCTGTTCAATGCTGACGGAGCCGTGGACTGGAGCGCCCTTCTTCCCGGAGACCTTGTGTTCTGGGGCAGGGAGGCTACCGACAGCGCTCCGGCAAAGGCCACCCACGTCGGAATATACATCGGGGACGGACGGTTCATCCATTCCTCGTTCATGGTCAGGATCAATTCCCTGGACCGTTCCGCTGCCGATTTCTACGACCGTAAGCCGCTATGTGCCCGAAGGGTCGTGGGGCAGGTCGACAAGGACGGTTCCGGTATCGTTTCAGTATTCTCGAATAAAGACTATTTCCCTCAGGAATAATAAGGCAGGCTGTCGAATTGGAACTTTGGAGGATCTTTCGTAACTTTGCTCAATTAAACTCATCACAATGGCGAAGTTCGTAAACAGAGAGATTTCCGAAGGCCTGACCTTCGATGATGTGCTGCTTGTTCCTGCACATTCCGATGTCCTTCCCCGCGAGGTGGACGTCACGTCATTCTTCACGACTGACATCAAGCTCCATACGCCTGTAGTGTCAGCGGCCATGGATACCGTTACCGAGGCGGCTCTCGCCATTGCGATGGCAAGGGCAGGCGGTATCGGTGTGATCCACAAGAACATGCCCATCGAACAGCAGTGCGAACAGGTCCGCCGCGTAAAGAGGGCTGAGAACGGGATGATCTATGATCCTGTGACCATAAGCCCTGATGCAACAGTCGGAGCTGCCCTCGCCATGATGAGCAAGCATCATATCGGTGGCATTCCCGTAGTCGATGCCAATGGATTCCTTATCGGAATAGTCACCAACAGGGACCTCCGGTTCCAGGAAGACATGAACGAGCCGGTGAGCCATATCATGACCACCGAGAATCTCGTCACCGCCCAGAAGGGAATCACGCTGTCGGAGGCCACCGGCATACTCCAGAAAAGCAAGGTGGAGAAACTCCCCGTGATAGACAAGGACGGCAAGCTTGTAGGCCTCATCACCTACAAGGACCTGATGAAGATAAAGGACAATCCCATCGCATCCAAGGACAGCAAGGGACGCCTGATGGTGGCGGCCGCTGCGGGTATCAAGTCCGATACCCTGGACAGGATCGGGATGCTGATGGATGCAGGCGCAGACGCAGTCGTCCTCGATACTGCCCACGGCCATTCAGAAGGTGTGATCAGGATGGTGAAGAAGGCCTGCGAGGCATTCAAGGACTTCCAGATAGTCGCCGGTAACGTAGCGACCGCGGAAGGTGCCAAGGCCCTCGCCGACGCCGGAGTAAAGGCCGTCAAGGTTGGAATCGGCCCCGGTTCCATCTGTACGACCAGGATCATCGCCGGAATCGGCGTGCCCCAGCTCACGGCCGTCATGGAGGCATGCGAGGCCCTCAAGGGCACCGGAATCCCGGTGATCGCCGACGGAGGTATCAGGTATTCCGGAGACATCGTCAAGGCCCTTGCGGCAGGCGCCGGTACCGTTATGGCCGGATCGCTGCTCGCAGGAACCGAGGAATCTCCCGGAGAGACTATCATCATGAACGGACGCCGTTTCAAGTCCTACAGGGGCATGGGCTCCCTCGAGGCTATGGAGCAGGGCTCCAAGGACAGGTATTTCCAGGATATGGAAGCCGACATCAAGAAGCTCGTTCCCGAGGGAATTGTCGCACAGGTCCCTTACAAGGGAACCGTTTCGGAAGTCGTATACCAGCTGGTAGGTGGTCTGCGTGCCGGTATGGGTTATTGCGGAGCACATAACATCGAGGAACTCAGGAACGCCAAGTTCGTCCGCATCACCAACGCGGGATTCCTCGAGAGCCACCCCCATGATGTCACGATAACCAAGGAAGCTCCTAACTATTCCAGGTAATAAAGATGTCCAGATGGTTCTCCATATTGACTGCCACCGTCATACTGGCCGCCCTGCCGTCTTGCAAGGCCGTCCAGTCGTTCATCCATGACGGTGAGGTGGTGGCCAGGCTGGGGGACCACAAACTCTACCTTTCTGAGCTTGAGAGCATCATCCCGAACGGGATAAGTCCTGAGGACAGCATCAACCTGGCGAACCTGTATATCAACTCCTGGGCGACTGACAAGGCCTTCCAGGACATCGCCGAACAGAAGCTTTCGAAAGAAGAGAAGGATGTGTCCAAGGAGTTGGATGCATACCGCCAGTCCCTCCTCAGGTACCGCTTCGAGCAGAGGTATATAGCAGAAAGGCTGGATACGAGCGTGACGGACAAGGAGGTGGAGGAGTATTACGACAGCCACAAGGACAATTTCAAGCTTGAAAGGCCCGTGCTGAAGGCGCGTTTCATGAAGATAGCTAAGGCTTCCCCGAATCTTCAGAAAATCAGGAAACTGATGTCATCCGATGATGTCGAGGATGTTATCGCGGCCGACAGCATCGCCTTCAATTCTGCGCAGCGTTATTTCGACTTGTCGGACAAGTGGGTGGATGCGGTCACCCTTGCGGCGGAGTTCGGCGTGGACTACGTGCAGATGCTGTCCCGCAAGAACGGCCAGTTCATCGAGATGCCTGACGGAGAGGACAATCTCTGCGTGGCTTACATCACTGATTTTGTCAAGGCTGGCGAAACAGCCCCGCTGGATTTCTGCGAGGGGAGGATCAAGGATATCATCATTAGCGGAAGAAAGCACAAATTGCTCACAACTTTGGAACAAGACTTGATAGAAGACGCCAAGGTTAAGGAGAATTTTGAAATATACTCAAGATGACAAGGAAAGCGATACTGACACTTTCGTTTTTTGCCGTGGCCTGTACGTTGGCCTCGGCCCAGAAGTACAGATACATTGACAAGACGGTGGCTTCGGTAGGAAACGAGGCCATAATGATCTCCGACATCGAGGATGGTGTCAAGGACAGGAAAGCGCAGGGCTTGAATTCGGACCGGAACGTCCGTTGTGAGATCCTGGAGAGTATCCTGGAGTCCAAGCTGTTCCTGATGCAGGCGAGGATAGACTCCCTGTCTGTCAACCAGGACAATGTCGAAGGTATGCTCTCCCAGAGGATCGACCAGTACCTTACCTATCTCGGCGGCCAGGAGGAAATGGAAAAGTACTTCGGGAAACCGCTCTACCGGCTGCGCCAGGACTGGAGGCAGCAGTATGAGGACATGAGCCTTACCCAGGAAGAGCAGCAGGAGATCATGAAGAAGGTCCCTGACATGACTCCGTTCGATGTGAAGGCCTATATGGATACCGTGGACGCGAGGAACCTTCCGATTGTCCCCATCAAGTACCAGCTCAGCCAGATATGCCTGTATCCTGACCGTGAGGCGGCGGACCTTGCAGTACGTGAGAAACTCCTGGAGCTCCGCGAGAGGATCATAAACGGAGAGAAGTTCTCCACCCTGGCCAGGATGTATTCCGAGGATCCGGGCAGCGCCCGCAGGGGAGGCGAGCTCGGAATGGCTTCCAAGTCCATTTTCTGGCCGGTTTTCTCCGATGCGGCCATGGCCCTGAAACCCGGAGTTATATCGCAGATCGTCGAGACTCCTGACGGTTTCCACATCATCGATGTCATCGAGAAGAGAGGCGACATGTTCAATGCCCGCCATATCCTGCTCAAGCCCAAGTATACCTCGGAGGACAGGGAGAAGGCCTTCAAGACCCTCGACAGCCTCCGTACCGAGATACTGAACGGTGCGGTATCATTCAAGATGGCTGCGAATTTCTATTCACAGGACGCTCCTACCAAGACAAACGGCGGACAGATGTCCGATCCCAATACCGGTTCGGCGTATTTCGAGATCGACCAGCTGAAGCCTGAGGATTACAAGGCTATCAAGGATCTGAAAGAGGGAGAGATATCCCAGCCCGTCGAGTCGACCGACAATGACGGCCGTCCTGACCAGGTCAAGGATTTCGTGGTCGGAAAGACCAACTACAAGATTATCCGTGTGGACAGGATCATCCCTGCGCATACGGCCACTTTCGAGAATGATTTCTCCCAGCTTCAGGACGAGGTGAAGAGGACGAAGCAGATGGCTGCGATCGACGAGTTCCTCGACAAGAAGATCGCCGAGACCCGAATCACCATCGATCCGATGTTCAAGGACTGTGAATTCCGTCGTCCGGGATGGGCTTCGAAGTTCTCTGAAGACTGATGCTCCCAAGGCGGATCAAATATTCATTATTCCTGCTGCTGATCTCATGCAGCCTCTTCGCCCAGAAAAAGGAGCGGAAAGACAGCCTTGTACGCCTGCTGGGATGCGACCAGCTCCAGCAGATAGAGGAGAGAGGCCAGAATTTCAGGAAGGCCCTCGGCCATGTCCGTTTCGAACATAACGCCACCTTGTTGCTCTGTGACACCGCCCTCTGGAACGTTGGGGCCAACACCATACGTGCAATCGGCCACGTACGTATAATCCAGAACCGGACTGTCCTGAGCAGCGACAACCTGGATTATTTCATCAATTCCAACCTGGCGCAGTTCCGTGGATCGGTGGTCCAGCTCCAGGACAAGGACAAGAACACCCTCAGGACCAGGAGCCTGGACTACAATACCAAGGACAGTGTGGCCAATTTCGTCCGGGGAGGTTCTTTCCGTGACAAGGATGGGCAGATCATCGAGAGTGACAACGGATCCTATGATTCGAAAATAAGGAATTTCTCGTTCCGCTCGAACGTGAACATGTACACCGACTCCATCTTCGTGAAGACCAATGCCTTGGACTTCAATGCTGGAACGTCGGTCGCCGTATTCGGGACAGGTACCCATGCATGGAAGGAGGACAACATGCTTTCCTCGAATGCGGGATGGTATGACCGGAAGTCCGAAGTCTTTACGTTCACCAGGGACGTGCATATCCTTACGAAAGCGCAGGAAGCCTGGTCCGATTCACTGGTGTACAGGCGCCTGACCAATGACGCGGAGATGTTCGGAAACGTGGAGCTTCTGGACACTACCAGGAAGATCGCCGCCGTGGCGGGGTACATGCAGTTCATAGATTCCCTCCAGTATATCAAGATGACGCGCGATCCCGCCGTGATAGCAGTCACCGAGGAAAAGGAATCCAGGGATACCGTATATATCGGCGGAGATGAACTTATCTACTGGACGGTTCCCAAGTACAATGTGGCCGAGGGAGAATTCGCCAATGCCGAGAAGCGCCTGACCGATATCAACATGGACCCTGTGAACGAATACCGTCGCAAGGCCGCAGAAGACGCCAGGGCCGCTGCAGAGGAGGCGAAGAAGAAGATGCAGGAGAATGATCCCAATGCCGCCGGTGCCCGCGACAGGGGAGCGGTTGGCAGGAAGGGGGAAATACTCCCGGCTCCCTGGGATGAGAATCCTGAACCGGAGTTCCCTGACTTTGCATTCTCCCCTCAGCTGCCGGATACCCTCAGGAATGCCAGGGACACTGTGCCGCTTCGCAAACCTGTTCCGGCCGGGGCTGCGGATTCCCTTCAGGTCCAGGCTTTACAGGCACCTGCGGACACGGTGGCTTCGCCTTCTGATACTGTCGGAGTCGAGGCCGTCGACTCCACCAGGATCGGATTCCTGCTCGGACTGAGGAATGTGAAAGTATTCAGGAAAGACATGCAGGCCTCCTGCGATTCCCTGGTATACAATGACCTTGATTCCCTGGTCCGTATGTACCGGAACCCGATCGTCTGGAATGAGTCCAACAGGCAGTATTCATCCGACAGTTTATTCGTTGTCATCAAGAACAGGGCCCTTGACAAGGCAAGCCTGATGTCGAATGCTTTCATCATAGTCCAGGAGGACTCAATCTGCTTCGACCAGATCAAGGGAACCGAGATGATGGCATATTTCGATACTACCGGAGGCTTGAAGCGGTTCGATTCCATGGGAGGGTCTTCCGGATTGTTCTTCATCGAAGAGAAGGGGTCGTTGGCGACTGTCAACAAGTTCGAGGCAAAGATGCTGACTGCATCTTTCGTGGACGGGAAACTCTATGACCTGAATTATTTCGATGAGGTCAAAAGCGATGCATATCCTGTCGTCCAGCTCAAGAAAGACGAAAGACTCTTGAAAGGATTCGACTGGCAGCCTGAAAAACGGCCTTCCGGTCCCGAGGATGTGACTTCATATTCACCAAGGAAATCCGAGAGGGAGAAATTCGAGAAGGTCCCTCGTGCAAAATTCGTCCAGACGGACACCTATTTCCCGGGCTATATGGAAAGCGTTTACAAGATGCTGAAGGAACAGAGTGAACGCAAGAGGGCTCGGGAAGAGGAGCGGAGACGTCTTGAGCAGGAACAGGCTTCCCTGCAGGATGCTCAGGATGCTCAGGAAGCAGAAGGACAGGATCGGCAGGAACAGGCACAGGAAGAGCAGCGGGAAGGACAGGACGTTGGGGAAGAGAATGAGCAGGAAGTGCCCGTCCCTGTAAAGCCTGCAACCGTTTCCGAAAGGGAAGATACCATTGTCCTGAATCAGGCGCAGATCGATTCCCTGATTGCCGGTGAGACCGTCGAGTCTCTCGAGTCTCTCAGGTCAAGGATACCCACCGATCCGAAGGAGGAACTCAGGGCCCGCCAGAAGGCTGAGAGGGAGGCAAAGAGGATCGAGAAGGAGAAGGCGCGTGAGGAGAAGATTTCCAAGAAAGAGGCGAAGTGGGCCGCTCTGGATGCCAAGGATGCTGAAAAGGCCGCCAAGAAGGCTGCCAGGAAGGCTGAAAAGCAACGAGTGAAGATGGCCAAGATGCTCAAGGCCCGCCAGGAGCGTGAAGCCAAGGAGCAGAAGATCCTTGAGAAATACAAGTCCCGCTACGAACAGAAGAAGGCCCGGGAAGATAAAGCCCGAGCCTCCAAAGAATCCAGGAAGAAACAATCTACTTGATCACTCCGAGTTCCTTGCCGACCTTGATGAAGGCGGCGATGGCCTTGTCCAGCTGCTCCTTGTTGTGGGCGGCTGAAAGCTGTACGCGGATCCTGGCCTGTCCCTTAGGGACGACTGGATAATAGAAACCGGTTACGAATATCCCTTCCTCAGCCATCTTTGCGGCAAACTTCTGGGACAGGGGGGCATCATAAAGCATAACTGCGCATATGGCGCTCTGGGTCGGCTTGATGTCGAATCCTGCAGCCAGCATCGCATCGCGGAAATACTTCACGTTCTCCTGCTGGCGGTCGTGCAGTTCGTTGCTTTCCTTAAGCATCTTGAACATCTCGATTCCGGCGGCGACGATCATCGGAGGGAGCGAGTTGGAGAAGAGGTAAGGGCGTGAACGCTGGCGGAGCATGTCGATGATCTCCTTGCGGCCTGTAGTGAAGCCGCCTACGGTACCGCCGAAGGCCTTTCCGAGTGTACCCGTGAATATGTCTATACGTCCGTAGCAGTCGAACTGTTCGGCGACTCCGCGTCCTGTCTTTCCAACGACTCCGGCTGAATGGCTCTCATCCACCATCACGAGGGCGTCATATTTCTCAGCGAGTTCGCAGATCTTGTCCATAGGGGCCACATTCCCGTCCATCGAGAATACTCCATCCGTGCAGATGATCCTGAATCTCTGTGCCTGGGCCTCCTTGAGGCAGCGCTCCAGGTCTTCCATGTCAGCGTTGGCATAGCGGTAGCGCACAGCCTTGCAGAGCCTTACTCCGTCGATGATCGAAGCGTGGTTGAGTGAATCGGAGATTATGGCATCCTCGGCGGTCAGCAGCGGTTCGAATACTCCGCCGTTGGCATCGAAGCAGGATGCGTAAAGGATGGTGTCCTCTGTATGGAAGAAGTCGGAGATGGCGGCTTCAAGTTCCTTGTGGAGGTCCTGGGTACCGCAGATGAACCGTACGGAGGACATTCCGAAGCCCCTGTCTTCCATGGCTTTCCTGGCGGCTTCGATAAGCCTGGGCGAATCTGCCAGCCCCAGATAGTTGTTTGCGCAGAAATTAAGTGCCTTGCTGCCGTCCTGGAGTGTGATCTCCGCACTTTGTGCGGAAGCGATGTTCCTTTCGTTCTTGTACAGGCCGGCTTCCTTTATGGATGCCAACTCTGCTTTCAAATGCTCTTGAAACTTGCCGTACATAATTATAAATGATTATTTAGTTTCGTGTTTACCTGAAAAAAACGTAAATTTGCATCTGCTAATTTAGCAATTTAGTCGCTATTTGCAATGAAAAATGTACTCGTGATCGGGTCAACCGGACAGATTGGTTCCGAGCTGACAATGAAAATCAGGAACATGATTCCTGAAGGCAACGTCGTTGCCGGTTACATCAAAGGTGCAGAGCCCAAAGGGATCCTTCTGGAGAGCGGTCCTTCGGCAGAAGCGGACGTGTGTAACGGCGAACAGCTCCTCGAGATCGTCAAGAAGTACGATATCGATACCATCTACAACCTTGCAGCCCTTCTTTCGGCAGTCGCCGAGAAGAAGCCCCAGCTGGCCTGGCACATCCAGATAGACGGCCTGATGAATATCCTGGAGATCGCCCGTGAGAACAATTGCGCGGTCTTCACACCTTCATCCATCGGGTCGTTCGGCCCTGAGACCCCGCACAAGGATACCCCCCAGGATACCATCCAGAGGCCCCGCTCGATGTACGGCTGCACCAAGGTTGCCACCGAACTCCTCAGCGACTACTATTTCCACAAGTACGGGGTGGACACCCGCTCGGTCCGTTTCCCCGGCCTGATCTCCAATGTGACCCTGCCCGGCGGAGGCACCACAGACTATGCTGTTGAGATCTACTATGCAGCTGTCAAGGGTGAGGAATTCGTCTGCCCCATCGCCGCCGGCACTTTCATGGACATGATGTACATGCCTGACGCCCTCAAGGCCGCAGTGGACATCATGAATGCGGATCCTTCCAGGCTCGTCCACCGCAATTCCTTCAACATCGCATCGATGAGTTTCGATCCCGAGATCCTCTACCACAAGATCCAGGAACATGTTCCCGGATTCAGGATGCGTTACGAGGTGGATCCCGTCCGTCAGGCTATCGCAGATTCATGGCCCGACAAAATGGACGACTCCTGTGCCCGTGAAGAGTGGGATTGGAAGCCGTCCTTCGATCTTGAAAGCATGACCGTCGACATGATCGACGCCCTTCGCAAGAAACTTCTCTAATCTCCTGCGTACAGCGAGATAATATTCAGGATTACCTCCGAGGCCTTCTCCATGGACTTGAGAGGTACGAATTCCATTTTGCCGTGGAAATTCAGCCCGCCCGCGAAAATGTTCGGGCAGGGGAGACCCTTGAAACTCAGGTTGGCTCCGTCGGTACCTCCGCGGATGGGTTGGATCCTTGGTTTGATACCTGCCATTTCCATGGCCTTTACGGCCTTCTCCACCACGTGGTAATGAGGCTCCACCTGTTCGCGCATGTTGTAGTACTGGTCCTTTACCACCGGGGTGGCGGTTCCGGCACCATATTTCCCGTTTATGAAGTCGCAGCAGTCCAGGATGGTCTTTTTCTTGGCCTCGAACTTCTGACGGTCATGGTCGCGGATGATGTAGGTCAGGTCCGCCTCCTCCACGGATCCGCCGAAGCCGATCAGGTGGAAGAAACCTTCGTAGCCTTCTGTATATTCAGGCCTCTGCTCGACCGGGAGCAATGAATTCAGTTCCGTTCCGATGAGGATGGCGTTCTTCATCTTGCCCTTGGCGTAGCCTGGATGGACATTCCTGCCCTGGATGTGGATCTTCGCTGAAGCGGCGTTGAAATTCTCGAACTCCAGTTCGCCGATTTCCCCGCCGTCCATCGTGTAGGCATATTCGGCGCCGAACCTGGGGACATCGAATTTGACCACTCCACGACCGATTTCCTCGTCCGGGGTGAATCCTATCCTGATCTCTCCGTGCTTGAACTCTGGATGCTCCACAATGAACTGCACGGCGTCCATGATCTCAGCTACACCGGCCTTGTCGTCCGCTCCGAGGAGGGTGGTTCCGTCCGTGGTTATGAGGGTTTCGCCTATGTAATGCAGCATCTCGGGGAATTCCGAAGGCTTGAGCGCAAGGCCCGGCACGCCCTTCAATTCGATGTCTCCGCCATCGTAGTCCTTGATTACCTGAGGTTTTATCCCTGCTCCGGAAGCGTCCGGGGCGGTGTCCACGTGGGCTATGAAGCCGATTGCCGGAACCTTTCCTACAACATTCGAGGGAATACTTCCCATCACGTAACCATATTCATCGAGCGTGGCTTCCACGCCCATGGCGGCCAGTTCGTCACGGAGCATCTCAAGCAGTTTCAGCTGCTTGGCCGAGGATGGCTGGCTTTCGGACTCTTCGTTGCTCTGGGTGTCGACCGCGACGTATCTGAAAAACCTGTCAAGTATACTTTCCATAATTATTCCTTTGCTTTCATTGAAGATAAGACCATGTACGCTATGATTGCGATGAAGGGGATGATGGCGATGGCTTCACCGTAGGCGGAATTCCATGCGGTAAGGAACCAGTCCACGTTGAAGAACTTCAGCAGGGCGCTGACCACTCCCATCAAAGCGCCGCCGGCAATGAAACCGGAAGCTATCAGGGTACCCTTGTTCATCCGTGCATCGTTCACACCCTTGTCCTTGGAACGGGTGCTGACATACCAGGAGATGGCTCCTCCGATAAGCAGCGGCAGGTTGAGGTCGATGGGTATGAACATTCCGAGGGCGAATGCCAGGGCGGGGACTTTCAGGAAAGTCAGGAGTATGGCGATGACGGCACCGATACCGTAGAGCAGCCAGGGAGCTCCGCCTCCGTTCATCATCGGCTGGATGACTGCTGCCATGGCATTTGCCTGGGGCGCCACCAGGGCCTGGTCACCCACGAAACCGTAGGTCTTGTTGAGCACCAGCATGACCCCGCAGACGGTAGCCGCAGCGACCGCTACGCCGACGAATTTCCAGGATTCCTGTTTCTTTGGCGTGGAACCGATCCAGTATCCGATCTTGAGGTCGGTGATGAAAGAACCGGCAACCGAGAGGGCCGTGCATACGACTCCGCCGATGATCAGGGCGGCAGCCATGCCGGCATTGCCCTTCAGGCCGACGGCAACCAGGATCAGGGATGCGATGATGAGGGTCATCAGGGTCATTCCGCTGACCGGGTTGGTACCAACTATGGCTATTGCATTGGCAGCAACGGTCGTGAACAGGAATGAGATCACCCCTACTATGAGAAGACCTACAAGGGCCTGCCAGATATTATTCACGACCCCGCCGAAAGCGAAGAACGCGAAGATGGCCAGCAAGGCTATCACTATTCCGAATACGATGGTCTTCATCGGAATGTCCTCCTCCGTCCTGGTTACGGTCCCTGAGCCCTTTTCTCCGGTCCCTGAGCCTGCCGAAGGGCCCTTGAACTCCCTTACCGCCAGCCCGACTGCGGACTTTATCACTCCGAAGGACTTGATTATACCTATGATTCCGGCGGTGGCGATGCCTCCGATTCCGATATGGCGGGCGTAATCCTTGAATATCTGGTCGGGAGACATTTCGCCGATAGTCATGGTCACACCGGTATTCATCAGGTCGATCACCTGGCCGCCCCAGATCAGATTCATCAGGGGGATTATCACCAGCCATACGAGCAGGCTGCCGCAGCAGATTACGAATGCATATTTGAGACCTATTATATATCCTAAGCCGAGAACGGCGGCGCTGGTGTTGAGCTTCAGGAGGACCTTGGCCTTGTCGGCGATAGTCCTTCCGACTCCGAGAACCGTGGTGCTGATGGTATCGGACCAGGTTCCGAAGGTGCTGACGAGGAAATCATACAAACCTCCGATAAGGCCGCTGACAAGCAGGGTCCCGGCTCCCTTGCCGCCCTCTCCGCTTACGAGGATCTGGGTAGTAGCAGTAGCTTCAGGGAACGGATACTTCCCGTGCATCTCCTTTACGAAATACTTGCGGAAGGGGATGAGAAACAGTATGCCGAGGACACCGCCGAGGAGTGAAGACAGGAACATCTGCATGAAATTCACTTCCACGCCCAGGATGTATATGGCGGGGAGGGTGAATATCGCTCCGGCGACAACCGCCCCGGAGCAGCCTCCTATGGATTGGATGATGACATTCTGTCCAAGTCCTTCCTTCTTGCCCAGGGCGCTGGTGAGGCCGACGGCAATGATGGCTATCGGTATTGCGGCCTCGAACACCTGGCCGACCCTTAACCCAAGGTAGGCGGCCGCCGCGGAGAAAATCACCACCATAAGCAGACCCATCGCCACGGAATAGGGCGTTACCTCCGCCCATTTCTTATCGGCGCCGATCAAAGGCTTGTACTCTTCGCCGGGTTTCAGTTCCCTTTGGGCATTCTCCGGCAATGCGTTCAATCGTTCGTCTTCCATATCAGAATAATTAGCGTAAACACAAAGATAGAAAAAAATGAAAAAAAGATTTGTCAGAATCAAAAAAGTGTGTATCTTTGCAGCCCGTTTCGAAAGAAGCGTACGATCATTGACAATACTGAGAGATTACAACGAGGTAAAGTGTAAAATTTAGAAAATCAGCAGAAGGTATGGACGCGTGAGCGTCCGTACGATAGTAGGTTGATACAATTTCACAGAAAGTTGATTCACGAATCAAGAGAAAGAGAAGCAAGGGCGTACGGAGGATGCCTTGGCTTCGGCAGGCGAAGAA
>CACZCQ010000020.1 GCA_902779765.1 uncultured Bacteroidia bacterium
CATGACCATAAACGATTCGTGGGGTTTCCGCAAGAAAGACAAGGATTTCAAGTCTTTCCAGACAATCCTGAACATGTTCGTGGACTGCCTGTCCAAAGGAGGCAACCTGCTCCTGGACATAGGTCCCCGCGCGGATGGAACCATTCCCGCCGAAGAAGCCGAGGTGCTCAGGAAACTTGGAAGCTGGATATCCCGCCACGAGGAGGCCGTCTACCAGACCCGCGCCGGCATACCAGCAGGCCATGTCCAGGGCTTCACGACCCTGAACAGGACAGGTGACATACTTTATGTATATATGCCATATGCTCCCGTGGAATCACTTGAAGTCCAGGGCCTCAAGAGCAGGATAAAGAAAGTGAGGGTGGTCGGTTCAGACGCCACCCTCGACTGGAAACTTTACAATGATATCGATTGGAGCGAAGTTCCGGGAGTTTACTTCATAAATGTACCGGAATCGGTCCTTGACCGGAATATGACAGTACTTGCCCTTGAGCTTGAGGAACCCCTAAAGCTTTACAGGGGCAGCGGGAATGTCATCAGCTTCAACGAATAAACCCGCTACAACACTCCCTTGAACAGCATCATGGCTCCCATTACGGCCAGGACCGTAATGGCTATCAGCCATATTACGAACAGGCAGAGTCCAGGATGCCATTTCGGCGCTTTCAGGTTGAAGATAAGCATCACTCCACCGTATATCATACCGATGAACGGCAGTACGACCGCCACCGCCAGCGCGATTACGAACGGCGGATATGACAGCAGGTCGAGAACCGTGTAGGCATTCTCGGCGATATCCTCTATGACACGGTTCAGGAAGAACGAATTAGAGAAGAAACTTCCGTCAAACAGCAGGAAACCGAGGGTGACCACTCCGGCTACTCCGGCGATCAGCATTATTATTCCGAAACAGACTTCGAAAACCCTCCATATTCCCGGCCAGAAATCGGAATGGACCACCCTTTCCGCGGTCTCGCCCATCTCCTGCACCGAGCTCATCACCCTGGCGCTGATAGCGTCCACCGTACCTTTCTCGCCATGAAGCTCATCTCTCTGGCTCACCGTCTTCGCCTCCGGCATGCAGATCCAGAGCACGAAGTAAACAAGAGGAGCCAGGCACTCAGGGATTCCAAACCATACCCTGCCGAAGAATACTCCCAATCCGACAAGGGTAAGCACGACGAAAATAAGGCGCAGCAAGGTGGCATCGATCCCGAAATAGGCTCCAAGACCGCTGCAAACTCCGGCGATCTTTCCATTGGCCGTGTCGCGGTACAACTTCTTCCTGACCTTCTCTTCCTTCCTTTCCGCCTTCGGCCCTTCAGGGTCAGCCTTGTCCGGATTCCCGGTATCCTCTTCTATCGCCTCAGGCCTGCCGAGCGTAGCCATCACGGACTCGACCATCGGCAGGGTCACGACACCGCCCTGGCCTGCCTTTTCGAGAAGCAGCTCAGACATCCTTTCCTCAATGCCTTCCATAACTTCGGCACCGCTCTCCACCTTCGAATAGAAAGAGCCCAGTTCATCGAGATACTTGCGTGCTGCCGAGCAGGCATCGTCCTCCAGGCTGAATACATAACCTCCTATGCTGACATGTTCTACCGGTTTCATATCTATCGTTCTTTAATGGTCTTTATCGTATCGACTATCTCCTGCCAGGCGGCATCCATCTCACCAAGCTGCTGGCGTCCCTTCTCGGTGATGCAGTAATACTTCCTGGGAGGTCCCTGGGTGGATTCTTCCCATCTGTACGAAAGCAATCCCTGGTTCTTCTGACGTATCAGCAGAGGGTACACCGTGCCTTCGACTACTATCATATTGGCGGATTTCAACTCATCCAGGATGGAGGAAGCATATGCCTCCTTCTTGTCCAGGATACTCAGGATGCAGTATTCCAGCACCCCTTTGCGCATCTGCGAGCGCACGTTTTCTGCACTGTTTTCCATGGCCTGCCGTTATTTTGTGTATTCCCTGAACTTTGCCATATTCTCTGCGGTCGGCTCCAGTCCACGCATCTCGCATTTCTGCGCCGGTGTCTTGGCAAGCGGAACCACGATCCACAGGACCAGGTAAACTAGAAGGCCTGAGCCCCAGAGCAGGAGCGCAAGCAGGATAATGATCCTTACTATGGTGACGTCTATATTCAGGAAGGCGCCAAGGCCGGAGCAGACACCACCGATGGTTTTGTTGTCTGGATCCCTGTACAGACGCTTCCCGGCGTTACCCTTGTCTCCTGAATAGGATAGATCCGGCCCCTGGGTATTCCCGGTCCCCTGCTGGTTATCCTGTGTCCGGGATGCTCCGGGAGAATCAGGTTCCGGAGATCCGTCGGGCATTCCCAGTTGGCATACCACCCTGTTCACGATGTCGAAATCAATCACCCTGTAAGCGGCACCTCCGATTGCCTGGTCGAAGAGTTCGGCAATGCGGTTCTCCAGATCGGACATCACCTCATCTCCCGCGGACTGGCTGTCCTTGCTCAAACGGGACTTGAAATGATCGAAGTATGAGGAAAGCCTTGCGTAAGCGTCCTCATCGAGGGAAAAGCTCCTCCCTCCGATACTTGCATTGACTACTTTTTTCATAATATTCTTGGTTTAACAATTATTTTTCCATTGCAAAGATATAAATAATTTTGAATACCTTGCAACACAAAGTACTAATTTCTTTAAAAAAAATGTATATTTTTGTAAAAAGACCCTTTGAAATCAATCAAACTGGCATAAAATGAACAGATTCTTCACCCTTCTTCTTTGCGGGACCATGCTTCTTGCAGCCTCATGTTCCACAAAGGAAACCAGTACCCTCGATCCGGTGGACTATGTCAATCCTCTGACAGGAACGGCTTCGACCTATGAGCTGTCCACCGGGAACACCTATCCGGCCATCGCCCTGCCCTGGGGCATGCATTTCTGGACCCCCCAGACAGGACGGAACGGCAACGGCTGGACATACACTTACTCGGCGACCAAGATACGCGGCCTCAAGCAGACCCACCAGCCCAGCCCCTGGATCAATGACTACGGCTCATTCTCCCTTATGCCCGTGACAACCGGTCCCGTTTATGACGAGGAAGGACGTCAGAGCTGGTTCTCCCACAAGGCTGAAACGGTGAAGCCTTATTATTATAAGGTCTACCTTGCCGAGCATGATGTCGTGGCGGAACTTACCCCTACCGAGAGGGCGGCGGCTTTCAGGCTCACATATCCCCAGAAGGACACTTCATATCTCGTCGTGGACGCATACAAGGGGGGCTTCGTGGAGATCGACAAGGAGAGGAATGCCATCATTGGATATTCGACCGCCAACCACGGCGGAGTCACCGAGGATTTCCACAACTGGTTCGTAGTGATCTGCGACACGCCTTTCGAGACGGCAGTCATTGACGGACAGTATGCCATGGTTGGTTTCAAGACGTCCAAAGGCCAGCAGGTAAACCTCGGAGTAGCATCTTCGTTCATCAGTGCCAATCAGGCGGAAATCAATCTCGGGGAACTTAAAGCCAAGTCTTTCGACGACATCAAGGAAGCCGGCCGCGCACGCTGGAACGAGGTACTGGGAAGGATCAAGGTCGAAGACGACAACATCGACAACCTCAGGACATTCTATTCCTGCCTCTACAGGTCCGTGCTCTTCCCCCGCGACCTCTCCGAAATCAACGCCAAGGGCGAGAGGGTCCATTACAGTCCGTTCAACGGAGAGGTATGCAAGGGTTATCTGTTCGGCGACACCGGTTTCTGGGATACTTTCAGGAGCCTGTTCCCCCTGCTCGACCTGGTCTATCCCGACCAGGAAGCCAAGATGCAGGAAGGTCTGGTGAATACCTGGCTGGAGAGCGGTTTCCTGCCCGAATGGGCCAGCCCCGGTCACAGGAACTGCATGGTTGGGAACAACTCGGCTTCGGTCGTTGCCGGCGCCTACATAAAAGGCTTGCGAGGCTATGATGCCGAAGAGCTCTGGAAGGCCGTCACACACGGCGCCCACGCAGTACATCCGACCGTCAGGTCCACAGGAAGGCTCGGATGGGAATACTACGACAGCCTGGGCTACGTCCCTTGCAATGTCGGAATCAACGAGAACGCCGCAAGGACTCTTGAATATGCCTACGACGACTGGTGCATCTACACCTTCGGCAAGGCGCTCGGCAAGAGTGAGGAAGAACTTGCTCCTTTCGCCAAGGCGGCCATGAACTACCGCAACCTTTACGACCCCGAGTACAAGCTTATGGTCGGAAGGAACGCCGACGGGACTTTCGAAAGACCTTTCAGCCCGCTCAAATGGGGAGGCAATTTCACTGAAGGCAACAGCCTCCACTACACCTGGAGCGTATTCCACGACCCTCAGGGCCTGATCGACCTGATGGGCGGGGATGACGAATATGTCGCAATGCTGGACAGCGTGTTCACCATCCCTCCCCTCTTCGACGACAGCTATTACGGCTTCCCCATCCACGAGATCCGCGAGATGCAGGTGATGAACATGGGCAACTATGCCCACGGCAACCAGCCCATCCAGCACATGCTCTACATGTACGACTGGGGCGGTCAGCCCTGGAAGACCCAGCAGCACGTCAGGGAGGTCATGGACAAGTTCTACAACTCCAACTTCGACGGATACTGCGGCGACGAGGACAACGGACAGACCTCCGCCTGGTACGTATTCTCAGCCCTCGGCTTCTACCCCGTGTGCCCATCCAGCGACGAGTATGCCATCGGCACCCCGCTGTTCAAGAAGGCCACCGTATCCCTGCCTAACGGGAAGCAGATAGTCCTGGAGGCTCCCGAAAACAGCGCGAGCAACTTCTACATCGACGGAATCAAGCTGGACGGCAAGGAGTGGGGCAAGGATTACTTCAAGCACGGCGACCTTTCGGACGGCGCACGGATCGTCTACAGGATGTCATCCGAACCGAATACCAAGCGTGGCACCGATCCTGAAGACAGGCCGTATTCATTCTCAAAATCAAAATAGGAATATGAACCGGCTTGCTGCGATAACAGCAGGATTGGTCGCTGTATTTTCCGTATTCACCGGATGCGATGAACAGCCCCCGCCTTTCCCTACCGTGGGCGAGCCCTATGCTATCACTTCCGGTCCCCGTGACCACCTGCTGGCCAATTACTTCGGTATAAACGCCTGGAGCCCGGACAACAGGTACGTCGGTGTCCTGGAAGTGAACTTCACCGGAAGGCTGGCCGAGCAGACCGATACCGCGGTTGTGGCTCTTGTCGATCTGAAGGACAACAACAAACTGATTTCGATATCAAAGACCGTGTGCTGGAATTTCCAGGAAGCGGCGATGTTCCATTGGCTCCCCGACGGAACCTGCCTGTTCAACGATTGCAGGGACGGCCGCTTCGTAACGGTCATCCTGGATTGGAGAACCGGCAGGGAGCGTATAATCCCGGTACCTGTCAGCGCTGTCGATCCTTCAGGAGAATGGGCTGTCAGCATCAACTACGCCCGCCTGCGGCTCTGCAGGCCGGACTACGGATATGCAGGCGACGGGCAGGATGCACGAGCGGATGAGATATGGCCGGAAGATGACGGCCTGTGGCTTGTAAACCTCAGGACCGGTGAACGGAAGCTTATCCTTTCGGTTGCCCAGGCCCGTTCCTTGATGCCGGAGATCACCGGTGAAGACGGGCTTGCATATTTCTGCCATACCATAATCAGTCCGAACGCCAAAAGGATATTCTTCCTGGCCCGCACTGTGGAGGATTTCAGCGGACAGATTGAAAGACGGGGCCATATCTACAGTTGGGACACCGTGTCTCTCACCATTAATACAGACGGGACCGACCTGAGACGTTGTTTCCCTGTCGGATGGAAAGGATCCCATTTCAACTGGAAGGATGACGAGACTCTGGCAGTGACCGCTTGTTGGGACGGCGGCTCATGCTGGAGCCACACCATTTTCAAAGTCGGTGAAGAAGAGAAGGTACGCCACCTGGCGCCTGGAATACTGGACTGGGACGGTCACTGCGTATTCTCCCCCGACGGGCGGTTCATCAGCACTGAAGGTTATTGGAACAGTGACGGATACCGTTCCTGGGTCCTCCTGAGGTTGGAAGATGAGGCTATCCTGCCGCTCGGCCGGTTCTTCGTACCGGACAGGTATAAAGAGCAGTATTCCCGCTGCGATCTCCACGCAAGGTGGAGAAGCGACGGGAAACAACTAGCTTTCAATTCAGTCCACGAAGGTTCCAGGCAGGTCTACCTCCGTGACGTGGAGTGGGATCGCTGATTTACAGTCCGAGCTTCTTGAAGAAATCGTTACCCTTGTCATCGACGAGGATGAAGGCCGGGAAGTCCTCAACACGGATCTTCCAGATGGCCTCCATACCGAGTTCAGGGTATTCCACGCACTCGATGCTACGGATGCTGCTCTGTGAAAGTACCGCAGCCACGCCGCCTATGGTACCGAGGTAGAAACCTCCATGCTTGAGGCAGGCATCGGTTACGACTTTCGAGCGATTGCCCTTTGCTATCATCACAAGGGAAGCACCGTGATCCTGGAATTCATCCACGTAGGGATCCATACGGTTGGCGGTAGTGGGGCCCATGCTTCCGCAAGGATAGCCTTCCGGAGTCTTGGCCGGCCCGGCGTAGAGGATAGGATGATCCTTGAAGTAGCCGGGCATTTCCTCTCCGGCATCCAGACGGGCCTTCAGTTTGGCGTGAGCGATGTCACGGGCCACTATGATGGTGCCGTTGAGGTTGACCCTGGTGCCGACAGGATATTTGGTAAGTTCGGCACGCACGGAATCGATACCCTTGTCCAGGTCTATGACGATACCCTTGGGACCCTCACCGGGACGACGGTATTCCTCAGGGATGAGTTCCGAAGGGTTTGAATCCATCTTCTCGATCCAGACTCCGTCAGCGTTGATCTTGCTCTTGATGTTACGGTCGGCAGAGCAGCTGACGCCCATGCCGATCGGGCAGCTGGCTCCGTGGCGCGGAAGGCGGATGACCCTGATATCGTGGGCTAGATACTTACCTCCGAACTGGGCTCCGAGGCCGATCTTCTGAGCCTCGACGAGGAGTTTCTGCTCCAGGTCGATGTCACGGAATGCACGGCCGGTCTCATCCCCCGTCGTAGGAAGCGCATCGTAGTACTTGATGCTGGCGAGCTTGACTGTCAACAGGTTCTTCTCAGCCGAGGTACCTCCGATTACGAAGGCGATATGGTAAGGCGGGCAGGCCGCGGTGCCGAGGGAACGCATCTTCTCCACGAGGAAAGGAAGGAGAGTCCCTTCATTCTGGATAGTGGCCTTCGTCATCGGGTAGAAATACGTCTTGTTGGCCGATCCGCCACCTTTGGCGACCATGATGAAACGGTACTCGGATCCCCTTACGGCCTCGATGTCAATCTGGGCGGGAAGGTTGCACTTGGTATTGACCTCGTCATACATGTTCAAGGGAGCGTTCTGGCTGTATCGGAGATTCTCCTGAGTGTAAGTGTTGAAAACACCGAGGCTCAAAGCTTCCTCGTCCTCGAAATCAGTCCAGACTCCCTGGCCCTTTTCGCCATGGATGATGGCTGTACCGGTGTCCTGGCAGAACGGAAGGACTCCCTTCACGGAGGTCTCAGCGTTACGCAGGAACTGAAGGGCGACGTATTTGTCATTCTCGGACGCCTCGGGATCGGCAAGGATAGCCGCAACCTGTTCGTTATGCGACCTTCTGAGCATGAACTGGCAATCGTGGAAACTCTGCTGCGCCACCAGCGTAAGCGCTTCGGGAGAAACCTCGAGAATCGCCTTCCCGTCAGCAAACTCAGTGGTTTTCACCAGTTTCTCCGATCCTGGAATCTTGTAGTACTCTGTGGTGTCCGGTCCCAACTGGAACATCGGAGCGTATTTAAACTTTGAACACATTATGATACACTTATTAGTCTGGATAATATCAATTACATCTATCGGTTTTGCTTCCGGCCAGCTTTCTTTGCCTCCCTCTTGGCCTTTTGGGCTTCCTTTTCCGCCTTTTTCTGCTCGAAGCTCCCCTTGGTCGTTATCAATACGACCCCATTGGCACCCTGCACCCCATAGATGGAGGTACTTCCGTCCTTGAGGACTTCTACGGATTGGATGTCCATCGGGTTGATGGTGTTGATGTCCGTACAGGGAGTGTTGTCCACGAGGACCAGGGCCTCAGTGGGAGAATTGATGGAACTCTTGCCCCGGATCTGGATCGTACCGTTCGGATTGACTTCCAGTCCGGCAACGCGGCCTCTCAAATACTCCGCAATGCTGGTGTAGGACGAAATGACCGTTTCATCGACCTGGACCTTATCGATGGCGTAACCAATATTCTGGCGTGTCATGGTTCCATATCCGACGTTGACTTCTTCGTCCATCCGGGAGGTAACTTGCGTTTGATTGGCCGGGCCACAGGCGCAGATAGCGACGAGGCTCACAAGGGGAATGATGAACTTTTTCATTATGGTACCGCTTATACTATAAATATAGTAATTATTCTTTAAAGGTGCATCAAAGTCAGTCAATGTCTTCAACAGGAGCAGAGGGTCCGCCGGAGCCTTCCTGCATAAGGTAGCGGCGCATGAACTCGTTCAAGTCGCCGTCCAGGACGCCCTGGGTGTCCGCGGTCTTGAAACCGGTCCGCAGGTCGTTAACCATCTTGTAAGGATGGAGGACATAGGAACGGATCTGGGAACCCCATTCTATCCTCTTCTTCTGCCCTTCAAGCTTGTCCCTCTCCTCCTGCCTCTTCTTCATGGCAAGGTCATAGAGCCTTGAACGGAGGAGAAGCAAGGCCTTGGCCCTGTTCTTGGGCTGGTCGCGGGTCTCGGTGTTCTCAATCAGGATCTCTTCCTCCTTGCCGGTGTCAGGATCCTGGTACATGTAACGGAGACGGACTCCGGACTCCACCTTGTTGACATTCTGCCCGCCGTGGCCTCCTGCCCTGAAAGTATCCCATGAAAGGCGGGACGGATCCACGTTCACCTCGATCGTATCGTCGACCAGAGGATAGACGAACACGGAAGAGAAAGTGGTCTGGCGCTTGCCCTGGGCGTTGAACGGAGAGATGCGGACGAGACGGTGTACACCGTTCTCGGCCTTCAGGTAGCCGTAGGCATAATCCCCGTCAAACTCTATGGTGACGGATTTCACCCCGGCTTCATCCCCGTCCTGTATATCGGTTACGGCCGTCTTGTAGCCGTTCCTTTCTCCCCAGCGGAGATACATCCTCATCAGCATCGCGCTCCAGTCGTTGGCCTCCGTACCTCCGGCACCGGAGTTTATGGTCAGGATGGCCCCGAGGCTGTCGCCTTCCGAGCCGAGCATGTTCTTCATCTCAAGGGCCTCGATATCCTTGTCTGCCAGGGAATATGCCTCTTCAAGTTCGAGTACCTCAGGAGTGGACGCTGTCTCGTCCGGGCCGTCACCCAGGCTGTCCTTAGCGAACTCGTAAAGGACATCCACATCCTCGGTTTCGGTATAGGCCTTGTCAAAGCCTGAAACCCAGGATTTAATTCCATTGAGATTCTTCATGAAGGCCTCTGCGGCCTTGGGGTCGTTCCAGAAATCGGGCGATTCGGTTTTCTTTTGGAGCGCTGCTACCTGTTCCCGTTTTCCGGGGATGTCAAAGACACCTCCCCAACGTCTCCAACCGCTGATGCAGAGCTTCTATGCTATCCTTTGATATCATCGCTCTCCATTTTAATCGTTAACGAAAACTGACGGCAGATCGGTCTTGACCAGCATGCCCCTCGGCATACCGTGGTCGAGGAGGATCGTCTCCATGCCGCTAGAGGCACGGGTGGCAGGGGCGGTAGACTTGGGATAGAGCTTGCCCGCGGCGGTAAGGGCCGCCTTCAGCATCGTCTCGTTCTCGTCTCCGAGCTGGTATCCGTCCATAGGGTTGTCACGGGAGTCGATATTGACAGGTATTCCGTCAGGCTGGGCGGCATTGTGACCGTTCTTGTCTGCAAACTTGCTGACCATCACGTAGATCCCCCACTTGGTGATCTTCGAATAATCAACACCTGAATTCTTTCCGTAAAGATCCTCGGGCGACATCATCAGACCGGCGCAGTACTTGCCGTATGTCTGCTTTCCTACAAGGGTGATATCCATGTAGGGGCCAAGGCCTACGATGAGACCTTCGGAAGCAGAAGCCGAACCTCCGGTCACGATAGCATAGAGCTTGGTGATACCGGGATTGGCATCGGCAATGTCCTGGCTGATATTCTGGGAGGCCATCTCGTGCTTTGTCGAGAAGTAGGTATTGGTATCATATCCCTGCTCCTTCCATGCGTTCGCCAGGATGGAATTATAAACCTCGGTCTGGAACACATCCTTTGCGGCAACATTGGCCGGAGGAGCTATCAGGGATGCAAGCAGGCACTCGGTGAAGGTATATCCACCGCCGTTGTACCTGAGATCAAGGATCAGTTCCTTGATGCCATCGGCCTTGAACTGCCTGAACACGTCAGGCAGGGTATTGGAAGACTTCAGGTCGAATGAACTGTAGGCCAGGTAGCCGACCTTTTTGCCTTTGAGCTCGAAGGTCTTGGCGACCAGTACCGGGTCCTCCCATTCCTTGTCGGCAGTCATCGTCACATTCTTTTCGATGGGGCCGAGATAACCGTCTGAAGTAAGATGCGAGATACCGAGAGTCACTTTCTCGGCGTTGAATGCATCATAGATATTCGAGGATGTGATATCCTTGCCGTCGATGGACATGATAATGTCGCCTCTCTTCAGACCGGCCTTGTGCGCGGGCTTGTCCTTGTTGACATAGCAGACAATCAGGAAATAGGTCCCTTCCTTATTGGTGATACTTCCGGCTTGCAACTCGTATCCGAAGGAAAGGCCGAGTCCCTGGACAGAACTGGTCATGGCCTCCAGACTGTTGGTCATGCTCGTCCAATGGTCGACTTCCTTGTTGTTCTGACGGTAACGGATCTTGTTTACCACGCTTATGGGGTTGAAACAAGTGTCGGGATTGAACCTTTTGAGGTCATTGGCTATTTCGGAATTCCAGAGATAGTATGTACCAAGGAGGTTCTGGGCAAAAACGTCAGCCTGCCGGATCTCCTCCGAAGGTTTCTTCGCGGTTTCCTGGGGCGGTTGGGGCTGATTGGGTTGCTCATTCTGTCCGTTTTCAGGAGTAGGCTGGACCTCGACAGGACCGCATGCGGGCGATGCCATCATGACGGCTGCAAGTGCCAGATATAAAAAACGTCTTGCTTTCATTTCAATCAATTGTGTATCGTGCAAATTTAACAATTATTCGGGAATATGAGTATATTTGTGGTATGATCGGCATCTTCGACTCCGGTTCAGGCGGATTGTCCGTATTGCGGGAGATAATAAAGCTCCTCCCGCGGGAGAGATATGTCTATTATGCCGACAACGCTTTCTGCCCGTACGGGGAAAAATCCCCTGAATTCATAAGGGAGCGCGGAAGGGTCATCACCGACATCCTTCTCGGCAAGGGCGCAGACATTATCGTCGTCGCTTGCAACACCGCCACAGCCGCAGCCATATCCACTCTGCGAAAAGAATACCAAAACAAATTCATAGGCATGGAGCCCGCCGTAAAGCCGGCGGCTCTCAGTTCCGAGAGCGGAGTGATCGGGGTCCTTGCCACGGCAGGAACCCTGAAAGGCTCCAAGTATCTTACCACCAAAGGCCTGTACGAAGATAACGTAAAGATCGTGGAACACATAGGGAAAGGATTCGTCGAGCTGGTGGAGGCCGGTCTCCTGGATGGTCCTGAAACCGAGGCGACCGTTCGAAGGAGCCTCCGGCCCTTGCTCAAGGCAGGAGCGGACAGGATCGTACTCGGCTGCACCCACTACCCTTTCCTGAAGGAAGTGATCAGCAGGATCTCCGGTCCTGATGTGCAGGTCATAGATCCGGCCCCAGCTGTGGCCAGGCATCTGCTCGACGTAATGACAGAAGACGGTCTCATCCGCGAAGACGGGTCCGAACCGTTCCCGGATGTCGAATTGCTCGCTTCGGGAGACGTCTCCTCCGCCAGGAAGATATTCGAAACATTCATAGCAGGATAATAATACACGATATGCTCAATTACTCGTATTGCTCGGACAAGTACCAGTACACCATGGGAAAGTCTTTTTTTGAAACCGGAAGGAAAGACGAAATCGCGGTTTTCAACATGTTCTACAGGGTCGCCCCCGAAAACAACAACTGGGCGGTATGCAGCGGCACCGAAGAGGTGATCGAATGCGTCCTCAACCTGGGCAAGGCAGATCCTGATTTCTTCGAGAGGTTCCTCCCCGGAGAAGGTTATGCGGAGTTCCGCAAGTACCTGTCAACCATGAAATTCACCGGGAACGTATATGCAATGCGCGAGGGCGAGATCGTATTCCCCAACCAGCCCATCATAACGGTTGAAGCGCCCCTCATCGAGGCACAGGTCCTGGAAACCCCGATGCTCTGCATAATGAACCACCAGATGGCCGTCGCCACCAAGGCCTCCAGGGTCTGCAGGGCGACAAACCGTCCGGTCAGCGAATTTGGATCCAGGAGGGCTCACGGTCCCTGGGCCGCAACCTATGGTGCCAAGGCTGCTATCATCGCCGGCTGTGCAAGTACGTCGAACGTCCTGACCGGAGTGATGAACGGAGTCCCTTCGACCGGAACCATGGCACACAGCTTCGTCACCTCCTATGGCAGTTCCGTGGAGGGTGAGCACAGGGCTTTCGTGGATTACTGCAAGACCCACATGGGAGAGAACCTGATCCTCCTGATCGACACTTACGACACTTTGAAGTGCGGTGTCCTGAATGCGATACGTTCCTTCAGGGAATGCGGCATCGATGACGACTACGCCCCCGGATACGGGATACGTCTCGACAGTGGTGACCTCGCCTACCTTTCCCAGAAAGTCCGCAAGGCTCTCGACGCCCACGGAATGAAGAAGTGCAAGATATTCGCAACCAATTCCCTGGACGAATACCTGATCTCCGACCTTGAGAAGCAGGGAGCCTGCATCGACTCATACGGAGTCGGTGACGCAATCGCCACCAGCAAGGCCGCCCCTTGCTTCGGCAATGTCTACAAGCTGGTCCAGATCGACGGCGAGCCGGTGCTCAAGCGTTCAGAAGACACCATCAAACTGATCAATCCCGGTTTCCAGATCACATACAGGATCATCAAGACCGATCCCGACAACGGAGAGATATACAAAGCCGACGTGACCTGCCTGCGCGGGGATTCGATTGCGAGGAAGATCGAGGCGGGTGAAGAATTCACGATATTCGCAGAGGCCGACAGGTTCAAGCACAAGACGTTCGAGGCTGGATCATATACCTGGAGAACCCTTCAGCTTCAGGTCGTAAAGGATGGTAAGGACTGCTCGGAGAAGCATACGCTGATGGAGAAGAAGGCCTTCTTCAATGATACCCTGGCTCACTTCAGCCCTTCGGAAAGGCGTCTCATCAACCCGCATTACTACAAGGTCGACATTTCCGAGGACCTCTACGACAAGAAGATATCGATGCTCGAGCGGATCAATCAGGAGATCGCCGCTTTCCGCATCGATTAGCCTTCGTAGCTCTTGTTCCAACCCTGCTATACCGAAACCCTTCGGGCATAAATGCCCTCGTCCCACCACCGGACAAGCCGGCGGTCCCCCCGTTCACGTGGCCACGGGCGGCCACGGGTTTCTTGCATAGCAGGATTGGAACAACGGCAACTGTGTACCATTAGACCTCCGGGGGCTTGGCCCCCCTCGGCCAAGGGAAGAGGGATGGGGCCCACTGAATACGAGTTATTGCGGCAGCAATGACGAAGTAGGCAGTGGGAGGGTACGAAGTGGAGCGAAGCGGAACGGAGCCCCCCGGAGGTCCAAAGGTACACGGGAGGATGCTGCTAGAATCTATATTCCTGGTACCTGGTATTCTAAAGGATAGCGACGAGGCGCTCGAGCCAGTAGGCGTCGATGCGGTCGAAGGTGGAGAGTTCGGTGCTGTCGATGTCCAGGACTCCGGTGACTTCACCGGAACCGGAATGCATGGGAACGACTATCTCTGAACGGGAAAGCGACGAACATGCTATGTGCCCCGGGAATTCCTCCACGTCCGGAACGACTATCGTACGGTCCTCCTTCCATGCAGTACCGCATACTCCCTTCCCGAAACCTATACGCATGCATGCTACAGGGCCCTGGAAAGGCCCAAGGACAAGCTGTGAGTCCTTGACCAGATAGAAACCCGTCCAGAAGAAACCCATCTTCTCTTTCAGGAGAGCCGCCGTGTTCGAGAGCCTTGCTACTACGTCCGTCTCATCCAGGAGCAACGCCTTGAGGTCCCGGACCAACCGGGGATATCGGAATATCTTCAGGGGCAGGTGGCAATACCCGTCGGGATTCTTGACCAGGTAATCCTGATGCCTTGCGTCTGCGGCATAGAAATTCCGGAGAGGTTCGAGTTCCACCGCCAGCGGTCCTCCAAACTCCGCCTGGACCTCGTCGAAAACTGTCCGGATTGTCTCCAGCTCGCCCGGATCGGTATAATAAACACCTGTACGATAGCGGGTTCCGCAGTCTTCTCCCTGCTTGTTCACGCTCAGCGGGTCGATCGCCACGAAATAATCCCGTACCAGTTCCGCCAGTGAAATCACCGACGGGTCGTAGACCACTTTGACGGTCTCGGCGTATCCGGTCGTATCGGTGTAGACCTGCTCATAGGTCGGTGAAGGAGTGTCTCCGTTGGCGAAACCCACCTCGGTATCGACCACACCCTCGATGTTGCTGAAATAGTGCTCTGCTCCCCAGAAGCAGCCGCCGGCAAGGTAGACCTCTTTCATTTCCCTTCCTCCTTGTCAATTGATTCACGGACTGAGCGCAGGTAGTTCCTGCACTGCTCTATCAAGGTCTTCGACCTTCCGACAAGTGATCCTATGTCGTCAAGGCTTGTCGCCGGGTCCTCGACCTTGGCTGCGATGTCCTCGAGTTCGGCCATCGCCTTGGCGTAATCGAACTTTTCTTCCATATCAATTATCTTTTGAATCAACCTCAGTGACGTCTCCCTTGACGGTACCGTCAGCAAACATAACCTGTATCCTGTCTCCGACCCGTACTCCCGAGGCGGAGCCCAGCTTGACTCCCCTTCCGTCCAGGGCCAGGACATAACCCTTCTCCAGTATATTCCGTGGATCCGCCGAAGCTATCTTTGTCTCCAATAGTTCTACCCTGTGGATGGCATCGGAGACACGGGTTTCCGCTGCGTGCCCTATACCCTTCCAGATAAGGTCAAGCCTGGAGAACAATGCCGAAAACCTCGAGGAAAACGCAAGCCGCAGCCTTGTCTCCACGGACGATATCCTCTGGTCCTCAGCCATGAAACAATCCAGGAAGAGATCGGCCAGGGCGGTAGGTGTCTTGACGAAGGTATTGGCCACCATATCCGCCACGTGGTAGTCCTTGTCATGCCCGATGGCAGTGAACACGGGAACCGGACAGCGGGCTATGGCTGCAGCCAGGAAATAGTCGTCGAAACACGCCAGGTCCAGGTCAGAACCGCCTCCCCTCATGATCAGGACGGCATCGAAGTCCTGTGCGGAAGATTCTATCTGCTCCAGTGCGATGACCATGGAATCCGCAGCCTGCTCCCCTTGCATCAGAGCCTCGAAGAACCGGACATCGAAGACATATCCATATTCATTGCCCTGCAGGTGATGGAGGAAATCGCCGAGTCCGGCTGCTCCCGGAGCGGAAATGACGGCAAGTGAATATGGCAGCGAAGGCAGGGAAAGCTCCTTCTGCAGGTCCATCAGGCCTTCTTCCTCCAGCCTTGCGATGGTGAGACGTTTCTGCTTCTCTGCCGCGCCAAGGGTGAATTCAGGGTCGACTTCATCTATGTTGAGCGACAGTCCGTAGACCGGATGGTAGTTGACCTGTGCCCTGACGAGGACCTCCATCCCTACATCCAGTGACGAACCGGTCACGCTCTTGAAATACTGGTCGACCATGTTCCAGACAGAAGCCCAGATGGTGCCGCGGACCTTGGCCACGACTACTCCGTTTTCCGTCTGCGAGAGGTCCAGGTAGCAATGTCCGTTCTGCTTCCTGCTCATCCCGCTGACCTCCGCCTTCACCCATACCCTGCCGGGGAAAACATCCTCGACACAGGTCTTCAGAAGGTCGGCCAATTCGGCCAGTTCGATGTATTCCTTTTCCATCATCAATCTACCGGAACTCTCTTACAAAATTAACAAAATTCCACTATCTTTGCATTATGAGGATCACCGAAGCAAAATTTGCCGGCAGTTGTACCAGGGCCTCGAACAAACCCTCCCGCAAGCTGCCCGAATTCGCGTTCATTGGACGTTCGAATGTAGGCAAGTCATCGCTGATCAACATGCTCTGCGGCAACCGCAGGCTCGCCAAGACCTCTGCCACCCCCGGCAAGACAAAGCTGATCAATCACTTCCTTATCAATGACAACTGGTATCTGGTGGACCTTCCCGGATACGGTTTCGCCAAGATTTCCAAGGAAGCGAGGGAAGAGCTCCGGTCGATGATCAACGACTATATCCGGAATTCCGAAGAGATGGTCCTCCTTTTCGTTCTCGTGGACTCCAGGCATGATATCCAGAAGATCGACCAGGAGTTCCTGGCCGGGCTCGGCGAGAACGGTATCCCCTTCGCAATCATTTTCACTAAAGGCGACAAACTTGGACCGAACGCCCTCAAGGCGCAGGTGGAGAGGGACAAGGCAATCCTCTCGGAGCAGTGGGAAGAGCTTCCCCCGATGTTCGTCTCGAGTGCGGAGACGGGTGCGGGCAAGGAAGAGATACTGGAATATATTGAAAAGTATTTATAACTACTTAATGCTATAACCAGACCATGTATATGGAACACAGAATGGAATTGTTCGCATGCAGAGCCTCCAGGGACTTCGCGTGCAAGGTCGTTGAAGAGTTGAACCGTATCGGGGCGGACTGCGGTGAGAAGTACCACCTCGGAGCATCGGAGGTCACTCAGTTCAGCGATGGGGAATTCGTACCTTCTTTCACTGACAGCGTGAGAGGAGCTACCGTGTTTATCCTGCAGTCCACGTTCCCTCCTACAGAGAACCTGATGGAACTCCTTCTGACGATCGACGCAGCCAAGAGGGCGTCTGCCGACAAGGTCATCGCCGTAATGCCTTACTTCGGCTGGGCCCGCCAGGACCGCAAGGACAAGCCCAGGGTCTCGATCGGGGCGAAGCTTGTAGCCAACCTGCTTACCGCCGCCGGAGTCGACCGCATCATGACCTGCGACCTCCATGCGGACCAGATCCAGGGATTCTTCGACCGCCCGGTCGACCATATCTATGCGAGCAAGGTCTTCATTCCATATCTCAAGTCACTGAACATCGAGAACCTCGCCATCGCCGCCCCAGACATGGGAGGCGCCAAGAGGGCGAACGCCTATGCTAAGGAACTCGCGTGCCCGGTCATCATATGCCACAAATCCCGCGAAAGGGCTAATGTGGTCGGATCGATGACGGCCATCGGTGACGTCGAGGGGAAGAACATAGTTATAGTGGATGACATGATCGATACCGCAGGGACACTGACGAAGGCCGCCGACCTGCTCATGAGCAAGGGAGCCGCCAGCGTCCGTGCCTGCGCTACACACGCAGTCCTGTCAGGACCCGCATACGAAAGGATAAACAACTCCGCCCTCAAGGAAGTGTTCGTTACCGATACGATTCCTCTCCGTGGTGACGCGGACAAGAGCAAGATACAGGTCGTCTCGATGACATCGACCTTCGCGTCCATCATCAGGAAGGTCTACCATTACGAACCTATCAGCACCGAGTTCATCTTCTGACGTGATGAAGACCCTTCTTGCATCCATACTCCTGCTTGCCATCGCCATCGCACTGATGTGCGTGGGGATAATCGTCAAGGGGAAATTCCCCGAAACGGAGGTCAGCAGGAACGAGAACATGCGCAGGATGGGGATAAAATGCGCCAAGGAAGAGGAGATGGAGATGCTGAGAAAGGGCAGGAGGGGCAAGGACGGCAAGTCCTGCTCCGGCAACTATAGCGACGCCTGCATAGGCTGCGGTTTATACAAAGGATAAAGAATATGAGTCTAGTAGCCATAGTCGGCCGGCCGAATGTCGGCAAATCGACACTGTTCAACAGACTGGTAGGCATGCGCCAGGCCATCGTCGACGAGACCGCCGGCGTAACCAGGGACCGCCATTACGGCAAGTGCGAATGGAACGGCAGGGAATTCTCCGTCGTGGACACCGGCGGATGGACGACCAATTCGGACGATGTGTTCGAGGAGGCCATCCGCAAGCAGGTGGTGATTGCCGTGGAGGAGTCCGACCTGGTGCTGTTCATGGTCGAGGCCGCGACAGGTATAACCGACTACGATTCCGAGATCGCTGACCTGCTCCGCAAAAGTGGGAAGCCCGTGGTACTGTGCGTCAACAAGGTAGATTCGAGTGAGAAGATGTACGACGCATACCAGTTCTATTCACTCGGACTCGGCGAGGTATGGTCCATCTCTGCGGCCAACGGAAGCGGCACGGGCGACCTTCTGGACGAAGTCTTAAGGCAACTTCCCGAGAATTCGTCCACCGATGATGACGACCGTCCAGAACTGCCCCACATCGCAATAGTCGGAAAGCCCAATGTCGGGAAATCCTCCCTGACCAACGCCCTCCTGGGTGAGGAAAGGAATATCGTCACCCCTGTCGCAGGTACTACCCGTGACTCGATCTCGACCTACTACAACAAGTTCGGACACGAATTCATGCTTGTGGATACGGCCGGAATGAGGAGGAAGACCAAGGTCAACGAGGACCTCGAGTTCTACTCGGTGATGAGGGCGATCAGGGCAATAGAAAGGGCCGACGTATGCATCCTGATGATCGATGCCAACGCAGGCATGGAAGCCCAGGACATGAGCATATTCAACCTCATCGTCCGCAACAGGAAGGGCTGCGTGATAGTGGTGAACAAATGGGACCTGTTCATCAAGGACAACAACACCTTGAGGGACTACGAGAATTCCCTGAGGAAACGCCTTGCCCCATTCGACGACGTGCCCATCATCTTCACCTCCGTTATCAAGAAGCAGAGGATCCTGGATGTGCTCAACGCTGCAGCCCACGTATTCGACAACTACTCACGGAAGATTCCGACCGCCAGGCTGAACGAAGCCCTGCTCCCGATAATCGAGGATTATCCCCCGCCCGCCTGGAAGGGGAAGTATGTAAAGATCAAGTACATAACCCAGCTCCCTACGAAGTTCCCGGCTTTTGCGTTCTTCTGCAATCTGCCGCAGTATGTCAAGGCACCTTACAAACGGTTCCTTGAGAACAAGCTTCGGGAGCATTTCGACCTCCTGGGCTGTCCGGTCCAGATATTCATGAGGGCGAAATAAATCCCGGACCGGTCATGACGCTCGAAATACTGAAAGCCTTCATCATCGGAATCTGTGCCTCGGTCCCAATCGGTCCGGTGGCCATCCTGGTGCTGCAGAAGACTCTCAGCTACGGGCATAAGGCCGGCTTCGCCACAGGATTGGGTGCGACCACGGTCGACACCACATATGCGACAGTATCGATATTCGCCCTCGCATTCGCCCAGAACTTACTGGAGACTTACGAAACTGCGATACTCCTGATCGGAGGCCTGATTATTGTTGCCTTGGGTTGGTCGATGGCATTCAAAGATCCTTTCCGGAAACTGAAGTCTTCCGATGAAGACAGGGATGCTTCGATAAAGGATTATCTCCAGGCAGTCGCCACCGCGCTGTCCAATCCCGGGGCGATCCTGGTAATGTTCGCCCTGTTCGCATTCTTCGGGATGAATACGGATGAAAAGGGGTTCAGGATATTCCCCCTGATCCTGGCGGTGGCCGCCGGATCGATGACATACTGGTTCACCTTCACCTATCTCTTCGGGAAATGGAGGAAAGCCTTCGATTTCAAGGCGATGATCTGGATGAACAGGATTGCGGGAATGGTCGTAATGATAATTGGTATTGCGCTTCTTGGAGAGGGCGCATATGAAATAATCTTCAAGTAATGAAAGGAAACTGGATAGTAAAGAACCTTCTCTGGGCATTCATATTCTTTGCCGCGCTTCTGATCGCGGCAACCGTATTCCTCAATGTCGTGACGCATCACGGACAGACGATCGAGGTCCCCGACCTTACCAGCATGAGCGTCGACCAGGCCCGCCGGGAAGCCTCTAGGAAAAACCTGAGGGTGGAGGTAATCGATTCCATCTTCGTAAGGAGGATGGAGAAGGGAGCGGTCTACAGCCAGAACCCCAAGGCAGGGACGCAGGTAAAGAGAGGACGCCGGATAATGCTGACCATCAATGCAATGAATGCGAAGAAGATCAGCATGCCCAACCTTGTCGGGTATTCTATGCGTCAGGCCAAGGCCGAACTGAATTCCCGAGGCCTGGCTCTCGGCAAATTAATCTATGTCAATGACATAGCCACCAACAATGTCCTCCGGCAGTTCTACCGGAACAGGGAGATCCGTCCCGGGAGGATGATCGAAACCGGTTCCGAGATCGACCTGCAGGTCGGACTCAATCCATCCGACAACGTTACATATGTCCCCAATGTCAAGGGCATGAAGTATCTGAGGGCGGTTGATGCTATACATGACAATTCCCTCAATATCGGAAGGATCGTCTTCGACAAGACAGTGAAGAATTACACCGATTCGCTCAACGCCGTCGTCTACAAGCAGACTCCTGCAGCATCCAAGAGTCCCCTCCTGATGGGATCGGATGTCACGATCAATCTCTCCCTCGACATCAAGGAGAATTACTAGGTGGATACTGAAAGACTGTACAACGAGCCGGAAGAGGCCGTGGAGGACGAAGAGCAGGGAATGTTCGAGCATTTCCGGCTGAACGTCGATCCAGGACAGACTCCCATGCGCGTGGACAAGTTCATGGCCACGCATCTGGAGGACACGTCCAGGCACAGGGTACAGTGCGCCATAAAGGAAGGATACGTCAGAGTGGGTGACAAGGTGGCCAAGGCCAACCTTATAGTGCGCCCGGGAGATGTGATCCGGTTCATGATGCCATACCGCAGGCGCGGCACGGAGATACTTCCCGAAGACATACCCCTCGACATAGTCTATGAAGACGACGACCTGCTGGTGGTCAACAAACCTGCCGGAATGGTCGTCCATCCGGGCCACGGCAACTACAACGGGACCCTCATCAATGCCCTCGCCTTCCATCTCGGGATTTCCCAGGGACCTGATGCAGAGGATGAACGGATGGGAATACTCGTCCACAGGATCGATAAGGACACCTCCGGACTCCTGGTAGTGGCCAAGAACGACGAGACACAGATGGACCTGGCCAGGCAGTTTTTCGAGCACAGCATCGAGAGGTTGTACGTGGCTGTGGTCTGGGGCAACATACAGGAAGATGAAGGGACGATAGACGGAGCCATCGGGCGCGATCCCAACGACAGGCTCCGTTTCAAGGTCTATCCCGAGGACGACGAAAGGGCGAAGCACGCCGTCACGCACTACAAGGTCCTGGAGAGATTCGGTTATGTCACAGTGGTCCAGTGCAGGCTTGAGACCGGAAGGACCCACCAGATAAGGGTCCACATGAGTCATATCGGGCATCCTCTGTTCAATGACGCCCGTTACGGCGGCTCCGAAATCCGGAAAGGAACCATCTACGCCAAGTACCGCCAGTTCATAGAGAACTGTTTCGAGTTGTGTCCAAGGCAGGCCCTCCATGCGAAGACCCTGGGATTCATCCATCCAAAGAGCGGTGAGATGATCCGGTTCGACTCCCGGCTCCCGGATGACATGACCGCCTTGATCGAAAAATGGCGTGGTTACGTGAAGTAACCGCGCCATTGTCTTTTTTCACTACGGGAACTACATCATCGGAGGACGTCCGCCGCCGAATCCGCCGGGGCCACCGGGGCCGCCGAATCCGCCGCCTTCGGGGCCGCGTCCGCCGCCCATACGCATTCCGCCTCTACCGTTCCTTCCACCGAAGGTTCCGAAACGGTAGGTAAGGGCTACGATGATATAGCGTCCGAGAGTATTGCTCCAACTCTCGGTGATAACTCCGTTGCTTTCCCTGACGCCGATGTTCCTGGCCTGGTCGAGAAGGTCATAAGCCCTCAAAGCGAGAGTCGCCCTGTTCTTGAACAGGAGCTTCTGGATGTCAAGATTTACCAGGAAGGTGGGCTCTATGTCAGTGGTGTAATTGATGTACCACGTGTAGGAGGCATCAGTCTTGAATCTGAATCCTGCAGGCATGTCCCAGAGGACCGAACCATTGACGCTGTTTGTCCAGGTTTCCGTGTTGTTGGCACCGGCGATCGTAGAAGGCTTGCCTTCATTCACGGAATATGTTATGTGGCTATAGCGGCCGTTCGCTCCGGCGACCAACTCGATCGCATCGCTACGGTAGGTCAGCCTGAGAGTCTGGTTGAACGAGAAATTGCGGGTGATGTTCTCCTTGAATATAGAAGCCTTGGCAGGATCCGGGAAATCAGCAAGGAACTCCTTGTACTTGGTAAAGGCCCCGTCTTCGTCACGGTACTTGTCCATGTTGATCGCCAATCCGGCATCAGTGTACGAAGTGGACTGGGCGTAATTGGAGTTGGTCATCGAGAAGACCGAGAAATTGGATTTCGCAATCGGGGAGTTGAAGAATATCCTGATTCCTCCATTGTAGGAATTGGGACCGTTGTAAGGTATGGAATACGACCTGTTCTTCTCATCCTTGATTACACCTGTAACAATGGGATTCTGAACCATTCCACCATTGAGGTTGATGTTGAAGGACGTGAACGTCTGCCTGTTCGTCATCCTGAACTCCGTGTTGATGTTATGGTTGAAATAAGGGATCAGTCCAGGGTTACCGCTGGAAACCGACATCGGGTTCGAATTGTCAGGAACACGCATGAGCTGGGTGGTCGACGGCTGCTGGGACCGGCCGTGGTAGAAGATCCGCATATTGGTGGTCTCACCCATGTCATACCAGAACATCGCAGAAGGAGCGATGTTTATGACCGTCGTGTCATATACTTCCTTGTTGGTCTCGTTATGGGTCTTGTTGGGCATGACGGAAAAGCCCAGCTGGGCATGGATCTTATCCTTCTGGTACTGGAGGTCCAAACCGGCCGACTGGTTGTCATTCCTGTTCAGGATCCGGCTGGAATAGGTCTCGTTCCTGGATTCACCATTAGGATCATAGATAAGGGATTTGTTTCCTATCACATTGGATCCGCTGTCATAAGCGTCTTTCTGGGAAGAATTCTTGTTCCAGGAATAGCTGTAGTTCGCAGAAGCATAGAAGCCGTTGCCGAGAGGCTCCGTGTAGACCAGTCTTCCTGTCAGTGAAGCGTTCTTGGATATCTGGTCGATTCTCTGGTTGACAATGTCCTGCGCATCCCCGGTCCTTGAATTCCAACTGTTGGTAAGGGACTGGTTGAAGCCATCCATCTGATTCTGGCTGATATTATAGTTGGCGTTGAAGGACAGGGTTCTGCCAGGCATTCCAAGTCTCTGACGGAAAAGGAAGAAACCATTCGTCTGCCAGTTTTTGTTATCTCCGGTATTGTTGGAGAATCCGTTGCTGGAAGATGTCAGATCATTGCTGCCATTGAATCTCTCAGTCGAGAAATCGGAGGTCTGGAGATAGTTGCCGGTTCCAAAGTTGACCTGGGGCTGGAAGAGAATCGAAGTGTTCTCGGAGAACTTATGCTCCAAGCGCATTCCAAACCTGTGCCCATAAGACCTGGTGCTGTTCACTCCGGGAGTGTCCACTCCGTTCCGGGTTATCATATAGTCCCCATTATTGAAGGACCTGTCGGTCTGAACGCTTCTCTGAAGCACATCCCGCTTGGACTGGTTGTAGACATAGTTCCCTCCGACATTCATCCTGTCCTCGAAAAGGTTCCATGCACCATTCAAACCGGACATCAAGGAAGTATTGATACCGCTTCCTCCGCCGAAGCCTCCGCCACCACCGAAGCCTCCGCGCATTCCGCCTCCCATGCCGCCCATCATACCACCCATCATTCCGCCGGAGATGTCGTTGGAACCACGGTTATTGGTGTTGTTGGCGTTGAAGATGAAACTGATATTGCTTTTCTCGGTGAAACGCCCGACGAACGCGCCTGACTGATAACGGAAATCATCGTTTGTCGCCAAGGAGCTGGTGGTCTTGGGAAGATCTTTTCCGGCACCGGCCGAAAAGTTACCCATCAGGCCGTTCATCATACCCCTCTTTACGCTCAGGTCGATAATCTGCTCCTCATTTCCATCATCTATGCCGGTAAACTCTGCCTGTTCCGATTTTTTCCTGACAACCTTTATCTTCTCAACTATCTTCGCAGGAAGATTCTGGGTGGCAATCTGCGGATCATCCAGGAAGAACGTCTTTCCTCCAATCGTAATCTTGGAGATGCTCTCCCCGTTGGCAGTCACTGTTCCGTCTTCGGAGACCTCTATACCGGGAAGCTTCTTGAGGAGATCGATAAGCATGTCGTTCTCAGTGGTCTTGAACGATGACGCATTGTATTCAACCGTGTCTTTCTTGATGATGATAGGATTACCGACCGCAGATACGCTTGCCGCATCCAGTGTCTGCTTGTCCTCCTCCATCTTCAAGGTCCCGAGGTCGATATTACCCTTGACCTCGATTTCCTTGGAGAATTCCTTGTAACCCAGGAGTTCCGCCTTGATCGTATATTTTCCGTTGGATACTTTCTCGATAGCGACCTTGCCTTCCGCAGTACTGAGGGCGTACTTGTAGGGCTTGGTACTCCCAGCCTTGTACACCGAGACAGTGGCGAAGGGTACCGGTTCTCCGTTCTCGTCCTGGAGGAGGGCCCTGACAGTACCCGAATTCTGCGCTAAAGCCAGGGAAAACATCGACATCACGCCGATCAGGATTGCAAATAATCTTCTAAAAAACATAAAACAATTGATTCAAACACTAGTTTGACAGATTAAGCCTGACACGGTTTAATCCTATTATATAAAATAAGTAAACTTTAACGGTTTACTTAACCCTGCCCGGATTGGCCTGGATGAATTTCTCCCAGCTGGAGGCGGACTTTACTTTGGCGAGGGGGCTGGATGTACTGTAATAATGGCAGAGAGCGATAGCCAGGGCATCGGTAGCATCCAGATGTTCGGCCTTTATCTCTATTCCCAGTGTCTTCCTGATCATCATGCTCACCTGCTCCTTGGATGCGGCTCCGTTCCCGGTAATTGCCTGCTTCGCCTCGCGGGGGGCATATTCATGCACCTCCGAAATGCCATTCTCCATGGCGGCGATCATAGCGGCACCCTGGGCTCGGCCGAGCTTGAGGACGACTTGGGCATTCTTGCCGTAGAAGGGAGATTCCAATGCCATCTCGGTGCCGTGATATGTCTTGCACACCTCACTGATGGTCTCGTAGATCTGGCGGAGCTTGGAATATGCATCCTTCTCCTTGCGGATGTCCAGGACTCCCATGTCCACGAAAACAGGCTTTCCCTCCACAACATCGATTACCCCGAAACCAAGCAGGTTGGTTCCGGGGTCGATGCCTATGATGGTACGGCTCATATCCTGTCGAATCCCGTGTAAGGACGAAGTACCTCCGGGATTACGATGCCGTCCTCAGTCTCGTTGTCCTCGAGAAGGGCGGCGACAACGCGCGGCAGTGCAAGCGAGCTGCCGTTAAGGGTGTGGCAGAGCTGGATCTTGCCGTTCTCGTCACGGTAACGCAGGTGAAGCCTGTTGGCCTGGAACGTCTCGAAGTTGGATACCGATGATATCTCGAGCCAACGTCCCTGGGCAGCTGACCAGAGTTCGAAATCGTAGGTGATGGCGGACGTGAAGCTGAGGTCACCGCCGCAAAGGCGGAGGATCCTGTACTTCAGGCCGAGGCTGTTCACAAGCTTCTCGACATGTGCCACCATCTCGTCCAGTGCAGCATAGGAGTTCTCAGGCTTCTCTACCCTGACAATCTCGACCTTGTCGAACTGGTGCAGACGGTTGAGTCCCCTTACATCCTTTCCATAGGAACCGGCCTCGCGGCGGAAGCAGGGGGTATAGGCCGTCATCTTCTGAGGGACCTCCTCGTTCTCGAGAATGACGTCCCTGAATATATTGGTGACAGGAACCTCGGCTGTGGGGACGAGATAGAAGTCATCAAGGCCGACATGGTACATCTGGGCTTCCTTGTCGGGAAGCTGTCCGGTACCGAAGCCGGATGCTGCGTTGACTACCACGGGAGGCTCAACCTCCTTGTAGCCGGCAGCCGTATTGAAATCCAGGAAATAGTTGATGAGGGCCCTCTGGAGCTTCGCACCCTTTCCCTTGTATACGGGGAAGCCGGCTCCGGTGAGCTTGACACCAAGGTCGAAGTCGATCAGGTCATACTTCCTGGCAAGTTCCCAATGAGGAAGGGCATCCTGGGGAAGATGGACCTCAGGGCCGCCTTCCTTGACTATCTGGTTGTCCTCGGCTCCCTTTCCGGGAATAACGAGGTCACACGGGATATTGGGCAGGAGCACGATCGTGTCGTCAAGCTCCTTGTTGTTGGTCTCAGCCTTGTCAAGGAGTTCGTTCGACCTTGCCTTCATGGCAGTGACTTCCCTCTTGACTTCCTCGGCCTCTTCCCTGCGGCCTTCCTTCATGAGGCCTCCGATCTTTGCGGAGAGCTGTTTCTGGCTCGCGAGAAGGGCATCGCTTTCAGTCTGGAGCGCCCTTCTGTTGGCGTCCAGTTCCAGGACCTTGGCCACGATTACCCTGGCGTCGAAATTCTTGACCGCCAGCTTGTCGATCACGCGCTGCGGATCCTCGCGAAGCATCTTGATTGTCAGCATATGTATTCTTCTTAATTTTGGTCTAATGAAAAAGGAGGACTGCACGATAAACTCGAAGCAAGTCCTCCTTTATCTATCGGTCCTCCGAGCTTAGTTCTCAAAAGGGATGACGGAGACGTAGGATTTGTCTTCCCTCTTCTTCGTGAACTTCACGGTGCCGTCAACGAGGGCATAGAGAGTGTGGTCCTTACCCATTCCGACGTTCTTGTCAGGATTGTGCACGGTACCCCTCTGCCTTACGATGATGTTACCCGCCTTTACGACCTCACCGCCGAATTTCTTGAGTCCAAGCCTCTTGGAATGGGACTCACGACCGTTCTTGGAACTTGACTGTCCTTTCTTGTGTGCCATAATCTTTTACTCTTTAGAAATTAAGCGATAGCGTCGATGCGGATCTTGGAAAGCTTCTGGCGATGGCCGTTGAGCTTCTGGAATCCCTTGCGACGGATTTTCTTGAAAACGAGCACCTTGTCAGCCTTTGCCTCGTCATCGAGAACGGTGGCCTTCACGACTGCGCCCTTAACATAAGGATTACCGAGCTGGATCTGCCCTTCAGTGTCAATCAACAGAACCTTGTCGAACTCCACGGAATCATCCTTGGCCGCTGCGAGGCGGTTGACGAAGATCTCGTTTCCGGCTTCAACCTTGAACTGCTGTCCTGCAATGTCAACAATTGCGTACATAAAAACAAAACTTTTATAAGTTTGAGCCTGAGGCGCGTACACGCTTGTGCCCGACTTCTGGAGCCCCTTGGCCATAAAATGGACTGCAAAAATAGTAATTTCTGCGAATCAAGCAAAATATTTTCGCTCAATTATTTGATGTACAGGTTCAACAGGGTCTCGTAGAGCTCCTGCTTTCCGGAAACCTGGGCGGGCTCGCCGTGACTCTTGGCATAGGCCACCAGTTCCTCGAGGGACATGGCTCCGTCCTCGAACAGCTTGCCTTCACCCGAGTCGAAGGAAGCGTAGCGCTCCTTGACCATGGCCGGAATCGGGGATTCCTCTACGATGGCGGCGGCAGCCAGCAGCGCCCTTGCCATGGCATCCATTCCACAGATATGAGCGATGAATATATCTTCGGGATCCGTGGAATTCCTGCGGAGCTTAGCGTCGAAGTTGGAACCGCCGTTGCCGAGACCTCCGTTGCGGATGATCTGCAGCATCGCCTGGGTCAGGTCGAACAGGTCCACCGGGAACTGGTCGGTATCCCATCCATTCTGGTAGTCTCCCCTGTTGGCGTCGATGGATCCAAGCATGCCGTTATCCACAGCCACTGCGAGTTCATGTTCGAAGGTGTGTCCGGCAAGTGTGGCATGGTTGACCTCGATATTGACCTTGAAGTCCTTGTCCAGACCGTGTGCGCGCAGGAAACCGATCACGGTCTCCGTGTCCACGTCATACTGGTGCTTGGTCGGCTCCATAGGCTTCGGCTCGATGAGGAACGTACCCTTGAATCCGTTGGCACGGGCATAGTCACGGGCGGCCTTGAGCATGTTCGCAAGATGGTCCTTTTCCCTCTGCATCTGGGTATTGAGGAGGCTGGTGTAGCCTTCGCGTCCGCCCCAGAACACGTAGTTGGTTCCGCCGAGCTTGATGGTGGCATCGATTGCGTTCTTTATCTGGACGGCCGCGCGGGCCACGACGTTGAAATCGGGGTTGGTCGCGGCACCGTTCATATACCTCTTGTGTCCGAATACGTTGGCCGTTCCCCAGAGGAGCTTGATGCCGGTCTGCTCTATCTTGACAAGGGCATAATCGGTGATCTCCTTCATACGGGCCTCATATTCCTCGATGGTCGGAGCTTCCTCCACCAGGTCCACATCGTGGAAGCAGAAATACTTGATACCGAGCTTCTGCATTATCTCAAAGCCTGCGTCCATCTTGTCCTTCGCCCTCTGCATGGGATCCGCAGCCTGGTCCCAGCCATAGGTACGGGTCTGACCGCCGAACTGGTCGCCGCTCGCCTGTCCGAGCGTGTGCCACCAGGCCATCGCGAATTTCAGCCAGTCCTCCATCTTCTTGCCGAGGACCACCTTTTCGGGATCATAATAATGGAATGCCATCGGATTCTTGCTTTCAGGTCCCTCGAAAGGGATTTTGCTGATTTGAGGGAAATATTCTTTTGCCATATTCATAAATGTTTAACCGTTAATCGTTTTCAGGAGTTCAGTCTTCCATAGTCCATAGGCTTCGGCATATCTTGCCTCGTCCTTGGGTTCAACGACAGCCAGACGCTTGAGCGAAGCGAATGCCTCGTTGTTGTCCTTGTATATTCCGGCACCTATTCCGGCTCCCCTCGCCGCACCGGCAGCGCCGTCGGTGTCGAAGAGCTCTATCGTCGAACCGGTCACACCGGCAAGGGTTTCCCGGAATATGGGACTCAGGAACATGTTCGCCAGACCGGCATGGATGATTCCGACCCTGGTCCCCATCCCTTCCATGATGTCAATACCGTACTTGAAAGAGAAAACTATTCCCTCCTGGACGGCACGTACGAGGTGTTTCCAGGTGTGGATGTTGAAATTCAGTCCGAACATCGTGCAGCCGGTCTCCCTGTTGCCAAGCATACGCTCGGCTCCGTTGCCGAAAGGCAGGACCCCCACGCCTTCGCTTCCGATCGGGATTTCAGCCGCCATTCGGTTCATCTCGTCATACATGACGCCCTGCGGTACGAAATTCCTCCTTACCCACGCGTTGGCTATTCCAGTTCCGTTAATGCACAGGAGGATACCCAGCTTGGGATCGTCCTTGGAATGGTTCACATGGGCGAAGGTGTTCACGCGGGATTCCGGGTCATAATCAACTTTCCCGCTGACACCGTACACCACTCCGGAAGTACCAGCGGTAGCCGCGATATCCCCAGGATTGAACACATTGAGCGACAATGCATTGTTAGGCTGGTCCCCGGCCCTGTAGGTAACGGGAATCCCTTTCTCGAGGCCGAGCTCGGCAGCGGCGGATGCGCTAAGCCTGCCCTGCTCGGAGAATGTTGGGACGATCCTCGGAATGATTCTTTCCTCAAAACCAAACCAGTCCATCAGGAAGGAAGCCGGACGATTTTCCTTGAAATCCCAGAACATGCCTTCGGACAATCCTCCGACCGTAGTACATGCATCACCAGTCATCCTGAAGGCGATATAGTCTCCGGGAAGCATTATCTTGTCTATCCTGTAGAATACCTCCGGCTCGTTTTCCTTCACCCAGGCCAGTTTGGCCGCAGTGAAATTGCCGGGGGAATTCAGCAGGTGGTCCAGGCATTTCTCCTCTCCGAGGGCCTTGAAAGCAGCATCTCCGTAGGGTACCGCCCTGGAGTCACACCAGATTATCGAATCACGCAGGAGATTGCCGTCCTTGTCGACACAGACCAGGCCGTGCATCTGGTAGGATATTCCTATGGCGGCAACCTTGTCCGGCCGTGCCTGTCCAAGCACGTCTGATGTGGCCAGCTTGAGATTGTCCCACCATGACTGCGGATCCTGTTCCGCCCAACCGGCTTTCCTGGAAATTATCGTGTTCTCGTGTTTCGGATAGAAGGCGCTCGCCACACACTCTCCGCTCTCCACATCCACAAGGCTTGCCTTGACGGACGAACTGCCCACATCGTAACCTAAAAGATACATATTCCTACAGTTTGCTTTTGAAGATTTCCATTCCTTTCGTGGCCACTTCCCTGATATGGGTGATCCTTGGATCGTAGATGGCAACGTCTTCGGGATCGATAAGGTAAACCGGAACCCCGTTCCTGGCATAGCGGTACAGACCTGCCGCCGGGTAGACATTGAGAGATGTCCCGACAATCAGCATGATGTCTGCATCGGCCACGATGTCGATAGCCTTTTCGATGTTGGGCACAGCCTCCCCGAAGAAGACAATGTGCGGGCGGAGCTGGCTGCCGTTAGGGGCAAGGTCGCCCAGGTTGACCGGCTCGTATCCGACGTCGATCACTTCCTTTTCCGAATATGTACGGTCATATACCCCGTCCTCAGGGCGGACCTTGGTAGCCTCACCGTGAAGGTGGAGAACCCTGGTGCTGCCTGCACGCTCGTGGAGGTTGTCCACGTTCTGCGTGATGACCGTGACATCATAATCCTTCTCCAAACCGGCGATGGCCAGATGGGCGGCGTTCGGCTTTACTTCCGAGAGCTGTTTACGGAGTTGGTTGTAAAAGCTCAGGACAAGTTTCCGGTTGCGGTACCATCCGTCAATCGATGCGACTTCCTGGGGATCATATTCGCCCCACAAGCCACCCGAGCCACGGAATGTGCTGAGTCCGCTCTCAGCGCTCACACCGGCCCCGGTAAGGACAGCTATTTTCTTCTTTGACATTTAGTTCCGTTTAAAATATGTATTCTTAAGCCAGTATTCGAAGAGGGGATCGAAGATCACCGGACGTTCGTCATCCCCGACGAAAGTCAGGATCTCCTTCTTCATGAGGGCGTCCTTGAGCCTCCTGACATTGGCAGATGAGTTCAAGGAATACTTCCGGATCACTTCCGCAGTGCTGAACTTGGTATAACCGTCGATGATAGCCCTCAGCAGGTTCACCTGGAATGTCGTCAGGTCGTTCATCGTAGCTACGAACCGTCCCCTATGGATCGACAGTATGGTCTCGAGGGCCTCCAGCAGCACCGGCTCCATGATATATCCCTTTGATAGGGAGTCGCAAATCGATGTAAAGTGATTGATATAATACAGGTTGCATTTGAAAAGCCGGCATGCTCCGCTGATCAGGTCCCTGTCGATAACCTTGCCGCTTGCAAGGAAACCCTTGATGATATGCTCGACAATCTCCCTTTCATCCACCTTGCTCAGTTTGAGCCTTTCCACCCTGCGGTAGAAGAAGTGACGTTTGACGAATATATCCTGCATCGCATTATACTGCGACCCGAGGAATATGTAGGAGAATGATTTGATGCCGGATACCCGCATCTCATCCATCACCTCTTCCATCATCTTGAACAACTTTTCGCCGTCATCGGCCAGGTCCAGGTTCTGGAACTCGTCGATGATCATGAACATCTTCTCGCCGGTTTCGCTTGAGATCAGGTAAGGCAGCCTGAGGACTGCCTTGAAATCGGCATCGTCAAGGTCCCAGTTGGTGGACAAAATGGTGTCGGAACTGGAGAAAGCACTCCGGTCGAAGACGAAATGTGTCCCGGAAAGGTATTTGGCGACGACCTGGGAATACTCGTCAGGAGTGGAAGCAACGAGCCGGATAACGGCGGCTCCGAGGCGCTTGATGAACACTTCCCCGCTACGGATGTCAAGGGCGGTGATATCACCTGTCGTGAATCGTACACCGGAAACCCTGAGCCTCGTCAGGACCTGGTGGACTATGGATTTCTTGCCGGTCCCGTAAGGTTCCCATATTACCACGTTTTCGTTCTGGGTCAGCAGGTTGCCAAGGATCGTACAGTCTTCCTTGCGGCCTATGAAACGCTGGCCTGTCACATACTTGTTGTACAAAAACGGGCTGTCCATCGAAATAACATTTTTGTTTTGACAAAATTAAGAATTTTTTCATATCTTTGCACCCGCTTTGAGAAAAAGGAGGTGGTAAATTAGTTATGATCATAGTTCCGATTAAGGAAGGCGAAAACATCGAGAGAGCCCTCAAGAAATTCAAGAGGAAATTCGAGAAGACCGGTGCTATCCGCGAGATGCGCGCCCGCAAGAACTTCGAGAAGCCCTCAGTGAAGAAGAGAGCTGCCAGGATGAAGGCCATCTATGTACAGCATCTCCAACTTCTGGACGAGCAGTAATTGACCAGTTCAATTAAGAGTTTAAACAGTATCCCCTGTCGTCAATGACAGGGGATACTTGTTTTCACTTGCTCTTTCATATGTTATTGACTATCTTTACGCATAATATCGATCAATTCTAATGAAAAGAGCTCACCTTCTCGCCGCCATCGGCGCAATCCTGTTTTTAGTCGTATCCTGCCAGAAAACCCCCACAGCCGAAGTGTCCATCAGTCAGAACAGCAGCTACGATCCTAGGACCGCCACCATCACCTTCTCGAACGGTGAGCAGGGGGTCTCGGAGACCGTGAACGTGATTCAGTCGCAGCAGGACGCAATCATTCCAGGGGAACTGGAATATGAGCTCTTCTACGAGGCCCAGACATTCACGCTCCCCATCTCGGCCAATGTGGACTACACGGTCTCCCTCGACGGAGGCGACTGGATCAAGTCCCTCGGAACCAGGGGGCTCAGCAGCAAGCAATACCAGTTCTCCATTGCAGAGAACACCGGCAAGACCCCGAGGGAAGCCGT
>CACZCQ010000021.1 GCA_902779765.1 uncultured Bacteroidia bacterium
CGCTGGATACGCCTAACGCAATGATTATCAGCAAAGAACGCATCATAGAGATTACTTTGTCAATCTTCATAAGAGTACGTTTTGTTAAATAATGAATTTTGTAAAAAATGGTGTATGATTAAAAAAAGTTTGTACAAAAGTTGCCAAATATAATAATAAAAAATGAGAAATCGCTATTTCCACTTGTTTTCTTTACTTCCGAGTATCTTCCTGACCTTAAGCGGCTGGTTCGTGGTGATGCAATCCACACCAAGGCCGATCATCTTCTTTATGTCATCATCCTTGTCAACAGTCCAGACATTCACGCTCATCTTCCTGTCATGGGCTTGTCCTACCCATTCCGGATGCTCGTTGAAAGCGCTGTAATGATAATCGATGCCGTTTATGCCTTTGGCAAAGACCTCTTCAGGAGTCAGGTCTTTCTCCAGGTACTGGTTCGTGAATCCCGGGCAGAGGGCGGCGATCCTTTCGCAGATATTCCTGCTGAATGAGATGAAAATGACTTTCTTGGGATCGTATAGGCCATGTCTCTTGAGAGCTGCGACGCTCTGGTCGACCATGTAATCCTCGTGGGCCTTGTCGAGTTGCTTCTTGAGTTCGAACACCAGGACGGTTCCGCCTTTCTCGCCCTGGGTGAGATATTCGTCGAGGGTGGGAAGCTTCTCGCCGTTCTTCAGACGGTAGTCCTTGAAATCAGCGTAGTTGTGCGTATGGATGCTCTTGCCCTGGATGTGGGCGTCGTGATGTACGACGAGGACCAGGTCGGAAGTGATATGGACATCGAACTCGCTGCCCCAGAAATGGTTCTTCTGGGCGAGTTCCAACGCCTTGATCGAATTCTCCGCATATCCGGCTTCCTCGCAGTTCCAGAAGCCGCGGTGGGCGGTGACTGCCACCTTCGGGGCACACGATGCTGCGATTGCGACAATGGCAGCTGCAGCAATGATTCTCAATGATTTCTTCATATCGTTTGTTTTTACGGTTCGGTTTATACAAATATAATAATAAATCTTCTTAAAAAAAATCTCGGACTTTACGGGAAAATGGCTAAATTTGTAATTTGTTGTATATAAACTGATTTTTTTATGACGTATTGCAGGGTTTTCCCTGTTTTAATAACAAGTCTGTATAATTAAACTTATAAAGATGGTAAAAGTAAATCTCGGAGGTTGCAGCTCCTTTGTAAAAGATGCAGATTACAATGATTATGTCACCAAGGCCCTCGCGGCCCTCGATACACTTGAAAGCGGAAGCGGGGCAGGGAATGATTTCCTCGGATGGAAGCATCTCCCTTCAGAGACCCCTGAATCCCTGATAGCCGAATGCGAGGCCGTTCGCGACTGCTGGAAGGCCAAGGGCGTGGACCTCGTGGTTGTAATCGGTATCGGAGGCTCGTATCTTGGTGCCCGCTGTGCCATCGAGGCCCTTTCACATAATTTCGCAAAGCAGCTCTCCGGAAAGAAGGATGCTCCCGAGGTCGTATTCGCCGGCAACAATCTTTCCGAGGAATACATCGCCGAGTTGATGGACCTTGTCGCCGAAAGGAACGCCGCAACTGTCGTCATCTCCAAGTCCGGCACCACCACGGAGCCTGCAGTGGCTTTCAGGGTGGTGAAAGAGTATATCGAAAAGACATATGAGGATGCTTCCGAGAGGATAGTGGCCATCACGGACGCCAGGAAGGGCGCCCTGAAGACCCTCGCCACACAGGAAGGGTACAAGACATTCGTCGTGCCCGACAACGTGGGCGGACGCTATTCGGTCCTTACCCCGGTCGGTCTCCTTCCCATCGTGCTCGCCGGTTTCGATGTCCGTGAGATGCTTGCCGGTGCTGCCGAGATGGAAAAGGCCTGTGCAGTCAGGTCTGCAGAGAATCCGGCGGTGCAGTATGCCGCCATGAGGAACCTGCTGTATTCCGTTATGGGTAAGAAAATCGAGATCCTTGTCGCATACAACCCCAAGCTCCAGTATCTGGGAGAATGGTGGAAGCAGCTCTACGGAGAATCCGAGGGCAAGGAATTGAAAGGCATCTATCCCGCCTCGGTCAATTTCACCACCGACCTTCATTCCATGGGACAGTTCATCCAGGAAGGAGAGAGGATCCTTTTCGAAACTGTCGTCAACATAGAGAAGAGCAACCGCAGCGTAGTAATCGGCAGCGATCCCCAGAACCTCGACCAGCTCAACTACCTGGCGGGACAGCATGTGGAGCATTGCAACGCGATGGCTCAGCTGGGAACCAAGCTTGCCCACATCGACGGCGGAGTTCCCCAGATAGAGGTCTCGGTCGAGAGCCTGAGCGCATACAACCTGGGCGGAATATTCCAGTTCTTCGAATATGCCTGTGGCATCAGCGCATATGTCCTGGGTATCAACCCCTTCAACCAGCCTGGTGTCGAAGCTTACAAGAAGAACATGTTCGCCCTTCTGGAAAAGCCCGGTTACGAGGAGCAGACCAAGGCCATCAAGGCGAGGCTTTAATATATGGATTGCGTCACTAAATTCCGCGAAACTTACAGGAGGGATCCCGAGGGGCTGTCATTCTGCCCTTACCGGGTCTGCCCCCTTGGCGCCCACGTCGACCATCAGCTCGGCAAGGTCACCGGTTTTGCGATTGACAAGGGCATCCATATCGCTTATTCCCCGAAGCAGAACGGAGTTATTGAACTTTCATCACTCCAGTTTCCCAAGAGGGCGCAGTGGCACGTGAGGGCTGTCCCTGAGGAAAAACAGGATGACTGGGCGGACTATCTGCGCGGAGCTACCAAGGAACTTGCGGCAGTCTACCCGTTACGGACTGGCCTGAGCGGAGTCATTGAGGGCTCGCTGCCGATCGGCGGCCTGTCTTCATCCGCCGCTGTGACCATCTCCTTCATGAAGGCCCTTTGTACGGTCAACGGCATCCATCTTGAGGACAGGGACCTGATCCTTATGGCCAAGGCGGCCGAGAACAATTACGTCGGAGTATCGTGCGGGAAGCTGGACCAGAGCTGTGAGGTTTATTCCAAGAAGGACCATCTCCTGTATCTGGACACCCTGGACGATACTTTCGAGTTGATACCGACATCTCCGGACATGAAGCCTTATGCCATCGCCATATTCTTCAGCGGAGTGGAGCGGACCCTTGCCGGAAGCAAGTTCAACATGAGGGTGGACGAGTGCCGGAGTGCGGCTTACGCACTGAAGGCATATTCGGGAATGGAATATGGCAAGTTCAACGAAACGTATCTGCGGGATATACCCCGAGATGTGTTTGAAAGGTACAAGGACCGGCTTCCGGATAACTGGCGCAAGCGTGCCGAACATTGTTTCAATGAAATCGACCGTGTGGAAAGGGGGGCCGAGGCCTGGCGGAAGGGTGATATCGAGGAATATGGGAGGCTTTGCTTTGAAAGCGGCCGTTCATCGATCGAAGTCTGGGAGACAGGTTCACCTGAACTGAAGAAGATTTACGATATAATGACCAGGACCGAAGGGATATACGGCGGACGTTTCAGCGGAGCGGGATTCAAAGGCTGCTGCATGGCCCTCATAGACCCTGCCTCAAAAGATAGTATATTCAGGAAGGTCGAGGAGGAATATCTTTCCGCATTTCCTGACTTGAAGGGGCACTATGCCTCCTTCCTCTGCCACAGTGCCGACGGCGTGACCATTTGAAACTGATATGAAATGCTTGATCCTGGCGGCAGGCTATGCGACCCGTCTCCGCCCACTCACAGACAACTTTCCCAAACCACTTCTCAAGGTGGGAGGGAAGGCCATACTCGACTGGCTGGTCGATGATGTCCGTGAGTCCGGCAAGGTCGACGGTTTCATAGTAGTCACCAACCACAGGTTCGCGCCTGTCTTCGAGGAATGGGCATCCGGCAGGGAAGAGGATATCGTTGTCGTGGACGACATGACTTCGACCAACGAGACCAGGCTCGGGGCGGTAAGGGATATAGACTATGCCTTGGAAGCCCTAGGAGTGGATGATGACCTGCTTGTCCTAGCCGGGGACAACCTGCTGGATTTCAGCCTGTCTTCATTCATCGGCTATGCGCTCGGCAAAGGAACCGCATGCGTGATGCGCTACCGGGAGACAGATCCTGCGCGACTGCGCAAGTGCGGAGTGCTCGAGGTCGACGATTCAGACCTGGTGCTCGGCATGGAAGAAAAGCCAGCGGAGCCGAAGTCGGAATGGTGCTGTCCTCCCTTCTATTTCTATCCGCGCAAGGATGTACCACTCATAGCGGAAGGGATTGGATCTGGTTGCGGAACCGATGCCCCCGGAAGCCTTGTCGCCTGGATGTGCGGCAGGGTACCGGTCCATGCCATGGTTATGCCTGGCCGGAGGTACGACATCGGGACCCTGGAGAGCTATAATGCCGTATGTGAGACATTTCCGAATATTGATAAGAACAAATAGATATTGATGAAAAGAACTTCAATCCTGATAGTCGCAGCCATTCTGGCCTGCACGGGTGCTGCGGCGCAGGAAATCCAACAGTTTGACGTGCCCGAGCAGCAGGCGTCCCTCTTCAGGGGGAGCCTGCCGAAGGCTTTCCCTTTCAGATACAACGGTACCTATTACTGGGACATCACGCCCTTCGAGAAAGGAACGGTGATGTACAACGGCAAGTTGTACGAGAACGTTTATCTGAATGTGGATGCCAATGCCGGACAGCTGCAGGTGTCTCCGGTTAAGGACTATACTCCCATCGAAGTGTTCAGGGACCAGGTGGCCTGGTTCACTAAGGGCGAAAGGCTTTTCGTGAATCTTCGCTATCTCGGCTATTCCGAGGCTCCGGAAGGTTTCTTCGAGGTCTTGCGTGACGGAGAGGTTCCGCTCCTCGTGCAAGTGTACAAGAGGCTTTCATCCGATGGCAACAGCCACAACGGAAAGCTCATCGGCTATGACGATCCCTACTACGACAACAACACCCTGACTTACTTCAGGCTGATCGAGACCTACTACGCCATCGAGAGCGGCGTTCCGGTCAAGATCAGAAGGAGGAATTTCCTTAAGCGCATGAGGCAGGAAGCCGGAGAGCCCACCTTGATGGCGGGACCGGTTACATGGCATCCGGCGTCGGAAACATCGCATCCCGGTAAAATCGCCACGGCCTCCCTTCCCGGCACGAATACCGGACTCCCCACCGGTTATTTCGACGAGATAAAGGAAGATACCCTGACTGTCAGATACGCTGACAATGCCGTCACTGCCACATACAAGAACAAGATATATACTATCGGCAACGCTTCGCTGGCAAAACCCGGCAAGCAGACCGTGACAGGTATAGTCCTGGAATACGAGAGCGGTGAGCCGATGTACGGAGTGGTCGTTTACGATAAACTGACTTCCACTTACACCAGGACCGACAGCCACGGACAGTACCGCATCCTGCTTCCCGCGGGAGAGAACGTGCTGAATTTCAGCGCTGAATCGAAAGAGGAGCTGGCCCTTCAGGTCAATATCCTTTCAAACGGCAGCCTGGACGTGGAGATGACTGAGAAAGTGACCATGCTCAAGGGTTCTGTAGTCTCTGCCGAAAGCATGGCCAACCACCGTACTCCTGCTATGGGAGTGGAAAGGCTGGGTGTCAAGACCATAAAGAAGATACCCACCGCTTTCGGTGAAGGTGACGTCCTCAAGGTCGTCCTGACCCTGCCCGGTGTGAAGAGCGTCGGAGAAGCCTCAGCCGGATTCAACGTGAGGGGAGGATCCGCCGACCAGAACCTCATACTGTTCAACGAGAGTACGATTTACAACCCCACCCATCTGTTCGGTATATTCTCCGCCTTCAATCCGGATGTCATTGACAATGTCGAACTGTTCAAGAGCTCCATCCCGGCCGAATATGGTGGCAGGGTCTCCTCCGTCCTCAATATCAAGTCCATAGACGGAGATGCTGAAAAGTGGAAGGGATCGGCCGGTATCGGCGCCCTTACCAGCAGGATCAAGGTGGAGGGCCCGTTGAGCAAGGGCAAGACCTCGCTGGTGGCCAGTGCCAGGACCACATATTCAGACTGGATCCTCGGGATGCTGCCCAAGGACAGTGACTATGCCGGCGGCAGCGCTGATTTCCATGATGCCAACCTGGGAATAACCCACAGGTTCGACAGCAAGAACACCCTTCAGGCTTTCGGCTATTTTGCAACCGACAAGTTCACGTTCGGTGGCGACACCACTTTCAATTATACGAATTACAACGCTTCGCTGATTTACAAGCACAAGTCTGACAATGGCGGATCCCTGAACATCAGCACCGGTTATGACCATTATGACAACCTCGTCGGCTTCCATAACTGGCCGGCAGGATCCTATGATGTCAGTACCTATATCCGCCAGGCCTTCCTGAAAGGAACGCGCGTACGCCCCCTGAACGATGCCCATACCCTTTCCTATGGAGTACATCTGCTGGGTTACGGGCTTGACCCGGGTATCCAGAATCCTTATGGAACGGAATCACAGGTGCGCCAGCGCAGCCTGGACAGGGAATATGCCGTCGAGCCTTCAGCATTCGTTTCCGACAGCTGGAGGATTAACGACAAGTTCTCCCTCGAAGGAGGTGCACGCCTTTCCAGTTTCTATGCTCTCGGCCCGGGGACTTTCTATGCAGGGCCGGAGTTCCGCCTTTCCGGAAAGTATACGGTGGCCGACAATCTCTCCTTCAAGGCGGGATTCAATACGATGAGGCAGTATATCCATCTGATTTCCAATACTTCATCCATCTCCCCGATGGATACCTGGAAACTCTCGGATGCCGATATCAAGCCTACACGCGGCTGGCAGGCGGCTGCAGGTGCATACTGGACGAACCTTGACACGGGCATCGACTTCTCGGTCGAGACTTATTACAAGAATACCACCAACCACCTGGACTACAAGCCGGGTGCCGTCCTGTCCATGAACGAGAACCTTGCAGAGGACCTGGTTCCTGTCTATTCCCGTTCATATGGTGTCGAGGTCATGGCAAAGAAAACCACCGGATGGCTAACCGGATGGATCTCCTACAGTTATTCCAGGGCTAATTTCCGCGAGATGCTGGACAGGGGATCCGAGACCATCGCCCATGGAGACTGGTACAACGCTCCTTTCGACAAGCCTCATGAGGTAAAGCTGGTCAGCAATTTCGCTTTCACGCATCGCTACAGCCTTTCCGTCAATCTGGATTACTCCACAGGACGTCCAGTGACCGTTCCGATCGGTACCTATTATTATGGTGGATCCTGGCGCCTCGCCTATTCCGAGCGTAACTCCCACCGCATTCCGGATTATTTCCGTACCGATATCGCACTCAACATCGATCCCGGCCACTCCCTGGTTGCCTGGATACATGCTACCGTTACCCTGGGAGTCTACAATGTTACCGGACGCAAGAATCCTTATTCTGTATTCTTCGATACTACCAATTACGGTATGGTCCAGGGACGCATGCTCTCGGTGTTCGCCACCCAGATCCCTTATATCAACCTTAACTTGCTGTTCTGATGAAAAAGATATTGATTTCAGCTGCCGTCATGGCTCTCGCATTCTCGTGCGTTTATCCATACGAACCGACCCTGGATGAAAAGGATCTCAGCCACATCGTGGTCATAGAGGGTAATGTTATCGTAGGGGGGCAATCCAGCGTGAGGTTCTCACAGGTCCTGCCCATAACCAACGATTATGAGCAATGGTATGGCTCATTCAGGGATATAGCAGGTATGGCATTCATCGAAGATGAGCAAGGCAAGGTCTACATGCCTGTCCAGCCCAGGGGAACAACTTTCACCTTCAATACGCAGGATGCATCTCCCGACCTGAAGTACCGTCTCAGGGCGGAAATCGCCAATGACGTTTACGTCAGCGACTGGACGGAACCGATTGCACCTCCTGTCATTGAAGATGTCTCCTTTTCATGCGACAACACAAATGTCCTGGTTGCCGTAACACTGGAGGGAGGTGAAGAGTCATCCGGCTTCGTGGGTATCTCATACGACGAGAATTGGGAGTTCCATGCCGATTTCGCCTGTGAATACCTTCTCGATACCCTCACCTGGGATTTGATCGACGTTGTCAAGTCCGGTCAGGAGTATCCGAATTACTGGTGCTGGCAAAAAGCATCCATGAACGGGATGATTCTCCTGGATATTTCAGAAATGCAAGGCGGAAGGGCGGTGGAAGCCCCGTTGTTCCAGTTCCCCAGGACCAACAGCCGCAACCATCGCAAATACTGCGTCACCCTGCATGCCCGCACCCTTCCCAAGGAGGCTTACCGCTATCTGAAGAATATGGATGACATAACGAAATCCGGCAGGAGCCTGTTCACTCCAAACCCCGGAGATATGGCCAGTAACATTTCCTGTGAGAGCAATCCCGACAGACGGGTCCTTGGATACGTGAACGTCATGAGGGAAACCAGTTTCAGGGGATGGATGGATGACCGCTTCAAGAAGGACAGGACTCCGTACTACGGCGAGTTCTTTCTTCCCCCAGGTAAACTGGCATTCAAATCTAATTATTACAGTGGTAATTACCCTGTCGCGGAGTTGACCCTTCCTGACCCTGATACCGGTGATCCCGTAACCGGTATCTATTGGGCACCCAGGCGGTGCATAGATTGCGTCCTCGAGGGCGGAACCAAAAACAAACCTGACTTTTGGGAATGATGAAAAAGATATTGAACTCCATGCTGGCATTTGTCCTGTCAGCAACGCTCCTGGGGGCTGCGTCCCCGGTCGAGCGGATATTCGTGTCCACGGACAGGGAAGTCTACATCTCCGGCGACATGGTCTGGTGTTCCCTTTTCTGCCTGGACCAGGACGGGAAGTATTCGCCTTACAGCGCGGTATCTTACCTCGAGCTCGTGTCCGTCGATGGATCGGTGGCCGAGGCCAAGATCGGTCTGTTGGAAGGACGTGGAGCCGGCTGTTTCCGGATCCCGGTGACAGTACCGACCGGCGTATACCGTCTGGTGTCCTATACTGCAATGAATACCAACGAGGAAGGTACTCCCTGGATGGCCGGATCAAAGGTGCTGACCATATTCAATACCGTTGCCACCGCCAGGGTTAAGGACGGGGTCGAGATCGTGACTCCGGAGGCGTACCCTTCAGTAAAGAAACCTGCACGGGAAGGAACAGGAAACATCCGTTTCGGTTCATCCGTCCATGCGCGCAGGAATTCCGACATTGCCGTGAACATCGAGAATCTCGGGCCGTTGGCCGACGTCTCCTTCTCGGTATATCATGAGGACGACCTGATTCCTGCCGCCCAGGACAATTCGATGGCCGGTTTCCTCAGGTATCTGCCCTCATCTGCCTCTCCCAGGATAACGGGGGACAGGCCCCTGGAATATGACGGAGAGATCATCTCCGCCAGGATCCGTGGAAAGATGGCCGAGAATCCCGAGTTGTCGATAACCACCCTCTCTTCAGCCGGTGCTCCTTCAAACCTTTACATCGGCCTTACCGAGAATGACAGGGTGCGTTTCATGACCAATAACATCTATGGTGACAGGGAGATAGTCTGCGAGGTCAATAACCTCGACAAGACCGAGAGCGTGGTTGAAATCGAAAGTCCGTTCATTGCCCCAAGTGCCGGAACCCTGCCGAAACTGGTCCTGAGCAAGGCCCAGTATGAGGACCTGGCTTCCAGGAAATCAGCGCTCCGCAACGAAAAGGCGATGATGATCGACACTTTGACGACATTTTTCCGTCATCGCGAGGACCTGCTACTGGAAAGTTCCTCTTTCAAGCGCTACCATCTCGATGACTATACCCGTTTCCCCTCTGTGCGTGAGGTCCTTGTCGAGATCATCCCTATCCTTAGCGTGCACAAGACCAAGGGCAAGTATTCGATGAGGATGATCGTTACGGACGGATCCGATTCCCATAAGACTAGGGTGAACAACCTGCTGGTCATGATGGACGGTGTGGTCCTCAGCGACCTCGATGCCCTGATGGATTTCGACGCCATGCTCCTTGAAGACGTGGACATCTATACACAGGCAATCGTCTGCGGAAAGGTACCTTTCCAGGGAATCGCCAACTTCGTGACGAAGAAGAACTACGTCACGGCTCTTACTTTCCCTTCAAATGTACGTGTCCTGGATTTCAAGGGAGTCTCGTATCCCGTAGCATATCTGGGCTCAGTTCCCCAGGGAGACGGACCGGATGAGAGGCAGCTCCTTTACTGGGATCCTTCGCTTCGCCTGGAGGCAGGGGAGAGCAAGATGATACGTGTCCACACTCCCTCATACCCCGGGCGTTTCCGCACAGTCGTGGAGGGACTGGCCGCAGACGGAAGCCCTGTCCATGCCGAGTGGACTTTTGAAGTCGAATAAATCCTTAGATATTAAGGGATTACATAGTTTTTGCCTTCTCCAGGAAAGCCCGGACGTGTTCGGTGTATTCCTGGGGATGGTCTTTATATGACATTGCGTGCTCGGAACCGGGCGCGATCCAGAGTTCCTTGTATCCCTTGGTCTTAGCTTCGTAATTCTTGTAGACCTGCTCAGTAGGGACGAAGTCATCCTTCTCGCCGTGGATGAACAGCATCGGGCGATCGCATTTGGCCAGCTGTTTTACAGAAGACGCCTCCTTGAATCCCCAGCCGTAACGGCTCTTGCAGACGATGCTTGCGCTGTTGAGTACGGGGAAGGGGGGCAGATGGAACGAGTCTTTCAGATTATGGGCGAACTGGTCCCAGACAGAGGAATAACCGCAATCATCAACGAAGGCGCGTATGTATGTGGGAAGGTCCTCGTCACCGCTCAGCATCATGGTCGTGGCACCTCCCATGGAAACTCCGTGTACTACCATGAAGTCATCTTTCCAGATATCGTGAGCCATTTCGGCGAATCGCCTGACATCAAACCTGTCGAACCAACCCATCTGGACTGCGCGTCCCTCGGACTCTCCGTGATAGTGCAGGTCCGGGACCATGACATTGTAATTCAGTACATCCCTGTACATCCTGACCAGGTTGAGGAAGCAGATATGGTTGTCCGTGTAACCGTGGACGATTATCGCGGTCCCTTCCGACTTGGCAGGATTTGATGCGGAGGCATATATCCCGTGAAGCTTGTATCCGCCCTCACCTATAAGGGAAGTGTCCCGGAAAACGCCGCTGTCGTGGAGATTGTCGTACCACTCGATGATACCCGGATACCTGGACTCGGTCTTGTCCCTGTCTCCTTTGAAATCATTGCCGTGCTCTTGAGGCAGAAGGGCGTAATTGCACATATAACGGCCGGCAAGACATCCGGTCATGGTCATTGACATTAGGATGCAAGCGCATCCGAATAGAAGTTTCCTCATTTCGAAAATGATATCGGTTATTGATTATGTGTTGCAAAGATAATAAAAAACGGTTTATCGACTTAATGATTGTAATTATATTGACTATATTTGTAAAAAGCACCACCCAGATATGTACAGGCGAGTTTTTACATCATTGGCGGTTTTCGCCCTCTCCGTTGTTGCCGCATTTTCCCAGTCTTTCAGGTTGGATATGGACCTCCGAAAGCCGGGAGTTCCGATCCAGAATACCCAGTATGGAATCTTCTTCGAAGACATCAATTTCGCAGCTGACGGCGGCCTCTATGCAGAGTTGGTCAAGAACCGGTCCTTCGAATACCCTGATGATGCCTTGCAAGGATGGAAGGCCTTCGGTAAAGTGACTGTCCTGCCTGACGGTCCTTTCGACCGCAATCCCCATTACGTACGCCTTTCTGATCCTGGCCATCCCCACAAATGGACGGGCCTTGAAAACGATGGTTTCTTCGGAATAGGAGTCCGTGGAGGGGAGTCATACAGGTTCACGGTATGGGCGAGGGTGCCCGATGGCGGCAGTTCCGATATCGATGTGCAGCTAGTCAACCCTGCATCTCCGGATGAGAGCCATATCCTGTGCCGGGAATCCCTCACGGTCTCCGGGACCGGATGGAAGCAATATGAAACGATCCTGAAACCTGAAGCTACTCTGGACAAGGCTGCATTGAGGATATTCCTTTCCGGCAAGCGTGTAACGACTGACCTGGAACATGTCTCGTTGTTCCCTTCCGATACTTGGAAAGGCCATCGTAACGGTCTCAGGAAGGATCTTGCCCAGGCTCTGGCCGATCTCCATCCCGGAATATTCCGATTCCCCGGGGGCTGCATCGTCGAGGGCACGGACCTCGCTACACGGTACAGCTGGAAGAATTCCGTCGGACCGGTCGAGAACCGCCCCCTTAACGAGAACCGTTGGAACTATACCTTCACATACCGTTTCTATCCTGATTATTTCCAGAGTTACGGACTCGGCTTCTATGAATTCTTCATCTTGTCTGAAGAGATCGGGAGCGAGCCCCTGCCTATACTGAGCTGCGGTCTGGCATGCCAGTTCCAGAATGACGATGTAAGTGCCCATGTGCCTGTCGATGAGCTACAGCCATATATCCAGGATGCTCTGGACCTGATCGAATTCGCCAACGGTCCTGTGACCTCGGAGTGGGGAAGGCTCCGGGCTGAGATGGGGCATCCGGAGCCGTTCAATCTCAAATACATAGGTATAGGCAACGAGCAATGGGATGCCCTTTATACTGAAAGGCTCGAGCCATTTGTCAAAGCCATCCGCGCTGCATATCCCGGAATCAGGATAGTGGGCTCCAGCGGCCCCGGCTCGGAAGGGGAGCAGTTCGATTACCTCTGGCCGGAGATGAGAAGGATAGGAGTCGACCTGGTCGACGAGCACTTTTACCGTCCCTACGACTGGTTTCTCTCCCAAGGGGCACGCTACGACGATTACGACCGCAAGGGGCCCAAGGTATTTGCAGGTGAATACGCCTGCCATGCAAGGGGTATGAAATGGAACCATGCCTATGCATCCCTTCTCGAAGCGGCCTTCATGACCGGAATCGAGAGGAACGCGGATGTCGTCCATATGGCCACATATGCTCCTCTGTTCGCCCATGTCGAGGGCTGGCAGTGGCGTCCCGACCTCATCTGGTACGATAACCTTCGTTCGTTCAGGACCGTGAGCTGGCATGTCCAGGAACTGTTCGGCCGATTCAAGGGAAGGAATGTCCTTCCTTTGAAAATGGATGGGGTGAACGTGACGGGAGCCGAGGGGCAGGGAGGTCTTTTCGCAAGCGCGGTCACAGACGGGGACAGGATTTATGTAAAAGTCGCAAATACCTCCGATGATACGAGGAACATCACGTTCAACTTCACTGGCCTGAAGAAGAAAGAGGTTGTCAGGGCCGTCGAGGGAATACGCCTGGATTGCAGCGACCGCCTGGCCGAGAATACTCTCGATGAACCTTGCAAGGTTGTCCCTGAGGGCTTCCTTTTCGAGGGAGAAGGACGCCAGGTAGATGCTTCCGTCCCTCCGCTCTCGTTCTCAGTCTTCGTCCTGACCGTCAAGTAACTGTTGGATAGTCACTGGGTTACCTATGATTATTTGTGGGTGGTCGGTGGCGTCCAACAAGTAATGAAAAGGCCTTATTCCTTCCCTCATAAGCACCTCAGGTGGCCAGTAGGGAAGGATTCGTGGGATAATCTTCCCTTTCGGCAACCTTATGACAAGTGAGTTTGGAGCCGAAGGCGACTGGGGGAGTTTGCCCCTCAATGAACGAAGTCGAGGGTTCAGGAACCGCCATATAGCAAAACAAGGTCCAACCAAAAGGTTGAACCTTGTTTTGCGGTGCGGAAGGGGCTCGAACCCTCGACCTCCGGCGTGACAGGCCGGCATTCTAACCAAGCTGAACTACCGCACCAGACTTGTAAAAACATCCGCGCTTTATTCAAACGCGGATGCAAAGATAGTCAAATTTGCTGGTTGTGCAAATTTTTTTATTTAATTTCTATGACTTTGTTCGCCTGGGGAACAACCTTGGGCTCCACCTTGGGAATGTTCACCATCAGGACTCCGTTTTCGACCGTTGCGCTGATCTTCTCCTTGTCGGCATCGTCAGGGAGCAGCATGGTCTGCTGGAACTTGGTGTATGAGAATTCGCGCCTGAGGTAACGCCCGCGCTTCTTCTCTTCCTTATTGTCTTCCTTCTTCTCCATGTTGATCACGAGATCGCCTTCATCATCGAGGCTGACCTTGAAATCGTCCTTGGTGAGGCCGGGAGCTGCAAGCTCGAGCTCGTATCCGTGTTCGTTTTCTAATACATTGATGGCCGGAGCGGTCGCATTGGCCTTTTCCACCCAATTGTCATCAAAGAAATCATTGAAAATGCTCGGCAACCAATTCTGGTTGTATCTTCTTGAAACAGGTAACATGATTAATACCTCCTATATTAAGTTATTGTCTTTCTCTTTACCCCGTCCTTTCAGGCGGACGCTTTTCATAATGGCAATCCGCGTACCAGTGCCAAAAAGTCCATCCAAAGTGGACAATTTGGCATAACTTGCTGACTATTTGTCACTTACGTATGACAAAATGTCCATTTTTCCGACTATCTCCCAACGTTGGACAGCCATTGATTGTATTAATTATCATCGATTCGCTGAAGGAATCGCATAATTGATTGTCTAATAATGTTGAAAGCGAAACAGAAAAAACGGATAGCCTCCGGAAGATTCCGGGAATCCTAGACATTTGGATAGGGGAATTTTTAAATAATTTACGAATACCATTAAAAAATATTTGGAAATTAGAAATTAATTATTGTATATTTGTGCTGTGAGACAAATGATACAAACCTAATTTCATATAATCATGAGCAAGCTTAAACTGAATACAATCATCATCGCGCTTCTGGCCGGAACAGTGGCCATGGCACAGACGAAGGTAACCGGAACTGTCCTGGACTCCCTATCCAGGGGACCTGAGGTCGGGGCCGTGATCCAGTTCATGAAGTCGGGCGGTAACCAGCCGGCGGCATATTCGGTAACTGACTCACTCGGACGTTTCGAGAGGAGTTTCAACTCCACCGGAGATTATGTCCTCCTGATCCAGAACATGGGCAGGAAGCCGGTGAGGAAGGAATTCTCGCTGGAAGCTGATAAGGATATGGACTTTGGGGTCATCCTTGTGCAGGATGATGCCCAGGCGATCAACAGTGCCACTGTACAGGCGATGAAGACCCTGGTAAAACTCGATGTAGGCAAGCTTACATATAAGGTGGAACAGGATCCGGATTCCAAGACCGGTACTGTCCTGGACCTTCTTCGCAAGGTTCCCATGGTCACGGTCGACGGTCAGGACAACATCACCGTGAACGGCAGTTCCAATTTCAAGGTCTACCTTGACGGGAAACCGAACCAGATGCTGAGCAGCAATCCTTCCCAGATATTCAAGGTGATGCCCGCGAGTGCGGTCAAGGATATCGAGGTGATAACGAATCCCGGGGCGAAATATGATGCAGAGGGGACCGGCGGTGTGCTCAATCTGGTGACAGGCTCTGCTGCAGGGGCTTCGAATGCAGTATCCGACGGGATATACGGCTCAGTCAACCTCGGCTGGACCACGAAGGGTGAGAACGGCGGAATGTATATGAGCGCCAAGAAGGGCAAGTTAACAGTGGGACTCAATTCCGCGGTAGGCTTCCAGAAACTTGACGGAATAACGTTCGACTCTTCCCAGAAGAACCTGGATAACGGTACGACCCTGACGACGGAGATGGACCAGGGACAGAAATCCCCCTATGTGTTCGCTGACCTTACAGCCAGTTATGAGGTGTCTCCCAGGGACCTCGTATCCGGATCGTTCGGAATGACCGGTTTCTACCAGAGTGCGGAAGGAGCTTCCATCATAACCTCAGACGGCCCGTTTGCATATTCATATACAAGCGATCAGGGAACAAGGTACCGTATGAGTTCTGTCAACGGAAGCCTGGACTACCAGCACAGCAGTGCCGAGGTGGCCGGCAGGATGCTGACACTGTCGTACAGGTATTCCGGCACCCCTCTGCGGACGGAATTCTCGAACAGGTTCTCTTCACTGCCTTTCCCCATGCCTGACAGGAAAAGCGAGGGGAATGACAATTCACAGGAGAATACGGTCCAGTTGGACTATACCACTCCGCTCGGTACGGGGCAGTCGCTAAGTTCCGGCTTGAAATTCATCCACCGCCATAATTCCGCGGATGACAAGCTTTTCTTCGCGGACGGAAATGCCTGGACATACAACAAGGAAGGCAGCATGCTCTATGACCATTTCAACGAAATCGGTGCCGCCTATTCCGAATATACCGGCACATTCGGTAAGGTTTCGTTGGTGGCCGGCCTGAGATATGAATACACCTGGCAGAGGGTCGAATACGGGGCAGGATACGGCCATGATTTCAAGACCAGCTTCGGCGACATCGTTCCGAATGCCAGCATACAGTACAACCTGTCACAGATGCAGAATATCGGCCTGACTTACAACCGGCGCATCCAGAGGCCGGGCATCACCTATCTCAATCCATATGTGGACAGGTCGTCTCCGACGAGCATCTCATATGGCAACACTGATATCACCAGTGCCAGGACGGATGTGGTCAGCCTTGTATACAACTATTTCAATCCCAAATGGATAGTCAGCCTGACAGGCCGTTACAGCCATTCCGGCGGTGGTATCTCGGCATACAGTTTCTATGACGATGACGAGGTGCTGAATACTACTTACGGCAATATAGTCAGCGAGGACAACACCGGACTGACAGCCTTCATAAACTGGACGGCCGGGCCTAAGACCAGGATATTCACCAACAGTTCTGTCGGATATGGATCGTTCTCCAGCGATGAACTCGGCCTGACCAACCACGGATGGAACTGGACAACGATGCTGGGCATCCAGCAGACCCTGCCGGCTGACATCCTCCTGAGTGCAAATGTAGTTGCATCGGGAAGGACCTGGAACCTCCAGGGCTGGAACGGTGGCTACGATATGGCTATCCTGGGTTTGTCCAAGGGCCTGGTCGGTGATAAGCTGAAGATTACCGCACAGTTCGCCACCAACCTGGGCAAGGGCGGTATGAAGGTCGAGTCCTTCGCCCGCGGAAAGGACTATGAAACCAAGTCAGTGGTCGAGGTCCCCATCAGGCAGTTCGGCATCGGACTTTCCTGGAATTTCGGAAAGCAGGGCTTCCAGGTCAAGAAGACCCGCAGGTCCATCGTGAACGATGATGTCATCAACAATTCCAACGGACAGGCTCCGGGCGGATCGACCCCGGTCACCGGCCAGTCCGGGACGTCCGGACAGGTTAAGATGTAATGACCTTTTCATCAAGTAAAGAAGTGAACTTTTTCGTATATTTGTGAAAATGTTCACTTCTTTTTTAATATGAAACGCCTGGTACTGATTGCGGCCGCGCTCCTGGCTGCGGTTGTCATGTATGCACAGGGAAGTTTTGAGAATTATCCTCTTCCCCAGAATCCCGATACGCTCCGGATACTTGCCGTGGGCAACAGTTTCTCAGATGACGGCACCGAATATCTTCCTTCCCTCCTTGAGGGTGCAGGAATCCACAATGTGATCGTCGCCCGACTCTATATCGGCGGCTGTTCCCTCGAAAGGCACTGCAAGGAATATGCTGAGAACACTCCGGACTACATCTATTACAAATCCACGGACAACGAGTGGGTTACGGTCAGCAAGAACGCAACCATCCTCGACGGCCTCAAGGACGAACCCTGGGATATCATCACAGTTCAGGAAGTGTCCAATTATTCGGGAACATACGACACTTACCAGAAGTGGGCTCCCCGGCTGATTTCGATCATCAGGAAGGAAGCTCTCAATCCACGGGCTGCCATAGTCTGGCACATGACCTGGGCGTATGCTTCCAATTCCACGCACGGAGCCTTCCCGCTCTATGACCGTGACCAGGACAAGATGTACAGTGCAATCCTGGACTGCGTTGGACGTGCAAGCAAGGATTTCAATATTCCTGTGGTCATTCCATCCGGTATGGCCGTCCAGTTCGCCAGGGACACGCGCCTTAACAACGAGGACCGTGTACCTGCCACATCCAAGGTTTACCAGCTGACCAGGGACGGTTTCCATCTCAGCCGTCAGCACGGCCGTTACATAGCTGCCTGTACCTGGTTCGAGTCGCTCATCAAGCCGGTACTCGGTAAATCCGTGAAAGGCAATCCCTGCCTGCTGGAAGACACTGAGTATTCGATTACCAAGAAGGATGCACGTCTCTGCCAGAAATGCGCGATAAAGGCTGTTGCCGCATATAACAGATAGCATATGGATCCCAGAGCAGAAAGAATACACCAGGCTGCCGATTACATCAGGGGAATCATATCCCCGAAAGGCCTGGAACCCAAGGTCGGAATCATTCTCGGAAGCGGCCTGGGCCGTCTGACCGACGAGATCATCGATCCTGTATCCATCCCCTACAAGGATATTCCCGGATTCCCTGTGTCCACCGCCATCGGCCACAAGGGCAATTTCATAGTCGGTTCCCTCGGTGGCAAGACGGTGATCGCCATGCAGGGCCGTATCCATTACTATGAAGGCTATGAGATGGAGACGGTAACCCTTCCCATCAGGGTGATGAAAGTTCTCGGCATCGAATATCTTTTCGTATCGAATGCCGCCGGAGGTGTCAACTCATCATATCATACCGGCGACCTGATGATCATTACTGACCATATCAACCAGATACCCAATCCTCTCATCGGCCCCAACCTCGACGAGTTCGGACCGCGTTTCCCCGACATGACCCGTCCATACGATCCCAAACTGATCTCGATGGCTGAGGAAATCGGAGACAAGATGGGGCTTGGACTATGGAAGGGCGTTTATTTCGGCTGTACCGGGCCGACCTACGAGACTCCCCACGAATACAAGTACATGAGGATCGTAGGAGCCGATGCCGTGGGTATGTCCACTACGCCGGAGGTCATAGTAGCCCGCCACAGCGATATCACCGTATTCGGGATGTCCGTCATCACCGATGTATTCCATGAGGAGGATACCGGCGATTACGTCACGGACGGAGAGGAAATAGTCCGTCAGGCGGATGCTGCGGCAGTGAAGATGAGTGCCCTGTTCAAGGCGATCATTGAGAGGATCTGAGCATGCCGGTGGAAGGCAATATAGTTATTCGGGGTGCCAGGGTCAACAACCTGAAGGACATCACGGTTGAGATACCACGCAATAGATTCGTGGTAATCACAGGCATTTCCGGATCCGGAAAGTCTTCCCTTGCTTTCGATACCCTTTTCGCTGAAGGCCAGAGGCGGTTTGCCGAGAGCCTCAGTTCCTACGCGAGGCAGTTCCTCGGAAGGATGAGCAAGCCTGACGTTGAATCGATCGAAGGTATCCCTCCGGCGATAGCCATAGAGCAGAAAGTCAATACCAGGAACCCGCGCTCGACCGTTGCTACTACGACGGAAATATATGATTATCTGAGAATTATCTTTGCCAGGATCGGACGGACTTACTCTCCGGTCAGCGGGCAGGAAGTAAAGTGCCACAGCCAGAGGGACGTGATGGCCAGCATCCTGAAAGGGGACAGCAGGACCGTATATATCCTTGCGGACCTCGGATGGGACAACCGCGATGACAAGGTGGAGCTGATGCTCCGTCTCAAGGAGGAGGGTTATTCCAGGTTCTATGGTGCGGACGGGGTCATCCGGATCGAGGATATAATGAAGAAAGCCGACAGCGGAGAATATCCCGAAGGCCTCTACCTCCTGGTCGACCGCTTGAAGCTTCCCGTCTTCAAAAGCTGCCTGCCATATAACGACGACGGTACTCCGTGGTCCCAGCCTGACTGGGAAGATCTCCAGACCAGGCTTCGCAGCTCGATAGACTCGGGCTTTAGGGAAGGGAACGGAAACCTCATCCTGCAGAAGGACGGAGTACGGGAGGAGTATTCGAACAGGTTCGAACTGGACGGGATGACGTTCAAGGAGCCGGATGAGTATCTGTTCTCCTTCAACAGTCCCCTGGGTGCCTGTCCGGTCTGCGGCGGACTGGGAAAGATCATCGGGATAAGCGAGGACCTGGTGGTTCCGGACAAGACCAAAAGTATCTACGACGGTGCCATCGCGTGCTGGAAAGGCGACAAGATGGGATGGTTCAAAGACCATCTTGTCCGGCTCTCGGGCAGGTATGGCATTCCGATTTTCGAGCCATACTGCAACCTGTCCAAGGAAGTCAAGGACCTTATCTGGAACAGCCAGAGCGTGGAAGGTGACGAAGACTCCCTCATCGGTATAAATGAGTTCTTCAAGTGGGTCGAATCCAACCGGTACAAGATCCAGTACAAGTATATGCTGAGCCGTTTCTCCGGCCGCACCACCTGCCATTCCTGCCATGGAAGCAGGCTCCGTCCCGAGGCGCTGTACGTGAAGGTCGGAGGCAAGAACATCGCTGAACTCCTGGACATGAACGTCGAGGAGCTCCTTGCCTTCTTCGAGGGACTGGAACTTTCTGAATATGAGAGCGGAATAGTCAGGAAAGCGATTGAAGAGGTCGTCTCCAGGTTAAGATACATAAGCGATGTCGGCCTCTCGTACCTGACCATGAGCAGGAGCAGCAACTCCCTGTCGGGAGGCGAGAGCCAGAGGATCAATCTGGTCACCGCCCTTGGCAGCTCTCTGGTCGGATCGATGTACATCCTGGACGAGCCGAGCATAGGCTTGCATCCAAGGGATACAGACAGGCTCATTTCAGTGTTGAGAAGACTCAGGGATCTTGGGAATACGGTGGTCGTGGTGGAACACGACGAGGAGATAATCCGTGCCGCCGACATGCTGATCGACATGGGACCGAAGGCAGGGATTGACGGAGGTGAGATTGTCTTTAAGGGAAAGATGTCCGACAAACTGACCAAGTCGGCCATCGGGAAGTCCCTGACCCTCCAGTACCTTACCGGGAATAAGGGCAGGTATGTCAGGGAGAAGCATCCGTGGACATATTCCATTACAGTCGAGGGTGCGATGGAGCACAACCTCAAGGACATCGACGTCAAGTTCCCCCTGGGGGTGCTTACCGTCGTTTCCGGAGTCAGCGGTTCCGGTAAGTCTTCCCTGGTGGGGGATATCCTATATCCGGCACTCTACAGGAGAATCAACCAGACCGGAGACCTCCCCGGGGTTTTCAGGAAGCTGTCCGGCAACCTGGACCGGGTCACCAGGGTGGAATATGTAGACCAGAATCCCATCGGCAAGAGTTCCAGGTCCAATGCCGTCACATACTTGAAGGTATACGACGACATCCGGAAACTCCTTTCCGACCAGCAATATGCGAAGATCAACGGATACACTCCGTCATTCTTCTCTTTCAACCAGGAAGGCGGCCGGTGCCCTGAATGCCAGGGAGATGGTTTCGTGAGGATACCGATGCAGTTCATGGCCGATGTCACCATGGTATGCGAGGCCTGTGGAGGGAAGCGCTTCAAACCGGATATACTCGAAGTCAGGTATAAAGGAAAGAATATTGACGACATATTGGGAATGAGTGTCGGGGAAGCCATCGGATTCTTTGGCTCCCAGAGCGACGAAACGGCATTGCAGATAGCCAGGAGGCTGAAACCGCTGGTAGACGTCGGCCTTTCCTATATCAAGCTCGGGCAGAGTTCCTCCACGCTGTCAGGCGGTGAAAGCCAGCGTATAAAGCTGGCATATTTCCTGTCCATGAGCGAGGAATCGTCGTCGGTGCGCAGGGAAAAGATCCTCTTCCTGTTTGACGAGCCTACCACTGGACTGCATTTCTATGATGTCGAGAAATTGCTGAAAGCCTTTGACGTCCTTATCTCCAAAGGCCACACCGTAATAGTAGTCGAGCACAACCTGGATGTCATCCGGGCGGCGGACTGGGTCATCGACCTCGGTCCCGATGCCGGAGACAGGGGAGGAGAAGTGGTGTTTGCCGGTACTCCTGAGGAAATGATATCCTCCGGGACATCCTATACAGCAGAATATCTGAGACAGAATCAAGGTTCATGAACCGTATATTGGTAGTCATAGTCACTTACAATGGCATGCGCTGGCTTCAGCGGTGCCTGGACTCCGTGCGCTCCGCATCGGTGAAGGCGGATGTCTTCGTTTGTGACAACGGTTCAGACGATGGGTCTGCAGATTTCATCGAAAGCCATTACCCGGAGGCCATCCTTGTACGCAATGGAAACAATACCGGCTTTGCAAGGGCCAATGACCTTGGCATGCGCTATGCCATCGAAAAGGGCTATGGCTTCGTGTATCTTCTCAACCAGGATGCCTGGGTGCTCCCTGATACCTTTGAGAGACTGGTCGATGCTTTCGGGACGGGTCGCTGGGGGATTGTCAGTCCGATGCAGATGCGGCCGGATCTGACAACGCCCGACAGGCGTTTCCGGAGGCACTATCATGGCACGATGGAGAGAGTGGACGTTGTCCAGCCTGTCCGGTTCGTAATGGCCGCACACTGGATGATATTTGCGGACTGCATCAAGCAGGTCGGCCTGTTCTCTCCGGCTTTCAGGCATTATGGAGAGGATAACAATTACTGCGACCGTGTGAGGTTCCACGGGTTCGGAATCGGCGTTCTGCCGTCAGCTGTTGCCGTACACGACAGGCAGGAAAGGAAGAGGACGAAGCCTCAGAGGATTTATCTGAACTGCCAGTATTCCAAGGTCAGGCTCAGCGATCCCGGCTCCTCTTTCCGTTTCCAGTCCGTATGGCAGCCTGTCAGGCAGTGCCTCATGTCAATCCGATGGCTCTCGTTGCTGCCTTTCAGGAACATAAGGGAATTGTGCAAGGAGTATCCGGATTTGAAAAGGTGGCGCGAGGAATCACTTGAAGAAGGAGCTTTCCTAAATGATTGAATATAGATGGATGCTGTCATAACATATGTCAACGGACTCGATCCTGTATGGCAGGCAGAATATGCCGATGCGGTGGGAGGCCGGGTCATGGCCAAGCGTTACCGGGACTGGGGCACATTGAAGTTTCTGTTGAGGGGCATAGAAAAGCATATCCCGTCAATAGAGAATGTATTCCTTCTGGTCTCCGGCGATAGCCAGGTGCCCTCCTGGGTCGACCGTTCCGTGGTCCGGGTCGTCCTTCACAGGGACATCATTCCTGAACGCTTCCTTCCCACATTCAACAGCACCACCATAGAGATGTTCATGCACCGGATCCCGGGCCTGGCAGAGGAGTTCCTGTATTTCAACGACGACATGTTCCCGGTCATGGATTGCGCCCCCGAGGATTTCTTCCGTGACGGGAAGGCCGTGATCGGTTTTGCCCATCATCTTTTCGCAGGAGGGAAATACAAGAAAAGGGTCCGCAATTCCGACCATCAGGCCCGCAAAGCCCTGGGGAAGCGCCCCGGACTTTTCTTCGTCAGGCCGCAGCACACCTGCTCCCCGATGCTGAGGAGCGAGAGCGACGCAGTGTACGGTTTTTCGGAGGGTAAGATTTTCGAAGTCGTTTCCAGGCTCCGTACTACCAGGAACTTCAACCAGTACCTCTTCCTGGATTATCTGTACTATAGTGGAAAGACCACTGGAGAAAAGATATCCAACAAGCATCTTTCACCTGCCGTTCACAGTCCTGAGACGATTGCGGATAACATAGTCAATCCTTCTGCCAAATTATTATGCATCAACGATGTACATCTCTCAGACGAAGATTATGAGAGATACAGGGATGCCGTATTGGCTGCATTCCGGACGCATTTCCCCGTGAGGTCCAGGTTCGAGCTGGCCGAATAATAATCCCGCCGGGGTATTGAATGCAAGATAAAGAAATTGGTCCAAAGCAAGCCAGATGTTCAGCGGCAGAACGCCGCGGGCAGTTATGAAGAACCCAGGCGGGATTTGCAGTTCAAATATATCATATCGGGTATCATCGTGCCTTAAATGATAAAAAACAAAGGGAAATTGTTTTTGTTTTTGTATATTTAGGGGTGAAATGGTTGGATAGGTCGTGAATCTGGTTTTTCCCGGCCTTTTTTTAGTTTACAAACTTTTTGTTTATGGGCATTTACAAAAAGATTAAGATGAGTCTCAGCGGCGCCAAGCATGAGTACGTTCCTATCATGATCAGGCAGGTGGATTACCTTGTCAAGTCGACATCGCTTCTGACAGACATGCTTTCCCAGTCGGACCACGACCGGTGGGA
>CACZCQ010000022.1 GCA_902779765.1 uncultured Bacteroidia bacterium
TGTCACAATTGTGACAAATTAATCGCGTAACTCACTGATAATCATACCCCATTAAAACCCTCCGGCAGCCCTTGGAAAGTAAGTAATATTTTGCATCGGAAAATAGCCGTCCGGCATAGATCTCATCCACATTATGGCTCTTGTTTTAGGACGAAACGGGCAAAATGATCTGCACCCCAATCAATCCGAGCACTAAATAGATGTTGTTCAGTGCCACGAAACTCCGGATATACCACTCCAGGGCAATTCACAGCATCAAGATGATGCCGCAGGTAAGAGTAACCTGATTGGCCCAGGGATGCTTCTTGAAAAGCATCAAGGCAGCCGGCACAGCCGCCAGCAGACTCGCATCCCGTCATCCCCCGTCCTACCGGAGAATCCTATCGAGATAACGACAATGTTCCAGGACAGATGTTCAAGGCTTGAAAAAGACCTCGGCGGGCACGGGCGTGAAGCGTATACTACCAGGAAGGGCCCAGCCTAGCTCGATCTTCTGGTCGTTGTGTCCCTCGAAATATGGCATGCGGAACTTGTGAAGCCCGGCCTCGAGATAAGCAGCCCCAGTCGAAATGATATTGCCCTTGTTGTAGTCGTTGTCGATGATCAGGATGTCGTCTAAATAGAGCTGCGAACCATCATCGGTGTCCAGCTTGAACGAATAGATGCCTGAGACAGGGACCTTGATCCAGCCTTCGAACACGTAGCCGTACCAGTCCTCCTCTTCGTGTTTCTGCAACGAGGGGATGGCCGTGAAGCCACTTCTCTTGTAACGCTCGGGCGTGAGATCGTTCACGCTGACTATGCTCCTTATCGCAGGGTCGGAGTAGAAACTGTAGGCAAGGCCACCTTTGCCGGTCTTGGCCTTGACAGCGGAAAGGTAAATGAACGGATACTCGTAGGTGTAGCTGCTCTTGTCGCCGTTGAAAGTGCGTGCCTTGAGCGTGCAGCTCCTGTCGAGAGCCACCGGGCCGGAATAGAGTGTGCCATTGCCCGGTGCGGGCTCGCTGCCGTCCGTGGTGTAGTAGGTCTGTCCCGCCTCGCAGACGAGAGGCAGCAGCACCTTGCCTCCGGCATAGCTGACACCCTTGGCATCCGCCATCGGCATGTCGATATCACTCTGCTTGGTAAAGATCATACTCATCGGGATGGAGAGGCACTCCTCAGATCCGATGAACATATTGGTCACAGTGTACTGTAGGTCAAGGTCGATCTTGCTTCTCTCCCCGTCGAAATAGCGGTGCGAGGGGATGCGGATCAGTTTCGAAGGGATGCCGCAGTCGAGGATATAGTCTATGTCTGACTGGTTGAATATGCGTACGCGTACATTAGCTCCTCGGTCCTCCACTTTCTCTATCTTGAGCGAAGCCCTGAGCAGCTTCAACAGCCATTTCGGGTCGCCCGCAAGCAGGTTGTTGGCATAGGCCACGGTGCGGCGGGCTTTAAGAGCGTCGTGGATAGCCTCTACGCTCCTCTCCTCGGCAAATACGATGGTCATCGGGCGCATCACCTTGTCGAGGTCGTAGTCGAAATTCATCGGGCGGTGCTGGTCGGAAGCACCGATAAACGCGAGATTGTATTTGCGGACGTGGTCGATCGCGAGAGGATAGAATTCGTGGGCATTGAACACCTCCATGCCCTGAACGAGGCCGCTCTCTATTTCGTCTATCCAGAACTGGCTCAGCTCGCTGTTCTCGTCGGGCCAGCCGGGATGGTTGGCCGTGACCCATGCGTCCTCGCTCTTTGCCTGGAGCAGGACCTCGTGGGTCTCCTTCTGGCCAAAGGTCATCGGGATGTCATAGGCATTGCAGTCCTTCACGAAGAGTACGTTCATATGGCCGATATCGTTCTGGCTGTGGGATATCTCGAAGCCTTTGATGAGGAGTATGTCGCGGCTTTTCGCCTCGTTCATCGCCTGGGGATAGGATTGGTCGTAGTCCCAGTCGTCCGGCCTGCCGAATGCCGGCTGATGGTCGGTAATCGCAATCGCGTCGAGGCCTTCCACGAAGGCCTCCATCACCCTCATGCGAGGCGACACGTCGCCGTCGCTGTTGACTGTGTGCATATGAAGATCGACCTTGAGCGTGGTGTAGCCGTCGATGTCGGGGAGGTCTATCTTGCGGGGGTTGAAGGCGCTGGGAGAGCCATACTCCTTCTGCTTGATGTATTGGACATTCCACTCTGTTGGCTGGGCGGAGACGACATATCCGAGCAGTAGCGCAGTTAGTGTCAGGAAATGTTTCAGGTTCATTATTTTGAGTGACATATTAATTACTGTTTATCTATGCAAATATAGCATTTATCGACTTATAGCCAATGAAGGGAGTGACAGATTCCGGGGTATGGCGTCGGGATGGGCAATTCGTTCTACAAGTCCTCAGAACTCATATATTATCAACGATTTAATATTCAGCATCGGGAAATAGCCTTGATTCGCACTGATCTTATTCATATATAGGCCTGTGTTTGAGGATGATATGGACATAATAGCCTTATCGTCCCCAAGACAAGGCGTTATTGAGGCCGAGATACACTAATCAGTCAGATATAATCGAATTTACCAGTCCTCGATGTGAACTTTTAGATTATATAACCAGTTTTTTCAATCATTGGCAGCAACACTTCTTCTATGAAATCTACCCGGTCAAAAACGGTTGGCTTGAAATAAGAGGAAACTGCAACCACAATGCTGGTATCCGGATTCACATAAATAATATTTCCGCTGTTGCCAATGGCCGCATAAACTCCTTTCCCCGGATGAACAATCCACCAAAGATACCCATAAGACATCCCACGGAAGTATTTGCTTTCAACCTTTTGTGGTCTGGTCATCGCCTCTCCACTGATGCGGAACAATTTGTCGGCCATCCCAAATGCCCTCCTTAAGACACAACTGACCGATTCTGGCCATATCCGCCGCACACATACAAAGTCCGTATCCCGGAGTTCCCAGTCCCTGAGGGTCAGCGAACCAAACATTCTCCTTAGGTTCTTTGCCGATGGTAAACTGTACGTGTTCCTCAGCAGTCTTGGCATAATAATTCGAATGCCCGGCTATTCCAAGAGGGCCAAAGAGGTACTTGTTGGCAAAATCCACGGTCTTCATCCCGGTTGCCTTGAACAGGATGCCGGAAAGGATATGCAGGCAAACCGTCTTGTAGTTGAACTCGCCGGTAATCCCTTTCCTCCCGCCAAGGAAATCCAGTGAGGCTTTCGTCCAATCCATACTGGAGCAAACCTTGCTCCAGGGATCGCCCTTCCCTTTATACGGGGCACGCATGGTAAGCAGGTGTTTCACCGTGACGTCATAAATAGTCTGCTCTCCACGTTTTACCTGATAATCCGGGAAGTAGGAAAGGACCTTGTCATCCACGCTCCCAATCATTCCCTTTTCGACGGCGATTCCAACAAGCATTATGCTCTTCGTGGCGGACATGATGTGCGTACAGTCAGCCCTCTTATACCCACGTCGAGTTCATCCTGAAGGCCACCCAGTGGCATGTACAGCAGGAAAAACAGCCCTGCCGTAAAGAAATCGATGAAACCGAGCCAAAATCCAGGCCTTCTTGTATGCGTAAATCTCATTGACAAATTCGATTTACCTTATAAAATCTATCCATTTCTTTCGCACCTCTCTCCCCTTCTGTTCCCACTGTTCCCGGGTGGTATCGCCAATCATTCCCGTTCCTTTCCACCTTTCCCAATTGCCGAACAGGAGCGTAAGTTCCAGACAGTGGCAGGCTCCGAAAAAAGAGGCGTCCGGCCGCCAGTCAAATACTACGGTTTCGGTTTTAACTCCGTTTGATTCTAATTTACTGGCATACTTTCTAGAGGGGATGATGACACCTGCCTGTGTAGCAATCCAACCGATAAGGTGGTGGAAAAGATTGCCGGCCTTATCTGTCCGTCCCAGTTTCAATGCAACGAAGGGGTATGCATCGTCTTTTTGCCAGGAAACCAGCACCTTCTCAAAAGAAGGTATGGTGACTTTCCCCGAGATATCCGGTTCCAGCGGGCTGAACGGCATCATTGAAGACACGGCTGCGAGATAGGATTTCTGGGCTGCCAGGATTTCTTCCGTAGTACAGTCGGCAGGTCTTTTACCTGCTTTTCCCGTAAAAGCTGCCAGCATCTTCCGGGCAGACTTAACTGTGTTTCTGAACGTGAAGGGCGCACTCTGGATAATAGCCCTTCTGCATAGCGGTTCATGACAGGAAGAAATAATGGAAGCCACGGAATGTCCCCCGGCAGATTGTCCGGCGAGGGTGACCTTGTCCGGATTACCGCCGAAACAGGAAATGTTTTCCCTCACCCAGCGGAGGGCTACTATCTGGTCTTTCAAGCCCAGATTAACGATGCGATGATCCATATCGTGAAGATAGCCGAAGGCACCGAGCCGATAAGAGATGGTCACCACAACGATATCACCTTCTTCGGCAAGCAAGGAGCCGTCATAAGCCGCTTCTTCTCCGCTTCCGGCCAGATAGGCTCCTCCGTGAATCCACACCAATACCGGACGTGCGCCCTTCCTGGAAGGTGTATAGATGCTCAGGAAATGGCAATCCTCCGTTTGCGTAAGTTCATCATGGCCGCCCATCAGAAAACTCAGACGGAACGGATTCTGGGGACAAGCGGTGAGTGGCCCACCACCTTCCATAACTCCTGCAAAAGGTTCCAGGACCGGATCTTCGAACCGCCCCGCCCTGGCATATCGAATGTGATGGTAAGTTTCTACCAATTGGTGAATAATAGATTACGTTACGTCAACTACAAATATAGAGATAAATACTAAGTGACAACCAGGACAGATCATAATGAAAGGTGAGTTACAGCACTAAGCTCGCCTTCAAGACAACTATAGAATTATCTTTGAACAAACTCTCAGGAATACGGACTTCAGTGCATCCGTTTTCGCCCGAAATAGACAAAGGCTGGCCAGTCTCGAGGACGCAGCATTCCTTTAGCTTATCGGAAGGAATTGTTACATAGGATCTTGGCGCCGTGATAAAGATATAAATATTCTTTTCGTCCCCAGTCGTTTTTTCCGTAAGATACACATCTCCATCATCCACTCTCAGCGATGATGGCTTCGTGCCATAGACCGCCTCTCCGTTAGCGCCCAACCACGCTCCCATCTCCCTGAGCCGCCTCACGGCAGGAGCCGGGAGCGTACCGTCCGCCTTGGGACCTACGTTAAGAAGGTAATTGCCTCCCATCGAGGTGTTGCTGACCAGATAGCGGAGCATCCTGGTGGCCGGCTTCCAGTTGTAGTCTTTGCTATGATATGCCCAGGAGTTCTGCATGGTGGCCGGAGTCTGCCAAGGTTTGTCCAGCATTTCCTTAGGATAGGAGTTGTCGTGCATCTCGAGGAAATCGATATTCTCTCCCGGGTCCGAAAAGCAGATACGGCCGTTGATAAGGCATTTGTCGCTATGGGTCCTGACCAGACGGATAAGTTCGTCCCGGCGTTCCGGAGTAATGTGATTATCTCCTCCCCAGGTGTCGAACCAGAGCAGGTCGGGATCATATTTCTCGATTAGTTCCTTGACTTGCGGGAGGGATTTCCTCTGCCAATACCTCTCGAAATCTTCGTCGGGCCGCCATGGATACCAAAACGGCAAAGCCCCGTCAGGATCTTCCCAATCCTGCCAGTGTGAATAGTAGAAGCCGTATTTGAGACCATATTTCTTACAGGCAGCCACCAGCGGGGCAATCAGGTCTTTCTTATATGGAGTCGCTGTTATATCGAAATCCGACACGTCGGAATCCCACAGGGCGAAACCGTCGTGATGCTTTGCGGTTATTACAAGGTACTTCATTCCCGCGTTGCAAGCCTCTCTGACCCAGCCTTCTGGATCATACTTAACAGGGTTGAACTCATCGATAAGGCCATTGTAGTAGTCATCCGGAACCTCGAGACGGGGTTTGATCCATTCTGCGTACCAGGAGTTCCCTTGCTGAAAGGTCGTATCGGGCATTGTATGGCCGTTGTAGCTGCCTTCCAGAATGGAATAGAGCCCCCAGTGTATGAACATTCCGAACTTGGCGTCCTTGAACCATTCAGCCTTTTGCGGATCCAATTTCAAAGAAACCTCGGAGGCCGCCTTGTTATTAGAGCAACCAGCTGATCCTATGACCAGCAGTGAGCATATGACAAGGATATACTTCTTCATATTGTCGAATTCAGTTTAGGTGTATCACCAAAAGAATACAGGGCTAAGAATTAAATCCTGGCGGCAAGTTCACGGATACGCTCCAGATGCTGTGGAATGCTTATGTGCTGCGGACACTTGGGCAGGCAGGTGTTACAACTGATGCAGGCATCTGCCCGTATACCCTTCTCCTGGGCATTGTATAAATTCAGGAAAGCCTTCCTCTTTTCGACAACGTCCTTACGTCCCGTCTCTGAGGTCAGGAGAGCATCACTGGCGCTATTGAATATCTTGAAGTTACCCGGGATGTCAACTCCGGCCGGGCACGGCATACAATAGGAGCAGGCTGTACAGGGGATCTGGCCCTTGGACTTATAAAGGTCAGCGACATTATGCATGAAGGCCATATCACTGTCGCTGAAAGGCTTGAAATCCGTAAACAAGGATACATTCTCCTTCAGCTGTTCCATGTTGGACATGCCGCTCAACGTTACCATCACGCCGGGAAGGGAACCTACGAAGGTCAGGGCGTTTGCAGCCGGGGAGAGATCCGGATGGCGTTCGCGCAATACGGTTGCAACACCTTCACTGACATTGGCCAGGGCACCGCCCTTGACGGGCTCCATTACCAGGACCGGGATGCCTTTCCCTACCAGATAGTTGTAAAGGAACTCCGAACTTGTCGTACCAGACGAGCCACCCCAACCTCTTGACATTTCCTTCCAGTCGGCATAGTTCAGCTGGATCTGGACAAAGTCCCAATCGTATAAATCTACCAGGCCAGGAAGATCATCATTCGTACCGTGGAAAGAGAACCCAAGGTGCTTGATCCTTCCACTGGCTTTCTGCTCCAGGATCCAGTCGAACAGGCCGTTGTTACGGAAACGGGTATTGAATCCGGACATATTCTGCAGGTTGTGGAGCAGCAGAAAGTCAATATAGTCAACCTGGAGGTTCTTCAGCGATGTCTCAAACATCTGCTTGCCAGCTTCCAAAGTCGCCCTTCCATTCATATTCGACAATTTGGTGGCGATTTTGAATGAAGAGCGTGGATGACGGCTGAGAGCTTTGCCTGTTACCACTTCCGACTCGCCATAGGCAGGAGCTGTATCGAAATAGTTGATTCCGTGTTCGATGGCGTAGTCAACCATCTTATTGACGGCTTCCTGATCCAGAGGCCGACGACGGCCGTAGCCTCCTGTATCGCCGGAAAGCGTCGGCAGTCTCATGCAGCCCAGCCCGAGCATCCCAAGAGTCTCCCCCATCTTATCCCAAGTCCGGGAATCGATCTTTGTTCCTGCAGGAGCCTCTTTCCAAGGGATCTGATGAGTCCGGGGGCCCGCAGAAGAATTCTGCGATTTGAGCAACAAGCTACTGGCAGCTATTCCCATACCAGTGAAGAAAATGCCCTTCAAGGCCTCTCGGCGAGTAATCTTGTCATCCATAATGAAATAATTATTTAGCCCAACGCTTCAGCTGCGGGAAGTACATCTTCATCTGGCCGATGTATTCTTCCCTTGTAATAGGCTGAGGAAGCCCCTTGTTGACTTCATCCACAAACTGGGCACAGTGCTCGATCATCTCATCCATTGTACAATCCTGCAGAAACTTACCGTCCTGGTAACAATAGATGCAATAGTCTTCATTCTTGCTCCCGTCGGCATTTGTGCCAAGCACTTCACTGGTGAGCGGCATCCCGCAACTCTGGCAAAACTTCTGTTCCATATTATGCTCCTATGTCAAATATTTACTGATTCCGATTACTTCAGATATGCCCGGATGATCCGGACATCTTCAAGAGGACGGTCATTGTCGTCGGTAGCGACCTGCTGGATAGTGTCAACTACATCGAGACCGGAGACTACCTCGCCGAAGACTGTATATTGGCCGTCCAGGTGTGGTGTGCCCCCTGTCGTCTTATATACTTCCCGCATCTCAGGAGTGAGTTTCACACGCCCGCCGGTACGTCGGTCAAGACGTTCCTGGATCTGGTCCAGACCGGCTTCGTCGAAAACTCTGCCCCAAACGATATAGAACTGCATCGCGGAGCTCCGCTGCTCCGGGTTCACATCATCTCCTTCACGTGCTGCAGCCAGGACTCCACGACGATGGAATATTCCTTCGTCCAATCGGAATTCAGCTGGGACAGTGTAAGGCTTGTCACCTTCTCCCAACAGCATGCCTGGTGCGGCATTCTTAGAATCGGGATCGCCGCCCTGAATCATGAAATCCTTTATGACACGGTGGAAAAGCAAGGAGTCGTAAGCTCCTTCCCGTACCAGATTCCTGAAGTTATCGCGGTGCAAAGGAGTGGCGTCGTACAGTTTCAGCTCAATGGTTCCCATGGTAGTTTCCAGAACTACATGATCTTCTTTTTTATTGCAGGCCGACAGGCACCATACTCCTGCTGATAGCAAGGCGAGAAGATAACAAATCGAGGTCTTTCTCATAACTCTTTGAGACTATAAATGAACAATCCGGTCAAAGATAAAAACTTTGACCGGATTATAGAATAATACCGTGATGGATTAGATAGCCTTTATGAGCTTAGCGTCAGGGACGTTCTTGAGCTGAGTGGCAGCATCACCGACAACAACTATGATCATATTGTCTACATTGAGATATTCTGCCGCCTTGGCCTTGATTTCATCAAGGGTCATCGAACTTACCACAGCCTCCTCCCTGGCGACATAGTCGTCAGGAAGGTCATAGTTCCTGATTCTGGAGAGAAGGTTCACGAGGCTTCCAGTAGTTTCGAATACCGAAGCGTTTGACCTGAGCATCGATGCTTTCACACCGTCGAGTTTCTCTTGGGTATACTCGTCGCCGAAGTTATTGATAATCTCCTTGAAGAGGGCGACTGACTCCTTGGTCGAACTACCCTGTACGCTGGAAGCCGCATGGAAGTATCCTGTCTCAAGATTAGATGTGAATCCTGAACTGGCTCCATAGGTATAACCCCTCTGGAGACGAAGCACCTCGAAGAGACGTCCGGCGGAACCGGCACCGAGTTTCTGGTTGAGCACGTCGAGTTCATGGTACTGAGGATCGCTGATCTTCATACCGGGGCCGATAATGTATATATAAGACTGCTTCGAGCCGGGGAAATCGATGAAGTATGTGCCGGGGACTGCGTTCTCCCCCACCGTAACCTCAGGGACCTCCACTTCCGGGCCTTCCCATCCCTCGAGGACGGCAAGAGCCTTCTTGAGGGTCGGAAGATCGATGTCTCCTGCGATATCGATATGGGTATTCCTGGGAGTAAGAGTGGCATAGTATGCCTTGATGTCATCGATTGTGATGGCGTCGATGCTCTCATTGCTCGTAAAATCAGTGTAGATGCAGTCTCCGAGCCAGAGCCTCGACGCAGCCCTTGAGCCAAGGGAAGTGATGCTGGTGAGGGAGTTCTGGATAGATGACTTCTCGACCTTGACGGCACGGTTAAACGCTGCCTCATCGAATCTTGGCTTGGTAATCATCTCATATACGATATCCATTACCTCCGGAAGGTTCTTGGAGAGCGTGCTTACGCTTATGTTGGTAGACTTCAGGCCGCTACCCACACGCGCACTTGCTCCGAGTTTCCTGAGTGCCTGCTCAAGCTCCACCGCGGTGTGCTCGGATGTACCCTCGTTCATCATGCTGGCATTGATTGAAGCGGTTCCTCTTTTTCCGGCAGGATCAAGGGTCGAACCTCCATCTATAGCTATGGTGAGATTGACCATAGGGATCTCGTTCTGGGTGATACCTGCTATCTCGATACCGTTGGAAAGGGTGCTCCTCCAAATGGCAGGGATGTTGGTCTTGGGAGTATTCGGCAGATACCCGGGTTCGACGCTGCGGTCGATCTTGGAAGGGGTGCGCTCGTAATCATCGTCGACAATCGCACCGGCAGCACTCTTCATGGTCTGCTTGCTCTGGTCCTCCATTATAAGAGTAGCAGGCACACTTCCCTCGATGGAGAGCTCGACCTGTCCCTGGGGAACGGCAACCACTGCGACGTAATTCTGGCCTTTTACATATTTATTGTAAACCCTCATCACATCCTCCGACGTGACCTTATTGAATTCAGCGATATCATCGATGAACTTGTCGGCCTTCCCATAGAACTCCTTGCTTCTCGCAAGCATCTGAGCCTTTCCTAGCACGCTGCCGAGTCTGCGGTAAGCAGAAGTCTCGTTCTCAGCCTTAAGGGTGGCGAGTTCCTCCTCGTCAACACCGTTCTCTTCAAAATCAGCCATAGCCTGCTCGACGGCTGCCATGATCTGATCGATATCGACACCAGGATAAGCCGTGGCGCTGATGTTTATCTGGCCGGCACTCTCCAGGGTTCCGTTGTACGCGTTAGCGCGCGGGGCAAGGTTCTTCTCGACGATATTCTTGTAGAGGGGAGAATTCTTGCCACGACCGAAGAGGCTGCAGAAAGCGTCGAGGGCGGCCTCGTCCTCATTGCCTTCCGCCACGCCGGACCAGGCGATATCGACTGCCGGCATCTTCGCGAACTGATCCTCGTAATACAGTTTCTTGGTCTCGTCAAGCTTGACATCCCACACAGCCGGTTTCTCCACCGGATGGCTAGGAATCTCGGCGAAATACTTTTCGATGAGAGCCTTGGCCTCATTGGGATCGAAGTCACCGGCGATACAAAGGGTAGCATTCGAAGGGACGTAGTAGGTCCTGTAGAACTCCTTCACGTCCTCCACTGTCGCAGATTTGATGTCATCGAACTCCCCTATCACTGTCCAACTGTAGGGATGCCTCTTCGGGAAGAAGTTCTTGCTCATCACGTCCTCCATCATGCCGAAAGCATTGTTGACCTCGGTCTGGCGTTTTTCGTTGCAGATGACATCGATCTCGCGTTCAAGACCGCTCTGGGTCACGGTGTTGATGAAGTAGCCCATACGGTCGGACTCCATCCAGATGATCTTCTCAAGGGCATTGCGGGGCACACACTCGTAATAGACCGTGTAGTCATTTGACGTGCCTCCGTTGAAGGTGCCTCCCATATCGGCGATCTTGTTGAAGAAAGCGTTGCGCGGGAGGTTCTCGGAGCGCTGGAAGAGCATGTGCTCGAAGAAGTGGGCGAAACCGGTCTTGCCTTCCTTCTCACGTGCACTGCCGACATGGAATGCAATGGCCTGAGCGACGATAGGATCACTGTGATCCTCATGGAGAACAACCTTGAGACCGTTGTCCAAGGTGTACTCCTCATAGTTGATGTGCATCACTTCGCTTTTGTCTTTCTTGCATGATGCAAAAGTGACAATTACAGCAATGACGACTACGATTGGAATGATAGTCTTTTTCATAATGAAGATTGTATTGTTAAAAGATGTTAAATTCGCTATACTTGGCAAAGATATAATCTTTTTTCAAACTCAAGAAAAATGTGCAAAGGATAATTGATAATCAAGAATTTTTGTTACATTTAAGTCGGATGCAAATACCGCTTTCATCATAGTTAAACCAATTGCTTACTTAATATGTTCAACAAAAAAGTCTTGCTAGCGATGTTCTTCGTCGCGATGCCGCTGACAGTGGCGATGGCGCAGGGGTCTTCCGACAACAAGGACAAGCCCACGGTCTACATGGTGTCAAACGCCCATTTCGACTCCCAATGGAGATGGACGGTACAGACTTCGATAAACGAGTATGTCCACAACACACTCGTCCAGAACTTCGCTCTGCTTGACGAATACCCCGACTATAAATTCAGTTTCGAGGGCGCCGTCAAATATGCGTGGGCGAAAGAGTATTATCCAGATCTCTACGAAAAGCTCAAAGACTATGTCGCCTCGGGCCGCTGGCATATTTCCGGAGCGTCATGGGATGCCAACGACCCCAACATGCCTTCGATCGAATCCGAGATCAGGAACATCCTGCTTGGCCAGGAATTCTACCAGAAAGAATTCGGTATCCTCTCGACCGACATCATGCTTCCCGACTGCTTCGGCTTCGGATATCAGCTGCCTTCCGTAGCTGCGCACTGCGGTCTGATAGGCTTCGGCACCCAGAAGCTCGGATGGAGATATCTTCCCTTCTTCGAAAACGGGATGAAATTCCCCTTCTACTTCGGTGTCTGGAAAGGTCTTGACGGCGGCAAGGTGATGGCGGCGATGGACGGAGGCGGCTACAGCTGGAGCCCCAACGCGCCTATCACCGATCTGGACGAATTCAAGATGCGCATTGAAAAGACCGCGGTCCCCGCTGCTTACAGATACTTCGGCACAGGCGATACCGGCGGTTCCGGCACCCCGACCGGCGTAAGATTCGTCAACGAAGCCGTCCACAACCCCGGCCCTGCCTACAACGTCAAATTCGCAACCTCGGACGAGATGTTCAAGGATTTCCTCTGGGACGAAAGGCTGCCCGAATACGAAGGCGAACTTCTGATGGACACGCACGCGACCGGCAACTACACCTCAAAAGTTGAGATGAAAAACCTCAACCGCCGCAATGAGCGTATGCTCGGAGCAGCGGAGGGCATTTCCGCTATGAGCGAGATCTACGGAGGCTTTGCCTATCCCGCATATACCATAGACGAGGGTTGGAAGAGGATACTCTGGCACCAGTTCCACGATGACCTCACAGGCACCAGCCTCCCCGAGTGCTATCAGTTCTCATACAATGACGAATATATCAACCTCCGTCAGATGAACAGCCTCGTAGAAACCGGCGTGGAACAGATGGCGAGCATCCTCAACACGGACGTCAAGGGCTCCCCCGTCGTGGTCTATAATCACGTAACAGCCCCGAACAGGGACATCGCATGCGTTGATGTAGCACTGCCCAAAGGTTTCCGTTCTGTCGATGTCTACGCTCCCAATGGCAGGAAGGTCAATTCCCAGATCATCAAGGTTGAAGACGGTGTAGCCACCGTAATCTTCGCCAACGAGGATCCTTCTCTCGGCCTTTCGGTCTATGACTTCAGGCCATCCACGAAGCCCGAGGCGAAGAGTTCAAGCCTCAAGGTCACCGCAAATACCATCGAGAACAAGAATTACGTCATAACGCTCAACCCTGACGGCGACATCTCTTCAATCATCGACAAGCGATACGGCAAGGAACTCGTCCGCAAGGGCGAGGCCTTCGGCTACGCCTTCTTCCCCGACAACAAGTCCGACGCCTGGCCTGCCTGGGAAATCCTCAAGGAGGTCGTCGACCGCACTCCGGAAAAGGTCAATGATGACGTAAAGGTCAGCGTTGAGGAATGCGGTGCCGTGAGAGCCATCCTCAAGGTCGAGAAGAAAAAGGCCGGATCCACCTTTACCCAAAGGATCATCCTCACGGACGGAGCCATCGACGACCGCATCGACGTCGTCAACACCGTCGACTGGGCATCCAAGGCATCATTGCTCAAGGCCAGCTTCCCCGTTGCATTCGACGCCCCCGAAGCGACCTACGACCTGGGAATGGGACACATCAAGAGAGGTAACAACGTCCCGACCGCATATGAGGTGATCGGACAGCAGTGGGCCGATATGACCGCCGCAGACAACTCCTACGGCGTTACTATCATGAACGACTGCAAGTATGGATGGGACAAGCCCGACGACCACACTCTCCGACTGACCCTCATCCACACTCCGACTGCGTCCAGGGGCTATGGCGAGCAGGCGACCCAGGACTTCGGCGAGCACACCTTCACATATTCGATCGTCGGCCACAAGGGCGCTCTCGACCCCGCAAGGGCAGATATCGTATCAGATGCCCTCAATCAGTGCAAAATGGCCTACACTGTTGACAAGCACCCTGGTAGGCTCGGAAAGAGTTTCTCCTTCGTATCTTCCAACAATCCCAATCTCCGTATCAAGGCATTCAAGAAGGCACAGGACGGCGACGGATATGTCGTCCGCATATATGAACTTTCAGGAAATGGAGCGAAGGGACATATTGTCTTCAGCAACACTCTCACCGGAGCTGAAGAACTCAACGGCATCGAGGCACCCAAGGGCGCAGCTTCCTTCGCTGACAAGGCTCTCTATGTAGAATCGACGAAATTCGCGCTCAGGACCTTCCGCGTGCGTTTTGCGAAGCCTGTAGCGGCTATATCCACTCCCGAATTCGAAGAGCTCGACCTTCCCTACAACATCGTGGCCATTACTACCGACAACTTCCCTACAATGGGACGGCTCGGAAGGGAAAGGGATTCTTTCGCGGCTGAGATCATGCCTTCCGACTTCTCATACAGGGGTATTCCGTTCAAGTTCGGCGAACCCGACTACAACGATGCAACGATCTGCAACGCCCAGAAGATCACTGTCCCTGAAGGGACGAAGGCTGTCCACTTCCTCGTGGCGTCTGTCCCTATGGCTTTCCGCAGGAATATGCCTCAGCCGGCGCAGCCTGCCGATCCCAACAAACCTGCAACGGCAAGCTTCAAGGTCGGCGGCAATACCTTCACCAGGACAGTGTCCAGTTACACGGGATTCTACGGAGTATATGGCTGGCCCGGATACTATGAGTCTGTCCTGCGCGACGATGATGTCGCTTATGTCGGCACACACACCCACAATCCAAGCATCCGCAATAAGGCTTATGTGTTCTCCTATATGTACCTTGTGAGTATTCCCGTCGACGGCGCGACGGAAATCCAGCTACCGGAAGAGAGAAACATTGTGGTCTTCTCTGCAACAGCGGAGAAATGAAAAATTTTTAACGTATTTTCGTAGAAAACACCAACTAATATGAGTAGATCATTCTTGGGGAGTGCGATTGCCGCTGCCGCTTTATTGTTATTCCTTCCGGCATGCTCGCCGTCCGCTGTCTCAGTCCCCTCTCCTGACGGGAACCTTGTCATCAACATCAGTGAAGAAACCGGTCAGCTGCTGTTATCAATTGACTATAAAGGCGAAAGGCTGATCGCCCCTTCCCCTGTTGGGATAGAGTTCGAAGAAGGCTTTTTTGGTACCGGATTAAAAATGAAGCCTGGCAGGAAAGAGCGTATCACCGATGATTATGACATGCCTGTAGGCAAGGCCAGCCATATTCACAGTGTCTCGAACCAGCGTGTCGTATCATTGACCTCACCCGACGGTCGCAAGGTTGACATCTGCCTTAGGGTATTCAACGACGGAGTTGCATACAGATATCTTTTTCCGGAACAGGAAGGGATTGACAGCCTGCGCATCCGCAGCGAACAGATGGAACTCCACCCGACTGGTGATCCCATTCTCAAGGCAATGTATCTCCCTGGACTGGTCTGCTCCCACGAGTCCCCATACACCACTCTCCGCCTGAGTGAGCACAACGTGGGGAAAACCGCTGACATGCCCGTGCTGCTCTCATATGACAGCGGTGCTTTCCTCGCCATCACGGAGGCGATGGTGGTAGACTTTGCAGGAATGCGGGTGACAGCTGAAAACAGCATTATGAAAGGAGTCCTTACTCCGCGTATGGACAGGCCGGAGTACAGTGTACTAGCCGACCTGCCTCACAGGTCGCCGTGGAGAGCATTCCTGGTATCTGACCGGGCCGGAGCATTGATGGAGTCGAATATCCTGACCACCCTGTGTGACCCTTGCGGGGAAAAGGACCTGTCCTGGATCAAACCAGGCAAAGCCACCTGGCCATGGTGGAACGGCTATCAGTCTTCACCGGAGGCGAAAATAGGAGACCTCCAGACCGTCAATTACAACATCAGCAAGGAATACATCGACTTCTGCGCCGCCAACGGGATCGAATACCATTCCATTTCCGGAATCCTCAATTCAAATGGTTCCGAGGTCGTCTGGTACGCGAAGGAAGACCGGGTGCCTGGCGCTCCCGGCGATGAGGACTGCCCGACGGAGACCTACCCTGGTTTCGATATCAGGCCAATCTGCGAATATGCCAGACAGAATGGTGTTGACATGCGTGTCTGGGTCCACTGGGAGGCGCTCGCGAATGACATAGAAGGATCTTTCAAGAAATTCCAGGAGTTGGGCATCAAGGGTATGATGGTGGACTTCATGGACCGGGACGACCAGGAGATGATCGAATACCAGAAACGGGTGTTGGCACTGGCGATGAAGTACCATCTCCATATTCAGTTCCATGGGGCAAGCAAGCCCTCCGGACTGCAAAGGACCTATCCCTGCGAATTCACCAGGGAGAACACTCTCAACTATGAGGTCTATAAGTGGGACTACGCCCGCCAGATGGGGGCGGACCACGACTTGAACATGCCGTTCACACGTTGCCTGGCCGGCCCCGCCGACTATCATCTGGGAGGGTTCCTGTCGCTGCCTTATGACTCTTACAAGGTCATGCCTCTTCATCCTTACGTCACGAGCACGCGCTGTCACATGCTCGCCATGTATGTGACACTGGAGAGTTCCCTGCACCTTGTCTCGGACGCTCCGGCTAACTACGAGAACCAGCCGGGATTCGAGTTTATCAGGGATGTCCCTACGGTTTGGGATGAAACCATTGTGCCGCAGGCCGAACTCGACGGGTATGTTGTCACAGCCCGCAGGAAGGGTGACGAATGGTTCGTTGGCGCCATAGGGAATCACTCGGCAAGGGATATTTCCCTACCTCTCGACTTCCTGGGAGATGGTGAATACACCATGGAGCTATATACCGACGCAGAAGACACCGACACGGATCCCAACCACCTGGACAAGAAAGTGTTACGGGTCAAAAAGACGGACACCATCGATGTCCGTCTCGGGGCCAACGGAGGATTCGCTGCCAGACTGAAGCCATAAACTACCTGAAAGAGGCCGGTATCGCTGGACCGCAGCACATCATCATTGATAATGAAGCTCTTTGGTTTCAGTATCCCTTGAGAAATGGCGGAAAAAGTCCCAGATTAGCCGCGCGGCTGGTTTGAAATTCCAATGCCCATAGTTATTAATGACCATAAGGCGTATCATGGGAATTTCATCCTTATAAAGCTGTCCGAACTCGATGGTAATGTCTTCGCTCTTGCCGGTATGGATAAACTCCCTGTCCCGAAGCGAGATCCCGAAGGTCGGGTCCACGTTGAAATCCAGATCACCGGTCACTGGCATCCCGTTGACAGTCTCATAGATACGCCAGACATTGAGGTAGGGATTGCCCCTCCAGTTGTCTTTATTGAAATAACGTATCGTATCATCGTGAGTACCGACGACAGAACAATATCCGACTTGGACATGTCCCCTTTTCTGAATTGCCTCGTTCATCAGCGGTTCAGAGCCATAGGCATAGTATCCAAGTCCATTGCCGGAGAATATGCCTCCTGAATGGCCGGCAACTGCAGCGAAAAGATGGGATTTCCGTATTCCCAGCATATTGCTGGTCATGGCACCCGCTGACAATCCTTCGGCATAGATCCTCGAACCGTCAATCTGAGGATATTTCTGCCGGAGGACGCTGACTACCGCCTCGATGCCGTCAAGGCCCATCGGGACATAACCGTTGCCTCCCTGCCACTCCATCTCTACGACCATGAATCCCTCTTCTGCAGCCAGTTCAGGAAACCCGGAAGTTTCGCTCTGGGTTCGGGGGTCATTGCCATGGCCGTGAAGCAGGACAACCAGGGGGACAGTACCAGGTGCAGCATCCTGAGCCTGCTTGGGAATATACTCATACCACAGGTACTTGTCCGGATTATCGGGTCTGGAAGGTGCATTCATGTCAACCAATGGGTATTCAACCACATTGCGTTGTATTCCTGACTTTTTGAACATGGGTATGGAGACCAGTTCAAAGTTTTTCACGCCCTCCGGATTGTCAATTCCACGGCTCATGTAAAAAGTATGGAAAAGGTTGTTATACCGATAGTTGCAACTCAGTACCTTATCCCATGCTTCAGCAAAGAGCGTCTCCAGGTCAACCCTTTTATCTGCATTTACCACCACTTTCTGGAGAGGATCCGCCGGGGCGGAGTCGCTTGCCGCCTGATAAGGTCTTGCCACCCTGGCGGCGTTCTTTCCTCCTATGAATGCAGGAACTGGAAACTTACATATTTTCCCGGGTTCACCACCAATTGAAACGATTCCGGCTATGGCACCGGTCAAATCTGTCGCAGCCAGCTGCTGATTGACAAAGGTTGCTCCTGAACCAATCCCTATGACCTTGATATTTGTCGGGGCTCCACCAGTGCCGATGAAACGCTTGAAGGCATCCAAATCTTGATCCTGCCACTTCTCCGACGAAGGGTTGACAATCAGGATCCGCCCGCCGTATTCCTTGGCGATTCCAATAAGATTCAGTTTCCCGACCAGCTCAAGCGCTTGTTTGCTATCCATTCTTACATCCGGGAAGACATAGAATACCGGGCCGAATCCGGCGCGTGAACTGATGTCACGCTCCGCCTGCAGGTTGTACACAAGTACAGATGTACCATCTATGGCCGAAAACTCATTGACGGGGCCTTGCGGACGCATCATCCTGGGCTGGGCGACAGACAGGAATCCTGTAAGGGAGAATACAACCGACAAAAACAATAATTTGATCTTCACTACCGATGAAGTAAAAAGTATTGTTATTTTACCGGTTCCCATTTGCAGCGCACTGGTGATATGATGGCTCCTTCTTTCTTCAATTCGGCGAAAGCCTTGTCGACCTCCTTACGGTCAGCATTCAGTGCCTTGGTAACATCTCCTGCGGAGACGGGTTTGCCTGCTTCACGCATGGCCTTGAGTACTTGTTCTTTCATATCCTGTAATTATGCTTGATTGTGAGTTATCTGCGGTCTTGTCACATATCACAAAGATAGCATTTTGCCGGATTAAAAAAAGCAAGTGGGGTGTTTCGATTATTTCCCGAGGTTGACCCTAAGGCCAGTGGCGACGGAGAACATAAACGGATTCTCACTACGGTAAGTCAGCAATACGCGGTTTTCAGAAGGAACGGTCCAGATCAGTTCAGGCTCCACATAAAAGCCGAAGCGCCTGGTGGGATTGAACTGGATGCCACCTGCCCCCATCATTGAGATATTGAACCCGTCCCGCCTGATCCTGTTTCCCGCTAAAGAAGCCGCGATGCAATAATCCCCTTCAAAACCTCCGCCGACGTAGATGTCAAGCCATTTATTCCTGGCAAGCGACCAATCCAGGCGCAACGGAATCCCAAGATACTGGGCTACTTGTTTTTTCTCTCCCGACAGGGAATATGTAAACCTGGATTGATAAAGGATATATTCAAGCCCCGTCGTAACCTTCAGTCTGTCTGCTATTGGAATACCGACTGACAATCCACCCCTGAGAGGGAAGGAATGCCTGTATTCACCGGTAAGCTCATTTTTAAGATTCTCCCATGGATCCGATGCATTATGAGCATATGATGTTTCGTGATTGAGATCAGCCATACTCTGTAAAGCATCAGCCGAAACTTCGGATGCGTGCGGATTGGCAAGTGGAGTCATGACAGCCGCCAGCAAACCACCACCGGCCAGGAGACCGGCGGCTGGCAGGATCTTCATTTTCACCGGCCGGGGACTGGCGTTATCAGGAATAATGGGTGAAGACATAGCAGGTGCAGGGGCTGAATCCTGTACCTTTGCCAGAACAGTGGTATCGGCCTTTTCTTCTACTTCTGTCAGAACATTATCATCGTGGGCCTCAGGCTGCCAAGAGTCAGCTACAGTCTGCCTCACCACCTTCGGCATTGGAGACTTTACGGCTTGCGGCTCCGCCGGAACTCGAACTGACGGCTCTTCCCGGTCCGTCACGACTGCTACCGGATTGACAGGTTGCGGGATAATCTGCACACCATTATCCACCTGTACTGACGGATGACGCAATAGAAAAATCGCAGCAAGTCCTGCTGCAACAGCCGGAACCGCCGCCCAAAGCAAGTTGAAATTTCTTGCTGCAGGAACAGGCGCAGTGGCATCACGACGTGCCTGAAACTCGGCAAAGACACTTTCGGGAAGGGCACTTCCCTGCTCTTCCAGCTTATCCTTTATTATGTCTTCCCACTTTCTCATTTGTTCTGCTCCTTCAAGTAACGCGTAATCTTTTCTTTCAATTGCTTCCGAGCCTTGGCCAATATGCTTGTAGACCCGTTTTCGCTGATTCCCAACATCCCGGCAATCTCCTGATGGGAATAACCGTCAATGCAGTGAAGGTTGAAGACTGCCTTTCTCATATCCGGAAGTTCCGAGACCCACTCCCTGATTTTATCCGCAGGTATCGTTACCATCTCATCTTCACTAGGCTCCGGAATATCATCATGTGTCCGAAGGTCCAGACGAACCGTCCGCCACCGTCGCCGCTTGATCTGATTGAGCGCTTTATTGATGGCAATCCGGCTAATCCATCCATAAAGCGAACCTTTTCCGGAATACTTGTAGGTGTCTATCTTATCCAGCGCCTGTACCAGAGTTTCCAGCATCAGATCCTTCGCGTCTTCCTCGCTCGGGAGATAGCGTCTGCAGAGCGCAAACACCCTGGCTGCATATCTTCTATACAGCTCATCCCCGGCCATCCTGTCACCTTGTGAGCAATATCCGGCCAGTGCCTGCTCGTCCAACTCCCTATACACTTACAAATTATCCTTCATTGCAAAGTTAGCGAGTATTCTTCAGTTGTTCTGACATATAAACACACAAACTCCCGTAATACGTCTTTTCTAAAATGATCGATTCTGAATAAAGAAACTATTGCTATCTTTATCCTGTAAACAGGTATCCTTTCACGTTTCCAATTACAGTGATGGAGAGACAAGAGATCATAGAAGCCTTTCTTGACAAGCCATATTGGATTATAGACATCCTTCCGATGCAAGTCCCAGCGGAAGCTGCAGGGCAGTATTTCAGGATTGAGCGATATTTCCTCTCACAGCTTGATGGCATAAGCAAGCGGTTTGCCTCCGTCCTTGTGAAGCTGAACTGCTACATTGACATCCAAGTCGGCCTGGAGGAGGATTGGATATCAAATCCGGATCCGGGTAAACTGGAACAGCTGTTCAGGAACGCAGTATCACTGCGCTCCCCTCTCTCCATCATAATCGGTTCAGACGACGCTCTGATCACTTTCAGCGGCGACGACCATTACATGGCCCTTTACGGCCCTGACCCGGAACTTCTGTCCCTGATCCGAAAGCTGGCATCTGGTGAAGGCCTGTTCGTGTGGGGGCCGGATAAAGACTTTTTTTAGTTTTGAGGTGAAATATTTTCCCGTCCCATAAGTATATATCTCTGCTCTAAAGCACATATATTCTTATGGTCTTGAACTGGAACGAGAAAGTATTCGCCTGCATCTGTCAGGTCAACAAGCAACGGTACAGTGGATACCAAATGCCTGAAATAGCGGCAAAGCGTCTCTATATGATGGAGTCTTGTCTGTGTTCGGGTGACGGTCTGTCATGCGATTCGGCTTTCAGGACAGATAACCCATCTATATTACAAGGAATTCTCGGTTTGCTCGGAATCTCGGAATCCATTCGAGAAATACGCAAAGAGGGTTCCCATTCGGTAATTGTACTTACTGAGAATCCATACGGAATAGCAAATCTATACTTTGCGTTAAATTAACGCATTGTGGCATGGTGTTTGATAGGGAACTATCCCGCATGATTGACAAATAACCCCAATAAACATACTTGAACAGACTCTCCGGGCATACAACCCCGGCAGGGCA
>CACZCQ010000023.1 GCA_902779765.1 uncultured Bacteroidia bacterium
GCCTGAACGAAAGTATGATAGTACTTATAAACCGTACCATCTATATCCATTTCGTTTATATCCTTGATCTGGAGGGCATCACTGGCATCGAGGGTTCCACCGCCGGTAGAATAGAATACATATTGTCCATCAGTATTCCTTACATTATATGCATAATGGCCTGCATCATTGCCATGTTCGATCGGATTACCGGACTCATCTTTAGCGACTTCAATGGTAATGGCATACTTGGAAAGATCCTGACCGTCCTTGGGAACGGCGACCCCGTCTACAACAGAGACAGGAATAGCATAATTATTGGCTTTCTGGTCAGCGAATGCGGCAAAGGCCATACTGTTGTCACCATTCTCATATACCAGGAGGTATTCACCGTCTTCAGGCTGCTCGCCGACTTCAAGTTCCACCTCGCTTGCAGCACCGGTATCGGGATTCTCGGATGAGTTCTCGTCAAAGGCAACATTCACCACCTTGATCTTTCCGGATACGAATTCCGTCGCATTCGCTAGAGTGAATGTATGGTTGTAAACGACCCTCGTATCATCCGGATGCACGGCGACGACCTTGACTTTGATCTCACCACCGGCCGGAACCTCGTAAGGTGCAACAGCAAGGTAGAAGGAAGCCTTGTCACCAACAGCTATCGCTTCTCCGTCCTCGACGGTAAGACTGACTTTCTTGGTAGGTCTGCTTTCGGATGTGATGACAGGAGCCTCACCGGTCAGGTCGACGGAGAAATCTCCGGCGATATAAGACTCGGCGGTGAAATCAACCTCTTCGACAACAATCGCATCCGTAGAATTGTTAGTGACCTTCAGTTCGACAGCGGAAAGGACATTGCTCATGCTTATGCTCAGGTCATCCGTCCTGGAGACATCGGTGGTCTTTCCATACATCGGGAATAATTCACCAGCGAAATGTTCCTTGTTGGAATTGCCCTTCTGAGTCTGCTGGGAAGCAAAAGAAAGGTGAAGCTGACCGGGAGAGGTGTTGGTCTCACGGTAAGGATATACCGCATACCAGTCATTGGTTGCTGAAAGCTTCTTGACCGTTCCTTGGAACATATTACCGTAGTAGAAGCCGAACCACGACGACCAGAAGGTCGACTGTCCGGCAGCGGAGTGGAAGACAGACAGGGCGTCTCCCTCTGTCCAGAGGGTGCTGTCACCGGAGTTGTCTGTCCTGGTTCCAGGTTGCCCGATGGAGATGGTCATTTCGATTCCATCCTCATCCGGATCCCCAATCGAGTACTCCTTCTCAACCGAGCAGGAGATCAGCGCTGACGTTCCAAGGGCAATCATCAAGATTGCGGCCTGGAGGCGTCCGAATAGGTTAGGAGTTTTCATTAAGCAGAAAATATATAGAATAGAATTATTGCATTATCCGATTTCTTCAGGGTCTGTTTCCCAGTCCACGGTCTCAAACCCGGACATGATGTTCTTCTCTACGGTATATGTAAATACAAAACACTCGGGAGGGCAATAGTCCTCCTTTTTAACGATATGATCCATGATGATAGAATAATAATATTACGGAACCATCTTATCAGAAGATTCCGCCGAATTGGGCAATAACAATTTTAATGGGTTGAGTATTAGGAGAATATAGAGATACCACGGCAACATTCATTGCGTGGTAAGTACCATGTTGATAGGCTGTAAGAGAATATTTGACAGTATTTTTCACCCTTTTAAACCTACCCCAATATAATAAAAACTCAAAAAAAACAATCAAATAGATAGGAAATTTGTACCAAAAGACAATATTTTTTGTGGTTTTTTTGCGATATTTGCGACCAAATGATAACGGACTTAGCTAATTTGAAATGCCCCATCTAGGTGAATTGATATCCCTTGTCGTCGCGGTATCCTGGACCTTCTCCGCCTGGTTCGCCGACAAGGCAAGCCGCCGCATCGGCTCGATGGTCACGAATGTCATCCGTCTGGCCATGGCAACCATATTCCTGGGCCTGCTCCTCTGGATAACTGTCGGTAGGCCGTATCCGGTGTACGCAGACGGAAAGGCGTGGCTGTGGCTGGCTTTATCCGCACTTGTCGGATATGTATTCGGGGACTATTGCCTTTTCAACTGCTACCTTTCCATAGGACCTCGTTTCGGGCAGCTCCTGATGACCCTCGCTCCACCGAGTGCAGCGATAGCCGGATGGTTTCTGCTTGGGGAATCCCTTTCCTGGAAGTCATGGATTGCAATGCTGGTAACGCTCTCGGGTATAGCCATTTCCATATTGAATAAAGGAGAGGGGCATCATTTCAAACTGTCCCTTCCTGCCAAAGGCATACTCCTGGGAATCGGAGCCGGAATAGGCCAGGGTGTCGGGCTCGTACTCAGCAAGGTCGGGATGGATTATTACGCGGCAGCCCTTCCGGCCGACGCTCCCAAGGTCGCCGGCGACATGCTCCCGTTCGCTTCAACCATGATCAGGGCGATAATTGGAGGAATCGGCTTCTTCATACTCCTGTCGCTCGGGAAGGGGCTGGGGAATCTCAAGGCCGGACTGCAAGACAGGAAAGGTCTCAAATATGCCGCACTCCTCACCGTTTTCGGTCCCGCCCTCGGAGTATCCCTGTCTCTCATGGCAGTCAGGTATGCCGAAGCGGGAATTGCATCTACCCTGATGGCACTGACCCCTGTCCTGATTATCCTCCCGGACACCCTCATCAACAAGCATCCGGTCAAGGCCAAGGAGATCCTGGGGGTGACCGTGACCATGATCGGTGTCGCAATGTTCTTCCTGCTATAGGAGATTGAGGAAGACAGTAATAACCGTTGTATTGATAATGTCTACGAACATCGCCCCGATCACCGGGACGATGATGAAAGGATTGACGGCATAGCGGTACTTCAGGCAGACTGCGGACATATTCGCCATCGCGTTCGGAGTGGCTCCCAGGCCGAATCCGCACAGACCGCTGACAAGCACTGCGGCGTCATAGTCCTTCCCGAGAGAACGGAAAGCCACGAAATAAGCAAACAGGGCGATGAACAGGACCTGTGCAAGCAGGATGACGCAAAGAGGAAGGACAAGGCTTGACAGTTCCCACAGCTTCAGGGTGGACATAGCGATACCGAGGAAAAGCGACAGGCAGATATCCCCCAGAGCGACTATCTTGTCCATGCAAAGCAGGTCCCTTCCTTTTGAGAGAGGCTCGTTCACGTTCCTGATCAGGCATGCCGCGATCAAGGAGCCGAAGTATGTCGGGAAAGTTATTCCAGTCAGTGCCAGCAGCTTGCTCAAGCACATCCCTGCCGCCATTGCAAGGACAAGGAGGTATACTGCCTTAGAATAATCCCTGAATGACCTTTCACCAGACTGAGGCTTAATCTTCTTTGACTCCGGAGAGGCCTCGCTCCCCTCCAATCCGGCCACGATGTCCCGCGAGTGGGATTCCTCGGCAAGATGGCGCTTCCTGATCAGAAGTTCCGCAAGGGGGCCGCCGATCATAGAACCGGCCACAAGGCCGAAGGTTGCACAGGCCATCGTGATTGACTGGGCTCCCGCCAGCCCCATCTGCTCCAGAACAGGTGAGAAGCCTCCCGAGGTACCGTGTCCTCCGCACATCGGAATCGATCCGGCAGCCATTCCCACTAAGGAATCAATTCCCAACGCTTTGGCGGTCCCAAGGGAGATGAGATTCTGCATGATTATCAGGACCGCCACCAGCAGCACCATAACCACTAGCGGCCTCCCTCCCTGCTTGAGCGCCTTCATGTTCGACTGGAAGCCGACTGAAGTGAAGAAAAGCATCATGCAGATGTCTTTGATGGTCCCGTCGAAGGAGAATTCGACGCCCAGGATACCGTAGGAAGCCAGCGTGAGCAATGAAACGAGCAATCCGCCCGAAACCGGAGCCGGGATGCAGAAGAGCTTCAGGAAAGGGATCGTCCTGGTGAAGAATATCCCGATGAGAAGCGCCGCGACGCCAACGCCGGCGGTCTGGAACATATCGAGTGTAACCAAATGATGCATCTGCCGAAAAAAGTACCTTAAATATCGTAAAAAAATATTATTATATTTGTCTTCGTATAAAAACAGGACTACAAATGAAAGCGACTACATCATTTATCCTCGCTATCCTGCTGATGGTTACAGCCGGATGCGCATCCCAGAAGAATTCCATTCCGAGAAGCTACGACGGCGAACCTGTCAACGTAGGTTACGGAGAGGTTGCCAAAGGCGACCTGACATATGCGGTTGGCCATGTCAAGAATAAGGACAATGAAGTCTACAACGACATTTACGACTACTTCCTGGCCAAGGTCCCGGGAGTCAGGGTGGAGAAAACCGGTAACCGTGGCGCCCTTATCTACATAAGGGGTATCAATTCCATCAACAGTGACAACCAGCCGATGTACGTTGTCGACGGCGTGGCCGTGGACGACATTTCCAACATCAACCCCTATGAAGTGAAGTCCGTCGACGTGCTGAAAGACGGATCCGCAGCCATTTATGGTGTCAGGGGTGCTAACGGTGTGATAATTATTAACCTGAAAAAGGAATAGAAAAGTATTTTTTACTATTTTTGCAGCCAAGTTGAACCAAACATCTTTTTATGGGTTTAAATGAAGAAACTGGTTGTTTTAGCGGCTTCGATCCTGCTCTGCACCCTTGCCCAGGCGCAAGGGGCTGACGATTCCGGCGCCAGTGCCGGGATTACCATCGTTCCAAGGATTGACTTCAATCCTGTTTTCTCCGGAAGCGACAAGGAGGTAACTCTTGGCAATTCTTCACTTTATTCACTCTTTGAGGGAAACATCTCTGAAAACCTTTCGTTCAGCGTCTGCAACCACTGGCTCAGTTCCGAGCCGAAATATTTGTACCAGAATACCTGGCGGGCCGACGACGTGAACTGGTGCGACTGGGCCTATCTGGAGTATTCATTAGGCAATTTCCTGATTACAGCCGGAAAGCAGGTTATCACTTTCGGTGGATTCGAACTCGAGGAATATGACTTCGACATCCATCCGGACATGATGACCGGCCTGTTCAATAATTTCCAGTGCTACCAGTGGGGCGGGAAGTTCGGCTGGATGGATGATAGCGAAAGCACGGGCCTCTTTTTCCAGGCTACTGCCTCCCCTTACGGCGAAAAGCCTTTTGATGCAATGGCCTATTCGCTTCAGTACCAAGGCAACTACGGTCCGTTCAGCATGCTCTACAGCACAAACCTGATCGAGGACTGGGATGGAGAATACCAGTGGATGGTAACTCTCGGAAACCAGCTCGAACTGGAAGACTGGACCCTCCAGCTTGACCTGTCCAACAAGGTCGGAGACCCGTTCTTCATTCTGAATGACGGTATTACCGCTTTTTCCACCGCGAAATACAATCCGTCGGATAAATGGGAGTTCATCGGACGTCTGGGCTACGAGCGATTCAAGCCCCTTGACGAGATTTCAGGGTCATTAATCCCGGATTTCCCCGTTACCAACAGCTGGACATTCGGTGCTGCCGCACATTGGTTCCCCCTCAGGGACAGCCAGGACCTCAGGCTCCACGCCGCCATAGCCGGCAACACCAGCAACTTCGGTAGCGAACGTTCCGGTCTCCTTTCACTGACACTTGGTGCAATGTACTACCTCAGGCTCCCCAGGAACAGATAATGAGCGAAAAGAACAATATAATCATCGACATCGAGCATCTCTCGAAGTCGTTCGGAGACCATCAGGTTCTCAAGGACATATCCCTCTACATCCGCAAAGGTGAATTCGTCACCCTGCTGGGTCCTTCCGGCTGCGGCAAGACGACGCTGCTGAGAATGATAGCCGGTTTTCTCCAGCCGGACGAGGGCAAGATCATGATGGAGTGGGACAGCAGGAACGGCAAGACCGAGTTCCGTGACGTCGCTGGGATTCCTCCCCATCAGAGACCGCTGAACACCGTTTTCCAGCGCTATGCCCTGTTTCCTCATCTGGACGTCTATGACAATATCGCTTTCGGACTCAAGCTTCAGGGAGTTCCGAAAGACGAGATCGACACCAGGGTACGCAAGGTGCTCAAGCTCGTGAGCATGAGTGATTACGAGGACCGCGACGTCGAATCCCTTTCCGGTGGACAGCAGCAGAGAGTCGCCATCGCGAGGGCCATCGTGAACAAACCCAAGGTCCTTCTCCTTGACGAGCCCCTGGCAGCCCTCGACCTCAAGATGAGGCAGGACATGCAGATAGAGCTCAAGGAGATGCACCAGAAACTCGGCATCACGTTCATCTATGTCACGCACGACCAGTCAGAGGCACTGACCCTCAGCGACACGGTAGTCGTGATGAACGAGGGTAAGATCCAGCAGATCGGCACCCCCATCGACATCTACAATGAGCCGGTCAACTCGTTCGTGGCCGATTTCATCGGAGAGAGCAACATCCTGAACGGAACCATGATCCAGGACCGCAAGGTCAACTTCATCGGACACGACTTCGACTGCGTCGATGAAGGCTTCGGCGAAAACGTTCCCGTCGATGTGGTGATCCGTCCTGAAGATGTATATCTCGGCTACGAACTCGAAGGAGCCCAGTTCTCCGGGAAAGTGAATTCCTGCGTATTCAAGGGAGTCCACTACGAGATGTATGTCGAGACTGACTCCGGAAACGAGCTCCAGATCCAGGACTACGATGCCTTCGAGCCCGGAAGGACCGTCCAGATGCTCATACATCCGGACGATATCCAGGTCATGAAGAAGGAAAGGGTTGAGAATGTTATTGACTGCACAGTCATAGACGATACCCATATCGAGATGTTCGGCGAAGAGTTCGAGTGCGCTCCCATAGGCAAGGAAGGCACCTCCGCCAAAGCACACATCCAGTTCTCGAAGGTGGACCTCATGGACCACGAGGAAGAAGGCAATGCCAGCGGAGAAGTCTGGTTCATCCTTTACAAGGGCAACCACTACCACCTGACCGTCAAGACCGAAAGCGGCGAGCATCTGTATGTCGACACCAACGACATCTGGGACAAGGGCGACCTTGTCGGTATAAAGATCCTGCCTGAAGACATCACTGTGGAGATCGACGATGAGCAAGAGAAGTAACTGGGCACTCCCCTATTTCATATTCCTGGTGCTCTTCGTGGTGCTCCCGCTCGTCCTGATCGTGGTTTATGCCCTCCAGGACGGAAACGGAGGATTCACGCTCAGCAACGTCAGCCGCTTCTTCACCGACAGCGACGCCCTCAGCACGTTCGCGGTGTCCATCGAGGTAGCGGTCGAGAACACCTTGATCTGCCTCCTGCTGGGTTATCCCGCAGCATATATCCTGGCGGACAGGAACCTCAACAAGTCGGCCGTCACCGTGATACTATTCATCCTTCCGATGTGGATCAATGCACTTATGAGGACCCTGGCCACGGCCGAGCTCTTCAACGTCTTCGGATTCACCCTCGGGAAAGGCACCCTTCTCTTCGGTATGGTATACGACTACCTTCCGTTCATGATCTATCCCATCTACAACGTTCTGCTAAAGATGGATAAATCCTATTCGGAGGCGGCCGCCGACCTTGGCGCCACCCCGATCCAGGTATTCGGAAAAGTCACACTGCCTCTCTCCATGCCGGGTATATCCAGCGGCATCCTGATGGTGTTCATGCCGACCGTCAGTACCTTCGCTATCTCCGAGTTCCTTACCAACAACAAGATCAAGCTGTTCGGAACCATCATCCAGGAGAACATCAACTCATCGATGTGGAATTATGGCGCAGCCCTCTCGCTCATCATGCTCGTAATCATCGGTCTCACGACCATCCTGCTCGGCGGTGACGAGAGAGAAGTACAAGGAGGGACCATCTGATGAAGAAGACATTGGCACAGGCCTATATCTGGCTGCTTCTGGTGCTCCTTTACGCACCGATCGTGTTCATCGCGATATTCTCCTTCACCGAGGCCAGGACACTCGGGAACTGGACGGGATTCTCCTTCGAACTCTACAAGAACATATTCTCCGGAGGAGTCAACGGCGGAGCCGGCCTCATGGCCGCCATCAAGAACACCCTTATCATTGCGTTCATCGCCGCTGCTGTCTCAACCTTGCTCGGAACTGTCTCGGCCATAGGAATATTCAACCTCAAGGGAAGGAAGAAGAAGACAATCCAGTTCCTGAACAACATTCCGATGATCAACCCTGACGTTATCACCGGTGTATCGCTGTTCCTGCTGTTCGTCTTCCTGCACTTCTCACAGGGATACCTCACGGTCATCCTGGCTCACATTTCGTTCTGCACCCCCTACGTCGTGCTCAGCGTGATGCCCAAGTTAGGCCAGATGAACCCGAACATCTACGAGGCGGCCCTGGATCTCGGAGCCACTCCTGCCCAGGCCCTCAGGAAGGTCCTGATACCACAGCTGAGGCCCGGAATGGTCTCCGGTTTCATCCTTGCGTTCACCATGTCCCTGGACGACTTCGCGGTGACCTTCTTCACCCGCGGAACGATCGGTCTGGAGACCCTCTCGACCTATATCTACGCTGACGCGCGCAAAGGCGGCCTGACTCCCGAGCTCAGGCCTCTGATGACACTGATATTCACGATCATACTTGTCCTGCTCATAATAATGAATGTCAGGCAGGCACGGTCCGACAAGAAGAAAAGATAACAAACCTTGGAAATGAAAAGAATATTCAGCATCCTGGCTGCGGCGATGATGTTCGCCGCCTGCTCCTCAGACAGGGACAATATCCTTAAGGTCTACAACTGGAGCGACTATATCGATGAAGCGCTTATCGGCGAATTCGAGGAATGGTACGAAGAACAGACAGGCGAACCGGTGAAGATCGTCTACCAGACCTTCGACATCAACGAGACAATGCTCTCCAAGATCGAGAAGGGACACGAGGACTACGACGTCGTATGTCCTTCGGACTACATAATCGAAAGGATGCTCAGGGAAGACCTTCTGCTTCCCATAAACATGGACTTCGGCGACACTCCCAACTATATCGAAGGAAGCCTCTCCCCCTACATCGTCGAGTGCCTGAAGAATCTCAAGACCGGCGACAAGGATGCATCCAAATACGCCGTCGGTTTCATGTGGGGAACGACCGGTTTCCTCTATAACACGAAATATGTCGATCCTGAGGACCTCCGCACCTGGGATGCCCTCCGCAACCCCAAGTTCGCTGACAAGATATTCGTAAAGGATGCAGCCCGCGACATCTACAGCCAGATCATCCAGTATGTGAAACGGGATGAGATCGCTTCCGGAAAGGTGACCAGGGATGAACTTCTCTCCGTCCCCAACCAGGAAAACGTGGACCTGGTCGAGAACTATCTCAAGCAGATAAAGGGCCAGGTGGCCGGCTATGAAGCCGACTTCGGCAAGGACCAGATGACACAGGAGCGCGGATGGATCAGTCTGAACTGGAGTGGCGACGCTTACTGGGCAATGGAAGAGGCTGCTGCGGTTGGAGTCGAATTGGATTATATCGTCCCTGATGAAGGAGCCACAGTCTGGTTCGACGGCTGGGTAATCCCCAAGTACGCCAAGAACACCAAAGCCGCTGCCTATTTTATCAACTTCATGTGCAAACCCGAGAACGCTATCCGCAACTCCGAGGAAATCGGTTACGTGAGCGCGTGCGGTACACCTGAGATCCTCGAGCATTTTGAAGACGAGAGTATGGAACCCATCAACCTCACCTATTTCTTCGGCGAGGAAGCGGACTCCGTACGTCTTGACCCTGTGCTCTATCCCGACCAGGCAGTCATCGACCGCTGCGCCCTTGAGCACGACTGGGGTGAGGATTCCCAGATGCTTATCGACATGTGGTCAAGGGTCAAGGGCAGCAATGCCAGCGTCATGACCTACGTCATAATCGCCGCACTGTTCCTCGGTCTTGTCGCCGGAGTCATAGCATCCCGAACGAAGAAGCGTTCACGCAGCAGGGCAAGGAGAAGAAGATAGATACTATGAGCATCACGGTCCGTACAGACAACAAGGTCACCGACCAGCTTGTAGTGAAGTGCTATGAGGTGGATGCGGGCAAGAAACTCAAGCCCGCATCATTCATGGACATGGCGCAGGAGATGGCGTACCAGGCCGCGGCAGCCATGCATTTCGGCTACGACGAGTTGATCGTACGGAACAAGGCCTGGGTGCTTACCAGGATGCATTTCCGCTTCCTGGACACCCCGGTATGGGGAGACCGGATAGATATCTTTACATGGCATCGCGGTGCTTTCGGACCGTTCTTTGTCAGGGATTTCGAAGTCCTGGGAACGGATGGAAGAAGGCTGGTCGAGGCAACGAGTTCCTGGGTCGTGATCGACACGGAGTCCAGGACCATGGCCAGGCCTGAGGACGTCCTCCCCACCGAAGACTCTTCCTGCAGCGACTATGCCATAGAAACACCCGCATCCAAGGTGATAATGCCACGAGGAAAGGAGCAGGAATTCGTGATGACGCACAGGGTCGCATATTCAGATATCGACCTGGTCGGGCATACCAACAATGCAAGGTACATCGCCTGGGCAATGGACTGCCTGCCCGGTGGAGGCGATGGTGCGAGTGTCGAGGAGGTCGAGGTCGTTTTCCATCACGAGGCCATAGCCGGCGAAGAGGTCAGCCTTTATCGCGTCATTGACGGCGACTGCTGCTTCATTGAGGGCAGGACTGCAGAACACCCGATATTCTGCACCAAACTGAAATTATCGTAAGTATATGGATATAAAGAATCTGTTGATGGTGGCGGTTCTGGCCATCCTTCCTTTCGTTTCCTGCCGTCAGGCAGTGGAAGAGGACACCCTCAGGACAGGGGACCTGGTATTCGTCGGCCTGCCGATGGATTATTCGATCGAAGAGGGTTCCATGGACGAAGCCATTTCATCCTCGACGGGATCGGCGGACAGCCTTAACCTTGTCCATGTAGCCATTGCGGAAGTGACGGACGGCGAGACCTGGATAATTGACGCAACAATCAGGCACGGGGTGGACCGTCACCCTCTGGATACCTTCCTGACAGATTTCACCTTGAAGGACGGTTCATTGCCGGTATTCATAATCAAGAGACTCAAGGATCCCTCCAGGGCGGAAGAGTTCGTGGAAAGCGCGAAGAAGTTCCTCGGCCAGCCATATGATGTCCACTTCCTGCCGGATAACGATTCCCTCTATTGCAGCGAGCTCGTCAGGGACAGCTACATCTTAGAAGACGGCACTCATGTTTTCGATGCGGCACCCATGAATTTCAAGGGCCCCGACGGAGAATTCCCGCTGTACTGGAAGCAGCTCTTCGGCTTGATCGGGCAGTCGATTCCCCAGGATATTCCCGGCACCAATCCACAGGAGATGTCTCGTTCCGAGGCCCTGGTAACCGTAGATGTCAAGATTAAATAACAGTATATAAACGGATGACAGCCATGAAAAGAACGATCCTATCAGCCGCCCTGGTCCTCCTGACCACCGCCGGCTTTGCCTGTACGAACCTCATCGTCGGCAAGAAGGCTTCCGTGGACGGAAGCGTTATCTGCACCTACAACTGCGACGGCTTCGGCTTCGCCTCTCCCCTCACCTATAACACTCCCGGACGCCACGCCGAGGGCGAACTCATCCAGCTGAGAGGCTGGGGCGGAGGGAATAACGACCGTTTCATCAAGCAGGTTCCCTACACTTTCGGAGTGGTCGGCCTGATGAACGAGAACCAGGTCTCCATCGTCGAGACCACCTGGGACGGCCGTCAGGAGCTTCGCAACCCCGAGGGTTATTTCGACTATTTCACCCTGATGAACATTACCTTGCAGAGGGTTACCACAGCCCGTGAGGCCATCGCTTGCATCCACAACCTTGTCCAGGAATATGGATACGGCAGCACAGGCGAGTCTTTCGCCATCTGTGACAAGAACGAGGCCTGGATCATGGAGATTATCGGAAAGGGCAAGGGCAACAAGGGCGCCATCTGGATCGCAATGAGGGTTCCGGACGACTGCATATGCGCCTATGCCAACTCCAGCCGCATCCAGAAGTTCCCCCAGGCCAAGAAAGCTGACAAGAAGCTCGGCTTCTGCGTTGCTGATGAAGGCAATTGCATGTATTGCGCCGACATCATCACATTTGCCCGCGAGAAGGGTTACTACGATGGTCCTGACGCTGATTTCAGCTTCCGCGAAGCCTACGGCCCGATGGATTTCGGTACCATACGCTACTGCGAGGCCCGCGTATGGAGCTTCTTCCGCCACCATTACGACACTGCCGTCATCGATAGCTATCTCCCCTACATCAATGGTGACATGAGCCAGATCGACCATCTCCCTCTCTGGATCAAGCCCGACAAGCCCGTCTCCGTCCGCGACATAATGAACGACATGCGCGACCACTACGAGGGCACCGCCCTTGACATGACGGCAGACGTCAGCGCAGGCCCCTGGGCATCTCCCTACCGCAACCAGCCTGTCAATTTCGAGGCTGCTGACGGCACCCAGATGTTCCGCGAAAGGCCCATCGGCTGCCAGCAGAGCGGAATGACCATGGTCTGCCAGATGAGGGACTGGCTGCCTGACGCCGTGGGCGGAGTCACATATTTCAATATGGACGATGCTTCGATGGTGGCCTATGTCCCGGTATATTGCGGAATCAACCGTATTCCGGATCCCTTCCGCAGGGAGAACAACAGCATGAATGAGTTCAGCACCGAGAGCGCCTTCTGGATGAACAACTTCGTAGCGAACATGGTCTATCCCCGTTACAGCGCCATGATCGGCGACCTAAAGGAGGCCCAGAAGGAGCTCGAAGACTTCTATGCAAAGGATCAGGAAGAGGTGGAAAAGATGGTTTCAGGGTTGACTCCTTCCGGAAGGACTGATTACCTAACCGGCAAGACCATCGCCTACACCGACATGATGATGAAGCGCTGGGACAAGCTTGCGAAACTCTTGATAGTCAAGTACAACGACCAGAGCATCAGGCCCAGCCAGAACGGTGAGATCCTCTCCGGCCGTCCGGGTCCCGGATTCCAGAGACCCACTCCTCCGGCATATTCACCCGTATTCATCGATGCCATTAAGGCAGAGACGGGCAACCGCTATCTGCGCCACGACGCAATTCTACCAAACAGATAAACCGGTCCCTGAGCCGGCCGAAGGGATAGTAAACATTATAGACTGATAATGAAAAAAGTACTACTATTAACCATCGCGGCGCTTGCAGCCGTCACAAGTTTCGCCCAGCACAGGGCTGACCGCCAGGACCTTACCGATACGGCATCATCCACCCTCATCCTCTTCGGCGATCCGCAGGGATATGTCAAATACGACATCAACCAGCCGATCTTCGAGCTTACTACGCTCTGGGTCGCTGACAATGTGGAGCACCTGAACATCAAGGCGGTCCTCTGCACAGGCGACCTGGTGGAACAGAATGAGAACAATGCCCTGAACCGCAACATGCTCAACCAGAGCAGCACCCAGATGTGGGAGAGCATAAGCCGCTCGCTGGAAAGGATTGACGACAAGGTTCCTTTCATAGCCTGCGGAGGCAATCACGATTACGGATTCCAGCGCAGCGAGAGCTATATCACGAACTATCCGAAATACATCTCCTTCGAAAGGAATTCGACTTATGTAAACTGCCTGAAGGCTGAATATCCGAACCGTGAAGGCCACGCATCGCTTGAAAATGCAGCCTTCGAGTTCGAGATGCCCGGATGGGACCACAGGATACTGGTCATCAGTTCTGAATTCGCTCCTTCAGCCGGTGCTGTCGAGTGGGCGAAGAAGTTGGTCACTTCAGACAAGTATAAGGATGACTACGTGATCTACCTGACCCACTCATATCTCGACGAGAAAACTGCTGAATACACTGATAAGGAGGGTTACTGGGTAACGAAGCAGGAAGGGAACCATTCCGGCAAAATGCTTTGGGACAATCTCATAAGCCAGGTACCTAACATACGGATGGTCATCTGCGGACATACCGGACGCCCGTCTGATAAGAAGGACATTCAGGAAGACAACGAACTCAGCACGGCCTACAGGGTGGACAAGAACAACTTCGGGAAGTCCGTGCATCAGATGATGTTCAACGTCCAAACCCTTGGCGGCGGCTGGGAAGGCAACGGAGGTGACGGCTGGCTCAGGATCCTTGAGTTCATGCCAGATGGCAAGACCATCAAGGTCCGCACCTACTCCCCTCTCTTCGGCATCTCCCCATCCACAAAGCACCTCGCCCACCGTACCGCCCCCTACGACCGGTTCGACATGGTGATTGAATAAAGTCCCTGAGCCTGTCGAAGGGCCTGCCAAAAGCCCCCGCCGGAGACAGATATTCATGTCAGCCATATGGTGCTCATTTTGGGCCACATGGTGCACGCCGAGAACAGTTTCCTATGTTCCGAGGAGCATTTCCCATATCATAATGCTGCCCGGAGCGATTAATTATCACTCCGGGCAGCAATCAGGCAGCTTTATTGACGCCAAAGAGGCGGCCCGTCTGGGTCGCCTCTTTTCAGCTATTGCTTGAAGTTCTGGAAAGTCGTCCAGTTGCTGTTAGCCTCAGCCGTCGATTCCAGTTCATCGGGCAGATTGGTGAAAAGGTCCAGGCC
>CACZCQ010000024.1 GCA_902779765.1 uncultured Bacteroidia bacterium
GTAGACGCTGATCGCGCCCACGATGGCCACGACACCGGCGATGGCGTAGCAGAGCTTGACGACGATCGGGACGTACTTCGCGATCTCCTCGGCGACGGTCGTGAGGGCGTTCGTGCCGGCGGTGTAGTCACCTGCCGTGGACTGCGCGAACGCCGCGGTCCCGCCTACCAGGAGCATCAGGGCGACAGCCCTCGTCTTCGGGGAGGCGAGGAACTTCTTCACACTGTTGAGAATCTTTCGCATAAGCTGGTGTTTCGTTTTTGTTGTTTGACTTCGTGTTATCGCTCCCAGCGGGGAGCCTTCCCATCGCCCGGCATCCGTCCCGACATGTGCACCTGTCTTTGCGATTCCAAGCGGATGTATTTCCCTTATATCCTGTAGCCGAAGAAGGCCGGGAAGACGATCGAGGCGCCTATGATGAACAGGACCGCACCGATGAGCGTCATGATGTTCTTCATGACCTCGCCCTCGTGGTACTGCATCTTGAAGTAGATCAGCAGGGCCGAGATGATGGCCATGACGCTGCCGACGGCGTAGCAGACGTACAGCACGTACAGCAGCAGCCCCAGCACGGACAGGAGCAGGGGAGCGAGCCGCCCCCTATATCCGCTGACCACCGTCATGATCCAGTTCCTTCTTCGTGGTTTCGTCCCCGGAGGACTTCTCCGGAGGCGTGTAAGTCTTTTCGATATTGACAGACGGGACCTTCCCCTCCATGATGGATTTCAGGTCATTGAGCGACTGCTCGCCCGTTGACTTGGGGTCGATGGGTACCATCTCGTCCTGAGCCGCTGCGACCTTCCGTCCGACCGGAGTGACCGGAGCGCCGTCCGCTCCCATCGTCGGGCCCGGGTCCTCGTCCTCCTTGTCCGCAGGCAGGGGAGCGGGGACGTTCGTGATCTCCTGCTCCCTGACGTTGCCGAAGCCGTCCTGCACCTGGAAGCCCTTGTCCGTCATGGCGACGACCTTGCTGGGCTCCGGTGCGGTGTCGGCGAGCTCGAAGGTCTCCTCGTCCGAGGAAACCTGCTCCCTGGGCTTGGCCAGGTCCTTGGCGATGATGACACAGTAGTAAATGATGTACGCCACCGTAAGGGCGACGGCGAAGATCCAGAAAGCACTCATTTTTCGGGTCCTGATTTAGTTCTTTTCATTTCCGGTTCCGGGGAGCGCGTTTTCGCGGAAAATGCCAACGAAGGGCCTCCCGGGGCGCATCCCCGGTGGTCAAATTAGGAAAGGGAAGAAAGAAGAGGAACCGCAGGAGGGTCCGGAGGCCGGAATCGGCCCGAAAAGAGGGAAGAAAAGACGAGATGATACTCGTAGCGTATACTCGGATTCCCGCCCGGGCATTAAAAATCCCCGTCCCGGCAAAGGACGAGGATTTCAGAAAATGCCAAGGAAGGCCCTTACCAGGAGCCGCTTAGCATAAGGTAGTCGTTCAGGTCGTTGTAAGGCATGAACTTGCTCGACATGTCATGGATCCGCCCGGGCATGGCGCGGCAGAGGGTTCCGAAGGCCTGTCTCCCGGCGTAGTCGTTGTCCAGGAAACAGTAGGCACAGCGATAGACGTCGATGAAGGGGATGGCCTGCGCGGTGATGCACGTGGAGTTCAGGATGATGCAGTCGCAGGGCCGGCGGGGGACCAACTCGCAGTCGCCGCTGTCCTCCAGCAACCTGTACGTGAGGAAATCCATGAACCCCTCGAAGACGCAGCAGGTGGGAGTCCTTTGCGACTTGTCAACGCGGTCTATGGTCAGGGCCTTCGCCCCGTGGCAACCCTTGAAGTACCGGTTCCGGAGCTCCATCCCGCCCAGGATATTCATGAAGGCGATCGAGAAGTACTCCCGGTCACGGACGGTATAGTGGGCCTCCTTGCAATACCGCCAGCCGATTTCGGCCGGGATACCCCGGGATTCCAGGTACCTCAGGAGGGAGGGATTGGTCAGTTCTTCCACCTGTACGTTGCTCAAGAACGGCTTATCCTGCTGCTTTGAGGACAGTTCCTCCAGGAACCGGTTTATTCCGCCTTCGGACACCACCATGTCAAGACCGCCAACCTGCTCCTCGAGCCAGGCCAAGGCCTCGCTGAACGTGCAGTCTCCTTTCAGGGCAATGGCAAGGTCGATGACGTTGCCTCCCAGCTGCGTCCCGAAATCCATCCATAGGTTCTTCCGGGTGTTGACCGAGAAGGAGGCGTTTTTATCAGGACGGAGAGGGGAGTTGTACATCAGCTGCTCACCGCCGCATCTCGACATCACGGGTTCTATGCCCATATGGGAAAGGATATCCTTAATCGGAATCATCTTTATCTCTTCTATTGTCATTGTATCATAATGTTTTATAAGACGTGAATTAAAGTGGGCGTTTACACCACTGTTGGACATCCATGGGCCACAGAAGTGCCAACGGAAGCGACCGGTATAGTGGGATAACGCCTAATGGGCACCCGACTATTCTATACTGGTTTGGTCGATATTGAGAGGGACATAGTGAAAATCCCTGTTGTACACATACTTCCTGTCTTCCTGCCTGATCATATCATACTTCATGAGAAACTTCTTCAGCTTGGTTATGATGGCCCTGGAACGGGTGAAGCCTATGCTTGAATAGCCCACTGAGAGCCGGTGCAGGAGATCCTGATATCCCATCCTGTCGATTCCTTCGAAAGCCTTGTCTAGGGCGGCACGGTGCAGATCCTCTGACATTAACTCATAATCGAATGAGATTATCTGTGCGCTGCGGTTGAAACTATAGTCCTTTGCCAAAACGGGAAGACCGTCTTCATTGATATGGAAGGCAAAGGGCTTGAAATCCCGGTCACGCACAAGCGATGCATGTACTTCGCTGATATCCCCGTCGACTACGCTTTTCGTTATCTGGAGGATGGTTTCGGCCTTGTGGTTGAGCTCGGTCCCGATATGACCCCGGACGTTGTCATCCCCCTTGTTCAGATGAAGGACAGTATGGATATGGACATTGAATTGGCTGCTCCATCTCATCAGTAAACCAATTACTTCTGCAGCCTCAGTTGAAGAATTGATATCAAAGAGCAGATCACGGAGTCCATCGATGACGACCAGCCCGAGGTCCGGCCTTTCGGCCAAAGCCATTTCAATGATTGTCCTCCGGTCAAGCGGACTGTACTCGCGAAGCATGACGAACTCGATCTGGTCATTGTCCTCGGTCTCCGGGAGGCCGCAAAGCCTGTTGATCCGCTGCAAGACCTTCTGGCAGTGATAGGCGCTCTGCTCAGTGTCGAAATAGAGGACCTTCCTTTTCCCCTCAGGGAAACTCGCCCTGTAGTTCAGTACAGTTCCATTGGTCAGGGCCGCGGCGACGATGGCGCAGACGTTGAACGTCTTCTTCGATTTGCCCTTGCCGGTGGACGCGCTGAAATTGCCCAGGGTGCTGATGACCGACCTGTCGACATTGATCACCACAGGCGGGGTGGAGAAGACATCTGAAGTCCTGATGATTATCGACTTCCAAATCAAATGGAAGTTTTCGGGGGTAACTCGTATTTCCATTTCGCTCCTTCATTAAACCTGACCACATCGTTTTGCGTTGAGAATATCGACGGCATCTTCAAGCAGTTCATTATCTGTCCTATGATAACCGCCTAATAACCACTTATCTATCTCAGTGCGTTTGAATCGGACGCGTTTGCCGTCCTTATGATAGGGGACGCGTTTGTAGTGTATCCAGTCATAGACGGTTCTGACGGACGGATGATCGGGATGGTATGCGGCGAGTCCCTTGACATCCATCCACTCATTGGGTTCGTCCGGTACCTGGTTATGGACTATGAAGTTCTTGAGTTCATTCACGTCCTTTTGGAGTGTTGACAGTATCTTAGGGAGATGATCGAACGTAACCCGCTCTTCCCTTGCTGGCTCATTAGTCATTTTTGACATGCTCTAATAGATTTGAGGTGAATACAAGGTTCCTGGATTGCGGCCGCAAATGAGAAACCGTGGCTCATCGTGAACCACGGCACAAAAATACCGGCCCTTTGCTGGGCCGGGGTAGGTTTGGGGGAACTCCAAGGCTTCCCCTTATTGCAGTTTCTTACTGGATTTTACTGTCCCGCTCTATCTTTGACGAAATGGATGGGAACAATTCCTTGAGACAACCGGCGACATAACGAAGGTCCTTCTGCGTCTGATCCTCGTCGAACCTGAAGTTAAGACGCTGCTTGATATTGTCGGCGTTCCTGCCCGTGACGTTACGTAGCAGGCGTATCCACGCCGCCTTGTCTGAGTTTCCAAAGTTCAAGCCCAGGGAATCGAAGAGGTAATAGAAGAAGAGTACCTGCTGACCGGTGGTCATTCCGGACTCCTTGTCCAGCGTCTTGCCGCCACGGGCGGCATTGACCCGCATCAGAGCATTCCTCTTGGACCTGATCCTGTCCAGATCCGACCCGTTCGTCTGGGAAACGACGTATTCCAGGATATTCAGCACAGGCTCGGCGTCCTTGGAGAAGTAGTTCTCGGTCGCATACAGGATGGCGTCGATGCTCACATACCCTTCCGGCGGCTTGGGGTTGGAGAAGTCGTTCATAGCCCTTTCAGTACGCATCTTGAGTTCGAGGATAACGTCCTGCCGAGGATCGTAGTCATCGGAATCCACCTTGGCCTGCTGGTCCTTCCCGACAAGTTCTCTCTCGAATAGATTGAAATAGGGAATGGCTTCCGCACTGTAGACGGCTTTGTTCTTTATGGCGCTGAGGCAGCATCGCAGATCAGGATGTTCGAAAGCCATCACGTAATAGACAGCGCCAAAGATTACTGTCGCCTCATACCAGCGATTGACCCGATACTCGTAGTAGTTGAAATCAAAAAAGCGGGTCAGACAATGCTCCGTTGACTGTTTGGGACTCTTCATCCTCAGATCGTCCCAGATCTCTCCGACAAGGAGCTCGGGGTACTCCTTATCGTTCAACCTGGACAGGATTGTCTCCATGCAGTTGAACAGCGTTGGTACCGGAAGGGAAGTATCCTTCAACCTCTGGGTGCCTTCGACCTCACCATTATAGAACTTTGACACAATCGGTACAAGGAATTTTCTAACTCCTTGCATTTTATCGAGATCAGATCTCGATTTGTAGAAGTTACGGATCCTCATATCAATATGGTATTATTTGTCCTTGGTCTCGTCAGTTTTTTTGTTCTTTCCTTTCGGCTTTGCCTCGTCCTTGATCTTGATCCGCTCGACGGCATCGCGCATGCTCTTGTCGACTATGTCTGCGTAGATCTGGGTAGTGCCCACATTTGCGTGGGTGAGCAGATGGGAAACGGTGTAGATGTCCGTACCCTCGTTCACCTGCAGCGTGGCGAACGTATGACGGAAACAGTGGAAGGTGATGTGCTTGGTTATCCCGGCTGCTTCAACCCATTCCTTGAGAGGGGCATGGGTATTATAGCGCTTGAGATTCTTGAAGACGGGACCGGTGGAACGTTTTCCACAAAGCTTGTACGCTTCGTCGGTAAGTGGAAGCGTCGCTTCCGTGTCGGTTTTCTCCGTCCGGATCCGGATACACCAGCCGCCATCCTGGGCTTTAACAATATTACTCCAATCAAGAGCAAGTATGTCGCTGATACGCAGTCCGGTAAGGCAGCTGAACAGAGAAGCGTTCTTGAGGTCCGGGACGTCGCACGGGGTGTTGGCCAACTGGCGGACCTCCTCCAGAGTGAGGTACTCCCTGCGGCTGCTGGTTCCAGAGATCGACTCCAAGAAATCATTGACGTTTTCCTTGAGCATCTTCTCATGGTATGCGATCTTCAGACATCCCCGGAAGGTTGACCAGTACCCCGCAGCTGAGTTCTGGGACAGGTCCATGGACTCGTTCTTGAGGTGTTTCGCCTTCAGCAGGTATTCACGGAAGCCTTCGCAGAAGGGGACCGTTATATCAGACATGAGGCATTTCCCATGACAGTAGTTCTTGAAATGGTCGTACACCCGGATCCACTTCTGGTCCTTGGATTCAAGCTTCTTGCGGAAGTAGGCAAGGAAATCCATCTTCTGCTTGTGCTTGTCAAGGAAATCGAACTGGCCCCGGATAATGGCGAGTTCACGTTCCGAGCGAATGGCATTCGCCTGTCTCAGCTTCTCCTTATTGGCCTCTTTCTCGATGGCGAACTTGGGGTTGTCGACGAGATAGATGCCCAGGTAGTCACGAAAGACGCGGTCCTGCGTAACAGGATCCCTCAGCGGCGGGTAATAATCCAGATAGAGGGTTATCTTCCCGCTGTTCAACTTGCGTTGGCGAAGAAAAACTTTGGTGGCTTTCATGATTGGTTATAGTTTGAAAAGTTCATCAAGTTCGGACTTCTTATACCAGACGAAGTTACCCTCCGTCCTGATCCTGGTCACTCCTGCCGCTTCGGTTTCTTCCGTAAAACGCTTGGTACCAACGTGATAGTGCGCAATGGCATCATTCCGACGGATATAGTCCCTCCGTATATGAGGCGGTATCTTGGGGGTCTTGTCCTTGAACAGGGGATCAAGGTCACTTATTTTGAAGTAGACGGAGTTTCCTTGCCGGATTCCGGTTACACCCGCCTCTTTGATCTTGTCATAGAATGTCTTGTTCGCCAGGTGGTAACGTTTCTTTGCCTGGTCGCACGTGAGGTAGTTCTTCTCGATGTCGCCTCGGAACAGACGCGCCGTATCCCACTCCTTTCTCGAGACAAGCAGGACTTTACCTTTCCGGCAGTGGGGGATCCCCTTCACCCTGACAAGGTTTGTGATGTACTTACGGGTGAGACCCTCTTTCTCAATCAACTCATCAGCATTGTACCAGTCTTCCGCATTATAGACCACCCGGGGAGGGAAGAGCCTGTCAAGATCCTTCTTCGGGAAGAAAGCCTTTCCTTTGACTATCCTCGGGCGGATTCCTTCGGGTCTGATCTTTTTATAAAGCCAGGTATCGGAAATCTCATAGCGTTCCAAAGCCTCCTCCTTTGAAATCAATGTGGAGAAATCTCCATTCGACGGTTGCGGCAACCTCTCGGTATTGGCAACGAGTTGATCCATCGGTATGCGCAAGGTCCTGGTACCAAAACGGACGGGGACGAGTTCTCCTTCTTTTATACGCGCGTAAACCGTCGGTCTGGTTATACCAAGAAACGCTGCGGCCTCGGTAATTGAAAGATACTCCTTACCGGACAACGCAGCTCTCGTATCATGAGTCGAGAGGACATTCTTCTTCGCAGCATTTCGGAGGCGTTTCTCCTGATTCTTATGGTTGATTCTGCACGCATCAGAACAGAAAATCTGACGACCATGCTCGGGTGTGAATGTCTTACCACAGTATTTGCAGATTCTGATGGCCTTGTTCATACTTTTTACAAACCGAACGTAATGTTTTTCAAAAAACCTCCAAAATGCCAAAAATGGCGTTTTATGGAGTAACGTTTGTAAAGATATGTAAAAAAATGTAAAATTACAAACTTTGGCATCAAAGGTAAAAAGTTTCTACCACGCGTGGTAGAAATGTGGTAGAAAAATGGTCAAATTAAGCGCCTATAAGCAAAAAGACCCAACAATCAAAATTGTGGGTTCTAATTGATTATCAGCGGTTTATGATTATTTCTACTGGATGTAAACGCCTTTCTACGGGCGGTCTATTTCCCGATGCAATGATTCCTGAAGATATTCTGCAGGAGGGATTCGGGGTCGATCAGGTCGGTGCCGAGGATCTGGTTGAGCGAGGAGATGGCGCGGCGGAGGTCTTCGGCAACGAGGTCGGCTGGGATGCCGGAGGTCAAAGCCTGGCGGGCGTCGGCGAGGGAAATGGCCGTGTTGCGGAGGGATTCGTAGTGACGGATATTGGTAACAAAAGTAGAATCCGCATTGGGCATCAGGTGAGATTCAAGTCGCGATAGGGTAGCGCGCAGCTCAGAAAGGCCCAAACCGGCCTTGGCGGCGAGTTTTACAACAACCACTTCTTTATCAAGCGATGCAACAAAATTGTTAATTGTATTAACATTTTTGTTAACAACCGATTCCGCGGCCTTATCAACCTTATTCAGACAGACAACCAGCTTCTGCGTCCCGAAATCGACCTTGGAAACCATCAGTTCCAGATTGGACTTAATGGTAGAATCCTGCTCAGTGACATCCAGCATTCCGATTACGATTTCGGCTTCGGAAATCTTCCGGAAGGTGCGCTCGATGCCCATCTTTTCGACCGTCTCCGCGGTCTCACGGATGCCAGCGGTGTCGATGAAACGGAAGGGGATTCCG
>CACZCQ010000025.1 GCA_902779765.1 uncultured Bacteroidia bacterium
CCGCGCTGCCCCTCGACTTGCATGTGTTAAGCCTGCCGCTAGCGTTCATCCTGAGCCAGGATCAAACTCTTCTTTGTATATACACTATAAATCTAAGTTGGACCCCGACAGTTTCTAAAGAAATCAACGCTCTCGTTTCTTCTTGTTCTCGGTACTTGCTTGTACTTCCTTCAATCTTGTCAATGAACTTGTCAAAAAATCCCATTCGACTCGCGAACGGGATTGCAAAGGTAATCAGAAAATTTAAAACAGCAAACTTTTTTATAAAATTTTTTAAGATTTTTCTGTTTCTTTCCGATTCATAAGGATCCTTGCCTGGAGCTCCCAGGTACGTAACCTATCTTTATACAGATTGTTAGCATTGACTTTCTCGATATTGAGGGATGCATCGGAATTGTCGTCCCATCTGCGACAATTATACACCACATCGTAGATCCTGCCGATCTGGTACTCCCTGGACACCCTCAGGCCAACAGCATAGTCCTCCCCGTATTTGGTGACCGGGAAGTTGATACGGCGCAGCATCGGGACGAAGAATCCACGCGGCGCACCAAGTCCATTGATGCGCAGGGCATTGTTGCGACCGTTCTCCGGGGTCCATTCCCGATGGTCGATTATTCCCGGAGGCAGCTGGTTCATGTAGAAATCAGTCATCCTGTAAGTGCCTACCACCATCGCGCAGTTCTGGGCGCGGAAGGCATCGACGAATTTCTGCACCGTGGTTTCGTCATAATAGACATCGTCTGAATCCAGTTGGATCGCAAACCTTCCGCAAAGAGGATGGTGAAGTGCGGCGTTCCAGTTCCCTCCGATCGCGTGATAGGAAGTATCCTGGGCTATGTAGACCAGTTTGGGATCATCAAGGAATCCCTTGATCACATCCACCGTCCCATCAGTGGAGTTGTCATCAACCACGATGACATTGTACTTGAAAGAGGTCTTTTGATTGAGAGCGGATGCTATCGCGTCACCTATCGTGCGCACGCGGTTCTTACAAGGTATGACGACAGACGCTTCATACTCGAATTCCCCTTCGGACAGGTCCACATCCTTGAACTTCGGCTCCAGGTAACCGCCGACATCCTTCAGGTGCTGCGTGCATGCCTTTTCCATCTCGATCTGCACGGCGCGGTTCCTGGGGTCCACATAATCGAAGAGTTTCTCACCTGACTTGCGGGTATCCGTTTCTATCTCATAATACAGGTATTCATTGATGTGGACGAGGCCGCCTTTTTGGGAAACCTTCAGTCTCAGGTCATAGAGCCCGGCATATTCATATTCCGCATCCATCCTGGCCACGGCTTCCTTGAGCGCCGAAGTGCGGTAGATCAAAACCGATCCGAAATCGAAATCATCCCTGAGCGATCCTTCCTGGCAATCGATCACGGGAGCGAATACACGCTCCCCGTCCATCTCCTTGAAATGGTCTGAGTATACCATCGCCGCCGAGGTATCTTCCGCAACACTCAGGAAACGCTCCAGAGCGAATCGGCCGAAACTCAGTTCCGTGGTCTTGAGATAGATCATCGTGAAGGGTGCCGATGCGGTCTGCGCAATCCTTCTGACGGCGGATGTGCTTCTGAAAGAAGATGCATCGATGTATGTAATGCCGGAGACTTCCGGCTCAGACTTCAAGTTGCCGGTCGTCCTTGCAACTTGGGAATCATCCACGAACGGGATGAAACAGTCTATCCTGTTCATTCGAATAATAAAATAAATTAAGTCAAGTGTCTCACAAAAGTACGAAAATAACCTTAAAGATTAATATATTTGTAGAATAGACGTAAATCACAGGCAAAAAGACATGGACAAGAAAGTCGTAATAATCCCCACTTACAACGAGAAGGAAAACATCGAAGCTATAATCCGGAAAGTGTTCACCCTTGAAGGAGGATATCACATCCTGATTATCGATGACGGTTCTCCCGACGGGACCGCCTCCATAGTAAAAGGACTCCAGGCAGAGTTCCCGGAGCAGCTATTCATGATTGAGAGGAGCGGCAAACTCGGCCTTGGCACAGCATACCTGACGGGATTCAGATGGTCTCTCGAACACGGATACGACTACACGTTCGAGATGGATGCCGACTTCTCCCACAACCCTGACGACCTTCCGAGGCTCTATGAAGCCTGCAAGGAATGCGGCGGAGTGGCCATCGGTTCCAGGTATTGCGACGGAATAAGCGTGGTCAACTGGCCTATGGGAAGGATCATCATGTCCTATTTTGCCTCCAAGTACGTCCGCGGAGTCCTGGGGATGGACATTCACGACTGCACTGCAGGCTTCAAATGCTACAGCCGGCAGGCTCTCGACGCCATAGATTTCGACGACGTCAGGATGAAAGGGTATGGTTTCCAGATCGAGATGAAATATACCGCCTGGAAACTGGGGTTCAAACTCGTCGAGGTCCCCATCATCTTCGTAAACCGCAAGCTCGGCACATCCAAGATGAGCAGCGGAATATTCGGAGAGGCATTCTGGGGAGTCATCAAACTCAGATTCAGGAAGTTCCATAGGAAGGGAGAGTAATGTCCCGGTATCTTCTGACAAATGCCACCATCGTGACGGGAGAGTCTTCTTTCCCGGGCAGCCTCGGCATTGACGGAGGGTATATCCATGATATCTGGAAGGAAGGGAATCCCGACTTCCCCGGTGCGGAGGTAATCGACCTGGAAGGAAAGATACTGATGGCGGGCGGGATAGATGCCCACGTCCACTTCCGCGAGCCAGGGATGACCTGGAAGGCGGACATAGCCAGTGAATCGGAGGCAGCCCTTCTTGGCGGAATCACCTCTTTCGTGGACATGCCGAATACGCTTCCCCTTGCCACCTCGATGGAAGCTGTCGACGACAAGCTGTCAAGGGCTTCATCGAGTTCCAAGGCAAACTATGGATTCCATATCGGCGCTACCAACTCCAACACTGCCCAGATCAGGGATTATCTTGAATCCGGACTCGGCAGCAGGTTCGGAGGCATAAAGGTCTTCATGGGGTCTTCTACCGGAAACATGCTGGTCGACAGGGATGCGACCCTGGAAGGAATCTTCTCTATAAAAGGAAAGACCATACTCGTCCATTGCGAGGATGAGGGCACGGTCAGGGCAAATCTCGAAGCTGCCAGGAATGAATATGGGAACGATATCCCCTTCCATATGCATCCGGCGATACGGAGCCGGGAAGCATGCATCCGATCCACCCGGAAAGCCATCGAACTGGCCTTGAAGCATGGAACCAGGTTGCATATCCTGCACGTCTCGACAGCAGAAGAGGTCCGGATGATCCGGGAAGCCAAACGTATCAACCCTGGTATCTCAGCCGAAACGTCTGCCAATTACCTGTGGTTCTGCGACGAAGACTATGACAGGCTCGGAGGCAGGCTCAAATGCAATCCGGCCGTAAAGACAAAGGAAGACCGCTCAGCCCTGATGGAAGGGTTCTCGGATGGGACGATCGACACAATCGGGTCCGACCACGCCCCTCATCTCCTTTCCGAAAAAGAAAGGGTCTATACAGAATGCCCTTCCGGAATACCCTCCATCCGTCATTCCCTGCCGGCCGTACTTACCCTTGCGCTCAGGAATGGAATCCCTCTCACCAGGGTCGCTTCGGCATTCTCCGAAAACATATCCCGGATACTCGGGATCAAGGACCGTGGACATATCAGGAAGGGAGCCTGTGCCGACCTGACAGTCCTGGACTTAGACGAGGAATTCATCGCGGACGGGAAAGACTACAAATGTGGATGGACCCCGTATGAAGGGTACAGGCTCAAAGGCAAGGTCGATATGGTATGGCTTAACGGGATTCCTGCCGTCTCCGGCAGCAGGATGTGTGCTGGGAAAGCACAATACCGGCCACAGCCACTGCAATTCCTACCCATTGGATAAGGCATAGGTGTTCACGTCCTATGCATTCGGCGACCAATGCGGTCGCCACGCACATCATTGCCAGGAATACACTTGATTTAGCTACCCCGAGCCTCTTGATGGTCATGGCCCAAAGTGAGAAAGCCAGGCTGGAACACAGGAGGGCCAGCGAAAGGACCGGTCCCATCACGTTGGAGGAAACATATGACGGATTGAAATCCCTGATACCTTTTGTCAGGAAGAAGGGCAGCAGGTAAAGCGAACCAATCAGGAACTGGTACATGACTATCACCTGCGGCCTGTAGTCCGCAGACAGGCATTTGGTCATCGAAGCGTGTCCGACCTCGGAAAGCACGGCCAGCAACAGCAGGATTATCCCAAGGACGAAATTACCCGGAGTGCCGCACCCGGCCTGCGAACGGATGACCAGGCAGATTCCGGCAAGGGTTACGATCACCCCGAATAAATTCAGGCCCGAAACCTTCTCCTTGAATATCAGGACGGCAGCTCCCACCGAGAATATCGGAACCGAGGCGATGATCATGGCGCTTATGGTCGGAGAGCCGGTCTCCTTGATACCGTATGTTTCGCAGAGGAAATATACCAGGGGTTCAAAGAGCGACAGGAGGGCGAACTTCCAAAGGTCCTTTTTCGCCATCCATCTGAACTGTCCGGTGATGATGTTGAAGAATACGAGAACCAATCCCGCTATACAGATCCTCAACGGGACGAAATAGAAGATAGGGATATCGGCGGCAATCAGTTCATCGCTCCATATATAGGACATTCCCCACAATATGATGGCAAGGGCGGACAGGATATATATCACTGCCTTGTTGTCACATATGCTGCGAGGAACGTTCATGTCGGATATCAGTATCTTTCAGTTTCGCAAATATACTGAAAAAATTCCGACAAAAAATCATTATATAAACAAAAATACTAACGATTCTATAGTAAAATGCCGATTATCCCTTAATCAATCGCAGCGAGATACGACTGCGCTCGAGATCGACATCGATCACGCTGACGGTCACTTTCTGATGGAGTTTCAGTTTGGTCCCACGCATCTGGGAAACATGGATAAGGCCGTTCTCGTGGATGCCTATATCCACGAATGCACCGAAGGCAGTGATGTTTGTAACGATTCCTGGGAGTTCCATCCCCTGCTTCAGGTCATCTATCTCGTGGATATCTTCAGCAAAACTGAATTCCTGCACCTGGCTTCTCGGATCCCGTCCCGGCTTGGCCAGCTCCTTCAGGATGTCATTTATGGTCGGGAGACCGAATTCCCCCTCCACATACCTTGAAGGATCGATTTGGGAGACAAGCTTCTCGTTGCCCACCAGGTCGCTGGCCGAGACCTTCAGGTCCCTGGCCATCCTGTCCACGATGTGGTAGCATTCCGGATGGACGGCGGAATTATCAAGAGGATTGGATGCACCGTGGATCCTCAGGAAGCCCGCACACTGTTCAAAAGACTTCGGGCCAAGCTTGGGAACCTTGTGAAGCTGGTCCCTGGAAGTAAAGCTTCCTATAGATGAACGATATGATACGATATTGGATGCGAGAGCCGGACCTATGCCTGAGACATAGCTCAACAGGTATGGACTTGCCGTATTGAGGTTTACTCCTACGCTGTTGACACAGAAAGCCACGGTATTGTCCAGCTTCTCCCGTAGCAGGTTCTGGTCGACATCGTGCTGGTACTGGCCTATGCCAAGAGACTTGGGGTCTATCTTCACAAGCTCGGCGAGCGGATCCATGAGCCTCCTGCCTATCGATACGGCCCCTCTTACAGTGACATCCTCGTCCGGAAACTCCTTCCGTGCGACCTCGGATGCTGAGTAGATGGAAGCTCCGTCCTCACTGACAGTATATACCTTGACATTATCAGGGAGTCCCACCCTCTTGATGAAATCCTCGGTTTCACGGGAAGCGGTGCCATTTCCGATGGCGATAACTTCAATGCCGTAATCCTCTACCATTCCGGCTACTGCCATGATGGATTTAACCTTCTCGCTTTGTGGAGGATGCGGGAATATGATTTCGTGGTGGAGAAGGTTGCCGTTAGAATCGAGGCACGCGATCTTGCATCCGTTGCGGAAACCGGGGTCTATGGCCATCGTCCTTTTCTGGCCCACCGGAGGTGACAGCAGCAACTGGGTCAGATTATCACCGAAAACTGCTATGGACTCGATGTCAGCCTTCTCCTTCGCCTCTTTAAGGACCTCGTTGGTAATGGACGGTTCCAACAGCCTCTTGAAGGAATCGTCCACGGCCATCCTGACCTGGTCAGCCAGCTTGGCCCCGGGGTAGCGATGTTCCTGGCAGAAGTCATAGTATATCTTGTTGCCGCATTTCTCCGGATCGGCATCTAGACCTACGGAAAGGAAACCCTCA
>CACZCQ010000026.1 GCA_902779765.1 uncultured Bacteroidia bacterium
GCCCGAGGCGCACTTGGCGACATCTACGGGGTTCATGCCGGACGCAGAGAAAAGGAACCGTACGGAATCTGAACCAGACGGAGATACCTGGCCTTGGATGACTTCCGTCGCAAATACAGCCCTTTCAAGTTCGAGAGACCTGACCATGCCTTCCACCGCTTTGGAGAACGGTTCCGCAGCCTTGACCCGGCCGGCATGCAGACGATCGCATATTCCTTGAAGGACTTCCCTTTCGGCTGCCGCCAGACGCTCCAGTTCTTCTTTCCTGCTTTCCAGGGTGGTCGAGTCATACAGCGACTCGGAAAGGGAATCACGGAGCTCGACAAGGTCTGCAACCGTAGCACGGGAATAATTCTTCAACAGGCCGTAGATAAGGGACATTCTGTTCTCGACGGCTTCGAGTCTCTCCTGTGAGAGCTCTGTGCCGGAGTTTATCGATGACACTTCAGCGAATACGTCATCCAGTTCAGCACGTGACGACTCGATCCTTCCGGCAAGTTCGGCCGCCTGTGGAATATACTTCGATACCCTTTCCAGATGTTTCTGGGCCTCCTTCAGGGCCGCGGACATAGATAACTGACAACCCACGCCGCCATCCTGCGGATTGAACAGGTTCTCGACCAGGAAGAGGTCTTCCTTTATAGCCTCCGCATTCGCAAGCTGCTTCTGCTCGGCTTCAAGAGCCTCAAGTTCTCCTTCCCGCAATCCGGCATCATCCAAACGCTTCCAGCGGGAATACACATAATCCCTCTCCTCGTTCATCCGGGAGAGTCTGCCGGAAACTTCGGACAATTCGTCATCGAGAGCTTTCAGCCGGCGGTATGAAACGGCGCATTCACCGAGCAGGCCTTCGTTGCCGGCGAAATGGTCCAGCATGGACAGCTGGAAAGACCTGTCCGTCAGCAGGAGAGTCTGATGCTGGGAATGGATGTCCACTAGGCGCGATGATATGCTCTGGAGGACCTGAACGTTGACCGGAGAATCGTTTATGAAGGAACGGGAACGGCCGGAACGCGATACGACCCTGCGGATGATCAGTTCATTATCCGGGGCATCGACATCGTTTTCTTCCAGGATGGCCTTCAGGGCGGAATCCGTTTCCGGGATCCCGAATACGGCCTCAACGACACAGTTGTCGGAACCTTCTCCGATAACGGAAGGATCGGCCTTGGAACCCAGCAGCAAGGAGAGCGCCCCGAGCAGGATGGACTTCCCCGCTCCGGTCTGCCCCGTAATAATGACTAGACCCTCCGGAAAATCGACATCCAGAGAGTCTATCAGTACGTAATTCCTTATCTGAAGGGACCTGAGCATCAGCCGGAACTATTCGGCGTCCTGCCCTGCCTTCCTGTAGTAAAGCTCGCCGTCTTCGAATTCGGTAATGGCGATGAGGTCCGGCTTAGGAAGCTTCTCGTAATACTTGGAAATCTCTATCTGCTCCCTGTTCTCGAACACTTCGTCCATAGTATCACGGTCGGAACGGAAATCTTCGAGTTTCTTCGCAAGTTCTTTCTTCTCTGCAAGGGCGATCTGGTTGGCCCTCTTGTAAAGGAGCACTACAGTTTCATAGATATTGCCGGTAGGTGCGGCAAGGTACTTCACATCCCTCGTGATGGTGTTCACAGGGACTTTCTTCTTAACATCCATATATCAAAATTGTCTTTGTCTATTATATTTACTTCTCCTCGGATTCGGATTGTTTCAATAGTTTCTTTCTTTCACGCTCGAAATCCTTTTCCTTTTCTCCGAGATCCTCTTCCGCACCGGAATATCTTCCAAGGGCCTTCTGGGAACGGCGGAACAGCACATCCATTTCGCGCTTGAAAGGAGAATCCGGATTCTCTCCGATGAAGTTGTAATAGTCGTCCACGAAAGTAAGGTAACGTTCCTTCTGCTTGGACTCGACGCTGAGCTGCGCGAACTTATATGAAGACTTTGCTATGTAGTACAGTATCTCTTCGCGGTAGACATTCTCCGCATCGTCCTTGAGGATATTCTTGAAAGCGACCCTGGCTGCCTTGTAATCCTCCATCCTGTAGTAAAGAAGCGCATTCTCGTATGCCTTCTTGTCGAGCCTGTTGTTGAGTTCTTCAAGCATCCTGCTGCCGATAGGATAGTGGGTACTTCTAGGGTTCTCAACCATATACTGGCTGATCACGTTGATGGCATTGTAGGTCGGCACCTGGTCAAGCTCGTAACGCAGCGTAGAGCGGTAGAGGCAGTCGATCCTGAGGAAGGCGGCCTCCTCTGCGAACGGGCTGCGCGGGAAGTTCTGGAGGAACTTCGCGAAATTGGTTTCCGCCGTATAATAATCCTTGTAGCGATAGTTGCTCATACCCCAGTAATACTGGACAGTATCGTCCCTGTCCGTCCCGTTGGTAAGTATGGCAAGGGATTCGAACAACTGGGCTGCCTTGTTGAACTTGCCGTGGTTGAAATAATCGAAAGCAGCTTTGTACTTCGAATCCACATCGTTGCTGTTGAGCAAGGCCTCGTACTCCGATTTGCAGGATGTCAGCGCCGCCACCATCAAAAGGGCGGCTGCAAGGATCCTGAATACTTTTCTTGACATATCCATATCATCAATGCGACAAAAGGAATTTTTCCACCTCCAACGCGGCCTTGCAACCCGATGCAGCAGCCGTTATGGCCTGCCTGAACCGAGGATCCTGCACATCGCCGGCAGCGAATACACCCTCGACGTTGGTCCGGGTTGACTTGCCTTCGGTGATGATGTAGCCGTTCTCGTCGGTATCGATGAATCCCTTCACGAAGTCGGAATTCGGATGATGACCGATGGCCAGGAAAAATCCGTCGATGGAAATATCAAAAACCTTACCATCCTTCCTGACGAGCCGGGCACCTGTCACTCCCGATCCGTCTCCCAGGACTTCCTGGGTGTTGCAGTTCCAGAGTATTTCGATGTTAGGGGTAGCCTTGACCTTCTCCTGCATGGCCACTGAAGCCCTTAGCACATCGCGGCGGACGATCATGTACACTTTCCTGCAAATACCGGCCAGGTAGGTCGCTTCTTCGCATGCTGTGTCTCCTCCTCCGACAACGGCCACATCCTTCTTCCTGTAGAAGAAGCCGTCACAAGTGGCGCAGGCACTGACACCCATTCCCCTGAACTTCTGTTCGGAAGGCAACCCGAGGTACCTTGCGGTCGCTCCGGTAGCTACTATGACTGCCTGGGCCTCGATATCGGTCTCCCCATCTATCGTGAGCTTGAACGGCCTGCCCGAGAAATCGACGGCAGTCACTACTCCCCTCCTGATATCAGCTCCGAAACGCTGGGCCTGGGCACGCATCCCGTCCATCAGCTGGTTGGCATCGACTCCTTCCGGGAAACCCGGGAAATTCTCCACTACCGTGGTCGTGGTCAGTTGACCGCCGGGCTCCATACCTTCATATAGAACGGGAGCAAGACCGGCACGGGACGCGTAGATCGCCGCAGTGTAGCCTGCAGGACCTCCGCCAATTATAAGACATCTGATATTCTCCATTTTCCTTCAATAGAATCAGAATACAAATATAACCATATTTATCGATTTTGAGTATTAGTATAGTTTTTGCATATCTTTGAAGCAATACTTTAAGACTTGCGAAATGGATAAGAATACCCAGACGCTCGGCGTCGAAGACTTCCGTGTGCGCCTGAAGAAGAATGGCCTTAAAGTCACACCTCAGAGGATAGCGGTACACAAGGCGATGCTCAAGCTCGGTCACGCCTGTGCCGATGATGTCACCGGAGAGATACTCAAGGACGGGGAAACGAAGGTGACTGTAGCTTCCGTTTACAATATCCTCACCCAGTTCTCACTGCTCGGGATCTACCAGCACAGGATGAGCAGCAACAACAAGATGTACTTCGATGTCAATACATTCAAGCACATTCATGTATATGACACGGAAAACCACGTGTACATCGACGTGAAAGATGAAGACCTGTACAAGGAAATCGAGAGCAAGCTGCTCTCGAAACGCTTCAAAGGCTACAAGATCGACGGGATAGACATCCAGATTCTCGCCCACCCGTCCCACAGGCGGAAGAAGTAGCTATTCCTCAGCCACGGAAACAACTATGTTCCGGAAGCCGCAAGCTTCCAGGAATTCCTTTACCTTTACCTTCCCGGATGACTCAGCCCTGGAATAGATCCCATTGTCGAGGGCATTCTTCAGGATCATGTTCCTTGCGTGGCCCACAAGGCCGGACACTTCTCTCTGCGACCAGGAATTATTCCCCCCGATTATCTCATAATCGGAAGGATTCACGGTGACGCTGAGAATCTTGGGACGAGGAAGGGTTACGAACAAGGAATCATTCCGGACAGTCACATCGTCAAGGGACACGCCGCCCATGTCGAACCCTGCTTTCACCGTACCGCGAGCGATGATCACAAGGTCATCCTTGGATGGATTCCTGCCGACAGCGCTTGCTATCAGACCGACAGGTCCTGTGATCTCGGTAAGCTTCGACGTCAGATAGATGTCCTCATCGTAATAGCAGGCAGTGGCCAGTTCCCCGATATCACTGATCTTCTCCAGCACGACCGGAGTATCCTCGATCTTCAAGGTGCGGCGGGTGAAAATGCTCTTCTCCCCAATCTTCGAGATACGGTCCAAGGCCAGCAGCAAGACAACCGCCAGGGCAAGGACGGCCAGTATCCGCAATAACCTCATTATGGAATCGAACCTTGACATCCTCACTCGAACTTTACCGTTACTTTCTCATATCCGAGGCCGGTGAACATCTTCCTGACCAGGTCGGACGAATTCCTCTCCGCATCCTCCAGGATGCCGTTCTGCTCCACCTTGGCAATGATATCTTCCTCTCCTTGCTTGAGCAACGCCCGCTTTTCCTCCGGGGTGAAATTCCACCTGAAACCCGTCACGCTGCAGTACTTCTCCTCGATCTTGTCAGGAGGAAGCTCGACGGAGAGTATCCTGGCATGCGGCAGGGTGACCACAGCTGTCCCGGCAGAGCGGTCGGCCTTCACATTCTCCGCCGAAAAACCGGAAAGATCGATCCCCGCCTTGACATTCGCAATGCAGGTGAAATATATCTTCCGGTCCCCAATCTTGAAAACAGAAGAGTCGTTGGCACTGACAACCTTCTTCACGGTGTATTCCACGGTCCCGAGTTCAGATAATCCTGAAAGCCGCGACACTGCGTTCCGGACCGCAACTTCCTTCCTGCACCCGGCAAGGGTACAGGCGACCAGCGCAAGAGCCGTCAGCAGCCTGGAAAACCTATTCATCCCCTTTGTCTCCCTTGTCGAAAGCCTTCACTATCTTCGTAACCAGAGGATGGCGGACGATATCCTCATTGGTGAAGAATATCGTGCTTATCCCTTTTATGTCCTTGACAAGATTTATGCCCTTCAGGAGTCCGGAATCCTCCCTCCTCGGAAGGTCCACCTGGGTCGCATCTCCTGTGACTATGAACTTGGCGTTCACACCCATCCTGGTAAGGAACATCTTCAGCTGGGCAATGTTGGTGTTCTGCGCCTCGTCCAGGATTACGCATGCACGGTCCAGGGTCCGGCCTCGCATATACGCCAACGGGGCAATCTGGATGGTACCGTCAGCCATAAAATCCTGAAGCCTGCGCGGAGGGATCATATCCCCCAGGGCATCGTACAAAGGCTGGAGATACGGATCCAGCTTATCCTTGAGGTCTCCCGGCAGGAATCCAAGACGCTCCCCGGCCTCCACCGCAGGACGGGTCAGGATGATCCGCTTTATCTCACGGTTCTTCAACGCCCTTACAGCCAATGCGATGGCAATGTATGTCTTTCCGGTACCGGCCGGGCCGACAGCGAAGACCAGATCGTTCTCGAAATATGCCTTGACCATCTCCTGCTGGGTCTTGTTCCTGGCCCTGATCGGCTTCCCGTCAGTCCCGTGAACGATGATCGCATCCCCGTTCAACTTGAAGTTGTTAGGGGAATTGTCCCCGTCGAATATATCTTCAACATCGAAGACGGTCAGGTTGAACTTGTGGTGGCGCCTTTCGACGAGCTCGGCGAATTTCTGGTTGAATTCCTGGATGTCGGATTCCTTGCCGTCGAGGTGGATCTCATTGCCCCTTGCAACTATCTTCAGACCCGGGAAATAAGAACAGAATTCCTCGAATATCTTGTTCCCAGCCCCGAATATCTCGATGGGATCCGCAGCTTCAAGCGTAATGGTTTTCTTCATTATTTGTGATCAATCTT
>CACZCQ010000027.1 GCA_902779765.1 uncultured Bacteroidia bacterium
CAGCTGCGCGCCACCGCCCCTTTTGGAGACCGGCTCGATGCCCAGATGGGACAAGAGTTCCCAGATCGGGATCCTTTTCAATTCTTCTATCTTCATTGTAATGTACGGCTTTATGACATGATAATTAAAGTGACGATTGATGCACATGATGGACATCGCCGCCCACCAAAAGTGCCAGGAAAATGCAAACCGTATAGTTACTTTTTCCCTATAGGCACCCTTAACTAACTATACCGTTTTGGTCGGACTCATCCTGGACATAGTGGAATTCCCGGTTGTACAAGTATTTCTTGTTCTCCTTGATGATCATTCCCTTCTCGACGAGGAACGTTTTCAGTTTGGTCAGGATCGTGTACGACCGGCCGAAGCCGAGGACTTCATAACCCGCCTTCAGCCTGTCGATCAGTTCGCTATATCCCACCTTGGAGGCTCCTTCAAAAGCTTTGTCCAAGGCCTTGCGGTGTTCTTCTTCAGGCATCTCCTCATAATTAAAGGACTCCCTTTTAGGCTTCGGAGCGAAGTCGTAATTCTCTTCAAGCACAGGTATCCCTTCCTCGTCGATGCTGAAAGCGAAGGGAGGGAACTTGCGGTCCCGGACAAGCGAGGCGCTGACCTCGCTGATGTTCTCGTCTTCCTCGCTTACCTTGATCTGCAGGATGGTCTCAGCCTTGTGGTTGAGTTCTGTGCCGATGTGGCCGCGCAGATTGTCATCACCCTTGTTCAAATGAAGGACGGTATGTATGTGGACATTGTACTGGCTGCTCCATCTCATCAGCAGGCCAATCACTTCTGCAGCCTCAGTTGAAGAATTGATATCAAAGAGAAGGTCTCTCAGGCCGTCAATGATGACCAGACCGACCTCCGGCTCCGTGTTAAGGGCCAACTCAATGATTTCACGCCGCTCGAGGGTAGACCTCTCCCGCAGGAAGGCAAAGCTGATACGGTCATCATCCATCTTTTCCGGGTAGCCGCAGAGCTTGTTGATGCGCCTGAGGATGGTCCGGCAGTGGTTGGGACTCTGCTCCGTGTCAAAATACAGTATCCGCTCCTTCCCTTCGGGGAAACTCGCTTCGTAATTAAGGATTTTCCTTCCAGTCAGGGCGGAGGCGACGATCGCGCTGACATTGAAGGACTTCCTGGACTTGCCCTTGCCGGTGGACGCACTAAAGTTGCCCAGCGTGCTGATGGTGGTCCCTTCGATCCTGATTACCTCCGGCGGCGTTTCGTACTCGTCCGATGCCTTTATAAGTATGGACTCCCATATCTTTCTGAACTCTTCTAACGTAAGTCGTGTTTCCATCTTCTGCGCATTTATCGGTGATTGTTAACGTAACCTATCGACTCTTCAACCACTTCATCACTTGTCCTGTGATAACCTTTTAGAAGCCAGGCGTCTATCTCGGAACGGCAGAACCGTATATGCTTGCCTTCCTTATGGTATGGGATCCTGCGGATGGCCACCCAGTGATAGACCGTTTTTTTGGAAGGATGATTGGGGTGATAGGCGCACAGGTCACGGATGTCCATCCATTCGTCGGGTTCGTACGCATCCTTTTGGTTGCGGATAATGAAGTTCTTGATCTCCTTGACGTCCTTCGACAGGGAGGACAGAATCCTGGGAAGATGATCGAAGGGGATGTGCAATTCATCTGATGACATGACATTCTCATGGTTTTTTAGTGAATAACAGGTTCCGGAGTCGCGGCCGCTAACAGGAAACCATGGCCCTACCTGGACCACGGCACAAAAATACCGGCCCTTTGAGGGGCCGGGGTAGGATTGGGGGAACGCAAAAGTATCCCCAAATTACCGTTTTCGGTACCGTTATCTGCTGTCCCGTTCTATCTTGGCGGAGATTGAGGGGAACAACTCCCTCATGCAACCGGAGACGATGCGGAGGTCCTTCTGGGTCTGTAGCTCTTCGAACTTGAAGTACAGCCGGTCCTTGATATTGTCACGGCTTCTTCCGGTGACGCTCTGTATGAGCCTGATCCAGGCCGCCTTGTCCGAATTGCCGAAATTCACGCCCAGGGAATCGAAGAGATAGTAGAAGAAGATGACCTGCTGTCCAGTCGTCATGCCCTTGTCCTTGTCACCTGACTTGGCCCTGCGCTCCTCGTTCCTCTGCTCAAGCGCCCGCCTGGTGGAGCGGATCCTGTCCAGCTCAGACCCGTTCGAGCGCGAGACAACGTACTCCAGCGCGTTCAGGATGCCCTCGCCGTCCTTAAAGAAATAGTTCTCCGTGGCATACAGGAGGGCATCGATGCTCACGTATCCCTCCGGCGGTTTGCTGGAAGACAGTTCATTCATCGCCTGCTCGGCCCGGAGCTTGAGTTCAAGGATGACATCCTGCCGCGGATCGTAGTCGGAGTCCTTCCCGCGGTCCGTGTCGTCGTCACCGGACGGTTTCCTGTCGAACGGGTTGAAATAGGGAAGGGCCTCGGCGCCATAGACAGCCTTGCTCTTGACCGCCTCCAGGCAGCAGCGCAACTCGGGATGCTCGGACGACATAACAAAATAGACCGCCCCGAAGATGACTGTGGCCTCCTGAGGGCGGTTTACATGGTAATCATAGTAGTTGAAATCAAGGAAGTGGAGCAGCCGGTGCTCGGTCCGGGGTTTACGGGAACGGTATCTAAGGCTGTCCCAGAGTTCAGCCACCCCCAGCTCGGGATACTCCCGGCCGCACAATTCCGACAGGATCGTCTCCATGGAATTGAACAGGGTCAGAAGCGGCAGAGAGGATTCCTTGATCCTCTGGGCCCCTTCGACCTCGCCGTTATACAATTTTGTCACGATCGGTACAAGGAATTTTCTAACTCCTTGCATCTTGTCGAGATCTGATCTCGACCTGTAGAAGTTACGGATCCTCATATCTGAAAGTGTTATTCCTTGTCCCCGGCCTCGTCCTCTGTTTTGGGCTCTTCCCTGATCTTGATGCGCTCGACGGCCTCACGCTTGCTCTTGTCCACGATGTCGGCGTAGATCTGGGTCGTACCGACGTTGGCGTGGGTAAGCAGATGGGAGACCGTGTAGATATCCGTGCCCTCGTTCACCTGGAGGGTGGCGAAGGTATGGCGGAAGCAGTGGAAGGTGATGTGCTTGGTGATGCCCGCGGACTTGACCCACTCCTTCAGCGGTGTGTGCGTATAATAGCGCCTGAGGTTCTTGAAAACCAGGCCGGTGGACGGTTCCCCGCATAACTGGTAGGCCTCATCCGTGAGGGGGAGCGTTGCCTCGGTGTCGGTCTTCTCCGTCCTTATCCGAATGCACCAGCCGCCGTCCTGCGCTTTTACTATATTGCTCCAAGTAAGAGCAAGTATATCGCTGATACGCAATCCGGTAAGGCAACTGAACAAAGAGGCGTTCTTCAAGTCGGGGACGTCGCAGGGTGTATCCGCCAGCATGCGGACTTCCTCCAGGGTGAGGAACTCCCTGCGGCCGCTCACGGCAGCGATGGGCTCCAGGAAATCGTTCAAGTTCTCCTTGAGCAGCCTCTCATGGTACGCGATCTTGAGGCAACCGCGGAAGGTGGACCAGTACCCGGCGGCGGAGTTCTGCGAAAGGTCCTTTTCCTCGTCCCTCAGCTGCTTGGCGTTCAGGAGATACTCCCGGAATCCCTCACAGAAAGGGACGGTCAGGTCGCCAATGCGGCACGACCCTTCACAGTAGTTGCTGAAATGGTCATACACCCGGATCCATTTCTGGTCCTTGGATTCAAGCTTCTTGCGGAAGTAGGCGAGGAAATCCATCTTCGGCGTGAGTTTGTCCAGGAACTCGTACTGTCCCCGGATGATCGACAGCTCGCGCTGGGAGCGGATAGCCTCGGCCTGATGAAGCTTCTCTTTGTTCGCCTCTTTCTCGATCGCGAACTTGGGATTCTTGACGAGATAGATGCCGAGGTACTCGTGCCTGATGTCCTTCTTCGTCACAGGATCCTTGAACGGTGGATAGAAATCCAGATACAGCGTTATCTTCCCGCTATTCAGAAGACGCTGCCTGAGGGTTACTTTAGTTGCTTTCATTGGTCGCTTATCTTATTGAATAGTTTGTCCAGCTCTGATTTCTTGTACCAGACGAAATGACCTTCCGTCTTGACCTTGGTGACTCCCGCAGCCTCGGTCTCTTCAGTAAACCGCTTGGTACCGATATGATAGTGCTTGATGGCGTCATTGCGGCGAATGTAGTACCTGCGGATCTCGGGAGGGATCTTGGGCGTCTTGTCCTTGAACAGGCGGTCGAGTTCCGACTTGGGGTAATACATATAATTATGCTGGCGGATCCCTTCGAGACCGGCAGCATGAACCCCGTCGTAGAAGGCCTTGTTGCCGATACGGTAGAGTTTCCTGGCCTGATCGACGGTGAGATAGTTCTTCTC
>CACZCQ010000028.1 GCA_902779765.1 uncultured Bacteroidia bacterium
TGCATCCGCACCGTTGTATGCGAGAAGTTCGGCGCCGAGGTCGCTGAAGACCTGACCATCCTCTACGGAGGCAGCTGCAAACCGTCGAACGCAGTCGAACTCTTCGCTCAGAAGGACATCGACGGCGGTCTTATCGGAGGCGCAGCTCTCAAGGCCGACGATTTCATCGCCATCGCTCTCAGCTTCTAGGGATTATTCCCGGAACCGTACGAAAGATTCCCGGACACAGGACCATTTCCTGTGCCCGGGAAAATCATTATTGTTATTATCAAGCTATCTTATCAGGGTAACTTTGCCGTCTTTTGTAATGCGTATTTCCTTGACGGACTCGTCGACCAGGATCGGAGGCAGGCCTGGCTCCATATCGTCCCCCTTGACGTAGGAACGGGTCGGAGGATATTCGGCATAGGCGTCGGCGGCTTGCTTCCGTCCGGCCTCATCTGCTGCCACGAAGGCCTCGTAATCATACTCCCAGCCATTACCGATGCCCCATTGCATGATCCTTTTATAGATGGCTTCCCTTCCCGGGGCGTTGAAAACGGCTCCTTTATCGAAATCATAGCGCATCATACTGTTCATAGTCGGCCGGTATATCCCATAGGTGTATCGCATTCCACCCTCGAAAATACCCAGGCCTTCTTTGGAGTACCGCGGGTCTTTAAGGAAATGTGCCCAATAGACCGTTTCAGGATCGCTCCTCCAGTCAAGATTAGGATAGTAGCCCCAATTATGGTTATTGTCGAGACTCTCTTGACCGCTAAAGGCTGAGTCAAACTCGCTATATTCATCCCCCAGCAATCCGAATCCGTGTCCTCCAGCTTCGTGGATAAATGTGGAAGGACGTCTGTCGATGCTATCAAAAACCCAGGCATTGAAATATCCACTACTGCTAAAACTACAGAAACTGCGGCCAACGCTATTGTTTTCAGTGTTCATGAAGACGGAGATCCTCTTTGGGCCACTGGTAGCTTTGCCGGCATATTCACTTGCGATCGAGTTCAAGGTTGAGATGGTATTCCCGAAATCTCCATTTCCGTCGTCCCTGGTCAGTTTCCTCTCTGAGGACGGACAGTTGAACACATCGTTCTTCGATACTACTTTAACGACATAGATTGAGAACCATTCCCGGAAAGACTTGTATGGCTCATAGACGAAGAGTTGCTCCATCCATCTCCTCATAAGGGTCTCATATTTTCCTCCCGGCTCCATATCCTTGTCAACAAAACCGTCACCCATAAATATCAGGTCTATGCCCTTTCCTTTCGTAGCTTGCTGCAGGCAAACGACTTCCCCATCCCTGGAATAATCCGTAGAAGCGTAGAAGAAGTCAGAGGGGTCGTACCCTTCCTCGGTGATCCTACCTCGAAACTCTGTCCATCCCGGGCTTTCCTGGTAGGTTTTTGCTGTGCCGGAGGGGACGTATATCAGATAGTCTGAACTATAGAAAGCATAGCTGTCACAGGCCACAGGAGTCCGGGATATGATTCTGGCCTTAGAGAAATCCGTATATCCGAAAGCGAGGTATCCGATGGAGCTGACTGTTTCCGGAATGGTAAGTTCTCCTTTAAAGTCTGAGCAATAGAGGAAACACTGGCCTTCGATGGTTTTCGTACCTTTCGGAATAGTCAGATCTCCTGTAAAACCTCTGCAACCATCAAATGCCCCATACCCCAGTTTTTCAAGACTCTCGGGGAGTGTCAGGGATCCTGTAAAGCCGCAATTATTAAAAGCGAAATCACCGATTGTCTTTATCTTGTCAGGTAGGACCAGGTCTCCTTTCAATGCGAAACAATCGAGGAAAGCACATTGTCCGATGCTTTCCAATTGTTGTGGCAGGGTTATGGACTCCAGTTGTGAACAATTCTTGAAACAGTAAGCAGGAATAATCTTGATCCCGGTAAAGAACCGCAGTTCATCGAATGAGTGGAAGCCCATATCCTCGAATCTTCCATAACCCAAGTCTGTGACGGCTGCAGCTTCCCGTTCAGACAGTTCTCCGTTGCCGCTGCTATCCCAGAATTGGACACAGAATGCTTTGACTTCGGGATCCTTGAAGTCGATGAAAGGAGAATTCTCCTCCTGTACGAAGGTCAGGGTGACAGGCTCGACTTTACCGTTCTTGTCCTTTACTGTAACTATGCCTTCACGAGGGGCAGTGGATGGGTTCTCGGTGAAGCTGAACTCGAGCTTGCCGCTGGTGAGTGCCCTGACTGCGACGAAGTGGAT
>CACZCQ010000029.1 GCA_902779765.1 uncultured Bacteroidia bacterium
GGCAGGAAGAGCAACAGGCCGATGACGACAACCCCGAGCAGAAACTTGCCGAGGGCTTGCAGGAAGAGTCCATTCTTGTCCATGGTTGTTTTATTGATTCTTGATTTTATAGACCATCAAATACTCCTCCTCGGTTTCTTTCATCACTTCGAATCCTGCCTTCTGATACATTCGAAAGGCATAATTCGCTTTCTGGACCGACAGGGAAACCTGCGGATAACCGTCCCTCCGCAACAGCTGAAGCATCTCCCGGAGCAATTCCGTTCCGATGCCCTGGCCGCGATAGTCTTTATAGAGGGAGATGGCCAATGAAGGGATGCCTTCGGCGATATGGCCATAGTCGTTCATGACCCGTGTCCAGACGGCCCCGACGACTATCCCGTCGACCTCCGCCACCAGGCATCGGTCATCGGCCTTCATCCCGAAATCCCGGACATACACCTGCAGGTCCTCGTTCTCGATGATGGACCTGGGCGGCGCCGGCACCCCTTTCGGAATGAAGATGGCCTCATACAGGAAGTCATTCAGCAGGGGAATCTCCTCGGGGCGTATCTCACGGATGACGAGTTTCTTCATGGAACGAAGATAGCTACATTCCGCCATATCTCCAAGGCACGGGCGCCTGCTCGTTATTCCGACGGTTGTTCAGACATCAAAAGTGGTAAGAAAACTGGAAATGGTAGTAAGAAAACTTGAAAAAGTAGGGAGAAAATCATATCTTTGCGAAGTAAAAGGCCAAGACTATGACCAAGAAGGAACAATTGACGACCCTTATTGAGCGATATAAACAATTGGGTATTGACTCGCAGATAGACTACGAGAAGTTCTATCTGTATTCCATCATTACCCATTCCACGGCTATCGAGGGTTCGACGGTGACCGAGATCGAGAATCAACTGCTCTTCGACGAGGGAATCACCGCGAAAGGGAAACCTCTCATGGAGCAGATGATGAACTTGGATCTGAAACAGGCATATGAGGAAAGCATCCGTCTTGCCAAGAATCACACGGACATTTCTGTCGATTTACTGAAGGCCCTGTCCCGGCTGGTCATGCAGAATACGGGTTCAATTTACAATACCGCACTCGGCGACTTCTCCTCCGCCAACGGCGACCTGCGATTGGTCAATGTCACGGCTGGAGTCGGAGGTAGGTCCTACCTGAGTTTTCAGAAAGTCCCAGCCAGGTTGCAGGAGTTCTGCGACTGGCTCAATGTGCAACGCAAGCGTCCAATGTCTCTGCAGGAACGGTATGACTTGAGTTTCGAGGCCCATTATCGCCTGGTGACCATCCACCCCTGGGTCGATGGGAACGGACGCATGGCCCGCCTTGTCATGAACCACATTCAATTCGAATCCGGCCTGATTCCTGCCAAGGTGCTCAAGGAAGACAAGCATGACGGGCGAAATGATCAAGACATTTTCTTCAGACATCGACGCATTCCTTAGGTCGATGGATGACGGTGGGGAGAAAACCCTGCCAATAGGGGAGAAGAAGCCAAAAAGTAGGGAGAAAATCCTCCAACTGCTCAAAGATCATCCCAACTATTCCGCCCGGAAACTCGCCGAAATCATCGGCATAACCCCCAAGGCCATCGAAAAGCACCTTGCCAAACTGAAAGCCGAAGGTGTCATCAAAAGAGAGGGCCCGGACAAGGGTGGCTCATGGATCGTTTAATCTCTGAAAACTAAACATAAACCAGCCTATGAATAAGGCCATTCTCGTATTAATCTGCTTTCTTTCTGCCTTTGTCGCCCATGGACAGGAACCGACACCGCCGACACAGGAATGGTGCGACCATACATTGTTGTCGGAGGTCGATTCCGCGGCGTTCTCTACTGATTTCTACGGCCTGTTGAAAGAAGTTGAAGAACTATCTTTTTGGGAAGAGGAGGTATGCGAATGCCGGACTGACGGAAATGATCTGATCTATTACTGGTACGACATCTTGTTTGAGGAGTCTTATTTTGATAAGGAAACGACTACCGTATCTTTCAGATACACCTCAATAACCCCGGAAACAGGAGAGGTTCTGATCACGATTCATCATCCGGACATTTTTGCGCCTGGATCAACGGATGAATATTCCCGTCACACCATGTATCTCCTATTTGAGAGTGGAGCCTGGCGAATTGATGAGTGGGATAATCGTCGAGATGGTTTTAGGGAGTATATCGAATATGCAAGCCGGCTGAAATATCTGTTGAGATAGTGTGCATCATAGTGTCGAATGGAACTAACGATAGATCAATCGATTATGAATAATTGACCTGGCTTGTTTGCTCGGTCAAAATGATGGAAGCGTCTGATAATCAGATCAATACATTCAACGGCCACGGCCCGGGTGGACGTGTGGCGGCATGTACGAAAAAGCCAGCCCTTATGCCGGCTTGTTTAGTAGACTACACAGGTAAAAACTCGAACCTTTTGGAGGATATCAAGAAGGTGGAAAGATTCTTGCAAAATATTGATAATCAAGGAAGTGTGAATTAAGCAGAAAATGAGGGCTCAGAGGA
>CACZCQ010000030.1 GCA_902779765.1 uncultured Bacteroidia bacterium
ACGCTGAAGAACGAGTAGGCTTTCATAAGCACGGTTAAACATAAACACTTTTTCCTGATGCCGAGCGGGGCCTGGGAGGGTTCCGCCCGGCGGAAGGAGGAAAAAAGAACTTTTACAGGCAAGATTTCGCACGTTTGTGCGTTTAATAAGAAAACGAAAGCAATGAAGATTTTGAAGATTGTGATTTGTGCGGCGCTGCTGGTGGCAGGGCTGAGCGGGTGTGAGAAGATAGATGTGAACAAGTTGGAAGGGACCTGGTCCGAGCAATACGACCCCACGGTCTTCGCGATGGATGGGTCGGTGACGTACACCTTTGATGGGAACGGCCACTATCAGCGTCATGTTTATGTGCTGGGCGTAGGGTCTCACGACTATAGTGGAACGTATGCCATCGACCTGATCGACAAGGGCACCATTACCATCAATCCGGCGATGTCGGACTTCAGCAATGTAACTTACAAGCTTGTGAAGCTTACGTCAAAGGAGATGGAATGGCAGAAGGAGGGCACAACCTATTCTGTCGGGACCTGGGGCTCTGATTATCGGCACTTTGTGAGGGGAAATTAGGTAGCTGGTGGATTTACGGAAATAGAACAGCCGTCATCTCAAAAGAGGTGGCGGCTGTTGATTATATATGGATAGCAGGCTAAAAAGGTGGGGAAAAGGAGGGTTTTAGCCCGTTATACGAAGAGATCTTTGAGGAATACAAAGCTACTGTTAGTGTCGGTTCAGGCCTATGACAGGTTTGACGGAGATGAGTGTTTAGAGGATGTTCTTGTCTGCGCCGGCAAGTAAATCAAAGCATTAAAAGACTGGAAGAATGACTTGTCTGGCGAGAACGGCAATTCTTCCACCAATGGATAATTACATCCACTCGAAGTTCTCCTTCCCGGCTCCCAGCTCGAAGTGGTACTTGACGATGCCGAGGTCAATCTTGCTGTAGCCGACCATGGAGAAGAGGGTCTTGGCCGCCACCTTGGGGACTTTGCTGTAGTCCCGAAAGCCGAGGTACTCCAGATAGAACTTCTGCTGGTTGACTGCCGTAGGAGCCAGTATGGCCGCATTGACGCCCTAGCCCAGGGCGATATAGCATCCGATCTTCTCACCGTCGGCCAGTTCATAGGTCCCGGCAACCTTCCTGTAGCTGAGCCCCGTCCAGCAGGAATTCAGTCCCAGGGTCTGGGCCAGCAGGACGAGCTGCTCGCCGTAGTATCCGATTTTCTCATCCAGATCCTCTCCTTTCTTTCCTGCCATGACGAGGTAATTCTTCACTCCGGAGAAGGATCCGTAGGCCATCGGGCCGCTGAAGGCCTTGGGCTCGCCGGTCACAAGCTGGATGTGCAGTCCGGCCTGCCTGTTAATCTCCCAGACCTTATTCCTTAGGACCGCAAGGACCTCCTCGGGGATGGGCTCGTCCTTGTACTTGCGCACGGAATGCCGTGCCTGTATCGCTTCAAGCAATGTCATCTCGGCCATCTCAATTGGTCTTTTTGTTCTTCCTCGGAAGCGGTCCCTGGTGGCGGCCCCTGTTGAGCTGGACGCCATTCCTGTTAAGGACACGGAACACGCTGGTACGGCTGCGGTAACCACTGACCTTCCAGATATCGTCGATAGAGTGACCAGCGTTGTACATGCTCACGACTGTCTTCTCTTTCTTCATCCTGATCCCTTCCTTCTCCGTCTTGGGCTTCATATCCTTGCGCCTCTGGAGCATGCGGGCCTCGGACCGGCGAATCAGCGTCGCCTCATGGGAGAGGCGGCCGATGACTTCCAGCACGGAAGCTACCGTAGTATCAGGGAAGAGTTCCCCCTTTGAATCGATTTCGTCATGGATGCTGACGATACGGATTTCGTAGTCCTTGCAAAGTCCCAGGAATACGCCGAGTTCGCGTATGCCACGGAGGGCGTTGCTGAGCCTGCTGACTACGATCTCGTCACCGCGCTGGATATGCGCGAGCATCCGCCGCCACTCGGGGCGGAATTTTTCCTGAATGCCTTCTTCCTCAATGATGTCCTTGCACCCGAATGTCTTCATCCAGGCACGGTCTTCATCACGGGTAACCAGGTTCCTCGAAAGGAACAGATAACCGATTTTTGCCATGTGTCGCGTGGTATTGTGCCGCTAAATT
>CACZCQ010000031.1 GCA_902779765.1 uncultured Bacteroidia bacterium
TTTTCTTATCTTTGCCAAAGATGCATGTGAAATCCAACAATGAGAATAATGTCTACCAAAACTGTTTTGATTATCCTCCTGGTTTTAGCGGGTGTGGCTCTTTTTATTTATCAACGAAGAGGCAGACCGGATCCAGTCACATTGACGGAATCCCAGCAAGATCCGTTATTCTGGGAAATCCTGTCTCTTTGCCGACCAGTTTCCGAATATGAAGTTGAAACCAACGCAGCTGTTATCCGCTTGTCTCAAGAAGAGGACGACGTGATTTTCAGATTCGAGGACACATTGGCAGATTTGCTATCCTTGTTAAACAAGCCTTACTTTATTCACTCTTTCACTCAGAAGAACATTGGTCACGATGATTCATTCTTGTATGCTCGTTGCACGGCTATGATTCATGGGGTAGACTTTTTCAAACGAGTTCTCGAGGGAAAGGAAAAGGATTTCTGGGCGAATGAGAGCGAAGGAGTTTTATATATTGCCAAGGAGGCATGGGCAAGAAAGCATAGATCTGATGTGGAGCATTTCCCTCACTCATCGAAAAATGCTCTGTATTTTTAGTTTAGCTCATCAGATTGACCAAAAAAGCCTGGATTTCCTGTAACCCCTCCAGGAACCGGAGATTCGAGATTCGGAGTGTTTGGTCTACTAAACAGGCCAGCCTTAGGGCTGGCTTTTTCGTACATGCCACCACAAGTGGCCGTCGAATGTATTGATCTGATTATCAGACGTTTCCATCATTTTGACCGAGCAAACAAGCCCAGTCAATTATTCATAATTGATTGATCTATCGTTAGTTCCATTCGACACTATAATGCACAGGAGCCGACATCCTATGCCTTGGAGATATGACGGAATGTGCCTAACTTTGTTCCATGAAGAAACTCGTCATCCGTGAGATACGCCCCGAGGAGATTCCCCTGCTGAATGACTTCCTGTATGAGGCCATCTTCATTCCGAAAGGGGTACCGGCACCGCCCAGGTCCATCATCGAGAACGAGGACCTGCAGGTATACGTCCGGGATTTCGGGATGAAGGCCGATGACCGATGCCTGGTGGCGGAGGTCGAAGGGAAGGTCGTCGGGGCCGTCTGGACCCGGGTCATGAACGATTATGGCCATATCGCCGACGGAATCCCGTCATTGGCCATCTCCCTCTATAAGGATTACCGCCATCAATGCTTCAGCTGTTGCGGCGGGACGGTTATCCGCAGGTTTCCCTGTCGGCCCAGAAAGCGAATTATGCCTTCCGATTGTATCAGAAGGCAGGATTCGAAGTGATGAAAGAAACCGAGGAGGAGTATTTGATGGTCTGTACAATTAAGAATTAAAAACGACTATGGACAAGAATAAACTCTTTCTGCAAGCCCTCGGCAAGTTTCTGCTCGGGGTTGTCGTCATCGGCCTGCTGCTCTTCCTTCCGGCTGGGTCGATGCAGTATTGGCAAGGCTGGCTGTTGATGGGCATCCTGTTCGTGCCGATGTTCTGCGCCGGCCTCGTCATGATAGCGAAGAATCCGGAACTGCTTCGCAAGCGGCTGAATGCCAGAGAAGAAGAGAAGGAGCAGCAGACGGTCGTGAAACTCAGCGGCCTCCTGTTTGTCGCCGCGTTTGTCGTGGCGGGCCTCAATTGGCGTTTTGGCTGGTGCGTGCTGCCGGACTGGGCCGTTTGGGTATCGGCAGGACTGTTCCTGGTCTGCTATCTGCTCTACGCGGAGGTTTTGCGGGAGAACACCTATCTGTCCCGGACCATCGAGGTCCAGGAGAATCAGAAGGTCATCGACACGGGGCTATACGGAGTCGTCCGGCATCCGATGTACATGGCCACGACCGTCCTGTTCCTGGCCATGCCGCTGGTGCTGGCCTCTCCCCTCTCTTTCCTGATCATGTTGCTGTACATTCCGCTGATCGCCAAACGGATCAAGAATGAGGAGCTTGTCCTGGAAGAAGGACTGGAGGGTTACAAGGAGTACAAGCAGAAGGTGAAGTACAAAGTGATTCCTTTCGTCTGGTAAATCTTTCTTTTTTCAATTGACGGGAAAAGACTATCTTTGTGAATCCAGCGAAACAAACCATGCTTGATCTTCGAAAAACATTCACCCTCCTCGTCCTCTTGCCGGTCTGTT